>NZ_JBOUVX010000002.1:672500-1298482 GCF_050789285.1 Saliniferula longa | reverse complement strand
ACTGACGGAGGCCGCGCGGCCAAACGCAAACGGCGCGCCCCGGGGGCGCGCCGTTGACGTTCTTGCAGGACAATGCCTCAGTTCAGCGCGGCGTCCGTGATCTGATGCGTCCAGGCCCCTTCCGGCGCCGCCGAGATCACCGGGTCCGAACCGCCCGACAGGAGCGAGGCCACGGTACGCTCGTAGTCGGTCGGATCGAGCGCGCCGTTCGAGCCGGCGGTCAGCTTGGCCACCTCGCTCATCATGCGCTTCTGATGCTCTTCGGTCTGGGCGCCCGTCTCGTCGTATTCAAGCACGATCATCGCCGCCTCGTCGGGGTTCTCCTCGGCGTATTTCCAACCCTTCATCGCGGCGCGCACGAAGCGGGTCATCTTGTCGGCGAAGGCCGGGTCGGCAAGGTTCTCTTCAAGGACGTAAAGGCCGTCTTCAAGCGTGGCGACACCCTGATCCTCGTACTTGAAGGTGACAAGCTCCTCGGGCGTCACGCCCGCGTCGATCACCTGCCAGTATTCGTTGTAGGTCATGGTCGAGATGCAGTCGGCCTGGCGCTGGATCAGCGGATCCACGTTGAAGCCCTGCTTGAGAACCGTGACGCCGTCCGCGCCGCCTTCGGTCGGGATGCCGAGCTGGCTCATCCAGCTGAGGAACGGGAACTCGTTGCCGAAGAACCAGACCCCCAGCGTGCGGCCGGGAAAGTCCTCGGGGCCGGTGATGCCCGAATCGGCCCAGCAGGTCAGCATCATGCCCGACGACTTGAAGGGCTGCGCGATGTTGACCAGCGGAAGTCCGCGTTCGCGCGCGGCAAGCGCGGCGGGCATCCATTCCACGATGACGTCGGCGCCCCCGCCGGCGATCACCTGCGGCGGCGCGATGTCCGGGCCGCCGGCCTTGATCGTGACGTTCAGATCCTCTTCCTCGAAGAAGCCCTTCTCGAGCGCGACGTAGTAGCCCGCGAACTGTGCCTGCGTCACCCACTTGAGCTGCAGCGTTACGTCATCGGCTGCCTGCGCCACACCCGCGGCCATGCCAAGCGCCGTGATCCCCGCCAGAACATACTTCATTGTCTAGACTCCCCTGTTGTCATTCAGTGCCGGTGGGACGGGTGCCAGAAGGTCACCCACCTTTCGATGAGGGCCACCACCCCATAGAACAGTGACCCCGCTATCGCGGCCACCGTAATCTCTGCCCAGACCATGTCGAGCGCAAGCTGCCCGACGCTGGTCGAGATGCGAAATCCCATGCCGACCACCGGAGAGCCGAAGAATTCGGCAACGATGGCGCCGATGAGCGCAAGCGTCGACGCGATCTTGAGCCCGTTGAAGACGAACGGCATCGCCGCGGGCAGGCGAAGCTTGAAGAGCGTCTGCCAGTAACCCGAGGCATAGGTCTGCATCAGGTCGCGCTGCATCGCGGTCGTCTCCTGCAGGCCCTGCACGGTATTCACGAGCACGGGGAAGAACACCATCACCACAACCACAGCCGCCTTCGACTGCCAGTCGAAGCCGAACCACATCACCAGGATCGGCGCCGTGCCGATGATCGGCAGCGCGGCCACGAAGTTGCCGACCGGCAGCAGGCCGTCCCTGAGGAAGGGCGAGCGGTCGATCGCGATCGCGGCGAGGAAGGCCGCAGAGCACCCGATGGCATAGCCAACGAGCGTGCCCTTCACGAAGGTCTGCACGAAGTCGACCCACAGGATCGGCGCGGACACGGCGATGCGCGCGGCGATGTCGGTCGGCGCGGGCAGGATGACGCCCGGTACGTCAAGCGCGCGGACGATCATCTGCCACAGGATCAGGATCGTGGCGCCGAAGATGACCGGCACGGCGATCCGGGTGACCGGCGTGCGCGGCAGGTTCGCCAGCTGCACGTTGACCCACCAGAGCGCCCCCCAGACCGCGAGGACCGGCAGCAGCCGGGGCTCGAACAGCGCGGACAGAAGCAGCGCGACCGAAAAGCCCGCCGCAAGCCGGATCGTTTCGGGGTCGAGCCAGCCGCGATCGCGGCGCGGGGCGGTGACGTCGCTCATGTCGCCATCCCCATGCGGCGCAGCGTCCAGCGCTGGATCAGGCCGACGAAACCGACCATGCCCGCCGCAAGGATCGCGGCCGCGAAAAGCGCCGACCAGATCTGGATCGTCTGGCCGTAATAGCTTCCCGCCAGAAGCCGGGCGCCAAGGCCGCCCGCCGCGCCGGTCGGCAGTTCGCCCACGATCGCGCCCACAAGGCTGGCCGCGATGCCGACCTTGAGCGAGGTGAAGAGATACGGCATCGACGCCGGCAGGCGCAGCTTCCACAGCACCTCGCGCGGGGCGGCGGAATAGGTTCTGAGAAGGTCAAGCTGCATCGCGTCGGGGCTGCGCAGCCCCGTTACCATGCCCACGACCACCGGGAAGAACGACAGATAGGCCGAAATCAGCGCCTTCGGGATCAGGCCGGTGACGCCGACCGAGTTCAGCACCACGATGATCATCGGCGCGATGGCAAGAATCGGGATAGTCTGGCTGGCGATCGCCCAGGGCATCACGCTCATGTCCATGGCCCGGTTGTGGACGATACCGATCGCCAGAAGCACGCCCAGAACGGTGCCGATGCCAAAGCCCAGAAGCGTCGCCGACAGCGTGATCCACGCATGATAGACAAGGCTGCGGCGCGAGGTCACGTTCTGCTCGACCGTGGTCTTCCACAGCTCCGAGACGACCTGGTGCGGCGCGGGAAGCTGGGGACGCTCCTGGGCATAGGCCAGGGGGATCGCGCCGGGATTGCGCAGCACAAGGGAAATCCCGCCCATGTCGCGGCGCACGGCCGCTTCGGGCGGCGCGACCTCGATCCCGTCGCGCGCGGCCTGGTCCAGAACGGTGTGGATGTTCATCGGCGCCACGGCGGCATACCACACCGCCACAAGCGCCGCGACGACGACAAGGACCGACAGCGCGCGTCTCATGCCGGGGTTCCGTGCCAGCGCGGCGCCAGCGCCGAAAAGCCATCGTCGGTCAGGATGTCGCGTCCGTGCCCGAGGGGAACGACCCCCTCGCGCGCCGCGAAGCGGCAGGCATCCGGGTTCGGCTCGACGCTCACAAGGTCCGGTCCCTTGGAACGAATCGTCCGGGCCTGCCTGATCTGGGCTTTGCCGATGGCATGCCCGCGCTCTTCCGCCGCAAGAGTTAGGGCACCCGCGAAGCCGTCTTGGGCAAGGGATAGGCCGCGCGGCCCGGCGCCAGACGCCCCCGCCCCCGGACGCGTTCGCCGGCCCTGCCGCCCGAGCGCAGGCATCGCGCAGCCCGGCAGATCGGCGAGGGTCGCCTCGCGGAACGGCGCGTCAGACATGGTCCCCCATCCCCGCCCGAAGGCCTTCGCGCACGCGGTGAGCGATCTCGATGAACTCGGGCGTGTCGCGGATGTCGAGCGGTCGATCGCGCGGCAGAGGGCTGTCGATGATGTCGGTGATCCGCCCGGGGCGTGGGCTCATCACGACGATCTTGGTCGACAGATACACCGCCTCGGGGATCGAATGGGTGACGAAGCCGATGGTCTTTCCGGTCCGCTCCCAAAGCTTGAGCAGTTCCTCGTTCAGCCGGTCCCGCACGATCTCGTCGAGCGCGCCGAAGGGTTCGTCCATCAGCAGGATGTCGGCGTCAAACGACAGCGCCCGCGCAATCGAGGCGCGCTGCTGCATGCCCCCCGACAACTGCCAGGGGTACTTGTTCTCGAAGCCCGTCAGTTCGACCAGCGCCAGCACCTTTCGCGCGCGCTCCTCCTGTTCGTCACGGGAATAACCCATGATCTCGAGCGGAAGCTTCACGTTTGCCGCGATCGTGCGCCAGGGATAAAGGCCCGCCGCCTGGAAGACATAGCCATAGGCCCGTGCGCGCCGCGCCTCGTCGGGCGTCATGCCATTGACGGTGATCGTGCCCTCGGTTGGCGCTTCAAGCGCGGCCACGACGCGCAGCAAGGTCGTCTTGCCGCACCCCGACGGCCCGATGAAGCTGACGAAATCACCCTTGTCGACCGACAGGGTGACGCCGGTCAGCGCGTGGACAGGGCCATCCTTCGTCTCGAACGTCAGCCCAAGATCCGTGGCCTCGATCACCGGCTTCGTCCCGGCCGTGCGGTCTGCTGTCATGCCATCGCCACCTGCCCGGAGATCCACCCGCGCTTCCATTCCAAGAAACCCTTCATGCGCGCCAGACTCAGACGCTCCTCGTTAGCCCGCCGTCGACGCGCAAGTTCTGGCCGGTGATATAGCCCGCCCCGTCGGACAGAAGGAAGGCCACCGTCGCCGCGATCTCGTCCGCACTGCCATAGCGCCCCAGCGGCACGGCCTGCCGCCGTTCCTCGGTCGCCGGCAGGCTGTCGATCCATCCCGGCAGGACGTTGTTGATCCGCACAGCCTTGGGCGCCCACTCGTCGGCGAAGATCTTGGTGAAGGCCGCAAGGCCGGCCCGAAAGACGGCCGAGGTCGGGAACATCGCCGCAGGCTCGAACGCCCAGGCGGTCGAGATGTTCACCACCGCGCCCCCACCCTGCGCCGCCATGATCGGCGCGACAAGCCGCAAGGGCCTGACGACGTTCAGGAAATAGACCTCCATCCCGGTCTGCCAGTCCTCGTCCGAAAGATCCAGAACCGGCTTTCGCGGTCCGTGACCCGCGCTGTTCACCAGGGCATCGATCCGGCCCCACCGGTCCATCGCCGCGTCCACGATCCGTGTCAGATCCTCGACCGACCGGTTCGATCCGGTCACGCCGATGCCGCCAAGTTCGGCCGCTAGCGCCTCGCCCTTGCCCGAGGACGACAGGACGGCGACGGCATGGCCATCCGCAGCCAGCCGCCGGGCGCAGGCCGCACCCATGCCGCTGCCGCCCGCCGTGATGAGCGCGACCTTCACCTAGACCCCGCTCGCCGGAATGCCCGATCGCTGCACCGGGCGGGGCGCGGTCAGTTCCTTCCACGTCGACAGCGCACGGTTCACCGCGCCCTTCGGCGCGCGCCCCACGAACTGGCCATGGCCTTCCTTCGGCGCGACTTTGCCTTCCGTCACCGCCACACGCCCGCGCGTCAGCGTGAAGCGCGGCAGGCCGGTGACCGCGTGCCCCTCGAACACGTTGTAATCGATCGCCGATTGCTGCGTGCCGGCGGAAATCGTCTTTGACGCCTTGGGGTCCCAGACCACCAGATCGGCGTCGGCCCCCACCAGGACCGCGCCCTTCTTGGGATACATGTTCAGGATCTTGGCGATGTTGGTCGAGGTCACCGCGACGAACTCGTTGGGCGTCAGCCGCCCGGTCGCGACACCATGTGTCCAGAGCATCGGCATCCGGTCCTCGAGGCCCCCCGTCCCGTTGGGGATCCTGGTGAAGTCGCCCACACCGAAGCGCTTCTGTTCGGTCGTGAAGGCGCAATGGTCGGTCGCCACCACCGACAACGACCCCGAGGCAAGCCCCGCCCAAAGGCTGTCCTGGTGCTTCTTGTCGCGGAACGGCGGCGACATCACGCGCCGCGCGGCATGGTCCCAGTCGGGATGGCGATACTCGCTGTCGTCCAGCGTCAGGTGCTGGATCAGAGGCTCGCCCCAGACCCGGCGGCCCAGGCTCCGCGCCCGGCGGATCGCCTCGTGCGCGTGTTCCGACGAGACGTGCACGACGTAAAGTGGCACCCCCGCCATGTCGGCGATCATGATCGCACGGTTCGTCGCCTCGCCCTCGACCTCGGGGGGGCGGGAATAGGCATGCGCCTCGGGACCGGTGTTGCCCTCGGCCAGAAGCTTGCGCTGCAACTCGGCCACGACATCGCCGTTCTCGGCATGCACCATCGCCAGCGCGCCCAGCTCGCCACACCGCCCGAACGAGGCGAAGAGCTCGTCGTCGTTGACCATCAGCGCGCCCTTGTAGGCCATGAAATGCTTGAACGAGGTGATCCCTCGGTCGACCACGGCCTTCATCTCGTCAAAGACCTGCTCGCCCCACCAGGTGACCGCCATGTGGAAGGAATAGTCGCAATGCGCGCGGCTCGTCTTGTTCGACCACATCTGCAACGCGTCCAGAAGCCCCTGCCCGGGGCTGGGAAGCGCGAAGTCCACGACCATCGTGGTGCCGCCCGACAGCGCCGCGCGGGTCCCCGACTCGAAGTCGTCCGAGGAATAGGTGCCCATGAACGGCATCTCGAGATGGGTGTGCGGATCGATCCCGCCGGGCATGACAAGACAGCCGGTCGCGTCCAGCACGGTGTCGCCCTTCAGCCCCTTGCCGATCTCGACGATCGTCCCGCCCTCGATCAGGACATCCGCGTCATAGCTGAGGTCGGCGGTGACGATCGTGCCGTTCCTGATGACTGTGCTCATGTGGCTTTCTCTCCCCGTGTCTTTCGTGGGCGGCGGACGCAGCCTCCGGCGCGCCTGCGTGTCAGTCCCTGTAGTCCGGCGCCTCGCGGTCGAGGACCCGCTTCATCTCGGCGAAATGCGCATGCTCGGCCTCTGCATAGTCCTCCCACGCTGCGGCCGTCGCCTCGGCCAGCGCCTCGGGCATCACGGCCAGCGGCTGGCCCGTGGACAATGCCAGCACCATCGTCCGCGCCGCCCGCTCGAGGTGGTAGAGGGCATCCCAGGCCTCGGCCACCGTCGCGCCGAAGGTGGTGACGCCGTGGTTCTGCATCATCAGCGCGCGGTGGTTGCCCACGGTCGCGGCGATACGCGCGCCCTCGGCCTCCTCGCTCGCGATGCCGCCGAAATCCATGTCATAGGCGAGGCGGTTGTGGAATCGCGCCGTCACCTGGTCGATCGGCAGGATGCGCGGGTTGGAGAGGCCCGCAAGCGCGGTTGCATAGGGCGGATGGATATGCAGCGCGACCCGCGCCTGCGGCAGGCTGCGGTGGATCGCCGAATGAATGGCCCAGGCGCTCGGGTCCGGCGCATCCGGGCGGTTCATGGTCAGGGGGTCGTCGGCATCGACAAGGATCAGGTCCGAGGCGCGCACCCGGCTCCAGTGCACCCAGCGCGGGTTCACGAGGAACCGCCGACCGTCCGGCGACACCGCCGCCGAGAAGTGGTTCGCCACGCCCTCGTGCCAGTCCGCCCGGCAGGCCAGCCGGATCGCGGCCGCAAGGTCGATGCGCAACGCGGTTTCGTCGGTGATGGCCTCGTGCCGCGTCATTCCACGATTCCCGCCGTTTCCACGACCGCATGGAACAGCACGTCGGCACCTTTTTTCGCCCACTCGGGGCTGATCTCCTCGGCCTCGTTGTGCGACAGGCCGCCCACGCAGGGGCACATCACCATGGCCGTGGGCGCGACGCGGTTGATCCAGCAGGCATCGTGCCCGGCACCCGAGACGATGTCCATGTGCGAATAGCCCAGCCGTTCGGCCGCCGCCCGCACCGCCCCGACACAGCCGGGATCGAAGGCCACGGGGTCGAAATGCCCGACCGGTTCGATCTCGATCCCCAACCCCAGCCCGGCCGCGATCCCCGGCGCCTCGGCCTCGAGCCGCGCCCGCATGCCGTCAAGCTTCGCGCGCTCGGGACTGCGGAAGTCGACGGTGAAGACCGCCTTGCCGGGAATGACGTTGCGCGAATTGGGATAGACATTGGCCTGACCCACGGCGCCCACCGCGTCGGGCTGGTTGTCCATCGCGATGCGGTGGACCAGTTCGATGATCCGTGCCATCCCGAGACCGGCGTTGACGCGCATGTTCATGGGCGTGGACCCCGTATGCGCGTCCTTTCCGGTCAGTGTCACCTGCAGCCACCACAGGCCCTGCCCATGCGTGACCACGCCGATGTCCTTGCCGTCGGCCTCGAGGATCGGGCCCTGTTCGATGTGCAGCTCGAAGAAGGCATGCATCTTCCGCGCGCCGACCTCTTCCTCGCCCATCCAGCCGATGCGCCCGAGTTCCTCGCCGAAGCGCTTGCCCTCGGCGTCCTTCCGGTCGTGGGCCCAGCCGAGGTTGTGCACGCCCGCGAAGACGCCCGAGGCCAGCATTGCGGGGGCGAAGCGCGTGCCCTCTTCGTTCGTCCAGTTGGTCACGACGATGGGATGCCGCGTCCGGATGTCGAGGTCGTTGAGCGTGCGGATGATCTCAAGCCCGCCCAGCACCCCCAGCACCCCGTCGTACCTTCCGCCCGTGGGCTGGGTGTCGAGATGGCTGCCGACGTAGACCGGCAGAGCGTCAGGGTCGGCGCCCTCGCGGCGGGCGAACATCGTCCCCATCTTGTCGACGCCCATGGTGCAGCCCGCCTCCTCGCACCAGCGGCGAAAGAGCGCGCGGCCCTCGGCGTCGGCGTCGGTCAGCGTCTGGCGGTTGTTGCCGCCCGCCACCCCAGGCCCGATCTTCGCCATCTCCATCAGGCTGTCCCAAAGGCGCTGGCCGTTGATCTGTAGGTTCTCGCCCGGTGCTGGCATCGGTGCTCGCTCTCCTTGACCCGGTCTGTCCCGCCGCGGCGCGGCAAGGGCCTGCCCGGGCCGATGCCCGGGCGGCCCTGTGCCCCACGTTCAGTGCAGCGTCTTCAGAACGCCGCGCAGCGTCTCGACCAGCTGGTCGATATGCGCCTTCTCGATGATCAGCGGCGGGGACATGGCGATGATGTCGCCCGTGGTGCGGATCAGGATGCCCTTTTCATAGGCCTGAAGGAAGGCCGTGAAGGCGCGCTTCGTGGGCTCGCCCGGGATCGGTTCAAGCTCGATCGCCCCGATCAGACCGAGGTTGCGGATGTCGATGACATGCTGGCAGTCCTTCAGCGAATGAACCGCCTCCTCCCAATAGCCCGAAAGCTCGGCGGCGCGTTCGAACAGCCGGTCCTCGCGGTAGGTCTCGAGCGTGGCGAGACCGGCGGCCGAGGCGATCGGCGATCCCGAATAGGTGTAGCCGTGGAACAGCTCGATCAGGTGCTCGGGTCCGGTCATGAAGGCGTCGTGGATCTCGGGCGTGGTCAGCACCGCCCCCATCGGGATCACGCCCGAGGTCAGGCCCTTGGCGCAGGTGATCATGTCGGGCTGGACGTCGAAGAAGTCGGCCGCGAAGGCCGCGCCGAGACGCCCGAAGCCGGTGATGACCTCGTCGAAGATCAGCAGGATGCCGTGCTTGGTGCACAGTTCGCGCAGCCGCTGGAGGTACCCCTTCGGCGGCAGGATGACGCCGGTCGAGCCCGCAACCGGCTCGACGATCACCGCGGCGATCGTCTCGGCGCCGTGCAGCGCCACCAGACGCTCGAGTTCGTCGGCAAGGTTCGCGCCATGCTCGGGCTGGCCGCGGCTGAAGGCGTTCTTCGGCAGGTGGGTGTGGGGCAGATGATCGACCCCGGTCAAAAGCGTGCCGTACATGCGGCGGTTGTTCACGATCCCGCCCACGGAAATGCCGCCGAAACCAACGCCGTGATAGCCGCGCTCGCGCCCGATCAGGCGGGTGCGGGTGCCTTGACCGATGGCCCGCTGGTAAGCCAGCGCGATCTTCAGCGCGGTATCCACGGCTTCGGACCCCGAGTTCACGAAGAACACGTGCTCCATCCCCTTCGGCGCCATGTCGCGCAGCGACGAGGCCAGCTCAAAGGCCTTCGGATGGCCCATCTGGAAGGCCGGGGCATAGTCAAGCTCGCCCGCCTGCTTGCGGATCGCCTCGACGATCTTCGGCCGGTTGTGGCCGGCGTTGCAGCACCACAGGCCCGCCGTGCCGTCCAGAATCTCGCGCCCGTCTGCGGTCTTGTAGTGCATCCGGTCCGCGGACACGAGCATGCGCGGCGCCTTCTTGAACTGGCGGTTCGCCGTGAAGGGCATCCAGAATGCGGAAAGGTCGTTGGGGACCGACGGACGATCGAGGGCCATGGCCCGGCTCCTTGTGATTTTGGGGCGCCGCCGATCGGGCGCCTTGCGCAAAGGGTTTGACCAGTTGGTCAGGATCACGCTAGCAGAGCGAATGGGGCAGTCAAGCGGCGCGGACCCGTGCCGTGGCGGCGCTCTGCCGAACCGCCGGGACGAGCCCGGACCAGACCCCGGACCAGACCCGGAGAAGACGCCAGGACCGCCCAGACGCCATGACGATCCAAGTGCCCCGGCCCCGCACCCGCATCCAGAAACGCAACACCGAAGCGATCCTCGACGCCGCGCTCGAGGTGTTTTCGGCCACCGGGTTCCGGGGCGCGACGCTCGACCGGATCGCCGAGGTGGCGGGACTGTCGAAGCCCAACCTGCTTTACTACTTCGCCTCGAAGGAGGCGATCCACACGGCGCTTCTGACCCATCTGCTCGACACCTGGCTCGATCCGCTGCGTGCGCTTGATCCCGAAGGCGATCCGGTCGACGAGATCCTGGGATACGTGCGGCGCAAGCTCGAAATGGCGCGGGCCTATCCTCGCGAAAGCCGTCTTTTCGCCAACGAGATCGTGCAGGGCGCCCCCCACATGCTGCCCGAAATCGAGGGGCCGCTGCGCCGGCTGGTCGACGAGAAGGCCGCGATGATCCGGGCCTGGATCGACGCGGGGCGGCTTGCGCCGCTCGATCCGCACCACCTGATCTTCTCGATCTGGGCGACGACCCAGCACTACGCCGATTTCGACGTGCAGGTCCGGGCCATCCTTGCCCCGGACGGCGACGGGCATTTCGCCGGCGCCGAGGCCTTTCTGACGGAACTGTTCCGGCGCGCGCTCGACCCGCGTTAACCTTGGTGAAGAATTCCCGGCGGTCGTTTACCTTCGGGTAAGGCCGGGTTTCTAGCCTGACGGCGTGGGGGCTTCGCCAAGGAGCCGGGCATGTTCTCGAATGTCGCCATGAACCCCTATGGACCGGGAGGAAGCAGCGTGACCGCCCACTCGCCGCGCGGCGGACAGCCGGGCCAGGACCCGCGCAGCGCCTCCCCAGGCGAGGCTGGAGCGGCAGGCACCCGGCCGGAAGCTGCCGAGAGGGTCGATCCTCCGCCCCAGCCCGCGACGGCGGCGGCGCTGCCGCAAGAGGACCGGCGCGAAGGCATGGGGCCGGGACCGCGCGCCGAAGCAGCGGTCTTCGGCACCCGGTTCACGCCGATGCCCTTCCCACCGGCGGGGAAAAGCGGGACCGAAAACGCGGGAAAGGGCGATGCCGGAGACGCGCCCCGCGACGCCCCGGTTGATGCCCCGGTTGATGCCACAGCCGGACCACCACCGGCGTTCCGGCGCAGTCTTCTCGACGCCCAGCGCGCCGAGACGGCCGCCCCGGACTCGTCCCCCTCGACGATCTCGGCCCCCGAACCGCCCGCGCCCACGCCAGAGGCTGCGGTGTCCGGCCCGGTGCGTGGTGGCGCGGTGGAAGTGGACGGGCTGGCACCGTCGATCCGGCCGTCTTCGGCGGCGGTCGGGACCGCAGGCGGGCAACCCGATGAAACAAGCGATACACCGGTGGATCCCGCGTCCAACACGCCGCCCGACGATGACCCGCTGAGGGCGGCCATTCGCCAACTGGTCGCCGAAAGCGCGCGCCCCGAGGTGCCGCCCAGCGCCGAGGAACGGGCCGAGGTCGAGTTCACAAGCCTGCGCCGGATGGACGCGCCCTATGATACAGCGACGGTCGACGTCCTGCGCTAGTGACGCTTGCCGGGCGGCGCCGGGATGGCCCCCTACTCTGCCGCGCGCGCGGCCGGGTTGTTGGGGTGCATCGTCCAGTTCCCGTAGTCCTCCTCGACCACCTTGCCGGTGCGCGGATCGACCGTTCCCGGTGCAAGGCGCTCCATGGTGATGCAGTCCTCGACCGGGCAGACGTTGACGCAAAGGTTGCAGGCCACGCATTCCTCGTCGATCACCTCGAAGACGCGGCCGGGCTTCATCGCGATGGCCTGGTGGCTGGTATCCTCGCAGGCAGCGTAGCAGCGGCCGCACTTGATGCAGAGATCCTGGTCGATGCGCGCCTTGGTCACGTAGTTGAGGTTGAGGAATTGCCAGTCGGTGACGTTCGGCACCGCGCGCCCCGACACCTCGGCGACCGAGGCATAGCCTTTCTCGTCCATCCACTGCGACAGGCCCGAGATCATTTCCTGCACGATCTTGAAGCCATAGGTCATGGCCGCGGTGCAGACCTGCACGTTGCCCGCGCCCAGCGCCAGGAATTCGGCCGCGTCGCGCCAGGTCGTGACCCCGCCGATGCCCGAAATCGGCAGACCGCGCGTCTCGGCGTCGCGGGCGATCTCGGCGACCATGTTCAGCGCGATCGGCTTGACCGCCGGGCCGCAATAGCCCCCGTGGCTGCCGCGCCCGTCGATCGACGGCTCGGGGCTCATCGTGTCGAGGTTGACGGCGGTGATCGACGAGACGGTGTTGATCAGGCTCACCGCGTCCGCGCCCCCCGCCTTGGCCGCGCGGGCGGGATAGCGGATGTCGGTGATGTTCGGCGTCAGCTTGACGATCACCGGCATCCGCGTGGTCTGCTTGCACCAGCGTGTCACCATCTCGATGTACTCGGGAACCTGGCCCACAGCCGATCCCATGCCGCGCTCGCTCATGCCGTGTGGGCAGCCGAAGTTGAGCTCGATCCCGTCCGCGCCCGTCTCCTCGACCAGCGGAAGGATCGCCTTCCAGGCGTGCTCTTCGCAGGGCACCATCAGGCTGACCACCATCGCGCGATCGGGATAGTCGCGCTTGACGGTCTTGATCTCGCGCAGGTTCACCTCGAGCGGCCGGTCGGTGATGAGTTCGATGTTGTTGAGGCCCAGAAGCCGCCGGTCGGCGCCCCAGATCGCGCCATAGCGCGGGCCGTTGACGTTGACGATCGGCGGGCCGTCCTCGCCCAGGGTCTTCCAGACGACGCCGCCCCAGCCGGCCTCGAAGGCGCGGCGGACGTTGTATTCCTTGTCGGTCGGCGGCGCCGAGGCCAGCCAGAAGGGGTTAGGGCTCTTGATGCCCACGAAGTCGGTCGCGAGGTTGGCCATGGCTCAGACTCCCATCAGCGTTGCGTGAATGTCCTCGGCGGCGTCGCGCCCTTCGGCGACCGCAGTCACGGTCAGGTCCTCGCCGCCGGCGGCGCAGTCGCCCCCGGCCCAGACCCCCGGAACCGAGGTGCGGCCCGCGCCGGTAACGGCAATCTTGCCGCCGTCGAGCTTCAGCCCGGCCGGCGCGCCGTCAAGCGTCTGGCCGATGGCCTTGAAAACCTGGTCGGCGGGCAGGCGGAACGTCTCGCCCGTGCCCTCGAGGCCGCCCGGGCCTTCGCGGGTGTATTCGAACTCGACCTCGGCGGCGCGGCCGTTGCCATGCACCGCGACGGGGCGCGCGTTGTGAAGGATGCGGACCCCGCGCGCGGTTGCATGTTCCTGTTCGTACGTGCTGGCGCTCATCTTTTCGCGGCCGCGCCGGTAGACGATGGTGACGCTTTCCGCGCCCAGAAGCTTCGACTGCACCGCGGCGTCGACCGCGGTCATGCCGCCGCCGATGACCACCACGTTGCGTCCCACGGGAATCGTCGCCACGTCGGTGGCCTGCCGCAGGTCGGCGATGAAATCGACCGCGTCCCGCACGCCGTCGCGGTCCTCGCCCGCGGCGCGAAGCGCGTTGACGCCCTTCAGGCCGATGGCAAGGAAGACCGCGTCGAAGTCGGCGGCAAGTCCGTCAAGCGTCAGCCCCTTGCCCAGCGCCTTTCCGGTCTCGACCGTGATGCCGCCGATCTTCAGCAGCCAGTCGACCTCGGCCTGGGCGAACCCACCCACCGTCTTGTAGCTGGCGATGCCGTATTCGTTCAATCCGCCGGGCTTGGCCTGCGCGTCGAAGATGGCGACCTCGTGCCCCTTCATCGCCAGCCTGTGCGCGCAGGCAAGGCCCGCGGGCCCCGCCCCCACGACCGCGATCCGCTTGCCGGTCGGCGCGGCGCGCGTGAAGGGATGAACGTCCGCGGCCATCAACGTGTCGGTGGCGAAACGCTGAAGCCGACCGATCTCGACCGGCTTGCCCTCGGCCGCCTCGCGCACGCAGGCTTCCTCGCACAGGGTCTCGGTCGGGCAGACGCGGGCGCACATGCCGCCCAGGATGTTCTGCTCGAAGATCGTCCGTGCCGCGGCCTCGGGCGTGCCTGTGGCGATCTGACGGATGAACAGCGGGATATCGATCGAGGTCGGACAGGCCGTGATGCAGGGCGCATCATGGCAGAAATAGCACCGGTCCGCCGCGACCGCCGCCTCGTGCGGCCCAAGCGGCGGCTGCACGTCGGCGAAGTTCTCGCAATAGGCGTCGGCGGGAAGACGCCCGGCGACCACGCCGGGGGTCATCTGGCTGTTGGGCATCGTTGTCTCCCTGTTCTTTGGCGGAAACTCTGCCACAACCCGGAATTTTATCAACTGGTAAAAAACAGGGTCGCGGCAGGCCGGGGCCGCCCGCACCGCCTAGCACAATAAGGCATCACGAACGATGCGGGTGGAACCTTCGCCCGTCATGTCCTACACCTTTGGGCAACCGGCGGCGGGCGGACCGCCGGACGTCATGAGGGCGACAGATGGCTGGACAGGCGTCGGCGGCCAAGGCCGGACGGAACGATCCCTGCCCCTGCGGCAGCGGCAAGAAGTACAAGGCGTGCTGCTTGCGCAAGGCCGCCGTCGCGGCGCCCCGGGCCGCCGCGCTTCTGGAGCAGGCCCAGGGGCATGAAGACGCCGGCCGACTGCCGCAGGCGCTTGCGCTGTTCCGCCAGCTTGCGGCGCTGCCAGGCGATGCGCTGGAAAAGGCCGAGGGACACCTCGGGATCGCCCGGACCCTGATGGCCATGGACGACGAGCGCGGCGCGGTCCCCCACCTCGAGGCCGCCGCGGCGCTTCGCCCCTTCGAGACGGCCGTGGTGGCCGCGATCGCCAGCACCCTGCTTCGGCTTGGACGGCCGGACAGCGCGCTCTCGGTCGCGCGACTGGGCCTGCGCGAGACGCCGGACAGTCCCGACCTTCTGTCGCTCAGTGGGCTTGCCCTTGAACGGCTGAACCGCAACGACGAAGCCGAGCCCGTTCTGGCTAAGGTGATCGCCACCGCGCCAAGGGATGCCCGCGCGGCCTCGGCCCTTGCCCGGGTCTATCGCTGGCGGAAGGACAACGCGGCCGCACGCCGGCTTCTGCTGGCGACCATCGGCCAGGTCACGTCCCCGCCCGAGACCGTGGCCAGCCTCTGGAACGAACTCGGCCATGTCCTTGACAGCCTGGAAGACTACGACGCCGCCTTCAAGGCCTTCGAGCGTTCGGGCGCGATCACTCTGGACACGCCAAAGGCGCGGGCGATCGACGACACCGTCGCAGACCGGCGGATCGCGCAGGAGAAAGCCTGGATCACGGGGGGCGGCCTTGCCCGCATCGACCGCTACCCGGAAGCGGACCCCCGGCGGCTGGTCTTTCTGGTCGGATTTCCCCGGTCGGGCACCACGCTGACCGAACAGGTCATGGCCGCCCACAGCAGGGTCGCTACGTCGGAAGAACAGCCTTTCCTGCGGGACGCCATGCGCGCGCTCGAGGCGCGGTACGGACAGGGTCGCCCGATGGGCGAAATCCTCGAAGCCGCCGACCGTGCGGCCCTCGACGAGGCGCGGTCGGTGTTCTGGCGCGGGGTCGACGCGCAGTCGGGGCGCGATCACGATGTCTTCGTTCACAAGCTTCCGCTCAGCCTGACCAACATCGGCACGATCAACGGGCTCTTTCCGTCGTCCCGGGTCATCCTGGCGCTGCGCGACCCGCGCGACGTCTGCCTGAGCTGCTTCTTCCAGAGTTTCGGACTGAACCGATCGATGAAGAAGTTCCTCAGCTGGCCGACCACCGTGGCGTTCTACGCCAAGGTCATGGGCTTCTGGCTAGACGTGCGCGACCGGATAGATCTTCCGCAGATCGAGGTGCGCTACGAGGACACGGTCACCGACCTGCCCGGCCAGGCGCGGCGGATTCTTGATCACCTTGGCGTGCCGTGGGAGGACGCCGTGCTTGCCTATTACGAACGCACGCGAAAGACCTTCGTCAACACGCCCAGCTATCAGGCCGTGCGGGAAAACGTGCACACCCGCGCCACCGAGCGCTGGCGCAATTACCCGAAGGCGATGGAGGCTGCGCTTCCGGTGCTGCGCCCCTATCTTGACGCGTTCGGCTATCCCTTGGACGGGCGTTCGGCGCCATGAACGCCGCCTGCCCCCTACGAGCGCTTTTCACCCCCCGCCCCCTGGCGTATAAGCGGCCCGGATAATGAGGACGGTCAACCGACCCTGTCGAGGACAAGCATGACGAAACACCCCCATGATGCCGACGTTGCCTTCATCCAGGCGCTTGCCGAAGTGCTGGCGAAGAACGACCTGACCGAGCTTCAGGTGAAGCGCGAATACGGTGAGGAAGGCAGTCTGAATGTCCGCGTCAGCCGGGCGAAGACCGTGATCGCCGAATACGCGCCGCCGGCACAGGCGTATCACGCCCCGCAGATTGCGCCTTCGTCCGCCGCGCCCGCCGCCGCGGCCGAGGCCGCGGGCGATCCCGCTTCGCTGCCAGGGGCGGTGACCTCGCCCATGGTGGGCACGGCCTATCTCTCGCCCGAGCCGGGGGCGGCGGCCTTCGTCAATGTCGGCGACCGCGTGTCCGAGGGGCAGACCCTTCTCATCGTCGAGGCGATGAAGACGATGAACCACATCCCCTCGCCCAAGGCCGGGATCGTGAAGCGTGTCCTGGTCGAAGATGGTGCCCCGGTCGAATACGGCGCGCCACTCATGATCGTCGAGTAAGGCCGGGCGATGTTCGACAAGATCCTGATCGCCAACCGCGGCGAGATCGCGCTTCGCGTGATCCGCGCCTGCCGCGAGATGGGCATCCGGTCCGTCGCGGTGCATTCCACCGCCGACGCCGATGCCATGCATGTCCGCATGGCGGACGAATCCGTCTGCATCGGTCCGCCGCCCGGCCCGCAAAGCTATCTGTCGGTGCCGGCCATCATCTCGGCCTGCGAGATCACCGGGGCGCAGGCGATCCATCCGGGATACGGATTCCTGTCCGAGAACGCCGCCTTCGTGCAGATCGTCGAGGATCACGAGATCACCTTCATCGGACCCACGGCCGAGCATATCCGGATCATGGGCGACAAGATCACCGCCAAAGAGACGATGAAGAAGCTTGGCGTGCCGGTCGTGCCCGGCTCAGATGGCGGCGTGCCCGACGTCGAGGCCGCCAGGAAGATCGGCGAAGAATTCGGGTATCCGGTGATCGTGAAGGCCACCGCCGGCGGCGGCGGGCGCGGCATGAAGCTTGCGAAATCGGCCGCCGAGATGGAATCCGCCTTCCGCACGGCCCGGGCCGAGGCCAAGGCCGCCTTCGGCAACGACGAAGTCTATATCGAGAAATACCTCGGCAAGCCGCGCCACATCGAAGTTCAGGTTTTCGGCGATGGCAAGGGCAAGGCCGTGCATCTGGGCGAACGGGACTGTTCGCTTCAGCGGCGCCACCAGAAGGTCTTCGAAGAGGCCCCCGGACCGGCCATCGACGCTGAGACCCGTGCACGCATCGGCAAGGTCTGCGCCGACGCCGTTGCCGCCATCGGCTACAGCGGGGCGGGAACCATCGAATTCCTCTACGAGGACGGCGAATTCTATTTCATCGAGATGAACACCCGCCTGCAGGTCGAGCATCCGGTGACCGAAGCCGTGTTCGGCGTCGATCTGGTGCGCGAACAGATCCGCGTCGCCGCCGGGCTGCCGATGTCCTTCCGGCAGGAAGACCTGAAGGTCGGCGGCCACGCGATCGAGATCCGCATCAACGCCGAGAAACTGCCAAAGTTCACGCCCTCGCCGGGAAAGGTCACGCAATATCACGCGCCCGGCGGGCTTGGCGTGCGGGTGGATTCCGCGCTTTACACCGGCTATTCCATCCCGCCCTACTACGACAGCCTGATCGGCAAGCTGATCGTCCATGGCCGCGACCGGCCCGAGGCGCTGGCGCGGCTCAAGCGGGCGCTTGGCGAGTTGATCGTGGATGGAATCGATACGACCGTGCCGCTGTTTCACGAACTGCTCGACGCGCCCGAGATCCTGACCGGCGACTACGACATTCACTGGCTCGAGACCTGGCTGGGCGCCCACGGAGAAGGGTGACGCAAGGTCGCTTCCTGCGAGGGTTGAGCCGGGCGACGCCCGGGCCTTATCGTCGGCGGCATCGGGTGTGACGTGGAAGGCGTGTTGCGGTCATGGCGTCGGATGGGCTGACCCCCGAACTGCTTCTGCAGGCTTATGCGGCCGGCGTCTTTCCCATGGCCGACGCGCGCGATGATCCCGACATCTTCTGGGTCGACCCCCGTTCGCGCGGAATCTTCCCTCTGACGGGCTTCCACGTCTCACGGTCGCTGAAGCGGCGGATTCTGGACGGGACCTTCAAGGTGACGCTGGACCGCGCCTTCGCCGACGTGGTCCGGCTGTGTTCGGCCCGTCCCGAAACCTGGATCAGCCACCGGATCGAGGCGCTTTACATCCGGCTCTTCGCGATGGGGCGGGCGCATTCGATCGAGGTCTGGAACGGGGGACGGCTGGTCGGCGGCGTCTACGGCGTCGCCATCGGCGGCGCCTTCTTCGGCGAAAGCATGTTCTCGCGCGAAACCGACGCCTCGAAGGTTGGGCTGTGCTACTTAGTGGACCGGCTGCGCAATGCGGGCTTCACGCTGTTCGACACGCAGTTCATCACGCCGCATCTTGCCAGCCTTGGCGCGGTCGAGATTTCACGGGACGACTACCACCGGCGCCTGAGCGAGGCGCTGAAGATCCGAGCCGACTTCGACGCCCCCGGGCCGTTGCCTGCACCTCAGGCGCTGATGCAGCGCATGACCCACACGTCATAGCGCGCGTGGTCAAGCGCGTTGAGCGCGGGGCTGGAGGCGATCATCCAGCCCTGGAAATCCGTGGTGCCCCGCGCGGGCGTGCGCACCTCGACCCAGGCGTAGGCGTCGCCCGCCGGGTTGCCACGTGGAAATCGGCATTCGCCCACCGATATGCTGATCAAGCCGAAGTCCTTGGTCTCGCCCGAAGGCACGTAAAGCTCGACCACCTCGCCTGAAACCTTGTCGAGCGCACGCAGGACGGCGCCGGCGGCCACTTCCACGATATCCCGGTCGCGGGCTTCTGGAGGAAGCGGCCGAAGGGACGGGTCGTCCAGCGGCACAGCTTCGATGGCGTCGGGGACGTCGGGACTTTGGGCCGCGGCCAGGGGGGCCGCCAGCAGTGCCACCAGAAGCGCCAGATGGCCCCTCATCCGTCTTCGCTTCCGGTCACGAAGCGCAAGAGAAGCTGAACCAGGCTGACCGAGCTTTGCGTATCCTCGATCTCGCTGCCGGGCTCGAGGTTGAAGGGCGATCCACCCGGCAGAAGCTCGACGAAGTTGCCGCCCAGAAGCCCCTCGGACGAGATCACCACCGCGGTGTCCTCAGGCAGTTGCAGCGCGCCGTCGATCGTGAAGGTCGTGTCGGCGCGGAAGGTCGCGGGATTGAGCGTGAGGTCCGTGACGGTGCCGACCTTGACGCCGCCAAGGCGCACGTCGGTGCCGACGGCGATCCCCTCGACCGACCGGAACGACGCCGTCAGGAAATAGTCGTCGCCCTGCGGTCCGCCGACACCCGCGAACTGGACGGCATAAAGGATGAAGCCGGCCGCCGCGGCCACGACCGCCGCGCCGACGACGACTTCTGTCGTGTGATCGGTCATCGCCTCACTCCGGCTGCCACGCCTCGTAATCGCGGCGCGCCACCGGCTCGGGGCGCAGGATCGACCCCGGCGGCACATAGGCGGCCGCAGTGCCGGTCAGGTTTTCCTGGTGGGGCTTCTCCCACCGCTTGTGTACGAGCGGGCGTTCCGTGGGCGGCGTGTCCCAGGTCCGGTGCAGCCAGCCATGCCAGTCGGGGCCGACGCGGCTTGCCTCGGCCTCGCCGTTGAAGACCACCCAGCGGCGGCTGTCGTCCTTGGTGCGGTAGAAGACGTTGCCGTCCGCGTCCTCGCCCACCTTGACGCCCTTGCGCCAGGTGAAAAGCTGCGTGCCGATGGTCTGGCCGTTCCACCAGGTCACCGCGCGCAGGATCGGGGTAAAGATGCCCATGGCCGCCTCGCATGTCGTTCGCCCCGATATGCCGCATGGCGGCGCAGAGGTCCAGTGCCCGCCGGTGGTGCGGACCTGCGGATGCCCGCGGCCTAGGCGCTCAGCCCCTTGTAGACGAGGTTCAGGCCCGCGACGGTCAGAAGCACAAGCGTGGCTTTGCGGAACAGGTCCTGGTCCAGGCGGTCCTGGATCTGGAAGCCCAGCCACATGCCGATCACCGACGGGACAAGCAGCGCCGCAGAGAAGGGCGCCGTGCCCCAGTTCAGGATCCCGGACTTGATGTGCGCGACGAACAGGACGACCGCACCGATGCCGTAGATCACGCCCTGCACCACCACCTGGCGCGATTTCGGGGTGTCGATCGCCAGGAGGTACAGCACCGTCGTCGGCCCCCAGGTGCCGGTCAGCCCGCCGATCGCCCCCGAGATCGTCGCCACGACCCATTCCGCCCAGCCGCGGTTCTTCTCGGCGATATGCAGTCGCAACCCGAAGAGCTGGATCAGCGACAGCGCCATCACCGGGACGCCCAGCACAAGGTAGAAGACATGCGGATCGAGCCGCGGCACGATCTGGGCGAAGATCGCTATCGTGATGCAGACGATCAGTGTGTAGCGCCAGAAATCCTTCATCGCCGCGATCGCGGGTGCGATGCCCGTGCGGAAGGTCTGCATCAGGTTCGAAAGCACGATGGGGAAAAGCAACCCCGCCACCGCGAGGTTGGGCTCCAGCACCATGGTCAGCCCCGAGACCATGATCAGCGGCTGACCAAGCCCGATCGCCCCCTTCACGAGGCCCGAAAACAGCGTGATCCCCAGCGCCGCGGCCCAGACCGCAAGTCCCAGTTCCGGCATATGGCGACTCCCTCGTCCAAGGTCGATGTAGCGCGTCGCGCAAACGGTTGCACGAGGAAAAAGCGGCGTCAGGCGGCCCGCACGAGGAAAGCCGCCGCGACATTTTAAGCCAAATTACAGCTTGAAGTTGGAATTTTGTTGCTGACCTGAAGAAATCGCCCTAACTGTCTCGCAGTCGCAGAATAGGAGTTGCTGCCATGCCGCATGACGGACAGGATATCGCCATGACAGAGCCCGTTCCTGCGCCCGTTTGTCTGCCCGGCCTGCTTGCCACAACCCGCGACGCCCTGCCCGCGGTCGAAGAGGTTCTGGAATGCGCGCGGTCGGCCGTGGCGGCGAAGGTGACGCGCGACGGGCGCGTTTCGGCCGCCCTGATCGAAACGCACCAGACCGCCGCGCATGGCCTGGCCTGGCTGGCCACCTATGCCGAGGCTCTGCGCCAGATGCAGGCCTGGGCCGAACGGCTCGACGCGCAGGGGCGGCTGGGCGAGACCGAAAGCCTGATCCTTCAGATCGCCTTTGGCGAGTATCTGGCGCAGATCCGGGGCGGCATCCCGATGAGCCAGGGCGAAATCGTGCGCCTTCAGGATCTGGGGGTGTCGCAGGACGACGCGCGCGCGCTTTCGGCCCCGGCCGTGATGCGCCTGACGGAAGACGGCAACACCCAGGACGCGCGCGAGCGTCTTGTCGCGCTGATGCGCGACGGCCGCGCCAACCTGACCGTCGGGGCAAGCGGCCTCGACGACGAACTCGAAATGATTCGCGAGCAGTTCCGCCGCTTCTCGGCCGACCGCGTCGAACCCTTCGCGCATGAATGGCATCTGAAGGACGAACTGATCCCGATGGAGGTCATCGCCGAGATGGCCGAGCTTGGCGTCTTCGGCCTGACCATCCCCGAGGAATACGGCGGCTTCGGCCTGAGCAAGGCATCGATGTGCGTTGTCTCGGAAGAGCTGTCGCGCGGCTATATCGGCGTGGGCTCGCTGGGCACGCGGTCCGAGATCGCGGCCGAGCTTATCCTGTGCGGCGGCACCGAGGCGCAGAAGCAGACCTGGCTGCCCGCCCTTGCCAGCGGCGAGATCCTTCCGACCGCCGTCTTCACCGAGCCTAACACCGGTTCGGACCTTGGCGCGCTGCGCACCCGCGCCGTGAAGGACGGCGAAGACTGGGTCGTGACCGGCAACAAGACCTGGATCACGCATGCCGCGCGCACCCACGTGATGACGCTTCTGGCGCGCACCGACCCGGCGACGACCGATTATCGCGGCCTGTCGATGTTCCTGGCAGAAAAGACGCCCGGGACGGACAAAGACCCCTTCCCGACCCCGGGCATGACCGGCGGCGAGATCGAGGTTCTGGGCTATCGCGGCATGAAGGAATACGAGCTTGGCTTCGACGGCTTTCGCGTGAAGGGCGAGAACCTTCTGGGCGGGGTCGAGGGCCAGGGCTTCAAGCAGCTCATGCAGACCTTCGAAAGTGCGCGCATCCAGACCGCCGCGCGCGCCATCGGCGTGGCGCAATCCGCGCTGGACGTGTCGATGCGCTATGCCGAGGACCGCAAGCAATTCGGCAAGCCGCTGATCGCCTTTCCCCGCGTCAGCGGCAAGCTCGCCATGATGGCGGTCGAAATCATGGTGGCGCGCCAGCTGACCTATTTCTCGGCATGGCAGAAGGACCATGACAAGCGCTGCGACCTCGAGGCCGGGATGGCCAAGCTTCTGGGGGCGCGCGTGGCGTGGGCCTGTGCCGACAACGGATTGCAGATTCACGGCGGCAACGGCTTTGCGCTGGAATACGCGATCAGCCGCATCCTGTGCGACGCGCGTATCCTCAACATCTTCGAGGGCGCCGCCGAGATCCAGGCGCAGGTGATCGCGCGGCGGCTGCTGGACTAGGGTCAGGCCCCATCGCCGCAGATGTCGGGACCGGCGGCGGCGCCCGACGAAGCGGTTGTCCGACACAAGGGACCGGGTGCCGCGTTCGAGCCCAACCTGAAATGCGCCTTGCTGCCTCTCGATAGGCGCTAGGCGTATCGAACGGGTTGCACGCCGGCATCGAAGTGAACGTGCCGCGATCGAAACGTGGACCCTTCGACGACCTCAGGTCGGCTGATGCGGTCCATGCGGAAATGCCGGACGTCGTCGCGCGCCGGGTCCCCGGCGACCAGATACCAAAGCGGCGGCAGGATCAGCATGGCCTGTGGCTCGACCTGCCGCTCGGTCCGGGTTCCTTTCGCGTCGCGATACCGGAACCTCAGGCGCAGCCGGTCGAGGAACGACCGCTCAAACGCGGGCAACAGGGCAGGATCCATTTCGCCCACGTTCGACGTGTAGACCTGAGGGGCAAGCGGACCGACATAAAGGCAGTCCATGAGGCGGCGCAGATCGCGGAGCTTGTCTGACGGCAGCGCCTTCTCGATCTTTGCAAGCCCGGCATCGGCGAGACCTGAGAACGGAAGCGTGCGGGCGGCACGCATGCTCGACACGCCGATGATGAGTGCGAACACCTCGGCGACCGACAGTCGGACCGTCGCCTGCACCGATCCCGGATCGAGGGACAACCCGCCGCCCCGTCCCTGTTCAGCCTGGATCACGTAGCCCTCGTCGCGCAAGGCCGAGAGGTCGCGCCGGATCGTGCTGCGCGATGCACCGACCTCTCGGATCAGGGCGGCGATGGTCGTTGTCCCGGTGCGGCGCAGGGTCCGCACGATCGTGTCCCGTCGAACACGGCTGTTCATGGCGGCACTCTACCCCACAAGGGCGTCGGTTTTTGGAACCCTTTCGGCATAGGCGAGCGTCGATGCAATCAACGAGGAGATTCAGCCATGCATACCAACGCTCATTTCCCAGCGCCGACACTCGTTTCGCTGGGTGACGTCGAACTCGAGGTCTTCGAGGCCGGCCGGGAGAATGAAGGAAACCCGATCGTGCTGTGCCACGGATGGCCCGAGCACGCCTATTCCTGGCGCTACCAGATGCCGGCCCTCGCAGCGGCGGGCTATCACGTCATCGTTCCAAATCAGCGGGGGTATGGAAACTCGTCACGCCCGCCGGAGGTCACCGACTATGACATCGCCCACCTGACGGACGATCTTGCAGCGCTTCTTGACCATTTCGGGTATGAGAAGGCTACCTTCGTGGGACATGATTGGGGTGCGAACGTCGTGTGGAGCATGGCGCTTCTGCATCCGGGTCGCGTGGAGCAGATCATCAACCTGGCACTGCCCTACCAGCCCCGCACGCCGGTCCCCTGGATCGCGTTCATGGAAACCGTGTTTGGGCCCGACAACTACTTCGTCCACTTCAACCGCCAACCCGGCGTGGCGGACGCCGTCCTGGACGAGAACGCCAGTCAGTTCCTGCGGAACCTGTTCCGCAAGAACCTGCCCTCTGTACCGCCAGAACCGGGGATGACGATGATCAACCTCGCGATGGCGGAAACGCCGCTTGGCGATCCCGTCATGAACGATGATGACCTCAAGATCTTCACGTCCGCCTTCGAGGCGTCGGGGTTCACCAGCAGCATCAACTGGTATCGCAACATGGATCGCAACTGGCACATCTTGTCGGAGATCGACCCCGTCATCCGGCATCCGGCCCTCATGATCCATGGGACGCAAGACATGATCCCGCCATCCGAAACCCTCAAGGATCTTGTCCCCAACGTCGAGGTGCTCAGCCTCGAGTGCGGGCACTGGATCCAGCAGGAGAGGCCGGAAGAAACCACTCGGGCGATTCTGGACTGGCTTGGGGAGCAGGAGGCTGCGCAGGGGCGGCGGGTTGGCTTTCTGGCACTGGCAAAAGGTCCGATCCGCCGGACAAATCCCCATGCCGGCACGTGATTTTGTGACACCGTATCGCGGCATGGTTTTGAAGGCAGGCGCCCCGGATAGCGGTGGCGATACCGGTTGCGTCCTCGAACCGGGCCGTGGGCCGGCGAACGGCGGCTTTCCAAGGGACCCGGCCGCCCCACCCGCAATGCGTCGGTGGGGCCGGGTCTAGGATCAGCCACGCAGGCGCGCCGTGACCTCGATCTCGATCTTCATCTCGGGCTCTTGCAGCGCGGCCGAGATCATGGTCGCCGCCGGCCGCGCGGTCGCGAAAGCCGCGCCCACGACCGGCCAGCAAGCCGGCCAGTCGGCCGTCTCGGGCAGGATGTAGCGCACACGCACAACGTCATCGAGGCTGGCGCCTGCCTCGGCCAGAGCCCGCGCGATGGTGCCCAACGCGTTGCGACACTGGTCGACCACATTCTCGGGCATCGTCATCGTAGCATAATCGTACCCCGTGGTCCCGGCGACGAAGACCCAGCCATCGCAGACCACGGCACGGGAATAGCCGATCTGCGCCTCGAAGGGGGACCCGGTCGAGATGTGGCGTCGCATGTCAGCCCCCTTTGCCCGAGATCGCGCCCGGGGGCCCTGCCCCCGGACCCCCGGAGTATTTCGAAAGAGAAGAAGACCCGGGGCGTCAGCCCGCCGTCGCCGGCGTCTTCTTGGTGTCGGCGTGGATCATCAGCGGCGAGGCGTCCGAGACCACGGCTTCCTCGTTCACCACCACCTCTTCGACGCTGTCCATGCCCGGAAGTTCGAACATGGTGTCGAGAAGGATGTCCTCCATGATCGAACGCAGGCCGCGCGCGCCGGTCTTGCGCTCGATGGCGCGCTTGGCGATCGCCTTCAGCGCGTCGTCGGTGAAGGTCAGGCGCGTGTCCTCAAGTTCGAACAGGCGCTGGTATTGCTTGACGAGGGCGTTCTTGGGCTCGGTCAGGATGGTGACGAGCGCGGCCTCGTCAAGGTCCTCGAGCGTGGCGATCACCGGCAGGCGACCGACGAATTCGGGGATCAGGCCGAACTTCAGCAGATCCTCGGGCTCGAGACTCTTGAAGACCTCGCCCACGCCGCGGGAGTCGGGGTCCTTCACCTCGGCGCCGAAACCGATCGACGATCCCTTCCCGCGCTGGCTGATGATCTTTTCGAGGCCCGCGAAGGCGCCGCCGCAGATGAACAGGATGTTGGTCGTATCGACCTGCAGGAATTCCTGCTGCGGATGCTTGCGCCCGCCCTGGGGGGGGACGCTGGCGATCGTGCCTTCCATGATCTTGAGAAGCGCCTGCTGCACCCCTTCGCCGGACACGTCGCGGGTGATCGAGGGGTTGTCGGACTTGCGCGTGATCTTGTCGACCTCGTCGATGTAGACGATGCCGCGCTGGGCGCGTTCGACGTTGTATTCCGAGGCCTGGAGAAGCTTGAGGATGATGTTCTCGACATCCTCGCCGACATAGCCCGCCTCGGTCAGGGTGGTGGCGTCGGCCATCGTGAAGGGCACATCGAGGATGCGGGCCAGCGTCTGTGCCAGAAGCGTCTTGCCGCAGCCGGTGGGGCCGATCAGCAGGATGTTCGATTTCGCCAGTTCGATGTCGGCCGCCTTGGCGGCGTGGTTGAGGCGCTTGTAGTGATTGTGCACGGCCACCGACAGCACGCGCTTGGCGTGTTCCTGTCCGATCACGTAATCGTCGAGGACGTCGCAGATTTCCTTCGGCGTGGGCACCCCGTCCGAGGACTTCAGACCGGCGGTCTTGGTCTCTTCGCGGATGATGTCCATGCACAGTTCGACGCATTCGTCGCAGATGAACACCGTCGGTCCCGCGATCAGCTTGCGGACCTCGTGCTGGCTCTTGCCGCAGAACGAACAGTAGAGCGTGTTCTTGCCGTCGCCTGAATTCGTCGCCATCGCTATACCCCTGCGGCCACCGGCCTGTGGTGTTCCGGCAGGACCGCCGCGTTCGGCGGACCCATCGTCAGTGTCCAAAGCCTAGGGCAGACGATTCCGAGGCACAACGCCAAATTCGCCGCCCCGCCGATCACGATTTGCCGTCTGTTGCCGGCGTGCGGCTGTCGACGATCTGGTCGATCAGGCCCCAGTCCTTCGCTTCCTCGGGGGACATGAAGTTGTCGCGGTCAAGCGCCTTCTCGACCTCTTTCAAGGTTCGCCCGGTATGCTTGACGTAGATCTGGTTCAGCCGGTCCTTCAGCTTCTGCGTCTCCTGGGCGTGGATCATGATGTCCGAGGCCTGCCCCTGGTAGCCGCCCGAGGGCTGGTGGACCATGATCCGGCTGTTGGGAAGCGAAAAGCGCATGCCGGACTCGCCCGCCGCCAGCAGCAGCGACCCCATCGAGGCCGCCTGGCCGATGACCAGCGTCGAGACCTTGGGACGGATGTACTGCATGGTGTCGTAGATCGACAGACCCGAGGTCACCACGCCGCCGGGGCTGTTGATGTACATCGAGATTTCCTTCGACGGGTTCTCGGCCTCGAGGTGCAGAAGCTGGGCCACCACCAGCTGGCTCATCCCGTCGTGCACGGGGCCGCTGACGAAGATGATGCGTTCCTTCAGAAGGCGCGAGAAGATGTCATAGGCGCGCTCGCCCCGGCTCGTCTGCTCGACCACCATAGGGACGAGGTTCATGTAGGTGTCGATGGGATCGTGCATTGGGGCTGCCTCGTGCTCGGGGGAAGGTCGTAACCAAGGAGTGTTGCCAGAGTCTTAGTTTCGCGCCCGGAGGGCTGCAAGGGCAGCAGGCGCGAATTCGGTCCGGCCGTGTCGCCGCCTTGAAACCCGGGCCGGGCGGCATACCGTCCGCGCATGACACGGCCCGACCATCCGCCTGACCATCCGCCCCGTCGCGACGAGGGACTGCGCCGCCTGCGCGATTTCGTGCCCCGCGCGGGCCGCGCCTATGCGGCCGGGCGCAACCACGACCGCCCGGGCCATCCGGATGTGTCGGTCCTGTCGCCCTATATCCGACATCGACTGATCTCGGAGGACGAGGTCCTGAGGGCCGTCCTTGGCCGGCATTCGCCCGCCGCGGCCGAGAAATTCGTTCAGGAGGTGTTCTGGCGCACCTACTGGAAAGGCTGGCTCGAGATGCGGCCGGGCGTATGGACGGCCTACCGGGCCGAGCTTTCCCGCGCCCTCGACCGGATCGCGACCGAGGGCGGGCTTCGCCGCGACTGGGAGGCCGCGTGCCGGGGCGAGACCGGGATCGACTGTTTCGACCATTGGGCGCGCGAGCTGGTCGAGACCGGCTATCTGCACAACCACGCGCGGATGTGGACCGCGTCGATCTGGATCTTCACGCTTCGGCTTCCCTGGGTTCTGGGCGCGGATTTCTTCCTGCGCCACCTTCTGGACGGCGACGCCGCCTCGAACACGCTGAGCTGGCGCTGGGTGGCCGGGCTGCAGACGCCGGGCAAGCATTACATCGCCCGGGCCGAGAACATCGCCCGCCATACCGGCGGGCGGTTCGACCCGCGCGGGCAACTCGACGAGGCGCCGCGACCGCTCGAGGGCCCGCCGCCGCCGCCCCGGCAGCCGATCGCCCCAGGCGGCTGGCCCGACCCCGCGCGCCGCACCGGGATCGTGCTGACCGAGGACGACCTCTCGCCCGGCTTCGCCGTGGCGGGCCTTCAGGTGGCCGCGACGCTGGTCGTTCCCGGCGTCGGGTCACGGTCACCGCTGGCGGTCGCGCCTCGGGTGGAAAGCTTCACCAGGGGCGCCATCGCCGACGCGCTGTCCCGTCATGCCGCGCAACTGGGCGAGGTGACGGTGCTGGAGGCCGCCGAGCCATCGGCGCTGTCGGACTGGGCCCGGGCGCAGAACCTCGACCAGATCGTCCTGCCCCATGTTCCCACGGGTCCGGCGGCGGACCGGCTTGCGCCGCTTCTGGCCGAGGCCCGCGGCCGGGGACTTGATGTCGTCCGGGTGCTGCGCCCCTATGACGCTGCGGCCTGGCCCCATGCCACGGCGGGCTTCTTCCGCTTCCGCGAGGCGATCCCGCGCCTGATCGACGACCTTGGCCTGGCGCCCGGAGGCATGCGATAGGCGCCTATTCCGCCGCAAGGCGGAAGGCAGCCGGCGCCGACAGGAACCGCCGTCCGGCCTCGCCGGCCAGATAGGCCAGCCGCCCGCCCGCGATCGTCGCCTCGATCGCCCGGGTTCGTTCGTTCACGATCACGAGGTCCGCGCGGCGGCCCGTGGCGATCTCGCCCCGGTCGGGAAGGCGCAGGACCCGCGCCGGGTTGCGGGACAGAAGGGTCCAGGCCTGCGGAAGCCCCATCCGGCCGCTGTCCACCAGCTTCCACGCCGCGGCCGCCAGCGAAGGCGGGTGGTAGTCGGACGCCAGCGCGTCGCAAAGCCTGTCGCGCAGCAGATCGAGCGCCGAGACGCGGCCCGAATGGCTGCGCCCGCGCAGGACGTTCGGCGCGCCAAGGATCACCGGGTCGCCCATCGCCCGCGCGGTGGCGGCCGCGCGGCGGGTGGCGGGAAACTCGGCCAGCTTGGCGCCGATCATGGCGAAGCGTTCGCGCGTCTCGCCGTCGGGATCGTCGTGGCTGGCATAGACCACGCCCATCCGGTCGAAAGCCTCGGCCAGACGACACAGGTGGCGCGGCACCTCGGCGGCGCGCACACGCGCCGCCCCGGCTGCCGCAAGATACTCTTCCGCCGCCACGCCCAGACGCTCGGCCCGCGCGGCGACCCGGGCCGGCGCCTCGCGGCCTGCGTCGATCACCTCGGCGACATGATCGTTGAAGGTGACATAGTCGATCCCATACCGCCGCACCGCCGCCAGAAGCCGTGGTGCGCCATCGACCAGATGCGTCTCGCAGCGCAGTTGCACCCTGAGGTCCACCACCGCCTGCGCCCGGTGATCCTGATGCGCCTGCAGCACCCGTTCGGCGGCCTCCGGCGCCCGGATGCCGCCTTCCCACGACCAGCCCTGCGCCAGCCAGACGGTCGTCACGCCGGCGGCCGCGGCCTCGCGTTCGGCGGCGGCAAGGGCGGCGGCGGCGGGGAAGGCCGCCGGCGGGCGCGGGAGCAGATGGCGTTCCAGTGCGTCGCTGTGCAGATCGACGATGCCCGGCAGGATCAGGTAGCCGCTCAGGTCGACCTCGGGCAGCGGACCCTTGGTGATCCGCCCGTCCGCGATCGCGACCGAGCGGTCCTGCATCTCGCCGTCGCGAAGGACGCGGGCGCGGGTCAGGCGAAGCGGGGGCAGAAGCGACATGGGTCAGTTGCTCAATTCATGACCGTTTCGCCCTGTGGATAACCGAAATCTGTATCGCGCGTGTGACATCGCGGCGGGCGGTTTTCGGCGTCCGCCGGGATGCGCCCCTTGCCAGAGCCCCCCCGCGCCCCCTATCTCGCGCGCAGGAAGGAGACCCGATGACCGCACCGTCGGAACCCGCACGCAACGAGGACGGCATCGCCACCACCGTCGCGATCCTGCGTCAAAGGCTGGGGGAACGGCTGCAGTCGGGTCGATCGATCCGCGAACAGCATGGCCACACCACGACCTGGCTGCCCAACCAGATGCCGGACGCCGTCGCCTTCCCCGACAGCGCCGACGAGGTGGCCGATATCGTGCGCGCCTGCGCCGACCACCGCGTGCCGGTGATCGCCTTCGGCACGGGCACCTCGCTCGAGGGTCAGGTGAACGCCCCCTCGGGCGGCATCTCGATCGACCTGTCGCGGATGAACCGTGTCCTAGACGTGCACGCGGCCGATCTCGACTGCACGGTGCAGCCCGGCGTCACGCGCAAGCAGCTGAACGATCACCTGCGCGACACGGGCCTGTTCTTCCCCATCGACCCCGGCGCCGACGCAAGCCTTGGCGGCATGGCGGCCACCCGCGCGTCGGGCACAAACGCGGTGCGCTATGGCACCATGAAGGACAACGTGCTGGCGCTCGAGGCGGTGATGGCCGACGGAACCCGGATCCGGACCGGCACGCGGGCGCGCAAATCCTCGGCCGGCTACGACCTGACGCGGCTTTTCGTGGGCTCGGAAGGCACGTTGGGGATCATCACCGAACTCACGCTGAAGCTGCAGGGCATCCCCGAGGCGATGTCCTCGGCCCGATGCTCGTTTCCCTCGGTCGGCGCCGCCTGCGATGCGGTGATCGCGGCGATCCAGAGCAGCCTTCCCATGGCCCGGATCGAGCTTCTGGATGCCCTCCAGGTCCGCGCGGTCAACGCCTATTCGAAGCTGGCCCTGCCCGAGACGCCGCTGCTGCTGCTGGAATTCCACGGGACCGAGGCCTCGGTCGCCGAACAGGCCGCCCTCTTCGGCGAGATCGCGGCCGAGGCCGGCGGAACCGGCTTCGAATGGACCACCCGCCCCGAGGACCGCACCCGCCTCTGGCAGGCGCGTCACGACGCCTACTGGGCCGCGCTTCAGCTGCGCCCGGGCGCGCGCGGCATCTCGACCGACGTCTGCGTCCCGATCTCGCGGCTGGCCGACTGCGTCACCGCGGCGCGCGCGCGCATTGACGCGCTTGGGCTGATCGCCCCGATGGTCGGGCATGTCGGCGACGGCAACTTCCATGTCCTGCCATTGATCGACATGGACAACCCGGCCGAGATCGCCAAGGCCGAAGACTTCGTGGGCTGGCTCAACGAACTTGCCCTCTCCATGGGCGGCACCTGCACCGGCGAGCATGGCATTGGCCAGGGCAAGCGCCCCTACCTGCGCGCCGAGCTTGGCCCTGCCGTCGGCGTGATGGCCCGGATCAAGGCGGCGCTCGATCCCGACGGAATCCTGAACCCCGGCAAGATCTTCACCTGAGCCTCGCGCCACAGGGACGCGCAAACGGACATGACCAACCCTCGGGACATTCGCGACACGGGCGATACCACCCTTGTTGGCGTCATCGAACATGTGGCCACGCTGGCGCACAACCCCACGGTCAGCGTGCGCGAGATCGTCGAGGGTTTCGGCGCGACCTCGTTCGTTCCCGCCCTGCTCGTGCCGGCGCTGATCGTTGTGTCGCCGCTTTCCGGCATTCCGCTCTTGTCGACGGTCTGCGGGACGATCATCGCCATTATCGCGATCCAGATGATCGTTCCCTTCCGCTCGCACCTGTGGTTGCCGGAATTCCTGATGCGCCGGCGGATCACCAGCGCCCGCCTTGTCGCCGGGCTGCGGCGGCTCGAGGGCCCCGCGGCCTGGATCGACGCGCGCGCCGACCGGCGCCTGCAATTCCTTGTCGTGCCACCTCTGGCGCTTTTGCCGCAGATCGCCTGCGTGCTTTGCGGCGCGCTCATGCCGTTCCTCGAGCTTGTGCCGTTCTCGTCCTCGATCCTCGCCACCGCGGTGGTCTTCTTCTGCCTGTCCCTCCTGGCCCGCGACGGCCTTTTCGCCCTTGCCGGGCTTCTGATCGCGGGTCTCGGCGCCGCGATCCCGATCACGGTCGTGCTGGCCGCGACCGGCAATTGACCGACGATCGGACGGTGACAAGCAGGGGCGGGGACGTCTAACCTTTCGGCAGAAACGAAGGGGGCCGCGCGCCAGATGCTGCGAGAGACACTGAACAGCTACCGCGAGGCCCTGCGGCTCTGGCCGCCCTTCCTTGCCGTTCACCTTTTCATCCGGCTGGTCACCACGGCGACGCTGGTGCCGGTGATCGGGCTTCTGCTGGCGGTTTCGCTGTCCTTCTCGGATCAGAGCGCGCTGACCGACCAGGATATCGCGCGCTTTCTTCTGACCCCGGCCGGGGCAATCGGGGCGCTTGCGGTGATCTCGCTTCTGATCGTCGCGGCGGTGCTCGACGTCGCGGTGATGACGGCGATCCTGCGCCAGGGCGCGCGCCATCCGCTGCGGTCGCTGCAGGCGGCGGCGACCTTCGTTCCCGGCGCCCTGCCCCGCCTCGCGCGCTTCGCGCTGGCGCTGCTTCTGCGCGTGCTGCTTCTTGCCCTGCCATTCCTGATCGTGGCCGCGCTGATCGCGGCGGCGCTGTTGCGCGACTATGACATCAACTACTACCTCACCAATCGCCCGCCCGCCTTTCTTGCCGCGGTCGGGCTGATCGGCCTTGTGGTGATCGCCCTTGTCCTGCTGCTTGCCGAGCGCCTCACCGGCTGGGCGGTGGCGCTCCACCTGACCGTCTTCGACGCCCTGCCCACGCGCCGCGCCTTCCAGGAAAGCCGGCGGCGCATGGACGGGCACAGGCTCGAGCTGCTGGGGCATCTGGCGTGGTGGCTGGCGCTGCGCATGGCGGCAGCGGCGGTCGTCGGCTTCTTCGCCGGCATCGTTGCGGCCGAACTGCCGGACCTTCTGGGCGACCGGCTGCGCTTCGTGGCCGGATCGCTGATCCTGGTGGGCCTTGTCTGGTCGGCGGCCAACGCCTTTCTGAACGCCGTGGCGAACGGCGCGCTTGCCGATCTGCTGAACGACGAATTCACCCGCGCCCTCGAAGGCCGGACGCCGCGCGCCGCCGCGGCGCAGGTGCCCGCCGGCCCCGTGCCGCTTCTGTCGCGGGCGAACCTCACCCTTGCCGCGGTCGGGTTGCTTTCGCTGACCAGCATCGGCGCGGGCGGCCTTTTGCTGGAAACCGTCGACGGCCAGGAAGAGGTCGCGGTCATCGGTCATCGCGGCGCGGCGGGCCTGCGCCCCGAGAACACCATGTCCGCCGTCCTGAAGGCGATCGAGGACGGTGCCGACTGGGTCGAGATCGACGTGCAGGAAACCGCGGACGGACAGATCATCGTCGCCCATGACAGCGATTTCATGAAATCGGCCGGCGTGCCCACCAAGGTCTGGGACGCCACCATGGCCGATGTAGCCGCGATCGACATCGGCAGCTGGTTCGATCCGGCCTACGGAGATGAGCGCGCGCCGCTGCTGAGCGACGTCCTTGCGGCTGCCAAGGGACGCGCGGGGGTGATCATCGAACTGAAATACTACGGCCACGACGTCGATCTAGAGAACCGGGTGATCGCGCTGGTGGAAGCGGCCGGCATGGCCGGCGACATCGCCACAATGTCGCTGAAGTATCCGGCGGTTCAGAAGATGCGGACCCTGCGCCCCGACTGGCGGGCCGGCGTTCTGGCGGCAACCGCGGTGGGCGACCTTGCCGGGCTCGACGGCGATTTCCTGGCCGTCAACGCGGCGCAGGTCTCGACCCAGCTGGTGGCGCGCGCGGACGCGGCGGGCAAGGACGTCTATGCCTGGACGGTCAACGACCCGATGGGCATGATGCGGATGATCTCGCTTGGCGTGGACGGGTTGATCACCGACGATCCCGGACTCGCGCGCGCGGTCATCGACTATCGCGCGACCCTGCCCACCGCGGCGCGGCTTCTGATCGCGCTGGGGGACCGCGTGGGTGTGGCCTTCGACCTCGATCCGCCCGAAGAGTTGCGGCCGTGAGCCCACGGGCCGGGATTGCCGCGCTGATCCTGGCGCTGGTGGCCGCGGGCGCCGCCCATGCCCAGGACACCGATGGCGACGGCGCCCTGTCCGCCCTGCGCCGGACGCTGGAATTGCCCGGCCACCGCGCCCTCATGTCCGAAATCGCCACGCCCGGCGCGACGCTTGCGCCCTTCGTCACCGATGGGTGCAGCGGCGGGCTGTCCACGACCTGGGCGGTGGTCGCCGACATCTTTCCGGGCTTCGCCGAAGCGCATGAAGGCCGCCCCCCTTGGGAAGATTGCTGCGTGGCCCACGACCGGCTCTACCACGACGCCGCCAAGGCGACCGCGACGACCGGGGCCGACGAAAGCTTTGACGCGCGGCTTGCCGCGGACGAGGCCCTGCGCGCCTGCGTGGTCGCGGGCGGCGAGGCGCGCGTCGAGGCGCTTGCCGCCCGCTACGAGGTCGCGCCAGAGCAGGTCCGCCTTGCCTACCGCGCCATCGGCGAGGCGATGTTCAACGCCGTCCGGTTCGGCGGCGCGCCCTGTTCAGGGCTGCCCTGGCGCTGGGGCTTCGGCTATCCCGGCTGTTTTCCGGCCCTTCCCTGAGGCATCCCGGCCTGCCCCCTAGGGCAGATAGACCGCCTCGAGGCGCGCGATCACCGCGCCGTCGTCGTCCAGAAGGGCCAGCGTCGGGCCCAGGATGCGAAGGCTCGTCACGCGCCCGAAGACCTCGACAAGGCGGCGCTCCCATTCGTCCAGAGGCGGCGGGCAGGCCATCCGCGTCATCGCGCCGGGCAGAAGGCGCAGGCCCGTCTCGCCGGTCCGCTCGTACCCGCCGTTGATCCGGTTGCAGCCCACGGTGGCACCGTAGGCATCGGGACGGAACACGACATGCGGCTCGCGCGTGCCCGGAACGCCGTCGAGCGTCGTGCCGTCAAGCCAGTGGATGCGCCAATAGGTGTTGTCGAAGCTTGCGTCGGCCCGCGCCCGTTCGCAGGACAGCCCGGGCCAGAGCGCGTCGAAGCGATCCACCGTCACGGTCTGGACCGGACCGCCCTCCATCCCCTCGCGGATGGTCACTTGCCCGTCGATCGTGGCGACGACCGGGGCCATGGGCTCGGCCCGCGCGTCCATGTAGGCGCGTTCAAGCGCAAGGTAGTCGCCCTCCATCGCCACCGGAAACCGGCGCCCCGAGCGGCAGTCGACGAAGCTGGCGGCGTCCGCGAAATGGGTGAACGCGCCGATCATCGGCAAGGCAATGTCGATCGGGTCGAGACGTCCCAGGCTGGTCAGCTCGTACGGCAGGTCCGACACGATGGGCTGCCCGTCCTGGTCCAGAAGCCGCAGCGCGCCGGCGTCGGTGATCGCGAACTCGAGGCGCGCGTCGCCGCCCGTCCACAACACGAGCGCATTGCGCGCCGGATCAAGCGACCAGTGCCCGACGTGGTCGCGCACCAGGGGTGCCGCGCCGCCGATCCATACGCGGCGCAAGTGAAAGCCCTGGTCGGGCCAGAGGTCGAGGTGATGGCGGATCGCCTCGCAATCGGCGCAGGGAAGATCGCCGGTAAAACTTGCCGGCAGGTCAAGGCCGTGAAGCGGCGCGGCTGCTGCTGCCTCGGACGAGGCGACGCGCACCATGACGATTTCGGCCGCGTCCGGCGCGCCGCGCGTCAGGACCGGAACATGGGTATCTGTGGTGAACAGAAGCCGCCCTTCGTGCGTCAGGCTGGCGCGGACCGCGTAGGTGAAGCGTTCGTCGATCGCGGCCGGATCGACGTCGATCGTCACCGCGTAGGGCGGGTTGCCCGCATCCTCGATGCGGACCGCGCCGATCAGGATCGAGGGCGCGTCCGCGCGCGAGACATCCTCGAGCCGGGCCTCGAACACGGTGCCGGGGGGCATCGCGATGCGTTCGCGATAGGTCGCGGTGACGCTTACGCCGTCCATCGCAAAGCCCGTTCCGGCCACAAGCGCCGCAATGGCCGCAAGACCGAACCGCCTGAAAAGCATGGTGCCATTCCTTCCCCGTCCATCGGCGTCATCCTAGCGGATATGGGCAGGGGCCGTCGACCGCCCCAGTCACGCAGCCGCGGGACAGGCCTGCCTGCCCCGGCGTTGCCAGACGCCCGGAAAAGGCGCAGGCTCGGCGCGGCGAAACGAACGAAAGGTCCCGTCATGGGCAAGTCGCTTCTCTGGGTCGTCATCGGCCTCGTGTCCATCGCGGGGGGCATCCTCGCGCTGGCCAACCCCTTCGTCGCCAGCATGGCGGCGACCACGATCGCGGCCTGGGTGTTCATCTTCGTGGGCATCGTGGAAATCGTCGCCGCCTTCGGCGCCGAAGGGGCACTGGCCAAGATCGGCAACGTGCTTCTGGGCGCGCTGGCCGTCTTTCTTGGCGTCTCGATCCTTCAGCACCCGCTCGCGGGCATGCTGGCGCTGACGACGCTGGTGGGCATCCTCTTTCTGGCCGCGGGCGTCTTCAAGATCATCATCGCCTTCTCGCTTGAAGAGCGGCGGTTCTTCTGGCTGATCCTGCTGTCGGGCGTGGTTTCGGTGGTGCTGGCAGTGATGGTCTTCGCCAACTTCCCGCAATCGGCCGCCGTGATCCTTGGGCTTCTGCTGGGGATCGACCTGATCTCGAACGGCGTGTCGCTGATCGCCATGGGCTTTGCGCTGAACGCGGCGCGCAAGATGGCCTGAGCCCGCCACCGGGCGCGGCGTGGGGCCCTCAGCGCCGCGCCAGCCGCTCCATATGCGCGATCCAGCGGCTGCAGCCGTCGGCCACGCGGAAGCCCTCGACCGCGGTCTGGCGCGCCGCGCCGCCCAAACTGGCGAACTTTGCGGGGTTGGCCAGCACTTCGGCTGCGCGCGCGGCGATGGCCCTTGCGTCGAAGAAATCCACCAGAAGGCCGTTGCGCCCGTCCTCGATCACCTCGCGCACCGGGGCGGTGTCCGACCCCAGCACCACGCAGCCGGCCGACATCGCCTCGATCGCCGACCACGACAGGACGAAGGGATAGGTCAGGTAGACGTGGACCCGCGACAGCTGCAGGACGGCCACATATTGCGCGTAGGGCAGCTTGCCCAGGAAGTGCACCCGGTCGGGAAGCCCGCCCAGTTCGGCCAACATGTGCTGGCGCCAGGTCCCGCCCTCGGGCGCCGAGCGGCCATAGCTCACCTCGTCGCCCCCCACGATCAGGACCTGCGCCTCGGGCCGGGCCTCAAGCAGGTGTGGCAAGGCGCGCATGAAGGAATGAAAGCCGCGATAGGGCTCAAGGTTGCGCGCGACATAGGTGACGACCTCGTCTGCCCGCGTCAGTCGCGTGCCGTTCGACAGCGTGATCGAGACATCCGGCGCAGGCCGCACAAGGTCGGTGTCGACGCCTTCGTGGATCACGTCGATCCGGTCGAGATAGGCCGAGGGGAACTGCGACTTCTGCCACTGCGTCGGCGCCACGCCCAGATCGGCGGCCTCGAGCGCGGCAAGATGCGGCGCCGCCCGGACGCGCGCCCTGCAGACCGCGTCAAAGCTGTCCGAGAACTCGGGGTCGAACCCCACGTCCGAGCCGCGCCCGCGATAGTAGAACTCGCAATAGGAAATCAGCGGCGCGTCCGGGAAGACGTCCTTCAGGAAAAGTGTCTCGCCCCAGCCCGGGTGGCCGACCATGACATCGGGGACAAAGCCCTTGCCCTTCAGCGCCAGCGCGGCCCGCGCCACGCCCTGCGCATTGATGACCGCCGCCTCGGTGCTACCGAGATAAGCGTGGATGCCCTTGGCGACCTTGCGATGGGGCGTGTATTCGACCTTGGTCACCCCGGGCATCGAGGGCTTGCCGGTCTGCGTCACGAAGACGGTCTGCGCCCCGGGCCGCGCGACAAGGCTGCGCAGGACGTGGCGGAACTGCGCCGGGAAGTTCTGGTGCACGAAGAGCGATCGCATGGCCCTTCGATCCCAGATCGCGGGCCGCGTTGCAATCCACCCCGTCAAACCGGATCACTCAAACTTTCTCTTGGAACGTCCGACCGGACGGGCCAAGGTGCCGCGAAACGCACCCTCACCGAGGCCATCGAATGCCTGCCGTTCCGCGCCTGCCACTCGCGGCCCTTGTTGCCGCCGCCCTGTTCGTTCCGGTGTCCGTCGCCGCGCAGGAAGGGGCGCCCCGCCCCGCCGTCGTGGTCGCCCCCGCAACGATGCTCGATTTCGAGCAAAGCGCGTCGTTCTCGGGCAGGCTGGTCGCCTCGGAACGGGTCGACCTGCGCGCTCGCGTCTCGGGCTTCATCGAAGAGATCCCCTTCCGCGAGGGCGCGCGTGCCGCCGCCGGCGATGTGCTTTTCGTCATCGAGGATGCCGGCTACCGCGCCGCCGTGGCCGAGATCGACGCGCGGATCATGGCCGCCGAGGCCGAGCGCAAGCTTGCCTCGCTTGAACGCGAGCGCACCAAGACCCTTGTCGACCGGGGAACGCTCTCGCAAGCCGATCTCGACCGCGCCGACGCCAGCCTTGCCCGCGCCGAGGGCGCGCTTTCCCAGCTTCAGGCCGCACGTACGCAGGCCGACCTCAATCTGTCCTACACCCGGATCACCGCACCCTTCGATGGCATCCTGGGGCTGACCGCCTATGACGTGGGGGCCCTGGTCGGACCGGACTCCGGCCCCCTGGTGACGCTGACCAAGCTTGATCCCATCTTCGTGGAGTTCCCCGTCTCGACCGGGATCCTGCTGGACTACAACGACAGGGTCGCCGCCGGCGAGGTCAGCGGCGTGGGCAGCGTGACGATCCAGTTGTCGAACGGCGCGTTTCACCCGGAACCCGGGACGCTCGACTTCATCGACGCACGCGTGGCGCAGGGCACCGATACCGTTCTGGTGCGCGCCGAATTCGCCAATCCAGACGGGCGTCTTCTGGACGGGGCACTAGTTCAGGTCGTGTTGGCCGCGACCGGGGGCGACCTGCGCGTCGCCGTGCCGGCGCAGGCGATCCAGCGCGACCTTGCCGGCCCCTTCGTCATGGTCGTCGACGGCACGGGCACCGTAAGCCAGCGGCGCGTCGAGACCGGGCCCAGCGCGCGCGGGGTCGTCGCCATCGCCTCGGGCCTCGAGGAAGGCGAACTGGTCGTGACCGAGGGCCTCAACAAGGTGCGGCCCGGCGTGACCGTCGACGCCGCCCCCGCGACCGACGGGTAAGCGCATGATCTCGGGCCTTTTCATCGACCGGCCGCGTCTGGCGGCCGTCATCTCGATCGTGATGGTGCTGGCCGGCGTCATTTCGCTTGCCCGCCTGCCGGTCGAGCAGTTCCCCGACATCGTGCCGCCGGTCGTGAACGTGACCGCAAGCTTTCCCGGCGCCAGCGCCGAGACGGTCGAGACCACCGTCGCCCAGGCGATCGAGGCGCAGGTCAACGGCGTCGACGACATGATCTACATGAAGTCGAACTCGTCGGCCGACGGGACCTATTCGCTGGCCGTGACCTTCGCGGTGGGCACCGACCCCGACATCGCCACCGTGAACGTGCAGAACCGCGTGTCGCTGGCCGAGGCGCGCCTGCCTGAAGAGGTCAAGCGCACCGGGGTCAGCGTGCGCAAGTCCTCGACCAGCATGCTTCTGGTGCTGAACCTCTATTCGCCCGACGAAAGCCTCGATTCCCTGTTTCTGTCGAACTACGCAACGATCAACCTGCTGGACGCGGTCAAGCGCGTTCCGGGCGTGGGCGACGCGCGCATCTTCGGGGCGCGCGACTATGCCATGCGGGTGATGCTGGACGTCAACCGGCTGACGCAACTGGGCCTGACACCGAACGACGTGGTGACGGCGCTGCGCGCGCAGAACGTGCAGGCCGCGATCGGCCGGATCGGCGCGCAGCCGATGACCGACGATCCGCTGTTCCAGGTCAACCTGCAGACCCAGGGCCGTCTGACCGACGTCGCCGAATTCGAGAACGTGGTGATCCGCGCCAATCCCGACGGGTCCTTCCTGCGCATCCGCGACGTGGCCCGCGTCGAGTTGGGCGCCGACGACTACGACAGCTTTGCCCGTTTCAACGGGCAAGACACCGCGATGATCGCGGTCTACCAGGCGCCCGGCGCCAACGCCCTGACCGCCCGCGAAGGCGTGGTGGAAACGGTCGAGCGTCTGGCCGAAAGCTTTCCCCAGGGGCTCGATTACGCCGTCACCTTCGATACGACCGAATTCATCGAGGACAGCGTGCACGAGGTGCAGAAGACCCTGCTCGAGGCCTTCGTCCTTGTGGTGATCGTGGTCTTCCTCTTCCTTGGCAGCCTGCGCGCCACCATCATCCCGCTGATCGCGGTGCCCGTGTCGCTTGTGGCCACCTTCGCGGTCATGGCCGCCATGGGCTTCACCATCAACACCGTCTCGCTTCTGGCGCTGGTCCTGGCCATCGGCATCGTCGTCGACGACGCGATCATCGTGGTCGAGAACGTCGAACGGATCATGGAGGAAAATCCCGGCATCTCCCCCGCCGACGCCGCCCGGCAGGCGATGCGGGAAATCACCGGCGCCGTGATCGCCACGGCCCTCGTCCTGCTGTCGGTCTTCGTGCCGGTGGCCTTCATCCCCGGCATTTCGGGCCAGCTGTTCCAGCAGTTCGCCGTGGCGGTGTCGGTGTCGATGGTGATCTCGGCGATCAACGCTCTGACGCTGTCGCCGGCGCTTTGCGCGATCCTTCTCAAGCCGCATCACGGGCCGCGCCGTGGGATCATGGGACGCATCTCGAACGGGATCGACCGGACGCGGGACGGCTATGTCCGCGTTGCGGGCGCGATCGCGCGGCGGGCGGTTCTGGGCGGTGCCCTGCTGGTCGCCGCGATCGGCAGCGCGGGCTACCTCTTTTCGGTCGTGCCCACGGGCTTTCTTCCGTCCGAGGACCAGGGCGCCTTCTTCGCCGAGGTGCGCCTGCCCGAGGGTGCCTCGGTCAACCGCACGGCCGAGGCGCTGGCCACCGTCGAAGACATCGTCGCCGGGATGCCCGGCGTCGAAAGCGTGGTGTCGGTGGGCGGCTTCAGCTTTCTCGACGGGGCGGCGAAATCGTCAAGCGCGTTCCTGATCGGCAAGATGGCCCCCTTCGCCGAGCGCACGGACCCCGCGACCAGCGTCTTCAACGCTATCCGCGCGACCAATGCCGAGGCCGCGGCCCTGCGCGAGGCGCAGGTCTTCGCCTTCAACCTGCCGCCGATCATGGGCCTTGGCACCGGGTCGGGTTTCGAGTTCATGCTGCTCGACACCCAGGGGCGTCCGGCCGCCGACATCGCCTCGGTCGCCGGCGGCCTGACCGTCGCGGCCGCACAGGACCCAAGGCTTGGCCCGACCTACACCACGTTCTCGGCCTCGACGCCGCAGCTTTTCCTCGACATCGACCGCGACCGCCTGCAGACGCTGGGCGTGTCGGTCAGCGAGCTGTTCTCGGCCCTGCAGGGCACGCTGGGGTCTGTCTACGTCAACGATTTCACGCTGTTCGGCCGGTCCTGGCAGGTGACGCTACAGGCGCAGGAACCCGACCGCGCGTCGATCGAGGCGCTCAACCGCATCCATGTGCGCAACGCGGCGGGCGAGATGGTGCCGATCCGCTCGGTCATGCGGGCCGAGTACATAGTCGGTCCGCAGACACTGGTGCGTTACAACAACTATCGCGCGATCACCATGATGGGCGGGCCCGCGCCGGACGTCGCCTCGGGCGAGGCGATCCGTGCCATGGAAGAGATCTCGGCCGTCACCCTGCCGCCGGGCTATACCTACCAGTGGACCGGCACCGCCCTGCAAGAGATCGAGGCCTCGGGTCAGACCGTGGCGATCCTCGCGCTGGCGCTGCTGTTCGCCTATCTCTTCCTTGTCGGGCTTTACGAAAGCTGGACCATCCCGATCCCGGTGCTCCTGTCGGTCAGCGTGGGGGTCGCTGGGGCGATGCTGGCGCTGCTGATTGCCGGACTGCCCTTCGACATCTACGGCCAGATCGGGCTTGTGGTGCTGATCGCGCTGGCGGCCAAGAACGCGATCCTGATCGTCGAGTTCGCCAAGGCCCGGCGCGAACAGGGCATGGACATCACCGAAGCTGCGATCGAAGGCGCGCGATCCCGGTTCCGGGCGATCATGATGACAAGCTTCGCCTTCATCGCAGGCCTCATTCCGCTGGTGACCGCGACCGGGGCCTCGATGCTGAGCCGCCGGGGCATCGGAACCGGCGTCTTCGGGGGCATGCTGGCGGCCGCGCTTGTCGGCGTGTTCCTGATCCCCGCGCTTTATGTCCTGTTCCAGACCGGACGCGAATGGGTCAAGGGCCGGACCGCAGGCGCCGGGGGGACGCAGACAGGCAAGTGACGGAAGGTTGCCCGCCGCCCGGCGTGGACTAGCTTTATTGCCCATGCGCCCGCTTCTTGCCGCCCTCGCGCTTTGCCTCTTCGCCGGTCCGGCGCTGGCCGAAGATGTCGAGCTTGAACTCGTGCTGCTGGCCGATTCCTCGGGCTCGATCGACATGGCCGAGATCCTGTTCCAGCGGCAGGGCTATGCGCAGGCGATCACCGACCCCCGCGTGCTTGAGACGATCGCCGCTACCGCCTATGGCCGCATCGCGGTCACCTATGTCGAATGGGCGGCGGCGGGGGCCGAGTCGGTCGTCGTCCCCTGGACGGTCGTGGACGGTCCGGACACCGCCACCGCCTTCGCCGAGGCGCTGATGGTCCCGCCGCGCCGTGCCTTCGGCCGCAATGCGATCGGGTCGGCCCTTCTGACCGGCAAGCGCCTGATCGAGGAGAACGACATCGAGGGCTGGCGCAAGGTCATCGACTTCTCGGGCGACAGCGCGAACAACTGGAACGGACCCTCGATCGAGGACGCGCGCGCCGAGGTTCTGGCGGCGGGCATCGTGATCAACGGGCTGGCCCTTTACTGCCGCACCTGCAACGGCCCATCCGACGACGACCTGATGCGGCGTTATGAAAGCCTGATCATCGGCGGCCCGGGCGCCTTCGTCGTCGCGGCCGAAGACCGCGACAGCTTCGGCGAAGCGGTGATCCGCAAGCTGATCCTCGAAATCTCGGGAACCTTGCCCGAAAGCGACGTCGCCGACGCGCGCTAGGCGGCTATTTCTGCACCGTCTGGAGCCAGGCCGCGATGTCGACCACGGCCTGCGTCGTGAAGACGGGCGTGCCGTCGAAGGCGTCGATCAGGCCGCTTTCGGTGCCCAGGATCATTCCAAAGACCGGCATCGGACCGCCGTGGGCCAGCACCTCGTCGCGCCCGTCGATGCGCCGCACCACGCGTTCCAGCGGGAAGGTTCCGCCCTCGGCCCGCGCCAGTTGCGTCAGGTCGGGCGGCTGCACCGACAGGATCGCCGTCATCGGGCCGTCGCCCTCGGCGGCGACGCCGTGACAGGTCGCGCAGTGATCGAGAAACAGCACCGCGCCGCTTTCGGCATCCTGCGCGGGCGCCGTCGTCCCAAGCGCCACGGCCAGAGCGGTGCCAAGGACCAGAACGGGAAGGTGGGTCATGTCGCGTCTCCCTGTGATCATGGGCACACTGCCCCAGTCCCGAACCGACGGCCTTGATCTGTATCAGCCGGTCAGACCAGCGCTCCGCCCTGAAGGTGCAATGTGCGGTCCATGCGCGCGGCAAGTTCGGGGTTGTGGGTGGCGATCAGCGCCGCCATCCCGGTTTCGCGCACCAGCGCCATCAGCACGCCGAACACCCGTTCCGAGGTTGCGGGATCAAGATTTCCGGTGGGCTCGTCCGCCAGAAGGACGCGCGGCGCATTGGCCAGCGCCCGGCAGAAGGCCACGCGCTGCTGTTCGCCCCCCGACAGGGCCGCCGGCCGATGATCGGCGCGCGCCTCGAGCCCGACACGCGCCAGAAGCTCGTCCGCGCGCGCCCGCGCGCTGGCGCCCGAGGCCCCGTTGGCGAGTTGCGGCAGCACCACGTTCTCGGCTGCGGTGAACTCGGGCAGAAGGTGGTGGAACTGATAGACGAAACCCACCTCGCGGCGCCGGGCCTCGGTCCGGCGCCGGTCCGAGGCCGCGGTATAGTCCGTTCCGCCGATCGTCACCGTCCCGGCATCGGCCGTGTCGAGAAGTCCCGCGATGTGCAGTAGCGTCGACTTGCCCGCGCCCGAGGGCGCCACAAGGGCCACGATCTCGCCCCGATGAAGCGTCAGGTCCGCGCCCTTCAGCACGGTGACCTCGGCCGGGGTGCCGCGAAGATAGGCCTTGGCGATCCCGCGAAGCTGAAGTGCCACGTCACTCATAGCGCAGCGCCTCGACCGGGTTCATGCGCGCCGCCCGACGCGCCGGAAACAGCGTGACGACGAACGAGAGGCCCAGCGACAGCCCCACCGCCGACAGCACATCTCCCAGTTCAAGCCGCGCCGGAAGGCGATAGATGCCCCGCACGCTGGCGTCCCAGACCCCGCCGCCCGACGCGCCGTTCACGAAGGCCAGGATCGGGTCGAAGTAATAGGCGAACAGACAGCCCAGGATCACGCCCAGCGTCGTGCCGATCAGCCCCACAAGCGCCCCGCAGATGAAGAAGACGCGCATCACCGAGCCTTCGGTCAGCCCCATCGTGCGCAGGATGCCGATGTCGCGCCCCTTGTTCTTCACCAGCATCACGAGGCCCGAGATGATGTTCATCGAGGCGATCAGGACAAGCACGCTCATCAGCACGAACATCACCGTGTCCTCGACCTCGAGCGCGCGCAGATAGGCTCCGGCGCTGTCCTTCCAGGTCCACAGAAGCGTGCGCTCGCCGCCGGCCTCGATCAGGGCGGGGCCAAGTTCCTCGACGCGCTCGGGCTCGGCGACCATGATCTCAAGCTCGTCGGCCACGCCTTCGCGGTTGAAATAGACCTGCGCCTCGGCGAAGGGCATGTAAAGCCGCGTCCGGTCGATGTCGAAGCGGCCCGAGGTGAAGATGAAGACCACCGAATAGTCCGACACGCGCGGGCTCGTGCCGAAGGCGGTGCGAACCCCGTCGGGCGAGATCAGCCGCACCGTGTCGCCCACGCCCACGCCCAGCGCCCGCGCCACGCCCGAGCCGATGGCCACGCCACGCTCGAAGTCCGCGAGGCTGCCCTGCACATCCGTGGCAGCGGCGATGCGCGGGATCGTGGCCAGATCCCCGGCAGCGATGCCGAAGACCTCAACGCCGGTGTTCTGCCGCCCGGCCGTGGCCATGACCTGGCCCTTCACCAGCGGCGCGACGCGGGTGACGCCCGGCACCTCGGCCACCCGTGCGGCAATCGCGGCATAGTCCTCGAGCACGCGGGTGCTTTGCCCGGTTTCGGTCACGAAGGTCGCCGAATAAAGCGTGACATGGGCGTTGGCGCCCAGGATCGTGTCGACGAATTCGGCCCGGAAACCCGCGCGCACGGCAAGCGTGATGATCAGTGCGGCAACCGCCAGCATGATCCCGATCAGACTGATCCAGGTCATCACGCTGACCCCGCCGTCGGCGCGCTTGGCGCGCAGATAGCGCCAGGCGATCAGCCATTCGTGGCGGGCGAAGGGCGGGGTGGATTGCACGATCCGGGACCTTCCTGCTTGGGCCTTCCAGCCGTCTGGACGCAAGCCCTAGCGGCTTTTCGACCCATCCACAACGTGCCCGGCACGCGTGCCGGGCGGAAAGCGGCGACGGGCGGCCATCACGATCGCGCGACCCTGTCCGCCGCCGCAGCGGCCCCGATCAGAGGGACGACCTGCCATAGATCTCGGCCACCTTCGCCACGGCAGCCTCGGGGCTCATCTCTTCGCTTTCGCCGGTCCGGCGGCTGGTCAGTTCGACCACCCCGTTGGCAAGGCCGCGCGGCCCGACCGTGATCCGCCAGGGCAGGCCGATCAGATCCATCGTGGCGAACTTGGCACCAGCGCGTTCGGCAGTGTCGTCGTAAAGCGGCTCGAGACCGCGCGCGGCGAGCGCGGCATAAAGCCCGTCGCAGGCCACGTCCGCCGCCCCGTCGCCCTGCTTGAGGTTGACGATGCCGACATGGAACGGCGTCACGCCTTCGGGCCAAATGATGCCGCGCTCGTCGTGGCTGGCCTCGATGATCGCGCCCAGAAGCCGGCTGACCCCGATCCCGTGCGAGCCCATGTGCACCGGCACGCGGTTGCCGTCGGCATCGGTGACCATCGCCCCCATGGGTTCGGAATACTTTGTGCCGAAATAGAAGATCTGGCCCACCTCGATCCCGCGCGCGGACCGCCGCCGTGCCTCGGGGATCGCGGCGAAGGCGGCTTCGTCATGGGTCTCGTCGGTGCGGGCGTAAAGCGCGGTGAATTCTTCGAGGATCGCCTGGCACTGGGCCTTGTCGTCATAGTCGATCTCGCGTTCGCCCAGACGGATGTCGGTCACGGCGCTGTCGTAGAAGACCTCGGATTCGCCGGTCTCGGCCAGCACCAGGAATTCGTGCGTGTTGTCGCCGCCGATCGGCCCCGAGGCGGCGCGCATCGGGATCGCCTGAAGGCCCATCCGTTCGTAGGTGCGCAAGTAGCTGACAAGGTGACGGTTGTAGGCGTGCAGCGCGTCTTCCTTCGTCAGATCGAAGTTGTAGCCGTCCTTCATCAGGAACTCGCGGCCGCGCATCACGCCGAACCGCGGGCGGATCTCGTCGCGGAACTTCCACTGGATGTGGTAGAGCGTCAGTGGCAGGTCGCGGTAGCTGGTGACGTTCGACCGGAAGATGTCGGTGATCAACTCTTCGTTCGTTGGCCCGTAGAGCATGTCCCGGTCGTGGCGGTCCTTGATGCGCAGCATCTCTTCGCCATAGTCGTCGTAGCGCCCGCTTTCGCGCCACAGGTCCGCCGACTGAAGTGTCGGCATCAGCATCGGGATGTGTCCCGCGCGGATCTGTTCCTCGTGAACGATCTGCTCGACCCGGCGCAGCACCTTGTAGCCCAGCGGCAGCCAGGAATAGATGCCGGCGCTGGCCTGCTTGATCATGCCCGCCCGCAGCATGTAGCGGTGGCTCACGATCTGGGCCTCGGCGGGTGTTTCCTTCAGAACCGGCAGAAAATAGCGGGAAAGGCGCATGGGTCGTCCATTCATCAGGCGTTGCCCGCTTCGTCTAGGGGATCGGTCCCCGACCGGCAAGCCCCGCCGCTTGCGCCGCGCCGCCCGATGCGTCAAGACAGTCAGGACCGAAGTCGAAGGATGCGCCGCGTGGCCCTGCCCGTCCAGTTGCAGATCAGGTACTGGATCGTCGCCGCCGTGGCGTTGGTGGCGATCCTGTGGCTGCTGGGCGACGTGATCCTGCCCTTCGTTCTGGGCGGCGCGATCGCCTATCTGCTTGATCCCATCGCCGACTGGCTGGAACGTCACGGCTTTTCACGGATCTGGTCCACCATCACGATCACCTTCTTCGCGGTGATCGTCTTTCTGGTCCTTGCGCTTCTGGTGATCCCGACCCTGGTCGAACAGGCGATCGGACTTTTCGACGCGATGCCGAAGCTGCTGGGGCAACTGGAAACCTTCCTGACCACCCGCTTCCCGGCCCTTCTCGACCCCGACTCGCAGATGCGTCAAAGCCTTGTGGCGCTGGGCGAAATGATCCAGTCGCGCAGCGGCGAAATCGTCGACACGCTTCTGAATTCGGCGATGAGCCTGATCAACGTCCTGGTGCTGATCGTCCTTGTGCCGGTGGTGACGTTCTACCTGCTGCTCGACTGGGACAAGCTGGTGGCGAAAGTCGATGACCTTCTACCGCGCGATCACGCCCCCACGGTGCGCCATCTTGCCGCCGAGATCGACCGGACCTTGGCCGCGTTCATCCGGGGACAGGGCGCGGTCTGCCTGATCCTCGGGATCTACTATGCCGCCGCCCTGATGCTGGTGGGGCTGAATTTCGGCGCGGTCATCGGCGCACTGGCCGGACTTGTCACCTTCATCCCCTATGTCGGCGCGCTTCTGGGGGGCATTCTGGCGATCGGGCTGGCGCTGTTTCAGTTCTGGGGCGACTGGGTCTGGATCGCGGCTGTCGCGGGCATCTTCTTTTTCGGCCAGTTCGTCGAGGGCAACATCCTGTCGCCGAACCTCGTGGGCCAGTCGGTTGGCCTGCATCCGGTCTGGCTGATCTTCGCGCTGTCGGCCTTCGGCACGCTTTTCGGCTTTGTCGGCATGCTGGTGGCGGTTCCGGTCTCGGCGGCGCTGGGGGTTCTGGCCCGCTTCGCGCTCGAGCGTTACCGCGACGGACGGCTATACCAGGGCACAGATGCCGGATCGGGCACCGGAACAGACGGCGCGTCCGGCGGCGGCGACCAGGACTAGCCATGGCCGAGCAACTGGCGTTTTCCCTGCCCGCGAAAGCGGCGCTTGGCCGCAGCGATTTCCTGGTGGCGCCGCCCAACGCGGATGCCGTGCGCGGCATCGAGGGCTGGCAGGCCTGGCCCGGGCGCAAGCTGGTCCTCACCGGTCCTGCAGGATCGGGCAAGACCCACCTAGCGCATGTCTGGGCGGCCGAGTCCGGGGCCACGATTCTGGCGACGGATGCGCTTGCCGGCGTGCTTGGACGGCCACTCGCGCCCGAGGCCCGCATCGCGATCGAGGATGCCGACCGGATCGACGACCCCGAGACCGAGCTTCGGCTTCTGGGGCTTCACAACCTGCTGCAGGAAAGCGGCGGCTGGCTGCTTCTGACGGCGCGCAGGGCGCCAGCGCAGTGGCGCCTGTCGCTGCCCGATCTTGCCAGCCGCCTTCAGGCCGCCGGCCTTGCCCGGCTGAACGAACCAGACGACACGCTCTTGTCGGGACTTCTTCTCAAGTTCTTCGACGACCGGCAGCTTGCCGTCGACCCCGCCGTGGTCGCCTACCTCGCGTCGCGGATCGAACGCTCGTTCGCCGCGGCGCAGGCGATCGTCGCGCGCATCGATCAGAAGGCGCTGGCGCAGAAACGGGCGATTACCCGGCCCTTCGTTGCGGAAATCCTTGGCGAAACTGGCAATCCGGGCGACTGACCACCATCTTTCTGCCACAGCCATGTTCAATGATCTTAGCACGATGACCAGTGATTTCCTGAATTCGCCCTTTCCGGCGCCCGCGGCACTCGAGGGGGCCGACCTTGGCGGCCCGAGCCGGTTCTTCAACCGCGAGCTGTCGTGGCTTGCGTTCAACTGGCGCGTTCTCGAAGAGGCGTCGAACCCCAAGGTTCCGCTGCTCGAACGGCTGCGCTTCCTGTCGATCTCGGCCACCAACCTTGACGAATTCTACACCGTCCGGGTCGCCGGCCTGCGCGAACTGGCCCGTGCCGGCAACACCACGCCCGCGATCGACGGGCGCACCCCGGCCGAACAGCTAGTGCTGATCAATGCCGATGCCCGGCGCCTGATCCAGGAACAGCTCAGGGTCTGGGAGGTGCTGAAGAAGGAGATGGAGGGCGAGGGCATCGCCCTTCTGACACGCGAGCGTCTGACCAAGGCCGACCGCACCTATCTTGACGATGTCTTCCGCGATCAGGTCTTCCCGATCCTGTCACCGCTGGCCATCGACCCCGCGCACCCCTTCCCGTTCATCCCGAACGAAGGCTTCTCGCTTGCGCTGCAGCTTCAGCGGCGCGACGACAAGCGGCTTCTGCTGGCGCTGCTGCCCATCCCGCACCAGATCGACCGCTTCGTGCCGCTGCCGTCCGAGGACGGCCGTCACCGGTTCCTGCCGCTTGAGGAGCTTCTGCTTCTTCACCTCGACCGGCTGTTCCCCGGCTACCAGATGAAGGCATTCTGCAGCTTCCGCATCCTGCGCGACAGCGACCTCGAGCTCGAGGAAGAAGCCGAAGACCTGGTTCGGGAATTCGAGGTCGCGCTGAAGCGCCGCCGCCGGGGCGAGGTCGTGCGGATGAAGATCTCGGCCGACGCGCCCGAAGCCCTCAAGTCGGTGGTGATGGAGGAACTCGAGGTCACCGAGGACGAGGTGATCCCGATCGACGGCCTGATCGGCATGGCCGACCTGGGCGAACTTGTGCTGGACAGCCGTCCCGATCTTCTGTGGCCCTCGTTCACGCCCCGCGTGCCCGAGCGCGTGCAGGACCACGACGGCGACATGTTCGCGGCGATCCGCCAGAAGGACATGCTGCTTCACCACCCCTACGAGACGTTCGACATGGTGGTGCGCTTCCTCCAGCAGGCCGCGCGCGACCCGAACGTTCTGGCGATCAAGCAGACGCTCTATCGCACCTCGAACCGCAGCCCCATCGTCGAGGCGCTGTGCGAGGCGGCCGAGGACGGCAAGTCGGTGACCGCACTGGTCGAACTCAAGGCGCGCTTCGACGAGGCCGCGAACATCCGGCAGTCGCGGCGGCTGGAACGCGCGGGCGCGCATGTCGTCTATGGCTTCATCAACCTCAAGACGCACGCCAAGATCTCGACCGTCGTGCGGCGCGAGGGCGGCAAGCTTGTCACCTACACGCATTACGGAACCGGGAACTACCACCCGATCACGGCGCGCATCTATACCGACCTCAGCTTCTTCACCTGCGACGCCTCGCTGGGGCGCGACGCGACAAAGGTCTTCAACTACCTGTCGGGCTACGCCCAGCCCGACGGGCTTGAAAACCTTGCGATCTCGCCGCTGAACCTCAAGTCCACGCTGCTCGACCGGATCGCGACCGAGGCCGACCACGCCCTTCAGGGCCGCAAGGCCGAAATCTGGGCCAAGATGAACGCGCTGATCGAACCCGACGTGATCGACGCGCTTTACCTTGCCAGCCAGGCCGGCGTGAAGATCAACCTAGTCGTGCGCGGCATCTGCGGCCTGCGCCCCGGCATCAAGGGCCTGAGCGAGAACATCCGCGTCAAGTCGATCGTCGGCCGCTTCCTGGAGCATTCGCGCATCGTCTGCTTCGGCGACGGGCACGGGCTGCCGTCGAAGAAGGCGCGGGTCTACATCTCGTCGGCCGACTGGATGGATCGCAACCTGTCGCGCCGGGTCGAGACCCTGGTCGAGATCCACAACAACACCGTCAAGGCCCAGATCATGAGCCAGATCATGGCGGCCAACCTTGCCGACGTGGCGCAAAGCTGGGTGCTGGCGCCCGATGGCAGCTACAGCCGCCCGGGCACGACGACCGACGGCACGCCGTTCAACTGCCATCGCTTCTTCATGGAAAACCCGTCGCTTTCCGGGCGCGGGTCGGCCGGGGCGGCGGATGTGCCACAACTGGCCCACGGCGACGATTGACCTGTCCGGCCGGGCGATGCAGTCTGCCGCCCGATACCCAAGCCGCCATCCGGGGGGAAACGAATGGACGGACGCGGAGAGGCCGCAGAAGACGACTGGGGCCCGTTCGGTCGCCCGCTCTTCCGGGACATGGCCGCAAGGTCACTGTCGCGCGTGGGCGTCGTCGATGTTGGATCGAACTCGGTCCGGCTTGTGGTGTTCGACGGCGCGGCGCGCAGCCCAGCCTATTTCTACAATGAAAAGATCATGTGCGCCCTGGGCCGCGGGCTGGCCGAGACCGGCCAGCTGAACCCCGAAGGCAAGGTGCGCGCGCTGGCCGCCCTGAGACGCTTCCAGACGCTGGCGGAAGGAATGGGAATCGCCCCGCTGACGGCGGTGGCCACCGCCGCCGTGCGCGAGGCCGCAGACGGCGAAGCCTTCCGCACCGAGGTCGAGGCGACCACGGGTCTTCGGCTGTACGTCATCGACGGCGAGGAAGAGGCGCGGCTTTCGGCGCAGGGCGTCCTTCTGGGCTGGCCCGGGGCCTATGGCCTTGTCTGCGACATCGGCGGGTCGTCCATGGAACTGGCCGAGCTTCACGACGGCCGCGTCGGCAAGCGGGTGACCTCGCGCCTTGGGCCGCTTTTGCTGCGCTCGCTTCCCGGCGGCAAGAAGGCGTTGCGCAAGGTGATCGCGCAGCGCGTGGCCGAACTGAAGGACAGGATGGGACCCCAGCCCGACCGCTTGTTCCTGGTCGGCGGATCCTGGCGCGCCATCGGCCGGATCGACATGGATCGGCGGAACTATCCGCTGTCGGTCCTGCACGAATACCGGATGAGCCGCGCCGACGTCACCAAGACCGTCTCCTACATCGCCGACAGCAACATCGACGAGCTGCGCCTGCGCCTTGGCCTGTCCAGCGAGCGGATCGAGCTTGTGCCGATCGCAAGCCTTGTCCTGAAGGAACTGGTCAAGGCGTTCAAGCCGCACGACATCGCGCTGTCGAGCTATGGCATCCGCGAAGGGATGCTCTACGAACAGATGCCGAAAGAGCTTCGCGACCGCGACCCGCTGATCGAGGCCTGCCGCTTCGCCGAAGCCAAGGACGCCCGGATTCCAGGCTTCGGCAAGCGCCTTTACCAGTTCATCCTGCCGCTTTTCCCGCGCGCAGACGACGAGCGCCGCCGCATCATCAAGGCCGCCTGCCTGCTGCACGACGTCAGCTGGCGCGCGCATCCCGACTATCGCCACGAGGTCTGCTTCGACAACGCGACACGGGCGAACCTGGGCGGGCTGACACACCAGGAACGCATCTTCATCGGCCTCGCCCTTCTGCACCGCTACAAGAACAGCCGCGCCGGATCACGCTTCGAGCCGCTGTTCGGCCTGCTGACCGAAACCGACCTGCGCGAGGCCGAGATCCTTGGCAAGGCGATGCGCTTCGGGGCGATGTTCTCGGCCAGTTCGACCAATCACCTGGGCGAGCTGTCCTGGATGCCCAAAAAGAAGGTGCTGGAACTGCGGCTGACCGCCAACTCGGCCCCGCTTTGGGGCGAGGTGGTGGAAGCCCGCTTCAATTCGCTCGCCCAGTCGCTGGGCGCCACGCAGGTGACGACGAAGGTCGCCTAAAGCTCGATCCCGTCGGCGCCGTCTGGCGTGGGGTCGGGCGCGGGCACCGCGCGTTCTTCCGGGGTCTTGCGCCGGATGATGATGTCGCCGTTGGGCAGGATCTCGGGTGCGTGATAGGCGTCGAGGTCGCGAAGCGCGCCCTGAAGCCCGCGCAGGGCGGGTTCCATCTCGGCCAGGAGGCCGCGCAACAGAAGGCGCGTGCCTTCGGAAAGAAGGTCCCTGCCCTCGTCGATGTCGCTGTCCTGCGCGGCGGCGGGAACGGCGGCCAGCCAGAGGGCCGTCATCATGACAAGCTGTCTCATCCCGCCAATATAGGCGATCGGGCCGGCGTCTTTAAGCCTCAGAGGTCGATATCCAGCGTCACCGGAAAATGGTCGGACGCGGTCAGAAGCGCCTCGCGCAGTTCCGGCGTGCGGTAACAGGCCGGATCGTCGAAGGGATGCCAGATCCGCCAGGCGGGCTGCCTGTCCAGAAGATCGGGAGATACCATGATATAGTCGAGAAGCGCGGACAGCCATCGCCCCTCGTCGGCAAGAAAGAAGCGCGCGGTCGCAGGCGCGCTGAAGTGCCGGGTCATCGCCTCTCGGGCGTGGGGATCGTGAAGCTGTTCCTTTCCGTCTTCGCCCATCACCACCTCGACGCCCGACCGCCCGAAGAGCTTTTCGTATTCGTCAAGTCCGGGACCGTCGTTGAAGTCGCCCATGACGATCAGCGGCTCGGCGGCGGCAAGATGCTCTTCCACACGAAGACGCAGCCAGATGCACTGGGCCAATTGCTTGCGGCGATTCTCGATCGCCGCGCGCATGATGGCTTCCTTGCCCTGGGCGCCGTGCGGCGCCTTCGACTTGGCGTGCACCCCGATCATCCGCAGCGTCGTGCCGGTCTGGGTCGTCACCGCCAGTTCCAGCGGCGGCTTCGACCACTTCACCCGTTCGGGCTTGGCGTCGATGTCAAGGTCGATCCGAAAGCTTTCGTCGAAGCGCGGAACGCCGCCTTCTCCGGGCGTGCCGCCGCGCGGGTCGTGATGCGCCGACAGCCTGTCGGGGTCGAAAAGAAGCGCGATCTCCTGCTGGGTGTCGCTCAGGAACCCCATCACGGCCCGGCGCTGTCGCAGACCGAACGCCGCCGCGAAGCTTTCGAGCGCCTTGGTGCCGGACCGCCGCCGGCTGCCGTCGGGGGCCTCGATCACCATGACCGCATCGGCGTCGAGGGCGGTGAAGACGATGCCAAGCGCCTCGGCCTGGTCGCGCCGGCGCACATCCTGCCGGCCCGACCAGCCGTGATCGGCCTGAAGCAATCCGTCGTCGTCGAAGAGATTGGCGAACCACTCGACGTTATAGGTGGCCAGCCGCATTCGCTCAGGCCCGGCCCGCCGCGATCTCGTCCCAGGCGGCGTTGATCGCCTGAAGCCGCGCCTGGGCCAGTTTCACCGCCTCTTCGGGCAGGCCGCGCGCCACGAGTTGATCGGGGTGGCCGTCGCGCACAAGCGCCCGCCAGGCGGCGCGCACCTCATCGAGCGGGGTTCCCGGTTCCACGCCCAGCACGGCCCAGGGGTCGGGCGGGGTGTTCGGAACGAAGCGCGTCCGGATCGCGCGGAACTCGCGCTCGGTCAGGCCGAAGATCTCGGCCACCCGCTGCAGGAAGGTGTCTTCGTTCGGGTGATAGTCGCCATCGGCCACCGCGATGTGAAACAGCCCTTCGACGATGTGGCACAGCGCCTTGTCGCCTTCGCCGTACATCCCCGCGATGCGCCCGGCGTATTCCTCGAAGCCGGCCACGTCCTGCCGGGCCAGATTGAAGACGCGCGCCGCATTCGCCTCTTCGCCGGCCGGGATCTCGAAGACCTCGCGGAAGGCCGACACCTCGTTCCGCGTCACAAGCCCGTCGGCCTTGGCCATCTTCGCCCCCAGAGCGATCACCGCGATGGCGAAGGCGACGGTGCGCTCGGGCGGGGTGCGGAGCTTGTCGAACACGGCCGCCAGCGTCTCGCCCGAGACCAGCGCGGACAGGGCGTCGGCTATGCGTGTCCAGATCGACATGATCCGAAGCCTAGCCGCGCCGCGGCGGGGATTACAGCCGTTTCTGCATCAGGTGGAGGTCATGCCAGCGGCCCCATTTCCAGCCCACCTCGCGCAGCACGGCGACCTCCTGGAACCCCAACGCGCAGTGGAAGGCACGGCCTTCGGGGTTGGCGCCGCTCACGCCGGCGAAAAGCGAATGCACGCCCTTGGCGCGTGCGTCCTCCATGACCGCCGCCATCAGGCCCCGGCCAAATCCCTGTCCCCGCGCCTCCGGCGCCAGAAGGATCGTGTGCTCCATCGTGCGGGCATATCCCGCGCCGCCGCGAAACTGGGCGTAGCTCGCGAACCCCGCCACGCGGCCGCCGATCTCGGCCACGAAGGTCCCGCCTGCCGCCCCGATCCGCGCCGCGATCAGCGCCTCGACCTCGGTCCGGGACTTCTCGATCGGGTTGAAGGTCACAAGCGTGTCACGAATGATCGCGTTCCAGATCTCCGCGATCGCCGCCGCGTCCCCGGCATCCGCGGCGCGCGGTGTCATGCGAGCACCCGAAGCCCTGATGGCGTGTGGATCTCGGCCTCGATCCGCACCTCGGGCCCGTAGGCAAGCTCGACCAGCGCGAGGCCCGCAAGCGCGGGAAAGGCCGCCAGAAGTGCCCCGGCTTCGGGATGGGCGATGCGCAGCCGGCGCAGACGGCACCCCGCGTCCGGCAACTTGTCGGCGGGGTGAAGCGCCCCCTCCCACTGGATCAGCGCCGGTGCCGCGCCATCGAACGGAAGCCGCCCGCTGCCCGGCACCGCCATCTGCCAGTGGTAGGCGCCCCGCGTGAACGAGACCGGCACGCCCATCCCTTCGGGCGCCGTCTCGAGGACACCGGCCAGGTCATCGGTCCGGGCGATCCAGTTGGTGATCCGCGGCGGGCCGGCGAACCGGTCAAGGTCGAACCAGCGCGGCCGTGCCGGATGCGCCGCCTCGGGATTGACTGCGATGGCCTCAAGGTAAAGCCCCGGACCCAGCGACAGAAGCCGGTTGTGCGTGCCCATCTCGACATGCACGCCGCCGGGCTGAAGTTCGACGCCCAGCGCCGCCTCGACATGGGCGACCGCCGCCCGAAGCGTTTCGCCCGCCACCGCGAAATGATCAAGCGTCAGAACCGTCATGCCGCCCCCGTCAGATGCGCGCCGAAGAATGCACCGAGCCGCGCCCAGAGACGGGGCTCCACGTCAAAGCCAAGGCCATGCCCCTGCCCCGGCCAGACGGCAAGCTCGACCGGACGGCCCGCGGCCCGGCGTCGTTCGGCAAGCCTCAGGGTCATGCGATGGTCCCAGATTTCGTCGGCGTCGCCGACGGACAGGAACATCGGGCCGGCGAAACGCTCGACGGCGATCTCCCTGCCCGGGACAAGCTCGGCCTCGCGCCCGGGCCAGACCCAGGCGCGGGGGGCCGCCGGATCGACCAGATCGGGCGTCAGGCCCGGGCGCCAGGACACGGGATCGAAGGCTGCGATGCAGCGGTCCGCGGGGGCATGGGCCGCGATCGCCGCGAAGGGCGCGGCCTCGGCGCCCAGGGCCGCGACATGCATCGCCGCCTCGCCGCCCCGCGACCAGCCCAGAAGCCCAACGCGCCCGCCGCAGCGCGGATGCCCCGCCAGCGCCGCGCCCGCGGCGACGACGCCCCTCAGATCGACCTCGCGGATCGGCCCCGCGCCGAAGATCGTGCCCTCGCCGTAGGAGACCGGCAAAGCCAGCATCCCCTGCGCGGCAAGGATCGCCGCGAAGCGGTGCGACCAGCCCGCCATCGGCCCTTCCGCTCCGTGCAGGATGACAAGCGCGGGCAGGCCGCCGCCGCCTTCCGGCCCGTAGACCGGCCCGTCACCCAGCATCTCAAGCGTCAGCCCGCCCATGTCCGCGCCCTGCCCCTGCAGCGTCTTCTCTTGTCAAATACTCCCGCCGGAGGCGCGCTTCACGCTGCGCGCGCCGCGCGGATAAGCCGAAGAATATCCGCCGCCGCCGCCGGGATGTTGGTGCCCGGTCCGAAGATCGCCTTGACGCCCGCCGCGCGCAGGAACTCGTAATCCTGCTGCGGAATGACGCCGCCGCAGATCACGATGATCTCCCCCGCCCCCTTCGCCTTCAGCGCCTCGATCAGCTTCGGCGCCAGCGTCTTGTGGCCGGCGGCCTGGCTCGAAACGCCGACGACGTGCACGTCGTTGTCGACCGCGTCCTGCGCCGCCTCGTCGGGCGTCTGGAACAGCGGCCCCACGTCCACGTCGAAGCCGATGTCGGCAAAGGCCGTGGCGATGACCTTGGCGCCCCGGTCGTGGCCGTCCTGGCCCATCTTCACCACCAGCATTCGCGGCCGGCGGCCTTCCTCTTCGGCGAAGGCCTCGACATCCTTCTGGATCGCCGCGAAGCCCTCGTCGCCCTCGTAGGCGGCGCCATAGACCCCGGCGAGGGTCTTCACCTCGGCGCGATGCCGCCCGAACACCTTTTCCATCGCCATCGAAATCTCTCCTACCGTTGCGCGCGCGCGCGCCGCCTCGACCGCCGCCTCCAGAAGGTTGCCGCCCTCGGCCGCCCGCCGCGTCAGTTCCGTCAGGGCCGATGCGCAGGCGTCGTCGTGGCGCCCTGCGCGCACAGCCTCAAGCCGCGCGACCTGCGCCGCGCGCACCTGCGCGTTGTCGATCTCGAGGATGTCGATCGGATCTTCCCGATCCTTGCGGTACTTGTTGACGCCGACGATCACCTCTTCACCACGGTCGATCATCGCCTGCCGCCGGGCCGCCGTCTCTTCGATCCGAAGCTTGGGCATGCCGCTTGCCACGGCCTTGGTCATGCCGCCCATGGCCTCGACCTCCTCGATCAGGGCCCAGGCCCGGTCGGCCAACTCGGCCGTCAGGCTTTCCACGTAATACGAGCCCGCCAGCGGATCGACGACATGGGTAATTCCCGTTTCCTCCTGCAATATCAGCTGTGTATTGCGTGCAATTCGCGCAGAGAATTCAGTTGGCAGGGCGATCGCCTCGTCCAGCGCGTTGGTGTGCAGCGACTGCGTGCCGCCCAGCGCCGCCGCCATCGCCTCGTAGGCGGTGCGGACCACGTTGTTGTAGGGGTCCTGTTCCTGCAGGCTCACGCCGCTTGTCTGGCAATGCGTGCGCAGCATCGAGGACTGCGGCTTCTTCGGCTGGAACTCGGACATGATCCGGTGCCACAGCAGCCGTGCCGCGCGCAGCTTGGCCACTTCCATGAAGAAGTTCATCCCGATCGCGAAGAAGAAGCTCAGTCGCCCCGCGAAGGCGTCCACGTCCATGCCCCGCGCGATGGCCGCGCGTACATATTCGCGCCCGTCGGCCAGCGTGAAGGCAAGCTCCTGCACAAGGTTCGCGCCGGCCTCCTGCATGTGGTAGCCCGAGATCGAGATCGAGTTGAACTTCGGCATCTCTTTCGACGTGAATTCAATGATATCCGCCACGATCCTCATGCTTGGTTCTGGCGGGTAGATGTAGGTGTTGCGAACCATGAACTCCTTGAGGATGTCGTTCTGGATCGTTCCCGAAAGCTCTGCCCGGGCCACGCCCTGCTCTTCGCCGGCGACGATGAAACTGGCCAGAACGGGAATCACGGCGCCGTTCATGGTCATCGACACGCTGACCTGGTCAAGCGGGATTCCGTCGAAAAGGATCTTCATGTCCTCGACGCTGTCGATGGCGACGCCGGCCTTGCCCACATCGCCGAGGACACGCTCGTGGTCGCTGTCATAGCCGCGATGGGTCGCCAGGTCGAAGGCCACGCTGACGCCCTGCTGCCCGGCGGCAAGCGCCCTGCGGTAGAAGGCGTTCGACTCCTCGGCGGTCGAGAAGCCCGCGTATTGCCGGATCGTCCAGGGCCGCCCGGCGTACATCGTGGCCTTCACGCCGCGTGTGAAGGGCGCGAACCCTGGCAGGCCGTCCAGATGCGACAGCCCGTCGAGGTCGGCCGCGGTGTAAAGCGGCCTGATGCGAATCCCCTCAAGGGTTTGCCAGTCAAGATCGCCCAGGGGGCGGCCGCGCAACTCCTTCTCGGCCAGTGCCTTCCAGTCGCTCATGTCGGTGCCCTTTCGGTCTGAAGCTGGTGATGCCGGGCCACGGGGTCGCCATGCGACCGAAAGACCTTCGATTTCCCGGCGCCGCCCCCTATATGCGGGATGTAAGGAGGCAGGATGAAACGTCTGGCAGCACTATTCGTCGCGCTTGCGATTCCCGCGGCGGCCCTGGCCACCGACAGCGCCCTGACAGCGGCCGAACGCTGGGAGGCCGACAAGACAACCATCTTCGAGGCGACCGAGGTCGGCATCGACGAATTCCTGTGGCTTGCGCGCCCGGTCGTCGTCTTCGCCGAGACCGCGCGCAACCCCGACTTCCAGCGCCAGATCACGCTTCTGCAGGCCCGGCCCGAGGAACTTGCGATCCGCGACGTTGTGATCATCGTCGACGCCGATCCCGAGGCGCGGTCGGAGTGGCGGCTCAGGCTGCGCCCGCGCGGTTTCATGCTGGCCGTACTCGACAAGGACGGCCGGATCGAATTGCGCAAGCCCGTGCCCTGGGACGTGCGCGAGATCAGCCGCTCGATCGACAGCATGCCGCTGCGCCGGCGCGAGATCCGCGAAGGGCGGTAGGGGATCGCCGCGGCGGTCACTCGAACTCCATGATCACGTCGTCGACGCCCATGCTGTCGCCGGCCCCGGCGTGGATCTTCGCCACCACGCCCTTGCGCTCGGCGCGCAGGATGTTCTCCATCTTCATGGCCTCGACGGTGCAAAGCGTCTGACCTTCCTGCACCTCCTGCCCGACTTCGACATCGATGCGCACGACAAGCCCCGGCATCGGGCAGAGAAGCAGCTTCGAGGTGTCGGGCGGAACCTTCTCGGGCATGCGCGCCGCAAGTTCGGCGTGACGGGGCGTGCGCACGACCGCACGGAAGTCCGCCCCGCGATACCGAAGCCGCGCGCCGACGCCGATCAGTTCGGTCTTGACGATGATCTCCTCGTCACCGATCCGCCCCCGGAACAGGGTCCGCCCCGGAACCCAGTCCGAGGTCAGGCGCAGGTGCGTGCCGTCCTCGAACACGACCTGGGTGCCCTCGCCGGTCTCGTCGATGGTCACGGGGATCCTCGCCCCCCCCAGGAAGACCACCCAGTCGCCGCCCACGGTGCGCTTGTGGTGCTCCATCGCGCCCGAGATCTGCGCGGCGCGTTCCTCCTTGCGCATCTTCATGAAGGCCGCGACCGCGGCCAGCAGGTGCAGTGTCCGGCCCGCAGGCTCGACCCCTTCGAAGCCGTCGGGATATTCCTCGGCGATGAAGGCGGTCGTGATCTGGCCCGAGACGAAGCGCGGATGATCCATGACCGCGGACAGGAACGGCAGGTTGTGCCCGATGCCTTCCACCTCGAAGGCGTCAAGCGCGCTGCGCATCTCGGCGATCGCGCCGGCCCGGTCGGGCGCCCAGGTGCACAGCTTGGCGATCATCGGGTCGTAGAACATGCTGATCTCGCCGCCCTCGAAGACGCCCGTGTCGTTGCGCACGGCGCGCGTGGGCTCGGCCACCTCGGCGGGCGGGCGATACCGCGAAAGCCGCCCGATCGACGGCAGGAAGCCGCGATAGGGGTCTTCTGCGTAAAGCCGGCTTTCGATCGCCCAGCCATGCAGGCGGATGTCGTCCTGGGCGAACGGCAGACGCTCGCCCGCGGCCACCCGGATCATCTGCTCGACAAGGTCGATGCCGGTGATCAGCTCGGTCACCGGATGCTCGACCTGAAGGCGGGTGTTCATCTCGAGGAAATAGAAGTTCCGGTCGCCATCGACGATGAACTCGACCGTGCCTGCGCTGGCATAGCCGACGGCCTGCGCCAGGGCCACGGCCTGCTCGCCCATCGCCTTGCGGGTGGCGGCGTCAAGGAAGGGTGACGGGGCCTCTTCGATGACCTTCTGGTTGCGCCGCTGGATCGAGCATTCCCGTTCGCCCAGATAGACGCAGTTGCCGTGGCGGTCGGCCAGCACCTGGATTTCGATGTGGCGGGGCTGGGTCACGAACTTCTCGATGAAGATGCGATCGTCGCCGAAGCTGGACGCGGCTTCGTTCTTCGAGGACTGGAAGCCCTCGCGCGCCTCTGCGTCGGTCCAGGCGATGCGCATGCCCTTGCCGCCGCCGCCAGCCGAGGCCTTGATCATCACCGGGTAGCCGACCTCGCGGCTGATCTTCACCGCCTCGTCGGCGTCGGCGATCAGCCCCATGTATCCGGGCACGGTCGAAACGCCGGCCTCGGCCGCAATCTTCTTCGAGGTGATCTTGTCGCCCATCGCCTCGATCGCGGTCTTCGGCGGGCCGATGAAGGCCACGCCCGCGGCATCAAGGGCCTCGGCGAACTTCGGGTTCTCGGACAGGAAGCCATAGCCGGGATGCACCGCCTGCGCGCCGCTTTCGCGGATCGCGGCCATCACCTTGTCGATGACGATATAGGATTGATTCGCCGGCGGCGGGCCGATGTGAATCGCCTCGTCGGCCATGCGCGCGTGCAGCGCATTCGCGTCGGCGTCCGAATAGATCGCGACCGTGGCGATGCCCATCTTCCGCGCGGTCTTGATCACGCGACAGGCGATTTCGCCCCGGTTCGCGATGAGGATCTTGTCAAACATCCCTGTCCCCCTGACGGCCCGCGCGCGGCATCGCGGCGCAGGCAATGGAAAAGCCGCCGCGGGCCGGACCCGCGGCGGCTTTCGTTCCGGCGCGGACCGTCAGGCCCGCCGCCCCGATTTCGGCGTCAGCAGCTTCCGCTCTGGCTGCAGACAAGCAGATTGACGCCCGCGCCCAGAAGGGCACCCGCGCCGATGTTGCCGTCGATGAGAAGGGCCGTGCCCACGCCGGCCGCCGCCCCGATGATCGCCTGTTCGCCCACCGTTTCGCCGCAGGCGGACAGGGCGAGAAGTCCGGCGAACGCCGCGACTGTTGCCTTGCGTTGCATGTGATCGTGTCTCCTTGCCTGTGCCTCGCGGCGCCGTCCCTCTGTGGGAACGTGGGTGCCGCGCCGCAAAGCATAGACGATCGAACGCCGATGGGGAATCCCGAGCGTCCCGGAATTGCCGCGATAGGCCGGAACGACGGGTGCGGCCTGGCCCGGGAGGGACCAGACCGCAGGTAGGGGGAAGGGTAACGGTATTGACGATTGGAGGCAGTCGAGGTGCTGAAGACGACCGCCTCGGCCCGAGGTTCCCCCAAACGGCGCGCCCGCGCAAACGGAGAGATCGACGCCGTGCAGGCACCGGCAGGGAATTGCCGTGGATCGCACGGGCCCGGCAGGATCATGCCGATCCCTCGTCCTCGAAGGCCTCGGGAAAGCTTGCCCGGGCGCGGGCTTCGTCGATGCGAAGGCGTGCCTCGTAGTCGGTCGGGTCGAACGGATCATCGACCGCGACGACCTCGCGCCCGAACAGCCAGGACAACCGGCCCGCATCGAGGTTGCCGCGCTCGAAGGGCTCGGTCCCGAAATGATCCCAGAGCGCGGCCACGAAAGCCAGATCGGCGCGCCGGTCGGCCGGCCTGCGGTCCGCATGCCGGTCGCGGCGGATGATCGGCGTGGCGCCCTTCGGGTTGGCGCGGCGGATGGTGAACTGGAAGTCAGTCCCGGGAAGGCGTCCGGGAAACCCGCGATGCTTCAGCATGGCCGGTCTCCAGACGCAAACGCCCGGAATTCGACCTGCGAATTCCGGGCGCGCAAGCTCGTGGTGACGCGCCCGGCGCCTTCAGGCGCCGTGACGCGGACCAGATCAGAACTTGTTGCTGGTCGGCTCTTCCACGATCGGCGCGGGCTCGACAACGACAACCTCTTCCTGCTGGGCGCAAGCCGCGACCACCGTGAAAAGGAACATCGCGATAATTGCTTTGGCGCTCGTCGACATTTCAGGCTCCTCTGTTCGTTACGGGCGGTCGTCTGGCAAGGCCAGCCCGCACACCCCTCGTCCGGTTTACTGACGCATTTGGCAGCGTCCGCGGCGAAGCTAGCGCATGGCGCCTTGGAATCATAGACGAATTCCGCAAATGAAACGTCAGGCGCGGCAACAAAGACACGCTTCCTGGACCCCGTGCCGGATCGGATGATCACGCAGCCTTTCATAGCGGGATGTTGTCGTGCTTCTTCCACGGCATCTGCCGCTGTTTGGCCTTGAGCGCGGCAAAGGCGCGCGCCACCCGGCGGCGGGTCGAGCGAGGCTGAATGACCTCGTCGATGAAGCCGCGCTCGGCCGCGCGGAAGGGGTTGGAGAAGTTGTTTTCGTAATAGGCCGTGCGCTCGGCGATCTTCTCGGGGTCGTCCAGTTCGGACCGGAAGAGGATCTCGACCGCGCCCTTCGACCCCATCACGGCGATCTCCGAGGTGGGCCAGGCATAGTTGATGTCGGCGCGCAGATGCTTCGAGGCCATCACCACATAGGCCCCGCCATAGGCCTTGCGGGTGATCACCGTCACCTTGGGCACCGTGGCCTCGCCATAGGCGAACAGCAGCTTGGCGCCGTGCTTGATGACCCCGCCGTATTCCTGCGTCGTTCCGGGCAGGAACCCCGGCACGTCGACGAAGGTGAGGATCGGGATCTCGAAGGCGTCGCAGAAGCGCACGAAGCGCGCGGCCTTGCGCGCGCTGTCGATGTCAAGGACGCCGGCCAGCACCATCGGCTGGTTGGCGACGACCCCGACGGTCGATCCCTCGAGCCGGATGAACCCGGTGATGATGTTGCGCGCGTAGCCCTCCTGGATCTCGAAGAAGTCCCCTTCGTCGGCGACCTTCAGGATCAGTTCCTTCATGTCGTAGGGCTGGTTGGGGTTCGTCGGGATGAGCGTATCGAGGCTTTCCTCGATCCGCTCGGGATTGTCGTGGAAGGGGCGCTTGGGCGGCTTCTGGCGGTTGTTCAGCGGTAGGAAGTCCACCAGGCGCCGCACTTCCATCAGCGCCTCGACGTCATTCTCGAAGGCCGCGTCGGCGACCGAGGACTTGCGCGTGTGGGTCGATGCGCCGCCCAGTTCCTCGGCGGTGACGACCTCGTTGGTCACGGTCTTCACCACGTCGGGCCCGGTCACGAACATGTACGAGCTGTCCTTCACCATGAAGATGAAGTCGGTCATCGCGGGCGAATAGACCGCACCGCCCGCGCAGGGCCCCATGATCACGCTGATCTGGGGCACCACGCCCGAGGCTTCGATGTTGCGCTGGAAGACCTCGCCATAAGCGGCAAGGCTGCCCACGCCTTCCTGGATGCGGGCGCCGCCCGAGTCGTTGAGGCCGATCACCGGGGCGCCGTTCTGCATCGCCATGTCCATGATCTTGCAGATCTTGGCGGCGTGGGTTTCGCTGACCGAGCCGCCAAGCACCGTGAAGTCCTGGCTGAACACATAGACCATGCGGCCGTTGATCGTGCCCCACCCCGTGACCACGCCGTCGCCCGGATGCCTCTGGTCGGCCATCCCGAAGTCGGTCGTGCGGTGCGTGACGAACATGTCGAATTCCTCGAACGACCCTTCGTCAAGCAGAAGCTCGATCCGTTCGCGCGCGGTGAGCTTGCCCTTGGCATGCTGCGCAGCAATGCGCCTTTCGCCGCCGCCAAGACGGGCGGCCGCCCGCCGCCGCTCGAGTTCCTGCAGGATCTTCATGGCGTCCTCCTCGCGGGTCCGTACCCCTCCCCGGGTCCTGCTGGCTGGCTAGCCCGCGCCGCGCAGATCGGGAAGGACTTTCTCGCGAATTTGCAAAGTTCTGCAAAGTAATGATCGCTAATTTGCAGATACTTCCGGCTTGTGTTTTCACTTGACCACGACGCGCTCCCTCCGCCGTAATTCCGCAAACAACCGATTGGCCGGAGTCCGCCGCGATGCCTCAACGCTTCATGATTGCTGCCGTTGCCGCATGTCTCGCCCTGCCCGCGCTTGCCCAGACGGCGCTTGCCCAGACCGCGCTTGCCCAGACCGAATGTCCGGCCATTTCCCTTGGTCCGGCCGACGGCCTGCCGGTCTATGAGGGCGCTTGCCTGATCGGCGGCGACGAACAGGCCTTCGCGGCCTTCGCCCTTCCCACCGGCCCGGCCGTGAAGGACGGTGACGTCTGGCGCGGCGAACGCGAGGAACGCCTCGAAGGCCGGTATCTGCGCCGCCTCTACGCCGCGCCCGAAGGCCGCAGTCCGCTCGAGGTGGTCCGCAACTACCGCGACGCGCTGACGGCTGCGGGCTTCACCGTTCTGTTCGAGTGTTCGGGTGCGGACTGCGGCCGCAACGAGGCGATGGGCAGCCGCATCCTCTGGACACAGGACCGGCGGCTCGAGACGCTGGGCGATCTCAGCCGCTATGCCTTCACCGGTCTGTCCGACGACCACTACCTGGCAGCCCGGTCGGCGGACGGCTCGACGTCCCTGGGGCTTTATGTGGCGCGCAACAATTTCAAGCGTTTCCCCGAAACCTTCGAGCGCGCGATCCTTCACCTCGACATCGTGCAGACGCGGGCGATGGAGGCGCGGATGATCGACGCCGCCGCCATGCGCACGGCGCTTGACGACACCGGCCGGATCGCGCTCGACAACATCTATTTCGACTTCGGCACCTCGGTCCTCACGCCCGAAAGCGCGCCGGCGCTGGACGAAATGGCGAAGCTTCTCTTCGACGCGCCCGAGATCGGCGTCTATATCGTCGGACATACCGACAATGTCGGCAGCTTCGAGGCCAACCTCGTCCTGTCGCGCGAACGCGCCGAAGCCGTGGTCGAGGCGCTTGCCGCACGGGGCATCGCGCGCGACCGCATCGTGCCCGCGGGCGTGGCGGCACTGTCTCCGGTGGCCTCGAACGCCACCGAGACGGGGCGACAGATGAACCGGCGCGTCGAGATGGTCATGCGATGACGCTGCCCACGCCCCGCGCGGCGACGCGCGGCGACAAGCCCGTGCGGCGACGCACATGGACAAGCCCGCGTGGCGGCGATAACCCGGCGTCATGAACACGCCAAGGGCGGTCCGCTTTCTCGACCGCCGCACCCCGCCGCACATCACCACGCTCGTCCTGCTGGCCGGGATCGGCGCCATGAACATGAGCGCCTTCCTGCCCTCGCTTCCGGCGATGAGCGTTCATTTCGACACGCCCTACAGCGTGATGCAGTTGTCGGTATCGCTTTACCTCGCGACAACGGCGGTGCTGCAGCTTCTGATCGGCCCCTTCGCCGACCGCTATGGCCGCCGCCCGGTCGTGCTGGCCTCGCTGGCCATCTTCACCTTGGCGACGGTGGGCTGCATCCTTGCCCCCACGGTCGAGATCTTCCTGGCCTTCCGCATGATGCAGGGCGCGGTGGCGGCGGGCTTCGTGCTTTCGCGCGCCGTCGTCCGCGACATGTATCCGCAGAACGAGGCCGCCTCGATGATCGGCTACGTCACGATGGGCATGTCGCTTGTGCCGATGTTCGCCCCGATGATCGGCGGCGCGCTCGACGAACGGTTCGGCTGGCAGGCGACCTTCGCCTTCCTCGCGGTCTCGGGCCTGCTGATCCTGGCGCTGTCGTGGGTCGACCTCGGCGAAACCGCCCCCGAAGGCCGCGCCACGAGTTTCCGCGCCCAGATCCGCGACTACCCCGAGCTTCTGACGGCGCGCCGTTTCTGGGGCTATGTGCTGGCCGCCGCCTTCGCGTCGGGCGCCTTCTTCGCCTTCCTCGGCGGCGCCCCCTACGTGGCGAGCGATGTCTATGGCCTCGACGCCTTCTGGGCGGGCGTGGGCTTCGGCGCGCCGGCCGTCGGCTATGCGCTGGGCAACTTCCTGTCGGGCCGCTATTCGGTGCGCTTCGGCGTGAATGCCATGATCCTTTATGGCACGCTGGTGACCAGCATCGGTCTGTCGACCGCGGTTGCCATCACCGCCTCGGGCTTCGGATCGGCCCTGGTGTTCTTCGGTTTCTGCACCTTCGTCGGCCTTGGCAACGGCATGGTGATGCCCAATGCGACCGCCGGCATGCTGTCGGTCCGGCCGCATCTTGCGGCCACGGCCTCGGGGCTGGGCAGCGCCTTCCTGATCGGGGGCGGCGCCGCGTTGTCGGTGTTGGCGGGCGTGGTCCTGCACTGGGGCACCACAAGTCTGCCGCTTCAGCTTCTGATGCTGATCACCAGCCTGATGTCGCTTGGCGCGATCCGTTACGTGATCCGGCGCGAAAGGCACTTGGCAGAGGGTTAGGGCACGGGCATTCTTTGCAAATCGCCGAATGGCTTTTTGCAAAGGACGCCAATGCCCCCCCGCAAGCTTTATGCCGGCGCCAGGCTGCGCGAGCTGCGCACCCGCCTCGGGCTGACGCAGAAGGCCTTTGCCGAGACGCTGGGCGTCTCGCTTCCCTATCTCAACCAGATGGAGAACAACAACCGCCCGGTGTCGTCGGCCGTGCTGGTGGGACTCGCCCAGGAGTTCGGCTTCGACGTGACCGAGCTTTCCTCGGGCGACAGCGAGCGGCTGGTCAGCGACATGCGCGAGGTGCTGGCCGATCCGGTCTTCGGCGACGCCCCGCCGCCGCTGGCCGACCTGCGCCTTGCCGCCACGAACGCGCCCGCGCTTGCCCGCGCCTTCGTGGCGCTTCACCGCGCCTACCGGCAGGGCCACGAACGGCTTGCCTCCCTTGACGAGGCGCTGGGGCGCGAGGGGACCGACCGGGCGCAAAGCCCGTGGGAAGAGGTGCGCGACTTCTTCCATTACTGCGACAACTATGTGGATGCCGTCGACCGCGCGGCCGAACGGCTGTCGCAGAAGGGGCCCGTGGCCGAAGTCGCCACCGCGGCGCTGGCCGAACGCGGGATCGCGCTACGCCTTGCCGAAACCGAAACGCTGCGCGCCTATGATCCGGTCACCAAGACGCTGACGCTGTCGGCGCACGCCGACCCGGCGACACGGCGCTTCCAGCTTCTGCACCAGTGGGCGCTGCTGGCGCAGAACGACCTGATCGAGGCGACGCTCGACCTGGCGCGTTTCCAGTCCGAAGCGGCCCGCGGCATCGCCAAGGTCGGGATGGCCAACTACTTTGCCGGGGCTGCGCTTCTGCCCTATGCTGCCTTCCTCGAGGCCGCCGGCGAGATGCGCCACGACCTTGAACGGCTGTCCTTTCGCTTTGGCGCTTCGGTCGAGCAGGTGGCGCACCGCCTGTCGACCCTCCAACGCCCCGGCGCCAAGGGCGTGCCCTTCTTCTTCGTCCGCGTCGATCAGGCCGGCACGATCACCAAGCGGCACTCCGCCACACGCCTTCAGTTCGCCCGCTTCGGCGGCGCCTGCCCGCTCTGGAACGTCCACCGCGCCTTCGAAACCCCAAGCCAGTTCCTGCGCCAGCTGGCCGAGACGCCGGACGGCGTGCGGTATTTCTGCCTCGCCCGCGACGTGTCGAAGCCGGCGGGGTCGTTCCGGGCGCCGGTGCGGCGCTTCGCGATCGGGCTGGGCTGCGAGATCAGCCATGCCCCCGCTCTGGTCTATGCCGACGGCATGGACCTGACCGCGCCCGAAGCCTTCGAGCCGATCGGCATCTCCTGCCGGATCTGCGAACGGACCCGCTGCCACCAGCGATCGGTGCCGCCGCTCGAGCGTCGGCTGACGATCGACCCCGACCGGCGCGGCATCCTGCCCTACGAGGTCACCGGATGACCCGCAGGTCTTCTCTTGTGGAAATACTCCGGGGGAGGCGCCCCGCCGCCGGCGGGGCGGCGGGGGCAGAGCCCCCTCAGGCCGGCGCCGTGAGCATCCGGTAAAGCTCGTCCTTCAACGCGGCGCGCGTCTTGCGCAGCTCGGTCTCGGCATCGGGCGACATCGGTTCGACATTCGTCTCGGCCCGGTGGACGGCGCCGTTCACCTCTTCGTATTCGCCAAGAAGCCGGGCGAAGTGCGTGTTGCCGATCTTGAGCTCGTGGATACGCTGGGCATGCTCGGGAAAATCGGTGGCAAGATCGTGCGGCACATGCGACATGGGATGTTCTCCTGTTCTTTGCCCGCACAGTCTGGACTGCCAGTCCCCCGCCCACCTTGACACGGGTCAAGTCGCGGGTGCTGTCGGAAGCGCCGTCGTCAGTGCGCGGCGATCCAGTCGAGGATCAGCGCGCTGACACCCGGCGTCAGCGACGGGCTCAGGATGTCGCCCGCGAGGACGTGGGCGAAGGGGTCGTCCCCCGGCCCGGGAACCTGCGGCGCAAGCGTGACGTCGCCCCCCCAACGCGCGGCAACCTCGCGCGTGGCCGCGGCCGACACGACGCGGTCGGCGTCCGAAAAGACGAAGAGCGCGGGGATCGCGACCACCGAATAGTCAAGGGCACGGGCGTGGGCGACAAGCGCCCCCATCGGAACCGTCGCCACCGTGGGATAGCGCGTGGTCCAGTAGCGTCCATGCGCCGCATTCAGCGACTCGAACCGACGTTCGGCCCCGACGACGAGCGGCCCCCAGTGCCGGACCGCCGGCCATGTCAGGACGCGCGCGACGGGCGCGGCGATCCGGAAGTTCGGCGAGACCATCACGAGGCGGTCGAAGGCCCCGCGCGTCTCGGGCAGCGTCGCGGCGATGGCGGCCAACGTTCCGCCGGTCGAGGTGGCGATGACCGTGACGCGGTCCCCCAACAGATCGGCGACGGCCAGCGCCTCGGCCATGTCCTCGATCCAGTCCCCGGCACGCGGCTCGGCCATGGCGTCGCCGCCGCGCCCATGCCCGGCCAGCCGCCAGAACAACAGGTTCGCCCCCAGCGCCTGGGCGACCCGGTCGGGGACAGGGCGCAGTTCTTCGGAGGTGGCCGAGAAGCCGTGGATATAGACCACGACTTCGTCGGTGGCGGCGCCCGGGGCGGTGGCCCAGACGATCCGCTTCTCGACACCCGGGGTGATGTCGTCGAACCGCGCCTCTTCCGCGGCAAGCCAGGCGTCGAGTCCCCCTGCCCCCACGGCCGCGATGTCCGACGGATCGGCTTCGATCGCGGTGTCGACCGGCTCGGCCGGCCAAAGGACAAGGGCGATCACCGGCACGGCGGCGAAGGCGCCGAAACGCCAAAGCCAACGCCTCATGCCCCGTCCGCCGCTCGGGCCAGCACGTCCTCGACGGCGGCGCGGATCAGTTGAAGACAGTCCGGTGTCGAGAACCGGTGATCGGCGTCCTTGACCAGGGTCAGGCGGATGTCAGGACCCTCAAGATGATCGAACAGGCGCAACCCCACCGCGGGCAGCACGTCCGTATCGGCCGAGCCCTGCAGAAGCCGGACCGGCATATCGAACCGAAGCGGGCTGCGCAGGACCAGATGGCTTCGCCCATCCTCGATCATGCGGCGGGTGATGATGTAGGGCTCGTCCGAATACTCGGACGGGCGTTCGACCCGGCCGTCGGTCATCAGAGCGCGCCGTTCGCCGTCGGTGAATTCGGCCCACATGCCGTCTTCGGTGAAATCCGGCGCGGCGGCGATCCCGACAAGGCCGGCAAGCGGCACCTTGCCCGAACGCGCCACAAGAAGCGAGATCCAGCCCCCCATCGACGAGCCGACAAGAACCTGCGGCCCCCGGGTCAGCGCCGAGATCGCGGCCAGCGCGTCTTCGGCCCAGTCGCCGATACAGCCTTCGGTGAACTCGCCCGAGGATTGCCCGTGGCCGGAGTAATCGAACCGCAGGAAGGCCCGGTCCGCCTTGCGCGCCCAGTCCTCGAGAAACAGGGCCTTGCTGCCCTCCATGTCCGATCGAAGGCCGCCAAGAAACACGACCCCCGGCCCCTGCCCGGGTGTCGCGTGATAGGCAAGCCGCCGTCCCATTGGGGTCTCGAACGTCTTTGGGGCTGGCATCGCGTCTCCCTGTTTTGCCTTGGTTGCCATGGGTGGGCGCAGGACGGAAGCGCAATTCCCGCAACTCTTGGCGAAAGAAAACCGGCAAGGGGCGGCCAAATCCCCAAATGATGGAGTCTACAGGCGGCAGCCGTGTCACGATCAGGCGGCACAGAGGGGGAATCACCGATGCAGCGACTGGCGCTTTTCCTGTCGACGGCCTTGGCCACCGCGCCGATGGCCGGTACGGCCTGGGGGCAGACCGAGGCCACCGGCGCGGCCGAGGCCGAAAACGCGGAGCTTCTGACACAGGCCGAGCTTGAGACGCTGGTCGCCCCGGTTGCGCTTTATCCCGACACGCTGCTGATCCAAATCCTTGTCGCCGCGACGCAACCTCTCGAGATCGTCAAGGCCGACCGCTTCCTTCTGCAGAATGACGGCGCCGATCCCGAGGCGCTTCGCCCCGAGATCGAGGCGCAGGGCTGGGATCCCAGCGTCGAGGTTCTGGCGACTGGCTTTCCGGACGTCGTCGCCGACATGGCCGAGCACATCGAATGGACCGAGACCATGGGCGCGGCGATGGAGGCCCAGACCGACGGCGTCATGGACGCAGTCCAGACCATGCGCCTTCAGGCGATCAACACCGGCGCGCTGCTCAGCAGCGACGAACAGGTGGTCGAGGTCGACAGCGATGAGACCGTGGTGATCCAGCCGGCCGACCCCGAAGTGGTCTATGTGCCGCAATACGACCCGCAGGTGGTTTATGACAGTTCGCTCGACGATGCACTGATGGTGGGCGCGGTGACCTTCGGAACCTTCCTTCTGGTCGATGCAATCTTCGACGATGACGACGATTGGAACGACTACTGGGGATGCCGCAACTGCGGCGGTTGGGGCGGTGGCCCGATCATCCGCGATCCGGATATCGACATCGATGTGGACGGCGATGTGACGATCGGCGACGGCAACATCGACCTTGGCGGCTGGAAACCCGATCCGGACCGCACGGAGAACGCGCGTGACAAGATCGCCGACCGACGCGATCCCGAAGGGGGCGGAACCCGGCTGCCGATCAACAAGGGCGACAGCAACTCGGACGCGCTGCGCGAGCGGCTTTCGGACCGCACCGGTGCGGCCGATATCTCGCGCCCCGGCGGCGCATCCACCGGCCCGGCCGTCATCCGTCCGGGCGGCGGAAGTTCCGAGCGGCTGCCGCAGGTCGATCGCCCGTCGCAGCGTCCCTCGGGCGAAAAGCGCGACGCGATCGCCCGCACCCGGGACACCGCGCCGGCATCCAGCGCCCGCCCGGCCGAAATCAAGCGCCCCGCGTCGGTTCAGAAGCCCGCATCGGTCCAGCGGCCCGCGGCCGTGAAGAAGCCAACCGCGCTGGCCAAGCGCTCACCCGGCCCGAAGGCGCATGCCGCGTCGCAACGGGGCGGTGGTCACAAGCGGACGCGGAGGTAAGACCATGACCCGGACAGCCCTGTTTTCCACGTCGGCCGCTGCCATCGCCATCTTCACCGTCGCTGCCGGCGCCGAGCCCGCACGCTATGCCTCGCCCTTCGACGCGGTCGAGGCCGTGGGCTCGGCCCTGCGCAGCGGATCGCGCGACGAGATCCTGACGATCTTCGGCCCCGAATCCGAAGACCTTGTGTATTCCGGCAACCGCGCCGAGGACCTTGCCAATCGCCTGAGGCTTCTTGACCTCTACCGCCAGGGGTTCCGCCTGGTTCCGGAAGACGAGGGAAGCTATACCCTGTCGCTGGGCGCCGAAGACTGGCCCTTCCCGATCCCGATCGCGCGGGCCGGCGACGGCTGGTCCTTCGACATGGAGGCCGGAGCGGCCGAACTGGCGGCCCGTGAAATCGGAGCGAACGAGCTTGACGTGATCGATCTCCTCGATGCCTACGTCGACGTGCAGGCCGAATTCCGCCTGGCCGACCGGGACGGCGACGGCGTGATGGAATTCGCGCGCTACATCATCTCGAGCGCCGAAGATCGTGACGGCCTGTTCTGGGCCGACGCCGAAAGCCCGCTGGGCGTGCGGATCGCCCAGGCATCTCTTGACGGCTATGCCGACGCCGACGGCGATCAGCCGCCGATCCCGCTTTCGGGATACTACTTCCGCCTGCTCGACGGTCAGGGGCCTTCCGCCCCCGGGGGCGCGATGAGCTATGTCGTGAACGGCAACATGGTTGCGGGACACGCGATGCTGGCGGTCCCGGCCATCCCCGGCGAAACCGGCGTGATGAGCTTTCTTGTCAGCGAGAACGGCCAAATCCTGCAGGCCGACCTTGGCGCGGACACGCTTGCCATCGCCGAAGGCATCACGGTCTACGATCCCGACGCCACGTGGACGCCGGTCGACGATTAGGGCCATTGCGGCGCAGGATCACGGCCCGCCACAGGCAGCCGAGGCGTCCTTGCCCGATACCCTGGGCGCCCCCGATCCGGCCGCGAGGCCGTAGATGTCGGGGTGACGCAGAACCGTCCCGTCCTCGGCCGGGAAGACTGGAAGATACCTGATCAGCACCGGAATCGGCGGGGCGGGAACGTCCTTCGACGGGGGTGTCTCGGCCATGGTGCGCACCCAGCTTTCCTCACGACCAAGGACCCAGGCGGCAAGCGTGTCCCAGCGCTGGACCCGGATGCAGCCATGCGACAGCGCGCGCATGTCACGCTCGAAGAGCTGCCGCTGGTTCGTGTCGTGCAGATAGACCAGAAGACCGGGCTCGAGCCGGACTGCCAGCAGGCCAAGCGGGTTGTCGCGGCCCGGCGGGCGGACCTCGTCGCGGTATTCGCCGCTGGCGACCATCGCCGGTGTCGGCCGCCACGAGGGGCGGAAGGTCACCCGGCTGACATAGGTGTCGATCAGCGGGGTCGGGTTCCACCGCGTTCCCACGATGATGCGACTGCGGAAGACGGGGGTTCCGTCCTCGAAGGCGATCAGCTCGAAGGCCGGGACGTTGACAAGGATGGCCCTGCCCTCGGGCAGGTCGAGGGGAATGCCCAGCGCATCGAGCCGCGTCTGGAACTCCGAGGGCGGACGCGACGCCGTTCCGTCCTGACGCGACACGGGTTCGAAGGACGCGCAGGCGGCCAGCGCGGCCATGGCGGCGGCAAGGGCGACGCGGCGCAGGAGAGAATAGGACATTCCGGCCTCCGGGGTATGGGCCCAGACTAGGCCGTGCGCGCGCCTGTCGGCAACCGCGACCCGGGCGCGGTGTCCTTGACAGCCGACAGAGCATGCGACAAACCCGCGCCAAGACATACCCGCAGCCGGGCGTTCCGTGGGCGCCAAACCGACGAGGAGACTGGCCGATGGCCGATATTTCCCTGACCTTCCCCGATGGCAATGCGCGCAGCTTCAAGGCGGGCGTCACGCCGGCCGAGGTGGCCGCCGGCATCTCGACCTCGCTGGGCAAGAAGGCGATCAGCGCGACCGTGAACGGCGCGCATTGGGATCTGCAGTGGCCGATCCCCGGCGATGCCTCGATCGCGATCCACACGATGCAGGACGAGGCGCCGGCGCTCGAGCTGATCCGGCACGACCTGGCCCACATCATGGCCCGCGCCGTGCAGGAGATCTGGCCCGAGGTGAAGGTCACGATCGGACCCGTGATCGACAACGGCTGGTATTACGATTTCGACCGGGCCGAGCCCTTCACGCCCGAGGATCTTGGCGCGATCGAGGCGAAGATGAAGGAGATCATCAACCGCCGCGACCCCGTCACCACCGAGATCTGGGACCGCGAGCGCGCGGTCCGTTTCTACGAGGCCAACGGCGAACCCTACAAGGTCGAACTGATCGAGGCGATCCCGGGCGATCAGCCGCTGCGCATGTACTGGCACGGGCACTGGCAGGATCTGTGCCGGGGGCCGCATCTTCAGAACACGGGCCAGGTGCCGGCCGACGCCTTCCGCCTGATGAAGGTGGCAGGGGCCTACTGGCGCGGCGATTCGAACCGTCCGATGCTTCAGCGCATCTACGGCGTGGCCTTCCGCAACCGCGACGACCTGAAGGCCTACCTCACCTTCCTCGAGGAAGCCGAGAAGCGCGACCATCGCCGGCTCGGGCGCGAGATGGACCTTTTCCACATGCAGGAAGAGGCGCCGGGGCAGATCTTCTGGCACCCGAACGGCTGGGCGATCTACACGACACTGCAGGACTACATGCGCCGCAAGCAGCGCGCGGGCGGCTATGTCGAGGTCAACACCCCCCAGGTCGTCAACCGCGTCCTGTGGGAGAAATCGGGCCACTGGGCCAATTACCAGGAAAACATGTTCATCGTCGAAGTCGACGAGGAACATGCCCGCGAAAAGACGATCAACGCGCTGAAGCCGATGAACTGCCCCTGCCACGTGCAGATCTTCAACGTGGGCCTGAAAAGCTATCGCGACCTGCCGCTGCGCATGGCCGAGTTCGGATCGTGCAACCGCTATGAACCCTCGGGCGCGCTGCACGGGATTATGCGCGTGCGCGGCTTCACGCAGGACGATGCCCACATCTTCTGCACCGAAGACCAGATCGAGGGCGAGACGAAGCGCTTCATCGGCTTTCTGTCGGAGATCTACCGCGACCTCGGCTTCTCGGACTTCAAGATCAAGTTCTCGGACCGGCCCGAGGCGCGGGCCGGATCGGACGAGGTCTGGGACAAGGCCGAGGCGGCGCTTGCGAACGCCACCCGCGCGGCGGGCTACGACTATGCGCTCAATCCCGGCGAAGGGGCGTTCTACGGACCGAAGCTTGAGTTTGTGCTGACGGACGCGATCGGGCGTGACTGGCAGTGCGGCACGCTTCAGGTCGACTTCGTCCTGCCCGAACGGCTTGACGCAAGTTACATTGGCGCGGACGGCGAACGGCATCGCCCGGTCATGCTGCACCGCGCGACGCTGGGCTCGTTCGAGCGGTTCATCGGCATCCTGATCGAGGAACACGCGGGCAAGCTGCCATTCTGGCTGGCGCCGCGGCAAGTCGTCGTGGCCTCGATCGTGTCGGACGCGGATGCCTTCGTCCACGAGGTTGTGGACCGGCTGGTCGCGGCGGGGGTCCGGGCCGAGGCCGACACGCGGAACGAAAAGATCAACTACAAGGTCCGCGAACATTCGGTGGGCAAGGTTCCGGTGATCCTGGCGATCGGCAACCGCGAGGTCGAGGACCGCACCGTCTCGGTCCGCCGCCTGGGCGAGAAGGACACGTCCACCCGCCCGCTCGACGCGGTCGTGGGCGAACTCGCCGCCGAGGCGACCCCTCCCGACCTGCGCTGACCTACGGGGGCCGGCGATCCGGTTCCCTTGCGTCAACCGAATTTATTGCGATGTTTCAACAGGACACGGGTGCGTCAAGCACGCGCCCGTGACTGGCATTTGATCAAATGACCTGACTACCACTGCGACCAGTCGCCGCAATGCCGGCGGCTATGGATCATGAACAGAGGAAACTGAACTGATGTCGAACCACGCCAAGACCCTTGCCGTTGCCGGCGCCGTCGCCGCCGCCCTTGCCGCCAGCCTGTCCGTTCCGGCCCATGCCCAGGAAAAGGAAAAGTGCTTCGGTGTCTCGCTTGCCGGCCAGAACGACTGCGCCGCCGGCCCCGGCACCACCTGCGCCGGCACCTCGACCGTCGACTACCAGGGCAACGCCTGGACGCTGGTCGATGCCGGCACCTGCACCGAGATCGAGCTGCCGGACGGCCGCATGGGGTCGCTCGAGGCCCTTGACCGCGACCTGCCCGCGTAAACCTGCCCCAGTCCCCGGTCGACGCGCGACCGGGGACGCCCCCTGCCTTCGGTGGTGCCCATGCTCGACACAAGCCACATCCCCGGCCCGTCCCTGCCGACCGCCCCCGGCGTCGGCTACAAGCCGCAGCATTTCGCGGCGATCCTCGAAGACCCCGGCGCCGTCGGTTGGCTCGAGATCCACGCCGAGAACTACATGGGCGACGGCGGCCGGCCGATCGCACAGCTTCGTGCGCTGTGCGACCGCTTCCCGATCTCGGTCCACGGCGTGGGCCTGTCGATCGGGGGAGAGCGGCCGCTCGACCCCGGACACCTGGACCGGCTTGCGCGCCTCGTGCGCTGGCTCAAACCGGCCAGCTTTTCCGAACATCTTGCCTGGTCGACCCACGATACAGGCTTCCTGAACGACCTTCTGCCCCTGCCCTACACCGCCCGCACGCTGGCGCGCGTGGCCGACCACATCGACCAGGTCCAGGAGGCGCTGGGACGGCGGATGCTGCTTGAAAACCCGTCGACCTACCTTGCCTTCGCCGAGACCGAGATGGCCGAGGTCGACTTCCTGACCGAGCTTGTCCGCCGCACCGGCTGCGGCCTGCTGCTTGACGTCAACAACGTCTTCGTGTCGGCCACCAACCAGCAGGTCGACCCTGTCGCCTATATCGACGCCTTCCCGCTTGACGCCGTGGGCGAGATTCACCTGGGCGGCCACGACGAAGACGCCGACGACGTGGGCGCGCCGCTGCTGATCGACAGCCACGGGCGCGCGGTCGCCGACCCGGTCTGGGCGCTTTATGCCCACACGATCGCGCTCGGCGGGCGGAAACCCACGCTGATCGAATGGGACAACGACGTGCCCGACTGGCCGACCCTGCGGGCCGAGGCGGCCCGCGCCGGGCGGGTTCTTGCAGGCCCCGCGCCGGCCGGGGCCCTGGCATGAGCGCCGGTCAATCCGCCTTCGCCACGGCGCTTCTCGACCCTGCGCGCGCGGTGCCGGAGGGGCTTCTGGCCCCGGACGGGGCGCCCGCGGGCCGGCGCTTTTCGGTCTATCGCAACAACGTGGCCGTCAGCCTGACCGAGGCGCTGACGACCGCCTTTCCGGTTCTGGCGAAGCTGCTGGGCGAGGCGAACTTTCGCGGCCTTGCCGGTCTGTTCCTGCGCGCCCATCCGCCGTCTTCGCCCGTGCTGATGTTTTACGGGGCTGAAATGCCGGGCTTCCTGGCCGCCCTGCCGCAGCTTGCGCACCTGCCCTATCTGCCGGACATCGCCCGGCTCGAGCTGTGCTTGCGCGAAAGCTACCACGCCGCCGATGCCGACACGCTGGGGCCCGAAGCCTTCACCGCGCTTTCGCCCGACCGCCTGCTGTCCGCGCGCCCGCGGCTGCATCCGGCGGTGCGCGTGGTCGCCTCGCCCTGGCCGATCCACGGCATCTGGGCGCGCAACATGGTGCCCGGCGCCCCGAAACCCGCCCCCGGGGCCGAGACCGTGCTGATCACACGCCCGGGCTTCGACCCGGTGCAGACGCTTTTGCCCGACGGGGGCGCTGCCCTTGTCCGCGACCTTGCCGAGGGTGCCGCCCTGGGCGCGGCGATCGAGGCCGGCGGCGACGGCTTCGACCCCGCCGACACCCTAGCCCGCCTCATCACGGCGGGCGCTTTCGCCGCCCTCGAGGAGACCGCCCCATGAACGCCCTTGTCGCCGCCCACCAGTCGGTCGCCGCGCGCCTTGACGCGGTGTCGACGGCGCTGATCCCCACTCTGGCGCGCCTGACCTTCGCCGGGGTCCTGCTGATCTATTTCTGGAACGCGGCGCGCACCAAGCTGGGCGATGGGGTGCTTGGCTTTCTTCGCCCCTCGGACGGGGCCTACATCCAGATCTTTCCCCGCGCGGTCGAGGCGGCGGGATATGACGTCTCGCAGCTTGGGGTCGGGCATTGGGCGATCGCGGTCGCGGGGACCTGGGCCGAGTTCCTGTTGCCGCTGCTGATCGTCCTTGGCCTTCTCACGCGCCTTGCCGCGCTTGGGATGATCGGGTTCGTGGCGGTGCAGACCTGGGTCGACATCACCGGCCACGGACTTGGCGGCGCGGACATCGGCGGCTGGTTCGACCGCGCCGCCGATGCCATCGTCGCCGATCAACGTGCGCTCTGGGTGTTCCTTCTGCTCACGCTGGTGCTGAAGGGCGCGGGGCCGCTCTCGGCCGACCGGCTTCTGGCCCGTCTCACGGCAGGGTCCCGGCGCGAGGACGGGCAAAGATCACGCAGCGCTGCCGCCTGAACGCGCAGCCGCGCGCCGAAATGCGCGGGCCCCGCAGCGACGGCTTGTTTTTTTTCGCGGCCGCGCCAAGTATTTTCACGCCAATACATTCAAGTCGCTCTGCTTCTTCGGGAATGCGGCCGTAACTTGGAAGACGTGGCTGCAGAAGTCCGCGTGCAGTTTTCGCGGATGACGATCGAAAGGAGAGGGCCTATGCCCACCGGAACCGTAAAATGGTTCAACACCACCAAAGGCTATGGCTTCATCGCACCCGATGACGGCGGCAAGGACATTTTCGTCCACATCTCGGCGGTCGAGCGGGCCGGGCTCACCGGACTTGCCGACAACCAGAAGATCAGCTTCGAAATGATCGAGGGCCGCGACGGACGCAAGTCCGCGGGCGATCTGAAGCTGCTCTGACGCCCCATGCGGGTGCGCCCCCCGCGGGCGCCCCGCCCCCTGGGGGACCAGCGCGCCCCGTGCGCCGCACCCTTGGCCCTGTCGCCCCAGCCGAGGGCACGTCTGCTTTCCCCTGCGACTTTTCCCTGCCCTGACCTCGCCCATCCCCGACGGGGCGCCGCATGGCGCGTCGGGCGCCGCTTTGCTGGCCGGGCGTGTCAGGCGGGGTGCGTCAGGCGGGCTGAGTCAGGCGGGGTCGCGGGCCGGGATCGTATCCCAGGCCTCGCCCATGGCGACGATGCAGCGCAGACCGCTGGCGTAGGCCACGACCAGCGTCCAGTCGCCCCGGGCCGAGGACCAAAGCTCCATCACGCTGTCATGGTCGCGCAGGCCCTGCCCCGACAGGCTGGCGCCATAGTCGCGGGTCAGCCGGTCGCGCATCTCGGCCGAGGGGGCGCAGACCACCTCGGCGATCGGGCTTTCGGCCGCCGCCGGGGCAGCCAGAAGCACAGACAGGGCGAGAAGGCCAAGGGGAATCAGGGCAAGGCGGCGCATGACCCTGAATGTAACAGGATCATGACGGCCCGTGGATAAACTTGTCGCGGGACGGGCCGCGTGCCCTGTCCGGTGGCGGACCTGGTGCGCGCAAAGTCCCGGATCGGGCCCGGATCAGCCCCGGGTACCGCCCAGCGGGTCGGGGGGCACGGCACGGCGCGAGGAGACGTCGCGCAGACGCTCGGGCCACCAGCGGCCGCGGGGCTGCGACAGGACAAGGCAGACCAGCGCGATGTAAAGGCCCAACGCCATGAAGCTAAGGCCCACGGGCTGATATCCATATGTCTTGACGACCTGCGCAAGGTCCATCCACGACCCGAGGATCGCAGACAGAAGCGCAGGTTCATGCCCCGGCTCGGACTGCATCAGCAGAACGCCGAGGGCATTGAACGCAAGGAATGAAACGACGGCGGACAACACTCGCATTTGCACGACCCCTAGGACCACTCACACGACGAAAACCATGGCGCGGGATTGTGGCGGGGATAGGGAGAGGGGGTGGCGCGGGGGTGGCGGGATGGTGGGGGCGTGGGGCGTAACGAATGAAGCGCCTGCGTCAGCGCGGTAGGGCGGGGTTCACCCCGCCATCCGCGGCCGGGTTCGGCGGGGTGAACCCCGCCCTACGGGTGATCCGGCGTGGGGTGCGTGCTTTGACTACAACTGCAGCACCATGTGTTTAGCCCGCTCGTCGATCACCTCCTCTTTCCACGTCCCGTAATTCTTGTTGTTTCCGCTCACAATCCAATCTGCTCTTCCATTTCTTGATGTCCCGAACAAAAAGACTGAAGCCGCACTTGGACTAGAGAAAGAGATATCCTCATCAAGAACAAAGTTTCTATCATTAATCTTTCGCGCTCTCCCCGTCTCAAGTGCTTCGTCTCTAATAGCCTTGATACGATCGTGAAATGAAGACTTCTCCTTGAGCGAACCACGAGACCCTGAAAGCACGACGAACTCCCCGGATATCTCTCTTGCAGTCGCCTCGATACCAGCATTTGAGTTTGAAAGCACGAAGAGTACGTGTTCGTTGCCCTCCTGATTCTGGCTCTCTAAGCTAGCTGGAGCGGAATCCGAAATGGACTTCGGCTTGACGTTGACCGTGGGTCGGCGAAGAAAGTCCGCTCCAATAACTGGAAGCACAAGCTGGATCTCCTCAAGAAACGCCTCCATATCCGCCTTGTCAGCCTCCGGAAGGAGGTCGAATTGCGGCAGGTCCTTATTTGCTAGTTTTGCCTTTTTTGCTTCCTGCACAAGTTGCAAGAGTCTTCCCTCCAGGTACCGGACATGAGCTTTGGTGAGGTTCATATCCTTGCTGGTGACAGCAATAAACCTCTCCCAAAAGACTTTCTCCTTGTTATGTTGATAAATTCTCTTTGCAATCTCATCACCTTCACCAACGTAGACACGGTTTACGTCTGACACTTCCTCATCAGGTCCAAAGAGGAAGTATACACCGGTTCTCCGCAACTCGCTCCTGGAGAGAGCATCTTCAATTCTGGTCCTAGGGGCTGCCAAGACGTGGCCGGTCCAATTCATTATTTCAGCAGTCAGAATGCCCGTTGCAGTCCCATCGACAAGATAGAGTCTGACTGAACGCCCCTTAGCCATAGTGGTGTGCCTCCCCGAACAGCTTACACCTTACCCCATGTCTTTGTGTGAAGATGGTCTTCATCTACCCCCTCACCACCCCCATGAACTCCCGCCACTCGCCCTTGCTCATGCCGCTGGTCTCCTGCGTGACCTCTTCCCCCGAAAGCATCCGCCGCAGGCAGTCAACGGCCTTGCCCGACAGCGTCACGCCGCCCAGGCGGTAATCCTCGAACGCGGCCCAGGCGTAGGGGACCCAGTCCTTCACCACGTCGCAGATCGCCTCGGCGTAGACGCGGATCTCGTACTGGGCGTGGGCGTCGGCGCGCAGGCGCAGGAAGTGGAACAGGTTGTGCAGGTCGACCTTCCAGTACCACTGGGTATAGATGTTGGCGGGCAGGTTCATGCGCGCCAGTTCGCGGGCAAGGCCCTGCTGGCCGTCCTGGCTGAGCATTTCCTCGTAGTGGTCATAGCTGCGCATGGCGTCGCCGCGCAGGATGTCGAGCACGCGGGCGGCTTCCTCGCCGGTCAGGACCTCGCCCCGGCCCTGGTTGTTGACGGTGGATTGCGCGGCCAGGTGTTCGGGCGCGGGGATGTAGAATTCGCGGTCGAGGATCGAATAGCGGGCCGAGTATTCGTTCACGTTCGCGGTGCGGTGGCGGATCCACTGGCGGGCGACGAAGACCGGCAGCTTCACGTGCAGCTTGATCTCGCACATCTCGAAGGGGGTCGAGTGCCAGTGCCGCATGAGATAGCGGATCAGGCCTTCGTCGTTCTGCACGGCCTTGGTGCCACGCCCATAGCTGACGCGCGCGGCCTGCACGATGGCGGCGTCGTCGCCCATGTAGTCGATCACCCGGACGAAGCCGTGATCAAGCACCGGGATGGCGCGGTAAAGATGCGCCTCGATCCCGTCCGAGACGGCGCGCAGCGTGGGGCGCGGGGTGGCGCGAAGCTCGTCGATCTCGGCGATCTGGTCGGGGGAAAGCGGCATCGGCGGGCTCCTTCGGGGGTCGTGGCGGCGTGAGTCGGGGTGCGAGTCGGTCGGCGAGTCGGGGTGCGACTCGGCCACACTATATCTGGCGGCGGGCAGGCGTGGAAACACAATAGGCTGACAGTCTGCGCGTCACGGCCTGTCATCGGCCCGCCACAGGGGCCGAATTCCGCCACGGGATGATTGACAGCCCCGACCCCGGCCCCGGACTATGGGCGCATCATATGTCCGGGGGAGGGCGCGATGCTGCGCAAGGCGTTGTCGATCACCGCGGTTGCACTTCTGGCCGCCTGCGACGGCGAGAACCAGGGCGGCACGATCGGCGGCACGCCGGTCTTTCCCGCGGAACTGGCCGGAAACCTGAACGCGGCAAGCTATGACGCGGTGGCCGACACGCTGCGCCTGGACATGGACCTCGACGGGACGGCCTTCGTGGCCGACTACACGCGGCGGCCCGACCTCGACGTTCCGGGCTACGAGGCCTACGTGGCCCGGCAAAGCCCCGATCGCAGCTTCCTCGCCCTCTTCCGCGAGAACCCGCGCGGCACCCTTGTGGCGGGCGCGGTAGGCGACAACGCCTTCGCCGGCGACGCCTTCGGCGGCAGCACCTATGTGCGCATCGACACCTGGTCCGTGCCCCGCGCAGGCACCGCGACCTACATCGGGTCCTACGCCGGGGTCTTCGGCACCGGCGCGACCGATCCGGTCCGCACCCAGGGGACGGCGCGGCTTGAGGCCAGGTTCGCGGCGATGGAGGTCGGCGGCGAGATCGGCAACCGCGCGATCGTTGGCGGCGCGGCCCTTCCCGCCCAGACGCTGGCCACCGCCCGCATCGACGCCAATGGCGAGTTCCTGGGAGCGACGCAGTTCCCGGACCTCACCACCAGCGGCACCTATGGCGGCATCTTCGGCGGCGTCGACGCCACCGACGTGGCGGGCGTGATGGTGTTCACGCCGATCCAGGGCAGCACGGTGCGGGAATTCGGGTCGTTCAACGTGGCGCGCTGCGGAACGGCGGGCGCCGATCCTGCTTGCCCCTGACGCCCCGGCCCCTGTGGCGGGCGATCTGCCTTCTTTCGGCGCTTGCCCCGGCCATGGCGGGGCGTCCGGCCGCGGCCGAGGTCGAGGTGTCGATCCCCGAGGCCCGGGCGATCGCCGTGGCCCTCGAAGCCGAAGGGCGGCAGCAGGACGCGGCCGCCATCGCCGCGGCGCTTTTGCAGCGCGATCCCGACGACGCGGTGGCCTGGATCCTTGTCGCGCGCATCCGTCGCGCGGCGGGGGATGTCGAGGGGGCGCTTGACGCGGCGCGGCGGGCGAACGCCGCTGCCGCGACCGACGACGAACGCTTTGCCGCCGCGATGGAGCTTGCCGCCGGCAACTTCCTGCGCGAACAAGGGTTGATCGCGCAGTTCTGGCTGCGACGCGCCGCCCAGGTGGCCCCGACCGACGAGTTGCGCGCCGCAGCGATCCGCGACTTCCGGTCGGTGCGCGCGCGCACGCCCTGGTCCTATTCGCTGTCCTTCAGCGTGGTTCCCTCGTCGAACGTCAACAACGGCTCGCGGGCGGACATCGTCGAGATCGCCGGCCTGCCCTTCGTGCTGAGCGGCGATGCGCAGGCGCTGTCGGGGGTCGAGATCGCTGTGTCGGGCTCGGCGCGCTTGCGGTTCGCGGGGCTGGGCGGACAGCCCGCGCAGGCCTATGCCGGCTTCGCCGTGCAGCAGGTCGTCCTGTCGGACGAGGCCCGACGCCAGGCGCCCGAGGCACGTGGTGCCGACTACGCCTTCGAGGCGATCGAGGTCGGGCTCTCGCAGGTGGTCAGCAGCTGGTCCGACGACGTGGTGCTGCGCTTCGATACGCTGGCCGGGCGAAACCGCTATGGCGGCGCACCGCTGAGCGACTACCTGCGCGGGGGCCTCATGGCGCAATGGGCGCCGGGCCAGCAGTCACTGGCGACGCTGGCCGCCTCGGTCGAGCGGCAGAAGCGCCTTGACGACCCCGACCGATCCGCCTGGGTGTCGCGGGTCGACCTGCGGCGGATCTGGCAAGCCGGAAACGGCGACGTCTTCGGCCTTGGCGGCGGGGTCCGGCTGGTGCAGTCGGACTCGATCGAGATCGACAACGACGCAGTGCTGGTCGAGGTCGACTACACCTTCGCCGAACCCGTGATCGGGCCGACGACGCTGGGGGTGGGGCTGAACGTCGAGCGGCGGCTCTACGACGCCTCGCCCTTCACCACCGACGGGCGGCAGGACACGCGCCTGGGGATATGGGCCACGCTGGGCGCGCCGGCCTGGAATTTCTATGGCTTCGGCCCCACAATGACGATCGAAGCCTCGCGCACCCTGTCGAACATCAGCCTTTACGAGGCCGAGGATATCGGGATCCGCCTGGGCATCACCTCGGTGTTCTGACGGCGCGGCGTGCGGCGGGACTGGAACGCGCGCGCGCGACCGCCTAGGGTCGCGGCAGATGACCGGAGGACAGACATGACGATCCGATACCTGCACACGATGGTGCGCGTGCTCGACCTCGAGAAATCCATGGCCTTCTACGAGCTTCTGGGCCTGAAGGAGACGCGGCGCTTCGAAAACGACAAGGGCCGCTTCACGCTGGTGTTCATGGCGCCCCCTGGCCAGGAGGACTGCCCGGTCGAACTGACCTACAACTGGGACGGGGACGAAGGCCTGCCGTCGGACAGCCGGCACTTCGGCCACCTGGCCTATGCCGTCGACGACATCTACGCGGCCTGTCAAAGCCTGATGGACGCAGGCGTGACGATCAACCGCCCCCCGCGCGACGGGCACATGGCTTTCGTACGCTCGCCCGACAATGTCTCGATCGAGCTTCTGCAGAAGGGCGAGGCGCTGCCACCGGCCGAACCCTGGGCAAGCATGGAGAACACCGGCCACTGGTAGGACGTGGCCCCGGGACGGGTCGCCGCCCCTAGTAGATATAGCGGATCTGGTCCCCCCAGAAACGCTCGACCCGGTGCAGCGCGCGATTGAGCGCACCCAGCCCGCCCGCATCGTTCGCGACGCTGCGCTCCAGCCCCTGGGCATGGCGGGCGAACAGATCGCCGACCACGCGCCGGACCTCGCGGCCCTTGGGCGTCAGGCGCACGCGAACCGAACGACGGTCGATCTCGCACCGCTGGTGGTGCATGTATCCCATGTCGACCAACTTCTTGAGATTGTAGCTGACGTTCGAGCCCTGGTAGTAGCCGCGCGTGCGCAATTCGCCCGCGGTCACTTCGTTGTCGCCGATGTTGAACAGCAAAAGCGCCTGGACCGCGTTGATTTCCAGCATGCCAAGACGCTCGAACTCGTCCTTGATGACGTCGAGAAGCAGCCGGTGCAGCCGTTCCACCAGCGACAGGCTTTCGAGGTAATCGTCAAGAAACCCGCGTGTTTCTGTCTGCCCAAGGGTCTGATGCATGCTCATCCGCCGCTCCGCCTGTTCCGGTCGCAGAAGGTGGCATCGCGGAAAAATCCGAATATCCGGTTAAAGAGCCAAAAACTCGCATCGAATTGACCGGGCTGCGCGCCGGCCCCGACAGGCGATCACAGCGCGCCGGCGTGGCGCGCAATGCGTCCGATCAGCGGGGCGAAACGGTCCGGCACCGGGGCCTGGCCCGTGACCCAGCCGTAAAGATCGTGGTCGTTCTCGGCCAGCAGCGCCTCGAACAGGTCAAGCTCGGGTTCACTCAGGCTCGCAGCCTCGTCGTCGCAGAAGGGGCCAAGGACAAGGTCCATCTCCTTCGTGCCCCGCCTCCAGGCGCGGATCTTCAGGCGCTTGAGGCGGATCTCGTCAGCCATTCCTGCCCCCTGCCAGACGCGCTTCAAGCGCGGCAAGCCGCGCCACCTCGGCCTCGATGCGGGCGCGGATGTCGCGGATCTCGGCAAGGACCGCGGGCCCCAGTTCGTCCGGGATCGCCGCCGGTTCCGATGCCGCAGGCCGATCCTGGGGCGGGGCTTCCAGCCCCTCGCCCTCGCCCGTCAGAAGCCAGGCGATGGAGACGTTGAGAAGCCCGGCCAGCATCTGCAACCGGTTCGAGCGTGGCTCGGACCGGTCGTCTTCCCATGACCGCAGGCTTTCCAGCGTCACGCCAAGGCGCTGCGCCAGGTCGGCCTGGCTCAGTCCGGCGGCCTCGCGGGCCCCGGCAAGCCGGTCGCCGAAGGTGGCGGCGGCGTCCGAGAACCAGTCTGCATCGGTGGCGGCTGCGTTTTCAGGCATCTTCTCCTCCCGCGTGGCGTGGTGGCGCTTGATCGGCCTCGTTCCCCTACCTATGACACGAGCGCCCGACTGTCCAACCGGAGACGACCATGCGCTTTCTGTCCGCGACGCTCGATCGCGTGAAACCCTCGCCCACCATCGCGGTCTCGAACCTCGCGATGGAGCTGAAGGCGCGGGGCCGCGATGTCATCAGCCTTGGCGCGGGCGAACCCGACTTCGACACGCCCGACTCCATCAAGGCCGCCGCGAAGGCGGCGATCGACGCCGGGCGCACGAAGTACACCGCCGTCGACGGCATCCCCGAACTCAAGGCCGCGATCTGCGCCAAGTTCGCCCGCGACAATCGCCTGACCTACACGCCCGACCAGGTCAGCGTCGGCACCGGCGGCAAGCAGGTGCTCTACAACGCCTTCATGGCCACGCTGAACCCCGGCGACGAGGTCATCTTGCCCGCGCCCTACTGGGTCAGCTATCCCGACATGGTGCTGCTTGCAGGCGGGACGCCCGTGACCGTGGCCGCCGGGATCGACACGGCCTTCAAGATCTCGCCGGCCCAGCTCGAGGCGGCGATCTCGCCGAAGACGAAGTGGCTCATCTTCAACTCGCCCTCGAACCCCACCGGCGCGGGCTATTCGCGCGACGAACTCAAGGGCCTGACCGATGTGCTGATGCGCCACCCCCATGTCTGGGTCCTGACCGACGACATGTACGAACACATCGCCTTCGACGGATTCACCTTCTGCACCCCGGCCGAGGTCGAGCCCGGGCTTTACGACCGCACGCTCACGGTGAACGGCGTCTCGAAGGCCTACGCGATGACGGGCTGGCGGATCGGCTATGCCGCCGGCCCCAAGGCGCTGATCGGGGCGATGCGCAAGGTGCAGTCGCAGTCCACCTCGAACCCCTGCACGATCAGCCAGTGGGCCGCGGTCGAGGCGCTCAACGGCCCGCAGGACTTCCTGAAGGACAACGCCCGCCTGTTCCAGCGCCGCCGCGACCTTGTCGTCGACCTTCTGAACACGGCGCCCGGCGTCACCTGCCCGGTGCCCGAAGGCGCCTTCTACGTCTATCCCTCGATCGCGGGCTGCATCGGCAAGACGACGCCCAAGGGCGTGCACATCACCGATGACGAGACCTTCGCGACGGCCCTTCTCGACGAGGAGGGCGTGGCGGTCGTGTTCGGCGCGGCCTTCGGGGTTTCTCCGAACTTCCGCGTGAGCTACGCCACCGACGAGGCAACCCTGACCGAGGCCTGCACACGCATCCGGCGCTTCTGCGCGGCGCTCACCTGACACCCCTCCGGGGTTCTTCTTGGGGCAAGTATCCCGGGGGAATCCCCGCGCCAGCGGGGATGGGGGCAGAGCCCCCGCCCCCCGGCCGGCTAGCCGCGCCCGGCGGCTTCGAAGACCGCGTCGATCATCGCCTGCGTGCCGCGCGCGTCCTCCAGCGTCCAAGGATAGGCCTCGCCCTCGCGCAGGGTCCGGCAGAAGGCCTCTACCTGCAGGACATAGTGGTTGGCCGCCGGAAACCGCTCGACAGTGACCGCAGGCGCGCCCGGCCCCTTGCCGTTGCGATGCAGCTCGACCCGCGCCTCGCCGAACAGGCCCGCGTTGAACGGCGCGGTCAGGCGCAGAAGGCCGTCGGTGCCGTGGAAGGTCATCTCCTGCGCCGGATGCATCCGCATCGAATTCACCCAATGCGCCGTGAAGGTCGGGAAGCGGGCCAGCACATGGGCGATCACGTCGACGCCGTTTTCGAAGGTGACGTCGGCATGGGTGATTTCGACGGGTTCCTCGCCGGTCATCCAGCGCGTCGCGCCGTAGGTATAGACGCCGATGTCGGGGATGCCCCCGCCGCCCAGATCGGCCTTGTTGCGCACATTGCCCGGATCGCCGGAGTTGTCGTAGGCGAAGAACCCTTCGACATGCTGAAGTCGCCCGATCGCGCCTTCGCGCAGAAGCTGCCGCGCCCGCTGCCACTGCGGGTGATGGACGATCATGTAGGCCTCGGTCGCGAACAGCCCCGAGGCGTCGCGCGCGGTGATCAGCCCGTCGATGTCGCCGGCCCGCAGCGCGATCGGCTTTTCGCAAAGCACGTGCTTGCCCGCCTCCAGCGCCATCTTCGTCATCGGCACATGCAGGTGATTGGGCAGCGGGATGTAGACCGCCTCGATCTCGGGATCGGCCAGAAGGTCCTCGTAACTGCCATGCACCTTCAGGCCCGGTCGAAAGGCCTGGAAAGGGACTGCCTTCGCCCGGTCGAAGGTGGCCAGCGCCACGAAGTCGGCGCCGTCGGCGGCATGAAGGGCGCGGGCCATCTGCTCGCGCGCGAATTTCGAGGCGCCAAGCACCCCCCAGCGGACCGGATCGGACATGAAAAAGCCTCCCTCGCTTCTGCGAGGGAGGCTATCACTCGGGCCGGCCCGTGCAAACCGGGCACGGCCCCCGGACGGGGTGGCGTCAGGCGGTTTCGAGGACGCCCTTCTCGCGCGCAAGATCGCGCATGCGCTTTTGCAGCTTCTCGAAGGCGCGCACCTCGATCTGGCGGATACGTTCCCGGCTGACGTCGTATTGCGTCGACAGTTCTTCCAGCGTAACCGGCTGGTCCTGCAGGCGCCGCTGCATCAGGATGTCCTTCTCGCGCTCGTTCAGAACGTCCATTGCCCGCGCCAGAAGCGAGCGCCGCATCTCGAGCTCGTCGCGCTCGGCGTAATCGGCGGCCTGGTCGGCATCCTCGTCCTCAAGCCAGTCCTGCCACTGGGCGGCGCCTTCGCCATCGGCCGACACCGTCGCGTTGAGCGAGGCGTCGCCCCCCGACAGGCGCCGGTTCATCGAGATCACCTCGTCCTCTGTCACGCTCAGGTCATGCGCGATCCGGGCCACGTGTTCGGGCCGAAGGTCGCCTTCCTCAAGCGCACCGATCCGGGCCTTCGCCTTGCGCAGGTTGAAGAACAGCTTCTTCTGCGCCGAGGTCGTGCCAAGTTTCACAAGGCTCCACGAACGCAGGATATACTCCTGGATCGAAGCCCGGATCCACCACATCGCGTAGGTCGCAAGACGGAAGCCCTTTTCGGGATCGAAGCGCTTGACCGCCTGCATCAGGCCAACGTTGGCCTCGGAAATGACCTCGGCCTGCGGCAAGCCGTAGCCGCGATAGCCCATGGCGATCTTCGCTGCGAGCCGCAGGTGCGACGTGACAAGCTGATGCGCGGCGTCGGTGTCCTGATCCTCGACCCAGCGCTTGGCCAGCATGTATTCCTCCTCCGGCTCCAGCATCGGGAACTTGCGGATTTCCTGCAGATACCGGTTCAGGCCCTGCTCGGGACTGGGCGCGGGAAGATTCGCGTATGTGGCCATGGACTTCTCCCTTGCTCGCCTCGCATGTTGCGAGGCTTAACATAGATAGTGAACTATTCGGTTCAGATCAAGATGTGACCGCTAACGTGCCTGTGCTGACAAAGCATGAACGACGCGGACGAAAAGGAAAGCCCTGTGTCAGTGCGCTCACGCACTGGTGTTGAGCGGCGGCGCGCCGCCTGCATTGGCACCAATCCATGCGATCCTGCATGGATAGAATGCCTATATCACAAATTTCCATGCATACCGTAATTCATTATCCCCGCGTCACCGGTCCTGTCCGGGATAAGGAGGCCATGATGCACACCCACTTGATCACCCGAACCGCGCGCGCCGCCGGCGCGCTTTACGCCGTCATCATCGCCGCCGGCATCTGGAGCGAACTGGGCGTGCGCGCCCGCCTGATCCAGCCCGGCGATGCGGAGGCGACCTGGGCGGCGATCGGCGCCCACCTGCCGCTTCTGAGGGCGAGCATCGCCGCCGACGCGGTGATGCTTCTTGCCGACGTGGCACTTTCTGTGCTGCTCTTCGCCCTTCTGCGTCACGTCCACCGCGAGGTCGCGCTGACCGCGATGGTCCTGCGCCTGATCCAGGCGGCCATCATCGGGGCCAGCCTTCTGGCGCCGATCGGCGTTGTCCTGCTGGCCAACGCAGATGTGACCGACCCGGCCCGCAGCGCGCTTTTCCTCATGGAGTTGCATGGCGCCGGCTATGACTTCGGCCTGATCTTCTTTGGCGTGAACACGGTGCTGACAGCCTGGCTGCTGTGCCGCTCGGGCCTTGTGCCTGTATGGCTTGCGGGGCTTCTTGGCGGGGCGGGCCTTGTCTATCTTGCCGGCAGCTTCACCCGGCTTCTGGCGCCCGAGGTCAACGCCTTGCTTCAACCCGCCTACGCCCTGCCCCTTCTGGCCGAGACCGCGTTCTGCATCGCGCTCCTTGCAGGCCTCCCGCGCCACCGGGCTGCGCCGCGTGCCGCCTAGCCCCGCAGCAGGGCGGCAAGGGCGGCCATGTCGGCGGGCATCGGGCTTTGGAACTCCATCCGCTCGCCCGTGACCGGATGATCGAACCCCAGGACCGAGGCGTGCAGCGCCTGCCGGGGGAAGGCTGCCGCGGCATCAGCGGCGGCCGCGCCCAGCACCTTCGCGTTGATCCTGCGCCGTCCGCCATAGATCTGGTCGCCGATCAACGCATGGCCCGCGTGGGACAGGTGGACGCGGATCTGGTGGGTGCGCCCGGTCTCGAGTCGGCAGCGGATCAGCGCCGCCTGATCGGCGAAGGCCTCGTCGACCGTCACGCGGGTCACGGCGTGGCGGCCGCGGTCGAAATACACGGCCTGCCGCTGGCGGTCGGTGCGATGGCGGTCGAGGCGTGTCGTGATCTTCAACACCCCGCCGAGTTCGAAACTGGTGCCGCGCACGCCGCGCAGGCGGGGGTCGCCCGGGTCCGGGACACCGTGGCACAGCGCGACGTACTCGCGGGTCATCGAATGATCCTCGAGCTGGGCGGCAAGGCCATGGTGGGCGGCATCCGACTTGGCTACTACCAGAAGTCCGGTCGTGTCCTTGTCGATGCGGTGAACGATGCCGGGGCGCTTTTCGCCCCCCACCCCAGAAAGGCTGCCGCCGAAATGATGCAGAAGCGCGTTCACAAGCGTGGCGCCAGGCGTGCCCGGAGCGGGGTGAACCACCATCCCCGCGGGCTTGTCGATCACGACAAGATCGGCATCCTCGTAGACGACCGCCAGCGGAATGTCCTCGGGCGCGGTGTCGACCTCTGCGGCCTCGTCGACCCTGACCTCGTAGACCTCGCCCGCCGCGACGCGCGCCTTCGCGTCGGTCACCGGCGCGCCATCCTTCGACACGGCGCCCTCGGCGATCAGCCGCGAAAGCCGCGAGCGCGACAGATGCGCCTCGTCTGGCACATCGCGGGCCAGTGCCTTATCAAGGCGCGACGGCGGATCGTCGCCAAGGATCACGCGGATCAGCGAGGATGCCATGGATCAGCCCCCGATCCCGGAGGCCGAGGCGCGAAACCTGAGGTTTCTCAGGCTGTTGGTGACGGTGCTGACGGCTGTCATGATCCTTGGGCTTGTAACTGTGGTGGCGCTGCTTGTCATCCGGCTTCAGGCCCCCGCGCCGGAAACCCTGCCGCTGCCTGACAGCATCGCCCTGCCGGACGGCGCCCGCGCGCAGGCCTTCACGCAGGGGCGCGACTGGTACGCGGTGGTGACCGCGGGCGACGAGATCCTGATCTTCGACCGGGCGACGGGTGCCCTGAGGCAGCGGGTCGAGATCACCCCGGCCGACTGACCGCATCGCCGGTAAACCAGCCTGAAGTCATCGCAAGAACCCAGCTTTCGGCATTGTTCGCCCGGGCGCGCTCGGCCATTTCCGAGGGGTCGTAGGGCACCGTGCGCAGGCTTGTCCGCCAGGTGTCGCCCACGCGCTCGACCACCGCATAGCGCGCGTCGCCGGCGCCGGTTTCGGCGATGAAGGGGTCGACCTCGCGGTCGTCAAGATAGGCGGGGCATCCCACCGACCCGGGGTTCAGGATGGTCTGGTCGCCGATCCGCACCATGCGCGGGACATGGGTATGCGCGCAAAGGATCAGACCTTCGGCGACATCGCCAAGCAGGGCGGCGACGTGATCGCGATCGGCCATCTCCATGCGGCCCTTCGGGCTGCGAACGTCAAGCCAGTTGGTCTCATCATCGGTGGGCGTGGCATGGCAGAGAAACGTCTCTTCCCAGCGCAAGGTGGCGGGAAGCGCGGCGATCCAGGCAAGGTGCCTCTCGCTCAGATGCGGATGTGTCCACCGTTCCCACAGGCCCATCGCGGCGAGGGGCCGGTCGATCAGGGCCCGGTCGTGGTTGCCCGCGACCGTGGGAAAGCCACGGTCGATCAGAAGATCCGCCGTCCCCGCCGGGTCGAGCGGACCCGACAGCGAATCGCCCAGGTTCACCACCCGGTCGATGCGCTGACGGTCGATGTCTTCAAGAACGGCGCGCAGCGCGGCCGAGTTGCCGTGAATGTCGGCGATGGCCGCGAACTTCATTCGCGCAATGTCCGCCGGCCGGTCAGTGCACGTTCACCGGCGCAAGGTCGTTCTGCCGGGCCAGAACGAAGGCAAGCTTGCGGTCGCGCACCAGGGCCAGACGCTCGCCCTCGGCGTTGTGGACAGCAAAAAGCTGGTCGATGCCCTGGGCCTGCTGGCGCACGTCCTCGGGCAGGTCGGCCACGGCGACGGGCCGGACATAGACGATCCGGTTCTCGTCGATCCTGTCGAAATCGTATGGCGTGTTCATCTGCTCATCCCCTCACTTCGCCTTGGAAATCTCGATACGGCGCACCACAGACTCGGGCACCGCGCGCTTGAGATCCACGTGCAGAAGCCCGTTCTCGACCGTAGCGCCGGCCACTTCGACCCCGTCGGCCAGGACGAAGCTGCGCTGGAACTGGCGCGCGGCGATCCCGCGATGCAGGAAGACGCGGCTCTCGTCCTCGTCGGACTGCCGGCCGCGGATCACCAGCTGCCGATCCTCAAGCGTGATCGCAAGATCGTCCTCGCGGAACCCCGCGACCGCAAGCGAGATGCGGAAGGCGTTCTCGCCCAGTTGTTCGATGTTGTAGGGCGGATATCCGGCCGAATCGGACTTGGCCGTGCGCTCCACCAGCCGCTCGAGCTGGTCGAACCCCAGAAGGAAGGGATGGGACCCCAAAGTCAGTTTCGTCATCACGTGTCCTTCGAAAAGCGACCGTCGTCGTGGCCCCTGTCTGGCGGCCACACGCGAAATATGGGGTCCACTCCAGCACCCTGCAAGTCGCATTTTTTTGCCTGAAAGCACGAGAATCGCTTATGTTGGGGCGCCAGGGGATTGAGACGGTTCGAAGATGAACGTCACCACGCCGATGACCATGATGTCCGAAGAGATGCTGCGCGTCAGGCTCGAGGTGCTGCGACGCGAACATCGCGATCTCGACGAGGCGATCCTCGCGCTCGAACAGAAGGGCACGGGCGACCAGCTGACCATCCGCCGGCTGAAGAAGCAGAAGCTCCAGCTGAAGGACCGGATCGCGCAGATCGAGGACACGCTGACCCCCGACATCATTGCGTAAGGCCTTGGTCCCGCTATAGTGCCGCTTCCCCGAAGACACGGAGGCGCGGCAGTGGGCGTGGATGTAGGCATCATCATGGGCAGCCAGTCCGACTGGCCCACGCTGAAGGCGGCCGCCGCGATTCTCGACGAACTGGGCGTACCCTACGAGGCCCGCATCGTGTCGGCCCATCGCACGCCCGACCGGCTTTGGGACTATGGCCGGACCGCCGTTGACCGCGGGCTGAAGGTGATCATCGCCGGCGCCGGCGGGGCCGCGCACCTGCCGGGCATGATGGCCTCGAAGACACGGCTTCCCGTGATCGGCGTGCCGGTGCAGACGCAGGCGCTCGGTGGCGTTGACAGCCTTTATTCCATCGTCCAGATGCCCAGGGGCTATCCTGTGGCGACCATGGCGATCGGCGGCGCGGCGAACGCGGGCCTGATGGCGGCCGGCATCCTTGCGCTTTCGGACCCGGCACTCGCATCGCGGCTTGACGCCTGGCGCGCGGCGCTGTCGGCCTCGATCCCGGACGAGCCCGCGGATGACTGACCCCCTTCCGGCAGGCAGCGTCATCGGCATCCTCGGCGGCGGACAGCTTGGCCGGATGCTGTCGGTCGCGGCCGCGCGCCTTGGCTACCGCTGCCACATCTTCGATCCCGATCCCGCAGCGCCTGCGGCGCATGTGGCCCACGCCGTGACGACGGCGGGCTACGACGACCACACGGCCCTTGCCGCCTTCGCCGACGACGTCGCGGTCATTACCTACGAGTTCGAGAACATCCCCGCCGCAGCGCTTGAGATCCTGGGCGCCTCGCGCCCTATCCGTCCGGGGAGTCGCGCGCTGTCGGTCAGCCAGGACCGGCTGAGCGAAAAGACCTTCCTTGCCGGTCTCGGGCTTGCCACCGCGCCCTTCGCGCCAGCGGGCGATGCCGCCGAGCTTGCGGTGGCGGTCGCCGAGATCGGCACACCGTCGATCCTGAAGACGCGGCGCTTCGGCTACGACGGCAAGGGACAGGCGCGGCTCGCGACGGCCACCGACGCCGACGCGGCCCTGGCCGCGATGGCGGGCGCGCCCGCGATCCTCGAGGGCATGATCGCCTTCGAACGCGAGGTCTCGGTGATCGCGGCGCGCGGTCTCGACGGCCATGTCGTGTCCTACGAGCCGGGCGAAAACGTGCACGAGGGCGGCATCCTGCGCACCACCACCCTGCCCGCCCGCCTGTCCGGCGCCCAGCGGGTCGAGGCCGCAGGCATTGCCGCGAAGATCCTTCACGCGCTCGACTATGTGGGCGTCATCGGGGTCGAGCTTTTCGTGACGCCCGACGCCCTTCTCGTCAACGAATTCGCGCCGCGGGTCCACAACACCGGCCACTGGACGCAGAACGCCTGCGCGGTCGACCAGTTCGAACAGCACATCCGCGCCGTCGCGGGCTGGCCTCTGGGCGCGCCCGACCGCGTCGCCGACGTGACGATGGAGAACCTGATCGGGGCCGACATCGAGCGCCTGCCGGCATTGGCCGCGACCCCCGGCGCGGCGATCCATGCTTACGGCAAGGCCGAGGCGCGGCCGGGCCGCAAGATGGGCCATGTCAACCACGTCACGCGCCTTGGGTCTTAGGGTCCGCTCTCCCCGGCTGGCGGTGCGCGGCCTGATCGTGCAAGACGGCCGGCTGCTTCTGGTCAACGCCTATCCGGGCGAGGCCAGCGACCTGTGGTGCGCGCCCGGCGGCGGGGTCGAACCCGGCACCTCGCTGCCCGAGAACCTGCGCCGCGAAGTGCACGAGGAAACCGGCCTGTCGGTCGAGGTCGGCACGCTTGCCCTTGTGAACGAGTTTCACGACCCCGCCAGCGGCTTTCACCAGGTCGAGATGTTCTTCCGCTGCCGCCTGCTGACCCCGGCGATCCCGGCCGGCTGGCGCGACCCCGAAGGCATCGTGAACCGCCATCGCTTCGTCACGCCTGGGGAATTCGCCCGGCTGCGCGTCAAGCCCGACAGTCTGGGCCGCGCGGCCTGGGGGGACGAGGGGCCCGCCCTCTACGACCCGCTCGAACCGATCGTCCGATAATCCGCAAAGACCTCCATCGACCCGCAAGTATCCTGGGGGTCCGGGGGCAAAGCCCCCGGCTTCAGCCCACCAGCTCAAGCCGCGGCGTCGCGTCGATCAGTCGCCGGGTATACGGATGCCCCGGCGCGTCGAAGACCCGTGGGGTCGGTCCCTCTTCGACGATCCTGCCCGCCTGCATCACCATCACCCGGTCGGTGATCGCGCGCACCACCGACAGATCGTGGCTGATGAACAGATAGGACAGGCCGAAGCTGCCCTGAAGCTCGGCCAGAAGGTCGAGGATCTGCGCCCGGATCGACACGTCGAGGGCCGAGACCGCCTCGTCCAGGATCACAAGCTCGGGGCGGATCACGATAGCGCGGGCGATGGCGATGCGCTGGCGCTGACCGCCCGAGAACTCGTGAATATAGCGGTCGGCGTCGGCGGGCTTCAGGCCCACCGCCAGAAGCACCTCGGCGATCCGATCGCGCCGTTCGGCGGGCGCCGTGTCGGTCAGGTGAAAGGGCTCGGCCACCAGACGGTCGACCCGGTGGCGCGGATTGAAGGACCCGAAGGGATCCTGAAAGACCACCTGCATCCTGCGCCGCACCGCGCTTGGCACATGGGGGGCCAGAACCGGGTCGCCATCCAGCGTGATACGCCCCCCCTGCAGCGGCTCCAGGCCAAGGATCGCGCGCGTCAGCGTGGACTTGCCGCACCCGGATTCGCCCACAAGACCAAGGCTTTCACCCGCTCTCAGCGTCAGGTCGACCCCGTCGACCGCCCGGAACTGCGGACGCGGGCCGAAGGGGGTGCGGCGGGGCAGCGGATAATCGCGGACGGCGCCCTCGACGGACAGAAGCGGCCGGTCCGTGGCCATCGGCTTGCGGTCGGGCACATGCGCCGAGGCCGCGATCAGCCGCTGGGTGTAGGGGTGATGCCGGCGCGAAAAAAGCCCGCGCGTCTCGCCCGTCTCGACGATCGTGCCGTCCTTCATGACAGCGACCCGGTGGGCCAACCCCGACACCACGGCAAGGTCGTGGGTGATCAGCATCAGCGCCATCCCCTCGTCCCGGACCAGATCGCCAAGCAGGTCGAGGATCTGGGCCTGCGTGGTCACGTCGAGCGCGGTCGTGGGTTCGTCGGCGATCAGCAGCCGCGGGCGCAGGGCGATCGCCATGGCGATGCACACGCGCTGGCGCTGGCCACCCGACAGCTCGTGCGGGAACCGATCAAGAGGAAAACGGTCGGCGGTCAGCCCGACGCGGTCAAGCCTTTCGCGCGCGACCCGCATGGCCTCGTCGCGGCGGTGGATGCCGTGCACACGCAGCGTCTCGGCGACCTGGTCACCGATGGTCTGCACCGGGTTGAGCGCCGTCATCGGCTCTTGGAAGATCATGCCGATGTCGCGGCCGCGAATGCTGCACATGGCGCGTTCGGTCTGCGCCAGAAGATCGCTGCCGCCGAACATCGCGCGGCCCGAGACACCCGCGCCATGGGGCAGAAGCTGCATCAGCGACAACGCGGTCAGCGACTTGCCCGAGCCCGACTCGCCCACCATGCCGAAGATCTCGCCTTCGCCGATGTCGAAGGCGACGTCGCGCAGGATCGGCGTGCCGCGGATGTCCAGAGACAGGCCCTCGACCGAAAGAAGCGTCATCGCGCGCGCCTCAGCCGGGGGTCGAGGATGTCGCGCAATCCGTCGCCCATCAGGTTCAGCCCCAGCACCGTCAGGACGATGGCAAGGCCGGGCAGGATCGCCAGCATCGGCGCGAAGGAAATCATCGTCTGGCTTTCAGCCAGCATACGGCCCCAGCTTGGCGTGGGCGGCTGCGCGCCGAGGCCGACATAGCTCAGCGCCGCCTCGGCGAGGATACCAAGCGAGAACTGGATCGTGCCCTGCACGATCAGAAGGTTCGCGATGTTGGGCAGGATGTGTTCGACGCTGATCCGCGCCCGGTTCTTGCCCGCGACCCGCGCCGCCATGACGTAATCGAGTGTCCAGAGCGGCAGCGCCGCGCCGCGCGTGACACGGGCGAAGACCGGGATGTTGAAGATCCCGATCGCCAGGATCGCGTTCACTGCCGAGGGACCGAAGACCGCCGTGATCAGGATCGCGATGACAAGCGACGGGAAGGCGAAGACCAGATCGTTGCCGCGCATGATGATCTCGTCGACGATCCCGCCCCGGTTCGCGGCGGCCAGAAGCCCAAGCGGCACCCCCGCCAGGATCCCGATGCCGACCGCCACGATCGCCACCGCGATCGAGGTGCGGGCGCCCACCATCAGCATCGACAGCATGTCGCGGCCAAGGTGATCGGTGCCAAGAAGATGCCCTCCGCCCGGTGGCAGGAAGCGGCCCTGGATGTTCATCGCCTCGACCGCATGGGGCGTCCAGAGGAACGACACGATCGCCGCCGCGACGAAGACGACGCTGAGCGCGGCCCCGATCCAGAGGGAGGCGGGCAGTCTCATGCCTTCCGCCTCAGCCTGGGGTCGATGGCGGCATAGGCCAGGTCGACAAGGAAGTTCACGACGATCACGGCAAAGACCAGAAGCATCACGACCGACTGCACCACGATCAGGTCGCGCTGGGTGATGCCCTGGAAGATCAGCCGCCCGAGGCCGGGCAGGAAAAAGACGTTCTCGATGATGATCGCGCCGGCCAGCAGGAACGAAAACTGAAGTCCGAGGATCGTCATCACCGGGATCAGCGCGTTGCGGAAGGCGTGGCGGCGGGTGGCCTGGGCGCGGCTCAGCCCCTTGGCGCGGGCGGTGCGGATGTAGTCCTGCCCCAATGTCTCGAGCACGCTCGAGCGCATGACCCGCGCAAGGATCGAGGCCTGCGGCAGCGCCAGCGCGACTGCAGGCAGGGTCAGCGCCTTGACGCCGGCCCAGAAGCCCGCCTCCCACCCCGGAAAGCCGCCGGCCGAAAACCACTGAAGCTGGATCGCGAACAACAGAACCAGCAGCATCGCGAACCAGAAGTTCGGCACCGCGATGCCAAGCTGCGTCGCCCCCATCACCGCCACGTCGGCGGCCTGCCCGCGCCGCGCGGCGGCGATCAGGCCCACGGGAATGGCGATGGCCGTGGACAGAAGCAGTGCGTAAAGCGTCAGCGGCAGCGAGATCCAGAGCCGCGCGACCACAAGCTGGACCACCGGCACGCGGTAGGTCAGCGAGGTGCCGAAATCGCCCGCCAGCATCCCCCCGGCCCAGGCCAGATAGCGCACCGGCAGGGGGTCGTTCAGGCCCATCTGCTCTCGCAGCGCCTCAAGCGCCTGCGGATCGGCGTTGAGCCCCAGCATGAAGGCGGCGGGGTCGCCCGGAATCACGTCCGTCACAAGAAAGATGACAAGACTTGCCACGAGAAGGCTCAGCGCAAGCGAGGTCAGGCGGCCAAGAAGAAAGGCAAGCATGGACCCGAGCCTATGCCACGGCCGGGCGCCGCGCCATGGGCTTGGCGGGCACGCTCACGGCCGGATCACGTATTCCTTGCGGGTGGTCTCGATCACCTCCCAGGTGCCGCTGAAGCCGGGGCGGATGACGAAGGCGTCACCCGCGCGCAGCACATGCACCTCGCCGGTGTCGGCGGTCAGGACCGAGTGGCCGGCAAGGATGTGGCAGAACTCCCATTCGTCATAGACCACCCGCCAGGCGCCGGGGGTGGATTCCCAGACGCCGGCGTAAAGCCCGTCGTGGTCTTCGGCGTTCCAGGTGCGGTGGACCGGGTCGCCCGAAATCAGACGCGCAGGATCGGGTCGGCCGATTTCGGGATCGCCGGTCGCGGCAACATGAAGGAAATGCATCGCGTTTGCCTTTCGCAGGGGGCCGTGGCCGCCGATGGCCGCCACGGCCGGCCGGTCATTCCGTCCAGCTGACGCCGGTCAGATCGTTGGCCTGGGTGGGCGAGTTCAGCCACAAGCCCTGGATCTTCGCGTTCGCGACCCCGGTCTTGGCAAGCTGGAACAGGAAGGCGTTGACGTAATCCTCGGCGATCATCGTCTGCGCGGCCTGCAGAAGGCGGCTGCGCTCGGCCGGGTCGGCGGCAAGATCGAGGTCCCTCATCAGCTGCTGGAAGGCCGGATTGTCGTACTGGAAGTAGTAATCCGGCCGGGCATAGATGTTGACGTCCATCGGTTCGGTGTGGCTGACGATGGTCAGGTCGAAGTCCTTGTTGGTGAAGACCTGTTCAAGCCACTGCGCCCATTCGACATTCTCGATCTGCGTCTCGATCCCCACGGCGCGAAGCTGGGCGGCGATGATCTCGCCCCCGCGGCGCGCGTAGGACGGCGGCGGCAGGCGCAGGCTCAGCGTCAGCCCCTCGGCGTGCCCCGCCTCTGCCAGCAGTGCCTTCGCCTTTTCCGGGTCGTAGCCCGACAGCCCGGTCAGGTCGAGGTAGTCGGGGTTGTGCGGGGCGAAATGCGTGCCGATGGGCGTGCCATAGCCGAACATCGCACCGTCGATGATTTCCTGCCGGTTGATCGCGTGGGCGATCGCCTCGCGCACGCGCTTGTCCGACAGGGCCTCGGACTTGTTGTTCATGGCCAGGATCGTCTCGCCCTCGGTCGAGCCGATCAGAAGCTGAAAGCGTGGATCGGCCGCGAACTGCTGCAGCGTCTCCGGCGCGGGCATGTTCGGGAAGGCGTCGATATCGCCGGCCATGACGGCGGCGAAGGCGGCCGTCGGGTCCGAGATGAACTTGAACGTCGCGCTTTCAAGCGCCGGCGCCGCGCCCCAGTAGGCCGCGTTGCGCGCGATCTCGATCCGGTCGCCCTGCACCCAGCGCGAGAAGGTGAACGGGCCGGTCCCGATGGGGGTGGTGGCGGCCGCGGCCACCGACTCGGGCGCCACGATCACCGCGTCGCCCCACGCCATGTTGGTCAGGAAGCCGCCGTTCGGCGCCGAGAGCGTGACCTGCACGGTCAGCGGATCGACGACCGTGACGTCGGTGATCCCGGCGAACAGCGCCTTCTGCGCGTTGGTCGAATCCTCGGCCCGGGCCCGGTCAAGCGAGAACTTCACGTCCTCGGCGTCGAAGGTTGTGCCGTCGTGGAAGGTCACGCCCTCGCGCAGGCGGAAGGTATAGACGGTGCCGTCGTCGCTGATCTCCCAGCTTTCGGCCAGCGCGGGCGCGATGCTGCCGTCGGCCTGATACCGCGTGAGACCTTCGAAGATGTTGGCATAGACGACCTCGTCGATGGCGGCTGCCGCCCCGCCGGTGGGGTCAAGGTTCGGCGGCTCGAGCACCATGCCGACGGTGATCGAGGTCTGCTGGGCTGCGGCCATCTGCGCGGCGACGAGAAGCCCCGCGGCAAGGATCGGCAGGCGAAGGGTCATGGAGGGTCTCCCTGGCACGTTTTCCGGCAGGCTAGCCGGGGGGCGGCGCTTTGGGAAGGGCGCGCATGTGCGCCGTCACGGCAGCGCGACGGCGCGCCGGAAGGCAAGGCTTGTCGGCCGGTCGAAGCCGGGATGCGCCTCGGTTCCCGTCTGCTGAAAGCCCAGCGCAGCGAAGGTGGCGTGAGTCTCGGCCAGTTCGACGCGGGTCTTCAGGACGAGCGCCGGCAGGCCGCGCCGGCGCGCCACCGCGTCAGCCTCGGCAAGCATCCGGCGCAAGACCCCCTGACGACGGTGCAAGGGCGCGACGGCCAGTTTTCCAAGGTACAGGTGATCGATCCTTGGCGCGCAGAAGGCGCAGCCGACCAGCCGATCGCCGTCATGGGCAAGGATCAGCACCTCGCCGGCAGCCTTGGCGCGCAAGGTGTCGGGAGTCATCGCGGCGAAGGAGGACGGCGGCGCGATCCGCCCCTCCATCGGCCCGAAGCACTGCGCAAGAAGATCATGAAGGCCCGCCCAGTCTTCGAAGCCAGGCAGAGCGGGGCCTGCGCGGATCATCGCGCCAGAAGCGCAACAAGGCTCAACGCCATGACCTGCGCGGCCTCGACCATGTCGTCGATGCCGACCCATTCGTCGGGCTGGTGCGCCAGATCGAGAATGCCGGGGCCATAGGCGATGCAGTTCTTCAGCCGACCGATCCGGTCGATATGCTTCTGGTCGTAGGTCCCGGGCGAGACGACGAACTCGGGCGGGGCGCCAAGCACACGGCCGATCGCGCTTTCGACCGTGCGCACGATGGGCGCGTCGCGGTCGGTCATGCTGGGCACGACCTCGTGCAGGTCGCGCAGTTCGTAGGCGAAGCCCGGGCGCTCTTGGGCGATCCTTTCGAGCATCTCCGTCACCTCGGCCTTCACCTCGGTCAGGTCTTCCTCGATCAGGAAGCGGCGGTCGATGACGATGCGGCAGCGGTCGGCGACGCACGGAGCGGGAAAGCCGGTGAAGCCCTCCTCCGGCTCGGCCTCGCCGCCGTGGATCGAGTTGACATTGAGCGTGGATTGCCGCGCGCCTTCGGGGACCACCGGCATCGCGGTGCGCTTGGTGGCCAGAAGCGGATAAAGCGTCGCCTCCATCTCGGCCAGGACGGCGCCCATGTGACGGATCGCGCTGTCGCCCAGGAATGGCATCGAGCCGTGGGCGATGCGGCCCTGCGTCTCGATCTCGGCCCACCAGACGCCCCGGTGGCCAAGGCAGATGCGGTTCTTGTTCAGCGGCTCGGGGATGATGACATGCTGGACGCGCGACGGGTCGAACCAGCCGCGTTCTGCCAGGAAGGCGACGCCACCGTAGCCGCCCGATTCCTCGTCCGCCGTCGCGCTGATCTCGACCGCGCCGGCGAAATCGGGCGCGACCGAAAGAAACGCCTCGGCGGCGATGACGCTTGCGGCAAGTCCGCCCTTCATGTCGCAGGCGCCCCGGCCATGGACGCGGCCGTTCTTCACCTCGCCGCCGAAGGGGTCCGTCGTCCAGCCGTGACCTTCCTCGACCACGTCGAGATGCGAGTTGAAATGGACACACTCGCCCCCACGAGGCCCGTCGCGGCGGGCGATCAGGTTCCAGCGCGGATACTTGTCGCTGTCGCCGGGCGCGCCTTCGGCGCGGACCAGGTCGATGCTGAAGCCCTGCGGACGCAGCCGCTGGGCCACAAGGTCGCAGACTTCGCGATAGTGCCGCCCGGGCGGGTTGACCGAGGGGATGCGGATCAGGTCCTGGGTCAGCACGACAAGATCATCCCGCCGCGCGGCAACGGCGGCGAGAAGCCGGTCGGAAAGATCAGGGACGGACATGGGCGGAACTCTAGCAGCCGGGCGGGCGGGTGCAATCTGTCGCGCGGTCGGGCTCAGCTGCCTACGGGCGCGCCCGAGCGGTGGCGCGCCGGGCCGAACAGCGCGGCACCGGCCAGGATCACGCCCGAGACGGTCGCGATCATTCCGGCCGCGCTGACCGAGTTCGCGGCCCCGATCCAAAGCGGGCCATAGCCCGCAAGCACATAGCCCAGCACCGCCGACAGGATCGCGAAAGCGACCGACCAGCCGACCTGCCGTTCAAGCCGGTCGGTCATCAGCCGCGCGGCGGCGGGCGGACAGATGAACATGGCGATCACGATGATCGAGCCCACCGCATCGAAGGCCGCCACCGCCGCCAAGGCGGCGACTGCCACAAGGCTTAGCCCGATCGCTGCGACCGGCAGTCCGGCGACGCGCGCGAACCCCTCGTCGAACGTCGATATCTTGAGCGGCCGCCAAAGCAGCCAGGTATAGGCGGCGACGACAACAAGGGTGGCGAAGATGCGCCCAAGCTCGGGCGGCAGGCCCGACAGCGCCAAGGGGTCGAGCAACGACCCCCAGCCGGTCGCATCAAGCCAGATCAGCGACTCGAGGTTGCCCATCAGCGCATGTTCGACGTCGAGATGCACCGACGACGTATCCGAACGCTCGAGCAGCAGAACGCCGCCCGCGAACATCGCCGTGAAGATGACCCCCATCGACGCCCCGGATTCGATCCGGCCCAGCCGGCGCACCGCCTCGATCAGAACCACCGCGACCAGCGCGGCACCGGCCGCCCCCAGCATCATTGGCGCCGTCGTCACCGTCCCGGTGATCAGGAAGGCCACGACGATGCCGGGCAGGATGACGTGGCTTATGGCGTCGCCAATCAGCGCCTGCCGGCGCAGAAGCAGGAAGTTCCCCGGCAACGCGCAGGCCACCGCGGCAAGCACGCCGATCAGCATCGGCGTCAGGCTGAGGGGAACGAACTCGGCGCCGCTCATGGCGCGACCCCGACCGGCGGGCCAAGTCGCGCGTCAAGGAGGCGCAGCTGGTCAGAGGTCAGCACCTCCTCGATGCCGGTCAGCCCGTCATAGCGGGCGGCGGCGGCGCCCTCGCCCGGCAGGGTGCGCAGAAGGCTCCAGCGGCGTTCGTCCAGCAGCGCCTTGGCCGCACGCGCCCGCCCGGCCTCGGTTGGCACGCCGTCGGGGCGCATCAGGTCTTCGCGCACCAGAAGGCGGCGCGTGAACCCCTCGTAGATCGGCTGGCCTTGCGCCAGCGCCAGCAACCCCTGCCGGCGATGCACCCTGCGCTGAAAACGGCGGTACCGCAGGACCGCGGCCAGGACCCCGCGTCGGGGCGACAGAAGAAGCGACAGAACGAAGGCGCCAAAGGCGATCAGCACGATGATCGGCCCCGTGGGCAGCGCCGGCGCCGAGGCCGAGATCGCGGCCCCGGCATAGCCCGAGGCGGCGCCGATCGCGCCGGCCAGCACGATCACGCGGTCGCTGCGCTCGGTCCAGAAGCGGGCGGTGACGGGTGGGATGATCAGAAGCGCGACGATCAGGATCAGTCCCACGACCTTCAGCCCAACGACCGTGACCGCCATCACCAGCGCCATCATCGCCAGGTCGATCCGCCGCGTGTCGACGCCGGTGGCCGCGGCATAGCCGGGGTCGAAGCACACAAGCGTCATGGGCCGGCGCAGGATCAGGACGGCAGCCAGCGCCAGCGCGCCCCCCACCGCGATGGTCAGCGCATCGGCGCGCAGCATCCCCGCGGTCGATCCCAGAAGGAAGCCTTCCAGTCCCGCCTGGCGTCCTGCCGACATCGACTGGACGATCGTCAGAAGCACGATGCCGAAGCCGAAGAACACCGACAGCACCGCCCCGATCGCGGCATCCTCGGGCAGGCGCGTCCGGCGGGTCAGCGCCTGCACGGCCAGAAGCCCGATCCCGGCTGAAATCGCCGAGCCGGCAAGCAGCCCGGGCAGGGCCCGTCCGTCGCCGCCAAGGGCGACCATGACGATGAAGGCAAGGCCGACACCGGGAAGCGTTGCATGGCTGATCGCGTCGCTGACAAGCGCGCGTTTGCGCAGGAACAGAAAGGTGCCCGTGATGCCGGCCGCAGCGCCCAGAAGCGCCGCGCCCAGCGCGACGAGGGTCGCGTTGTAGCCAAGCTGAAGCGTCAGGGCGTCAAGAAGCATGGCCCGGGTCCGCGGGACGGGACAGCCGCGCGACATGGTCGGTCTCGAGCCGCCCGCCATAGGCGGCCTGAAGGGCCTCGGGGGTGAAGGCGTCGGCCACCGTCCCCTCGGCGATGGCGCGCACGTTCATCAGAAGCACGCGGTCGAAGTAATCCACGACCGTCGACAGGTCGTGGTGCACGGCGACGATGGTCCGGCCCTCGTCACGCAGCGCCTTCAGAACGGCGATGATCGCCTTTTCGGTCGCTGCGTCGACCCCGGCGAAGGGCTCGTCAAGAAGGTAAAGGTCCGCGCCCTGCGCCAGCGCCCTTGCAAGGAACACGCGCTGCTGCTGGCCGCCGGACAACTGGCCGATCTGTCGGTCGGCGAACGCGGCCATGCCGACGCGGTCAAGGCAGGCAAGCGCCCGGTCGCGGTGGCGGGCGCGCAGCGGACGCAGAAGACCAAGCTCGCGGTAAAGGCCCATCAGAACGACGTCGAGCACGCGCGCCGGGAAGTCCCAGTCGACGCTCGCGCGCTGCGGGACATAGGCGATGCGCCCGCGCGCCCGGTCAAGCGGTTCGTCGTAGACGCTGACCGTCCCCGACAAGGCCGGCACGATGCCCAGCGCGGCCTTGAGCATGGTCGACTTGCCGGCCCCGTTCGGGCCGACGATGGCCGTCATCGCGCCGGGAAGAAAGGTCGCGTCAAGCGAGAAGACGGCCGGGCTTTCGCCGTAGGACACCGTCAGCCCCCGGATCGCCAGCGGGCTGCCGGCGGGATCGGGTGGTGCGATGGGCCGTCCGTCGGCGGCGACAAGTTCCGGTCGGGCCATCCTACATCCCCGGGGACAGGCGGCCGTCCATCCCACGCGCGGGCGCGGTGCCGCCCAGGGCGAGGGCGATGGTGGTCGCGTTGTGGTCGATCATGCCCAGGTAGGTGCCCTCGTAGGTGTCCGGCGCGCCCATGGCGTCCGAGAAAAGCTCGCCACCGATGACCACCTCATGGCCGCGGGCGGCGGCCCCTTCGATCAGCGCGCGCACATTGCGGTCACTGACCGAGCTTTCGACGAAGACCGCGCCGATCCGGCGATCGACCAGCAGGTCGACCAGTTCGCCGATCCGGTTCAGCCCGGCCTCGCTTTCGGTCGAGATGCCCTGGATGCCCAACACTTCGAACCCGTAGGCGGCGCCGAAATAGTTGAAAGCGTCGTGTGCCGTGAGCAGGACGCGCGCCTGCGGCGGCACCGTCGAAAGCACCTGCGCCTGATAGGCGGCAAGGCGCGACAGTTCCGCCTGGTAGGCCTCGGCATTGGCGCGGAAGGTTTCGGCGTCATCCGGGCTGACCTGGGTCAGGGCGTCCTGCACCGCAAGCACCACCATCGACCACAGCGCGGGGTTCATCCAGACGTGCGGGTCGAAGCGGTCGGGATAGTCTTCATTGCCCAGCAACAGGTTCGCCGGAATGCCATCGGCCACCGCGATAACGGGCTGGCGCGCGGCAAGGTCCAGAAGGAACTCTTCCAGCTGCGCCTCGAGGTAAAGTCCGTGCCACAGCACGAGGTCGGCCTGCGTCATCGCCACGATGTCGCTGCGGGTCTGGCGGTAGCCGTGCGGGTCGACCCCCGGCCCCATCAGCGCGCGCACCTCGACCCGATCGCCGCCGACCTGCGCGACCGCGTCCGCGATCATGCCGGTCGTCGTCACCACGGTCAGCCGATCCCCGGCTTCGGCAAGCGCCGCCCCTGGAAGCGAAGCGGACAGGACGGCGGCGAAAACCACGCGCCCCACTCCACGACGGCTGAACGACCTCATGCAAAACACTCCCTGCTGTTTTCCCTGCAGGGACATTTATGCGAACGGTTCGCAATGTCAATGCAAATGCAAACCATTCTCAAAAATAGCGCCCATTTCGCGTGCGGCCGCGGGCCGTTGCCGAAAAATCAGGCAAAAGCAGCAGGGTCAGAGGACAAGAAGGGTCTTCAGCACCGGAGGCAGCGCAAGCGGTGTATCGGCCGCGGCATCGGCCCCCACTTCGCGCCAGGCCAGGGGGCTGTCGGTGAAGACCCGCCCGCCGACCACGATGACGATCCTGCGGTTGCACGAGACGTTGCGCACGTCCGTGACGAGAGCGCGAAGGCGGTCGAGATCGACGGTGCTCGACGACACGCGGCTGGTCGCGATGACGAGGCCGTCGAAGTCGTTTTGCGAAAGTTCCTTCAGCAGTTCGTCACGTGTCGCGGGAAAGCGCGACACCGCGCTCCATCCGCGCGAACGCAGGACGTCGGCCTTCAGGATCGAGCCCACGATGTGCAGATCGCCGGGCATCTGCGCGACCATGACCTTGAACGCCCCGACGTTCCGGTCGGGGTCAACCACGCCATGGCGGCGCATCCGCGCGTAGGTGATCTGCATCTCGGACAGGGCCACGGCGATATCGGCCTCGGTGCAGCGGTTGTCGTGCCAAAGATCGCCCAGTGTCGACGCCGTACGCCCGAACAGGCGCACGAAGTCGTCAAGGCCACGGCCGGCGGTGCGGCACAGCGCCTCGACGCGCTGGGAATCGATGTCGTCCTGCTCGGACGAGAAAAGCCGGGCAAGTTCGCGCGCGCAGGCCGCCAATTCGGTCGAGATGTCGGCCGGGGCCCTGTCGGGCTGGGTGTCGTCGAAGACCGGGCTGAACCCCAGCCCCGAGACAAAACGCTCGACCGAGGTGCGCAGCCGCGCGCCGTCGGGGCGCAGCACGCGGTCGTCGTTGTCGGCCTCGATGTTGAACAGCACCCGCAACAGCGACGGCGCCGCATCGGGATACGAGATCAGCGCGTCAAGCGGCGCATCGGTGGCCTGAAGCGCGCCCTGAGGCGCGAGGAACGGCTGACTGCGGCGCACCGCGAGTCGCATCTGCCAATCCGAGAAGGCGCGCTCGCGGATCGTGCGTTCGCGCAGGACCTCGAACTCGGCATGGCGCGGATCGACCCGAATCGCCGACACCACCCGGTCGAGCGAGGCGCGCGGCCCCTCGAGCCACTGCACGAAACGGCCCTGGTCGTAAACCAGCGTCCCGGTAAGCCTCTCGTCGGCATTGCGCCGCACCGCGACCGACAGAAGATCGGCGAGCGCCGGCGCGTCGAAGGCCGATGTCGCCTTGCTGCGATAGATCAGGTTGGTCAGGGCGCCTGCGTTGCCGGCCGCTTGGGCCGGCACCATTCCACCGGGCGAAGGCTGTGCCATTGGCATCTCCTGGCACGAAGATCCTGTCGCCAACACCGACCTGACCTGCGCGCGTGCCACGGACCATTCAACACTATGAACCGGAGGGCACCGTTGCGTTGAATCACAGTAATCCCCGTTCACTTTCGGTTGCAAGCGGTCGAAGTGTCGCCCCCCGAAGACGGACGCCGACCTCCCGGATGGGCGCGACCAGGGTCAGCCCGCGCCTGCGCGCTCGAACACGACCGTGCGCCCGCGCGATCCGCGCGGGCAGTACGTGAAGCCGGATCGCGCGAAGGCGCCGAAGACTGCGGCGATGCCCGCCTGACCATACTGCGCCGGATGCAGTTCGACCACGGCCAGACGCACATCCTGCGGCAAGGGTTCGTCGAAGAGCGTGGCTTCCGCGCCCTCGAGATCGGCCATGAGGACGGTCGGCCGTGCGATCTCGAAAAGCCCCTGAAGGCCAAGGGCAGGCACGTCCACCGGCGCCTTCCGCCCATGTCCGGTGTCAAGCGTCGACGCGGCCCAGAACCCCGAGCGCAGATGCAGGAAAACCGTCCCGCCGCCGGTTCCCGGAACCGCCGCGCCGTGGATCACCGTGACCGGCGAAAGACCGTTGCGGGCGACATTGGCCGCGATCACCGCGGGCATGGCCGGGTTCGGTTCGACCGCCACGACCGCATCCGGCCCGACGACGGCCGCAGCGACCACCGTCAGAAAGCCGCACCCCGCGCCGAGGTCGAGAACCCGGTCTCCTGCGGCCAGATGCACCAGCAGCGCATTGGCCTCGGCATGTTCATAGCGCCCCGATGCCAGCGCCTCGCGCACGCCGGCATCCAGTTCGGCTTCGGGCACCTCAAGACTGACGCCGCCGACGTCAAAGACCGGCATGGAACGCTTTCCCATGGCCGGGGCCGGCATCGCCCCTAGTCACCGAGGATCGCCTGGACGCTTTCGAAGACCTCAAGCTCGGGGGGCCCAAGATAGATGTCCTTGTGATCGCCCGCGCCCCGGTGCGCCTCGCGGAAGGCCTCGGACCGGGTCCAGGCCAAAAAGCTTGCCTCGTCCGCCCAGGCGGTGTGCGAGGCGTAAAGGCGGTAGCCGTCCCGTTCCGGCCCCTTCAGAAGATGGAACGCAAGAAAGCCCGGCACGGTCCTGAGGTGGCTGTCGCGGCGCACCCAGACCGCCTCGAACGCGGCCTCCTGCCCCAGCCTGACCTTGAACCGGTTCATCGTCAGATGCATCGCGTCCCTTCCTTTCGCCGACTGCGGGTTCGCGGCCGCACTGGCATTTCCCGCCAGTTCATTGCATGACATGGGACAGGTCAACCACCCGGCCAGAGGATGCCCGCCTGCCCATGCAACTTTTCGTCGGCCTTGGAAATCCCGGCGCGAAATATGCGCGCAACCGGCACAACGTCGGCTTCATGGCAGTCGACCGGATCGCCGGGGATCATGGCTTCGCCCCCTGGCGGGCGAAGTTCCAGGGCCAGGCGACCGAAGGCACGCTGGGCGGCACGAAGGTCATTCTTCTGAAGCCCGAAACCTTCATGAACCTGTCCGGCCAGTCGGTGGGCGAGGCGATGCGGTTCTACAAGCTTTCCCCGGCCGAGGTGACGGTCTTTCATGACGAAATCGACCTTGCCCCCGGAAAGCTTCGCGTGAAGGCGGGCGGCGGGCATGCCGGCCACAACGGCCTGCGGTCGATCCATGCCCATGTCGGCGACGCCTACCGGCGGGTCCGGATCGGGGTCGGGCATCCGGGCCGCAAGGAAGCGGTGCCGGGCTATGTCCTGCACGATTTTCCGAAGGCCGACGCCGACTGGCTTGACGACCTCCTGCGCGGCATCAGCGACGGCGCGGCGGCGCTGGCGGCGGGCGACGCGGGCAAGTTCCAGAACGCCGTGGCGCTGCGGATGCAGCCCGACCGCGCGCCCCGGGACGCCCGGGCCGCGGCCCCCGGACCAAAGAGCGATGCAGGTCCCGAGGCGGACTCTGGACCCGCGCCCGCCACCCGACCCGAGACCCGGCCCGAGACCGACTTGCGCAGCCCGCTCCAGCGTCTCGTCGACCGGTTTCGCTGAGGCGCAGCCCGGCGACGTGAATTGCCCCGGGCCCCGACCTGCGCTAGGTCGTGGCGCAGGCAGCAGGGAAAGGTGCGCGCCATGTCCTTCGACCGCGATCCTTCGGTGAACGTGCTGGGCGGACCGCTCATGGCCTGTTCGGCCGACCCGGTGACGGGCTTCTTCCGAAACGGCGCCTGCGACACCTGCGCCGAGGATCGGGGCTCTCACACCGTCTGCGCCGTCATGACCGCCGAATTCCTGGCCTATTCGAAATACGTGGGCAACGACCTGTCGACCCCACGCCCCGAGTTCCGGTTTCCCGGCCTGAAACCCGGCGACCGGTGGTGCCTTTGCGCCGGACGTTTCCTGCAGGCGGCCGAAGAGGGGGTGGGCCCGAAGGTCGACCTTGCAGCGACCCACGCCCGCGCCCTCGACATCGTGCCGATCGCGGTCTTGTCGGCCCATTCGGTGGGTGCCGAAGGCAGCGAGGGCTGAGGCGCTCAGGCGCTGGCGTTCATCAGTTCGTCGATGAAAAGGCTCAGAAGCTGGGGGCGGCCGCTGACCCCGGCCTTGCGATAGATCGCATTGGTCTGCGCCTTCACCGTGCCTTCGCTGGTCTGGCGCAGTTCCGCGATCTCTTGCGTGGACATTCCCTTGATCGCGAAGAGCGCCACGTCGCGTTCCGCGGGTGTCAGGCCCCATTCGGTGAAGCGCTCTTCCAGCACCTCCATGAAGGCGCCCGAGGCCGCCCGCAGCGCCTCTTCGGCGCGGGCCGAACGGGCGCGGGCATGGCGGATGGCGACCGCGCCCAGGACCACGCCAAGGATCAGGCCGATCGCGGCGCCGATCTCGACGAATTCATAGAGCTGCCAGTTGAGCGGCGCGATACGCAGCCCGAAGACCGAAATCAGAATCTCGGACGTGAAGAAGAAGGCGCAGACGGCCTGGATCACCAGGACCACGCCGATGACCACAGGATGCGCTAACACCGTCCGGATCCGTCCCCCGCCGCGAAATTCCACGCTGTCGGCGCCACCTCAGTCATCGTCGTCGTCGCCGCCTGACGAGCCCGAAGACCCGCCGTCATCGTCATCGTCGTCACGCGAACTTCCCGAAGACCCGCCATCATCGTCGTCATCGTCTCGCCCGCTGCCCGAGCGGCCCGACGATCCGTCATCGTCGTCGTCGTCGCGCGAAGACGGCGCGACGATGCGGCTGGTGGTGTCGTCGTCGTCGTCGCGCTGAAGGACAGCCCAGTAGTCGCGCAGGATCACGCCCGTGGTCGGGTTGATCACGATCTCGCGCCGGTATTCGTCGTTGGCGGCCACGATGCGTGTGCGCCCCAGAAACGTTCGCGAGACGCGGATCTCGGTGAACCCCTGATCGCGCAACTGGTCCACGATCTGCCGCTCGGAGACGCCCTGCGCCCACACGGCGCCGGCGGCGAGGGACAGCGCGACCGCGCAAATGAACAGGGCACGTCTGAGCATGATTACCGAACCTGAACTGGGGGACGCGACGATGCACGCCCCCCGCTGCATGGGTTATACCCCCGGGGGCATCCCGGGCAAGACGCGATGGTTGCCGTCAGTTCCCGTCGTCGTCGTTGTCGTCATCGCTGTCGTCGCGCGATCCGCCCGACGACCTGTCGCCGTCGTCGTCATCGTCGTCGCTGTCGTCGCGCGATCCGCCCGACGAGTTGCTGTCATCGTCGTCATCATCGTCATCGTCGTTGTCATCGCTGTCGTCGTCGCTGTCGTCGTCGCTGTCATCATCGTCGTCGTAGCCCGACCCGCTTTGGTCGTCGTCGTCATCGTCCCGCTCGGTGCGGTCGCTGACGACAACGCCGAACTGGATCAGGATCTCGCGCTCGATCCCGCCGCCCTCGCCCTTCACGCGGGTGCCGAACGGGCCGCGCTGGACCCGCACCTCGCGGAAGCCCTGCGCGGCAAGCTCGTCGATGGCGGACTGGACTTCGGGCGGGAACTGCTGCGCCAGCGCCGTGGTGGACATAAGAGCCGCCATGGCGGCGAGGGTGGCAAGTTTCTTCATGGTCACGTCCTCGTTGGTGGTTGCGCGGCAGGGCATCTGTCCGCGTTCGTGTCCCGACCGGAACACATCCCACCCGGCCTCACCATTGGACCAGAGTTTAGCCTGTCGTCGATAAACCCACGGGGGGCCGGCATAAACCGAGGTTTATGCCGGCGTCTTTTCGCGCCCGCCCCCGGCCGCGGCCCTCAGGGCTTGAGACCCATGTCGAAGCCCAGCGCCCGGGCGACGGTGAAGATGTCCTTGTCGCCCCGGCCGCACATGTTCATGCAGATGATGTGGTCCGCAGGCAGCGTGGGCGCGATCTTCATCACATGTGCCAGCGCGTGGCTGGGCTCGAGCGCGGGGATGATCCCTTCAAGCTCGCAGCAAAGCTTGAACGCCCCGAGCGCCTCGGCATCGGTGATCGCCACGTATTCGGCGCGGCCGATGTCGTGCAGCCAGGCATGTTCGGGACCGATCCCGGGATAGTCGAGCCCGGCCGAGATCGAATAGCCTTCCAGGATCTGTCCGTCCTCGTCCTGCAGAAGGTAGGTACGATTGCCGTGCAGCACGCCGGGCCGCCCGCCGGTGAGGCTGGCGCAATGTTCCATCTTCTCGTTCACGCCCTTGCCACCCGCCTCGACGCCGATGATGCGGACCTCGGAATCGTCGAGGAAGGGATAGAACAGCCCCATCGCGTTCGAGCCGCCGCCAATGGCGGCGATGATCGTGTCGGGCAGCCGGCCCTCGGCCTCGTACATCTGCTCTTTCGCTTCCTTGCCGATGATCGACTGGAAGTCGCGCACCATCGCCGGATAGGGATGAGGGCCCGCCACCGTGCCGATGCAGTAGAAGGTATCGCGCACATTCGTGACCCAGTCGCGCAGCGCGTCGTTCATCGCGTCCTTGAGCGTGCCCCGGCCCGAGGTGACGGGAATCACCTCGGCGCCAAGAAGCTTCATGCGGAAGACGTTCGGGGCCTGACGCTCGACGTCATGGGCGCCCATGTAGACCACGCATTTCAGGCCGAACTTCGCACAGACCGTGGCGGTCGCCACACCGTGCTGGCCCGCGCCGGTTTCGGCGATGATGCGGGTCTTGCCCATGCGACGCGCCAGGATGATCTGGCCGAGCACGTTGTTGATCTTGTGCGCGCCCGTGTGATTGAGCTCGTCGCGCTTCATGTAGACCTTCGCGCCGCCCAGGTGATCGGTCAGACGCTCGGCGAAGTAAAGCGGCGAGGGACGGCCCACGTAGTGCTTCCAGAGGAAGTTCATCTCGGCCCAGAAACTGTCGTCCGTCTTGGCCCTTTCGTACTGGGCCTCGAGCTCGAGAATGAGCGGCATCAGCGTCTCGGACACGAAGCGGCCACCGAAATCGCCGAAACGGCCGTTCTCGTCGGGGCCGGTCATGAAGCTGTTGATCAGGTCTTCGGGCATCGGGCGCCTCCGTTCAGGTCAGTGCTGATCTAGCGGGCCGGACCGCAAGGGTAAAGAAGCGAAGCTGACGCGGGCCGGACAAAGGGGGCTCTGCCCCCGCCCCCGCCTGCGCGGGGGGATCCCCCGGGATATTTCTTCCAAGAAGAACAGGTCAGGGAATTCTTCTTGGCTCAAATATCCCTGCCGGAGGCGCGCCGCGCAGCGGCGCAGAAGGCCTCGATGCGGGCGGGGTCCTTCATCCCGGGCGCGCGTTCCACGCCCGACGACACGTCGATCTGCTGCGCGCCGGTCAGGCGGATCGCCTCGGCCACGTTGTCGGGCGTCAGGCCGCCCGCCAGCATCCAGGGCACCGACCAGCGCCGCCCGGCGATGAGACGCCAGTCGAAGGCCAGGCCGTTGCCGCCCGGCAGCGGGGCGCCCCGCGGAGGCCGCGCGTCGACAAGGATCTGATCGGCGACCGGGGCATAGGCGTCGATCCGCGCCAGATCGGCCTCGTCCGCGAGGCCGACCGCCTTCATGACCGGCAACCCGTGGCGGGCGCGCACCCCGGCCACGCGATCCGGCGGCTCGTGGCCGTGAAGCTGCAGCATGTCGAGCGGCACCCCGGCCACGATGGCGTCGAGCAGGGCGTCGGACGCATCGACCGTGAGCGCGACCTTGGCCACCCCCGGCGGCACCGAAAGCGCAAGATCGCGGGCGGCCTCGATGGAAAGGTTGCGTGGCGAGGCGGGGAAGAAAACAAAACCGACATAGGCCGCCCCGGCCTTCACGGCGGCGGCGACGTCGGCGGGTGCGGTCAGCCCGCAGATCTTGACCCGTACGTGTCCAGTCATGGTCCGGTCAGCGCGCCGCGCCGGGGTCGAGAAGGGCCAGGACCTCGTCCGTTTCGGACTTCGGCTCCTTGTCCTTCAGCCGCTTTACCTCGCGCTCGAGCCGGTCCTTCTCGCGCCGCTGCGCGGTCGCTTCGGCGCGATGCTTGTGTTCGCGGAACCATTCCCACACGAAGCCGACGAGGATGCCGGCGATGAGGCTGGCAAGGATGATCAGGAAAAGCGGCAGCGACGCCGCGAGGTTGAAGCCGAAGAGCGTGGCAAGCTCGTCGGGCAGCAGCCGGATCTCGACGGCGCCGCGATTGGCCAGCGCAAGCGTCGTAAGCACGATCGCAAGAAGGGCGAGGAAGGCGTATTTCAAGCCGCGCATGGGGCGCAGCCTATTCGTTGTTCAGCCGGTCCCGCAAGAGCTTGCCGGTCTTGAAGAACGGAACATGCTTTTCCTCGACCTCGACGCTTTCGCCGGTTCGGGGGTTGCGGCCTGTCCGGCCTTCGCGGTGCTTGACGGAGAACGCGCCGAAGCCGCGCAGTTCGACCCGGTCGCCGCGCGCCATGGCTTCGATGATCTCGTCGAAGATGGTGGCCACGATCCGTTCGACATCGCGCTGGTAGAGATGTGGATTCTCGTCGGCGATCTTCTGCACAAGCTCTGACCGGATCATTCGTTCCTCCCCAGGTGCGCGGCGCGACGACGTCGGAGTATAGGGGCAAAGCCTCACGCGCGAAATACGCCTCGAACACGAATCGTGGCGAAATCCGGTTCGAAAACAGGGAATTGCCGTCAGTTTCGTCGTGCCGCGTCGCGGCAAGGGCGGGCAGTGCAGCGTGGCGGTTTCATCCCGAACGGCATGATTCGCCCCGGTATCCGGCGAATCCGGCCCAGGCCCGGACAGAACCCGGGATGCGCCCGACGCATGGCCGCCGTCCCGGCGGCCCGAAGGGCACGTCGCCGTCCGGCAACCGCCCGTCGGCAAAGGAAAACCCCGCGGCATCGCTGCCGCGGGGTCGCACCCCCCAAGAAGGGAGGGTCGTTCTACTTGTTCTCGCCCTTGAGCGCGGCACCCAGAATGTCGCCCAGCGACGCCCCGGAGTCCGACGAGCCGTACTGTTCCACGGCTTCCTTCTCTTCGGCGATCTCGCGCGCCTTGATCGACAAGCCCAGGCGGCGGGTCTTGGCGTCGACGTTGGTCACGCGGACATCGACCTTGTCACCCACCTGGAAGCGCTCGGGGCGCTGTTCGGCGCGATCGCGCGACAGGTCCGAGCGGCGGATGAAGGACTTGGCGCCCTCGTATTCCACTTCGATCCCGCCATCCTCGATCGCGGTAACCGCAACCGTGATGACCGAGCCGCGCTTCACGCCCTCGACCACGTCCGAGAAGCTGTTGTCGAGGCCCTTGATCGAAAGCGAGATGCGTTCCTTCTCGACGTCGACTTCCGTGACAACCGCTTCGACCGTGTCGCCCTTGCGGTAGTTCTGGATCGCCTCTTCGCCACGCTGGTCCCAGCTGAGGTCCGACAGGTGCACCATGCCGTCGATGTCGCCGTCGAGGCCCACGAACAGACCGAATTCGGTGATGTTCTTGACCTCGCCCTCGACACGCGTGCCGACCGGATGCGTCTCGGCGAAGACTTCCCACGGGTTGCGCATGGTCTGTTTAAGACCCAGCGACACGCGGCGCTTGGCGCTGTCGATCTCGAGCACCATGACGTCGACTTCCTGCGAGGTCGACACGATCTTGCCCGGGTGCACGTTCTTCTTGGTCCAGCTCATTTCCGAGACGTGGACAAGACCCTCGACCCCCGGCTCAAGCTCGACGAAGGCGCCGTAGTCGGTGATGTTGGTCACACGGCCCTGGTGGACCGACCCGAGCGGGAACTTCGCTTCGACCGAATCCCACGGATCGTCCTGAAGCTGCTTCATGCCAAGGCTGATGCGGTGAGTGTCCTTGTTGATCTTGATGACCTGGACCTTCACGGTCTCGCCGATCGACAGAATCTCGGAGGGGTGGTTGACGCGACGCCAGGCCATGTCGGTGACGTGCAGAAGGCCGTCGACACCGCCGAGGTCCACGAAGGCCCCGTATTCGGTGATGTTCTTGACGACGCCGTCGACGGTGTCGCCTTCCTTGATCTTGGCGATAACCTCGGCACGCTGTTCGGCGCGGCTTTCTTCCAGAATCGCTCGGCGCGAGACCACGATGTTGCCGCGGCGGCGGTCCATCTTGAGGATCTGGAAGGGCTGCTTCATCCCCATGAGCGGGCCGGCGTCGCGCACGGGGCGCACGTCGACCTGGCTGCCGGGAAGGAAGGCCACGGCACCGCCGAGATCAACGGTGAAGCCACCCTTGACCCGGCCGAAGATCGCGCCGTCGACGCGGGCATCTTCGGCATAGGCCGTTTCGAGACGGTCCCACGCCGCTTCGCGGCGGGCCATTTCACGGCTGATGACGGCTTCGCCGCGGGCGTTCTCGGCCGAGCGGAGATAAACCTCGACCTCGTCGCCGACCGCGATGTCGGGCGCTTCGCCGGGGTTTGCGAATTCCTTGAGATCGACGCGGCCTTCCATCTTGTAGCCGACGTCGATGATGGCCTGGCCCGCCTCGATGGCGATAACCTTGCCGCGGACGACAGACCCTTCCTCGGGCGTGTCTATTTCGAGGCTTTCGTTAAGGAGGGCCTCGAATTCCTCCATGGTCGCTTTAGCGCACATGCGCATTCAGTTCCTTTTCATCTCTATGCGGGCCTGGCGGTTGTCTCCGCCGGTCTTGGTTTCGGTCCCTCGCGGGTTGCGATCGGTCAGCGGGCCATAAAACGAAAGGGCCGGTTGCCCGACCCTGCTCAGTCTTCGGTTCACGGCTGTTTCCGCCGTCTGACCGCGCCCATATAGTGGGACGCGGCCGCCGGCGCAAGCGTTTCGGCCCGTCTCAGGTGCCCTGAATCGATTCGAGGAAGGCGCGCAGTTCGTCTTCGGATTCCTTCGACAGCGAGGTGCGCATCACCTTGCCCTTTCCGCGGAACGGCTCGAGTCGCTCGAGCACCTTGTCCGGCGTCGACCGCTTCACCAGGGTGAACAGGGCCGAGCCGCCCTTGGGCAGGTTCGCGCCCAGTTCCTTCATGAACTTGTCGTCGATGCCGATGTCGGTCAGCTTGCCCGACAGCGCACCGGCGCCAGCGCCCACGGCCATGCCCAGAAGCGGGTTGAGAAACAGCATCCCGATCAGCAGCCCCCAGAACGACCCGCCCACGGCGCCCGCCGCGGTCAGGTTCACCGCCTGGTGAAGCTTGACCTTGCCGGCGTCGTCGCGCGTCACGACCACGACGTCGTCCATGTCGATCAGGTATTCCTTCTGAAGCTTCGCCAGTTCGGCGCGCAGCTCGAAGGCGGTGGTCTCGTCGTCGAATGTCACGGCAATCAGATCGGCCATGGGTCTCTCCTTGTGATTCGCGGTCGTCCACTTCGGAATACTGCCCCAACCGCACAGTAAGTCGACAGGGCCTGCCCACTCTGGCCTGCCCTGCCCTCTTCCGCCATCGCCAGGCCGGGCTGTGGCCGGCGTCAATCCGTCGCGCGGGGCAACGACGGTGGCGGGGGGGGGGGGGCGAGGCTCGATTCTTCTTGCAATCAAAAGCTCTTCCCGGAAATCTCGTGACAAATCAGATCTGCGAAGGCAGATCAAACGTGGGGTTTGCCCCGTATTCCTGTCACGGGGAGATCAGAGTTGGACCTCACGCTCGAATCCGCGTTCTCGACGGGCGGGCTTGTCGGGCATTTCGCCTATCTCCTTCTCGTCGTCTCGATGCTGATGCGGTCGCTCTTCTGGCTGCGCGTTCTTGTCATCCTGTCCGCCCTTACCGCGATCGCCTACGCGGCGATCTGGCTGAACGATCCGGTCAGCACCTTCTGGGAATCGGCGCTCGTGGTCGTGAACATCGTCCAGATCACGCTGGAATGGCGCGCCAACCGCAAGGCACGCTTCACCGCCGAGGAACAGGGCTTCATCGACGCCCGCCTGCAGGGCCTTGGCAAGTTCGAGGCACGCCGGCTTCTCGACCTGGGAACCTGGGTCGACGCCCCCGTCGGCACCCGGCTGACGACCCAGGGTCAGATGGTGCAGGACCTGATCTATGTCTCGTCGGGAACCGTCGCCGTCTTCGTCGGGGGCCGGCGCGTGGCGACCTGCGCGCCGGGGTCCTTCGTGGGCGAGATGTCGCTGGTGGGCGGCGGCCCCGCATCGGCCACGACCGAGGTCGAGACGCCAACGCGCCACTGGGCGATCCCCCTGACGACCGTGCTTCGGCTGCGCGATCAGAATTCGCGTCTGGTGGCGGCGCTCGAAGTCGCGATCGCGCATGACCTCAAGTCGAAGGTCATCGCCGCGAACCTGCGCACGGCCTAGAGGCGCGCGGCCTCGACCAGGGCGATGGCGGCAGCGACGGCCTCGTCGATGCTCATGCCCGTGGTGTCCAGGGTGACCGCGTCCTCGGCAGGGCGCAGTGGCGCCGTCGCGCGGGCACTGTCGCGGGCGTCGCGGGCACGCAGATCATCGAGGACGCCCGTCTCGGTCACGTCCGCCCCGCCGTCCTTCAGTTCAAGGAAGCGGCGATGGGCGCGCACTTCGTCCGAGGCAGTGACGAAGAGCTTCACCTCGGCCTCGGGGCAGATCACCGTGCCGATGTCGCGCCCGTCAAGAACCGCACCGCCCGCGCGCCGGGCGAACGCCACCTGGAAATCCGTCAGCGCCCCGCGCACTTCGGGGATCGCGGCGACCTTCGAGGCCGCCTGCCCCACCTCGGCGCTGCGCAGGCCGGGGGCCTCAAGATCCTCGGCACGCAGACCGCGCGCGGCATCCACCGGTTCGGTCCCCTCAAGCACCTTGCGTCCGACCGCGCGGTAGAGCAGCCCGGTGTCGAGATGGGCAAAGCCGAAATGCGCCGCGACCCGGCGCGAAATCGTGCCCTTGCCGCTGGCCGCCGGACCGTCGATGGCGACGGTGAAGGGGGCGGTCCCGCTCATCCGCGAACCGCCTGCACCGCCGCGAAGGCGCGAGGCCGGCGCAGCGCGGCGTGACGGACGCGGACCGCGCTCATCCCCTTGCCCTTTCAAGACTGGCGCCAAGGCCCGTCATCAGATCCTCGAAGATCGGAAAGCTCGTGGCGATGGGGCTTGCGTCGTCGACCCCGACGGCATGGCGCGCGCCCATGCCAAGGCAAAGGAAGGACATCGCGATCCGGTGATCCAGCCGCGCCGCCGCCGTGCCGCCGCCCGGCACGCCCTTCGGCCCCATCCCGTGGACGATCAGCGTCTCGCGGTCTTCCTCGATGCGCACACCGTTGGCTTCGAGTCCCCGGGCCATCGCGTCGATCCGGTCGCTTTCCTTGACGCGCAGCTCGCCCACGCCGCGCATCACCGTCGCCCCTTCGGCAAAGGCCGCGACGACCGACAGGATCGGGTATTCGTCGATCATGCTGGCCGCGCGCTCGGCCGGCACCTCGATTCCGCGCATGTTGGGCGAGAAGCGGGCGCGCAGGTCGGCCACGGGTTCGCCACCTTCCTCGCGCGGGTTCTCATAGGTCAGATCCGCGCCCATCTCGCGTAGCGTGGCGTAAAGCCCTGCCCGCGTCGGGTTCAGCCCGATGCCCGGCACCAGCACGTCCGAACCCTCGGTGATCAGCGCCGCGCAGACCGGGAAGGCGGCCGACGAGGGATCGCGGGGCACCGTGATGGTCTGGGGTCGCAGTTCGGGTCGACCGGCCAGGCGGATCACCCTTTGGCCGTCCTCGACCGTGACCGACACCTCGGCGCCGAACCCCGCCAGCATCCGCTCGGTATGGTCGCGCGTCGCCTCGGCCTCGCGCACGACGGTCTGGCCCGGGGCGTTGAGGCCGGCCAGAAGCACTGCCGACTTCACCTGCGCCGAGGGCATAGGCAGAGCATAATCCACCGGTACCGGGTCGGCCGCCCCGACCAGCGTCAGCGGCAACCGTCCGCCGGCGCGGCCGTAGGACATCGCGCCGAACAGCCGCATCGGGTCCGTCACCCGCCCCATCGGCCGCGACCGGAGCGACGCGTCGCCCGTGAACGTCGCCGCGATGGGCGAGGTCGCCATCGCCCCCATGATCAGGCGCACGCCCGTCCCCGAGTTGCCGCAGTCGATCACGTCCGCGGGTTCCGCAAAACCGCCGACACCCACGCCATGCACGCTCCAGGTGCCGGGGCCGTGCTGCGTCACCTCGGCCCCGAAGGCGCGCATCGCCTTGGCAGTATCAAGCACGTCTTCGCCCTCGAGCAGGCCGGTGATCCGCGTCTCGCCCACGCAAAGCGCCCCAAGGATGAGCGAGCGGTGGCTGATCGACTTGTCGCCCGGCACGCGCGCCTCGCCCCGCAGAGGGCCGGCGGGATGCGAGGTCATCGGGATGGGCGCGCCGTGGGCGGACATGGAAGCACTTTCTTCTGGATCTGTCGTGCCTGCGCGCTTAGCGAATTGCCGCACGGGGGTCCAGCGCCCTCACGCCTCGCCCAGCCAGCGGCGCGGGTTCACATGGGCGATCTGATGAAACAGATCCTCGCCCAATGCATCGCGCAGTCGGATCGAGACGGCCTTCTCGGACAGTTCCTCCTGCCGGGTCATGTAGAAATCCGATCCGAACAACACCCGCTCGCGAATGTGGGGATGCGCAAGATGAAGCCGCAGAAGCGGCATGTGATCGGCAAAGCGGAAGATCGTATAGCTGATGTCGGTGTAAAGGTTCGAATAGGTCCGGTCCTTCAGAAGCCGGGCGATCTTGGCCGACCAGTTGCGCTCGCGCGCGTCGGGGTCATCGGGGTCGACGCCGTCGCGCAGATGCGCGCGCCAGTCGCGATCGCCGCCGAAATGCGCAAGGCACAGGCGCAGGTCGGGAAAGGCCCGCAGCACCGGCTCGTGCGCCTGCGGGGCGGTCACGGCATCCTGCTGCGACGGCAGCCAGCCCTTGCGCCAGACCCCGCCGCGCGAACAATGCGACATCACCGGCAGGTTCCTGTCGAGACAGAAGGGATAGACTTCGTCCATCAGGACCGGGTGGTCAGGCCGAAAGCCCATGCGCGGATAGATCTTCACGCCGCGAAAGCCCAGGTCGTCGACGCAGCGGCGCAGTTCATCCATCACCCCCGCGCGCCGGGGATCGACGCCTGCGAAGGGGATGACCTGCGCGCCATAGTCAGGATCGGCGGCGAGGCTGGCCAGTTCATCATGCTGGGCCACGATGTCGCGCGCCACCGGCCCGTGACCGGCCTCGCTCATGTCAAGCGGCAACACCACGAAGCGCGTCGTGCGCGGATAGTGATGCAGCACCTCGCGAAAGACCGCCCGCTGCGACCGCCGCTTGCCGGTGCGGTGAAACAGCTCGATCCGGCGCAGGTAGTCGGCCGACCGCTCGCGCCCCAGCGCCTCGGCGCCCCAGCGCAGAAGCGTGATCAGCCCCGGGAACGCCCGCACCACGACCACGAGGACCGATGGAAAGCAGCGCGGCGTGTGGGCGGTGGTGAAGGTATGGACGTGGCAGTTGACGATTTCGGTCTCTTGCATCGGGGTCGCTCGGGCCTGGGGACGGGATCACCCCGGCAGCCTAACACAGCCCCGCCGCACGCGCCGCCCTCAGCGCCGCCGGAAGGTCAGGTAATGCGGCACCCGTCCCTCGCGCAGCGCCTTTTCCTCGTATCGCGTCGGGATCCAGTCCGGCCAGGGCCGCCGCCAGTCCTCGGGCCCCTCGGCCAGCCACTCGAAACCGTGGCGCGGCACCTCTTCAAGGGTCTGTCGCACATAGTCGGGGATGTCGGTGGCGACGCGGAACTCGGCCCCCGGCCTCAGCACGCGGGCCAGCGGCACAAGATGTTCTGGCGTCACGAACCGGCGGCGGTGATGGCGGGCCTTGGGCCAGGGATCGGGGTAGAGCAGGAAGGCCTTCGCCACCGATCCTTCGGGCAGAACGTCGAAAAGATCCCGCACGTCGCCGGGATGGATGCGGATGGTCTCGACGCCCGCCTCGCGGATCCGCCCCAGAAGCATCGCCACCGCGTTGATGAAGGGCTCGGCCCCGATCAGGCCCACCTCGGGATGCGACGCGGCCTGATGCACCATGTGCTCGCCCCCGCCGAAGCCGATCTCGAGCCAGACCTCGCGCCCGCCGAACAGCGAGGCAAGGTCAAGCGGCGCACGGCCGGGGTTGTCCTCCCATGCGACGGGTCCGGGCGACAGTCTTTCCAGATCCGTCTCGAGGAACGCCTTGTGCCGGTCGCGCAGGGTCTTGCCGTGCCGGCGTCCATAGAAATTGCGCCACGGCGCGCCGCTCGGGTGACCATCGGGACGGCTTTGGGGATCTCTTGTCGTCATGGCCGGGCTGTCTTGCCGGGGCGGCGGCTGCCGTCAACCCCCACCTGGCGTTCTTCTTGGGTCAAGTATCCCGGGGGAGCCCCCGCCAAGGCGGGGGCGGGGGCAGAGCCCCCTGCCCCGTCGGGGCTGCCCCTGACCTCAGACCAGCGCCTTCAGCGCCGCGGCAAGGTCCGTGCGCTCCCAGCTGAAGCCGCCGTCGGTTTCGGGATCGCGCCCGAAATGGCCATAGGCAGCCGTCCGTTGATAGATCGGCCGGTTGAGGCCCAGCCGCGTGCGGATGCCGCGCGGCGTCAGATCGACGCTCTCGCGGATCGCGGCCTCGATCCGCGCGGGATCGGCCTCGCCGGTGCCGTGGGTATCGACATAGATCGACAGCGGCTCGGAGACACCGATGGCATAGGCCAGCTGGATCGTGCAGCGCCGCGCCAGACCGGCCGCGACGACATTCTTCGCCAGATGCCGCGCGGCATAGGCCGCCGAGCGGTCGACCTTGGTCGGGTCCTTCCCGGAAAACGCGCCGCCGCCATGGGGCGCGGCGCCGCCGTAGGTGTCGACGATGATCTTGCGCCCGGTCAGGCCAGCGTCGCCGTCGGGCCCGCCGATCACGAAGCGCCCGGTCGGGTTCACGTGCCAGACCGTTTGCGCGTCGACCCAGCCCTCGGGCAGCGTTTCGCGGATATACGGCTCGACCACGTCGCGCACGTCGGCCGAGGTCATGTCGCCGTCCAGATGCTGGGTCGACAGAACGATCGTGTGCGCGCGCACGGGCTTGCCGTCGCGGTATTCCACGGTGATCTGCGACTTGGCGTCAGGGCCAAGTTCGGGCGCGGCACCGGAATGGCGCGCCTGCGCCAGGCGGTGAAGCACCTTGTGGGCGTAAAGGATCGGCGCGGGCATCAGTTCCGGCGTCTCGTCGACGGCATAGCCGAACATGATGCCCTGGTCGCCCGCGCCCTCGTCCTTGTCCTTGTCGAGCGCCGCATCGACGCCCTGCGCGATGTCGTGGCTCTGCTCGTGGACATAACAGTCGATGTCGCAGGTCTTGAAGTGAAAGCCCTTCTGCATGTAGCCGATCCGGCGGATCGTCTCGCGCGCGGCCTCGACCATCTCTTCGTGATTGACGGCGTTCTCCTCGGAGATCTTCACCTCGCCCATCAGCACGACCTTGTTGGTCGTGGCGCCGGTCTCGACCGCGACGCGGGCCTCGGGTTCGCGCGCGAGGATCATGTCGAGGATCGCGTCCGAGATCTGGTCGCAGACCTTGTCGGGGTGCCCCTCGGAAACGCTTTCCGAGGTGAAGAGATAATCGTTTCGGGTCATGGGAAGTGCTCCGTTGGGGTATCCCCGTCACGCCAGGAAGCCGTTGTGACGGTTCGGTGCGCAGCGATACGAAAGCTTGGCGCCAGTTTCAATGACGATTTCGCGCCCGGGCCATCCCGCGTGTCGCGGCCAGCAGGGCAAGCAGCCCCAGAAGACCCGCTAGCGCGGCCCAGTCGCCGGTGCGCACGTAGATCGTGGGCGCCCCGCCCGCGGGCAGCGCCACGTCGATCCAGCCGGCCTGACCCAGCGGGATCTCTGCCAGGACCCGGCCCGCGGGATCGATCATCGCCGAGACGCCGGTGTTGGCGACCCGCACCATGGGAAGGTTCTGCTCGACCGCGCGCATGCGCGCCTGGGCCAGATGCTGGTAGGGCCCCGAGAACTCGCCGAACCAGGCGTCGTTGGTGATCTGAAGCAGGAAATCCGCCCGCCCCGGCGCGCCGGCCAGATCCTGCGGGAAGATCGCTTCATAGCAGATCAGTGGCAGCGCCACGCCAAGCCGTCCCAGGTCCAGAAGCTGCGGTCCCGGCCCCGGGCTGTAGCCATAGCCGTCGCGCGCGGCGTAGCTGCGCATCCCGACAAGCGTCGAAAGCTGGCCGAGGGGGATGTATTCCCCGAACGGAACAAGGTGATGCTTGTCGTAGATCGCAGAAATCGCGCCGCCGGCGCCGATGACGGCCAGCGCGTTGTAGGCCAGCTCCGCCGCGCGCCGTTGCACGCCGATCACGACCGGCGCATCCCCGGCCGCGGCGGCGATGTCCCGCAGGACCGGGTCCGCCTGTTCCAGCAGATAGGGGATCGCGGTCTCGGGCCAGACGATCAGGTCGGGGCGCGCCTGACCCGGCGCGGCGGGCGCGCCGGTGAAATCGATCTGACGGCGCACGAAGCCCACCGCCTTGTCGGGGTCCCACTTCTCGTGCTGGGGGGCGTTGGGCTGCACCAGACGAACGATCGGCCGCCCGTCGCCGCCCGGCCCCGGGGCCGGCAGGAACAGCGGGCCCGCACCCAGGAATAGGGCAAAGCCCACCGCCGCCGCCGCAAGCCGCCGCCACGCCATCGGCCGGGGCGGCGCGGCAAGGACAAGGGCGACAAGCGCCGCCAGCCCCAGCGTCAGAAAGCTCAGGCCATGGGGCCCGACGACGGCGGCCCAGCCGCGCGGGGTCGTTTCCGTCCAGACATAGCCGGGCAGCGCCCAGGGAAAGCCGGTCAGGACATAGGATCGCGCCAGTTCCGCAAGCGTCAGCGTCACCGCGAAGGCCAGCGCCTGACGCCGCTCGTCCCCGGGCGCGAGAAGACGCGCCGCGGCGAAGGCGGCGCCCCAGAACAGCGCAAGTCCGCCGGCAAGAAACACAAGCGCGAAGGGCGCCATCCAGGCATGGCGGGCGGCATCCACGAAGAAGGGCTCGACGATCCAGAACAGCGTGATCGCGAAATACCCCGCCCCGACCGCCCAGCCGGCGACCGCCGCCGCGCCCAGAGACGGCGCGGACAAAAGCGCAAGACAGGCCAGCGCGAAGCCCAGCAGCGACACCGGCACAAGCGAGAAGGGCACCTGTCCCAGACCGGCCAGGCCACCTGCGCCAAGCGCAAGCGCGAATCGGACCCGCCCGGACGACGCCCCGATCCGTTCGGACCGCCGGCGCCCAAGAGGCGCCGGCGGCGCCTCAGGCATCGGCATGCTTGCCCTTCACGCGCACGCGAAGCCGCTTGATCTTGCGTGGGTCGGCGTCGACGACCTCGAAGTCGGGACCGTCGGGGTGGTGGATCACCTCGCCCCGCGCGGGAACCCGACCCGCCAGCATGAAGACAAGGCCGCCAAGGGTGTCGATCTCTTCCTCGTCGTCCTTGTCGACCAGTTTCATGCCGACTTCGGCCTCGAACTCGTCCAGCGGCGCGCGGGCCTGGGCCAGGTAGCAGCCCGGGCTCTCCTCGGTCCAGAAGCGGTCCTCGCCGGTGTCGTGTTCGTCCTCGATTTCGCCGATGACCTGCTCGATCAGGTCCTCGATCGTCACCAGACCGTCGACCCCACCGTACTCGTCGATCACGAGCGCCATGTGCATCCGGTCGTTCTGCATCTTCTGCAGAAGCACGCCGATCGGCATCGATGGCGGCACGTAAAGCAACGGCCGCAACATCGAGCGCAGCGCGAAACGCCCGCTCGACCCGTTGAAGCCGTGGCTCAGCGCGAAGTCCTTCAGATGGACAAGGCCCATGGGTGTGTCGAGCGTGCCGTTATAGACAGGCAGACGCGTCATTCCGCTTTCGCGAAACTTCTCGACAAGGTCGTCCTTCTTGATGGTTACGGGCACGGCGACGATCTCGGCCTTCGGAAGCATCACGTCCTCGACGCGCATGCGACGCAGGTTGCCAAGCCCCGGAAGCCGGGCCACGCCATTCGCCTGGGCGGGCTCGGCGCTGTAGGCGCCCTCCCCAGTATCCGGTTCCGCCGTTCCGAAAAGCCGGGACCAGAAGCCCGGCCTGGTTCGGTTTTCGTCCTCGTCTTCGTCGATCCCGCTATGCAGCGCGCCCTGCGCTGCGATCGTAGATCCGTCCTGGCTGTCGCCCATCGTACCTTTCCAAATGCCGCGCCCGTCGGCGGGCGCGCGCTCAATATGGGTCGGGGACCCCCAGCGTGGCAAGTATCTCGACCTCGAGACCTTCCATCAATTCCGCATCTTTCGGGCGCGTGTGGTCGTAGCCCAACAGATGAAGGGTGGCATGGACCAGCAGATGGGCCACGTGATCCTCGAACGGCCTGGCGGCCTCGGCCGCCTCGCGCAGACAGGTTTCATGGGCGATGGCGATGTCGCCAAGCGTGTCCTCCCCCGCCTCGGGTGGTCGCGGCACGGCGCCGTCTTCGTCGGCGCCGCGGTCCTCGGAGGGCCAGGACAGCACATTCGTCGGCTGCGGCTTGCCGCGGAAATCGGCGTTTAGCGCGGCGATGCGCGCATCGTCGCAGGCGAGCACCGCCACTTCGAGGTCGCCGCCGATGCCCAGATGCCCGAACGTCGCCGCGACCGCGCGAAGGGCCAGCGCCTCAAGCGCGGCGGCGTCCCAGTCGCCGCCCTCGACCAGCACCTCGACCTGCGCGGCCACGGGCCTCAGGCCTCGGAATCGGCGTCGTAGGCTTCGATGATCTTCGCCACCAGCGGATGGCGGACGACGTCCTTCGAGGTGAAGTAGTTGAAGCTGATGCTGTCGATGCTTTTCAGCAGACGCTCGGCGTCGGCAAGGCCACTGGCCACGCCGCGCGGCAGGTCGACCTGGCTGCGGTCGCCGGTGATGACCATGCGGCTGCCCTCGCCCAGGCGGGTAAGGAACATCTTCATCTGCATGGTCGTTGCGTTCTGCGCCTCGTCGAGCACGACGAAGGCGTTCGAAAGTGTCCGGCCCCGCATGAAGGCCAGCGGCGCGATCTCGATCCGCTTGTCCTCGATCAGCTTCTGCACCTGCTTCGACGGCAGGAAGTCGTTCAGCGCGTCGTAGAGCGGCTGCATGTAGGGATCGATCTTGTCCTTCATGTCGCCGGGCAGGAAGCCCAGACGTTCGCCGGCCTCGACCGCCGGGCGGCTGAGGACGATACGGTCGACATGCCCGCCGATGAACATCGAGACGCCCACCGCGACGGCGAGATAGGTCTTGCCGGTGCCGGCGGGGCCGATCCCGAAGGCGAGTTCGTTGGCGAAAAGCGCGCGGACATAGGCCTTCTGCGCCTCGGTCCGGGGTTCGACCAGCTTCTTGCGGGTGCGGATCTCGACCCGCCCGCCCTGGAACATCTCGAGCTGGTCGCCCGGGCGAAGCCCCGGATGCGCCGCCGGGCGCATGCCGGGCGGAACGCCCTGGCGCGCCCCGGCCCCACCCATGCGGATTTCGCCGTCGATGTCGCCCGCCTCGATCGCGCGGCCGGATTCGAGCTTTGCGTAAAGCTCTTCCAGCACGGCGGCGGCCTGAGCGCGCGCGGTCTCGTCGCCCATCACCGACAGGCGGTTGCCGCGGCGCAGGATCTGGACGGAGAGTTGGTGCTCGATCCGGGCGAGGTTGCGGTCGTATTCGCCGCAGAGGTCTATCAGAAGCCGGTTGTCCGGGAACTCGAGCTGCGTTTCCGCAAGGTCGTCGGGGTGAGTCGTCGGGCCAAGGGCGCTGATAACCAAGGAGCTCTCCGGTTCGAGGGGTTTGCGCAGAAATGGTGCCTCGGAAGGCGGCATCGCGCAAGGGATAGTGTCGGTTGTCACGAAGATTTCGTGATGCCGGGGGCTCTGCCCCCGGACCCCCGAGGTATTTCCGGCCAGAAGAAACGCAACCGTGTGGCGCTGAGTTTCAGCCCGCGGCGAGATCCCCGCCAAGCGAGTTCGGTCCGCTTTCGACGATGCGCACCCGCCGCAGGTCGCCTTGCGCAATGCCCGGGGCGGCGACGTGGACGGCGTGCAGGTGGTCGGACTTGCCGACCATCTGGCCCGGCATGCGCCCGGCCTTTTCGAAGAGCACGCCGACCTCGCGGCCGACCATCGCATCCTGCGCGGCGCGCTGCTGGCGGGTGATCAGCGCCTGCAGGCGCCGGAGGCGATCATCCTTCGCGTCCTCGGGCACCTGCGCGCGCTCGGCCGCGGGGGTGCCGGGGCGTTCGGAATACTTGAAGGTGTAGGCCTGTCCGTAGCCCACCGCCTCGACCAGATCGAGCGTGGCCTGGAAATCGGCTTCGGTTTCCCCCGGGAACCCGACGATGAAGTCGCCCGACAACAGCAGGTCGGGCCGGGCGGCGCGGATGCGGTCGACGAGGCGGCGATAGGCCTCGGCGCCGTGCTTGCGGTTCATCGCCTTCAGCACGCGGTCCGATCCCGACTGCACCGGCAGGTGCAGATAGGGCATGAGCTTTTCGACCTCGCCATGGGCCGCGATCAGGTCGTCGCTCATGTCGTTGGGGTGCGAGGTGGTGTAGCGGATGCGCAGCAGACCGTCGATCCCGGCAAGGGCGCGGATCAGGCGGGCCAGCGTCCAGTCGGCGCCGTCTTCGCCCACCCCGTGGTAGGCGTTGACGTTCTGCCCCAGAAGCGTGATCTCGCGCACACCGCGATCGACCAGGTCGCGCGCCTCGGCAAGGACCTTCGCGGCGGGGCGGCTGACCTCGGCGCCGCGGGTGTAGGGCACGACGCAGAAGGCGCAGAACTTGTCGCAGCCTTCCTGCACGGTCAGGAAGGCCGTCGGTCCGCGCAGGGCCCTGGGGCGCGCCACGAGGTGATCGAACTTGTCCTCGGCCGGGAAATCGGTGTCGACCGCCGTTCCGCCGCGCGCAACCCGCGCCTCCATCTCGGCCAGGCGGTGATAGCTTTGCGGTCCGACGACGAGGTCGACGATGGGCTGGCGGCGCAGGATCTCTTCGCCCTCGGCCTGGGCCACGCAGCCGGCCACCGCGATCCTGAGGTCGGGCTTCGCCATCTTCAGAGGCTTCATGCGCCCAAGCTCGGAATAGACCTTTTCGGCCGCCTTCTCGCGGATGTGGCAGGTGTTGAGAAGGATCATGTCCGCCTCGTCGGCGCGATCGGTCTGGACATAGCCCTGCGCGCCCAGCGTCTCGGCCATGCGTTCGCTGTCATAGACGTTCATCTGACAGCCGTAGGTCTTGACGAAGAGCTTGCGCGTCGGTGCCATGACGGGCCGGTCCCCTGCCGCTTGACGATCCCGCGCCCTCTAGCGGATCGGGGCCCGCGCTGCAACGCTTGCGCGGGAAAACGCTTCGTGGAACGCTCGCAGGGATGGGGCAGATCGACGGCATCGACCACGGCGAGCTGACCGCGCTGACGTCAGGCGGACGCGCGGCGCTTGCGCGCGGGCCGGTCGCGCTGATCTTTGCCGAGGACGGGGCCGAGCTGGGCCGGACGGTCACGCATCACCTCGGGCTTGGCTTCTGCAGTCTGGTCCTGTTCGTGCCGCCGGGTCTGGCCATCCCGGACGAGGCGGCCAGGCCGGAGGTCACCACCGTCCGCTATCCGACGATGGCCGAGGGCGCGGTGCCCGCGGCCGTGAATGCCGTGATCGACGCGGCCCCCCCGGGCACCTGGCTTTACTGGGGCTACAACGCCGAGTTCCTGTTCTACCCCTTCTGCGACAGCCGCAGCGTCGCCGAGATGCTGGCCTTCCACGCCGAAGAGCGGCGCGACGCGATGGTGGCCTTCGTGATCGACCTTTACGCGCCCAACCTTGCGGCCGCGCCGGACGGGGTGTCGGTGGCCGAGGCGCATCTTGACCGGACAGGCTATCACGCGCTCGATCGCAAGGACCCCGGGAACAGCTGGAAGGCGAAGGAACGCCAGTTCGACTTCCACGGCGGCCTGCGCTGGCGCTTCGAGGAGCATGTCCCGCACGAACGGCGGCGGATCGACCGCGTGGCGCTTTTCCGGGCGCGACGCGGGCTGCGCCTGCGCCCGGACGCGACGCTGACGGACGAAGAGATGAACACCTATGCCTGCCCCTGGCACAACAACCTGACCGCGGCGGTCTGTTCGTTCCGCGCGGCCAGGGCGCTGCGGGCGATCCCGGGAAGCCGGGAGGCGATCGGGAGCTTCGTCTGGCCGAATTCTGTCCGCTTCGAGTGGGACCCGCAGCAGCTTCTCGACCTCGGGCTGATGGAGGCCGGCCAATGGTTCTGAGCCGGCGTCCGCTGTCGGTCGCGACCGTCGCTGCGGGGCTGGGCCCCTTCGAGTGCGGTCAGGTTGGACGCGCCGGGTCCGGGTGCACTCAGCTGCGGCGCAGGCGGATGACCACGTCGACCTTCGCCACTTCGGCGCCCGCGGGCGCCTTCGGCAGGCGCGCGATCTCGAGTTCGTCGGCAGGCGCGTCGGTCAGCGTCGCGGTGTCTTCCCAGTAGAAATGCGGGTGGTCGTCGATGCGCGTGTCGAAGTAGCTTTTCGACCCATCGACCGTGACCTCGCGCATCAGCCCCGCATCGCAGAACGCCTTGAGCGTGTTGTAGACCGTGGCCAGCGACACCCGCTCGCCGGCCTCGCGCGATGCCTCGAACAGGCTTTCGGCGGTGACGTGGCGGTTGAGCCCGTCGCCCACGAGAAGAGCCGCCAGCGACAGGCGCTGGCGGGTCGGGCGCAGGCCGGCGGCGGCCAGCCATTCCGTGCTGCGTTCCAGGGCCAGGGGCGTCATGGCTGGGCCTCGCGTGGTGTTACATTGCGACTGCCCCTTTGAAATCGTCCAGTTTGGCCCGAAAATCAAGGGCAAGGCGGGGTTTTCGCGGAGTTCGGCAGGCTTGCGTGTCCGCTTGCACGTTTGATAGAGGTGCCGAACCGGGAACCGGACAGAGAAAAACAAAGCGGGGGAGAATGGGCCAGTATCCGACCTATTTCGACAAGGAGGCCCTTCTGGCCTGCGCGCGGGGCGAGCTTTTCGGCCCCGGCAACGCGCAGCTGCCGCTGCCGCCCATGCTGATGATGGATCGTATCACCGAGATCTCGGATGATGGCGGCGCGCACGGCAAGGGTCATGTCGTGGCCGAGTTCGACATCACGCCCGAGCTGTGGTTCTTCGATTGCCACTTTCCCGGCAACCCGATCATGCCCGGCTGCCTTGGCCTTGACGGGCTGTGGCAGCTGACCGGGTTCAACCTCGGCTGGCGCGGCTGGCCCGGACGGGGCTATGCGCTGGGCGTGGGCGAGGTCAAGCTGACCGGGATGGTGCGGCCGGACCGGAAGATGCTGACCTATCACGTCGATTTCACCAAGGCGCTGCAGACACGCCGCCTGACCATGGGCGTCGCTGACGGACGGGTAGAGGCCGATGGCGAAATCATCTATCTGGTCAAGGACATGAAGGTCGCGCTGTCGGAAAGCTGACGGCCCCTACGAGGAAGGAACGCCATGCGTCGAGTCGTCATCACCGGGATCGGGATCATCTCGCCAATCGGCAACTCTGCCGCCGAGGTCGACGCGAGCCTTCGCGCCGGTCGCTCGGGCATCACCTTCGCCCCCGAATACGCCGAGAACGGCTTTCGCAGCCAGGTCCACGGCCGACCCGACATCGTTCTGGAAGACGTGATCGACAAGCGGCAGCTTCGCTTCATGGGGCCGGTCGCGGCCTATGCCTATCTGGCCATGGAACAGGCGGTCGCCGACAGCGGACTTGAGGAAAGCGACGTCTCGAACGAGCGCACCGGCCTCATCGCCGGCTCGGGCGGGCCCTCGACCTCGAACTTCTTCACCGCCTTCACCACGGTGAAGGAAAAGGGCGCGCCGAAGAAGATGGGGCCGTTCATGGTCACGCGCTGCATGTCGTCGACCGTGTCGGCCTGCCTTGCCACGCCCTTCAAGATCAAGGGTATCAACTATTCGATCACCTCGGCCTGCTCGACCAGCGCGCATTGCATCGGCAACGGGGTCGAACAGATCCAGATGGGCAAGCAGGACATCGTCTTCGCGGGCGGCGGCGAGGAAGTCGACTGGACGCTGTCCTGCCTGTTCGACGCGATGGGCGCGATGTCGTCGAAGTACAACGACGCCCCCACGACGGCGGCCCGGGCCTATGACGTGACGCGCGACGGGTTCGTGATCGGCGGTGGCGGTGGGATGGTCGTGCTCGAAGAGCTCGAGCACGCCAAGGCGCGCGGCGCGAAGATCTATGCCGAGGTCACCGGCTACGGCGCGACATCGGACGGCTATGACATGGTCGCCCCGTCGGGCGAAGGCGGCGAACGGGCGATGCGGCTTGCGATCTCGACGCTGGGGGACCGCACTGTCGACTACATCAACGCCCACGGCACCTCGACGCCCGTCGGCGACGTGACCGAAATCGAGGCGATCCGCCGCGTCTTCGGCCAGGATCACCCGCCGGTCAGCGCGACGAAGTCGATGACCGGCCATGCGCTGGGCGCGGCCGGCGTGCACGAGGCGATCTATTCGATCCTGATGATGCAGGGCGGCTACATCGCTCCCTCGATCAACGTGCACGACCTCGACCCGGCGCTCCGGCCCGAGGAAATCGTGACCGAGACGCGCAAGGCCACCCTTGATACGGTGATCTCGAACAGCTTCGGCTTCGGCGGCACCAACGCCTCGCTCGCCTTGTCGAAATACCACGGGTGAACGGCCATGCCTGACCTCCTGACCGGCAAACGCGGCCTCGTGATGGGGGTCGCCAACAATCACTCGATCGCCTGGGGCATCGCGCAGGCGCTCCATGCCGAGGGCGCCGAGCTTGCCTTCAGCTACCAGGGCGAGGCCTTCGGCAAGCGGGTCGGTCCGCTGGCCGAAAGCCTTGGGGGGTCGCCGCTCCTGATCGACGTCGACGTCACGAACGAGGACGAGCTTGACGCCTGTTTCGCCACGCTCGCGGACGAATGGGGCAGCCTCGACTTCGTGATCCACGCCATCGCGTTTTCCGACAAGGCCGAGCTGACCGGCCGGTTCATCAACACCACGAAGGCGAACTTCAAGACCTCGCTCGAGATCAGCTGCTACTCGCTCATCGACGTCGCCCGGCGGGCGCGCCCGCTGATGACCGCGGCCGGGGGCGGGTCGATCGTGACGCTGACCTACCTCGGGTCGAACCGGGTCACGCCCTACTACAACGTCATGGGCGTGGCCAAGGCGGCGCTGGAATCGTCGGTGCGCTATCTTGCCAATGACCTTGGCCCCGAAGGCATCCGCGTCAACGCGATCTCACCCGGGCCGATGCGAACCTTGGCGGGCGCCGCGATCGGGGGCGCGCGCAAGACCTTCAAGACGACCGAGATCAACGCGCCGTTGCGCGCCAACGCCACGCTCGAGGCGATCGGCGGCACCGCCGTCTACCTGACCTCGGCCCAGGGCGCCTGCACCACGGGCGAGATCATCGTGGTCGACGGCGGGTACCACGTGCTCGGAATGCCGCAACCCGAGAACCTCTGACGCGACCGCTTCAGGCGATCTCGACGAGTTCCACCTCGAACGTCAGCGCCTTGCCGGCGAGCGGATGGTTGGCGTCAAGCATCAGCTCGCTCTCGGTCCGGCCGGCGACCGTGACGTTCATCACCTGTCCGCTCGAGGTCTGGACCTGAAGCTGGGTGCCGGTTTCGGTCGGGATGTGATCCGGAACCGAGGCAAGCGGCACCGCCTGCACGCGCGAGGCGTCGTGCTCGCCATAGGCCTCGTCCGGCTCGACCCGGACACTGCGGGTTTCGCCGACCGCCATCCCGGTCACGCCGGAATCGAGGCCGGGGATGACCTCGCCCGAGCCCAGGGTGAATTCCAGGGGCTGGCGCCCTTCGGATGTGTCGAAGACGGTGCCATCGTCCAGGGTGCCGGTGTAATGGAGGCGAAGCTTGTCGCCCGGCTTGGCCTGCGTCATTGAATCCTCCGATCTGTCTTGGGTGAATTTGCCAAGGCCGCTGACGCGCGGGTGCTTGGTCGCGATGCCCTCGAAGCTGCCAAGGCAGGCAGGGGAAGTAAACCCCGTCTTCTTCTCTTTCTCAAATACTCCGGGGGGGTCCCCGCCCCGACGGGGACGGGGGCAGCGCCCCCCAACCGTCCTCACAATCCCGTGCGGCGCCGTTCGGGCGCCTCGCCGGGGCGCCGGGCACAGACTAGTCTTTCCGCCATGACGCTGTCTTCCCTTACCCGCCGCATGGTCCTTGCCGGGCTCGGCGCGGCCCTTGCCGCGCGCCCCGGCAGCGCCGCCGCCGGCTATGGCCCCGCACTCGACCGGGCCCGCGCGCTTGACCAGCTCAACGCGATCGTCATCTCGGCCGATGGCCGGATCGTCGAGGCCGAGGCCTTTCGCGGCCCCGCCCTTGACCGCGCGGTCAACGTCAAATCCGTCTCGAAGACGATCGTCGCGGCGCTGACGGGCATCGCAATCGACACCGGCGCGCTGCCGGGGCCGGGGGCGACGCTGGCCGAGGTCGCGCCTGATCTCATCCCCGCAGGCGCCGATCCGCGCGTTGGCGCCATCACCCTGGCCGATCTACTGACCATGCAGGCGGGCCTCGAACGCACCTCGGGGCGCAACTACGGCCCCTGGGTTCAAAGCCGCGACTGGGTGGCCTTTGCGCTGTCGCGCCCCATGGTGGGGGTGCCGGGACAGGGGATGCTCTATTCCACCGGCAGCTACCATGTCCTTGGCGCGGTGCTGACCGAGGTCTCGGGCCAAAGCCTTCTCGACCTGTCGCGCACCGGCCTTGGCCGCCCTCTGGGCATCGAGATCCCGCCCTGGACGCGCGATCCGCAGGGCCGCTTCATGGGTGGCAACGAGATGGCTCTGTCGCCATTGGCGCTGATACGCTTCGGCGAGGCGTTCCGGCAGGGCGGCGCCCTCGACGGCGTCCGGGTTGTGAGCGCGGACTGGGTCACGCAGTCCTTCACCGCGCGCACGCGTTCGAACTTCTCGGGGCACGACTACGGCTATGGCTGGTTCCTGCTGCGCGCGGGTCGGCACGACGTGGCCTATGCCCGGGGATACGGCGGGCAGATGCTCTATGTCGTCCCGTCGCTCGGCCTCACCGTTGCCGTGACCTCGGACCCGACCCGCCCGGCGCGGTCCGCAGGCCACGCGGGCGACCTCAACGCCCTTCTGACCGATCTGATCGTGCCCGCAGCCGAGGCCGCGCGCAGCTAGCTCAGGCGCCCGCGGCGTCGGGGGACGGCGTCATCAGCCCCATCGCCGCACCGGTCGGATCCTCGAGGATGGCGATGCGCCCGGTGCCGGGGATCTCGAACGGCTCGCGGATCACCTTGCCGCCCGCGGCCGCCGTCGCCTTGGCCGCCGCATCCACGTCGTCGACGGCGAAATAGCTGAACCAGTGCGGCGGAACATGCGCCATCGTCCCCATCCCCGACATGTCCATCATGCCGGCCACCGGCCTGCCCTGCCGGATGGCAAGGTGATAGTCGCCATCTTCGCCCATTGGCATGCTTTGCCAGGTCCAGCCGCAGACCTGGCCGTAATAGGCCTTGGCCGTTTCGACGTCCCGGGTCATCAGTTCGGTCCACCAGACCGCGCCGTGATGGTCCGACATTCCGCAGTCCTCCCTGTCAACGATACTGCCGCAGTCTAGCACGATTCGACCCGGGGGCGGCCTTTCCCTTGCCCGGCGGCTGTGCAAGGGTCCGGCCATGACGATCCGCGCCGCAATCTTCGATGCCTATGGCACCCTTTTCGACGTCGCCTCGGCGGCCCGCCGCGCCGCGGCCGAGCCCGGCAACGAGGCGCTCGCCGAGGCCTGGCCGAAGCTGGCCGAATTCTGGCGCCAGAAGCAGCTGAGCTACACCTGGCTGCGCACGATCCTGGGCGAACATACCGATTTCTGGCAGGTGACGCAGGACGGTCTGGACTGGACGCTGGCCGCCCTGGGTCTTGACGATCCCCGCCTGCGCGACCGGCTTCTGGCGCTTTACCGCGAGCTTGACGCCTATCCCGAGGTCCCCGCCATGCTGCGGGCGCTGAAGGGCGAGGGGATGACGACCGCGATCCTGTCGAACGGTGCGCCTGACATGCTGGCGTCGGCGGTGGCTTCGGCCGGGATCGGGCTGCATCTCGACGCGGTCCTGTCGGTCGAGGAGGTCGGGGTCTTCAAGCCCGACGCGCGCGTCTACAAGCTGGTCGAGGCCCGGCTGGGCGTGCACCCGTCCGACGTCCTGTTCGTCTCGTCGAACGGCTGGGACGCCGCCGGAGCCGCGCATTTCGGCTTCCGCACCGCCTGGGTCAACCGCGCGGGCGAGCCGCCCGACCGCCTGCCGGGCCGGCCCGAGCGGATCCTGCGCGACCTGTCGGACATTCCCCAATTGGCGCGGAGCCTGTGATGCCGCGCTTCGCCTCCTTCGACGGCACCCGTCTGCACTACGACGACACGGGCGGCGGCGGGCTGCCGCTTCTGTGCCTGCCCGGCCTCACCCGGAACGGGCGCGACTTCGACTACGTCGCCCCGCACCTTGCGGACCAGCGTGTGATCCGGCTTGACGCGCGCGGGCGCGGGCTGTCGGATCGCGCCGACCCGGCGACCTACACTGTCGAGACCGAGACGCGCGATGTCCTTGCCCTGCTCGACCATCTGGGTCTTCGCAGGGTGGCGATCCTCGGTACGTCGCGCGGCGGCCTCGTCGCCATGGTCCTTGCGGCTAGCGCGAAAGACCGGCTGATCGGCGTCTGCCTCAACGACATCGGGCCCGAACTCGACCCGCGCGGACTGGCCGCGATCCGCAGCTACGTCGGGACCGACCCGGGCTTTCCCGATCTCGAGACGGCGGCGAAGGCCCGCGCCGCGCTTTTCCCCGAGTTCACCGGGGTTCCCGACAGCCGCTGGCGCGACGAGGTGCGTCACAACTTCGTCGAAACGCCCGAGGGCCTGCACATCGCCTACGACCCCGCGCTTGCCGCCACCTTCAACCAGGCCGACGGGGCCGCGCCGGCGCCCGATCTCTGGCCGCTCTTCGACGCGCTTCAGGGGCTGCCGCTTGCCCTGATCCGGGGCGCGCGCTCGTCGCTGCTGTCGGCGGAAACCGCCGCGCGCATGACGGCGCGGCGCCCCGACATGATCGTGGCCACCGTGCCCGGACGCGGCCACGTCCCCTTCCTGGACGAGCCCGAGGCGCTGGCCGCCCTTCATGCCTGGATCGAGGCCCTGCAATGACCTTCGACGACATCGCTGCCGCCGCCCTGCGCCTGAAGGGCCATGCCCGGGTGACCCCGCTTCTGACCTCGCCGTTCCTAGACCGGATCGCCGGCCGGCGCGTGCTGGTAAAGGCCGAAGCCCTGCAGAAGACCGGATCGTTCAAGTACCGGGGCGCCCGGTCGGCCCTGTCGGCGATGGACCCCGCGACGCGGCGGCACGGCGTGATCGCCTATTCCTCGGGCAACCACGCGCAGGGGGTGGCGCAGGCGGCCGCCGAATTCGGCGTGCCCGCGGTCATCGTCATGCCCAAGGACGCGCCCGAGGTGAAGGTCGCCAACACCCGCGCGCTGGGGGCCGAGGTGATCCTTTACGACCGCGCGCTCGACGACCGCGACAGCCTGGGCGCGACCCTTGCGGCCGAGCGTGGCCTGACTCTGGTCAAGCCCTTCGACGACCCGATGGTCATCGCGGGACAGGGCACGACGGGCCTCGAAATCGCCGATCAGGCCGCCGCCGAAGGGGTGACCCGGGCCGATGTCCTTGTCTGCTGCGGGGGCGGCGGGCTGACCTCGGGAATCGCGCTGGCGCTCGAGGGGCGCGCGCCAGGGCTGCGCGCCCGTCCGGTGGAACCCCGGGACTTCGACGATGTCGCCCGCTCGTTGGCCTCCGGCCGGATCGAGCGGAACGAGCGCAACGGCGGGTCGCTCTGCGACGCGATCGTGACGCCGGCCCCGGGCCAGCTGACATTCCCGATCATGGCCCGCCTCTGCGGCCCCGGCCTTGCCGTCAGCGACGACGAGGCGCTGCGCGCCATGGCCGCCGCCTTTGCGCGCCTCCGCATCGTCCTCGAACCGGGCGGGGCCGTGGCGCTGGCCGCGGCGCTTTACCGTCCCGACGAAGTCGAGGGCGACGCCGTGATCGTGGTGGCGTCGGGCGGAAACGTCGACTGGACGGTCTTCCGCCGCGCGGTCGACAGCTGGGGCGACGGCAGCTGAGAGGGCGGACGCCCGAGGTAACGCGGCAGGGGCCGTCCGCCCCTCTCCCACCTGCCCCTAGGATACGTGACGGCCAATCGAAACCGGCGCCCTCGCCCCGTCTTGCCCTTCCCCGCCCCCCGCGCTAGCCAACGCCCATGGCCAAGCTCTATTTCCACTACTCGACCATGAACGCGGGCAAGTCGACGCTGCTTCTGCAGGCGTCCTACAACTACCGCGAGCGGGGGATGGAGACCTATCTGATGAACGCGGCCGTCGACGGGCGGGTGGGCGGGGGCCGCGTCGGGTCGCGCATCGGCATCTCGGCCAGCGCCGACACCTTCGCCCCGGGCGAGGATCTCTACCAGAAGATCGGCCGCCGCCTGAAGCAGGGACCGGTCGCCTGCGTCTTCATCGACGAGGCGCAGTTTCTCGAGAAGGCGCAGGTCTGGCAGCTTGCCCGCGCGGTCGATGACCTTGACGTGCCGGTCATGTGCTATGGGCTGCGCGTCGATTTCCGGGGCGAGCTTTTCCCCGGCTCGGCCGCCCTTCTGGCGCTGGCCGACGAGATGCGCGAGGCGCGCACCATCTGCCACTGCGGCAAGAAGGCGACCATGGTCGTCCGGCTCAACGAGGATGGCAAGGCCCTGACCGAAGGCGCCCAGGTCCAGATCGGAGGGAACGAGACCTACGTTTCGCTGTGCCGCCGGCACTGGCGCGAAGCCGTCGGCGACCGGACCCCCGAATGACGCCCCAATGACGCCCCGATGACGCAACTGTCCGCCCGGGTGCAGACCCTTTCGGTCGGCGCGGCCTATGCCGCGGCGGGGTTCTTCTGGGGCGCTCTCGCGGCCTCGGCCCCGGCCGTGCAGGCGCGCGCCGGCCTCGATCCGGCGGGCTACGGTCTTGCCCTGGGCGTGATGACGCTGGCGGCCCTTCCCGTGATGCAGGTCTTCGGCCGGCGCGTCGGTCTGATCCGCCCGTGGGCGATTCCCGCCTGCATGCTGTCCTTCGCGCTGGGCACCGCGGCACTGGCGGTGGCGCCGGGTCTTCCGGGACTGATCCTTGCCTTCGCGATCCTCGGCGCGGCCTCGGGGGCGCTCGACATCTCGCTCAATTCCCGCATCGCGCGGATCGAGGAAGACACGGGCGGGCGACTGTTCAACCGGATGCACGCGGTCTTTCCCCTTGCCATGCTGGGCGCAAGCGCGGGCGCGGGCTGGTTGCGGGGCGAAGGCGTCGGGCTGGCAGCGATCTTCGGCGGCGTGACGCTGATCCTCGTGGCCTCGGCCTCGATCGAACGCGTCTGCGGACGTCACCAGACGCCGGACGCGCTTCCCGCCCGGCGCGGCACGGCATCCCTGCGGGGCGTGGCGCTGCTTTTCGGGGTGATGGCCGCCTGCTCGGCGTTCCAGGAATCCTCGTCGAACAGCTGGGCCGCGATCTTCCTAGAAACCGTGCGAGGGGCGGCGCCCGCGCTTTCGGGCCTGGCGCCCGCGGCCTTCGTTCTGGGTCTGGCGCTGGGGCGGCTCGCCGCCCACGAACTCGAGGCACGGCTGACCGCGCGCGGCACCGTCACGCTGGCGGCCTGCCTTGCCCTGCCCGCCTTCGCGCTTCTGCCCCATGCCGGGCCGGTCTGGCTGCTTCTGGCGCTGTTTCTCGTGGCGGGCATGGGCGTCGGCCCGATCGAGCCGGCGGTCTTTCGCGCTGTCGCACGCGGCGCCGATCCGGCGCGGCGCGGTCCGATGCTCGCCACCGTGACCAGCGTGGCCTACATGGGGTATCTGCTGTCGCCGCCGATCCTTGGGCAGATCTCGACCCAGTTCGGATGGACCGCGATGTGGGGAACCGCAGCCGTCGCCGCGGGCCTGGTCGCGGCCCTGAGCCGGGTTCGGCCGGCCTCGGGTCAGACCGGGTTGGGGGGCTGACGCCCTTCGACCACGGCTTCGGCATTGGCCAGCGCCATGAAGCCCATCGCCTCGCGCACTTCGAGGGCGGCCGTGCCGAGATGCGGCAGAAGGACCGCGTTCTCGCACTCGGTCAGGCCCGGCGCAAGCTCGGGCTCGCGCTCGTAGACGTCAAGCCCCGCCCCGGCAATCGTGCCGTCCTTGAGCGCGGTCACCAGTGCCGCCTCGTCGACCACGTCGCCGCGTGCAATGTTCACCAGATAGCTGCGCGGGCCAAGCGCCCGAAGCTCGGCCGGCCCGATCAGGTGCTTCGTTTCGGGCGTGGCCGGCACCGCGAGAACGGCGATGTCAGCGCTTTGCAGAAGGTCGGTCAGGCTGTCGATCTGCATCCCCGGCACATGCGGGTCGGTGATCTGGCTGCGGTTGTAATAGATCACCTCCATCTCGAAGCCGAAGTGGCACCGCCGCGCGATGGCCTTGCCGATCCGCCCCATGCCGATGATGCCGACAGTCCGGCCGGTGACATGGGTTCCCAGCAGCTGCGTCGGGGCCCAGCCGCGCCACTGGCCGGCGCGCACCCGCCGCTCGCCCTCGCCCGCGCGGCGGCAGACCATCAGGATCAGCGTCAGGGCGATGTCGGCGGTGGCATCGGTGACCGCACCGGGGGTGTTCGTGACGATCAGGCCCGCAGACTTCGCGGCGGCGACGTCGATGTGGTTGTAGCCAACCCCGAAATTCGCCAGCACCTTGCAGCGGTGCGGCCCGCCATCGAAGGCGCGGCCCCGGAACCCGTCGCCCAGCGTGGGCAGGATCGCGTCGTAAGTTGCAAGGGCGGCCGCGGCCTCGGCCTCGGTCAGGGGGGCGGCCTTGTCGTGAAGCGTCACGTCGAAGTGCGCGCGCGCCCGGTCCAGCACCGCTTCGGGCAGGGCGCGGGTGATGAGAAGCGTCGGTTTCAATACATCCTCCCTCCGACCGGCACCGTATGGCCCGGCCCGATCAGCACCACCTCGCCCTCCTCGTCCGGCACGCCAAGGACAAGGACCTCGGACAGGAACTTGCCGATCTGGCGCGGCGGAAAGTTGACCACCGCAAGGACCTGTCGCCCCGGCAGGTCCTCGACGCGGTAGTGTCGCGTGATCTGGGCCGAGGACTTCTTCTCGCCGATCCCTGGCCCGAAATCGACCCAAAGCTTGATCGCGGGCTTGCGCGCCTCGGGAAAGGGTTCAGCCCTTGTGATCCGCCCGACACGGATGTCGACCTTGAGGAACTCATCAAAGGTGATAGTCATTGCGCAAGCTCCCGGCTGCGATCGGCTGCGGCCTTCACCGCGCGGCGCAGAAGGGCGGGAAAGCCGACCTCCTCGTCCATCAGGACCTCGAGCGCGGCCTGGGTCGTCCCGTTCGGGCTGGTGACGTTCACGCGCAACTGCGCGGGCGTCTCCGCGGCCGCCTCGGCCAGCGCGCCGGCCCCCGCGACCGTGGCCTTCGCCAGCCGCATCGCCATCTCGGGCGGCAGCCCTTCGGCCACGCCGGCCGCCGCCAGCGTCTCGATCAGGTGAAACACATAGGCCGGCCCCGAGCCCGAGACCGCGGTGACCGCATCCATCTGCCCCTCGTCGTCCAGCCGGACCGTCTGCCCGATCGCGGCAAGCAGCGCCTCGGCCATCGCCATCTGCGCGTCCGTCACCCGCGCGTTGCCGACAAGCGCCGTGATGCCCCGGCCGATCGCGGCGGGCGTGTTCGGCATGGCGCGCACCACCGGGGTGTCCGCGCCCATCACCTCTTCGAAGCGCGCGATGCGGGTTCCGGCGGCAATCGATATCACCACCGTGCGCCCGCCGCCCAGCCGGGCCGCGCCGGGCAGCGCCGCGCCCATCATCTGCGGCTTGACCGCGACAACAAGCACCGCCGGGGCCTCGGGCACGTCGTCGTTCAGATGGATGCCGCCCATTCCCCGAAGCCAGTCCGACGGCGCCGGCTCGATCACCCAGACCCGGGCAGGATCAAGCCCGCGGTCGAGCCAGCCCCGAAGCATCGCCGACCCCATCTTGCCGCAGCCCAGAAGCACCAGCCCCCGGTCGCCCACCTCGCCGAAATCCACCCTCTGGTCCCCCTCGAAACGCAAAGGCCCGCAGCACCCCGCGGGCCTTTCTTCTTGGTGATAAATATCCTCGCCGAAGGCAAGCCGCTACAGGCGGCTTTCGGCGCGAAGCGCCTCAGGCGGTGCCGTAGGCCTCGGCGATGGCGACCTTCATCGCATCCTGCGGCGACTTGTCGGCCCAGGCGACAAGCTGGAACGCCGGATAGAACCGCTCGGCGGTCAGAACGGCGGCGTTGATCAGCGTGTCGATCTGCTCGGGCCCGGCGATCTGTCCGCCGGCAAGCACAAGGCCGTAGCGCCAGACCATCAGCCGCTGCGCGTGCCAATAGGTGAAGGCCCCCGCCCAGCAGCTGTCGTTCACGCAGTTCAACGTTTCGTAAAGCGCGGCAAGCTTGTCCTCGGGCGGCTCCATCTCGAAGGTGCAGATCAGCCGCAGCGTCTCGTCGTGCGGCGACCAGGCCAGCGTGATCGAATAGGTCCGCCACTGCCCCTCGACAGCCATCGCGATCTGGTCGTCGCCCACCCGGTCGAAGTCCCAGTCGTGGTGTTCGGCGATGTGCTCGACGATGTCGATGGGGTGTAGGTCGTCGGTCGAGAAGTACTGCTCGGAAAGCGACATGCGCGGCCTCATGGGTTATAGCTTTACGGGCGTCGAGGCCCACAAAGCTTGGGTGCCTGCTCAAGGATCGGCGTTTCGTCACCCGTATCCTTACTAGATATGGTGTGCGCAAAGGGGGGGTCTGTAAAGGGGGAATTCAGGACCGCCGCGGTTTTTTTCGTGCGACGCGCGCCGCCGCAGAGACCGGGCGCCATCGGAAAAGCGCAGATGTTCACGCGGGGCTGAGGCGCGGCGTCTGCCACGCCGTCGCGTCTGGGTGCGTTCTTTATGAAGGTGCACGCGCAGCCGGAATCGCGCGCCCGGCCGTCCCCGGGTCAGTTCGCCTTGCCAGCGGCGGCTTCCAGCGCGGCAAGGCGCGCGGACAGCGCCTCGTTCTCTTCGCGGGCCTTCTGCGCCATGGCGCGGACGGCGTCGAACTCCTCACGCGTGACGAAATCGCGCTCGGCAAGCCAGCGGTCGATCATGCCCCTGAACGCGGTCTCGGCTTCGTCCTTGGCACCCTGCGCCACGCCCATGGCGTTGGTCATCAGTTGCGACAGGTCGTCGAGGATCTTGTTGCGGGTCTGCATGGCTCGTCCCTTCCGGTTTCCCCTGCTATATGGCCTTCGAACCGCCACGTGCAAGCACCCCGCGAAAGCACCCCGCACACGCGCCCCGTCGACCCCGTTGACATTGCCCCCGGCCCGGGTCCACTCAGCCCATGCTCTTCGCCATACCCTTTCCCGAGATCTCGCCCGAGCTCTTCTCGATCGAGATCGGCGACTTCACCTTCGCGCTGCGCTGGTACGCATTGGCCTACATCGCCGCGGTCCTGGTCGGCTGGACGATCATCACCCGGGCGGTGAAGACCCCGCGGCTTTTCCTGAACGAGGCGCCCACGATGACGCCCCAGCAGGTCGAAGAGATGGTGACCGGCATCATCGTCGGCATCATCGTCGGCGGGCGGCTTGGCTTCGTGCTGTTCTACCAGCCCGCCTACTACCTTGCGAACCCGCTCGAGATCCTGAAGGTCTGGCAGGGCGGCATGTCCTTCCACGGCGGTTTTCTGGGCGTGGTCGTGGCGGGGCTTCTCTTCTGCCGCCGCCACGGGCTTTCGATCCTTGGCGTGGGGGACCTTCTTGCGCTGGGCACGCCGCTTGGGCTGATGTTCGGGCGGTTGTCGAACTTCATCAACGGCGAGCTCTGGGGACGGCCGACCGATCTGCCCTGGGGCGTGATCTTTCCCGGCCCACGCGCGCAGGATTGCCCCGGCGTGATCGAGGGGTTCTGCGCCCGCCACCCCTCGCAGCTGTATCAGGCGGGGCTCGAGGGGCTTGCGCTGGCGCTTGTGCTGTTCTGGCTTGTCTGGCGTCGGGGCTGGCTGAAGACACCGGGCGCGGTCATGGGCATGTTCCTTGCGGGCTATGGGGCAGCGCGGTTCTTCGTCGAGTTCTTCCGCGTCGCGGACGAGCAGTTCATTACCCCCGGCAACCCGCTTGGCCATGTCCTGAGCCTTGGGCCGCTGGGCGTGACCATGGGCCAGCTTCTGTCGCTGCCGATGATCGCGGCCGGGCTCTGGCTGATCGCACGGGCGCGACCAGGCGGGCGGACGAAGGCGGCATGACCGCGCTGGCTGACCGCCTTCGGGCCCGCATCGCCGCCACGGGGCCGCTCAGCATCGCCGAGTTCATGGTCGAATGCCTTCTTGACCCGCGCGACGGCTACTATACCACGCGCGATCCCCTGGGCGCGGCGGGCGATTTTGTCACCGCGCCCGAGATCAGTCAGATGTTCGGCGAATGCCTGGGGCTGGCACTGGCGCAGGCCTGGCTTGACCGGGGCGCGCCCGCGCCCTTCGCTTTGGCCGAGCTTGGTCCCGGACGCGGCACGCTGATGGCCGACATCCTGCGCACCACGGCGCGTGTGCCGGGGTTCCATGCCGGGCTGCGCCTGCATCTGGTCGAGGTCTCGCCCGCGTTGCGGGCTGTCCAGGCCAAGCGGCTGGGCGACGCGGACCCGACCTGGCACGCCGATGTCACGACCCTGCCGGACCTGCCGCTGTTCCTTGTGGCCAACGAATTCTTCGACGCTCTTCCGGTGCGCCAGTTCCTGCGCGCCGGCGCGGGCTGGCGCGAACGGGTCGTGGGCCTGGTCGAGGGCCGTCTTTCCTTCGGCCTGACCGACGCCGCCCCTGTGGCGGCCCTTGCCCCGCGCCTGTCCGACACCGCCGAGGGCGACATGGTCGCTCTGTGCCCCTCGGCCGCCGCCATCACCGGCGAGATCGGCCAGCGGATCGCCGCCGCGGGGGGCGTGGCACTGATCGTCGACTACGGCGACTGGGGCGGGACCGGCGACACGTTCCAGGCCGTGCAGGCGCACCGCAAGGTTGACCCCCTTGCCTGCCCGGGCGAGGCCGATCTGACCGCCCATGTCGATTTCTCCGCTCTCGCCGCCGCGGCAGCCCCGGCCCTGGCCACGCGCCCCGTCCCCCAGGGTGTCCTGCTCGAACGGCTGGGCATAACCGCGCGCGCCCAAGCCCTGGCGCGCGGCATGGAGGCGGGTCCGGGGCGGGACGCGCACATCGCCGCGCATCGGCGCTTGACGCACCCCGACGAAATGGGGAGCCTGTTTCAGGCCATCGCCCTTCATTCCCGCGGAACGCCGCCGCCCCCCGGGTTCGACACATGACGCTTGAGATCCTCACCAGCGACGATCTGCGCGGAATCCGCCACGGCTTCTTCACCCGCCGCGGCGGCGCGTCCTCGGGGATATTCGAGGGGCTCAACTGCGGCTTCGGATCGACCGACCAGTCCGAGATGGTGGCGATCAACCGGATCCGAGTGGCCGAGGCGATGGGCGTTACGCCTTCCAATCTGCAGACCGTCTTTCAGATCCACTCCGCGCGCGCCGTGACGCTTGACGCGCCTTGTGAGGGGCCAGCCCCACAGGCCGACGCCATGGTCACTGCCACCCCGGGTCTCGCGCTGGCCGTGCTTGCCGCCGATTGCCAGCCGGTGCTCTTCGCAGACCGCGAGGCCGGCGTGATCGGCGCTGCGCACGCCGGCTGGAAGGGCGCCCTTGACGGTGTGCTCGAGGCGACGCTCGATGCGATGGAAACGCTTGGCGCGCGGCGCGGAAGGACGGCGGCAGTGATCGGCCCGACGATCAGCCAGCGCTGCTACGAGGTCGGCCCCGAGTTCTTCGAGCGGTTCCGCGACGACGATCCCGACAGCACCAGCTTCTTCACCCATGGGGATGGCGACCGGATGCTGTTCGACCTTCCGGGCTACGGTCTGCACCGCCTGCGGCAAGGCGGCGTGGGTCAGGCAAGCTGGACCCGTCATTGCACCTATTCCGATCCCGCGCGGTTCTATTCCTACCGCCGCAGCGTTCATGCCCGGGAAGCGGACTACGGGCGTCTGATTTCGGTCATCCGGCTGTGACCGGCGACGCGTGACGGAGCGCCAACGGGGCGGGAAATCACCGCCTGCCTGCCTGTATTGCGCCACAATCGGCCGACACACTGTTCCCGATCCGGCAACAAGCCGTCAGATATGGAGCAGTGACATGGCGATGAAGAAACGCTGGCTCGCGGCGCTGGAAGAAGCCGCCCTTCGAGAAACCGTGCGCTTGCCCTGGGCACGTGGGGACCGGAGCCGACCGGCGGACACCGACCCGTCGTGCAACGACGGCGGGGCCGAAGGCGCGCCGGCCTAAGCGCTGACCTAAGCGCTGGCCTGTTCATCGACCCCCGATTCGCGCCAATGTGGCGCAAAAGGGGCCATCGGCACCAGCCCGGAAACAAACCGGAGGGAGCGTCCCGGATTGCTCTGACCGCTTCGATCAATCCAAGGCATTCTTTGACAGCCTCATTGGCGACGTGCGACAGTCCACTCGTCTCTCTGCAGTTTTCGGTGGGGGCCGGTGCAGATGTGACCAGACCGTGAGGACTGATCGCATGAGTTATAGCCGCCCCGAGTCCGGGCTTCGCCTTGGCGAAGCCAGCCGGCAACCTGCCGCCCCCAGCGATATCTGGCAGGCCGGCGAGGTCGTCCGCCGCACGCCGCGCAGCCTGCCGCTTGCCCGCCGGTACGAGATCGACTGGCTGACACCCGAGGGGGACACGAAAAGCCGGATCGAGATCGCCGCGGCGCTTCCCGCCTTTGAAGAGGCTTTCTCGGCGTTCGCGCATGGCGTGCCGTTTCTGACCACCGAGGGCGAGATCGCAGTCGAGGACCTTCTGCCAGGCATGACGCTGATCTGCGGCAACGGGGCCGAAACGCGGCTTCTGTGGAAAGGGGCGATCACGTTGGTGCCGGGCGCCCCCAGTGCCAGCGGCGAGCCCCCGCGCCTGACGCGCGTGACGGCCGACAGTTTCGGTCCCGGCCGACCGGCGCGCGATCTGCTTTTCGGCCCGGCCGCGCGCCGCCTGGTTCGCGGCGCAGAGGTGCGGGCCCGGTGCGGCTGCGAGGCGGCCCTCCAGCGCCTTGACGCCGATGTGGACGGCGACGCGGTGATCGCGGTTTCGCCGGTGCAGCCGGTGCGCGTCTATCATCTGCTGGCCGAAGGCCATGCCACGATCCTTGCCGGCGGCGTCGAGGTCGAGACCTATCACCCGGCCCCCGACCATGCCCTGAGCCTTAGCGCCGAGATGCGCGCGGTCTTCCTGACGCTTTTTCCGCACCTCGACCGGGCGATGGGCTTCGGGCGGACCCTCTGGCCGCGCCTCGCCGAGGCCGACGACCTGCCCTGAGGTCTAGGCCGTTCGGGCGATGCGCTCTTCGAGCACGTCGAAGGGCACGCCCGGCTCGTCCTTGGCGCCACGGATCACGAGCGAGGTCTTGACGCTGGCGACGTTGTCGGCCGCCGTCAGTTCTTCGGTCAGGAAGGTCTGGAAGGCCGACAAGGTCGGGGCCACGCATTTCAGGATGAAATCGACCTCGCCGTTCAGCATGTGACATTCGCGCACGAGCGACCAGGCCCGGCAGCGCGCCTCGAACGCGGACAGGTCGGCTTCGGCTTGGCTGACGAGCCCGACCATCGCGAAGACCTGCACCTCGAAGCCCAGCGCGCGGGGATCGACGTCGGCGTGGTAGCCGCGGATATAGCCGGCCTCTTCGAGCGTGCGCACCCGCCGCAGACAAGGCGGTGCCGAGATGCCGACCCGTCGCGCAAGCTCGACGTTGGTCATCCGGCCATCGGACTGAAGCTCGGCAAGAATCTTTCGGTCGATCGGGTCCAGCTTGTGGCCGGGCATGCGCGGTCCCCCTGAGGATTTTTCGCAAACTTAGGCAAGACGGGGCGTGCGCGCAACAATATTTCCCAAATGCGCAACAAGATTATCCAGACTTCGGGACCGTCGGGCACAGGCCGCGCCCTTGCGGTCCTCGCAACCGGCCTGCGGCCGGCGCCTCCGGCGGGAGTATTTGGAAAGAGAAGACGCGGCAAGCCGACGCACGGAAAAATGGGAGGCGCGGCAGCGCAACCCTGCGCGCAGGCTGGCGCGCGGCCGCGCGACGGACTAGCTCTGTGCGGCATGATGGACCTGCCCCCTACCTTCCAGGACTGGTTCGCGCAACGCGGCTGGACGATCCACCCGCACCAGCAGGCCATGCTGGACCGCGTGGCTGATCCGTCTCTCATGCTGATCGCACCGACCGGCGGGGGCAAGACGCTTGCGGGGTTCCTGCCGACGCTGGCGGAACTGGCCGGGGGCGGGCACGACGGGCTCCACACGCTTTACGTTTCGCCCCTCAAGGCCCTTGCGGCGGATATCCGTCGCAATCTCCTGACGCCCGTCACCGAGATGGGACTGCCGATCCGCATCGAGGACCGTACCGGCGACACAAGCCAGACGCAGAAGCGCCGCCAGCGCGCCGATCCGCCGCAGATCCTGCTGACCACGCCGGAAAGCCTGGCGCTTCTGATCAGCTACGAGGATGCGCCGCGCATCTTCGCCGGGCTGTCGCGGGTGATCGTCGACGAGATCCATGCGCTGGCGGAATCGAAGCGCGGCGATCAGCTGATGCTGGCGCTGAGCCGGCTTCAGGCGCTGCGCCCCGGGCTGCGCCGCGTGGGCCTGTCGGCCACTGTCGAGGACCCCGCCGCCATCGCCCGGCTTCTGGCGCGACACCCCGATCCTTGCGACATCCTGCTGGCCGATCCTGGCCCCGAGCCCGACATCGCGATGCTGCACGCCGATGCCGCCCCACCCTGGTCGGGCGGCGGCGCAGCCTACGCCATCCCGGCTGTCCTGCGCGAGGTCAAGCGGCACCGCACCACGCTGATCTTCCACAACACGCGGGCACAGGCGGAACTGTTCTTCCACCGGCTGTGGCTGCAGAACGACGATAGCCTGCCGATCGGCATCCACCACGGCTCGCTCTCGCGCGAGCAGCGCGAGAGGGTCGAGGCCGCGATGGTGGCGGGGCAGCTGCGTGCCATCGTCTGCACCGGATCGCTGGACCTTGGGATCGACTGGGGCGATGTCGACCTCGTGATCCAGGTCGGCGCGCCGAAGAACGTCAAGCGCCTGGTCCAGCGGATCGGCCGGGCGAACCACCGCTACAACGCGCCCTCGAAGGCGCTTCTGGTTCCGGCAAACCGCTTCGAGATCGTCGAATGCGTGGCCGCCCTCGAGGCCGTGCGCGCCCATGACCTTGATGGCGAGCCGCGCGGGCCGGGCCCCCGCGATGTGCTGTGCCAGCACATCCTGCTATGCGCCTGCGCCGGCCCGGTCGACGCCGACGCGCTTTTTGCCGAGGTCCTGACCACGGGCGCCTATGCCGGTCTGTCGCGGGACGACTTCGACGCCTGTCTCGACATGGTCGCGACGGGCGGCTACGCGCTTCGGGCCTATGACCGCTGGCAGCGCCTTCAACGCCGCCCCGATGGCCTCTGGCAGTTGCGCGACCCCCGCGCGGCCGCCCGGATCCGGATGAACGCGGGCACGATCCAGGACACCGATACGCTGAAGGTGCGGCTGAAGAACCGCATGGGCGGCAAGCCCTTGGGCGAGATCGAGGAAGGATTCGCCGCCACCCTGACCCCGGGCGACACCTTCCTGATCGGCGGCGAGGTCGTGCGCTACGAGGGGCTGCGCGAGATGACCGTGGAAGTCACCCGCCGCGCCGACAAACCACCCAAGATCGCGACCTTCATGGGCACGAAGTTCGCGACCTCCACGCAGCTTTCGGCGCGCATCCTGCGAATGTTCGATCAGGACGACTGGCCGGCGCTGCCTTCCCACACCCGCGACTGGCTGCGGCTTCAGCGCGAGGTGTCGCGGCTGCCGCGCGCCGACCGGCTGCTGATCGAGAGCTTCCCCCATGACGGGCGCGAACAGACCGTGGTCTATGGCTTCGCCGGACGCAACGCGATGCAGACGCTTGGACTTCTGCTGACCGCGCGGATGGAGGAGATGGGGCTGGCGCCGATGGGGTTCGTGTCAACCGACTATGCCGTGCTGATCTGGGGCCTTGACCGTCTGACGGATCCCGCGCCGCTTTTCGAGGCCGGGAACCTGCGCACCGCCTTCGAGACCTGGTTGTCCGGAAACGCCGTCATGAAGCGTACCTTCCGTGCTTCGGCCACGATCGCGATGCTGCTCGAGCGCAACCTGCCGCAGGCCCGGAAGTCGGGTCGGCAGGCGACGTTCTCCTCGGACATCCTTTATGACACGCTTCTGAAATACGACCCCGGCCACCTGATGCTTCAGATCACCCGGGAGGAGGCGCTGAAGGGCCTTGTCGACTTCGGCCGCATCGAAGAGATGCTGGCCCGCACGCGCGGCCGAATCGACCACGTCACCCTGCCCCGCGTGACGCCGCTGGCCGCGCCCTTGTTCCTGGAACCCGGCCGGGTGCCGATCCAGGGCTTGGCCAACGAACGGTTGCTGGCCGAAGAGGCCGAGCGCGTTCTTGAGATCGCGGGCATCGCCGAACCCGCGAAACCCGGCTGGCGCGTGCCGTGGTGAGGCTGGACAAAGGCGCGCCGCTGCGGCACGAACGAAGCATGAACGCCCACGACTTCCCCTTTGCCGGCACCACGCTTTCCGCGCTGCCCTCGGGCGCGCTCTGGTGGCGCGATGAGCGGCTTCTTTGCGTGTCCGACCTGCATCTGGGCAAGTCCGACCGCGTCGCCCGGCGCGGCGGCACGATGCTGCCGCCCTACGAGACGCGCGAGACGCTGTCGCGCCTTGATGCCGACATCGCCGCGACCGGGGCGCGAACCGTGATCTGCCTGGGCGACAGCTTCGACGATCTTCTTTCGGTGCAGGGCCTCGACGAGGACGAGCGCCTGTGGATCGCCCGGCTGCAGGCGGGGCGGACATGGGTCTGGATCGAAGGCAACCACGATCCGGGGCCGGTCGATCTGGGCGGCACCCACAGGGCCGAGCTGCGCGCCGGCCCCCTGACCTTTCGTCATTCCGCGCGGCCCAGCGGCACCGGGGAAATCTCGGGGCACTACCACCCGAAGGCCCGTGTCGTGGTGAAGGGCCGGATGATCGCGCGCCCCTGCTTTCTGATTGACGCGCACCGGGTGATGCTGCCGGCCTACGGCACCTATACCGGCGGGCTTGGCTGGACCGACCCGGTCCTGTCGCGCCTCTTCGGCCCGGGCGCGAAGGCGCTTCTTACCGGACCGAGGGTCACGGCATTGCCCCTGCCCCGTGCCGAGACCGCCGGATGACCGTCGCGACGTGGCCTTGAGGCTGGGCGCGATGGTGCCGGCCGGGATCTAGCCCGCCTTCGGCCCCGCCGCCGTGAAGCCGACGCGCTTGTGGCTGCCGTCGCAGTAGGGCTTGTTGGCCGAGTTTCCGCAGCGGCAGAAATAGACTGTCTTCGTCACGTTCAGCCGGTGTCCGGTGCCCGAAGTGACCTCGACCGCGCCCTTCACCTGCAACGGCCCGTTCTCGAGCGGCGTGATCTCAAGCACGCCGCCGCGGTCGTCCGTCCCGGCGTCGCCGTCCTTCGCGGGCGGCTCGCCCGTTGCGGCAAAGCCGGCGGCGACATGGGCGTAATCGCAGAAAGGCTTGGATCCCGACGCCCCGCAGCGACAGATCGTGGCGCGGGTCATCGCCTCGCCGTCGACCCGAAGGTCGCCGGCGAAGGCCAGCGGCCCGTTTTCAAGCACGGCGACGCGGTTGAGGACCGGCGGGGTCTCGTCGCGCCCGCCGTCGAGGCGGCGGAACGCCAGCGCCCCGGACGGGCAGGTGCGGATCATCGCCGCGATCTCTTCCGCCGGGGCGGCATCGGGATCGACCCAGGGCTTTCGGGCAGGATCGAAGACCTGTGGAAGTTTCAGGAAGCAGTTCCGTGCATGGATGCAGCGCTCCATGTCGAAGCTGATCTCGATGGCGCGTCCGGCGTAGCTGCGGCGTTTGGCCATGGGGCCCCTCCCGTTGCGTGGCTTTCCCAAGAAGAAGCGTGCCAGGCGGCGGGGTCAAGGCTCAGGCAGTCAGGCCCTCGGGTTCGGGCAGCCGATTGGCGCGGCAGGCCGCGGTGACGGTGTTGGCCAGAAGACAGGCGATCGTCATCGGACCCACGCCGCCCGGAACCGGCGTGATCGCGCCCGCGACCTTGGCCGCGCTGGCATAGTCGACATCGCCCACAAGCCGCGTCTTGCCGTCAGTCTCGATCCGGTTGATGCCCACGTCGATCACCGTGGCGCCGGGGCGGATCCAGTCGCCCGTCACCATCTCGGGCCGGCCCACCGCGGCGACGACGATATCGGCCCGCCGCACCACGGCCGGCAGGTCGCGGGTGCGCGAATGGGCGATCGTCACCGTGCAACTGTCGCCCAGAAGAAGCTGCGCCATCGGCTTGCCGACGATGTTGGACCGGCCGATCACCACGGCCTCCATCCCCGAAAGGTCGCCGTGAAGGTCGCGCAGCAGCATCAGGCAGCCCAGCGGCGTGCAGGGCACCATGGCCTTCTGACCGGTTCCAAGAAGTCCGACGTTCGAGATGTGAAAGCCGTCCACGTCCTTCGCGGGGTCGATCGCGTTGATCACCAGTTCGGCGTTCATGTGCCCTGGCAAGGGCAACTGCACGAGGATGCCATGCACGGTCGGATCGGCGTTCAGCCGCGCGACCAGCGCCAGAAGGTCGGCCTCGGAGGTGCCCGCGTCAAGCCTGTGCTCGAAGGACGCCATCCCCGCCTCGGCGGTCTGCTTGCCCTTGTTGCGGACGTAGACCTGGCTTGCCGGATCCTCGCCCACCAGAACCACGGCCAGCCCCGGCGTGATGCCGTGGTCGGCCTTCAGCCGCGCCACATGCCCTGCGACCTTGCCGCGAATGGTGGCCGCGAAGGCCTTGCCGTCGATCACCCGTGCGGTCATTCCCCGTCCTTCCTCAGGCTGTCCGGCCCAAGACGGGCCTCTTCCCGCGCGATCGACCAGTCGATCAGCCGCCGCCAGAGCTTTTCCACCAGATCGGGCGGAAGCCCGTGTGTCTCGGCATGGCCGCGCACGTTGCGCACCACCTCTTCGACACGCGATCCGATGCGCGCGGGCAGGTCCGCGGTGGCCTTCACCTCGGCCGCGCGGTCGATATAGGTCGCACGTTCCGCGAACAGCCGCACCAGCGCCTCGTCGATCCGGTCGATCTCGGCACGGATGTCGGCCATGTCGGTGCAGTCCTCGGGTCGCTTCATCGGGGCCTCCGGGTGTTCGGTCGGCGCCGTCCTAACGCGCCCGGCCGCCTGCCGCAACGCGGCACGGCGTCAGAACAGCCCCTCGATCCGACCGTCGTCATCCAGCCGGATGACCTCGGCCGACGGCACCCTTGGCAGGCCCGGCATGGTCATGATCTCGCCGCAGATCGCCACGACGAAGCCCGCCCCGGCCGACAGCCGCACCTCGCGCACGGGGATCGTGTGGCCCACGGGCGCGCCGCGCAGGGCCGGATCGGTCGAGAACGAATACTGCGTCTTCGCCATGCAGACGGGCAGGTCGCCGTAACCGGCGGCCTCCCAGGCCTTGAGCTGATCGCGCACCGACTTGTCGGCCGTGACCGCGCCCGCGCGGTAGATGCGCGTGGCGATCGTTTCGATCTTCTCGAAAAGCGGCATGGCGTCGGGGTAAAGCGGCGCGAACTCGGCGCTGCCGCCATCGGCCAGTTCCACCACCTTGCGCGCCAAATCCTCGATCCCGGCCGAGCCCTGCGCCCAGTGCTTGCACAGGATCGCCTCGGCCCCAAGACCCGCGACATAGGCCTTCACGGCGGCGATCTCGGCCTCGGTGTCGCCGGCGAAGTGGTTGATCGCCACCACGACCGGAACGCCGAAGCCCTTCACGTTCTCGATGTGGCGGCCCAGGTTGGCGCAGCCCTCCTGCACGGCGGCCACGTTCTCGGCCCCGAGGTCGGCCTTCGCGACGCCGCCGTTCATCTTCATCGCGCGCACGGTGGCGACGATCACCGCCGCGGCGGGCTTCAGCCCGGCCTTGCGGCACTTGATGTCAAAGAACTTCTCGGCACCAAGATCGGCGCCGAATCCCGCCTCGGTCACCACGTAGTCGGCCAGCCGCAGCGCCGTCGTCGTGGCGATGACCGAGTTGCAGCCATGCGCGATATTGGCAAAGGGCCCGCCGTGAACGAAGGCCGGGTTGTTCTCCAGCGTCTGCACGAGGTTCGGCTGCATCGCGTCCTTCAGAAGCACGGTCATCGCCCCGTCAGCCTTCAGGTCACGGGCGTGGACCGGCGTCTTGTCGCGGCGATAGGCAACCACGATATCGCCCAGCCTGCGCTGCAGATCCTTGAGATCGGTCGCAAGACACAGGATCGCCATGACCTCGGAGGCCACGGTGATGTCGAAACCGGTCTGACGCGGAAAGCCGTTCGCCACCCCGCCCAGCGACACGACGATGTCGCGCAGCGCGCGGTCGTTCATGTCCATCACCCGGCGCCACACCACGCGGCGGGCGTCGATGTCCAGCGCATTGACCCAGTAGATGTGGTTGTCGATCATCGCGCTCAGCAGGTTGTGGGCGCTGGTGATCGCGTGGAAATCGCCGGTGAAGTGAAGGTTCATCTCTTCCATCGGCACGACCTGCGCCATGCCGCCGCCGGCGGCGCCGCCCTTCATCCCGAAATTCGGCCCAAGCGAGGCTTCGCGGATGCAGATCGCGGCCTTCTTGCCGATGCGGTTCAGCCCGTCGCCAAGGCCCACGGTCGTCGTCGTCTTGCCCTCGCCCGCGGGCGTGGGGTTGATCGCGGTAACAAGGATCAGCTTGCCCGGGGCGCGATCGGCCAGACCGGCGATGAAGTCCTGTCCGACCTTGGCCTTGTCGTGGCCATAGGGCAGCAGATGCTCGGACGGGATGCCCAGCTTCGCGCCGATCTCCTGGATCGGTTTCTTCTTCGCTTCGCGCGCGATCTCGATATCGGACTTCACGCCCATCTCCCTGTCCCTCCGCTGGCCGCCCCGGTCGGACGGCGATGCCCTTTGCATGGGTTTACGGTGCGGACGACGCGGGCACAGCTTGGTTTCCGACGCTTGCCCGCGTAAATGCGCCGCGCGCAATGCGCCGATCGGAAACCCGTGCCGCCGATGCGGCTCAGCCGCCCGCGCGGGCCGCCGCGAGATGCGGCCAGACCGGCTGATCCGGGATGTGAAGGCGCAGCGTCTCGCCCAGCCGCAACCATCCCTCGCGCTCGACCCACGCGGTCACGCCGCGCCGCCCGGCGGCCGCTCCCTTGAAGGCCTTGCCATGGCCCGGCGCGTCTTCGTCGATGACCTTCGCGGGCAGGTGGCAGGGACGGTTCTCCATGTCGACGACCAGCGTCACGCCATCGGGCCCCTGAAGACGCGAGGCGGGCGGCACATGGGTGAAGTCGGGAATGCCCTCGATCACCAGCGAGGCGCCGACCCAGCCCGGGTCGATCGCGTCGATTCCCATCTTCGCCGCGACCGCCGCCAGATCCTCGGCCGAGACGACCGAGAACTGGCGCACGTTGCGGATCACCGTGTCGCGGGGGTGCTGCGCGCGGACGCGGCTGCAGGCCGGGCGGGTCAGGCCGGCGTGCTCTTCGCCTTCGACGCCGGCGAAGGAGGCGAAGACCTCGGGCAGGGCCGAAGATCGCAGCGTCGCCGCGCGGTCATCGACGCGGCCGATCCAGACGATCCGGGCGGAAAACGATGTGGGCTTGAGGGCGGGCATGGCAGGTCTCCTTGCCAAGGCGAATAGGCCCCAGCCCTGCGGCGCGCAATCCGTTTCAAGCGAAAACCCCCTGCGACTTCCGTCCCGGGGGTTTCCTGGTCAAACCTGCCGTGGCCTCAGGCGGTGGGCTCGGGCTCGAGTCCGCCGTCGGGCTTGGCCTTCGGCTTGGTCTTGGGGATCGCCGTCAACGACGGGCGGTCGGGGGTCTTCGACGGCGTGTCGTCGTCGTCGCCACGCTTGAGAGGCTCGCCCGCGATCACCCTGGTGATCTCGTCACCGGTCAGCGTCTCGTATTCCAGAAGGCCCTGCGCCAGCCGCTCGAGGTCGTCGCGCTTCTCGGTCAGGATGCGCTTGGCCGTGGCATAGCCCTCGTCGACGATCTCGCGCACCTTCTGGTCGATCAGCCGCTGGGTGTCGGGCGAGATGTTGGTCTGCCCCTGATAGGACCCAAGGAAGCTTTGCTGCTCATTGGCATAGTCGACATGACCAAGCTCTTCGGCATAGCCGAACTGCGTGACCATCGCGCGGGCGATGCGCGACACCTGCTGGATGTCCGACGCCGCGCCCGAGGTCACGTTCTCCTTGCCGAACACCAGTTCCTCGGCGACCTTGCCGCCCATCGCCATGGCGATCTTCGACTTGTACTTGGTGTAGGTCACGCTGAGCTGGTCACGCTCGGGCAACGACAGCACAAGGCCCAGCGCCCGGCCGCGCGGGATGATCGTGGCCTTGTGGATGGGGTCGTGCTGCGGGACGTTCAGACCGACGACCGCGTGGCCCGCCTCGTGGTAGGCGGTCAGCTTCTTCTCGTCCTCGGTCATGACCATGCTGCGGCGCTCGGCGCCCATCATGACCTTGTCCTTGGCGTTTTCGAAATCTTCCATCGTCACGAAGCGCCGGCCAACGCGGGCGGCCATCAGCGCCGCCTCGTTCACAAGGTTGGCAAGATCCGCGCCCGAGAAGCCCGGCGTGCCCCGCGCGATGATGCGCAGGTCGACGTCGGGACCCAGCGGCACCTTGCGGGCATGCACGCCCAGGATCCGCTCGCGGCCCTTGATGTCGGGGTTTGGCACCTGCACCTGGCGGTCGAAGCGGCCGGGGCGCAGAAGCGCGGGGTCAAGCACGTCGGGACGGTTTGTCGCGGCGATGATGATGATGCCTTCGTTCGCCTCGAAGCCGTCCATCTCGACCAGAAGCTGGTTCAGTGTCTGCTCGCGCTCGTCGTTGCCGCCGCCGTACCCCACGCCGCGGCTCCGGCCGACGGCGTCGATCTCGTCGATGAAGACGATGCAGGGGGCATTCTTCTTGGCCTGTTCGAACATGTCGCGCACGCGGCTGGCGCCGACGCCCACGAACATCTCGACGAAGTCCGAGCCCGAGATGGTGAAGAACGGCACGCCCGCCTCGCCCGCGATGGCGCGCGCAAGCAGCGTCTTGCCGGTGCCCGGGGGGCCCACCAGAAGCGCGCCCTTCGGGATCTTGCCGCCGAGGCGGCTGAACTTCTGCGGGTTGCGCAGGAATTCGACGATCTCTTCAAGCTCTTCCTTGGCCTCGTCGATGCCGGCCACATCGTCGAAGGTGACGCGGCCGTGCTTTTCGGTCAGCAGCTTCGCCTTCGACTTGCCAAACCCCATCGCACCGCCGCGGCCACCACCCTGCATCCGGTTCATGAAGTAGATCCAGACACCGATCAGGATCAGGAACGGCAGGAACGTCATCAGCACCGTGGTGAAGCCCGACTGCTCCTGCGGGCGCGCATTCACCGTCACGTTCTGTTCGATCAGACGGTCGGTGATGTCGGCACCTTCGGGGCGGATGGTCGTATAGTCGTTGCCGTCCGCGCCGCGGAAGGTGATCCGCTCGCCGTCAAGCGTGACCGACGAGACCTCGCCCGAGTCCACGGCCGACACGAATTCCGAATAGCTGATCGAGCGCGAGCTCATGGTGGACTGGCCACCGCTGAACAGGTTGAACAGCGCCAGTATCAGCAGAAAGAGCACGACCCAGAAGGCGATATTGCGTGCATTACCCAAGGAGGATCTCCCGCGAATGGTCATCGGCGTTCGCGCATGCGGGCGCGCACAGCCCTGCGGGTAAGATAGACATCCCCCGGGGATGTTCAATGCGAGATCAACGCCGCGGCGAAATCCGCCGCACCCGGCGCATCGGCCGTCCAGCCGTTGGCAAGGCCGGCCACCGGGGCGGCGACAAGCGCGTCGCCCCACCAGACCGCCGGCGAGGCCAGAAGGGTCGGCCGCGGCAGGCCGGTCGCACGCCAGTCGGGGCAGTCCTTCACCGCCTCGCCCAGCGCCCTCACCTCAAGGTCCGGCGCATGCGGACCGTGCAGACGCCAGCGCCGGTCCCAGGGGGCGTCGGTCGGACCGCGCAGGTCCGCCACCGCCGCATGTTCGCGCGTGATCCGCACCGTCATGTCGCTGACCATGACGCGGCAGCCGTGCAGCGTCATGGTGCCCCCCGACACGACATGGCCGATCGCGGCTTCGAGTGGATCGCGCCGGGGCGGGGTTTCGGCCGCACCCACGAACATCAGCGCATGCGCCATCAGCTGTCGCAGGATCTCGGCCGGCTGGGCACGCAGCGCGGTGCGGTCGAAGACCAGATCGCCCCCCGCCGCCCTGACCTTTTCGCGGGCGAACCTCGCCGCCGTCTGGGCGAGGGCGTCGCTGGCATCGCGCAGGTTCAGCGCCACGCGGAAAAGCTGGTCGACCCCGATGCCCAGCGGATCAAGCTGCGCAAGTGCCCGCCGGGCGCGCACCCGTTCAAAGCCCTCGTCCTCGTTCGACGGGTCTTCGATCCAGTCGATCCCTTGCGCCCGAAGATAGGCGCGCAGGTCGGCGCGGCGGTCGAACAGGAACGGCCGGTCGAAGCGCGCGCCGTCGCGCTGGAAGACCAGCCGCATCGAGGCCAGCCCCTCGACCCCCGCCTCGCGCGACAGCCGCATCAGGACGGTCTCGGCCTGGTCGTCCATCGTGTGGCCCAGCGCGACGGACGGCAGGCCGCGCGCCCGCGCCCAGTCCGCGATCAGCCCATAGCGGGCGCGGCGCGCCTGTTCCTGAAGATTGCCCTTCCCGTCCCAGGCGCCCCAGCGCAGGACCGTGTGGGGCACGCCCAGCCCGGCGCAGAGGCGGCCGACATGGGCCGCCTCGTCCGCCGCTTCGGGCCGAAGACCGTGGTCGACCGTCACAGCCTCCACCGTGGGTCCGCCCCAGACCCGCGCGACATGCAGAAGCGCAAGACTGTCGGACCCGCCCGAGACGGCCACCCCGATCCGGTCGGGCCGCAAGGTCTGGTAATGCGACCTCAGCCGCTCGATCAGGCCGCCTTCAGACCTCACACGCAGCCAAGGCTCGTGCGCGCGGCCTGCGCCTCGATCGAGGCGGGCGAGGACGGGAAGCGCGCCGTGACCTCACCCAGCGTCACGCAGGCCTCGCTTTGCTGGCCCAGACGGTTGAGCGACAGACCAAGCTGAAGAAGCGCCGCCGGCGCCACCTCGCTTTGCGGCGAGCCCGAGAAGCTTTCCAGATAGGCCCGCGCGGCGGCGGTGTCCTGCCCAAGCCTCGACAGCGACTCGCCGCGCAGGTAATGCGCGACCCCGGTCAGCGGACCGCCCAGGTAGGTGTCGGTGAAGGTCTGGAACAGCGGAACCGCGGCGGCATAGTCGCCAGCGTCATAGGCGTCCTTGGCGCGGCGGAAGTCGGCCTCTTCGCTGACGGCAAGCTGAGCGCCCCCGCCTGACGGCGGCTGGGTGGCCGGCTGCGTGGGCGCGGCCACAGCGGGAAGGTCTCCGCCGCCCAGCGTGGATGTCGCCCCCAGGGCCCCAAGATCGCCGCCCTCAAGCTCGACCAGACGGAACTCGAGGTCGCCGATACGGTTGGTGCCGTCGGTCACGATGCGGTCGACGCGGTTCTGCAGCGCCTCGGTCTGGCTGGTCAGGCGCGACAGCTCGGCCTCGATCGCATCAAGCTGGCCGGTCACGCCGGTGCCGCCCAGCGTCATGCCCGAGTTGCCGGTGGTCGACAGCTCGCGGCGAAGACGCTGGATCTCGACGTTGAGCTGGGTCAGGTCCTGCCGGATGTCGGCCAGCGTCTGTTCGCGGTCCTGCGCGAAGGCCGGGACCGCGAGGCCGATCATCACCGCAAGGCAAAGCGCGCGCCTCATGCGTCAGGCCCTCAGAAGCCCGCGCCGGTCGTCAGGACCGTCACCGCGCGGCGGTTCTGGGCATAGCATGCCTCGTCCGAGCAGATCGCCAGCGGGCGTTCCTTGCCGTAGGTGATCGTCTTCAGACGGCCGGGGCGCACGCCCTGCTCGATCAGGAAGTTTTGAACCGACGCGGCCCGGCGGGCGCCCAGACTGAGGTTGTATTCCCTGGTGCCGCGCTCGTCGGCATGGCCTTCGATGATGGCGTTGTAGTCGATGTTCTCGTTCAGCCAGCGGGCCTGTCCGACAAGGATCGCCCGGGCCTCGTCCGTCAAGGTGTGCTGGTCGACCGTGAACAGTACCCGGTCCCCGACCGTCTGCTGGAAGTAGGCCGGCGAACGCGGATCGCTTGCGCTGCCCAGCATCGAGGCGTCGATCCCGCCCGCACCCCCAGCGCCACCGGCGCCGCCCGCCCCGCCGAAACGGTCCGCATTGGTACAGGCCGCCAGGCCCAGGATCACGGCCAGAAGGACCGCATGTCGTGCCAGTTTCATGTTGTTTGTCCTGCTCATGGTTTGTTTTGTGTCCGCTCTTGCCGTCAGCTTATCATCGCTTGCGGGCTTTGAAAACGTGGCCGTCAGGGCAAAAGCGGCGACCAGGCCGCGTCAGAGGCCGGCCCCGGCGTCGGCACCCGGCGCAGGTTGCGCCCCGACACGTCGACCGAGAAAAGCGCCGCCGCCCCCTCGGCGCCCGAGGTTTCGCGCGTGAACATCAGCACCCGTCCGTTCGGCGCCCAGGTCGGCCCCTCGTCAAGGAAGCTCGCCGTCAGCAGACGCTCTTCGCTGCCGTCGGTGCGCATCACCCCGATATGGAAGCGGCCTTCGTTCTGCTTGGTAAAGGCGATCAGGTCGCCGCGCGGGGACCAGACCGGCGTGCCATAGCGACCCGGCCCGAAGCTGATCCGCACCGGTTCGCCCCCGCCGACAGGCATCACGTAAAGCTGCTGCGTGCCCGAACGATCGCTTTCGAAGACGATCTGGCGTCCGTCCGGCGAAAAGGACGGCGCGGTATCGATCGCGGGAGAGTTCGTCAACCGCACCTGACCGCCCCCGCCAAGGTCCATCCGGTAGATGTCGGTATTGCCGCCCTCGCTCAGCGAATAGACGATGCTTTGCGCGTCGGGGGCATAGCGCGGGGCAAAGGTCATCGACGCGGTCGACACGCCAAGCTGGCGCACCTGCATGCTGCCCACGTTCAGTTCGTAGATCTGCGGGAACCCGCTGGCGTAGCTCGTGAACAGGACGCGGTCTCCCTGCGGGCTGATCCGGGGCGCGAGCACGATCGCACTGGTATCCGTCAGGAACTGCACGTTCGCGCCATCGTAGTCCATGATCGCAAGCCGCTTCTGGCGGGCGTCCTTGGGCCCGCTTTCGGACACGAAGACCACGCGGCTGTCGAAGTACCCGCCCTCGCCGGTGATGCGGCTATAGACCTGATCGGCCACCTTGTGCGCCATCCGCCGCCAGCCATCCTGGGTACCTGCGAATTGTAGCCCCTCGCCCAGCGGCTGGTCCGAGAAGACGTCGAAGACGCGGAACTTCACCGTCAGGCGCCCGTTCGAGGCCAGCCCCACGGATCCGGTGATCAGCGCCTGCGCGTTGATCGCCTTCCAGTCGGCGTATTGCACGGGTGCGTCGAAGTTGGTGATCCGGCTGATATGCGCACTGGCCGGGATCTCGCGGAAAAGGCCCGTGCCGGTCAGGTCGGCCGCCACGACCTGCGTGATCTGCTGGGCAAGCTGGGCCGCCTCGGGCGTTTCCGCGATGAACATCGGCACCGCGAAGGGCAAGGGCTCGATCACGCCCTCGGTGATCTCGATCCGAAGCGGGCCCTGCGCCGCAGCAGGCCCGGCCAGGCCAAAGGCGGCCGCCATAATCATCGTCAGCAGTCGCAGAAAGGTCATCTGAGCCTCATTCCCTCGGGATTGAACGTCATCTCGATATCACGCCATTGATCGTACTTCTCGGGCGGCAGGTCAAAGCCCGAGGCGCCGCAGCGCAAGATCGCGCGGCGCGCCGCCTCGAAGGCGGTGCGGATGGCCCCGTCGCTGCCGCCCGACCCTTCGAGCATCCGCAACGAGCCGTCCGAGACCGTGCCGTCGGGGTTGAGCGAGACGCCGACCACGACCGTGACGCTGGCCGCCTCCGAGCCCACGTCGACAACCCAGCAGCGCTGGACCGAAATGCGGAAGGCATCGCGCTCCGACCCGGTCAGGGGCGGACCGGCGGGTGCGTTCGTGGCCGGCGCGGCCGTCTGACCCGTGGCCTGCGACACCGCATCGGCGACGGCCGCCGCGATCAGGTCGTCGCTGGGCGCCTCGGCCTGAGGTTCGGGGGTGGGCGCGGGCGCAGGCTCGGGCGCGGGCTCGGGCGTGGACTGGCGCGGGGCCTCGGCCGTCTCGACCGGGGCTTCGGGCGGCGCGGGGCGCGCGGCCGGGCGCGCGGACGGACGGGGCGAGCTTGTGGGCGCAAGCTCGCGAGTCTGCTCGGCCTCGGTCACGATCTCGGTCGTGGCCTCTTCGGGGGCGGCGGCGTCGGTTTCCTGTTCGACGATCTCGCCCGGGGCGTCGGTCGCGACCTCGGGCGTGGCCTCTGGCGCGGTCTCGGCCTCGAGCGGTGGCGGCGGCGCCGCTTCGGTCGCCACCCGGTCTGCCGGTGGCGGGGCGGCGTCGCTGGGCAATACCGCGACGTCCTGACCATCGTCGGGCGGCGTGATCTGGGGCGCGGTGTCGGCGACGTCGGCCGGCGGAACCTCGATCGGCTCGGGCGCTTCGGGGGCGGGCGCGGGCACGTCGGGCGCTTCGGTCACGGGCGGTTCGGCGCGTTCCGGCGGGGTTTCCGCCTGCGGACGCTGCGGCGGCGGCTGGATCACGGGCGGCAGGGGTTCGGGCATCTCGGTCGCCGCTTCCGGCGGCGGGGCCGAGGCCTGCAGCGCGGCGAAGTCCTCGGACGAGATCACGGTCACGTCCGACACGGCGACCGCCGGCAGGCGGTCACGCGCGAACAACCCGCCGAACAGCAGGAACAGGATCAGAAGCGTGTGACCCGCGACCGAGATATAGAGGCCGGTGTTCACCCGGGCGCCTCACCCGTCCCGCCCGTCAAGGCGCGGGCCGTCGGTGTCGGTCACAAGCCCGATCGACGAAAAGCCCCCCGCATTGAGCGCCCCCATGACCTGCATCACCCGCTCGTAGGGAACGCTGCCGTCGGCGCGCAGGAAGATCTTGTCGTCCGACCGCTCGACCGCGATGGCGCGCAACTTGGGGATCAGTTCGTTGTCGGGCGTGGGCGTGGTCTGGATCGCCAGCGCGCCCTCGGCGGTGATCGTCACCGTCAGCGGCTCTTCCTGCTCGGTCGGCAGGGCGTTCGCGGCGGTCTTCGGAAGCTCGACCGGCACGCCGACGGTCAGCAGCGGCGCGGCCACCATGAAGATGATGAGAAGCACCATCATCACGTCCACGAAGGGCGTGACGTTGATGTCGGACATCGGGCGCGCCCCGCCCCGGTGGCGCCGGCGCCGCGATCCGCCCGACCCGCCGCCGCCGCCCGATTTCTGAACGACCCCCGCGCCCATCTCAGCTGTCCAGCTGGCGCGAGAGGATCGTGGCGAATTCGTCGGCGAAGCTTTCGTAGCCCGCGACGATCCGGTCGCTGTCGGCCGACAGTTTGTTGTAGAAGATCACCGCCGGGATCGCCGCGAGAAGCCCCAGACCCGTCGCCAGCAGCGCCTCGGCGATGCCAGGGGCCACGACGGCAAGGTTGGTGTTCTGCGCCTTCGCGATTTCCATGAAGGCGTGCATGATGCCCCAGACGGTCCCGAAGAGCCCGATGAACGGCGCGGTCGAGCCGACGGTCGCCAGAAGCGGCAGGCCCTTGGTCAGGCTTTCGCTTTCCTTGGCGATGGCCACGTCCATCGACCGGTCGATCCGGGCCTGTGCCCCGGGGATCAGCCCGCCGTCATCGCGATGCGACCTGCGCCATTCGATCATGCCGCTGGCGAAGACCCGTTCAGAGGCGCCCGCCGGCACCTCGCCGATGCGTTCGTAAAGCTCGTCCAGCGGCTCGCCCGACCAGAAGGCCTCTTCGAAGGCGCGCGCCTCGGCGCGCGCACGGCGGTAGTCGATCAGCTTCTGGACGATGATCGCCCAGGCCCAGATCGACGCCACCACGAGGATGACGAGGACAAGTTTGTTCGCCAGGGTTGCGCGGGCAAAAAGCGCCCAAAAGGAGAAATCGATCTCCTGCGCCATCGCAAGGGTTTCCGTTTCCATCTGCCTGCTCTGCTCAATGCGGCCGCGTGTCTTTGTCGGGTGCGGCTCGGTTTGGCCGAGACCATACCCGATCCCTTCAGCCAACGCCAATAGAACCTGCGCACGCGCGGGTCAGATCACGTTTCGGTCAGCGTGCGCGAAGTTCCGCCGGAAGCCGGGCCGGGCGGCCGTCGTCCGACAGCGCGACGAGCGTGACCCTGGCGTCGAACAGAAGGGTCGTCCCGCGCAGCACCCGCTGGCTCAGGACGATCCGCGCCGGCGTCACGGCCGCCACTTCGGTCTCGACCTCCAGAAGGTCGTCGAAGCGCGCCGGAGCAAGGTAGTCGGCCTCGATCCGCCGGACCGCGAAGACGATCCCGCGTTCGGCCTTGAGCCGCGCCTGGTCGATGCCAAGCGCGCGGACATACTCGGTCCGGGCGCGCTCGATGAAGCGCAGGTAGTTGGCGTAATAGACGATGCCCGCAAGGTCGGTGTCCTCGTAATAGACCCGGCAGGAAAAGCGATGCGCGGCGGCCCCGGTCACGACGCAAGCTTCATCGTCACCATGCCGGCCAAGATCAGGGCGGCGGCGATGACGCGCTGAAGCGTCAGCGCCTCGCCCAGAACCATGACGCCGACGACGAAGGCCCCCACGGCGCCGATGCCGGTCCAGACCATGTAGGCCGTGCCCAGGGGCAGGCTGCGCATCGCCAGCGCCAGAAGGCCAAGCGAGGCCAGCATCGCCACCACGGTCACCGCCGTTGGCCCTGGCTGCGTGAAACCCTGCGACTGCTTCATCGAGAAGGCCCAGACCACTTCCAGAAGCCCCGCCACCAGCAGAAATCCCCACGCCATCGCCGTGTCCTCGCATTCAGGCGCGCCGGACAAGTTCCGGCAACTGGCCCTGAATCTCCGGGCGGGCGGCCTTGGTCAAGCGGTCTTTGGGCCTGGCGTGGTCAGTTGGGAGTGGCGAAGCCCTGCGGCTTGAAGCGCACCTTGGCTTCGGGTCCCCGCGGATCGAGATCGTAGAGGGCCGTGCGGGCTTGGAAGTATGCGCGCCATGTGCGCTCGGGCAAAGTACTAATCATCACGCCATGCTTGCTATGCATTTGCGGCGCAAGTTCGGCGATCCGCATGCCCTGGCCCTTGGTGCTATGGGTGGCGATGATCGCCTTGATTTCTCTATCGAGGGCAGAGGGGCCAACCGTCGTCACCTTCTCGGCGGGAGACCCCGCGGCAGAAACATCTTCAGGCGACTTGACCGCACAGGTCGTCGCGCCCCCCAGAAGTTCGAACCGCGAACAGGCGGCGCGGTAAAGCAGTGTGGTCTTGGCCTCGCCCGTCCCCACAACCGTCAGGCCACGTTCGCGCAGACGATGCGCGAGGTGGCTGAAATCGGCGTCCGAGCTTGCGACCACGAACGACGAGACGCCGCCACCCAGCGCCAGCTCCATCGCCTCGATGGCAAGCAGCATGTCGGTCGCGTTCTTTCCCGTGCCCGCGTGGACGAAGCGAAAGCCTGCCGCCGCGTGCCAGCCCGCCGCCTTGGACGCATCGCCATAGACCCGCGCCACATCGACCTGACCCTGCCGCCTGCCGATCCCGAGGATCGTCCCGGAATGCTGTGCGCCGATGTTGTCTCCATCGACCAGAACCGCGACCCGTCCGCCCATGTCCGCCACTCGATTGTCCACCCGGACGGGGTAATCCTTCAATCTGGCAGGAATTTGGCAGACGGCATCGGCCAGGGGTGGCCCTCGTGCAGGGGACGTCCTCAGGCCGGGGCGGAGCGCTGCCGTCGCCAGTCGGTCGGGCTGGTGCCCCGCACCCGGCGGAACCCTTCCGAGAAGACCCCGGGCGAGGCATAGGCCAGCGTCGCCGCGATCTCGCCCACGTCCATGTCCGTCAGGGCAAGCAACTCGCAGGCCAGGGCGAAGCGGACCTCGTCGCGCAGATGCTCGAAGGTGGTTTCCTCATTTGCCAATCGGCGCCGCAACGTGCGCGGGTGCAGGCCAAGCTCATCGGCCACCTCCGCCATCCGGGCGCGGTCGAACATCAGGCGCTTGCGCAGCGCTGCGCGCACGCGCGCTGCCTCGGTGGGTGCGAAAGGCTGCATCATCTGCGCGATCCGGGACGACAACTCGGCCCGCGCCGCCGGCCGGTAGCCCGGCAGGGGGAATGCGCGCGCCGCCCCCGGCAGGACAAGGCAGGTGCGCGGCTGGTTGCTGCGGACCGGGAACTTCAGCAGACGTTGGACGCTGGGCGATGCCCGGCAGGAGACGTGGCCCTCGACCGGGCGGACGGCGCCACCTGTCAGTTCCTCGATCATCCGCACCGCGATGCCAAGCACGCAATGATAGAATTGGGGTGACGGGGTCAGCGTCCCGGCGCACAGCGCATAGCCAAGCGCGATATCGTCGCCCCAGGGATGAACGAAGGTGATGGCTCCGCTGGAGTAGCCGCGCTGCCATGTTTCGAAGTCCTCCAGCGCCGCGCCCAGCGTCGGCGCCGAGGCCATGAGCGCGCCGACAGGGCCGTGCAACTCCATCCGGAAGCGCAGGCCAAGGCGAAGCCCGAAGTCAGGAAATCCCGACAAGGTTGCCGCGCGCTCGATCAGGTCGATGAGCGCCGCGAATGGCACGCGCGTGTCGGGTTGCAGGCTTGCGGGATCGATGCCCGAACCGTCGAAGACCGCTTCGGTCGGCACGCCCAGTTCCTCCAGCAGGCGCGGCAACTCCGCCCCGGTGCCGACCCGCTGGATCGCGATGTCGTGCCGCTGGATGTCCATGCAGATTGTCCCCGAAACCAAAGCGCAGACCTTGGGACCGAGTATGATGAAGCCCCCAATCACACTCAAGGGATTGACCCATGACGATTACGCGACGCTCTGCCCTGCTTGCGGGCGCCAGCCTTCTGGCGGCATCGGCCCTGGCCCGCTCTGCGGCTGCCTTCGAAGGTTCATTCACCGACATGCTTGCCGGAACCGAGGACTTCGGCGTCGCCGTCGACGCCTATGTCTTCGGCTATTCACTGGTGACGATGGAATACACCCGTCGCATCATGACGAACGTCGCCGCCGCCGAGGAAACGCGCGCGCCGATGGGAACGCTCCTCAAGGTCCGAAGCTATCCCGACGCGACGTACCGCGACGTGACCGCACCGAACGCCGACACGCTTTACACCACGGCCTGGCTCGACGTCGGCGACGAACCCTGGGTCCTCCACCAGCCCGACATGGGCGACCGCTACTTCCTGCTGCCGATGCTCGATGGCTGGACCGAGGTCTTCGCCGTGCCCGGCAGCCGCACGACCGGGGGCGGGGCCAAGACCTTCCTCATCACCGGCCCGGGGTGGAGCGGCACCGTTCCCGACGGCATGACCCAGGTCAAGTCGCCGACAAGCATCGTCTGGCTGCTGGGCCGGATCTACTGCACCGGAACGAAAGAGGACTACGCCGCGGTCCACGCGCTTCAGGACGCCTTCAAGCTGCAGCCGCTCAGCACCTGGGGCAGCGACTTCACGCCGCCCGCGGGCACGGTCGATCCCTCGGTCGACATGAAGACCCCCACCCGCGACCAGGTGAACGCCCTGACCTCGACCGAGTTCTTCACGGTTCTGGCCGACCTGATGAAGCGCAACCCGCCGACGGCGGCCGACGCGCCCGAAGTCGCACGCTTTGCGGCCATCGGCCTTGAACCTGGCAAGGACCTCGACGCAAGCCGGATCAGCGCGGTCTGGGACAAGCTCATGCCCGAGTTCGGCTACAAGAAGATCATGCTGCACTTCATCAGCCGCGACGGCGACATGAAGCGCGAGAACGGCTGGGCCTTCACGACGGTGGCGGGCAACTACGGCACGAACTACATCCAGCGGGCCCTTGTCACGGCGATCGGCCTTGGCGCGAACAAGGCGCAGGACGCGATCTACCCCACCTCGCTGAAGCCCAGTCTTCTGGAAAGCTACGACGGGGCGAAGAACTACACCCTGACCTTCGCGAAAGGGCAATTGCCGCCGGTAAAGGGCTTCTGGTCGCTGACCATGTACGACGAGCAGATGTTCTTCGTCGCCAACCCGATCAACCGCTACTCGATGAGTCTTCGCACGAACCCGACCTACGAGACGGACGGATCGCTGGTGATCCATATCCAGAACACGTCGCCGGGCCCGGACAAGGAGGCCAACTGGCTGCCCGCGCCGACGGGCAAGTTCCACCTGATGTTGCGCCTGTACTGGCCGGACGAGAACAAGCCCTCGATCATCGACGGCTCGTGGACCATTCCCGGCGTGGTCAAGGCCTGAAGGCCCGACCGCACGCGGCGCCGGCCCGGGGCCGGCGCCGTATGTCCCCGGAACCCCTGCCCCGCGCCGGCCTCCCTGCCGGAGCGGCTCAAAAAAGGTCCGCCTGCCCCACCACCCGGGGCGGCTCGAGCCCCAGGTGTGTCCAGGCCCTGCCCGCCAGCATCCGGCCGCGCGGCGTCCGCTGGATCAGGCCCTGCTGAAGCAGGAAGGGTTCAATCACCTCTTCCAGGGCATCGCGCGCCTCGGACAGGGCGGCGGCCAGCGTTTCGACGCCTACGGGGCCGCCAGCATAGTTCTCGGCGATCAGGGTCAGGTACCGGCGGTCGGCCCCGTCGAGGCCAAGATGGTCGACGCCAAGCCGGGTCAGCGCCCGGTCGGCGATCGCCCGATCAAGCCGCCCGTCGCCTTCGACCAGGGCGAAGTCCACCACCCGCCGCAGCAGCCGCCCGGCGATCCGGGGCGTCCCCCGCGACCGCCGCGCGATCTCGCGCGCGCCCTCGGGCTCGACCTCGATGCCCATCAGCCGCGCGCCGCGGCGAACGATCTCGTCCAGCTCGTCCTCGGTGTAATACTGCAGGCGTACCGGGATGCCGAAACGGTCGCGCAGGGGTGTCGTCAGAAGCCCCAGCCGCGTCGTGGCGCCCACCAGCGTGAAGGGCTGCAACTCGATCCTTACGGTCCGCGCCGCCGGCCCCTCGCCGATCACGAGATCGAGCTCGTAATCCTCGAGCGCGGGATAGAGCACCTCTTCGACGACCGGGTTCAGACGGTGGATCTCGTCGATGAAGAGGACATCCCGCGCCTCGAGGTTCGTCAGGATCGCGGCCAGGTCGCCCGCCTTCGCCAGCACCGGGCCCGAGGTCATGCGGAAGTTCACGCCCAGTTCGCGCGCCATGATCTGGGCAAGCGTGGTCTTGCCCAACCCGGGCGGCCCGTGAAACAGCGCATGGTCCATCGCCTTGCCCCGCCGGCGCGCGCTTTCGATGAAGACCCGCAGGTTCGCCCGCGCCTCGGCCTGCCCGATGAAGGCGTCCAGCGTCTGCGGGCGCAGCGCCACATCGGCATCCTCGGGGCGCGGGTCGGGGCGCAGGACGGGATCGGGGCCGCTCATCGCCCTATCCCTTCGGCGCCAGAAGGCGCAGGGCCGCGCGGATCAGCGCCTCGGGCGTGGCGCCGGGCAGGTCGCCCGCAGCCGCAGCCACCGCTGCCGCCGCTTCGCCCGGGACGTAGCCAAGGTTCGCCAGCGCCGACAGCGCATCGGCCTGGGCCGAGGACGCGGCCGGGCGGAGGGGTGAAGCAGGCGTGGCCCGGGCCGCGGGCGCCGGATCGATCACGTCGCCCCCGGGCGCAAGCGCAGCCTGAAGGGGGGCGCCCGCAAGCGCCATCACCGCAGGGGCCTTGTCCTTCAGTTCGATCACGACCCGTTGGGCGATCTTCGGCCCGACGCCGGGCGCGGCCTTGACCGCCGTCCAGTCGCCCAGCGCGATCGCGCGACTGACGCCGTCGGCCCCCAGCGTGCCAAGAATGGCCATCGACGCCTTCGCGCCGACGCCCTGGACCGTCATCAGAAGCCGATGCCATTCCTTTTCGGCCAAGGTCAGAAAACCGAAAAGCTGCAAGAGGTCCTCGCGGACCAGAAGTTCGGTGAACAGCGCTGTGGCTTCGCCCACGGGCGGAAGGGCGGCCATCGTGCGGTCCGAGACATGGACGATATAGCCCACCCCGCCCACGTCGATCAGCACGTGGTCGGCGCCGCGATGCGCGAGCCGCCCTGCAAGCCGCCCGATCACGGGCGTGACCCGGCGACGGCCTGCGCAAGCCGCGCGGCCGTAGCGCCGTGGTGCGCGTGGCAGATCGCCACGGCCAGCGCGTCGGCCGCGTCGGGGCCGGCGATCTCGACCCCCGGAAGCTGCATCCGCACCATGTGGTCGACCTGGCGCTTGTCGGCGTGTCCGACGCCCACGACCGCCTTCTTGACGGCGTTCGGCGCATACTCGCCGACCCGCAGCCCCGCTCGCGCGGGAACCAGAAGCGCCACGCCGCGCGCCTGGCCAAGCTTCAGCGTGGCGGCGCCGTTCTTGTTCACGAAGGTCGCCTCGACCGCGGCGCAATCGGGCACGAACCGCGCGACGATGGCAGAGAGTTCGTCGAACAGCGCCAGAAGCCGGTCTGCCAGATCGCCTGTCCCGCCGCGGCAGATGCCGTTGGCGACGTGGCGCAGGCGCGGGCCGTCGACGTCGATCACGCCCCAGCCAAGGGCCTGCAGACCGGGGTCGATCCCCAAGACGCGCATCGTTCACCTGCTCGTGTTCTCGTTGAGGGAGGGTTAGCACGAAACGGGAACACCTGCCAATGGCCTTGCGAAATGATCAACGGCCGCACCCGAAGGTGCGGCCGTTTCTCGAGTGCTCGTGCCGCGGCGCGTCAGGACGAAACGCGCCCGCCGGACCTTACGGAGCGAGGGAAGCGAATTGAGCGGAAATCCAGACCGTCACCGGATCGGCGGTCATCGCGTAAGCGCCAACCTTCTCGATCACGGTGCCTTCCGACAGGCGCGCCACCCGCTCGTCATAGGCGGTGGTGCCGATCTGGAAATGGAGAAATCCCTTGAAGATCATCAGCCCGAGCAGGATCAGAAGCGTCCCGCGCCACGGAAAGCTCCGGCGCTGGGGCTTGGGCTCGGCAATGACGAGGCCGTCGTGGTTCACACTCATCACGTAACCACGGGCCAGTTGGCGATGACGCTTGTCGATCTTCTGCAAGCGCTCGTCGAAACTCTGGATATGCGGATCACCCATGATCGTCCCCGATAGAAATACCAACCACACAGAGGGCAACGATGGGGGGCGATTGTGGCAAGAATGTGGCGTCCGCCTTGCGAGCGCCGATATTCCCTCAGATTTCAAACACTTCTGCGAAGCGTTAGCGTCGTCCAGTCAACAATCTCATCCCGGTGGACGGGATTGAAGCCGGCGCGGGAATAAACCTCGGCGACCTCGTCGGCCTGAGGATTGAGGATTCCGCTGAGGATCGCGAATCCCCCCTCGGGGATGTGTCGCGCCATCGCGGGGGCAAGTTCAATCAACGGCCCCTTGAGGATGTTTGCGAAGACAAGGTCGAAGGGCGCGCGAGCCGCGAGGTCGGGATGGTCGAACCCGCCCGCCACGACGCAGTCGACCCGTCCGGCAAGCCCATTCGCGATCACGTTCGCGCGGGCGACCTCGACCGCGACGGGATCGATATCCGATGCGATCACGGGGGCGTCCCAGGTGCGCGCCGCGGCCATGGCCAGCACCGCCGTGCCGCAGCCGATATCGGCCACGGCGGTCGGAACGATGCCGTCGTCCGCAAGCCGGTCAAGGGCGCGCAGGCAGCCAAGCGTGGTTCCGTGATGCCCGGTGCCGAAGGCCATCGCCGCCTCGATCAGAAGCGCGACGCGGCCGGCCGGCACCTTGTCGGCATCGTGACTGCCGTAGACGAAGTAGCGCCCCGCCTCGACCGGGGCGAGGTCGCGGCGGACCTTGGCGACCCAGTCGACGTCGGGCACTTCGGACACGACGATGGGGGCGGTTGCGAAGGCAAGCTCGAGCAGCGACAGAGCGATCGCGTCAGGCGCCTCGGTGAAGTAGCCGCCGACTTCCCACAGGCCCGAGCCGTCCTCGACCTCGAAGCAGCCCACGCCCACGGGCTCGGGGTCAAGCCGTTCGAAGGCCTCGGCAAGGGCCTCGGCACGGTCGCGGCCCGGAACGGTGGTCAGCGCGGAATAGGTCGTCATGCCGGCCCCGCTACGCGATCATTGGGCGCCTGACAAGCCGCAAGGTCCTCAGGCCGGGGCAACCCCGGTTCCGATCGGGCAGGTCACGCCGGTGCCGCCGATGCCGCAGTAGCCGCCCGGGGTCTTCGACAGGTACTGCTGGTGATAGTCCTCGGCCATGTAGAAGGTGGGCGCAGATACGATCTCGGTCGTGATGGCGCCGTAGCCCGCCGCGGCAAGACGCGTCGCGAAGACCGCGCGGCTTGCCTCGGCCGCGGCCTGCTGCGCGGCGTTGTAGGAATAGACGCCCGAACGGTATTGCGTGCCCACGTCGTTGCCCTGCCGCATGCCCTGCGTCGGGTCGTGGCCTTCCCAGAAAACCTTGAGCAGCGCGTCATAGCCGATGATCTTCGGGTCATAGACCACGCGCACGACCTCGTTGTGCCCGGTCCGCCCGGAGCAGACCTCCTGATAGGTCGGGTTCGGGGTGAAGCCGCCGGCGTAGCCCGCCATGGTCAGCCAGACGCCGTCAAGCTTCCAGAACATCCGCTCGACGCCCCAGAAACAGCCCATTCCGAACATCGCGACCTCGAAGCCCTCGGGCACCTCCATCGTCAGCGGCCGGCCGAAGACGTGATGCGTCTTCGCCGTGGGAATCGGATCGGGCCGGCCCGGCAGCGCGTCGGACGGGGCCGGCAGGTCGAGGGGCTTGCGGAACAGGTTGAACATCGCGGGCGCTCCTTTGGCGAGGGCGGGTTGCGTGAAATCTAGGAACTCCGCCCCGCCGCGGCAATCGTTCTCACGACGACGTCACCTTGGGGCTGGACGGGTGCGCCGCAAGCGTTGTCCGGTTTGTCCCCAGCCCCGCGGGCCCGGCATTGATGACACCCTATGCCGCGCACCGGTTCATCCCCGACCCGTAGGCTCGCCTCCCGGGCCCCGGGCAATCGTTGAAGGCCCTTGGGTCCGGCGATGGAACCGCGCCAAATGCCCTTCGCGACGGGGTCGCGGCGACCCTCGGCCGGTTCACAGGAAGCTCTGCGGGTCGATGTCGATCGCCAGCCTAACGGTCGCGGGCAGCCTGACCTGCGCGACCCAGCGGGCGAGGGCCGGCTGAAGCGCCACGCCCTTGTCGGCCTTGACCAGAAGGCGCACCCGGTGGCGGCCCCGGACCCGGGCGATGGGCGCCGGTGCAGGGCCGAAGACCTGGGCGCCGATGCGCTGAAGCGGCTCGGCGTTCCGCGCCAGACGGTTTCCGATGTCGAAGACCTCCTGCACGTTGGGCGAGGACAGGATGATCCCCGCCATCCGGCCGAAAGGCGGCACGCCCGCTGCCCGCCGTTCCTCGGCCTGGGCGCGCCAGAACGCTTCCTCGTCGCCGCCGAGGATGGCGCGGATCACCGGATGCTCGGGCTGGTGAGTCTGGATCAGAGCCAGCCCCGGCAGGCCGGTGCGCCCCGCCCGGCCCGAGACCTGGCGGATCAGCTGGAAAGTGCGTTCGGCGGCACGCAGATCCGACCCCTGAAGCCCCAGATCGGCGTCGACTACGCCGACCAGCGTGAGCAGCGGGAAGTTATGGCCCTTGGCGACAAGCTGGGTGCCGATGATGAGATCGGCCTCGCCCCCCGCGATCGCTTCGATCTGCGCCTTGAGCGCGCGCGCCGATCCGAAAAGATCCGACGAAAGCACGGCGATCCGCGCCTCGGGGAACAGGGTGGCCGCCTCTTCCTGAAGGCGTTCGACCCCCGGGCCGACCGGGGCCAGACGGCCCTCGACCCCGCAGGCGGGGCAGGCGTTCGGAATGGGCTTCGTCTCGCCGCACTGGTGGCAGACGAGGCGCTTGAGGAACCGGTGCTCGACCATGCGCGCGTCGCAATGGTCGCAACCGATCTGATGGCCGCAGGCCCGGCAAACCGTCACCGGCGCATAGCCCCGGCGATTGAGGAAGAAGAGCGCCTGTTCGCCCGCCTCAAGCCGCCGGCGCGCTTCGGCGACAAGCGTGTCGGACAGCCAGCGGTTCGATGGCAGCTTTTCCGCCCGCATGTCGATCGCCCGCATCTGGGGCAGTTCCGCCGTCCCGAACCGACCGGTCAGGGTGACGCGCGCGTATTTGCCCGCTTCGGCGTTCACCCAGGTCTCGAGCGAGGGCGTGGCCGAGGCCAGCACCACCTGCGCCGACGAGATCGACGCGCGCAGCACCGCCATGTCGCGGGCATTGTAGAGCACGCCGTCCTCCTGCTTGTAGGAAGTGTCGTGTTCCTCGTCGACGACGATCAGGCCAAGGTCGCGGAAGGGCAGGAACAGGGCCGACCGCGCGCCGACCACAAGTTCGGCCCCGCCCTCGCCCACCATCCGCCAGGCGCGACGGCGCTCGGTCATGGTGACGCCCGAATGCCACTCGGCCGGGCGCGCGCCGAACCGCGCCTCGACCCGCGCCAGAAACTCGCCCGTCAGCGCGATCTCGGGCAAGAGGACCAGCGCCTGCCGGCCTTTGCGCAGGCAGGCGACGATGGCTTCCAGATAGACCTCGGTCTTGCCCGACCCGGTGACGCCCTTCAGAAGCGTCGCACCATAGACCTCTCCGGTCACGCCGGCGATGATGGCGTCGGCCGCCGTCCTCTGCTCGTCGCTCAGCTCATACGGGCTGACGCCGGGATCGAGCCGCGGATAGGGCAGATCGCGCGGACTCGCCTCTTCGGCGATGGCGCCCAGCTTGACCAGTCCCTTGACGACCGACGGCGTCACCCCAGCGGCCTGGGCGAGCTCGGACAGGGTAACGGCCTGACCGCCGAAGGCGTCAAGCTCGTCCAGGACCCTTGCCCGCGCCTCGGTCATCCGGTCGGGGTCGGCCCCGCCCCGTCGCAGGACCGTCCGCATCGAGGGCGGGTCGCCAAGGCCGGGCGACCGGGTGGCAAGCCGCAGCATCGCGGGCAAGGGCGTCAGCGTGTAATCGGCGGCACGCGTCAGGAAGTCGCGCATCTCGGGCAGCATCGGCGCGGCGTCGAGCACGCGGGTGACCGGACGGATCTTCGCCGGGTCGAACTTTCCCTCGCCCGGCCCCCAGACCACGCCCAGCACCCGGCGCGGACCCAGCGGCACCTCGACGAAGGCCCCGGTGGCGCAGCCGCCCTCGGGCGCGCGATAGTCGAGCGGACGGTCAAGCGGCTGGGTCGTCAGCACGCCGACAAGCTCGCCCTCGTCGAAGAAATCCCGATCGCTCACGCCGCGCGCCCGCTTCGGGCTTCCGATGTGGGCGGGCTTGCGTTAGAAGGCCCTCGGATCGAAGCCGAAGCGTGCAGGAAGGGCCCCATGAAATTCTTCGTCGACACCGCCGACACCGCCGCAATCGCCGAGCTCAACGACCTGGGCATGGTGGACGGCGTGACCACCAATCCCTCGATCATCATGAAGTCGGGACGCGATATCCGCGAGGTCACCAAGGAAATCTGCGACATGATCGACGGCCCCGTCTCGGCCGAGACCGTGGCGCTGGATGCCGAAGGCATGATCGCCGAGGGCCGCGAACTGGCGAAGATCGCCGACAACATCACCATCAAGGTTCCGCTGACCTGGGACGGCCTCAAGGCCTGCCGGGTGCTGTCGGGCGAAGGGCGCATGGTGAACGTGACGCTGTGCTTTTCGGCCAACCAGGCGCTGCTGGCGGCCAAGGCGGGGGCGACCTTCATTTCTCCGTTCATCGGGCGGCTCGACGACATCAATCTCGATGGGATGGACCTGATCGCGGACATCCGCCAGATCTATGACAACTACGGGTTCGAGACGCAGATACTGGCGGCCTCGATCCGGTCGGTCAACCACATGACGGAGGCCGCCAAGATCGGAGCGGACGTCGCTACCGCGCCGCCCGACGTGATCCGCAAGATGGCCCAGCATGTGCTGACCGACAAGGGGCTGGAGGGCTTCCTGAAGGACTGGGCCAAGACCGGCCAGAAGATCCTCTGACCGGGCCCTGACCGCTATCGCCTTGCCCGACGGCCCGGCCCCGAGACCGTGACCCACCCGCCACGCCCGGCGCGCGCATTTCCATGGCGCGCGCCCCGGGGGTTGAGCGCGGCGGGCGCACATGGCTAGAACCTGACGCGATGAGCACGACCTGCCCGACGACACCGCGATGACCGGCAAGACCGACCCTTCCGAGCCCGTGATCGACGAGGTGCTTCGCGCGCGCATTCTTGCGCGCCCGCAGTCGATCCTTGAGGATCGCGATCTCATGCGCGCCCTGATCGACGCCGACGACCGCACGCTGGGCGCGAACGTGGTCGATATCCGCGGCATCGCGATCCAGCGGCTCGAGGCGCGTCTGGGCCGGCTCGAGGACACGCATCGCAGCGTGATCGCGGCGGCTTACGAGAACCTCGTCGGCACGGCGCAGGTGCACCGCGCGGTGCTGCGGCTGCTTGAACCCACCGAATTCGATGCCTTCCTGCGCGTGCTGGGGCGCGACGTGGCCGACATCCTGCGGGTCGAGCGCATCCGGCTGGTCCTCGAATCCCATCGCGACGACTTCGGCCCGCTGATGCGCAAGCTGGGCGGCGTCCTTCAGGTGGCCGAGCCGGGCTTTGTCGAGGATTATCTGACGCAGGGAAAGGGCGGCACGCCCCGCCGCGTCGTCCTGCGCGAGATCGGCGGCGAGGCGGCCGGGCTTTACGGCCGCGACTCCGGCCGCATCGGGTCCGAGGCGGCAATCCTTCTCGACCTCGGGGGCGGGCGGCTGCCGGGGCTGCTGGCACTTGGCGCCACCGACGTGCAGCAGTTCGCGCCAAGCCAGGGCACCGACCTGCTTGAATTCCTGGGCGGCGCCTTCGAACGGGCGATGCGCCGCTGGCTGGGATGAACCCGCCGTGACCACGCCGTGATCGCCCCATGATCGCCCCTGCCGCAACCGAGGCCATCGACCGCTGGCTGGGTCAGTTGTCCGCGTTGAAGGGCGCCAGCGCCAACACGCTTACCGCCTACCGCGCCGACGTCACCGGCTTCGTGGCCTTCCAGCAGGCGCATCAGGGCGGACCGATGGGCATCGGCCCGCTCACGCGCCTTGGGCTGTCGGACATGCGCGCATGGATGGCCGCCGAACGGGGGCGCGGGGTCTCGGCCCGGTCGCTGGCCCGGTCTCTGTCGGCGGTGCGGGGCTTCATCGGCTGGCTGGCCGAGCGCGAGGGCTTCGACGCCACCGCCGCCCTTGCCACCCGGTCGCCGAAGTTCCGCAAGTCCCTGCCCCGCCCGCTGGCCGAGGATGCGGCAGTGGCCATGCTTGACCGTCTCGACACGCAGGAAGACACCGGCTGGATCGCGGCGCGCGACGTGGCCGTGGTGACGCTGCTTTACGGCTGCGGGCTGCGGATCTCCGAAGCCCTGTCGCTGACCGGGCGCGATCACCCCCTGCCCGAGGTGCTGCGCATGCGCGGCAAGGGCGGGAAAGAGCGTCTGGTGCCGGTGATCGCACCGGCGCGCGCGGCGGTGGCCGCCTATGTCAGCGAGTGCCCGCATGACCTTGCGCCCGACGCCCCGCTTTTCCGCGGCGCGCGCGGCGGCCCGCTGAACCCGCGCCTGATCCAGAAGGCGATGGAACGCGCGCGCCTTCAGCTTGGCCTGCCCGCCACCGCCACGCCCCACGCCATGCGCCACAGCTTCGCCACCCATCTGCTGACCGCCGGCGGCGATCTGCGCGCGATCCAGGAACTGCTGGGCCATGCGTCGCTGTCGACGACGCAGGCCTATACCGCGGTCGACACCGCCCGCCTGATGGAGATCTATGCAAAGGCCCATCCCCGTGCGCAGGCAGCGCCCTAATCGTTTGCGCATTTCGGGGAATTCGGCCATGAACCGGCGATGACCCCCTTTGCCAAGGCCCTCGGCGTTCACCTTCTGACCGGCACCGGCGCGGTGTTGGCCATGCTCGCCATGCTGGCCGCCGTGGACCAGCAGTGGAGCCTGATGTTCCTGTGGCTGGTGGTGGCCTTCGCCGTCGACGGAATCGACGGGCCGCTCGCGCGACGCTACAACGTCAAGCACCAAGCGCCGCAGATCGACGGGGTACTTCTCGATCTGATCATCGACTATCTGACCTACGTCTTCATCCCCGCCTACGCGCTTTTCAAGTCGGGGCTTCTGCCGGGGTGGACGGGCTGGATCGCGATCATCGTGATCACCTATGCCAGCGGCCTCTACTTCGCCGACACGCGGATGAAGACCAAGGATTATTCCTTCTCGGGCTTCCCGGCCTGCTGGAACATGGTGGTGCTGGTGCTGTTCGCGCTGAAGCCGAACTTCTGGGTCAGCCTGGCGATCGTGGTGATCCTTGCGGTCCTGATGTTCACCCGGGTCAAGTTCATTCACCCGGTTCGCACCGACCGCTGGCGCTGGATCACGCTGCCCACGGCGCTGGCCTGGACCTTCTTCGCGGGCTGGGCGGCGTGGGTGGAGTTTCACCCCCAGAGCTGGGCGCACTGGGGCTTGGTCGTGTCGAGCGTCTATCTGGTGACGGCCGGGGCGCTACAGCAGCTTCTGTACGGCCCGGACGGCTGAGCGCCGGGGCGCGCGGCACGGTGCCGAACGCCCGGCGGCACGCCCATGCGGTCACTCGGCCGCCTTCGACCCGATCCTGTCCTCGGTCCGCGTCTCGAAGTCCGAAGCATCGTGGCGCTCGAGCAGGCGCTCGTGCGGCTCGCCCGAGGTGCGGTTGACCATCCGGCCGCGCCGCACAGCCGGGCGCGCATCGATGCGCCGGGCCCAGTCGACCACATGGGTGTACGAGGCCACGTCAAGGAACTCGCCCGCGTTGTACTGCCGGCCAAGGACGAGGTTGCCGTACCAGGGCCAGATCGCGATGTCGGCGATGGTCATGCCGTCGCCCACCATCCACTCGCGATCGGCAAGGTGGCGGTTCAGAACATCAAGCTGGCGCTTCACCTCCATCGCGAAGCGGTCGATCGGGTATTGCCACTTCTCGGGCGCGTAGGCGTAGAAATGCCCGAAGCCGCCCCCAAGGTAGGGCGCGCTTCCCATCTGCCAGAACAGCCAGGACAAAAGCGCGGGCCGGTCTTCGGGCCGGCCCAGGAAGGCGCCGAACTTTTCCGCCAGGTGCAGAAGGATCGCGCCGGATTCGAAAACCCGCACGGGCTCGGGCCCCGACCGGTCGAGCAGGGCGGGGATCTTCGAGTTGGGGTTCACCTCGACGAAGCCCGACCCGAACTGGTCGCCCTTGTGAATGCGGATGAGCCAGGCGTCGTACTCGGCCGGGTGGCCGGCGGCGAGAAGCTCCTCGAACAGGACCGTGACCTTGACGCCGTTGGGCGTGCCCATCGAGTAAAGTTGGAACGGATGCCGCCCCTCCGGAAGCGCCTTCTGATGCGTGGCGCCGGAAATCGGCCGGTTGATCGAGGCGAATTCGCCACCGTTGGGCACCTCCCAGGTCCAGACCTTCGGGGGCGTGTAGGGTTTGGGGTCGCTCATGCCGGCACCTGTCTTATCCGTTCGCCTGAAAAGATAGGGGGACCGCGCCCAAAACCCAAGGCGCGGTCATTGTTTGCTGATGCACAGGTCCTGCGCGGGCCCTGCGCGTTCAGCCAAGCGCGGCGTCGCAGCGCGCGCAGACACCCGGGTGGGCGTGCTGGCCCACGTCAGGCAGGATCTTCCAGCAACGCTGGCACTTCTCGCCCGTGGCTTTCTCGAAGACCACGCCGACGCCCTCGACCTCGGGCAGGCGGAACGCCTCTTGCGGGCTGGGGTCGGCGGTCAGCGTGATGTCCGAGGTGATGCAGATGTCGGCGAAATCGACACTGCGCAGCGCGGCCAGCGTTTCGGCATCCTCGACATGCACCACCGGCGCCGCCTCGAGGCTGGCGCCGATCACCTTGTCCTGGCGCTGAATCTCGAGCGCGGCCGTCACCGCGCGCCGCACCCGGCGGATCGCGGTCCACTTGGCGGCCAGCGGCGCGTCCAGCCAGTCGGTCGGCGTCGCCGGCATGTCGACGAGGTGGACCGAGCTGTCGTCGCCGGGGAACCGCTCGAGCCAGACCTCTTCCATGGTGAAGACGAGGATCGGCGCAAGCCACGTCGTCAGCCGGTGGAAGAGCAGGTCAAGCACCGTGCGCGCGGCGTTGCGGCGCGGGGTCGGACCGTCGCAATAGAGCGCGTCCTTGCGGATGTCGAAATAGACCGCCGACAGATCGACCGTGCAGAAGTCGAAAAGCGCGCGGAAGACGCTGGGAAAGTCATAGGCGGCATAGCCCGCACGAACCTTCTGGTCGAGTTCGGCCAGACGGTGCAGGACCCAGCGTTCGAGCTCGGGCATGTCGGCAGGCGCCACGCGCTCGTCCTCGGAGAAGCCCGCGAGGTTGCCCAGCATGAAGCGCAGCGTGTTGCGCAGGCGGCGATAGCTGTCGGCGGTGCCCTTCAGGATCTCGGGGCCGATGCGCAGGTCGGCGGTATAGTCCGACTGCGCCACCCAAAGCCGCAGGATGTCGGCGCCGTACTGGTCGATCACCGCCTGCGGGGCCACGGTATTGCCCAGCGACTTCGACATCTTCATGCCCTTCTCGTCGAGCGTGAAGCCGTGGGTCAGCACGCCCCGATAGGGCGCGCGGCCGATGGTGCCGCAGGCCTGCAGCATCGAGGAATGGAACCATCCCCGGTGCTGGTCGGTGCCTTCAAGGTAAAGGTCGGCGATCCCGTCGGTGGTGCCGTCGTCGCGGTCGCGCAGGACGAAGGCGTGGGTCGAGCCGCTGTCGAACCAGACGTCGAGGATGTCGAAGACCTGATCGTAGGCACTGGGGTCGTGGTCGTTGCCAAGGAAGCGTTCCTTCGCGCCGGGCTTGTACCAGGCATCGGCACCTTCGGCTTCGAAGGCGTCAAGGATGCGGGCGTTGACCTTGGGATCGCGCAGCAGGAAGTCGGCATCGTCGGGTTTCGCGCCCTTCCTGACGAAGCAGGTCAGCGGCACGCCCCAGGCACGCTGGCGCGACAGCACCCAGTCGGGCCGCGCCTCGATCATCGAATGCAGACGGTTGCGCCCGGTCTTCGGCGTCCAGGTGACCAGGCTGTCGATCGAGGTCAGCGCGCGTTCGCGGATCGTCGTGCCGTAGGTGTCCTGGCCGTCGCCCACCGGCCTGTCGATGGCGGCGAACCACTGCGGCCGGTTGAGCCGGATCACCGGCGCCTTCGAGCGCCAGGAATGCGCGTCCGAGATGGCGATCCGGCGGCGCGCCAGAAGGCCGCCCACCTCGACCAGCTTGTCGATCACCGCCCTGTTGGCGCCGCCGGGCTTGCCGTTTTCCTCGATCACGCGAAGCCCCGCGAAGAACGGCAGGTCGGCGCGGAAGGACGAATCGTCGAGGATGTTGAAGGTCATGCCCAGCCCGTGCTTCAGCCCGATCTGGAAGTCGTCGTCGCCATGGCTGGGGGCTGTGTGGACAAAGCCGGTGCCGGCGTCGTCCGTGACATGCTCGCCCGGAAGAAGCGGCACGTCGAAGTCCCACTCGCCCGCCGCGCCCTCGGCACCGCGCAGGGGGTGGGCGCAGGTCAGCGCCGCCAGTTCGTCGGCCGTCACGGCCCGCAGACGGCGATACATCGAGGCGTCGAGCCGCATGGCCGACAGCGCTTCGGCGGCAAGCTTGTCGGCCAGGATGTAGCGGTCGCCGACGCGCGCCCAGCATTCGTCGGGCCGGCCGGTGATCTCGTAAAGACCATACGAGATCCCGGGGCCGAAGCAGATCGCGCGGTTCTGCGGCAGGGTCCAGGGCGTTGTCGTCCAGATCACGACCGAAGCGTCAAGCGCACCGGTGTCCATGCAGACCTCGCTCGACGGATAGACGCCGGAGGCGACAACGGGGAATTTCACCCAGACCGCATCCGTCTGCCGGTCGTGGTACTCGACCTCGGCTTCGGCCAGCGCGGTCTTTTCCACCGGGCTCCACATCACCGGCTTCGAGCCCTGGTAGAGCGTGCCGTTCATCAGGAACTTCTGGAATTCCTCGGCGATGACGCGTTCGGCGTGGAAATCCATCGTCAGGTAGGGATCGGCCCAGTTGCCGGTCACGCCAAGGCGCTTGAACTCCTCGCGCTGGATGTCGATCCAGCCCTCGGCGAACTTGCGGCATTCCTGGCGGAAGGCCGCGACGTCGACGTCGTCCTTGTCGAGGCCCTTGGCGCGGTACTGTTCCTCGATCTTCCATTCGATGGGCAGGCCATGGCAGTCCCAGCCGGGGACATAGCGGGCGTCCTTGCCCATCATCTGCTGGCTGCGCACCACCATGTCCTTCAGGACCTTGTTCAGCGCGTGCCCGATATGCAGGTTGCCGTTGGCATAGGGCGGGCCGTCGTGCAGCGTGAAGGGGGCACGCCCGGTCTTGGCGCGCAGGCGGTCGTAGACGCCGATCCTTTGCCAGCGGTCGAGCCAGGCGGGCTCACGCTGCGGCAGGCCCGCGCGCATCGGGAAGTCGGTTTCGGGAAGGTTCAGGGTGTCTTTGTAGTCGGGCGTGTCGGCGCACATGGACGGCGGTCCTTGGTGTTTTCGTTCCGGCGATGGTCTGAGGGGGCGGCGCGATGGCTCAAGCGCCTTGGTCCCGGCGCCTGCGATCTACAGGGCCGGGCCGGTAATTCGAATGATGATCGCGGCGGGGCGAAACATGGGGCGGCTTATAGGCCGGGGTCCGGCGGGCGTAAAGCGGCACCGACGCCGGGTTTGTCTTTTGCCCGCGGCGGGCGTATCCGATTGACCGACAGGAGGCGGCGATGGGCACATTGACCCTGGCCCTGAGCGGCGGCGGCGCGGCCGGCATCGGCCATGTGCCGGTGCTTCAGGCGCTTGACGAAATCGGCGTCCGGCCGACGGCGATCGCGGGCACGTCGATCGGGGCCGTGGTCGGCGCCTGCTATGCGGGCGGCATGACCGGCGAGGCGATCCGCGCCCATGTCGCGACGCTGATGGAGGATCCGCTGGCCACGGCGCGGCGGTTCTGGCGCAATGCAAGCTTCCGGCACGGCGCCCCGGCGCTGTCGATCGACCCCGAGGCGACCATCCTTGCCGTCCTGCCCGAGGCCCTGCCCGAGCGGATCGAGGATCTGGACATCCCGATGACCGTGACGGCCACCGACTATCACGCGCGCCGATCGGTGCGGTTCACCGAAGGGCCCCTGCGCAAGGTGCTGGCGGCGTCGATCGCGCTGCCTGCGATCTTCCGACCCGTGCAGATCGACGGGCGCGTCCTGATCGACGGCGGGGTGACGGAAAACCTGCCGGTGCGGGCGCTGCCGCCGTCGGACGTGTGCCTGGCGGTCGACGTGGCGACCGAACCGCCGTCGCACAATGGCGGCGTGCCGGGACCGGCCGAGCTTCTGGCCGGATCCCTGCGGATCATGATGCGCGCGCTTCTGAGCGAGTCGCTGAACGGCCGTGACGGCGTGCTGCTGGTCGAACCCGACACCCGCGGGTTCCGCGCGCTTGAATTCCAGCGCTGGGAAGAGATCCTTCAGACCGCGGACGAGGCGCGCGCGAAGGTCCGGCGCGACTTGCCGCCCATGCTGGGAATGGACTAGGCGCGGGTCCCGGCAGGACCCGTCCCGATCAGGGCGCACGCGCTCTGCGCGAAGCTCAGGCCGGCGTGATCCCCTGCCCGCCGCCCGCTCAGACCCACTTGGCCAGCGGAGGCAGGCTCATCAGAACGGCGTTCGCGTCGTGGCCGGTTTCAAGCCCAAACTTCGTGCCGCGATCGTAGACGAGGTTGTATTCCGCATAGAGCCCGCGGTGCACAAGCTGGGTGTCCTTGTCGGCCTCGGTCCACGCCATGTCGCGGCGGCGTTCGGTGACCGGCACGAAGGCCTTGAGAAAGGCGCGCCCCACGTCCTGGGTGAAGGCGAAATCCGCCTCCCAGTCACCGGTGTTGTGGTCGTCGTAGAAGATCCCTCCGACGCCGCGGGCCCGCCCGCGGTGGGGAACGAAGAAGTACTCGTCCGCCCAGGCCTTGTAGCGGGGGTAGTACGCCGGGTCGTGCAGGTCGCAGTGCGCCTTCTGCACGCCATGGAAATGGGCGGTGTCCTCGGCATATTCGATGCAGGGGTTCAGGTCCGAGCCTCCGCCGAACCACCAGGCGTGCGGTGTCCAGAACATGCGCGTGTTCATGTGGACGGCCGGCGTATGGGGGTTCTGCATGTGCGCCACAAGGCTGATGCCGCTGGCCCAGAAACGCGGATCGTCGGCCATGCCCGGAACGCCGCGCGCGGCCATCGCCTTCTGCGCGCGCTCGCCGAGGCTGCCAAAGACGGTCGAGACGTTCACGCCGACCTTTTCGAACACGCGCCCGCCGCGCAGAACGCTCATCAGGCCGCCGCCGGCGTCCGAACCATCGTCGCTGGCGCGCGTGGTCTGGGTGACGTCGAAGCGGCCCGGCGGGTTGTCCGCGAAGGGTCCGCTGACCTGGGTGTCCTCGAGCGCCTCGAAGGCGGCGACGATGTCGTCGCGCAGGCTGCGGAACCAGGTCGCGGCACGGGCCTTCCGGTCGTCGAAATTCTCGGTCATCTGTGATCTGCCCCTTCGCCCTGACCCGCGCGCATCTGGCACTTGCGCCTTATACATGCGGGTTTATCGTGCCTGACATGAGACGCAAGTATCTGGCCCTTCTCCTGCTGCCGCTTGCGGCCTGCGCGACGCCGAAAGAGCAATGTGTCGCGGCGGCCACGCAGGATTTGCGCGTGCTCGACACGCTGATCCTCGAGTCGCGGCAGAACATCTCGCGCGGCTATGCCGTCGAAGAGGTGATCGTGCCGAACGTGGGCTTTTCCTACTGTTTCGGCAACTGGGGCACCAACACCGGGGTCAGCTTCTGTTCGAACAACACGGTGCGCACCCGCGAACAGGCCGTGGCCATCGACCTCGAGGCCGAGCGTCGCAAGCTTGCCGGGCTTGAACGTTCCCGCAGCGAGGCGGTCGAACGGACACAGCGCGCCCTTGCCGCCTGCGAGGCGCAGTTCGGGGCCTGACGACCAGGCGCGACCCTGCAAGCGTCAGTGCGCCGGCACGTGCACGGCATCGACAAGGGTGCGCCCGCCATCCACCGTCAGGATCTGTCCCGTCATGAAGGCCGCGCCTTCCGAGGCGAGGAACTGCGCCACCTCGGCCAGTTCGTCGGCGCCCGCGATCCGGCCGAGGGGGGTCGATTCGATGATCTCGTCGCGAAACTCGTCATGGTCGCGCAGCACGCCCTGAAGCGAGGCGCTCATGACGGAACCCAGCGCGATGGCGTTGACGCGGATCCGGTGCGGTGCAAGCGCCACCGCCATCGACCGGGTCATCTGGTCAAGCGCGGCCGAGGACACCGAATAGGCCAGAAGCTCGGGTTGGGTGCGGCGCGCGGCGATCGATGACAGGTTGATGATCGACCCGGCGGGGGCTTCGGGGTCACTCGCCTCTTCCGCCTGCCGGATCATGCGGCGGCCGAAGACCTGGGTGATCCTCAGCGCCGTCACGAGATTCTGTGTGAGAAGGTCGAGAACGCCGTCGTCGTCGGCGTTCATCGGGTCGGACGGTTCCATGCGGCGATAGCCGTTCACAAGGATGTCGACCCGGTCGAAGCTGTCCAGCGTCGCGGACAGGAGGTTCGCCACCGCAAGCTTCTCGCGCAAGTCGCCGGCGAACGACCGGGCGCGCTCGACATCGCTGCCAATGGCCGAGATCTCGCGCTCGAGGGCGTCTTCATCGGGATCGACGAACATCACGTTCGCACCGCGGTCAAGAAAATGCCGGGCGATGGCAAGGCCCACGCCGCTGCCCGCGCCGGTCACGACCGCGGTCTTGCCTTCGATCGAAAAGGTCATGCTTCAGCCTCGTCTTGCTGTGCGCGGTCGCGCGGCCCGGAAGAGTTTGTAGCGCGCATCGCCGCCGACGTCCTGCACCTCGGCGAAAGCCTCGGCGAGGGTGGCCTCGTAGGGCAGATGGCGGTTCGCGACAAGCCAGAGTGTCCCATGACGTTGGAGCATCCCGGCCGCCGCGCGGATGAAGGCGCGGCCGATGTCGGGCGCGCCCTTGCGGCCGTCGTGGAACGGCGGGTTCGTCACCACGGCGTCGAAAGGGGTGTGGGGACGGAAGGTGGTGACATCGTCCCAGTGAAACCGTGCCCGCGGGTCCGCAAGGCTTTCCCGCGCACAGTCCAGCGCCACGGCGTCGGCCTCGACCAGGTGAACCTCGGTCACCTTCGGTACGGCGAGGATGGCGCGCGCAAGCCATCCCCAGCCCGCGCCAAGATCGGCCACGCGGCCCGAAAGCGCGCCCGGAAGGGCCGCGGCAAGCAACGCCGATCCCGGGTCGACGTGATCGGCGGAAAAGACGCCCGGCCGGGTGACCATGCCGTCAACTTCCAGCGGGCGGGACGCCCAGTCGGCGAATTCCCCGCCCTCGACCACGAAAAGCTTGCCATGCGCTTTCGACAGCGCGTCAGACACGCGGGCACGGCCGCGCAGCGCGCGCAACAACGGCTCGACCCCGTCGGTCTTCTGTCCGTCGACGATGATGGGGCCGTCGGTCAACGCACGGGCGGCGGCGATCCGCGCGTGGGCGGCGTCCTTCGATCGCGGCACGATGACGAGGGCTGCGGCATGGGGGCCGCTGGCAGAGGGGGCCGGTGCGGTCAAGGCATGCCAACCCGCCCTGAGCAGGGCCTGATGGCGCGGGAAATCGGTCTGGATGACATCCGTGCGGTCCCGCGGAAGCGCATCAAGCGTGTCGCCCACCTCGCCGCCGAAGACGGCGATGCGCCCCTCGTCCGGCAGGCGCAGAAGCCCGGTGTCGAGGGCAAGGGAAAGACGCGAGGCCATGTCAGGGTCGGCGCCGCGCGCCTATTCCTTTTCCATGGTGCATTGCAGCGGATGCTGGTGACGGCGCGCGAAGTCCATCACCTGCCCCACCTTTGTCTCGGCCACCTCGTAGGAAAAGACGCCGACCACGGCGAGCCCCTTCTTGTGCACCGTCAGCATCAGCTCGAACGCCTGGGCGTGGCTCATGCCGAAGAACCGCTCGAGCACATGAACGACGAACTCCATGGGCGTGTAGTCGTCGTTTAGCAGCATCACCTTATAAAGAGGCGGACGCTGGGTGCGCGTCTTCGTTTCGGTCAGCACGACGCTGGACGGACCACCTGGTTCGTCCTTGTCTGCCATGACTATGGGCTGAGACCTACGCACGGAAATCGGCTGCACCACTCTGTCGACCGGGTTGCGGCCACAATATAATCTGTGCGTCTTTGGTGAAAAGGGGAACATCGGGGAAATGGCGGAAAGACGGCTTACGACCATCGGATTCGATGCCGACGACACGCTTTGGCAAAACGAGCAGTTCTTCCGCATGACGCAGGAACGCTTCGCCAATCTGCTTGCCGATTTCGCCGAGCCCGGGCCCCTGTCCGAGCGCCTGCTTGCCGCCGAGCGCCGAAACCTTGGGCACTACGGGTTCGGCATCAAGGGCTTCGTGCTGTCGATGATCGAGACAGCGATCGAGGTCACGGACGCACGGGTGCCGGCCTCGGTGATCCGCGACCTGATCGAAGCGGGACAGGACATGCTGTCCCATCCGATCGAGCTTTTGCCGCAGGCGCGCGAGGCCGTCGAGGCACTTGCGGGCAGCCATCGACTTGTCCTGATCACCAAGGGCGACCTTCTGGATCAGGAACGCAAACTGGCGCAATCGGGTCTGGGCGAGCTTTTTTCGGGGGTCGAGATCGTGTCGCACAAGACGCCGGCGGTCTATGCCGAGGTCTTCGTGCGCACCGGCGACGGGCCGGAACGCGCGATGATGGTCGGAAACTCGATGAAATCGGATGTTCTGCCCGCGCTGTCGGTCGGAAGCTGGGGCGTCCATGTCCCGCACGACCTGACCTGGGAACTGGAACATGACGCGGCACCGGTCGGCCACGCGCGCTATCGCGAGATCGAGGCCCTGGGGGAATTGACGCCGCTGGTCGAGGAGATTGGATGACAATGCATGTTGTGGCTGCAGCAACAAAGACCACAAGATATGGGATGAAGACATCAAGACACGCACCGAAGTTCTTGAATCAAGGGTGTTTTCCGGGGCCGGCCTTCATGCTAGAGTGATGCAAATCAGCGAACCGGGCAGCAGATCCGGTCGCGTGAGGCAGTGAAAGGCAGGACGCGTGGGAACTCTTCGGCAGTGGGCCCGAACCGGGCTGTTTCCGGCGATTATCTTTGTCATCTGGATGGCGCCCGCGACAGGCTTCGCGGCCCCCTTCGCTTCCATGGTGATCGACGCGCGCTCGGGCGAGGTGCTTCAGTCGACGAATGCCGACACCCGGCTTCACCCGGCCTCGCTGACCAAGATGATGACGCTCTACATTGCCTTCCAGGCGGTGGAAAACGGCGAACTCTCGCTTGATACCGTTGTGACCATCTCGCAGAAGGCGGCGTCCGAACCGCCGTCGAAACTGGGTCTTCGGGCCGGCCAGAAGATCAAGCTGCGCTACCTGATCCGGGCGGCAGCAATCAAGTCGGCCAACGACGCGGCCACCGCCATCGGCGAGGCGATCTCGGGGTCGGAAGCCGCCTTCGCTCGGCGCATGACGCGCACCGCACAGGCGATGGGGATGACGCGCACGACCTTCAAGAACGCCCATGGGCTGACAGAGGCGGGCCACCTGTCCACCGCGCGCGACATGACCATCCTCGGTCGCCATGTCTTCTATGACTACCCCGAGTACTACAACATCTTCTCGCGCATCACGACCGACGCGGGGGGGAAAGAGGTGGCGAACACCAACCGCCGCTTTCTGACAAGCTACCGCGGCGCAGACGGGATCAAGACGGGCTTCACCAATGCCGCAGGCTTCAACCTTGTCGCCTCGGCCGAACGCGGCGGCGAACGGATCATCGCCACGGTTTTCGGCGGCACCTCGACCGCGGCGCGGAATGCCAAGGTGGCCGAGCTTCTGGATCTGGGCTTCCGCAAGGCGCCGACGCGCGTCGCCGTGAACCGTCCCGCCAAGCCACGCTACGACCCCAGCGACCGCGCCCCGGTGGCGGTCGCCGACGCAGGCACGCCGCCGACGACGACGACCGAAAAGACCCTTCGGGTGGTCGGCGCCGTGTCGCGCAGCATGCGCCCGCTGCCACGGCCCGACCAGGCCGCACCGGCGGACGAGATCCTGCTTGCCATGCAGGAAGAGGTCGACAACGCGCTGGCCGGGGTCACCGGCGTCGTCGCGGCCGAAGCTGCGCCGCCGGAAGCGCCCGAGGACCCTGCCCTTGCGACCGTCACGCCCGCGGCGCGGCCCGAGGACCTGATCGCCGAGGCCGACATCGAACCCTCTGACGCCCAGGCGGCGGACGTGGCCGTCGAGCTTGCGCTGGCCGAGACGCTTCAGGACCTTCCGATGGGCGAGGACGAGGTCACCGACATTACGCCGGCCATGGCCGAGGGCGAGGACGGGCCGGAACCGGACGTCGAGGTGGCGCGGCTTCTTCCGGCCTCGGCCGTGGTGACGCCGCTTCCGCGTCCCAGCGAGCTTCGCCTCGCCGTGCCGCCGACGGTCGCGCCCAAGGGACCCGAGGTCGTGACGCGCATGTCCACATCGGGCGGGCGGCACTGGGGGATCAACGTGGGCCACTTCGGCAACCGCAACCAGGCCGAGCGGATGCTTCTTCAGACCGCGCTGGTCGAACTCAGCACCCTGGAACAGGCGCTGCGCAAGGTCGTGCAGGCGCGCGGCGGGTATGACGCGAACTTCGTCGGCATGACCGAGGAGCAGGCGGCGCTGGCGTGCCGGCGCCTGATCGCGCGCAGCGTGGAGTGCCAGACACTGGGGCCAAGCGACTCGTGACATCCGCGGGCCGAAGGCCCCCTAGCCCACCGCCTTGACGTCGAAGGCCGCCGCCATCAGCGCACGGGTATAGGCGGTCTTGGGGGCGCCGAAGATCTCGGCCACGGTGCCGTCCTCGACCACGTCGCCGTCCTTCATCACCATCACCCGGTGCGACAGCGCCCGGACGACTCGAAGGTCATGGCTGATGAACAGATAGGCCAGCCCATGCTTGCGCTGCAATTCGCGCAGAAGGCCCACAATCTGCACCTGCACCGTCATGTCCAGCGCCGAGGTCGGCTCATCGAGGACGACCAGCTTCGGGCGCAGGATCATCGCCCGGGCGATCGCGATGCGCTGGCGCTGCCCGCCGGAAAACTCGTGCGGATAGCGGTGCATCGTGGCCGGGTCCAGCCCCACCTCGCCCATGATCTCGGCGACGAGGTCGGCTCGGTTCCGCCCCGGTTCGCTGCCATGAACGGTCAGACCTTCGGCGATGATCTCGGCCACCGTCATGCGGGGGCTGAGGCTGCCATAGGGGTCCTGGAAGACGATCTGCATGTCACGCCGCAGCGGGCGCATGCGACCCGACTTCCAGCCCTGGATGTCGTCGCCCAGAAAGATCACCGGCCCTTCGGAGGCGATCAGACGCATGATCGCCAAGGCCAGCGTTGTCTTGCCCGAACCGCTTTCGCCAACGATTCCCAAGGTCTCGCCCGCGCGGACGCTCAGCGTGGCGGCATTGACGGCCTTGATGTGCCCGACCGTGCGGCGCAGGAACCCGCGCTGGATCGGGAACCAGATGCGCAGGTCGCGCGTCTGGGCGATGACGGGGCTGTCGGCGGGCACCGGATCGGGCGCGCCGGTCGATTCCGCCGACAGAAGCATCTGCGTATAGGGATGCTGCGGGGCATCAAAGATCTCGGCCACCGTGCCATGTTCGACGATCTCGCCGTCCTTCATCACGCAGACCCGGTCGGCGAAGCGGCGCACGATGCCAAGGTCGTGGGTGATGAACAGCATCGACAGCCCGGCGTCGCGCTTGAGATCGGCCAGAAGTTCCAGGATCTGCGCCTGGATCGTGACGTCGAGCGCGGTGGTGGGCTCGTCCGCGATCAGGACCTCGGGGTTGTTGGCCAGTGCCATGGCGATCATGACACGCTGGCGCTGGCCGCCCGACAACTGGTGGGGGTAGCTGTTCAACCGCACCTCTGGGTCGGGGATGCCGACCTTGGACAGAAGCTCGATGGTGCGGGCGCGCGCGGCCTGTCCGCTCAGGCCCTGGTGGATCGACAGCACTTCGCCGATCTGCCGTTCCAGCGTGTGCAGCGGGTTGAGCGAGGTCATCGGCTCCTGGAAGATGAAGCTGATCTGATTGCCGCGGATCGCGCGGAGGCGCGCCTCGGTGGCGCCCACCATCTCTTCGCCTGCGTATCGGACCGATCCGCCGATCGTCGCGCTGTCGGGCAGAAGCGCCACGGTCGACAGCGCCGTGACGGATTTGCCCGACCCGGATTCGCCCACAAGGGCGACGGTCTCGCCCCGGCCCACCTCGAACGAGACGCCGCGAACGGCCTGCGTCGTGGCCCCGTCCTGGCGGAAGGACACGGTCAGGTTCTCGACCTTCAGGACCGGATCGCTCATCGGAAGGTCTTTCTGGGATCGAAGGCGTCGCGCACGCCCTCGAAGATGAAGACAAGAAGCGACAGCATGATCGCGAAGGTGAAGAAGGCGGTGAAGGCAAGCCAGGGCGCCTGCAGGTTCTGCTTGGCCTGAAGCGTAAGTTCGCCCAGCGAGGGCGCCGACGACGGCAGCCCGAAGCCCAGGAAGTCAAGGCTGGCAAGCGTGCCGATCGTGCCGGTGATGATGAAAGGCAGCATGGTCAGCGTCGCCACCATCGCGTTGGGCAGCATGTGGCGGAACATGATCGTGCCGTTCGACACCCCAAGCGCCCGGGCCGCGCGGACATATTCGAAGTTCCGCGCGCGCAGGAACTCGGCCCGCACCACGCCGACAAGCGCCGGCCAGCCAAAGAGCGCGGTGAGAAAGACCAGCAGCCAGAAACTTCGGCCCAGGATCGCGAACATGATGATGATGATGTAAAGCGACGGCGTCGACACCCAGATCTCGATGATGCGCTGGAAGGTCAGGTCGATCCAGCCACCGAAATAGCCCTGCACGGCACCTGCAACGATCCCGATGGTCGAGGCGATGACGGTGACGATCAGCGTGAAAAGGATCGACAGGCGGAAGCCGTAGATCACGCGGGCGGCCACGTCCCGCGCGGTGTCGTCGGTGCCCAGCAGGTGCACCCCGTCGGGCGGGCTGGGGGCCGCGCCGCCGATATCGTTGATCGTGTCATAGCTGAACGGGATCGGCGGCCAGATCATCCAGCCCTTCTGGATCGTTTCGCCGTTAACCACGCCGGTCTTGGCCTGCGCCAGGATGCCCTCGGGGTCGTCGAAACACGCCTCGAGGCCGCCCGAAACGATGAGGCACTGCACCTCGATGTCCTTGTAGACCGCCTCGGTCCGGAAATCGCCGCCGAAGGCCGTTTCGGGGTAGAAGCGGAAGATCGGCATGTGCAGTTCGCCCTGGAAGCCGACCAGGATCGGCTTGTCGTTGGCGATGAACTCGGCAAGGAGCGACAGTCCGAACAGGATCCCGAAGATCCACAAGGACCACAGCGCGCGGCGGTTTCGCTTGAAGTTGGTCCAGCGCCGCTGGTTGAGAGGCGAGAGCCACCCGCGCGGGCGCGCCGGCGGCGGCGAGGCTTCGGGCTGCGGCCCGGGTTCGGGCGCGGGGGCAAGCGGTTCGGCGACGGGCATCTCAGCTTTCCCGCGTTCCGAAATCGATCCGGGGATCGATCAGGACATACATCAGGTCCGACAGGATCCCCACCACCAGACCGATCAGGCCGAAGAAGAACAGCGTCCCGAAGATCACCGGATAGTCACGGGCGACGGCGGCCTCGAACCCCAGACGCCCCAGCCCGTCAAGCGAGAAGATGGTCTCGATGATCAGGCTGCCGCCGAAGAAGACGCCGATGAAGACGGCCGGAAAGCCCGCGATCACGATCAGCATGGCATTGCGGAAGACGTGGCCGTACAGCACGCGGGCCTCGGTCAGGCCCTTGGCCTTGGCGGTGATGACGTACTGCTTCTTGATCTCGTCGAGAAACGAGTTCTTCGTCAGAAGCGTCAGCGTCGCGAAGGCCGCTATGGTCGAGGCGAACACCGGCAGCGCGATGTGCCAGAAGTAGTCGACGATCTTGCCGAACAGCGAAAGCTGGTCCCAGTTGTCCGACGTCAGGCCCCGCAACGGGAACCACTGGAGGTACGAGCCGCCGGCGAACAGGACAAGCAACAGGATCGCGAAGAGAAAGCCGGGGATCGCGTAGGCCACGATGATCAGGCCGCTCGTCCAGGTGTCGAAGGACGTGCCGTCACGCACCGCCTTCCGGATGCCCAGCGGGATCGACACGACATAAGCGATGAGCGTCGACCACAGGCCAAGCGTGATCGAGACAGGCATCTTCTCGAGCACCAGGTCCACGACGCTGATCGAGCGGAAGTAGCTTTCGCCGAAATCGAAGCGGAGGTAGTTCCACATCATGTTCAGGAAACGCTCGACCGGCGGCTTGTCGAAGCCGAATTCGCGTTCGAGCTCGGCGATGAACTCGGGCGGCAGACCGCGTGCGCCGACATAGCGCTCGTCGCCGCCCCCGCCACCACCCTGCTGGAGCATCTCGGACGACCCGCCCGAGATCCCTTCGAACACGTCGCCGCCACCCTCGATCCGGGCGATGATCTGCTCGATCGGGCCGCCGGGGACGAACTGCGTCAGGGTGAAGTTGATCACCATGATCCCGAACAGCGTCGGGATGACCAGCAGCAGACGTCGAAGGATATAGGCGCCCAAGACCCCGCCCTTACTTCAGCGCGCCAGCGGCGCGCAGCCGCTCGGCGCCGGCGGCGTCGTGCCACCAGAAGTCGAGCGTTCCAAGCGCCAGCGGCGGCAGCGGATCGGGATGGCCGTACATGTCCCAGTAGGCGACCCAGTGTTCGGCCTTTTCCCACTGCGGGACCCAGAAGCCCTGCGCGCGCAGCACCCGGTCAAGCGCGCGCACCCGCGGCTTAAGGTCGTCCAGCGTCTGGGCGGCGATCACCTCGTCGATCAGACGATCGACCGCCGGGTCCCGCAGCGCCATGATGTTGCGCGAGCTGTCTTCGGCTGTTTCGCTGCCGAACCATTGCTTCAGACCGATGCTCGGCTCGAAATCCTGTCCGGGCGAATGGTTCACGAGGTCCCAGTCGCCGGTACGGCGGCGTTCGACGTATTGCGCGTTGTCGACGCGGTCGAGCTTGGCGTTGATCCCGATCTGGCGGAGGTTTTCGATGTAGGGGTTCACGATCCGGTCGAAGGATGGGTTGAACTGCAGGAAGACCGCGTCAAGCGTCTTGCCCTCTGCGTTGCGCAGAAGTCCGTCGGCGCCTGGGGTCCACCCGGCTTCGGCAAGCAGGGCCGAGGCCTCGCGCAGGACGCGGCGCGGCGGCAGGTTCTGGCCCGCCTCGTTCACGGGCGGCAGGACCGCGGGGTCCGTCAGGATGGTCTCGGGCAGCAGACCCTCGGCCACCAGCGGCTCGAGCACCGCGCGCTCGGGCCCTTCGGGTACGCCCTCGGCGGCAAGGTCCGATCCGCCCCAGAACGAGAACGAGCGCTCGTAAAGGCCATAGAAGAGCGTGTCGTTCGCCCATTCGAAGTTGAATAGCATCCGCACCGCATCGCGCACGCGCGGGTCCTGCCAGGTGTCGCGCTTGAGGTTGAAGACAAAGCCCTGGGCCGTGCCGATGTTGCCATCGGGCAGCGTCGCGACCTTGACGTACCCGTTGGTCACCGCCGGAAAGCCATAGGACGTGGCCCACTCCTTGGAACTGCCTTCGATGCGCATCGTGTATTCGCCGGCCTTGAACGCCTCGAAGGCGGCGGCGCTGTCGGCGAAGTATTCGATGCGGACCCGGTCGAAGTTGAACCGGCCGATGTTGATCGGCAGGTCGGCGCCCCACCAGTCGGGGTCCTTGGCATAGACGATGCTGCGGCCGAAATCGGCCTTGTCCAGCACGTAGGGGCCGGTCCCGAGGAACGGCACGTTCGAGCTGTCGTCAAGCCGCGCGCCGGTTTCCTCGAACCAGGCCTTCGAAAACGGGTTCCAAAGACCCACAAGCCCCATCCGGTCGCGCTTGGGGGCCTCTTCGTTGAACTCGAAGCGGATCTGATGGGGGCCAGTGACCTCGATCGAGGTGAAGTAGCCTTCGATCACGTTGCGAAACTCGGCGATCCCCTGCTCGAGGAAGAGGTCGATGGTGAACTTCAGGTCCTCGGCGGTCATCGGGGTGCCGTCCGAGAAGGTCACGTCGTCGCGCAGGTTCACGACGACCCAGTCGAGGCTTTCGGGATATTCGACCGTGGTGCAGAGATAGCAGTATAGTCCATAGGGATCGTCGGCGGCCGAGATCATGAGGTTCTCGTACATCAGGTCCGTCGACGCGGCCGGAACGCCCTTCCGGGTATAGATGTTGAAGCTGTCGAATCCGCCCTGCGCCCAGAGACTGACCTCTCCGCCCTTCGGCGCGTCCGCATTGACGTAGGCGAAGGCCTCGCCCGGGCCGTACTTCAGCGCTCCGAAGTTCGAATAGCCGTGGCTCACGATCACGGGCGCGTCGGTCGCGGCGCCTTCCGTCTGGGCGAAGGCGGCGGCCGCGCCCCACATCATCACGATCAACGACCCCAGCGACAGGATGAAGGATCGTCGGCGGGCATCCTCGGACAGGCGGCGACTGGTCGCGATGGCGCGGGCGGGGCGATGCGGCATGGGCGTTCAACTCCGTCGGATGCGGTGGCGTTTCGCAAGCCTACCACTAGGCATCTAGGTTATTTTTCGCAAAGACGAATGTTCAAGTCGATTATCCGTGAACGACGGTGAACTCGGCCCAATCGCCCGCACAGGCAAACGGCCGCTCGCGCGGGCGAACGGCCGTCGGAGATGCGGAAAGCGGATGGTTCAGCCGCCGAAGGTCGCCAGATAGGCGATCAGGTTCGCCCGGTCCCCGGCGTCGCGCATGCCATTGTAGCTCATCGCGGTGCCCGGCGTGTAGCCCTTCGGATTCTCGAGGAAGGCGTCGAGGTTCTCGGGCGACCATTCGCCCTCCTGTTCCATCATGGCCGAAGAATAGCCGAAGCCTTCCGCGGCATGCTTCGGCCGTCCCACGACGCCCCACAGGTAGGGACCGGTGCCATTCGCGCCCTGCTCGAGTTTGTGGCAGGCCGCGCAAGCCCGGAACAGACGCTCGCCCGCCGCGGGATCGGCGGCGGCGAAGAGCTCTGCGAAGGGGACTTCCTCGACAACCTCTTCCTCGGCGGCGTCGTCTTCGCCCGTCGGGATGACGTAAGCCTGTTCGGCATCCTTGCCGTGCCCGCCGGTGTGATAGAGTGTTTCCGCAAGCCAAGCGCCCATGAGAAACACCAAAAGCGCGCCGCAGACCGAGGCGACGGCCTTGGTGATGGTCATAGTGTCGAACATGTCGCGTTCCGTCCCATTCAAGTTTGCGGGCTATGTATCCGCTTCACTCGGGGACGTTCAAGGGATATCAGGCGCGACCAAACGACCGCCGCAGACCCGGCCGTCCTGTCAGGAACCACAAGCAAAAAAGACCACTTCCCATGTCCGGACGCATCGCCTTCCAGGGAGAGCTGGGGGCCTATTCCCACCAGGCCTGCCACCAGACCCATCCCGAGATGGAGGTGATGCCCTGCCGGACCTTCGAGGACGTGATCGAGGCGGTGCGCACGGGCGCTGCGGATCTGGCCATGCTTCCGGTCGAGAATACGACCTATGGTCGGGTGGCCGACATCCACCGGCTTCTGCCTGAAAGCGGGCTGCACATCGTGGGCGAGGCCTTCGTGCGGGTGCATATCAACCTTCTGGGCGTGCCGGGATCGACACTTGCAGAGATCCGCGCCGCCTATTCGCACCTTGTCCTTCTGCCGCAATGCGCGACCTTCCTGCGGGCCCACGGGATCGAGGGGCGGGTCAGCACCGACAACGCCCGCGCCGCCCGCGACGTGGCCGAGGCGGGCGATCCCACAATGGGCGCGCTCGCGTCCGAGATGGCGGCCGAGGTCTATGGGCTCGACATCCTCGCCCCCCGGATCGAGGACAACGACCACAACACCACGCGCTTCCTCGTCATGTCGCCCACGCCCGATTACAGCCGCCGGGGCGAGCACGGCATGATCACCTCGTTCGTCTTCCGGGTCCGCAACATTCCGGCCGCGCTTTACAAGGCGATGGGCGGGTTCGCGACGAACGGCGTCAACATGACCAAGCTTGAAAGCTACATGGTCGACGGCCAGTTCACCGCGACACAGTTCTACGCCGACATCGAGGGCCACCCCGAGGACCGCAACGTGCAGCTCGCGCTTGAAGAGCTCGACTACTTCACCAGCGAAATGAAGATCCTGGGCGTCTATCCCGCGGATATCGAGCGGCACTGAAGCGCGCCGGGGGGCCCGTGGTTCCGAACAGACGTCAGGCGGGTCGAAAGACTGCTGGCGCTTGACGATGGGCGCTATAGGACGCAGTCGTTCCGACAGAGCGCGCCGCGCAATCTGCGGCATACGCAGAACGCAACGGCATCAGCGCGCTATCTGCCCGTAATCTGCAGACTGCGCGCGCCACCAGCATATATGCGGCATCGATCCTCTCCGAAAGCGGCAGGACAAACTTGCCCCCGTGCCGAAACGGCCCTGCCAGACCACCAATCGTTAGGACTTGCGGCCAAGTCTCCCCGTTCGCCAGCATCCAGCGAACGCGGGCCGAGCCTGGCCGGCATAGCTCTTGACCATGGGGCGTTATCCGCCGACCTTGCCCCAAAGCGGCATCTCAATTGGGGAATGTCGGTTCAGCATACCGAGGCGGAATGACAAGCACCCGGCAGGACGACGCGGATAAGGAAACCGCGGACGGCACAATGCCCAACAGCGTGGCGGACGCTCAGGGTATCAGCATTTCAAGATCTCCAGCCTTACTGGCGGTCACGGCAATTTCCGCCAATAATTCCATCGAATTCGTTCGTCACGTCTTTGAGTGCTTTCGGGCACACGAACCAATTGCGATTGTGCGCCCCGGCCTGGACCTTCACGAATATCCCGGGCTTGTCGCCGAGCGATCCGTGGCGCCAGAAGCAGGTGGCGGCTGGGGAAAGGAAAGCTTCGTTACCTGCAGCTCAAGCGACCCTGCGCAGATCCTGTTTTCATCAGGAACCACGGGACGACCAAAAGCCATTGTACTTAGTTATCTGAATATTTCTGATGTCGTCGAACGCCTTAACGGCGTGATGGAACTTGATACATCAGTGCGCGAGTATGTCGGTGTTCCTGTAACTTATTCATTCGGCCTAGGGAGGGTTCGTGCAGTTTCCGCCGCAGGTGGACGCTTCTTCCTTCCCGAGCGCTTTGATCCTCTCCAGATTCGATCGATGCTGGACAAGGAAGAGATCAATGCAATTTCCGCTGTTCCAACGCTCTGGCGTCTTATACTGAAGTCGCCCGACGTTATCGGGTCTGCGGGTCGCCTTGTCCGCTGGATCGAGATCGGCAGTCAGCATATGTCGGCCGACGAGAAGCGCATGATGATGCAGCTGTTTCCAAATGCCAGGATCGTCCAACACTATGGGCTGACCGAAGCTTCGCGGACCACTTTCTTGACGCTCTCGGAAAAACCGTCAATTGACCTAGAGAGTGTCGGAACCGCTGTGTCCCCTGCAAAAGTACGTATTGGACCGAACGATGAGATCTACATTCGTGGAGATCATGTCGCCTTGGGGGTTTTGGACGAAATTGGCGAGATCATTGATCTCAAGGATCGGGAGGGCTGGCTCCACAGCGGAGACAGGGGAAGTCTGTCTGACGGATGCCTGACATTTCTGGGGCGTCTGGACGACCAAATGAACATCGGAGGCATCAAGTTATCGGCCGATCATCTTGAGAGGGCCATTTCGGATCTGTGTGGAAGTCCCGATGGATTTGCAATCGCCTCAGTTCCCGATCCCTTGCGCGGCGACACCGTACTTCTTGCACTGACAGAAGAGGTGCGCGACCGGAAGAAGTCGATCGTAGCGGCAGCCGAGAGTGTACTTGCCCGTTCGGGGATCGACCCGCGTGGCAACCTCCATGTGTTTTCCGTGGAGTCTATTCCGCGAACGGGGAATGGGAAGATCAAGCGCTCGGAACTTCGAGGGCTCTGGAGCGCGAGGGAACCTACCGTTGAAGGTCGTGACGACGGGGGCAGAAAGGGTCGCTTCTCTCTGCGGACGCTGGCAAATGAAGTGCTTCGCCGCCGAAGGGGCACGGTTTCTGACGTATTCCAGGCCCATTTCCCGCGCGACCGCGTGTCTTCCGATGCCTCTTTCAACAGTCTTGGGGGCGACAGCCTGAGTTACGTCGCGGTTTCCCTCGAACTTGAGTCGCTGCTTGGTCATCTGCCCGAGAATTGGGCGAACATGAGCATAAGCGAACTGAATGCCCATTCGCCCGTCACTCGATGGTTCGTTCCGCTGGATACACCAACGCTTGTGCGCGCGCTTTCCATCATGCTCATCGTCGCGGGTCACTTTGATGCGTTGAACTATGGGGGCGGCGGCGCATATGCGCTTTTCGTGGTTGCGGGACTCTCGTTCAGCATGTTCACACTGCCGCAGGTGCTCAGGGTTGGAAATGTTGCCGCGATACAGGTCTTGGCAATCAGAATCGCACTTCTGACGCTCTGCTACACGCTACTGAACCTCGCGGTGACTGGCTATGGAGAATGGCCGGCCTTTCTTTTCATTGGAAGCTGGATTTCTCCAACAGTTGAAGGCTCGGCTTGGTTCATCGAGGTCTATCTGCAGTTACTTTGCATATTGATGGTCGTGCTCTCGTTTCCAGACGTCAGGCGCACCATCCAGTCGAACCCCTTCCGCGCCTTCGTGACAGCTGCTGCAATCTCCGTCGGGGTGGCGGCAATGTCGGATGCACTTGTCGATACGCATCACCTGTATCGACGACTTCCACATCTTCTGGCCTGGGTCTTCTTGACCGGAGTTGCGGCGGGCCTAGCCAGTTCGACCCTTGAACGAGGGATTGTCTCAGCGGTCCTCCTGCTCGGCGTCTGGCAGTTTGGAAACTACGAGATGATCAAGCCGGGATACTTTGTCTTCGCCGCCCTGGCGCTGATCTGGGTGCCGCATATCCCCATGCCGAGGACAGTGTCCATGGCGCTCCGCTTTATCGCGGGCGCATCCCTGATGATCTATCTGTCTCATTTCCAGTTCGCCGCACTCAGCCGCGCGCTGTTTGGAGATCATCCCCAGTTGTCCTGGCTTGTGGCCATAGTCGGTGGAGTCCTCGTCTGGAGACTGTACGAGCCGGTCGATGCTTGGCTCAATCGACGCATTCAGGGCATCCTAGGTCGAAATCAGCACATGCGACCTGAAGGAAGCCGGCCACCGGAATGAGAGGCCGTCTTGTCAGATCGTCCTGCCCACGATGAGTGTGCAAGATCAAAGGATGATGGGCATTACCCCGCCTCGATCGACCGGGCAAGGCCCGCGACACGGATGCGGAATCGTTCCTGAAGCGCGCCCTTTCCCAGCCTCAGCGGCTGGATCAGAAGGCGTCCCGACAGGGTGACGGGGCGCAGGTCGACAACGATGCGCAGGCGGGTCCGCGCCTCGCCCAGCTCCGTCATCTCGACTTCGGTCAGCCCCTCGATTCCGCCGATCGTCGAGGCGACGGCATAGCCCCGCCCCGGGGAGAAGGCGGTGACCTCCGAACGGACCTCGCGCAGCTGGCCGCGGATCGGGGCCAGCGCGGTCCAGCACATGCCGACGTCGGGCGCGGGCAGGCTGTCAAGCCGCGTCAGCCGGACGCCGCGCCCCTCGGCCAGTCGGGCGAGCCTGGGATAGTCGGTCATCGCGGCAAAGACGCGGTCGGCGGGGGCTGCGATCTCTTCCCGTGCGGTCAGGTTCATGTGGCCTCCGTCAGTCCAGCCTGTCCGCGACCCAGTGCGACAGAAGGAACTGCGCGATGGCGCCCTTCCGCGCGGGCCTGATCTCGGGATGCTGTCCGGCCAGCGCGGCGGCGATGTCTTCGCGGCTGACCCAGCGGGCGCTTTCGATCTCGGCCGGATCGATGGTGATCTCGCGCGTCAGCGCCTCGCCCCGGCACCCGAACATCAGCGAGGACGGGAACGGCCAGGGCTGCGAGGCCAGGTAATCGACACGGCCGACCCGCACGCCGGCCTCCTCGAAGACTTCGCGGCGGACCGCGCCTTCAAGCGTCTCGCCCGGTTCGACGAACCCCGCAAGAAGCGAAAACATGCCCTCGGGCCAGCCGGGCGAGCGGCCAAGAAGGACGTCGTTGCCGTGGGTGATCAGCATGATCGCCACCGGGTCTGTGCGCGGGAAGTGATGCGCCCCGCAAGCGTTGCAGGTGCGCTGCCAGCCGCCCTGCGCCACGATCGTCGGCGCGCCGCAGCGGGCGCAGAAGCCGTGCGTGGAATGCCAGCCAAGGATCGCCTTGGCGGTGGCGGCCAGTTCGGCCTCGCGCGGGGAAAGGCCCATCATCACGGCGCGCAGTTCGGCGAACACATGGGTGGCGGGAAGCGCAGGGTGACGTTGTTCGGAAGGGTCGAGGAAGGCGCCAAGCGTGTCGGGCACCTCGTCCGGCTCCCAGGCCGAAAGGTCCATGGCGAAATAGGTCGTTTCCCCTTCGCGGCCAAGAAAGACGGACAGGCCCGCGTGTTCGCGGAAAAGGACGGTGTCGAAGGGCATCAGGCCAAGTCGACGATCCTCGCCCACGACAAGCGGCTTGCCGCGCCAGAGCGGCAGCACACGCGTGCCGGGGCTTTCCAGCAGGCGCGCGAGGACGCCGGAATCGGCCCGCAGGTCGCCTGCGCGGTCAAGCGACGAGCCGCCGAATGTCACCGTTTCCGCGCGCCTCATGGAGTTCCCGGCCCCTCACCCGCAATCCTGCACCCGCCTTGTGCAACCGCCATGCCACGCAGCTTGCGCAAAGGCAATCATGGGGCAAGATTCAACCTTGTATTGCATCCCGGATTCCATCTTCACTCACACAGATGGTTGGCGTTGCCGGAACGTCGCGCATTGCGGTCGGGATCATGGTACCCTGCGAGTCGTCCCCCAAAGCTCCGAGGTTGCTGCCATGGCCCTTTCGCACTTCCATTCGCATTTCCACCCGATGAGCCGCCGGACCTTCCTTCTGACCTCTGCCGCCGGCGCGTCGGTCACCTTGGTGCATCCGTTCTCGGCCCATGCAGCGGCCGGGCAGGCCCATCTCCGCCTGATGGAGACGACGGACCTGCATGTGCATGTCTATCCCTACGACTATTACTCCGACCGACCGGTCGACACGGTGGGTCTTGCCCGGACGGCCGCCCATGTCGCGGCGGTGCGGGCCGAGGCCACGAATTCGCTGCTGCTCGACAACGGCGACTTCCTGCAGGGCAACCCGATGGGCGACTACATCGCCTACGAGCGCGGGATGTCGCCCGGCGACATGCATCCCGTCATTGCCGCGATGAACACGCTGGGCTTCGACGCCTCTACGCTGGGCAACCACGAATTCAATTACGGGCTCGAGTTCCTGATGAACGCGCTGGCCGGCGCGGCCTTCCCGGTCGTCAGCGCGAACGTGGTCAAGACCGCGGGCGCCACGCCCAGGGACGACGTGACGCTGGTGCCGCCCTACGTGATCCTTGACCGGACGCTGATCGACGGGGCGGGGCAAAGCCATCCGATCCGCATCGGCGTGATCGGCGCGGTTCCCCCGCAGATCATGAACTGGGACCGCAAGCACCTGGAAGGCAACGTCACCGCCCGCGACATCGTCGCGACCGTCGCGGCCTGGGTGCCGCAGATCCGCGAAGCCGGCGCCGACATCGTCGTGGCGCTCAGCCATTCGGGGATCGGGCCGGACGCCGCCGAAGACGGGATGGAGAACGCAAGCGTGCCGCTGGCCGCGATTCCGGGCATCGACGCGGTCATGACCGGGCATCACCACCTCGTTTTCCCGGGCCCCAACTATCCCGCCACCGCCGCCGTCGACCCCGAGGCTGGGACGCTCCACGGCAAGCCCGCGGTGATGGGCGGGTTCTGGGGCTCGCATCTCGGGGTGATCGACCTCATGCTTGAACGCGACGGGTCGTCCTGGCGCGTGGTGGGCTTCACTACCGAGACGCGGCCGATCTTTCAGCGCAACGAGGATCGGTCGATCACCGCGCTTGTCGACAGCGACCAGGCGGTGCTGGCCTCGGTCGCGGCCGAGCATGAGGAAACGCTGGCCTACGTCCGCCGCGCCGTGGGCAAGACGGCCGCGCCGCTGCATTCCTACTTCGCGCTGGTGGCTGACGATCCGTCGGTCCAGATCGTCAGCCAGGCGCAGGAATGGTACATCGCCGAGATGTTGAAGGGCACGGCCTTCGAGGGGTTGCCGATCCTGTCGGCGGCCGCCCCCTTCAAGGCGGGCGGGCGCGGCGGGCCGGACTATTACACGGATGTGCCGGTGGGCGACGTCGCGATCAAGAACGTCGCCGACCTTTACCTTTACCCCAACACCGTGCGGGCGGTGAAGGTCACGGGCGCGCAGCTGAAGGGTTGGCTGGAACGGTCGGCGGGCATGTTCAACCAGATCACGCCCGGCGCAGCCGACCAGGTGCTGCTGAACCCGGACTTTCCCAGCTACAACTTCGACGTCATCGACGGGGTCACCTACCAGATCGACTTGTCGCAGCCGGCGATGTTCGACCGCGACGGCGCCGTGGTGAACCCCGGCACGCAGCGGATCGTCAATCTGATGTACCAGGGCCAGCCCGTGACCGAGGGGATGGAGTTCGTGATCGCCACCAACAACTACCGCGCCTCGGGCGGCGGCAACTTCCCCGGGGCGATGGGTGACACGATCATCTTCGAGGGGCCGGACACCAACCGCGACGTGATCGTGCGCTACATCGTCGAGGCGGGCACCATCGACCCCAAGGCCGACGGCAACTGGAGCTTCGCACCGATGCCCGGCACCACGGTCCTGTTCGACACGGGGCCCGCGGCGACTGCCTATGCCGACAGCGTGCCCGGCATGGCGATCGAACCCGCGGGCGCAGGCCCGGACGGCTTCGCGCGGTTCCGCATCACGCTGTGAGCACCGCAAGCTTTCGTGGCGCCAGCAGGAACGGCGCCACGACGCCGCAGGTATCGGCCAGCGGCAGCAGGCTCTCGGGCAGATCGAAGCCCGTCACGTCGCCCAGGAAACTGCGCCGAAGCGCGATCCGCGCGGCGACCCCCGGATGGCGGTCCTCCAGCGCCGCGCGCAGGGAAGCATCGGCGATGACATAGCCGTCCTCCATCCGGGTCGAGCCAAAAACCGGATGGTCGGGGATCACGTCCATCTGCATCGCCATGCCCGAGCGGATCGGAAGCTCGGACCCCGGGAAGATGGGTGACGAGATCCATTCGTCGGTCCCGATCAGGTGGCCGGGGTTCAGCGTGACGCCGAACCCCGCAAGCGCGTGGTCCATCGCCGCCTGCACCTCACCGCCCGGAACGCCCGGGCGCATCAGGCCGCACCAGTCCGCCATGGCCCGAAGGTAGGGGCCGACGAAGGCGTCAAGATAGTCGCGTGCCGCCTCGGGCAGGTCGTCGGGACCCTCGGCCAGCCAGCCCGCGCGACAGATGTTGGCACCCCAGTGGCCGACGTTGAACGACAGCATCCGCCCGCGCTCGATCCGCTCGCCGGTGGGGCCGGACAGGCCATGGGGCCGCACCCCGGTGGCGAAGGTGACATGGCAGCTCAGCGGCAACCCGCCGATGCCCGCCGCCTCGACCGCCGCGAAATCGGTCATTCCCTCGCGCAGCGCGAAGGCCATGCGCCTGAGCGCCGCCGCGGCCATGTGGTTGGCGAATTCAAGCCGCGCGATCTCGTCGACGGTGACGACGCTGCGCAGGCCGGTGCCGGGATGCATGCACAGTGCGGTGGCGTTGACGACCTCGTCCGCGCGCCCGCGCAGCAGGTCGGCCAGAAGCGACGGGATCTCAAGCGCATGCTCGGGGTCGCCCACTTCCTCGGCCATCCAGTACTTCCAGCCGACCGTGCCGATCCGCCCGCCCGCAGGCAGCGCCCGGTCGATGAGTGCGGCGATGCCGTCGCCACCGCGCGGCTGCGACAGAAGCGAGAACGAAGCGCAAAGAACGGCCTCGATATCGCCGGACGCCACCGCCGGCGAGGCCTGCGTGTAGGGCAGGCATTCGTTGCCGGCCAGAAGAAGCGGCGCGCCCTCCATCCGCACGATCATCAGCGCCTCTTCGAAGCGCGGATCGAAGCCGCTGGCCCAAAGAAGATTGGCCGCGTGCTCGCGGTCGCCGTAGATCGCCAGCGCCGAAAGCCCGGCCGCATCCATGGCCTGCCGGATCAGCGACATCCGCGCCGCAAGCTCGGCCCGGGTGGGGGCCGGCGGCAGCCGTGGCACCCCGAAATCCGGCCAGTCCCGGTCGATCAGGGATACGGGGAGGGATATTGGCATAGCGGCCTCCTGCACCGGCTTTGCCCGACCCTAGCCCGCCGCCCGAACCGAGTCACGCGCCCCAGAAATTAGGCGCAGGGGGAAAGGCTTGCTCAAAATTCAGGCAATGCTACTTTGGCGGGCGGCGGCCTGGGGCGGGGTCTGGAGTCCCCCCTTGCCGCCCTTCAAAGATACGCGCCGGACAACGTCGCATCAGACAACAGGAGGTTTCCCTTGTTCCATCGTGCCATTCTGGCCGCCGGCCTTGCCGCCGGCGCCGCGATCGCCGGCTCGGCCGCCTCGGCCCAGACGCCCCTGCCCTTCGCGCTTGACTGGAAGTTCGAAGGCCCCGCCGCACCCTATTTCGTCGCCATCGACAACGGCCATTTCGCCGAGGCCGGTCTTGACGTCACGGTCGAGGCCGGCGACGGGTCGGTCAACACCATTCCGAAGATCGCCACCGGCGCCTTCCCCGTTGGCTTCGGCGACCTGAACTCGGTCATCAAGTTCCTAGACCAGAACCCCGGCGCCCCGGTCACCGCCGTGATGATGATCTACGACAAGCCCGCCTTCGCCATCGTCGGCCGCAAGTCGCTGGGCGTGTCCGAGCCCAAGGATCTCGAGGGCAAGGTGCTGGGCGCCCCGCCGCCGGACGGCGCCTGGGCGCAGTTCCCCATCTTCGCCGGCGCCAACGACCTCGACGTCTCGGCCATCACCATCGAACCCGTGGGCTTCCCCACGCGCGAACCGATGCTTGCCGAAGGCAACGTGGCCGCCGTCACCGGTTTTTCGTTCTCGTCGGTGCTGAACCTCAAGCGCCTGGGCGTGCCGGCCGAGGACATCTCGAACATCCTGATGGCCGACTATGGGGTCGACCTTTACGGCAACGCGATCCTCGTCAACACCGACTGGGCGGCCGAGAATGAAGAAACGCTGAAGGCCTTCCTTGCCGCCGTCGCCAAGGGCTGGGTCGACACGGTCGCCAACCCCGCCGCCGCGATCGACAGTCTTGCCGAGCGCAACCCCGCGATCGACAAGGACCTCGAACTCGAGCGGTTGCAGATGGCGCTTGACCAGAACGTCATCACCGACTGGGTCAAGGCCAACGGGATGGGCATCGTCGATCCCGCGCGGATGGAAAGCGCCGTCGCCCAGATCGGCGAGACCTACACCTTCCAGAACGCGCCCGACGTGTCGCTTTACTTCACCGACGCCTACCTGCCCGAGGGCGGCTTCAAGGTCGAATAAGACGATCCGGGGCCGCGCCGACAGGGGCGGCCCCGTTCCCCAACAGCGGGCAAAGGGGCATCGGGATGAGTGGAAACCTGATCGAGATCAAGGGCGTACGGCACGCCTACAAGACCCAGTCCGGTCCCCTTCCGGTGCTCGACGGGCTCGACGTGGCGGTGCCCGAAGGCGGCTTCGTCGCGGTGGTCGGGCCCTCGGGCTGCGGGAAGTCGACACTGACGCGGCTGATCGCCGGCCTGATGATCCCCGATGAGGGCGAAGTCTGGCTGCACGGGGAACGCGTGAAGGGGCCCCGCGCGACCGTCGGCATGGCGTTCCAGAACCCGGTTCTTCTGGAATGGCGCACCATCCTGAAGAACGTGATGCTGCCGCTCGAGATCGTGCCCACGAAGATGTCGAAAGCCGAACAGGAAGACCGCGCCCGCCGCCTTCTGGCGCTTGTCGGGCTCGAGGGGTTCGAGGACAAGCGCCCGTCGGAACTGTCGGGCGGCATGCGTCAGCGCGCCTCTCTCTGCCGCAGCCTGATCCACAAGCCCGACGTGCTGATCCTTGACGAGCCTTTCGGCGCACTCGACGCCTTCACGCGCGAGGATCTTTGGCAGACGATGCATGCGCTGAAGGCGGAAGAGCCCTTTACAGGGGTTCTCATCACCCATGACCTGCGCGAATCCATCTTCCTCGCCGACGAAGTGATCGTGCTGTCGGGACGGCCGGCGCGCACGCAGTTCGTACTGGATGTGAACCTCAAGGGGGCGCGCGACATCGACCATCTTTACACGCCCGAGGCGGCCGAGATGTTGAACGTCCTGCGCCACCAGATCGAAATCGCGCAGGGCCGTGCGCCCGCCGATGCCGCCTGAGGCCGCCGCCATGACCTATGTCCCAGAATCGCTGAGCGTCCCGAAACCGGCCGGAGAGACCCGCGCGCCCGGCACCGGCGTCACGGGCTGGCTTACCAGTCGCGCCGTCGTGGCGCCGCTGGCCGCGATCGTCGTCTTCCTGATTCTGTGGGAAGCGCTGGTCTGGGTGAACGACTGGCCCAACTACGTCATGGCCTCGCCCTCGGACCTGCCGGCCGCCTATGCGCGCTTCTGGGACCTGTTCCTGATCATGGGCTGGCAGACGCTTTGGCGCACGGTCGTGGGCCTTGTTCTTGCGGTCGTCGTGGGCGTGGGAATTGGCATGGTGATGGGCTTTTCGCGCACGATGCGTGATGCGCTTTACCCCCTGCTTGTCGGCTTCAACGCCATCCCCAAGGCCACCGTCGTACCGATCGTGGCGCTTCTTTTCGTGGGCCAGCACGACTTCAACACGATCCTCATCGCATTCATGATCTCGTTCTTCCCGATCGCGGTCTCGGTCTCGATCGGGCTTTCGACCCTCGAGCCCGAATACCGCGACATCCTTCGCTCGCTCGGCGCGAGCCAGGCCACGATCTTTCGCAAGATCGCGCTGCCGAAGACGCTGCCCGAATTCTTCGGCGCGCTGAAGGTTTCGGTGACGCTCGCGTTCATCGGCACGAACCTGATGGAGATCGTCAGCCCCCACGGGCGCGGCCTCGGCGCGCTCTTTGATTCGGGCAAGACGAATTCGGACTACCCGCTGATGTTCGCGGTTCTCCTTGCGCTCGCGTTCCTGGGGATCGTCCTTTACTATGTCGTCGTAGCACTCGAGAAGATCTTCGCCGGCTGGGCCGACCGCAGCCCAGGCTAGGCTAGGCGTCGTCGACCGCACTTCCATCGACCCAGACGCTTCCTCGGGCCTGGGCTCTGGACCCAAGCCCGGCCAGCCGGTGCCGCCGCCCGTTGAACCCCGCACGGAATCGCCCTATATCCACACCCGAGAGGTTGGCGCGGGCAGGCACCTCGCCAACCCGGTCAGGTCCGGAAGGAAGCAGCCGTAACGAGCCCCGCTTGGGTCGTTGTCCAGCCTCTCACCTTGCGCCGTTTCGGCCCGGAGGACATGAATGACTGTCGTTGCGATCCGCCGGGCAAGAGTGTCCTGACGCGCCCCCGCGCGCCGATCTTTACGAGCTTGCCCGCCATGTCCGGCGCCGCCCCCCGACCACCACGGGCAGCGCACCGTTTCTTCATGCGCAAGGCAAGGCAATGACATCGCAGACATCGCACGACCTTACCCTTGCCGACCTTGGCTGGTCGGCCTTCTTCATGGGGCAACTGACGCTCGAGGAATTCGAGACGCTTCGCCCGCTTCGGCTGATCGCGGTCGAACGCGATCGGGCCACCGGGCTTGGCCCCGACGGCCCCATCACCATGACCTTTCCACCGACGCTGCCCGCGGGTGACACCGCCGTGGGCGACTGGGTGATGGTCGATCCGGCGGCGCGGCGCATCGCGCGCGTTCTGGGGCGGCAGTCGGTCATCGCCCGCAAGGCCGCCGGGACCGACAACCGGCAGCAGCTGATGGCAGCCAATGTCGACACGCTGTTCCTCGTGACCTCGTGCAACGCCGACTTCAACCCGGCGCGGCTTGAACGCTATCTGGCGCTGGCACTCGACGCGGGCGTGACGCCGGTCGTCGTCCTGACCAAGGCGGATCTGGCGGACGACCCGCAGGATTTCGTCGCCCGGGCGGCGGCCGTCTCGCCCCGCATCGCCGATGTCGTGGCCCTTGACGCCACCGACGCCGCCGCGCTTGCCCCGCTTGCACCCTGGCTTGGGCGCGGCCAGACGATTGCCTTCCTCGGCTCATCGGGGGTCGGCAAGTCGACGCTGGTCACGGGGCTGACAGGGGACGGGATCGCGACGCAACCGGTCCGCGAAGACGATGCGAAGGGTCGCCACACCACCACGTCGCGCACACTGCGGCGCACCGTGGGCGGTGCGATGGTCATCGACATGCCGGGAATGCGCGAGATCGCCCTTCAGGATGCCTCCACGGGCATCGACGAGCTTTTCGACGACATCCTTGACCTCGCGCGGCGCTGTCGGTTCCGCGACTGCGCGCACGAGGCCGAGCCGGGATGCGCGGTTCAGGCGGCGGTCGACGGTGGCGACCTCGATCCCGCGCGGCTGGGGCGGTGGCGCAAGCTGCGGCGCGAGGACGCCCTGAATTCCGAAGCGCGGCACGAACGGCGCTCCCGCGAACGGACTTTCGGCCGCGTGGTGAAGGAGGCGATCGACCTGAAACGAAAAGGCTGACCCTCCTAGCCCGCCAGCTTCGCCCAGAGGACAAGCCCGCCCATGATGGCGGCCAAGCCAAGGGCAAGGCGCAGCGGCACGCGCGACAGCCGCCGCACGCCGCTGTCCGGCGGCCAGTCGCGGCCCAGCACCCAAGCCGCGAAGGCGGGAAGGGCGGCGGCCATCTGCCAGCCGAGGAAGGTCGTCATGCGGTCCGACCCGAGCGCGGATACCTCACCCCCGGGCTCGGTTCCGACGAAAGTGGCGAAGGACCATCCCCACAGGAGTGCCCAAAGCGCAAGGCAGGTCATCAGAACCAGTCGTCTGAGGTCGCTCTCCATTCGGTCGGCTCCCTTGTTTTCGTCGGCTCCGATCTGCCCGTCTTCGGGTTGTCGCGGCGCGGCGCGCGTCCTAACGTCGCCGGGCAGCGACTCCCCCGGAGAGACATGGCCGAGCCCCAGGATACCGCCTACCAGGTCCTTGCCCGCAAGTACCGCCCCGCGACCTTCGCCGACCTGATCGGCCAGGACGCGGTGGTGCGCACGCTGAAGAACGCCTTCGCCGCCGACCGCATCGCGCAGGCCTTCATCATGACGGGCATCCGCGGAACAGGAAAGACCTCGACCGCGCGGATCATCGCCAAGGGGATCAACTGCGTCGGTCGTGACGGGCGGGGGGGGCCGACCACGGAACCCTGCGGCACCTGCGAACATTGCGTGGCGATCGCCGAAGGCCGGCACCTCGACGTGCTCGAGATGGACGCCGCCAGCCGCACCGGCGTCGATGACATCCGCGAAATCATCGACAGCGTGGCCTATCGCGCGGCGTCGGCGCGCTACAAGATCTACATCATCGACGAGGTTCACATGCTCTCCAGGAACGCGTTCAACGCGCTTCTGAAGACGCTCGAGGAACCGCCGGCGCACGTGAAGTTCATCTTCGCCACCACCGAAATCCGCAAGGTGCCGGTTACGGTCCTGTCGCGCTGCCAGCGGTTCGACCTGCGCCGGATCGAGCCCGAGGTGATGATCGCGCATCTGCGGGGCATCGCTGGAAAGGAAGGCGCCGGGATCGAGGACGAGGCGCTTGCGCTGATCACCCGGGCCGCCGAAGGATCGGTGCGCGATGCCGTCAGCCTGCTCGACCAGGCCATCTCGCACGGCGCGGGCGAAACGACCGCCGAACAGGTGCGCGCGATGCTGGGCCTGGCCGACCGGGCGCGGGTCTTTGACCTGTTCGAAAAGGTGCTTCAGGGCGATGCGGCCGGGGCCCTGGCAGAGCTTTCGTCGCAGTATGCCGCGGGGGGCGATCCGCTGTCGATCCTGCGCGATCTGGCCGAGATCACCCACTGGGTCAGCATCGTCAAGATCACCCCTGAGGCCGCCGAGGATCCGACCGTCTCGCCCGACGAACGGGTGCGCGGCGCGGCGCTGGCCGAACGGCTGCCGATGCGCGTGCTGACGCGGATGTGGCAGATGCTTCTCAAGGTGCTGGACGAGGTCGCGTCGGCCCCGAACACGATGATGGCGGCCGAGATGGCGGTGATCCGCCTGACGCATGTGGCCGACTTGCCGACGCCCGAGGAACTGGTGCGCAAAGTGCGCGATGCGCCGCCCGCACCCATGCCGGGCGGCCCGTCCGGCGGCGGCGGTGGCGGCGGTGGCATCCGCCGGGAGGCATCCCCTGCCCCGCCGGCGGGGATCGGCGCCGGATTCGCGCCGACGGGACCGGTCCTGTCCTCGGGTGCGGCCACGGCGCCGGCGCGCGCGCCCGACACGGCCCTTGCCCGCTATCCGCGCTTTGACTCGGTGCTGGAGCTGATCCGCGCCAACCGCGACGTGAAGCTTCTGGTCGAGGTCGAACAGGGCGTGCGGCTGGTCGCCTATGCCCCCGGACGGATCGAGTTCGAACCCTCTCCGCTGGCTGCGGCCGATCTTGCCCAGCGGCTGGGGGCCCGGCTTCAGCTTTGGACCGGGGCGCGCTGGGGCGTGTCGGTCGTTTCGGCCGGCGGCGCCCCCTCGATCGCCGAGACGCGCGCCGCCGAGACGGAGGCCCTCAAGGCCGAGGCCATGCAGCATCCGCTGACACAGGCCGTCCTTTCGGCCTTTCCCCAGGCGAAGATCACGGCGATCCGCACCGCCGAGGCGGCGGCACGCGAAGCCGCAAGCGACGCGCTGCCCGAGGTGGACGAGGAATGGGATCCCTTCGAGGAAGGATGACCGGCCGCGCCCTGCGCGCCCGGTCCGTGTGCGCCTTGCACCCGGGGGGCGAGGTGCGTATCTCGGGCAGACGGCAGACACCAACGGAGATGGCGATGTTCAAGGGATTGGGCGGCCTCGGCGACATGGCCGGGATGATGAAGAAGGCGCAGGAAATGCAGACCCGCATGGCCGAGCTGCAGGAGGAACTGCACCGCATCACCGTCACCGGCGAAAGCGGCGCGGGGCTGGTCAAGGCGACCTCGACCGCGAAGGGCGAGCTTATCGGCCTCGACATCGACCCGTCGATTTTCAATTCGGACGACAAGGAAGTGGTCGAGGACCTGATCCTTGCCGCGATCAAGGACGCGCAGATGAAGGCCTCGGACCGCAGCCAGGCAGAGATGCAGAAGCTGACCGAGGACATGGGCCTGCCGACCAACATGAAGCTGCCGTTCTGAGGCCGATGTGTCCGACGCCCCGCGCGAGATCGAAGGCCTGATCGACCTGATGGCGCGGTTGCCGGGCCTTGGGCCCCGATCGGCCCGGCGCGCGGTGCTTTACCTGATCAAGAAGCGCGGGCAGGTCATGGCGCCCCTGGCCGAGGCGATGCAAACCGTCGCCGCGACGGCCCGCGAATGCGTGAGCTGCGGCAACATCGGCACGTCGGACACCTGCGGCATCTGCCGCGACTCCGGACGCGCGAACGGCAAGATCTGTGTGGTCGAGGACGTGGCCGATCTTTGGGCGATGGAACGATCCGGGGTCTTCAAGGGCCGCTATCATGTCCTGGGAGGCACGCTTTCAGCGCTTGATGGCGTCGGACCCGAGGATCTTCGCATCCCGCGCCTTCTCGACCGTGTGCGCTCGGAGGGTGTCGAGGAAGTGATCCTTGCGCTGAACGCCACGATCGACGGGCAGACGACCGCCCATTACATCGCCGACCAGCTGGGTGGCGGTGTCAGCGTGACATCGCTTGCGCAGGGCGTGCCGATCGGGGGCGAACTGGACTATCTCGACGACGGCACGATCAGCGCGGCGATGAAGGCGCGCAAGGCCTTCTGACGGCGCGCCGCCGGGCCGGGTCCGGCGTGTGGAACCGCCTCATCGCGCCCGAAAGGCCGCCTTCGAACCCATGCGAGGAATCGCTGGCGCGTGGTCTTTTCCGCAGCCTAGAGTGCCGGCAGGCGTTGCACATCGCGACGCCGCTTGTTCGAGGTCATGATGATCGTCGCACCTTCGATCCGGTCGTTCCTGCTTGTGCTTCTTGCCACCGCAATCGGCTTGCCCGCCGCGGCGCAGTCCGACCCGCCACGGCCCAATATCCTTTACATCGTGGCCGACGACCTTGGATGGGCCGACGTCGGCTTTCACGGCTCGGACATCCTGACCCCGTCGCTGGACGCGCTGGCCGCGGAAGGAGCGCGCCTTGCCGATTTCCACGTCCAGCCGATGTGCACCCAGACGCGCGCGGCGCTGATGACCGGGCGCTATCCGTTGCGCTATGGGCTGCAAAGCTTCGTCATCCTGCCCGAGCAGACCTACGGCATTCCCCTGGACGAACGCCTTCTGCCCGAGATCCTGCGCGATGCCGGCTATGAAACGGCAATCATCGGGAAGTGGCACCTGGGGCACGCCGACCGGGCCTATTGGCCGCGCCAGCGGGGATTCGACTACCAGTATGGCGCCCTGATCGGCGAGATCGACTATTTCACGCGCGAGATCAGCGGCCTGACGGACTGGTATCGCGACAACGAAGTCCTCGAGGAAGAGGGCTACGTCACGACCCTTCTCGGCGAAGACGCCGTGCGGTTCATCGAAGGCCACGACAGTGAGAACCCGTTCTTCCTGTATCTCGCCTTCACTGCCCCGCACACGCCGTTCCAAGCGCCACAGGACGAACTCGACGAGTACGGCGACATCGCCGATCCGAACCGCCGCGCCTATGCCGCCATGATCTCGGAGATGGACGACCAGATCGGCGCTGTCCTCGATGCGATCGAGGCGAAGGGTATGGCCGAGGACACGCTCGTCATCTTCCACAGCGACAACGGGGGCGTGCGAACTGCGGCCTTTGCGGGCCAGATCGACCTGTCGGGCGACCTGCCCGCCAGCAATGGCCCCTATCGGGGCGGCAAGGGCGATCTCTACGAAGGCGGGACCCGGGCCGTGGCGCTTGCGACCTGGCCCGGAGTGATCCAGCCTGGCACGGTCGACGGCATGATGCATGTGGTCGACATGCTGCCGACGCTCGCCGGTCTTGCAGGGGCGAGCACCGAGGGCACCAAGCCGCTTGACGGGCTGGACGTCTGGGAGACGATCGCGACCGGCGCGCCGTCGCCTCGGACGGAACTGGTCTACAACGTCGAGATGTTCCGCGGCGCGGTGCGGGACGGCGACTGGAAGCTTTACCTCCAGGCGCCGCTTCCGAGCCGCGTCGAGCTTTTCAACCTTGCCAACGACCCGGGCGAGACCTTGAACCTCGCTGCCGAAAACCCTGAGGTCGCGGTCGCACTCGAGGCACGAGTGCAGCAGCTTGCCTCGGAAATGGCACGGTCGATGTTCTTCGAACAGACCTTCAACGCCTATCTCGGCCGCGAGGAGGGCGCGCCCGTTTTCCCCAACGAGGACGGCTTCTACGCCATCCACGACTGACCGCCGGGCAAGGCCCCGAACGACAAAGGGCGCCGTCACCGGCGCCCTTCTCCGTTCCGAAACGACGCGGCCGCTCAACGGTCGTCGTCGTCGTCCTCGTCATCGTCGTTGGGAAGATTGAAGAAGCTTTCCGCATCGGGCACGGCGCCATCGTCTTCATCGTCGTCCTGCGACGTGCCCCCCAGGGTGAAGGTCTCAAGCCCCGCGATCGCAGTCGGGATCTTGGGCTCGGCTTCCATGCCAAGGCTCTGCTCGGTCGAGACAAGCTTGCGGCGCTCGTCATCGCTCATCAGGCCACCTTCCGAGGCGGACTTGCGGGCCGCCTTCTGGACCGCCGCGTCAAGCTCGGTCTGTTTGCACAGGCCAAGGGCCACCGGATCGATCGGCTGGATATTGCCGATGTTCCAGTGCGTGCGCTCGCGGATAGACTGGATGGTGGGCTTCGTCGTGCCGACCAGCTTGCCGATCTGACCGTCGGTCAGTTCGGGGTGGAACTTCACCAGCCAAAGGATCGCCGCCGGCCGGTCCTGCCGCTTCGAGAGCGGCGTATAGCGCGGGCCACGGCGCTTTTCCTCGCCTTCGGCGGCGGGGTTGTACTTGAGCTTCAGCTTGTAGACGGGGTCCTTTTCGCCGCGCTCGATCTCGATCTGGTCAAGCTGGTTGTTGGCGACCGGGTCGAAGCCGCGCACGCCCGCCGCCACGTCGCCGTCGGCGATGCCCTGCACTTCAAGCTCGTGCAGGCCGCAGAATTCGGCGATCTGCCTGAAGCTGAGCGTGGTGTTGTCGACCAGCCAGACGGCGGTCGCCTTTGCCATGATCGGTTTATTCATCGGGCGTCTCCTGACAAATCTTTCCCGTGCCGGGAAATCGGCCGGTCCGGGTGGACCACATCCTCGATTTCGGGGAAGTTGCGGGGGTATATAATCGCCATGACGGACGGAGGAAAGAGGAAATGCGCGCATCCACCGCCCGGGCCATCCCCCACGCCCTGACCGCCCGCGCCCTCGCCGCCCTTGCCGTGTGCGCAGCGCTTGCGGCCCCGGCCGAGGCCGAAGGCGAACGGGCCGGCGTGTTCGACTATTTCGTGATGGCGCTGTCATGGTCGCCCAACTGGTGCGCCCGCGAGGGCGACGCGCGCGGATCCGACCAGTGCGACCCGCGCCACGACCATGGCTGGATCCTGCATGGACTCTGGCCCCAGTACGAAGAGGGCTGGCCCAGCTTCTGCCGCACCGATCAACGCGACCCCACCCGGCGCGAGACGGCCGCGATGTCCGACATCATGGGAACCTCCGGACTGGCCTGGTACCAGTGGCAAAAGCACGGGCGGTGCAGCGGGATGTCGGCGGCCGATTACTTTGCTGCAGCGCGTGCGGCCTATGAAAGCGTGACCCGTCCGCCGGCCTTCCACCGCTTCGGCGAGACGATCCGCCTGCCCGCGCAGGTCGTCGAAGACGCCTTCGCCGAAGCCAACCCCGGCCTGACCGACGACAGGATGGAAGTCACCTGCGCGGGCGAGATGATCGCCGAAGTGCGCATCTGCCTGACGCGCGATCTGCAGCCCAGGGATTGCGGCCCGGACGTGCGCCGCGACTGCACGGCCCGGCGCGCGATCATGGAGCCCGTCCGCTGAAACAGGTGTGGCCCCCGGGGGGGCCGGGGGCCACTCTGAGCCATCGCGCTTGTAGGTAGTGACGTGAGCGGGCTCAGATCTTCCGGCGACGCTTGAAGGTGGCAAGGGCGCCAAGGCCGGCGATCAGGAATCCGGCCGCGGCCGGCAACGGAACCGGGGAGACGGCCACCAGGTTCTGGCTGAGCTGGTTGCCCTGCTGGTCGGTTCCGGATTCGAAGAAGGTCAGGCGGTAGCGCTGCGTCACCGGACCGCCCAGCGCCCCGAGGAACGCGTTCGCCTGCGCGTTGGCCGCAAGCGCGGCGCCGGTGGTCCGGGTCTGCCTGAAGCTGCCCGCGCCAAGGTCGAACGCGTCGTCGGTCTCGTAAAGGATTTCCCACAGGGCAAGCTGGAACCCGGCGGACTGCGACGGGCTGGCAAGGTCCAGGGTGGCATAGCTGGTTTCGAACAGGGCGCGGATCGTCCCGACGGTGGTGCCTGAAAGCGCCCCGGTCGTGTTCGAGAAGGGCGTGCCGGTCTGGTGATACGGGGTGCCCGATCCGGGGATCGACAGCGTGTTCCCGATGTCGAGGCACCAGGCCACGAACTCGGCGATCCCGTCGCTCAGCGCGAAGCCGCCGGCCAGCGCGCTGACGGTGCGCGGCCCGCCGGTGATGCGGACCGCCGTGTTTCCATTTCCGTTGAAGACATCGGACGTGCCTGCGTCGCCATCGAACTTGTCAGCGGTGAAAAGAACGGTTCCGGCCGATGCCGGGGCCGCGACACCGATCGCAAGGGCGACCAGGGCGGCAGAACGAAGGGCACTCATCAACAGACCTCGCAACACAGGATCCGGGCGCAGCCACACGCCGACCCGGACCTGTCAATTACCAGCAATTCCGGCGTCTGTTAATCTTCGGTTAATGAAAACACTGTTTCCCCTCCGCTCAGGCCACGGCGAGGACGATCTTGCCGATGTGGGCCGAACTTTCCATCCGGGCGTGGGCGGCGGCGGCCTCGGTCAGGGCAAAGGTGCTGTCCATCACCGGGGCGATCCGGCCGGTGGCCAGGACCGGCCACACATGCTCAAGCAAGGCTTCGGCAATGCGCGCCTTGGCCAGGTCGGACTGCGGGCGCAGAGTCGAGCCGGTAAGGGTGAGCCGCCGCACCATGACCTGCGCGAAGTTGAGTTCGACCTTCGGTCCTCGCAGGAAGGCGATCTGCACCAGCCGACCGTCATCCTTGAGCGCACGAACGTTGCGCGGCAGGTAGTCGCCGCCGACCATGTCGAGGATCAGGTCCGCACCCCCCGCTTCGGCGCGCAGCACCTCGACGAAATCTTCGGCGCGATAGTCGATCGCGCGCTCGGCACCAAGCGCCAGGCAGGCCGCGCATTTCGCCTCCGACCCGGCGGTCGTGAAGACGCGGGCGCCGAAGTGCCGGGCCAGCTGGATGGCCGTCGTCCCGATCCCCGAGGACCCGCCGTGGACAAGAAATACCTCGCCCGCTTCCAGCCCGCCGCGCATGAAGACGTTCGACCAGACGGTGAAGAAGGTTTCGGGCAGGCAGGCGGCCTCCTTCAGGCCCATCCCCGCGGGCACGGGCAGGCAATGCGCGGCCGGCGTCACGACATAGCCCGCATAGCCCCCGCCGGGGGTCAGGGCGCAAACCGGATCGCCCACGCGCCAGCCCGTCACGCCCGGTCCAAGCGCGGCGATTTCGCCGGACACCTCGAGCCCGGGCAGGTCCGACGCACCGGGCGGCGGTGCGTAAGAGCCGGCGCGCTGCAGCGCGTCGGGGCGGTTCACCCCGGCGAAAGCCACGCGAATCAGGACCTGGCCATGGCCCGGCGCGGGCACGGGGCGGGTCGAGGGACGCAAGACCTCGGGGCCGCCGGCCTCGGCGATCTCGACGGCCGTCATCGTGGCGGGCAGGGCGGTCTTGATCGCGGCGGTCATCGCGGGGTGTGGCCCGCCGTGAACCCCGGAAGATCGACCTGCGGCACGCGCGCGGGCTTGCGCACCTTCCCCGCGACCCAGGCTGGCCCCGCCAACAGGCGCGAAAGCACCGGATTCTCCCGCGCCTGCGTCTTGAGCTTCTCGATCCGCATCACATCCTCGATCCGGCGATCGACGAAGGCCCATGTGTCCTGATGGCCCGGGCTTTCGTCGCCCAGCCAGAACAGCACGGTCGAGCTGTAGACTGCGCCCAGCGTGGCGCGCTTGGTGTACCAGTTCAGATCCTCGGACGTGTCGCCAAGCGAGGTCCAGATCACATCGGCGGTGCCCCAGATCAGCCGCGCGCCCTCGGGCGCGTGCATCGGCAGGGCGAAAAGGGTCACGCCCCGCCGCACGGCCTCGGCATCGCCCGTGGCCTCGAGGCGAAAGCGGATCGCCGCCGCGATCCGATCGCGAAAGCGCATCGGCGACAGGTCCGCCGTGGCAAGGCGGCGCGTCATCGCCTCGTCGCCGCGACGGTGGAAGGCGACGGCAAGGTCGATCGCGCCACGCGGGCAGGCCAGCCGGGCCGCGGCGGCGTCCACGCCGGCGTCCTGGCAGGCCGCACGGAAGGTCGCGTCGGTCCAGCCGTCGAAGGCGACATGCGGCAGCGCCGCGTCAAGCAGGCGCGTCTTTAGGTCGGTGGGTGCGTCGGTCATGCAGGGTCTCCGCCGTGTTTCTCGGGCAGTGGACAATCTATGGCGCCTTTGCTATAGGGCCACTTCCTGCAGCCAATGCAACTCTAACTTAGGAAGGTGGTGACACCACGATGCAGGTCAGTGTTCGCGACAACAACGTCGATCAGGCGCTGCGCGCGTTGAAGAAGAAACTTCAGCGTGAAGGCGTGTTTCGGGAAATGAAGCTCAAGCAGCATTTCGAGAAACCGTCCGAAAAGCGGGCGCGCGAGAAGGCCGAAGCGATCCGCCGCGCGCGCAAGCTCGCGCGGAAGAAGGCCCAGCGCGAAGGGCTCATGTAAGCTCCTGAAAGCACTGTGGCGGGGCAACCCGCCGGTCAGACGGCCCCCGGCATCGCCCGGGGGTTTGTCGTCTTCGGGCATCGGTTCCGCGGGTCTGGCGCACGGCGCCGAAAGGCCGTAATTGCGTGCCGTCAGCAGCGGAGGGCACGATGAAATCCACCATCACCTGGGTCGGCGACCGGACGTTCACCGGCCAGACCGAAACCGGGCATTCCATCGTCATCGGCACCGCGCATGACGGCGGCGCGAAGCCCGGCCCCAGCGCAATGGAGCTTGTGCTGATGGGTGCGGGCAGCTGTTCGGCCTGGGATGTCGTCGACATCCTTCAGAAGGGACGCCAGCCGGTCGACGACGTGATCGTCCAGCTTGACGCCGACCGGGCGCCCGAACCGCCCAAGGTCTTCACCCGCATCCATCTGCATTTCGTGGTCAAGGGCCGGGGCCTGTCGGAGGCCAAGGTCGAACGCGCGATCAACCTGTCGGTCGAGAAATACTGTTCGGCCACCGCCATGCTGGAAAAGACCGCGACCGTCACCCACGACTACGAGATCGTGGATACTTCGGCCTGACACCCGTCACACCGGAAGCGCGGTGGTCTGGCGCACCGTGCGCAGCGCAAAGCTGGAATGCATCTGCGCCACGCCGGGCAGCCGGGCAAGGAACCGGCGGTGGATGCGGGCGAAATCCTCGGTATCGGCCGCCACCACCTTGAGCAGATAGTCCGCCGCCCCGGCCATGAGGTGGCACTCCAGCACGTCGGGGATCTGCGCCACGGCCCTTTCGAAGGCGTCGAGCACCTCGTCGGCCTGGCCCGACAACGTGATCTCGACGAAGACGGTCGTGGGCCGACCAAGCTTCCGCGGATCAAGAAGTGCCACGTAGTCGCGGATCACCCCCAGTTTCTCGAGCCGCTGCACGCGCCTGTGACAGGCCGAGGGCGACAGGTTCGCGACCTCGGAGAGTTCGGCGTTCGAGATGCGTCCACGCTTCTGCAGGATCTGCAGGATGCGTCGGTCGATTGTGTCGAAGTCTTCCATCGCGCAAACATCTCCCGGTTCTTGGCGCGTTGATCGCTAATTCTCCCGCTTACTGCCAGAACCACGCGCAAAGTTTCAAACACATTTCACTTCGGATGCGGCATTGAATCGCGCGATTGCCAGGGAGGACCCCCATGAAGATTGGCTGCCCGAAAGAGATCAAGCCGCAGGAATTCCGCGTGGGCCTGACGCCCAACGCCGCCCAGGAGGCCGTGCGCCACGGTCACGACGTCATCGTCGAGACCGGCGCCGGCGCCGGATCAGGCTTCCCCGACGCAGATTACACGGCCGCCGGCGCGCGCCTGGTCGGCACCGCGGCCGAGGTCTTCGCCCAAGCGGACATGATCGTGAAGGTGAAGGAACCCCAGGCGGTCGAGCGCGCTATGCTGCGCGAGGGCCAGGTGCTGTTCACCTATCTTCACCTCGCGCCCGATCCGGAGCAGACGAAGGACCTGCTGGCATCGGGGTGCACCGCCATCGCCTATGAGACCGTGACCGACGCGGCCGGCGGCCTGCCGCTGCTGGCGCCGATGTCCGAAGTCGCCGGCCGGCTTGCGCCGCAGGTCGGGGCCTGGACCCTGCAGAAGGCCAACGGCGGACGCGGCGTGCTGATGGGCGGCGTGCCCGGCGTGGCGCCTGCGCGCACGGTCGTCATCGGCGGCGGCGTCGTCGGCACCCATGCCGCCCGTATCGCGGCCGGTATGGGGTCGGACGTGGTCGTTCTTGACCGGTCGTTGCCGCGCCTGCGCTATCTCGATGACGTCTTCGGCGGTGTGTTCCGCACCAGCTATGCCTCGGCCGGCACCACGGCGGAACTGGTGGCCCAAGCCGATCTGGTGATCGGCGCGGTCCTGGTGCCCGGCGCGGCGGCGCCGAAGCTTGTCACCCGCGCGCAGCTGTCCTCGATGAAGCCCGGCGCGGCGATCGTCGACGTGGCGATCGACCAGGGCGGCTGCTTCGAGACGTCGAAGGCCACGACCCATGAAAAGCCGATCTACGAGGTCGACGGGATCATGCATTACTGCGTGGCCAACATGCCCGGCGCGGTCGCGCGCACCTCGACCATCGCCCTTGGCAATGCCACGATGCCCTTCATGCTGGCGCTGGCCGACAAGGGCTGGCGGCAGGCCTGCCAGGACGATCCGCATCTGCTGAACGGTCTGAACGTCCACGCCGGGAACCTGACCTATTACGCGGTGGGCAAGGCGCTTGGCATCGACGTGCTGTCGCCGCAATTGGCGCTGAAGGTCTGAGTGCGCTAGGGCGCGCTGCGATCCACGGTCAGATCGGACGCCGCCGCGACCTTGTCGTGGCGGCGTTCGGCCATCTGGCGCAGCGCGGCGCGAAACCGTCCCAGCGGGCGCTCGAAAAGCGCGGCAAACCCGTAACAGACGGCCAGGGTTAGCAGAAGCATCCACAGATGCAGGCCGGGAAGGCTTTCTGGCAGCGTCGCGTCAAGCAGGTGAAGCGTCGGATAATGCATGATGTAAAGCGAGAAGCTGCCCCCTGCGAGCCACCGGATGATCCGGGCAAAGGCTGAATCGAGGCGGATCGACACGCGCGCGACGACGCCGATCATGCCGACAAGATGCGCCGCGACCAGAAGCGCCAGAACGGTGTTCCACAGGACTTCGTCGGAATAGATGAAAAGCTGGGCCGGGCTGGCCGGAGACACCGCAGCGGCCGTGATATCGTTCAGCAGCGTATCCGCGCCAAGGGCCTTCAGCACCACGACAAGCACGGGCGCCCCCAAGGCAAGGCCCACCGCAAGCGGCATCGGCAGGCCCGTCGCACCGGGCGTGCCGATGCGCCGCCAGACCGCCACCCCGATCAGCCACGCGGGAAGCAGAAGCAGGATCGGCAGCCCCGCCACAAGCGCGAGAAGCGCAAGCAAAAGCCACCGCATCGGTCCGCGCAGAAACAGCGCGACCCCGAACATCAGATAGTAGGCGACCTCGTAGCTTAGCGACCACAGGGGTCCGTTCGTGCCAAGGCGCACCCAGTCCCAGTATCCCTGCCACTGGTTGGTCAGCGTCAGCCCCCGCAGCAGGAACTCGGACAGCGGCAGATCCCAGTAGTAGTCCGGCGGATAGGCCGACGGATCGATCCGGGTGCCGATGCCATCGAAGACAAGCGTCAGCAGAAGCGCGGGCGCGACGACCGACAGGATGCGCGTCGCCCGGTTGAAGGCGAAAGCCTCCCATGTGCCGTCTCGGCTTGCGGCGTGGGCGATCACGAGACCGGACAGCACGAAGAAGACGATCACCGCGTCGCTGGCCAGGTTCACCTCGCGCAGAACGAAGAAGTCGCCGCCGGTGAAGCGGACATGGGCCATGTGGCCGAACAGCACCGCGAAGGCCGCCACCGCCCGCAAGACGTCGAGCCAGAGCGAGAAGGACGCGTCCATCGGGCGGGGCGCAGGCGCCGGCACGACGCGCAGGGCCGGCGCGCCTTCGCTGCGGTTCAGGGACAGCGCCTGCCAGCTTTCGACGAAGGGGCGGATCAGCGCGGCGCGCAATGTCGGATAAGGCTGTCCGAGGGACGTGCCCGTCGCATCGGCCACGCCGAAGCGCAGTTCCTCATAGGTCCGGGGGACGTAAAGCGTCCCGAACATCCAGTCCCAGATCGCGAAGATCGAGCCGTAGTTCTTGTTGTGGTGCTTCACGTCCATCGAATGATGGATCTGGTGCTGCGCCGGCGAGATGAAGATATGCTCGAGCACCCGCCCATAGCTCAGCCAGATGTGGCTGTGCCGAAGATTGGACCCCAGCGCGTTGAACAGGAAGTAGATCGCGTTCGCCCCGCCGATCTCGAGCACGCTGATCTGCCCGGTGACGAAGAAAAGCAGAAGCGCCTGCACGACGCCCACAAGCCCCGCGATCAGGACGTTGCGAATGATGGTCTCAACCGGATGGGCCCGGGTGACCGTGAGGGGCGTCAGCACCTCGGCCGAATGGTGCACGGCATGGAATGGCCACAGAACCGGGCTGTCGTGGTGCAACCGGTGCGCCCAGTACACGCAGAAATCCCGCGCCACGACGATGGAGAGCGTCGCGATCAGAAGCCGCATGCCGGTCGCGGGCTCGTCCGCAAGGCCCTGCCCGGTCAGCAGCGCAAGCCCATTGAGCGTGTAATAAGCCACCACAGTCGGGCCAAGGATCGCGCCCAGTATCCCGGTCACGCCGGCGACGCGGTTGGTCAGGAACAGCTTGATGTCGAGAAGGTTCGACCTGTGCCGGTAGACTTCGCGCGGCAGGAGCCAGCGAAGGAAGGGCTGCGGACGCCCCCTGAGCCCCCAGACCGCCGTGGCAAGGCACGCCGTGCAGAACAGGTAGAACAGCGAGATCCGCAGGTTCATGTCGAATGGCGCCGATATTAGATCGCGCCATATTTCCTGAAGTAGATCCATCGCCCCGGAACTCCCGCATCTGGGGCGATGGTCTCAGCCAACTGTGGTTGAATTTTGGCGCAATCTTGCAGAGCCTCGGTCAGGGCGGCCCCGCCAGCGCGGCCGGGCCGGCAGACCGGGCCGTCCTCAGCGTGCCTTCAGCGCGTCGCGGATCTCGATCAGAAGCTCTTCCTGCGTCGGGCCCTTCGGCTCTTCGGGCGCGGCCTCTTCCGGCTTCTTGGCAAGCGTGCTGACGCGGTTCACCGCCTTGACGATCAGGAACACGACCCAGGCGATGATCAGGAACTTGATCACGGCGTTGATGAAGTTGCCGATCATGAACTGCGCGTCGCCGACGCCAAAGCTGATCGCGCTGAAATCGACGCCGCCGATGATCAAGCCGATCAGCGGGTTCACCAGGTCCTCGACGATCGAGGTCACGATGGCGGTGAACGCCGCACCGATGATGATCCCCACGGCAAGGTCGATGACGTTGCCGCGCGCAATGAACTCCCTGAATTCCTTGAGCATACTCGCTTTCCCACGTTGTCGCGTTCGCACTGGCCGGGCCAATCGCCGACCCCGCGCCTTCGATAGCACGCGCAGGCCTCGGGGCCAGCGTGTTTTTTCCGCCTACTCGGCCGCGGCGGCAGAGGTGCGCGGCAAGGCGCCGGTCAGGACATAGCGCAGGATCTCGACGACCTGTCGCGGCTCTTCGGCCACGGCCAGGGCGGCGGCATGGACTTCCTTCAGAGCGTGCTGGTGGTCGGGCTGGCTCAGCACGATGATCGACTTGCCAAGCGCCGCGGCATAGCCCGCGTCGAAGGCCGCGTTCCACTGGCGGTACTTCTCGCCGAAGCGCACGACGACGACGTCGGCCTCCTCGATCCCCTTGCGGGTCCGGATCGCGTTCAACTTCGCACCCTTGTGGTCGTGCCAGAACTTGTCGGCCTCGGCCCCCAGGATCGCCACGCCGCAGTCGTCGGACGCCTCGTGATCGGTCACCGGCGCGTGAAACGCCACGTCCAGACCGCGCGCGCCCGCGACGATCTGTTCGCGCCAGTCGGTGTGGATCTCACCCGAAAGGTAAACGTTCAGGGTCATGTCTGGGTCCTCCTTTTCCGGCAAACCTAGCCCGGATGGCAGCAAGACCAAACCCCCGGGCCTCCATCGACCTGCAAATATCCCGGGGGTCAGGGGGCAGAGCCCCCTGCCCGCGCTCAGCCGCGCAGGACGCCGCCGGTGGCCTTGCCGACCTTCTCGACGATCTTCGCGGCCACGGCCTCGATCTCGTCCTCGGTCAGTGTCCGGTCGCGCGGCTGCATCCGCACGGTGATGGCCAGCGACTTCTTGCCCGCGCCCAGCGACCCGCCGGTGAACTCATCGAAGACGCGCACCTCTTCGATCAGCGCCTTGTCGGCGCCGGCGGCGGCGTTGACGACGTTGATCGCCTCGACCCCGTCGTCCAGCACGAAGGCGAAGTCGCGTTCGACCGCCTGAAGATCGGCCAGGTCCAGCGCCGGGCGCGTCGCCCCGGCCTTGCGCGCCAGCGGAAGCTCGTCGGGGAACAGCGTGATCGCCATCGCCGGGCCCTTCACGTCCATCGCCGCAAGCACGCGGGGGTGCAGCTCGCCGAAGACGCCCAGAACCTTCTTCGGGCCCAGGCAGATCAGCCCGTGCCGCCCGGGATGCCACCAGCCCGGCCCGCCGCGCAGGATCTGCACCTTCGCGGGCGCGCCCATCGCGGCCAGAACCGCCTCGGCGTCGGCCTTCACGTCGAACGGGTCGACCGGACGGCGCCCGCCGTGGGGGCTGCGCAGGCCGCTCTGGCCGACCAGAAGGCCCGCGACCTGCAGATGCTGTTCCTCGGGCTCGGCGCCGTGGAAGGCGGTGCCGACCTCGAAAAGCGCAAGGTCCATGAAGCCGCGCGCCTGGTTGCGCGCCGCCGCCTGCAGAAGGCCCGGCAGAAGCGCGGGGCGCATGTGGCTCATCTCGGACGAGATCGGGTTTTCCAGCCGCGCGGCGTCCGAGCCGCCGAAGAGAAGCGCCGCGGCGCGGTCGATGAAGCTGTAGGTGACGCATTCGTTATAGCCCAGCGCCGCCATCGTGCGCCGTGCCGCCTGCTCGCGCCTCTGGTTCACCGTCAGCACGGGACGCGGCACGCCGGTCTGCGCGCGCGGCATCGGCCGCGCCTCGAGCTTTGTCAGGGACGCGATGCGCGCGACCTCTTCCACCAGGTCGGCCTCGCCCTTCACGTCAAGCCGCCAGCTGGGCGGATGCGCCATGTCGCCCTTCAGCGTGAAGCCCAGCGATTCCAGAGTCTTGCGCTGCCATTCGGCCGGCAGGTCCATCCCCACAAGCCGCGCGACATGCGCCGTGTCCAGACGATAGGCGCGGTCGGTGTCGATGGGCGCGCCGGCCTCGACCACGTCGGACGCCTCGCCGCCGCACAGATCGAGGATCATCGCGGTCGCCAGTTCCAGCCCCTGCCGGGTGAAGGCCGGATCGACGCCGCGTTCGAAGCGGTACTTGGCGTCGGAACTGATCTTCAGCGACCGCGCGGTGCCGGCGATGGTGACGGGGTCCCACCACGCGCTTTCAAGAAAGACGTTGACCGTCTCGGGCGTCACGCCGGTGGCCTCGCCGCCCATGACGCCGGCGATGCTTTCGGGGCCCTCGGCGTCCGAGATGACGATCATGCCGGGCGTGAAGGTATAGGTGCGTTCGTCCAGCGCCTGAAGCGTCTCGCCGCCCTTGGCACGGTGGACGCGCAGGTTGCCCTTCACCTTGTCGGCGTCGAAGACATGGAGCGGGCGGTTGCGGTCGAAGGTGAAGAAGTTGGTGATGTCGACCAGGGCCGAGATCGGGCGCAACCCGATGGCCTTCAGCCGGTCCTGAAGCCACTGGGGGCTGGGGCCGTTCGTCACGCCCCGGATCAGGCGGCCGGTGAAATGCGGCGCGCCGTCCAGGGCGTCCGCGTCGATCGTCACGCCGATTGGGCACGGGAAGCCGCCCGGCACAGGCTCGGGCCGTTCGGTCAGGAAGGTGCCAAGGCCGCGCGCGGCGAGGTCGCGGGCGATGCCTTCGACGCCCAGCGCGTCCTGCCGGTTCGGCGTGATCGCGATCTCGATCACCGGGTCGACCTTGGCGGGGTCATGCTGCGCCAGCCAGTCGGCGAAGCCTTGGCCCACGCTGCCCGAGGGCAGTTCGATGATGCCGTCGTGTTCGTCGCTGAGTTCCATCTCGCGTTCCGAACACATCATGCCGTGGCTTTCGATGCCCCGGATCTTGCCGACCTGGATCGTCGTGTCGATGCCGGGGATATAGGTGCCGGGGTGGGCCACTACGACCGTGATGCCTTCACGCGCGTTGGGCGCGCCGCAGATGATCTGTTTCACGCCCTGGTCGGTCTCGACCTCGCAGACGCGCAGGCGGTCGGCGTCGGGGTGCGGCTGGGCCTTGAGGACGCGGCCGATGGAGAAGCCCGCAAGCTTGTCCATGGGGTTCTCGACCCCCTCGACCTCCATCCCGAGATCGGTGAGCGCCTCGGCGATCTCGTCCACGGAGGCGTGGGTGTCGAGATGCTCTTTCAGCCAGGAGAGGGTGAATTTCATTTTCCGCTAGTTCCATCCCAAGAGCTTAGAAAGCGCGCTAGTTGCCGCACTTGACGCGACAGTCTTCAATAGGTCGTAGGCTTCGCGAGGACCCTTCGTACTGATGACGCTCCAGAAGCCGTTATCATCCAAGGCTTCTGCTGCATCATGGCCCAACGCAGTGAGACGATATCCATGCCTTCCAGCCGGAGTGACCAGTCCGTGATCACACAGCAGTTGTACGTGGTGGAACTCCCTCAGCTCCTCATCCTCCGACGACTTCGTCGTCGCAAAAATGAGAACTTCGTCTTGGCTATCCTGAAACCGCTTCAGGAGGTCTCTGAGGAGTTCCTTGTCCCGCTTCACCTACTCAACCCCCGATGCAGCGTCGGCACGTCGAGCCCCGCGAAGCCGTAGTGGCGCAGCCAGCGCAGGTCGCTGTCGAAGAAGGCGCGCAGGTCGGGGATGCCGTATTTCAGCATGGCGATCCGGTCGATGCCGATGCCGAAGGCGAAGCCCTGGAACTGGCTCGGGTCGATGTTGCCGGCCTGAAGCACCTTGGGGTGGACCATGCCACTCCCGAGGATCTCCATCCACGAGTCGCCCTCGCCCACCTTGAGCTGGCCGTCCTTCCACGAACAGCGCAGGTCGACCTCGGCCGAGGGTTCGGTGAAGGGGAAGTGCGACGCGCGGAAGCGCAGTTCGGCCTTCTCGACCTCGAAGAAGGCACGCACGAATTCCTCGAGGCACCACTTGAGGTTCGCCATCGACAGGTCGCGGTCGACCGCCAGCCCTTCAAGCTGGTGGAACATCGGCGTGTGCGTCTGGTCGTAGTCCGACCGATAGACCCGCCCCGGCGCGATCACGCGCAAAGGCGCGCCCTGGTGCTGCATCGCGCGGATCTGCACCGGCGAGGTGTGGGTGCGCAACACGTGCGGCGGGCGGTCGTCGCCGTCGGGCCGCGCCATGTAGAAGGTGTCCATCTCGGTCCGGGTCGGATGCTCGGCCGGGATGTTGAGGGCGTCGAAATTGTACCAGTCGCTTTCGATCTGCGGGCCCTCGGCCACCGAAAAGCCCATGTCGGCGAAGATGGCGGTGATTTCCTCCATCACCTGGCTGATCGGGTGGATCGTGCCCTCGCGCCGGGGACGGCCCGGCAGCGTGACGTCCAGCCATTCGGTGCGCAGACGATCGTCAAGCGCGGCGTCGGCCAGCGCCGCCTTGCGCGCGGCAAGGGCCGAGGCGATCTCGTCCTTCAGCGCGTTGAGCTTCGGGCCGGCGATCTGCCGGTCCTCGGGCGACATGCCGCCCAATTCGCGCATCTTCAGGCTGATCTCGCCCTTCTTGCCAAGCGCGGCCAGCCGCACCTCTTCCAGCGCGGCCTCGTCGGCGGCGCCGGCGACGGCGGCCAGGTACCTGTCCCTCAGATCGTCCATGCGGACCCCCTTTGGCGTGTTCGCCGCCCTGCTAGCCAGAGCGGCCCTAAGACGCAAGAAGCCGCGAGACCCGTCAAGGTCCGCGGCTTCCGATTTCGTTCCCCCGTGGGGAAATTACGCGAGCGCGGCCTTCGCCTTTTCGACGATGGCGCCAAACGCATCGGGTTCGTTCACGGCCAGATCGGCCAGGACCTTGCGGTCGACCTCGATCCCGGCCAGCGACAGGCCATTGACGAAGCGCGAATAGGTCAGCGCGGCGTCATGGCTGCGGACCGCGGCGTTGATCCGCTGGATCCACAGCGCGCGGAAGTTGCGCTTGCGGTTCTTGCGGTCGCGGGTGGCGTACTGGTTGGCCTTGTCGACCGCCTGCGTCGCGGTGCGGAAGTTGCGGCTGCGCTGCCCGTAATAGCCGGACGCGGCCTTGATCACCTTGCGGTGGCGGGCGTGGGTGACCTTGCCGGATTTGACTCGTGCCATGTCTCAGCCCTCCTCAGCGATCGTACGGCATGTAGAGTTTCGCGAGCTTCTGGTCGGGCTCGGAAAGCACCGCCGTTCCACGCGCGTCGCGGATGAACTTGTTCGACCGCTTGATCATGCCGTGACGCTTGCCGGCCTGAGCGGCCAGGACCTTGCCGGTCCCCGTCACCTTGAAGCGCTTCTTGGCGCTCGACTTGGTCTTCATCTTGGGCATTTCCGTCTCCTGTCGTCCACGGTTCAAGCGCGACTCGGCATGCCACATCGGCCGGCCGCGCGGATCAGAGCGTGCCCTATACGGCGCTTCGCCCCGCGCTGCAAGCCCCAACGGCGCTGGGGCGGGGCCGCTAGTTGAGGAAGCCGCCGATGACCGAGGCGAAGATGCCGGGGATTTCGGCGGCGGTGTAACCGCCGGGCTTCTGGACCGAGGCATAGACGATCAGGCACCCCGCGGCGACCGCAAGAAGGAAGCCCATGCGCGGGGTCTCGCCGCTCGAGAAGGTGGCGACGATCTGCCAGAGGGCCAGTGCGATGGCCACGACGCCGAGGACAAGCGCAAGATCGGGATCCATGACGACCTCCGGTTGACGTCCTTAGTCCCTAGTCCTTAATCCGGATCAGTCGAATAGATCAATCGTTCCTCGCAGGGGGCGACGCGCAGGATGTTCGTGGTGCCGGGCACGTTGAAGGGCACGCCGGCGGTCACGACGATCTGGTCGGTCGATTCGGCAAAGCCCGCATCGCGCGCCGCCCGGACCGATTTCACCACCGCCTGCTTGAAGCGCTGCAACTCGCCCGAGATGATGCAGTGCAGACCCCAGGTCAGCACCAGCCGGCGCGCCGGCCCCTGGACCGCGCTCATGGCGATGATCGGCACGCGGGGGCGTTCGCGGGCCACGAGGTTCGCGGTGCGACCCGATTGCGTGAAACAGCAGATCGCCTTGATCTCGGTCGTTTCGGCGATCTCGCGCGCAGCCGACACGATGCCGTCGGCGATGGTGGTCTTGTGCCCGCCCCGGCTGGCTTCGATCACCTGCCGATAGGTCGGGTCGCTTTCGACCTCGATCGCGATCGCGTTCATCGTGGCCACGGCCTCGACCGGATAGTTGCCGGCCGCACTTTCGGCCGAGAGCATCACCGCATCGGTGCCCTCATAGATCGCGGCGGCCACGTCCGACACCTCGGCACGGGTCGGCATCGGGCTTTCGATCATCGACTCGAGCATCTGTGTGGCCACGATCACGGGCTTTGCCGCCGCGCGGCACTTGCGCACCAGCCGCTTCTGGATCGGCGGGACGTTCTGGACGGGCAACTCCACCCCCAGATCGCCGCGCGCCACCATGATCCCGTCCGACACGGCGAGGATCTCGTCGAAGGCCTTGACGGCGGCGGGCTTCTCGATCTTCGACAGGATCGCGGCACGGCCCCGGGCCAGCTTGCGCGCCTCGGTCACATCCTCGGCGCGCTGCACGAAGGACAGCGCCAGCCAGTCGATCCCAAGCTCGCAGACGAACTCAAGGTCGTCGCGGTCCTTCTCGCTCAGCGCGGCAAGCGGCAGCACCACGTCGGGCACGTTCACGCCCTTGCGGTCGCTGATGGTGCCGCCCACGGTCACGGAGCAATTGGCGAAATCGGGGCCACAGTCCTCGACCATGAGGCGGATCTTGCCGTCGTTGACCAGCAGATGGGCGCCGGGCTGAAGGGCCGCGAAGATCTCGGGATGAGGCAGTTGCACGCGTTCGTGCGTGCCGGGCGCCTCGTCAAGGTCAAGGCGGAACTTCTGCCCCTCCTCGAGGTCGAGCGCGTGGTTCTCGAACACGCCCACCCGCAGCTTCGGCCCCTGAAGATCGGCAAGGATCGCGATCGGCCGGTCGAACTCGGCCTCGACCCCGCGGATGATCTCGTGCCGACGGGCGATGTCGGCGTGCGTCCCGTGGCTCATGTTCAGGCGGAACACGTCCGCCCCGGCCTCGAACAACGCCCGAATGGTGTCGTAGTCCGACGATGCGGGACCAAGCGTTGCGACGATCTTGACGTTGCGTAGGCGTCTCATGGGTCTCTGTCTTCCGGTCCGTTAGCGCTCACAGGCGGGCAAAACGTCTATGGCGCGTTTCCCCTCGGGTGACAACTGGCACTTTGGCGCAGTCTCGGCTAGAGGGGCAAGGCGGATCGCATGACAGCTCCATGACTTATCGACCCTTTCACATCTTCGGCGAGGATCGCCCGGCACGCTGGCTGGTGACCTGCGACCACGCCACGAACCGCGTCCCACCCGAAATGGGCGGCAGCCTTGGCATCGCGCCCGAGGACATGGCGCGCCACATCGCCTACGACGTGGGCGCCGCAGGCGTGGCGCTGGCCCTGGCCGAGCGGCTGGACGCGCCTTTCGTGATGTCCGATTTCTCGCGCCTCGTGATCGACCCGAACCGCGGCGAGGACGACCCCACACTGGTGATGCGCCTTTACGACGGCACGATCATCCCGGCGAACCGGCACATCGACGTGGCCGAGATCGAACGCCGCCTCGACGCCTACCACCGCCCCTACCACAGCGCGCTGGCGACACTGGCCGCGCGCCGGCCCGACACGGTGATCTTGTCGATCCACTCCTTCACGCCGCAACTGCGCGGCCGCGATCCCCGCCCCTGGCACGTGGGTGTTCTCTTCGGGCGCGACACACGGCTGACCGACCCGCTTCTTGCCCGCCTCCACGCCGAGCCGGATCTTGTCGTCGGTGCGAACGAACCCTACGGCGGGCATCTCGAGGGCGACGCGATCGACCGCCACGCGATCAAGCCCGGCCGTCTCAATGCGCTGGTAGAGGTCCGCAACGACCTGATCGGCACCGAGGCCGAGCAGATTTCCTGGGCCGAAAGACTGGCCCCCATCCTTGACGCGGCGCTGGCCGACACCGAGGTTTGAGGAAACGGAGGACCGCGTGATGGACGACCAGACCCGCATCGAGATCGAAGCCGCCGCCTTCCGCCGCCTGCGCCAGCACCTGATGGACGACCGGCCGGACGTGCAGAACATCGACCTGATGAACCTTGCCGGCTTCTGCCGCAACTGCCTGGGCCGCTGGTACCAGGAAGCCGCCGCCGACCACGGCATCGCCATGACGAAGGAGGAGGGCCGCGAGGCCTTCTACGGAATGCCCTATGACGATTGGAAGGCGCAGCACCAGACCGAGGCGGACGAGACGAAGAAGGCCGCCTTCGATACGGCCTTCGCCGAGAACGTGGGCAAGGACTGACCCGCGCGTGCCGCGCGGCGCCTCCGGCGGGAGTATTTTCAAAGAGAAGAAGGCGGAAGGTGCAATCCAGGGCGTCGGCTGGGCGACGCCCCGGAGCTTCTCCTCTTGCGGTCATCGGCTCTCCAGCCTGTACCGCACTGCGAACGTGCATGAAGAGCAGTTAAGAAAGCCTCAAACGGCCTTCTTCTCTTTGCAAAATACTCCGGGGGCGCCCCCGCGCATGCGGGGGCGGGGGCAGAGCCCCCTCAGACCGCCGCCTGCCGGCTTTCCTCGAGGTAGATCTCGCGCAGACGCGTCGCCACCGGACCGGGCGTGCCGTCGCCCAGCTTCACGCTGTCGATCTCGACCACCGGCATGACGAACATCGAGGCCGAGGTGATGAAAGCCTCGTCCGCCGCCTTCGCCTCGTCGAGGGTGAAGGCGCGTTCCTCGACCTCCATCTGCGCCTCGCGGGCGAAGCGCAGGACGGCGGCGCGGGTGATGCCGTGCAGGATCTCGTTGCCGAGGTGGCGGGTTATGATGCGGTTGCCGGTCACGATATAGGCGTTGTTCGACGTGCCTTCGGTGACGAAGCCATCCTCGATCATCCAGGCGTCGTCGGCGCCGGCCTTCTTCGCCGCCATCTTGCCCATCGAGGGGTAGAGAAGCTGAACCGTCTTGATGTCGCGCCGGCCCCAGCGGATGTCGGGGATCGAGATCACCTTGAGGCCCGACTTCGCGACCGGGCTGTCGGCCAGCCCGGGCTTCGACTGGGTGAAGAGGACCAGCGTCGGTTTCGCGTCCTTCGGATAGGCGAAGTCGCGGTCGGCCGCGCCGCGCGTGACCTGAAGATAGACGAGGCCATCCTCGATCCCGTTGCGGCTGACCAGTTCGCGGTGGATCGCGAGGAGTTCATCCTCGGTCACCGGGTTCGCCATTTCAAGCTCGTCGAGCGAGCGTTGCAGCCGCTTCGCATGGCCTGCGAAATCCAGAAGCTTGCCGCCCAGCACGCTCGTGACCTCATAGACGCCATCGGCGAAGAGAAAGCCACGATCGAAGACCGAGACCCTGGCCTCATCCTCGGGCAGGTAGTCTCCGTTGACATAGACGATGCGGGACATGGGCGGTCTCCTTGCGGGGTTTCGGGGCGTCTTGAAAGGAACGGGGCCTGCGGTCAAGGGCGCGGCGAAGTTTCGAGAATGCGCGCGCAATATTCGGCGATGCGGTCGCGGGCCGACCCCATGTCGGCACGCGACCAGCGGCCTTTCCGGCCCTTGCGGTCGCGAAGAAGGTGGCCTTCGGAAAGCGCCAGCAGGGCGGCGGGCTTGAACTCCATCCCGTTCAGGGTAATCGCGACAAGGCCCTCTCGCCGCCGGCGGACCCAGGGCAGCCGTGCCTTCAGGCGCGCATAGCCGGGCAGGCGCGACAGGAATTCGCGGCGGAACATCACGGCAAGGCCCGCGTCCACCTCGCGCAGGTGCTGGGCCGCCGCCCAGGAGATGAAGTTGTCGTCGACCGTCATGTGCTTCCGGTTGCGTTCCGCCGGATCGGACCTCAGCGCCAGGAACCGGTCCGCCAGCGCACGGCCGTTCGCGGCCGTGAAGGCCAGCACCGACGAGTTGCCGGTCGAGAACCCCTTGCCGCCGCTCAGACGGTGGCGGAGGCGGCTCAACGCGTTGAAGCCCATCGTCCCGGCCTTGAGCATCAGCACCTCGCCGGGGCCGCGAAGGTCGGCGGCGATCCGGCCGACATCGCCTGCGACGACCGTGTCGAGGTCAAGATAGACGCAGCGCATGTCCCCCGGCGCGCCCGGACAGGTCAGCATCGCAAGCTTGCCCGGATAGCCCCCCTGGAACATCTCGGGTGAGCGGAAGCCTTCGGGAAAGGACACCTGCGCCACACGGGTGTCGACCCCCGGGCGGTCGCGGTCGGTGACGAGCACCACCTGCCGGCAATTCGGCGACAAGCTGAGCGTCATGCCCGCTATCTCGTTGATGTAGCCGTCGTGATAACGGTCGCCCCAGACGACAAGGATCAGCCAGAAAGGTTGCGCCATCGTTCGCTCCCTTCCGCGTGCCACGGCCCCTGCGGCTATCCCCAGAGCGCCCGCTCGGGCGGATGCACACCCGCCGCGTCGAACCGCAGCGGATGGGCGCGGTCTTCGGCCAGAAGAAGCGGCCCGTCAAGATCGGTGAACGCGGCGCCTTGCGCGACCAGGACGGCGGGTGCCATGGCAAGGCTCGAACCCACCATGCATCCCACCATGACGCCATAGCCCGCCGCCTGCGCGGCGTCGCGCAGGGCCAGCGCCTCGGTCAGGCCGCCGGTCTTGTCGAGCTTGATGTTGACCATGTCGTACTTGCCCGCGAGGTCCGGCAGCGATGCGCGGTCGTGGCAGCTTTCGTCGGCGCAGACCGGCAGCGGGCGCGCGATCTCGGCCAGAAGGTGATCCTGCCCGGCAGGCAGCGGCTGTTCGACCAGCGCGACGCCCATCCGCACAAGGTGCGGCGCGAGGTCGGCATAGACCTCGGCCGTCCAGCCTTCGTTGGCGTCGACGATGATGGTCGCCTCGGGCGCGCCCGCGCGCACTGCCTCGAGGCGGGGCATGTCGTCGGCCGTGCCGAGCTTGATCTTCAGAAGCGGCCGATGGGCGTTGCGCGCGGCGGCCGCGCGCATGTTCTCGGGCGTGTCGAGCGACAGGGTGAAGGCGGTGATTTCAGGACCCGGCGCGGGCAGGCCTGCAAGATCCCAGACGCGGCGGCCGCGGCGCTTGGCCTCCCAGTCCCACAGCGCGCAGTCGACGGCGTTGCGCGCCGCACCGGGCGGCAGCGCCGTCTGCAGCGCGTCGCGGTCGATATCCTCGGGCAGGCCCAGGATTTCCTCGGTCACCGACTCGAGGCTTTCGCCATAGCGGGCGTAGGGCACGCATTCGCCCCAGCCCGTCACGCCGTCGCGCGTCACCCGCACGGTCAGCACCTGCGCCTCGGTCCGCGACCCGCGCGAGATGGTGAAGACCTCGGCCAGGCGAAAGCGTTCGGGCGTGACGGTGACGGGCACGGCGCGGCTCAGATCGCGGAAAGCGCGTCGACCAGCCGGCCGGCTCCGTGGCGGAACGGATCGACGGTGGGCAGACCCATGCTTTTCTCGACGCCCGCGACGTAGTCGAGCGCGTCCTCGTCGCTGAGGTGCTGGGTGTTGATCGAGATGCCGACCACCTGGCAGGCCGGGTTGGCGATCTGGGCCATGGACAGCGCCGCGACGCGAAGCTCTTCCAGGGTGGGCAGGGCGAAGCCCGGAAGGCCACGCATATGCTCGCGCGTGGGTTCGTGGCACAGGATCAGCGCATCGGGCTGACCGCCGTGGATCAGGGCAAGCGTCACACCGGAATACGACAGGTGGAAGAGGCTGCCCTGCCCTTCGATCAGATCCCAGTGATCGGGATCGTTGTCGGGGGTCAGATACTCGATCGAGCCGGCCATGAAGTCGGCAATTACCGCGTCAAGCGGGACGCCGTCTCCGGTGATGAGGATGCCGGTCTGGCCGGTGGCGCGGAACGTCGACTTAAGCCCGCGCTCGCGCATCTCGCGGTCCATGGCAAGGGCGGTGTACATCTTGCCGACAGAGCAGTCGGTTCCGACGGCAAGGCACCGCTTGCCGGTGCGCCTCACGCCATTGGCGATCGGATACTTCACCGAAGGGATACGCACGTCGTGAAGCTTGCGGCCGTGGCGGCGGGCCGTTTCGACGAGGTCGGCCTCGTCGCGCAGCAGGTTGTGCAGCCCGCTGGCCAGGTCGAAGCCCTGTTCGAGCGCGGTGTGCAGTTCGGCCTTCCAGGTCTCGGAGATCACACCGCCGCGGTTGGCGACGCCGATCACCAGCGTCTTCGCGCCGGCTTCGCGTGCCTCGGCCAGCGTCATGTCGGGAAGGCGCATGTCGGCCTTGCAGCCCGGCAGGCGCAGCTGGCCCAGGGCGAACTCGGGACGCCAGTCCTTGATGCCCTGCGCAACCTTCGCGGCAAGCTGGTCATGCGCGTCGCCGAGGAAGAGAAGGTAGGGGGTCTCGATCATCGGGGTGCTCCGAAAGGGTTTCGCGCGATGTATCTCTGGATTTCGGGAAATGTCATCGCGAAATCTGCGGTCAGACCAGAAAAATCCGGCAGAATTCCCTGTGCAAAGGCGCAGTGATCGAAGATTCGTGCGCGTGACACGGGGGGGTGTGCCGGTTCACGCTGCGGTCGCGAAATATCCTTGCATGCGGCGCAGCAATTTTCTAGTCGGGACGGGCTAGAAAACGAAATATCCTTTCGGAGCCGCCATGAGTTTCCGCGTCCAGCCCAGCCCCGTCGCCCGACCGAACCGCTGCCAGCTTTTCGGTCCCGGCTCGCGGCCCGCGATCTTCGAAAAGATGGCGGCCAGCGCGGCGGACGTAATCAACCTCGACCTTGAGGATTCGGTCGCCCCCGACGACAAGACCGAGGCGCGAAAGAACGTGATCGCCGCGATCGGCGACATCGACTGGGGCAGGAAGCACCTCAGCGTGCGGATCAACGGCCTCGATACGCCCTACTGGGTGCGCGACGTCGTCGACCTTCTCGAGAACGCCTCGGACCGGCTTGACCAGATCATGATCCCCAAGGTCGGCTGCGCCGCGGACGTCTATGCCGTCGACGCCGTCGTCTCGGCGGTCGAGGCGTCGAAGGGGCGTGGGAAACGGATCGGCCTGGAAGTCATCATCGAAACCGCGGCCGGCATCGCCCATGTCGAAGAGATCGCGGCCTCGTCCCCGCGTCTGCAGGCGATGAGCCTTGGGGCCGCGGATTTCGCGGCGTCGATGGGGATGCAGACCACCGGCATCGGCGGCACGCAGGAAAACTACTACATGCACCACGCCGGCCAGAAGTACTGGGCCGACCCCTGGCATTGGGCGCAGGCGGCCATCGTCGCCGCCTGCCGCACCCACGGGGTGTTGCCGGTCGACGGCCCCTTCGGCGACTTTTCGGACGACGCGGGCTTTCGCGCGCAGGCGCTGCGCTCGGCCACGCTTGGCATGGTCGGCAAATGGGCGATCCACCCCAAGCAGGTGGCGCTTGCCAACGAGATCTTCACCCCGTCCGAGGCGGCGGTGGCCGAGGCGCGCGAGATCCTGGCCGCGATGGACGAGGCCAAGCGCACGGGACAGGGGGCAGCGGTCTACAAGGGCCGCCTTGTCGACCTTGCCTCGATCCGGCAGGCCGAGGTTATCGTGCGTCAGGCCGAGATGATCCTGGCCTGACGCGGGAACGGTCAATCGCTGGTGGTCATCGCCTTCCAGATCACCGCGCCGACCGCCGCGCCGATCAGGGGCGCCACCCAGAAGAGCCAGAGTTGCGCCAGCGCCGGCCCGTCGGCGAAAAGCGCCACGCCCGTGGACCGCGCCGGGTTGACCGAGGTGTTGGTCACCGGGATCGAAATCAGGTGGATCAGCGTCAGGCCCAGCCCGATCGCGATCGGCGCGAAGCCCGCCGGCGCCAGTTTCGACGTGGCGCCCAGAATGATGACGAGGAAGGCCGCGGTCATCACGACCTCGGTCACGAAGGCCGAGGTCAGGCCGTAGCCCATCGGCGAGGCTTCGCCAAAACCGTTCGAGGCGAAACCGCCCACGCCCGCGAACCCCGCCTGTCCCGAAACGATCACGAAAAGCACGACCGCCGCGGCGATGGCGCCCGCGACCTGCGCCGCCCAGTAGGGCAGAAGGTCTTTCGCCTCGAACCGCCCGGCGATCATCAGCCCAAGCGAAACGGCGGGGTTGAAGTGCCCGCCCGAGATGCCGCCCACGGCATAGGCCATGGTCAGCACGGTCAGGCCGAAGGCAAGGCTGACGCCCAGCCAGCCGATGCCCACGTCGGGGACGCCGGCGGCAAGAACGGCGCTGCCGCAACCTCCCAGCACCAGCCAGAAGGTGCCGATGAATTCTGCCAGAAGTTTCTTTGTCACGGTGGACTCCTGCTAATGTGACGCGGGGGCAGTCTAGCGCACGCGATCCGGCGCCGACCGCATCAAATGCAAGGGTTACCGTGAATTTCCGGCGACATTGCAACTCGGTCGCGGCAGGGTCATATACGAGGGCACCAGCGGACGCACACGCGGGACAGTCAGACGGAACCGGGCATGAAGACCTACCTCGAATTCGAAAAACCGCTGGCCGAAATCGAAGGCAAGGCGGAAGAGCTGCGCGCGATGGCGCGCGCCAACGAGAAGATGGACGTCGAGAAGGAGGCCGCTGCCCTCGACAAGAAGGCCGCGACGATGCTCCGCGACCTTTACAAGGATCTCTCGCCCTGGCGGAAGACGCAGGTCGCGCGCCACCCCGACCGGCCGCACTGCAAGGATTACATCGACGCGCTGTTTACCGAGTTCACGCCCCTGGCCGGCGACCGCAACTTCGCCGACGACCACGCGGTGATGGGCGGGCTCGCCCGGCTGAACGACCGCCCTGTGATGGTCATCGGCCACGAAAAGGGCAACGACACCAACAGCCGGATCGAACGGAACTTCGGCATGGCGCGCCCCGAGGGCTATCGCAAGGCGATCCGGCTGATGGACATGGCCGACCGCTTCGGACTTCCGGTGGTTACGCTGGTCGATACGCCCGGGGCCTATCCCGGCAAGGGCGCGGAAGAGCGCGGCCAGTCCGAGGCCATCGCGCGCTCGACCGAAAAGTGCCTGACGATCGGCGTGCCTCTGGTTTCGGTCATCATCGGCGAAGGCGGTTCGGGCGGGGCGGTCGCCTTCGCCACGGCCGACCGTGTCGCGATGCTTGAACATTCGGTCTATTCGGTGATCTCGCCGGAAGGCTGCGCATCGATCCTGTGGAAGGATGCCGAAAAGATGCGCGAGGCGGCCGAAGCGCTGCGCCTGACGGCGCAGGACCTGCGCCAGCTTGGCGTGATCGACCGCATCATCACCGAACCCCTCGGCGGCGCCCAGCGCGACCCGAAGGCCACGATCCAGAGCGTCGGCAAGGCCCTCGAGGAGATGGTCGCAGGCCTTGACGGCAAGAGCCGGGAAAAGCTGGTCCGCGACCGCCGCGCGAAGTACCTTCAGATGGGCGCCAAGGGACTTGCAGCGTGACGACCGGACGGCGGGCCATCCTTGCGGGGATTGGCGCGCTGGCAGTCGCGCCCCTGGGGCTGTCTGTGCGAAGGGCCCATGCCATGGAGGTTGACGTCATGACCCCGGCGGGCGATGTCGACTGGATCTATCTGGGCGACACCGTGATGGGCGGCGTCTCGGAAGGACGCGCCTCGACCGAAGACGGCATCCTGAGACTGACAGGCACCGTCTCGACCGCGAACCGCGGCGGTTTCATCCAGGCGCGGACCTACGTCGACCAGGGGCTGCCGGAGGGCACGACCGGGCTGCGGCTGAGGGTCCGCGGCAATGGCGAGCGCTACTTCGTCCATCTCCGAACGTTCCTGACGCCCCTGCCCTGGCAATACTACCAGGCCGGGTTCGAGACCGGGCCGGACTGGGCCGAGGTGACGATCCCGATTGCCGATTTCCAGCCGTCCGGGCGAATGATGCCCCTTGCCATCTCGCCCGATCTGGTACGATCGGTGGCGGTGGTGGCCTATGGGCGCGACCATGTGGCCGACCTGTCCGTCGCCGCGCTGGGGCCGGTGTCCGGCGCGCCCTGATCCAATCTACCACATCGACGCGGCAGCCCGGGCAGCCCATTCGGCATCGTAGGCCGCACCGTCGATGCCGCCGTCCGTCGCCTCGCGCAGGAAATCGCCCGCCGTGGGAAGGCCCGGACTGTCGTCGCGGCCCGACCACAGGCCGGCCCGAAGGATCGCCCGGGCGCACTGGAAATAGACCTCTGCCACGCGGACCACGACGGCGCTGCGCGGCAGCGCGCCGCCCCGCCCGAAACTGGCAAGCAGCCCGGCGTCCGCGGTCACGCGCGCGGTGCCGTTCACCCGAACGACGTTCGTGGACCCGGGCACGAAGAACATGAGCGACACCCGGCCATCCGCCACGATGTTGCGCAGCGAATCGATCCGGTCGTTGCCGCGCCAGTCCGGCAGGACCAGCGTCCGGGGGTCGTCCACCCGCACGACGGGGCCGTCGTAGCCGCGTGGGCTTGCGTCGGTGCCTTCGGGGCCGATGGTCGACAGGACCGCGAAGCGCGAGGCCTCGATCCAGCGGCGATAAGCGGGGGTAAGGACCGGGACGACCTTGCCAAGCGACGTGGGTTTCGGCGCGCCGTAGAGCGCGGCAAGTCCCTCGGGCGTCTCAATCCACTCCATCGCGCACCTCGTCCGTGAATCCCGCTTCGGCCATCAGCGCGTTCGACCGGCGTTCGATCGCCCCGGACATGCGGTCCATGAACTGGTCCTTGCGCAGCCCCGGTGCGATCGGGTCGAGGAACTCGACGACCGCAAGGCCGGGCTTTCGCAGGATCGCGCGCTTCGGCCAGAACACGCCGACATTGGTGGCGACCGGCACGCAGGGCTGGCCCAGCTCCTGGTAAAGCAGGGCGGTCCCGATCTTGTAGGGCCGCGCCTCGCCCGGCGGCACGCGGGTGCCCTGGGGATAGATCACCAGTTGCCCCGGGCTTTGCAGTCCCGCCGCGACATCGCTCAGCATCTTGGCAATGGCCTGGCCGCGCCGCCCGCGATCGACGGGCACGCAGCCGATCCGCCAGGCGTACTGACCAATGAGCGGCGCAAAGAGAAGCTCGCGCTTCATGATGAACTTGCCGCGCGGGATCGCGTGGAAGATCAGAAGGATGTCGAGGAAGGACTGGTGCTTGGCGGCGACCATGACCTCGCCCGTGGGGGGCGTGCCGCGCACCTCGGAGCGAAGCCCCACCATCCAGCGCGCCGTCCAGATCACATAGCGGCAATAGGTGTGGCAGGCCAGGAACGCCGCGTTGCGGCTGAACAGCGCGAAGGGAAAGAAGACGATCGCGAGGATCAGCATCGCCACATACATCGAGATGTTGAAGACCAGCGACCGGATCCACTGCATCGTGCGCGCCTTCCCTCAGGTGGTGTCGCGCAGCCGCCGAAGGGCGGCGGTGCGGGTGGCAAGGAAGGCGACGGCCGCGGCAAGCGGCGGCACCAGAAGCGGCCAGAGCCATTCGGCCCCCTGAAAGCCCAGCCCGGTCAGAAAGCTCGCCTCGGGCGCGGGGGCCGGCAGAACGGCGATGGCGGCCATGGCGAAGGCGGTGCCGATCAAGGCACCAAGCGCCGCGCGCAACGTGAAGCGGCGCACGAAGGCGCGGGCGATGAAGACGTCGCGCGCGCCGATCAGCCGCAAGACACCGATGACCTGGGCGTTGGCCGACAGCGACGCGCCCGCCGCAAGGGTGATCATCGCGGCCGTCGCCGCCGTGATCAATCCGATCGACAGATACCCCAGCGTGCGCAGCCGCTCGGCCGCCTCGACCAGCGGCCGACGCCAGCGCGAATGGTCGTCAAGCACGGCGCCCGGCACCTCGGCCGACAGGCGCAGGCGCAGGCCCTGCGGGTCGAAGCCCTCGGCTGTCTCGCGCAGCTCGATCAGTTGCGGTACCGGAAGGTCAGACAGCTGAATGCCGGGTCCGAACCAGGGCGCAAGAAGCGCCGCCTGCTCGTCGGCGGTCAGCGCCCGTGCGGATCGGACGCCGGGCGTCTGTTCAAGCACGCGCAGCGCGGCCTCGGTCTGGGCCGCGACCTGACCCGCCGGGGCCGAGATGCGGATCGTGGCGCTTTGCGCCAGTTCGCCTTCCCAGCGGTCCGCCAGCCGGCCCGTGGCGAAGGACAGGGCCAGCGCGAAAACCGCCAGCAGCGCCATCGCGCCCGAGGTAAAGACCGTGAGCCAGGCGGTGAACCCCGTGGGCGGCACGACGCTGTCGCTGCGCGCATCCCCCGCGACAAGGGCGCGCAGGCGGTCGGCCGCGCTCACAGGTCGGCCCCCGCGAGCTGCACCTGCCGGTCACGGATCCTCAGCACGCGCACCGAGACCTGCGACTTGGCCTGACGGATCAGGTTCATGTCATGGGTCGCGACGACAACCGTCTTTCCCATGCGGTTGAGTTCCACCAGAAGCGACAGAAGCCGCATCGACATCTCCCAGTCGACGTTGCCCGTGGGTTCATCGGCAAGGATCACGTCGGGCGACATGATCACCGCCCGCGCAAGGGCAGCGCGCTGACGCTCGCCGCCCGAAAGCTGCGGCGGCAAGGCGTCGGCTTGACCGGTCAGACCGACCCAGGACAGAAGTTCCCTGAGGTTGCCCTCTTCGGCCTCTTCGTCACGGCCCGCCACAACGAGCGGCAGGGCGATGTTCCGCGCGATCGTCAGATGGTCAAGAAAGCGGCAATCCTGGTGGACGATGCCGATGCGCTGGCGCGTGCGCGCGATCGCGTCGCGATCCATCGTCGCGGCGTCTTTCCCGAAGACCTGCACCTTGCCGGAGGTCGGCATGAGTTCAAGGTAGCAAAGCTTGAGAAAGGTGGTCTTGCCCGCCCCCGACGGCCCGGTGAGGAAATGGAACGACCCGGGCTTCAGCGAAAGGGTCACCTCGGACAGAAGCGGGTCGCCGCCATAGCTCATCCCGACGCCTGTCAGCTCGATCACGCCTGCCCCTTCCGTTGTTCTTCGCCCGCCCAGCGCGACAGTTTTGCCTCAGCCGCCGCCGCAGTTCAACGCCAGCACCGGCTTGCGTTTGAGTTTTTTTCGCCCTTTGCTACAACATCTGGCATCGAGCATGAACGGGGTGGCCCGACCGCCCGGAAAAAGGGGGCAACGATGCGGCTGATATGCCCGAATTGCGGCGCGCAATACGAAGTCGACGGCAGCATGATCCCGGACGACGGCCGGGACGTGCAATGTTCGGCCTGCGGCCACACGTGGTTCCAGCTTCCCGAGGGCGTCGAACTTCCCGCCGAGCCGGAACCGGCAGAGCCGTCCGAAGCCGCACCTGACGACGAGTTGGCCGAAGGCGGCGAGGAATCGCCCGACGCAGAGGACGACGCCGAGAGCTCGGACGAGATCCCGGTCGCGGGCGACGCGGGCGCATCGTATGACGAAGCGGCCAGCGACGACACCGAGGCGACCTACGAAGACTTCGCCGAGCCCGACGCCGATGGGGACGCTTCCCCGGACTCGGCCCAGGAAGCCGCCCAGGAACCTGCGTCGGAACCGGCCCTGCCGGTGGCCGCCGCGGCGCCCGTTGCGCCGCCGCCCCATGCGCCCCGCCCCTCCGAGAAGCTCGACGGGACGATCCTCGACATGCTGCGCGAGGAGGCACGGCGCGAAACCGAAGCGCGCCGGGCCGAACAGGCGCAAGCGCTTGAAACCCAGCCCGAACTGGGCCTGACCGAGGCTTCCGAGCCGACCGATCGCCTTGGCACGGGGGGCCAGGCCGCGCGTCTGCGCGGCGACGAGGCCGACGCGGACGAAGAGGATGACCTCGTGCCGCCCGGTTCGCGCGGCGATCTTCTGCCCGACATCGAGGAAATCAATTCGACCTTGCGGCCGGCTTCGGAACATCCCGAGGCAGCCGAGATCGCCGACCCCGTCGCCGTCGAGGCACGCCAGCGCAGCGGCTTCCGCTGGGGCTTCACGCTGATGATCGTTCTGGCCGCCCTTCTGGTGATCGCCTATGTCTTTGCGCCCCAGATCGGCCAGCAAGTGCCAGCGCTCGAGCCCGCCCTGGTCGGCTATGTCGAGACGGCGAACCAGGTACGCGACGGCGCCGAGGCGTTCCTCGACCGCACGACGCAGGCACTGTCCGACCTGACCGCAGGCGAAACGGACGGCGATGTCGAGTAGGCGCGCCTAGAAGCGTTCCAGCAGCCGGCGCAGGTAGTCGCGTTCCTCCTCGGGGCGGGCCTGCTCGCCCGACCGGCGGCGGATCTCGTCCAGAAGCTCTTCGGCGCGGCGATAGACGTCCTCGCCCTGAAGAAGCCGCTCGTCGGTCCCGATGCGGCCGTTCTGGCCGGGATCTCGGCCCAACGGGTCACGCTGGCCAAGCGGGTTGGCCTGTCCGAAGGCCTCGCCGCCCTGCTGGCCTTCCTGTTGCTGCTGGGCCATCATCTCGCCCAACTCGCGCATGCCCTCGCGAAGCGCCTCCATGGCCTCGGCCTGATCGTCGAGGGCGCCTGCGAAATCCTCCTGCCGCAGCGACTCTTCGGCGTCATCCATCGCGCGGCCGGCGCGACCAAGCGCCTCGCGGGCGGCGTCGCCTTCGGGCGTGCCGGCGCCCGGAAGGCCCTGCTGCTGGCGTTCCAGTTCCTGCCGCAGTGCCTCCTGGCGGTCGGCGAGGCTGCCCAGAGGGTCCTGACCGGCGCCCGAGCCGCCGCCCTGCCCCTCGTTCTGTCCGAACTGCTCGCCGCCCTGGCCCTGGCCCTCGCCCTGGCCAAGACCTTCGCCTTGCCCGGTCCCCTGTTGCTGGCCGGGCTGCTGGCCCTGCTGTCCTTGTTGGCCCTGCTGTCCGGGCTGGCCCGGGCTGAACTGCTCCTGAAGGTCGCCGAAGGTCTCGTCCGACAGGCCCTGCTGCTGGCGCAGGGTCTCGGCCAGACCCTCCATCGCCTGCTGGCCGGGACCCTGTTGACCCTGGCCCTGCCCGCCCTGCGTGACCTGCATGTTCTCCATCATCTGGCGCAGCTGGTCGAGAAGCTGCTGCGCCTCGGCCATACGGCCCTGTTCCATCAGTTCCTGCAGGCGCTGGAGCATCTGTTCCAGCTGGTCGCCGGTGATTTCCTGCATGTCCTGCGGGTTCTGGGCCATGTCCTGCCCCTCCTGCTGGCCCTGCTGGGCAAGCTGGCGCATGTAGTCCTGCATGGCGTCGCGCAGTTCCTGCATCAGTTCGGCGATCTCTTCGTCGGTTGCGCCGTTATCGATCGCCTCGGCCAGCTGGTCCTGCGCACGGCGCAGGCGTTCCAGCGCGTCGGCCAGGTCGCCCTCCTCGATCAGGACCGCGACGTCCCACAGGACCTGCGCGATCTCGGCCCGCACCTCGTCCGTCAGGGCGCCGTCCTCGACCGCGCCTTCAAGCCTGCGGATCGCGGCGCGCAGCATCAGATAGGCGCCCTCGTCGCGGAAGATGTCGTCGGGTCGGTGGCTGACGGTGCGCAGGATCTGCGCCACGCGTGGTCCGTTCGCCCGATTCCACAGAAGATCGCGCCGCTGTTCGACGACGGCCGCGGCAAGCGGTTCGAAGAACCGGCGGCCGGGCAGAAGCATCGCCTCGGGCGCCGAGACGCCCGACTGGCCGATGGCGTCCGACACTTCGAGCGTCAGGGTCACCGCCAGCCCCGCCCAGGGATGCTGGGACAGGTCCTCGATCAGGGTCTCGACGAATTCCGTCCGGTCGCCCGTGATCGTCATCGGCAGGTCAAGGACGATCGCCTCGCGCGGCTCGGGGTCGATGGTCAGGCCGTGGCGCCGGTCGACCGAGGGCAGGTCCAGCGCGATGGTCGCCCGGCCCGAGACCACGCCATAGTCGTCTGCCGCGCGGAAGGGCTGGCGCATCTCGCCGGTGGGGGCGCGTTCCACCGGGCCGTCCAGCGCCACCTCGGGCGGGGCGTCGGGCGTCACCACGATTTCCCACGACCGGCCGCCCGGCCCGTCGATCGCGATCGTGCCACCGCGCGTCACCTCGAAGCTTTGCGCGGGCTCGGTCGCGGGCGGCACCTCGCCCGTCCGCCCCGAGACCGTCTCGGTCAGGGCAAGCGCGCCGATCTCGCCGTAAAGGCGGATCGTCACGCGGCTGCCATCCGGCACCTCAAGCGTGCGCCCGTCGATATCGTTGAGGTAAAGGCTGGGCTTGCCGGTGTGAGCCGGCGGCTCGATCCAGCCTTCCCAGGCCGGACCTGTGGCCAGTGCCTGCCCACCGCCAGGCGCCATGTCTGTCACGCTGGCGACGCGCCAGACAGACCCGAAAAGAAGCGCTATGACGAAGGCCGCGAGCGCCACGTAACGCAACGCATAGGGGTCGCGGTCGGCAAGGCGCAGGTCGGGTTCGACGGCCTTTGCGGCCTTCACCTTCTCGGCCATGCGGGCGACGTGCGCCGACCAGACGGCCTCGGACGCGGCATCGCCCGCGCCGATCGCCTGGGTGTCGGCGATGGCGGTGATCGGGCGACCCGGAAGGCTTGCGTCAAGCCGCGCCAGCGCGTCCCCGCGGCCCGGCAAGCGGAACCGCCGCAGGCCCAGGACCAGCGCGACGACGGCGCCCAGCACGCTTGCGACCGCCCCGGCCCAGACGACCTCGAGCGCGGCGTAATCCTGCACGCCCAGCATGAGCGTCGCGAGGACAGCAAGGACAATGGTCACGAAGGGCCAGAACGCGCGCGTCGCGCGCTCGGCGACGAGTCCGGCGTGAGTCAGCCTGAGCGGCCATCTGAGGCGGCGTTCCGCCTCGGGTGATAGGGACAAGTCGTCCTTCATGCGTCCGCGCCAGGGCCCGTCGCGAAGGATGCCGCGGTTAGAGCCACGCCGGAATGGTATCCCGTTTCACGAGATCGTCAAAGGTCGGGCGCGGTCTTATGACGGCGAATTGATGCCCACTGACCAGAACCTCGGGGACGAGGGGGCGGGTGTTGTATTCGGACGCCATCACCGCGCCGTAGGCGCCGGCCGACCGGAACGCCACCAGGTCGCCCTGGGCCAGCGGCGCGATCTCGCGCCCCTTGGCGAAGGTGTCGCCGGTTTCGCAGACCGGACCCACAACGTCATAGCGCGCGGGCTCTTGCCCCGGTTCGGGCTGGACCACCGGCACGATGTCGTGGTGGGCGGCATACATCGACGGGCGGATCAGGTCGTTCATCGCCGCGTCGACGATCAGGAACTGCCGGTCCTCGCCCTGCTTGACGTAGATGACCTCACTCAGCAGCACACCCGCGTTTCCGGCGATCAGGCGGCCGGGCTCGATCTCGATCTCGCAGCCCAGATCACCCAGCACCCGGCGCACCATGTCGCCGTATTCGATCGGCAGCGGCGGTGCGGTGTTGGTGCGCTCGTATGGGATGCCAAGACCGCCACCCAGGTCGAGCCGGCGGATGTCGTGCCCGTCGGCGCGCAGGGCCCGGGTCAGTTCGGCCACCTTGCCATAGGCGATCTCGAACGGCTCGAGCTCGGTCAGCTGGCTGCCGATGTGCACGTCGATCCCCACAACCTCGATGCCCGGCAGCGACGCGGCCAGCGCATAGACCCCGCGCGCGCGGGCGATGGGGATGCCGAACTTGTTCTCGGCCTTGCCGGTCGCGATCTTCTCGTGGGTCTTGGCGTCGACGTCGGGATTGACCCGGATGGTGATCGGCGCGGTCCTGCCAAGCTCGGTCGCCACTTCGGACAGGGCGTGAAGCTCGGGCTCGCTTTCCACGTTGAACTGGCGGATGCCGCCTTCAAGCGCGATGCGCATTTCGGCGCGCGTCTTGCCGACGCCCGAAAACACGATCCGGTCCGCCGGCATCCCGGCCGCCCGCGCCTTGAGGTATTCGCCCGCCGACACCACGTCCACGCCTGCCCCGAGATCGGCCATGAGGCGCACGACGGCAAGATTGGAATTCGCCTTCATCGCATAGCAGACAAGGTGATCCATCCCCTGAAGCGCCTCGTCGAACAGACGGAAATGCCGGGTCAGCGTGGCCACCGAATAGACATAGACCGGCGTGCCGACCGCCGCCGCGATCTCGGGCAGGGGCACGTCTTCGGCATGCAGGATGCCGTCGCGGTACAGGAAGTGGTCCATTACCTGACCCGGGCCGTGCGCAGGAACAGGTACAGCGGCAGGCCGCAGCTGACCCCGATGCCGAAGGTCGCCGGAATCGCGATCAGCGCGATCCAGTTCTTGCGCGCCCAGACCTCGGCCAGGATCCAGACCGTCAGCGCGGTGGCGGCGATGGTCAGGTCCCAGACAAGGCCACTCGTGGCATCGTTGACGTGCCAGGCCTCGATCATGCCGGCCAGCGACCAGCCGTTCTCGCCGAACCAGCGCAGGAAGTAGGCCATGGGGTGGATCGCCCCCCAGACCGCCAGCGCGAGATAGACGAGGCGCAGGGGCGACATCACAGCCCCCCGACCACGCCGATCCGCGCGTCACCCCCCACGCTCACGCCGGTCGAGGGACCCGGGGTCGAGGGACTCGGGGACGAGGGCGGCGGAACGGGGGCGCCGTCCGCGCCGCAGGCGGCGAGCGACGCAAGAAGAAGCAGTGCCATCACGATCCGTGTCATAGTCGAAGTCCCCATCCACCTGTTCCGATGCCAACCCGCACGGGACCGCTGCCGACCGCGACGCCGACCCCGCCGGTGCCCACGCTGACGGCCATGTTGTCGGTCTGAACCACGTCCGCTGCGACATAGGCATCGCCGCCCGTGGTCACGCCACCGCTCACGCGGCCCGAGTTCACGCCGACGGCACCCGTCGCGCCGTCGGGCCCCACGGCCACGCCCGCGGTCGGGCGGGCCGGCGCGCAGGCCGACAGAAGCCCCGCGACCATGACCAGAAGGACGACCGCGCGCCTCATGCCAGGATCTCTCTCCATCGGGCGACCTGCGCACGAACCTGGTCCGGCGCGGTCCCGCCATACGAGGTGCGGCTTGCCACGGAGTTGTCCACCCCGAGCACGCCGAAGACCGCGTCGGTGATGCCGGAATGGACGCCCTGCATCTCGGCCAGTGACAGTTCGGGCAGGTCGCATCCCTTCGCCTCGGCCAGCGCGACAAGGCTGCCGGTCACATGATGGGCCTCGCGGAAGGGCAGTCCCAGCGCCCGCACCAGCCAGTCGGCCAGATCGGTCGCCGTGGAAAACCCCGAGGCGGCGGCCGCGCGCAGACTGTCGCGGTTCGCCGTCATGTCGCGGACCATGCCCTCCATCGCTGCGATCGCCAGCATCAGGCTGTCGGCCGCGTCGAAGACCTGTTCCTTGTCTTCCTGCATGTCCTTCGAATAGGCCAGCGGCAGCCCCTTCATGACCGTGAACAGCCCCACGGTCGCGCCCAGGATGCGCCCGATCTTGGCCCGGATCAGTTCGGCCGCGTCGGGGTTCTTCTTTTGCGGCATGATCGACGAGCCGGTGGTGAACCGGTCGCTGAGGCGCACGAAGCGGAACTGGGCCGAGGACCAGATCACCAGTTCTTCGGCGAAGCGCGACAGGTGCATGGCGCAGATCGTGGCGGCCGACAGATACTCGAGCGCGAAGTCGCGGTCGCTGACGGCATCGAGGGAATTGGCCATGGGCCGGTCGAAGCCCAGCGCATCGGCGGTGGCGTGGCGGTCGATCGGAAAGGACGTGCCCGCCAGCGCGGCCGCGCCAAGGGGGCATTCGTTCATCCGGGCACGCGCATCGGCGAAGCGGCCGATATCGCGGGACAGCATCTCGACATAGGCCATCATGTGGTGGCCCCAGGTCACCGGCTGGGCCGTCTGCAGATGGGTGAAGCCCGGCATCACCCAGTCGGCCCCGGACTCGGCCTGATCGAGAAGCGCAAGCTGCAGCGCGGTCAGCCCCTCCATCGCGGCGTCGCACTGATCGCGCACCCAAAGTCGGAAATCGGTGGCCACCTGGTCGTTCCGCGACCGCGCGGTGTGAAGCCGCCCCGCGGGTTCGCCGATGATCGCCTTCAGCCGCGCCTCGACGTTCATGTGAATGTCCTCGAGCGCGGTCGAGAACGCGAATGCGCCCGTTTCAATCTCTGACAAGACCGTGAGCAGGCCTTCCCGGATGGCTTCGGCGTCTTTAGTGGAAAGGATGCCCTGCGCCGCCAGCATCGCGGCGTGGGCGCGGCTGCCTTCGATGTCCTGCCGGGCCAGCCGACGGTCGAACCCGATCGAGGCGTTGATCGCCTCCATGATCGCGTCGGGTCCGTCGGCGAAGCGTCCGCCCCACATGGCATTCGAGGTGCTGGTCATGATCGTCGTCGTTCCGGAGGGATCCATGAAGGCCTTGAAGTCCGCCGTCCTTTATACGGCCCTTGCCCTCGGTGCAAATGCGGCGATGGCCGACCCTTCCGCGCTGGCCGCGTTGCGCGACGGCGACATGCAGAAGCTGATCTTCCATCCCGAACCGCAAGCGGTGTCGCAGGTGGCCTTCGCCGACGCCTCGGGGGCGGAATTCACGCTGGCCGACTGGCAGGGCAAGCATGTGGTGGTGAACTTCTGGGCGACCTGGTGCGCCCCCTGCCGGAAGGAAATGCCGGGGCTCGACCGGCTTCAGGCCGAGTTCGGCGGCGACGCTTTCGAGGTCGTGACCATCGCCACGGGGCGCAATTCGCTGACCGGCATCCGCAAGTTCTTCGAAGAGACAGGGGTGACGAACCTTCCCATCCTGCTTGACCCGAAATCGGGGCTTGCGCGCGACATGGGGGTTCTGGGCCTGCCGATCACCGTGGTTCTCGATCCCGAGGGGCGCGAGATCGCCCGGCTGATCGGGGACGCGGAATGGGACAGCGACAGCGCCAAGGCAATTGTCGCCGCGCTTATCGACGGCAAGTCAGCGCCAGCCCTTGTGGGCAGCGACGCACCCTGAAGAAAGGGCGCTCCGAAGAGCGCCCCATCCCTATTCGCGACCCGGTTACTGGCAGGCCGCGGCCGAACCCGCAAGGCCGCCCGCCGCGGCGCCCGCGACGGTCGCGATGTCGTTGCCGGTGCCGCCACCGACCTGGTTGCCCAGGATGCCGCCCAGCGCCGCGCCACCGATCGTGCCGACGGCACAGTTGGCGTTCTGCTGCTGCGGCGTGGTGGCCTGACAGGCCGCAAGAAGGGCGAGTCCCGTCGCCGCCACGAAGATGATTTTGATCCGTTTCATGCCATACTGCCTTTGATTGCGTTCGACCCTTTGATCGGTCGGCTGAATCATGCACGCCCGTCCCTGATAGGCAATAGCATGCATGCGACATGCAATGACATGACCCCCCGGAGATCGGCAAAACCTTGCCGGCAAGGGGATATCGGACCTGGCCACCGGCTAGCCCAGCCCGGCGACCTCGGAATGCCGCGGACATCCGACAAGGTGGTCGTTCACAACTCCTGTCGCCTGCAGGACCGCATAGACGATCGTCGGGCCGCAGAACCTAAAGCCGGCAATCTTCAGATCCTTCGAGATGCGGCGCGACAGGGGCGTCTCGGCCGGGACCTCGGACATCGTCGCAAAGCGGTTCTGCACCGGCACGCCGTCGACGTATCGCCACAGGAACTGGTCGAAGCCCTGCCCCTCGGCGATCGTCAGGTACGCCTGCGCATTGCCGATGGTAGCCTCGATCTTTCCGCGGTGGCGCACGATGCCGGGATCGGCCAGAAGGCGGGCGACCTCGGCTTCGCCCCAGCCCGCGATCACCTGGGGATCGAAGCCCGCGAAGGCCGCGCGGAAGTGGTCGCGCTTGCGCAGGATGGTGATCCAGGACAGGCCCGCCTGGAAGCCGTCGAGAACCAGCTTTTCCCACAGCGCGCGGGGATCGCGTTCGGGAACGCCCCATTCGGTGTCGTGATAGGCCACGTAAAGCGGATCGGTCCCGCACCAGCCGCAGCGTTCACCCATCGCTTGCCTCCCCCGGGTTAATCCCATCTCAACCCTTGCCCCGCCACAGTCCATGCGAACGCCGTTCGCCGCAAGGGGTGCGCATGTCCGCCGAAGTCCTGATCGCCGATGGGGCCGACAGCCCGCTTTCCGCCGCCATCGGCGCCCGCGATCGCGACACGCTGCGCATGGTCGAAGCCGCCGTGACTGGGCGCAACGCGATGCTGGCCTTCCAGCCCGTGGTGCTGGCCGCGCGCCCTGACCGCCCCGCCTTCTACGAAGGTCTGATCCGCATCCTGGACGACACCGGTCGCGTGATCCCCGCGCGCGAGTTCATCGGCGCGGTCGAGATGCATCCGGTCGGCCGGATGATCGACTGCCTCGCGCTCGAGATGGGAATCGCCGCGCTGAAGGCCACGCCGACGCTGCGGCTTGCGATCAACCTTTCGGCACGCTCGATCGGGTTCGCGCGCTGGCAGCGCGCGCTGGACGAGGGGCTGCGCGCCGATCCGACCGTCGGCGAGCGGCTGATCCTCGAAATCACCGAAGCCTCTGCCATGGTGATGCCCGATGTCGTGCAGGCCTTCATGGCCGATCTTCAGGTACGCGGCATCTCGTTCGCGATCGACGATTTCGGCGCCGGGTTCACCTCGTTCCGCCACCTGCGCGATATGTATTTCGACATCCTCAAGATCGATGGCCAGTTCATCCGCGGGATCGCCACGAACGGCGACAACCGGGTGATGACGCAGGCGTTGCTGTCGATCGCGCGGCACTTCGGGATGCTGACGGTCGCCGAATCGGTCGAGACGGCGGAAGACGCGGCCTGGCTGACAGCGGCGGGGGTGGATTGCCTGCAGGGCTATCACTTCGGGGTGCCCGCGCGTCGGCCGACCTTCGTCGCGTGCGCCCCGCGCCGCAGGACCGGCTGAGACATCGTGCCTGTTGCGAAGGCGGCGCAGTCTGCCTAGAACCCCTGTGACCCGGCCGGACCGGTGTGCCATGGTGCCGCCGGTCGCATCATCCCGGCCGCACCAAGGGAATTCGGGTAAGGAGCCTTCTTCATGACCAACATCGTCATCGCCTCGGCCGCGCGCACTGCCGTGGGCAGCTTCAACGGGGCCTTCGCCTCGACCCCCGCGCATGACCTTGGCGCCGCCGTGCTGGCCGCCGTCGTCGAACGCGCGGGCATCGACAAGGGCGACGTCAGCGAGACGATCCTGGGCCAGGTCCTGACCGCGGGGCAAGGCCAGAACCCCGCCCGGCAGGCCCACATCAACGCGGGGCTTCCGCAGGAAAGCGCCGCCTGGAGCATCAACCAGGTCTGCGGCTCGGGCCTGCGCGCCGTGGCGCTGGGCGCCCAGCACATCATGCTTGGCGACGCCGCCATCGTCGCGGCCGGCGGACAGGAGAACATGAGCCTGTCGCCCCACGTCGCGCACCTGCGCGCCGGCCACAAGATGGGCGACATGAAGTTCATCGACTCGATGATCAAGGACGGCCTCTGGGATGCCTTCAACGGCTATCACATGGGCCAGACCGCCGAGAACGTCGCCGAGAAGTGGCAGATCAGCCGCGACGAACAGGACACCTTCGCCGTGGCCAGCCAGAACAAGGCCGAGGCCGCGCAGAAGGCCGGCCGGTTCGCCGACGAGATCGTGGCCTTCACCATCCAGACCCGGAAGGGCGACATCGTGGTGGACCAGGACGAATACATCCGCCATGGCGCGACGATCGAGGCCATGCAGAAGCTGAAGCCCGCCTTCACCAAGGACGGCACTGTGACCGCGGCGAACGCCTCGGGCCTCAACGACGGCGCCGCGGGCGTCCTGCTGATGACCGCCGACGAGGCCGAGCGGCGCGGTATCGAGCCTCTGGCCCGCATCGCGTCCTACGCCACGGCCGGCCTTGACCCGGCGATCATGGGCGTCGGCCCGATCCACGCCAGCCGCAAGGCGCTTGAGAAGGCCGGCTGGAAGGCGAGCGACCTCGATCTCGTCGAGGCGAATGAGGCCTTCGCAGCGCAGGCCTGCGCGGTGAACAAGGACATGGGCTGGGACCCGGCGATCGTGAACGTCAACGGCGGCGCCATCGCCATCGGCCACCCGATCGGCGCATCGGGCGCGCGCGTGCTGAACACGCTTCTCTTCGAGATGAAGCGGCGCGGCGCGAAGAAGGGGCTGGCCACGCTTTGCATCGGCGGCGGCATGGGCGTCGCCATGTGCGTCGAGCGGCCGTAACCCGTCAGGAAATCGGGGGGCCACCGCGCAACTTTGTTGCGCGGTGATTTTCCAGCGGCTACGATAATTGCACAATCAAGAAACGTCGGAGGAGATGATGGGACGTGTTGCACTGGTCACGGGGGGGTCGCGCGGCATCGGTGCGGCGATCTCGTCCGCACTGAAGGAGGCCGGGTACGCGGTCGCCGCCACCTACGCCGGCAATGACGAGGCCGCGGCGAAGTTCACCAAGGAAACCGGGATCCGGACCTACAAGTTCGACGTCGGCGACTACGAGGCCTGCGGCGCCGGCATCGCACGGATCGCGGCCGACCTCGGCCCGGTGGACGTGCTTGTGAACAATGCCGGCATCACCCGCGACGCCATGTTCCACAAGATGACGCCGCAGATGTGGAAGGAAGTCATCGACACCAACCTGACGGGCCTGTTCAACATGACCCACCAGGTCTGGGGCGGCATGCGCGACCGCAAGTTCGGCCGCGTGATCAACATCTCGTCGATCAACGGCCAGAAGGGTCAGGCCGGTCAGGCCAACTATTCGGCCGCGAAAGCGGGCGACCTGGGCTTCACCAAGGCGCTGGCGCAGGAAGGCGCGCGCGCGGGCATCACCGTCAACGCGATCTGCCCCGGCTACATCGCCACCGAGATGGTCAAGGCGATCGACGAGAAGGTGCTGACCGAACGCATCATCCCGCAAATCCCCGTCGGCCGCCTTGGCGAACCCGAAGAGATCGCGCGGATCGTCGTCTTCCTTGCCTCGGACGAGGCAGGGTTCATCACCGGCTCGACCGTTTCGGCCAACGGCGGCCAGTTCTTCGTCTAGGTCCGCCGCAGGAAAGCGGCGCTTCTGGCCGCAATTCCCTCAAGCAGCCCCGGCGAGCTCTGCGCGCCGGGGCCTTTGTCTGGCTCGCGTCCCGGGCAAGATCGCTTTCCCGGGGATCCGCGTCAGGTCTGCCTCAAGCGCTGCCGAGGCGCGTGATCTCTTCCTTGAGACGCAGTTTCTCTTTCTTCATCTGGGTGATGTGAAGATCATCCGTGGCCGGGCTGCGTTGCGCGGCCTCGACCTGATCCGAGAGTTGCTGGTGCTTCTTCCGCAGTTCCTGAAGATGCGACGTCAGACTCATCCGTGGTCTCCTCTCGTTTGTCCAATGTGACAACTGCATCACAAAAAGCGAGTCGTGTCATCCGGGACGCGCACGACCCCTGCGACCGGCAGCCTCCCGCCGAAGTCTTACGATAGCCTTAAGGCGCGCGCCTCACTCAAGGGCCGCGGCGTCACGCAGGATGGCGCGGGCCGGCGCCGAGTAGCTTTCGCCATCGCCGGCATGGGCCGCGCCTTCATGCAGGACGAAGGGAGGAAGCAGGACGAAGGGGGCGCGCCCGCCCTTGCGCGCCGCAAGCAGAACGCGCCCGGCGGGCCGGTCCGCCCGCCCCGATAGCGGGCGAAGGCGAAGGCTTCCCATCCGCCCGTCGAGGCCGCGCACAAGGTCGGGGACGCGGTTGGCGCTTTGAATCACGGTCAGAAGGCCGCCGGGCCGCAACCGGCGCACCGCGCACTCCAGCCAGACGTCAAGCGGCGTTTCCTCGTGCCGCGCGCCGGCACGCGTGGCGAGGTCAGGGCGGGTTCCCGCGGTGAAGAAGGGCGGATTCATCATCACATGGTCGAAGACCTCGCCCCGCAGCGCCGCGGGCAGCCGTGCGACGTCGGCCTCGATCACGCGCAGCGGAAGGGCGTTCTCTTCGGTGTTGCGCCGGGCAAGTTCGGCAGCCTCCGGGTCCCGCTCGACCCCGGTGAGGATGACACCCGGGACCCGCGCGGCAAGGCAAAGCGCGGCCACGCCCACCCCGCAGCCAAGCTCGAGCACCCGTTCGCCGGATGTGGCGGGAACGGCGGCTGCAAGAAAGACCGCATCCGCGCCCGCACGATAGCCCCGGCGGGGCTGGAAGATGCCGAGCCGCCCGCCCAAAAAGGCATCCCGGGTCGGTCCCGTGTCATCGGTCATCTGGCAGAAGGTCGACATCACGCAGAATGGCGCGAGCCTGGAAAAGATCGCGGTCGGCCACCATCAGCCTGCGGGGCAGTACACCGATCGACCCCTCGAGGACGCTCATATGGACGTCCATCTGAAAGCATCCTATACCTTCGCCCTCAAGAATGGCGACGGCAAAGGCGATTACCGTAGGGTCATTGGTGCGCAATAGCTCTTTCATGCCGGTCGAGATAAGGGCAGACCGGCACGGATGTCGAGGCTTCTGACAGGCGTGTAATGGGACTGGACGACGCGATCGCGAAACCACACGAGCGGATGGCCGAATACCTGGCCGCGGACCTGGATGCCGTGGGCAGGGTCATCCGCGCGCGCATGGCCTCGGAACACGCGCCTCGCATCCCCGAAGTGACCGCCCATCTGGTGGACGCCGGCGGCAAGCGGCTGCGGCCGATGCTGACGCTGGCCACCGCGCGCATGTGCGGCTACGAGGGCGAGGATCACGTCAAGCTTGCCGCGACGGTCGAATTCATCCACACCGCCACGCTTTTGCACGACGACGTGGTCGACGGCTCGTTGCAGCGGCGCGGGCGTCCGACGGCGAACCTGCTGTGGGACAACAAGTCCTCGGTTCTTGTGGGCGACTATCTTTTCGCGCGCTCGTTCCAGCTCATGGTCGAGACTGGGTCGATCCGTGTCCTCGACATCCTTGCCGACGCCGCCGCGACCATCGCGGAGGGCGAAGTTCTTCAGCTTACCACCGCGCAGAACCTCGCGACCGATGCCGGGACCTATCTGAAGGTCGTTCGCGGCAAGACCGCGGCGCTGTTCGCCGCCGCGACCGAAGTGGGCGGCGTGATCGCCAACCGGCCGCAGGCCGAGATCGAGGCGCTGCGGATTTATGGCGACGCGCTGGGCGTCGCCTTTCAGATGGTCGACGATCTGCTCGACGTGGCCGGCGACGCCGCGGTCACGGGCAAGAACGTGGGCGACGACTTCCGCGACCGCAAGCTCACGCTGCCCTTCATCAAGGCGGTGGCGCGGGCCGACGCCGACGAACGCGCGTTCTGGGTCCGCACGGTCCAGAATGGCGAGCAGGGCGAAGGCGATCTCGATCAGGCCCTTGCGCTGCTGTCCCGCCATGGCGCGATCGACGAAACCCGCGCCGAGGCGATGGGATGGGCGCAGACCGCGAAGGATGCGCTGGCCCCCCTGCCCGACCACCCGGTCAAGGGCATGCTTGTCGATCTGGCGGACTACGTGGTCGCCCGTATCGCCTGACGCGCCTGACGGCGACCGCCCCTGATCCATCTGCACTGGATTGCAAACATCGCTGGACGAAGCGCGGGGGCAGACGGCCCCCATGGCTGGCCTAGCGTGGACGGGCCCGGGCCGACTGATCGCCTAGCGTCGCCGGCCTGACCCACCAGCCCGGATGCAATCCGCCAAGCCGGGCGGCCGCCCGCGCGGCTGCCTCGGCATCGTCGAAGAGGGCGAAACAGGTGGCCCCCGACCCTGACATGCGCGCCAGCCGCACCCCTTCGCAGGCGCCAAGCGCGGCCAGCACTCGCGACACTTCGGGCAGGATCGCCATGGCCGGCGCCTCAAGATCGTTGCGCTGCGCCGCAAGCCATCCGATCAGACCCGCTGGCCCCGCGAACACGGGAAGCGGATCGGACATGGGCGGGTTGTCCTTCCGCTTGAGGGCGGCGAAGACCGGCGGCGTGGGCATTGCGTGACCGGGGTTCACCAGAACAGCCGGAAGCGCGGGAAGCCCCGCCAGAGGCTTGATCCGTTCGCCGATGCCGCGCACCCGCGCCGCGCCCGAGGCAAGGCACATCGGCACATCGGCCCCAAGCGCCAGAAGCGCGTCAGGATCGGGGCGACCGCCGGTCAGCGCCGCGACGCCCCGCGCGACCGCTGCCGCATCGGCCGACCCGCCGCCAAGGCCCGATGCCGGCGGCAGGCCTTTTTCCAGGCCGATTGCCAGCGATCGATCCGGCGCGCAAAGACGCGCCGCGCGCAGCACGAGGTTCTCGTCGCCCAGAGGGACGGACGCCGCGAAAGGCCCGGTCACCTTGAAGGACGGACGCTCAGCCAGGGCAAGCGTCACCCTGTCTCCGACATCGGCGAAGACCACCAGACTGTCGAGAAGATGATAGCCGTCCGTCCGCTGCCCGGTAACGTGAAGCGTCAGATTGACCTTGGCGGGCGCAAAGACCTCAACCGCCGTCATTCGCCATGTGCAGCGGCGGGGCGCCTTCCTCGGCCAGCACGGCGTCCAGCCCCACCTCCAGCTTGCGGCGAATGCGCTCGGGGTCGGCGTCGGTCGACTCATCCGGAGTGATGAAGGACAGCGCCCGATGCCACTGGAACTCGGCCTCGCGCGTGCGCCCCACGGCCCAGTAGACATCGCCGAGGTGGTCGTTGATCACCGGGTCGATCGGCATCAGCTCGACCGCGCGCTCCATGTGGATCAGCGCTTCGTCGTAGCGGCCAAGGCGGTACAGCACCCAGCCGAGGCTGTCGACGATGTAGCCCGACTCGGGTTCGCCCACGACCGCGCGTTCGATCATGTCGAGCGCCTCGTCGAGGTTGATCTGCAACTCGACCATCGTATAGCCGAGGTAGTTCAGGACCTGCGGCTGGTCGGGGCGCAGTTCAAGCGCCTTGCGGAAATCCGCCTCGGCCTCGGGCCAGCGGTCCTGGCGTTCGTGCGTGATGCCGCGCGCGAAGAACACGGGCCACTGGTTCTCCTGCGGGGTGTCCAGAAGGCCGATGGCGGTGTCGTAGGCGGCCGTCGCCTCGGCGAAGCGCTCGTCGCGGCGCAGGGTGTCGCCAAGCGTCACGTGCACCACGGGAATGTCGGAATGGCTGCGGGCAAGCTGACGCAGGACTTCGATCGCGGCCTCGGGGTTGCCCGAATTCACAAGTGCCTCGGCGCGGCCAAGCTCGGCCACGTGATAGGCCGGGCTGCCGGCCGGCACCTTGTCGTAGACGCTGGTGGCAAGCTCGAAGCGGCCAAGGTTCTCAAGCGTTCCGGCCGTCAGCATCAGCGCGTCAATATGGTCGGGACGGAGATACTGCGCGACGCGGGCATAGACCAGCGTGAAGCCGTCCGCCGCCTCGCCGCTGAGCGCGCCTGCGATGGTGAAGGCGATCTCGGCCATGCCCTCGCGCGCGGACGTCACCGACACGAAAGGCGCGGCCTCGCCCGCGGCCAGCGCATCGCGGAAGGCCTGAAGCTCGGCGTCGATCACCGTCCAGGTCTCGTCGATCAGCGCCACGGCGTCCTCGCGGCGGTCAAGCTGCACCAGGATGTTGGCATGGGTCATGACACCGCGCCGCGACAGCCGAAGCGGCCCACCTTCGCCATCGCCCGACAGGATGCGGTCAGCCCCTTCGAAATCGCCGACAGCGGCCAGCGCGAGCGCCTTGTGGTAAAGCCCGAAGGCCTGCACGCCCTGGGTGCCGGCCACCTCGTCGAAGGCGGCCAGCGCCTCGCCCATGCGGCCAAGGCCGACATAGGCCCAGGCGCGGGCCAGTCCGTCGTAAAGCGGCCCCACGGTCTGGCCGGCAGCGAGATCGGCGACGATCCGGTCCCAGTCGCCGTTCTGGGCGGCCTCGGACAGAAGCACAAGGTTCGCGATCTGGCTATTGGCGCCCGACTGCATCATACGCCGGGCAATCGGGATCGCGCGTTCGAAATCGCCCAGCGCGACAAACGCCGTCACGGCGTTCTCGAGCAGCGAAAGGTTGCCGGGATCGCGCAGAAGCGCGCGGGTGTAGTAGTCGGCCGCGGCCGCGAAATCGCTGGCGAAGGTCGCATGACGCGCGGCGAGATAGGCGCCCGCGTTGCCCTCGGCGCGGGCCCCGTCGAGAGGCAGCGCGATGGCCAGCGCGATGGCAACAACCCGTCCGAACCGCCTGACCTGCATCACGTGACCTCCCGATGCGCCCGCTTCTCAGGGAACCTAGCTCTCGGGCGGGATGGTGGCAACGCCAAGCGGCAATTCGGCGCGGGCTGCGACGCCGGCCGATCACATGTTGGGATAGTTGGGTCCGTCCCCGCCCTGCGGCACCGTCCAGGTGATGTTCTGGCTCGGGTCCTTGATGTCGCAGGTCTTGCAGTGCACGCAGTTCTGGAAGTTGATGACGAAGCGCGGGTCCTTGCCAGCCTCTTCGACAACCTCGTACACGCCCGCCGGGCAATACCGCTGCGCCGGTTCGGCGAATTTCGGAAGATTGACCGCGATCGGGAGGGTCGGATCGGCCAGCCGCAGGTGGCAGGGCTGGTGTTCCTCGTGGTTGGTCATCGAGAAGCTGACGTTGGTCAGCCGGTCGAAGGACAGCACGCCGTCGGGCTTGGGATAGTCGATCGGCGCGAACTTGCGCGCCTCGCCGGTGGCAGCGGCATCGGACTTGCCATGCTTCAGCGTTCCCAGGATCGTCAGGCCAACCTGGTTGGCCCACATGTCGGCCCCACCAAGGCCAAGCGAGGCCATCAGCCCCTTCGACGACCAGAGCGGCTTGACGTTGCGCACGCGCTTGAGGTCGCGGCCGACAGGCCCGGCGCGCAGTTCGGCGTCATAGTCGTCAAGCGTGTCGCCCGAACGGCCCGCGGCGATGGCGCGGGCGGCGGCCTCGGCCGCGGCGATGCCCGACAGCATCGCGTTGTGATTTCCCTTGATGCGCGGCACGTTGACCAGGCCCACCGAACAGCCCAGAAGCGCGCCGCCCGGAAACGCCGCCTTCGGCATCGACTGCCAGCCGCCCTCCGAGATGGCGCGCGCGCCATAGGCGATGCGCTTTCCGCCCTCGAGCAGCCTAGCCACCATCGGATGATGCTTGAAGCGCTGGAACTCCATGTACGGGAACAGGTGGGGGTTCTCGTAGTTGAGGTGCACCACGAAGCCCACGTAGACCTGGTTGTTGTCGAGGTGATAGATGAACGAACCACCACCCGCATTCGATCCAAGAGGCCAGCCCATCGTGTGGGTGACCGTGCCTTCGCGGTGTTTCTCGGGGTCGATCTCCCAGATTTCCTTCATGCCAAGGCCGTATTTCTGCGGCTCGGCGTCGCGATCGAGGGCATGGCGGACAATGACCTCTTTCGACAGCGACCCGCGCACCCCCTCGGACAGGAAGACATACTTGCCCAGCAACTCCATTCCGGGCTCGTAGGCGTCGCCAGGCGTGCCGTCGGGATTGCGGCCGAACTCGCCCGCGACGACGCCGCGGACCGTGCCGTCCTCGCCCCAGACGATCTGCGAGCAGGACATGCCGGGGAAGATCTCGACGCCCAGCGCCTCGGCCTGGGTCGCCATCCAGCGGCAGACGTTGCCCATCGAGACGATGTAGTTCCCGTGGTTCGACATCAGCGGCGGCATCACCAGGTTCGGGATGCGGATCTGGCCGGCTTCGCCAAGGAAATAGAAGTTGTCCTCGCGCACCGGCACGGTGATCGGCGCGTCGCGATCACGCCAGTCGGGGATGAGCGCGTCAAGGCCGGACGGATCAAGGACTGCGCCCGACAGGATGTGCGCGCCGACTTCAGATCCCTTTTCGAGAACGACGACGGAAAGCTCGGGGTCGATCTGCTTGAGCCGGATCGCCGCGGAAAGCCCCGCCGGTCCCGCCCCCACGACCACCACGTCGTATTCCATCGACTCGCGTTCGATTTCGGCCATCGTCTTTCCTTCGCTGCAACGCCGCGCATCTGATCCCGGTTTAGGTATCGGCGCAGGCCGTGCCGGTCAATCGCGACACGGCGTTACAGGCCCGCAGGCGGGTTTTTGCAGGGGGCAGGCGGCCCGGGGGACGGGTGGCGCGGCGCACCAAGGTTCCTCTTGCAATCGGGTGGGCGTTTGGGTCAGGTGAACCGGATCAGCGTCCCGGCGGCCCGCAGGCATGTCAGGCGGCAGTAACCGAGTAGACCGATGGAAAAGATTCCCTTGACGCGCGCGGGGCATTCCGCGCTCAGCGACGAATTGAAGAAACTCAAGTCCGTCGAGCGGCCGGCCGTGATCCAGGCCATCGCCGAAGCGCGCGCCCACGGCGACCTCAGCGAGAACGCCGAGTATCACGCCGCGCGCGAGAAGCAGAGCTTCATCGAGGGCCGTGTCAAGGAAATCGAGGGCATCCTTGCCCTGGCCGAAGTCATCGACACCTCGAAACTGTCCGGCCCGATCAAGTTCGGCGCGACCGTGCGCCTGGTCGACGAGGACACCGACGAGGAGCGCACCTACCAGATCGTCGGCGAGCCCGAGGCCGACATCGAGGCGGGCCGGCTCAACATCCGCTCGCCGCTGGCGCGCGCGCTGATCGGCAAGGAAGAGGGCGACAGCGTCGAGGTGCGCACCCCCGGCGGCGACAAGAGCTATGAGATCCTGAGCGTCACCTACGTCTGAGGACGGCACGGCAGATGTCCGAGAACCGCAAAGACGCGCCTATCGACCTTGGCATCTATACCCAGACGCCGGGACGCTTTCGCGTGACGCGGGCCGAGGCCATCGCGGTAGGCCTGTCGCTTGTCTGGCTGCTGGGGTCGGGGCTGTTCTTCCTGATCCTCGGCACCAGGGAAACCGCCGCGTTCGATCCGATGCGCTTCGTCATGGTCGTGGTCGCCGTCTTCATGCCGGTGGCGATGATCTGGGTGGCGGCGACGGCGGCGAACAGCGCGCGCGTGATGCGCGACGAAGCCGATCGCCTGCACGCCGCGATCGAGGCCATGCGCAAGATATCGGTCACGCAGGCGCAGACCTCGGGAACGCTGATCCAGCCCTCGGTCGAGAAGAAGCTGGACGAGATCGCCCGCGCGCAACGCAAGACCGAGACCGCGCTGGCGACCTTCACCTCGATCCGGCAGGCACAGACCGAGGCCGAGCGTGTGCTTGCACCCCAAGTATCGATCGCGCCGGGCCCGGCCGAAAGCCAGCCCAGCCTCGCGCTTGGCGCGCCGCCCGAACCACAGGGACAGCCGCTGTCGGTCGGCGACTACATCCTGGCGCTGAACTTTCCCGAGACGGCCGAGGATCGCGACGGCTTTCGCGCCCTGCGCCGCGCGTTGCAGGACCGCAGGGCGGCGCGGCTGATCCAGGCCAGCCAGGACGTGCTGACGTTGCTCAGCCAGGACGGCATCTACATGGACGACCTTGTGCCCGACCGCGCCCGGCCCGAACTGTGGCGGCGCTTCGCGCAAGGCGAACGTGGACGACCGATCGCCGGCCTGGGCGGCATCCGCGACCGCTCGTCCCTGGCGCTGGCGGCAGCGCGGATGCGGCAGGACACGATCTTCCGGGACGCGGCGCATCATTTCCTGCGCACCTTCGATTCGAACTTCCAGGAGTTCGAAAGGACCGCGACCGACGCCGAAATCGCGGCCTTGGCCGACACCCGCACCGCACGCGCGTTCATGCTGCTTGGCCGGGTGACGGGGATCTTCGACTAGGGGCGAGGGGGCGCAACGATCCGTGGGCGGCAGGACAAAGTCTTTTTTTCTGCAGGTCACCGCGCAAGGCGCTGCGTCCAAATGCTGTAAGTGACGGACAGCGGCGCCAAGCAAACGGAACATCCGTACTGCGAAGCTGCCTTGGCGGCGGCGCCGTGGCTTCAGCGACCAAGGGATTGATGGCATTGTGTCCCGTTGTGGTTGGGTGCAAGATCTCGCCTGAATTGGGGATAGTCTCATGGACCGTGGCCATCGCACACCGTCTCTGACTGCTGCCCACATCAAGTTGGTTCACCGGGATATCGAAGACCAAGGGCCACCGCCGGGACAGCAGGTTCAGACCGACGAAGACTATGCGGACTGGGTTGCACGTATTCTCGCGGCGCACCCGGCGCCTGACCGGCCAACCCATCTATTTGTCTATGGGTCGCTGATCTGGAGGCCCGAGATCGATCACGTTGGCGAACGGATCGGCGTTCTTCGCGGCTGGCACAGTTCGTTCTGTCTTCGGCAATTGCGATTTCGCGGGTCGCCGGAGTTTCCTGGGCTGATGATGTCGCTTGACGAGGGCGGGGAATGCCGGGGCGTTTTGCTCGAGTTGCCCGCCGAAGATCTTGAGGCCCAGTTCAACCGACTCTTCCGGCGCGAATTCACGGTCAAGCCCAACACGAACACTCCGCTTTGGCTGACGGTCGAAACCGGAACTGGAAGGGTGCCGGCGCTGACGTTCGTAATGAACCGGGAATCGCCGCTCTACGCGGCGAACCTGATGCCGGAAGAGGTTGCCGACGTACTTGCCAAGAGCTGCGGGCATCTGGGCACAGGTGCCGAATACCTTTTGAACACCGTCACGCAGCTTGAGAGCCGCGGCATCCACGATCCGGGTTTATGGCGCCTCCAGGAACTCGTCGCCCAGCGCATCGGGCTGATCTGAAACAGGGGAGGCGCTGGCCTGCCGGTCGGTCGGCCATCTGGCCCGGCTTCGACGCCCGGCCCGCGAATGCCGGATACACCCCGCAAGAAGGGCACCCGGTCTTCCGGATGAGCGATGCTTGTTCTCCGGAGCATTCCTTCGCCGGTCCTGTCCGTCCGTCTGGAGCGCCCACTGACTTCCCTGCACGCCGCGTTGCGCGGCGTCAATGCGACGCGCGCCGGGCAGGGTCTAGCCAAGGGAACCCGATCGGCGGCGTCGCATGGACATGCGCGCGGCGTCCGATCGCCACCGAAGACCGGCAAAGGAGTCCGACATGAAACACCTGATCACGGCGGCTCTTGCCGCGGCAGGCCTGCTTGTCCTGCAGGGCTGCGAGAATTTGACCCCCGAACAACGCACGGTCGTCGGAGTTACGGGCGGCGCGGCGGCGGGGCTGATCACGGCCGAGGCGCTTGACGCCGACAACAACTGGCGGCTGATCGCGGCGCTGGCCGGCGCCGCCGCCGGCACCGTCGTGGCGCAGAACACCCAAACCGGCATGTGCGCCTATGCCCGCGGCGACGGCACTTATTTCGAGGCACCTTGCCAGTAGGCCCGGGTCTTCCGTCCGACATTCCCGCACGTCTTGTCCGCCTTGTCGCTGCCGCCGCTCTGGCGGCCGCGCCAGGGACGGCCGCCGACCTGCCACTCTGCGCGCGGATGGACCTGCCCGTGGCGCGCGTCGAGGCTCCGCCAAGCCAGTATGTCGAGTTCTGCGCCCGCGAGGCAGAGGCCTGCGCGCTTGCGGGGGCGCCGCTGATCGAATGGACGGGGGCGATCGGGTGGCTGCTCGACGGAGTCAACCGCGCGGTGAACGCCGAGGTGGCGCTGGTTCCCGACTGGGACAGCATAGGCCGGGAAGAGCTGTGGAGCTTTCCGGTTCACGGTGCGGGCGATTGCGAGGATTTGGCGCTTGAAAAGCGCCGGCGCCTTGTCGGGGCGGGCCTGCCCGGCGCCGCCCTGACCTGCGCCATCGTCTTTCATCAGGTGCAGTTCTTTCCCCACGCCATCCTGCTGGCGGAGACTACGACCGGGACCTGGGTGCTCGACAGCCATTACGACGAGGTTCTGTGCTGGGACGCGGTTCCCTACATCTACCGCTTGCGCGAACGCCCCGACGGCCAGTGGACCCGGTTCGCCCTACCTTGAGGCCGCGTGCGCCCCGATCAGTAGCGCCTCGTGCCCGCTGCCCAGAATCCAGCCTTCCTCGGCCGCAACGTGAACGGTCGAAACGTCCATGACCCGCGCCATCTGGTCGGGGGTCAACGCCGACAGGGCGCGGGCCAGCACCTCGACCTGCCGCGCGTCCTTGATCCCGCCGCCCGCGGCAAGTTCGGCGGCCACGACCGGCGCCAGAAGCGAGGGCCAGACCTCGGCCAGAACGACGCCGGCGTCTGGCGCCTCGAACGGCCAGACCGACAGGTTGGTCCCAAAGCGGCGGCGCAGGCGGGCAAGGACCGGCAGACCCATCACCGTCTGCGATCCGACGGCGCCCGCGCCCGAGAGCTGCCAGAGGGTAAAGGCACCCTTGTGCCGCTCTTCGATGGCGCGGCGCTCGGGAAAGGGATTGGTCGTCCGCGCCCGGCCCTTGCGCGGAAGGTGGGGCACCTCGCGCGGCGTGCCATTGCCCCAGAAGGGCCCGATGCCGGGAAAGTGGGCGTTGATCGCGCCCGCGACCTCGAAGCGGTTGTTGGCCCCAGGCGTGTCGACGATGCGCGCGTCCAGCCAGTCCCACAGGACGAAGGGATCGGACCGGCCGACCAGAGCCCGCGAGAAGCCGCGAGGATAGCCGAAGGGGAAGTCGAAGCCCACCAGCAGACGCCGCCCCGCCCGGCGCTCGTCGTCGATCAGCGCGGCGATCCAACCCTCGGCGTCAAGGCGATGGCCAAGGTATTCAGCGGGGGCGACCTGCCCGCCGCGGGCGACGGCGGCGAAGATGGCGTCCGGCCTCGGCCGGCGCGGCGCGCGCGCGGCGGCCGACCAGTCGACCATCACGACGGTGTCGAAGGCCGTCATCGGCCCCCGGCCGCCAACGCCCGGGCGCGTGCCAGGTCGTCGGGCGTGTTGACGTTGAAGAAAGGGTCGAAGGGCCCGTCGGGGAACAGCGCCGTCGCCGCCCCGTGGCGATCCGCCCAGTCGGTCACCTTGCGGGTGCCCTGTGCCAATGCCGCGCGCAGATCGTCACGCAGCGCAACCGGCCAAAGACCAAAGGTCGGGTGGCGGCCATCCGGGGTGGCGGCCAGGGCGATGGGCGCGCCCGCCGTCTCGGCCGCCAGCAAGAGGCGCGGGACCAGGTCCTCGGGCAGGAAGGGGGTGTCGGCGGCGGCGGTGACGATGGCCTCGTCCCCCCGCCCCGCCGCCCAGTCAAGCCCGGCGAGCACGCCCGCAAGCGGGCCGGGGTGGCCAGGCATGCTGTCGGGCAGAACCGGCAGGCCAAGCCGCGCGAAGCGCGCCGGATCGCCGTTCGCACTCAGCGCCAAACCCGCCACCTGCGGACCGAGTCGGTCGATCACGTGGTCAAGGATCGTCGGGCCATCCAGAGGCAGAAGCCCCTTGTCGCCCCCTCCAAGGCGCAAGGCCAGACCGCCGGCAAGAATGACCCCGGAGGGCTGTCTCATCCGCGCCTCGGATCGTCGAAGTCTGTCGTTTGCACCTTGGTCGGGCCTCGGGTAAGGGCGGTCTGCAACAGCTTAGGGCGTGCCCATGTCCTCCTCCAGCCCCCGATCGGCCTTCTGGCGCGGTTTTCGCGACGCGGCCCCCTTCATCGTCGTCGTGGCGCCCTTCGGACTGGTGTTCGGCGTAGTCGCCACCGAGGCCGGTCTGACGCTGGGACAGTCGATGGGATTTTCGGTTCTGGTGATCGCGGGGGCCTCGCAGCTGACCGCGATCCAGCTGATGACCGAGAATGCACCGACGCTCGTCGTGATCGCCACGGCGTTGGCGGTGAACCTGCGCATGGCGATGTATTCGGCAAGCCTGGCCCCCCATCTGGGCGGCGCGCCGTTCTGGAAGCGGGGCCTCATCGCCTATCTCAACGTGGATCAGACCTATGCGGTGGCGATCGGAACCTACGAACGCGCGCCCGGGATGACCCTGCCCGAAAAGGTCGCCTATTTCTTTGGAACCGCCACCCCCACCGTACCCTTCTGGTATGGGATGAGCCTTGCCGGCGCCATGTTCGGGGCGCGGATTCCGCCCGAGTTCGCGCTGGATTTCGCGGTGCCGATCACCTTCCTTGCGGTCGTCGCGCCGATGATGCGAACGCTTGCGCATGTGGCGGCGGCCTTCACCTCGGTCGTGATGGCGCTGGCGCTGTCGTGGGTGCCGGCGGGTCTTGGACTTCTGATCGCGGGCGTCCTTGCGATGATGGTCGGCGCGCGGGTCGAGCTAGCGATGGAGCGGCGCGCATGATCACGAAAACCACGCCCGAGATCTGGCTTATCGTGGCGGCCATGGCCGTGGGCACCTATGCGATCCGGCTGTCGTTCCTTGGGCTTCTGGGCGGTCGCAAGATGCCCGACTGGGTGCTGCGGCACCTGCGCTATACGCCCGTGGCGGTGATCCCGGGGCTGGTCGCGCCGCTGGTGATCTGGCCGGCGGCGGCCAATGGCGCGATGGAGCCTGCGCGGATGACGGCAGCGCTGGTCACCCTGGCGGTGGGCTATGTCACGCGGAACGCCGTCTGGGCGATCGTTGCAGGCGCGGTCACGCTTTATTCGGCGTTGGCCATCATCGCCTGAGCTTCCTTCGCGGCGACAAGAAGCACCCCGTGGTTGTCGTCGGCGTCGTCGTCGGTGACGACCCGGGTGCGCACGCCGGGAACCTCGGCCACACCCTTGGACGTGCGGTTCGGCGAATAGCCGACCTTCACCGTCTCGAACCCGGGGGTCCGCGACAGAAGGCGCGAAATCGCAAGCGAGCATTGCGCCTTCGGCACCGCGCCATAGGCTTCGGCCTCGGCGATCAGCCGCTGCGCAACCTCGGGCGCGACGTCGACCTCCTGGATCTGGACATCGAAGGTCTCGCGCGCGTGATAGTCGATATAGACGGCCAGCACCCGGTCCGAGATGCCGTAATGCACATCGTTGCGTTCCGGCGCATGGGGGTGGCGGAAAGTGCCTGCCGGGTCGAAGAGGACGCGCTCATTGCCCGCGATCAGCAGCCCGGTATGGCGTCCGGCGCCGTTCGTGTTGTTGATCACCGTGAAGACGGTGACCCGCGTCGGTCCGTCGTTCGGCCGCGACCAGCGCGCCACTTCCGCGTCCGGCGCCCATGTCGGCTCGGCCGGGCCGCCGCAGGCCGCGAGGACGAGGAACGATAGCGCGACCAAGGCTGCGCCGGCGCGTTTCATGCCGGCCTCGGGGTCAGCGGGCGAAGATGGCGAGGAAGACAAGAATGAACAGGATCACGATGACGGAGTTCGTCACCCACCGCATGAAGCCCGCGAAGGTCTTCTCCTGCTCGGCGACTTCCATGGATCCCGGTTCGAAATGCTTGTCGGCCATGTGCCCTGCTCCGCTCGTCTGTTCGGGGTTGCGATAGCGCATCTTTCCGGCGGTGTCACGGGGCTAGATGGCGTCGCGTTGCCACAGCCAGACGCCGTCCTCGCGCCGGGTGCGGCGCACCTCGCCCCGGTGCCACAGATGCAGGACATGGGCCATCGCCTCGACCAGGGCGAGCCCGTACTCGCCACCCCCGATCTCGCGCAGGTAGAGCGGCTGGAAGCAGTCGACGGCGGTGCGTGGCTCGGAAAGGGCCCCGCGCAGCCGGTCAAGCGCGCCGGCGTGGTTCTCGGCCAGTTGCTGCAGCCGCGTGGGCAGTCCGCGGAAGGGCAGCTTGTGGCCCGGCAGCACAAGCTGGGCGGGCGTGGCGTGGCGCGACAACCGTTCGCAGGCGTCCAGCCATTCTGCGACCGGATCGCCTTCGGGCTCGGTCGCGTAGGCGCCAAGGTTGGGCGAGATCGACGGCAGAAGCTGATCGCCGCCGATCACGATCTCTCCGTCCCGCGACCAGAGTGTCGCGTGTTCGGGGGCATGGCCCGCGCCGATCCGCACGTCCCAGGTCCGCCCGCCCGCGGTGATGGCGTCGCCTTCCGCGATGCGCCGGAAGCCAAGCGGCAAGGGGTCCACCACGTCGCAGAAGTTGAAGGGGCGTTCGGCGGCACGCGCCGTCAACATCTCGGCTGGCATGCCCGCGCCGCGCCAGAAGGCCAGCGTTTCGGGCCGGGGGCGGGCCTGGTCGTCAAGCGTCAGCATCCGCGCGTAAAGCCATGCGGTGCGTGTCGTCCAGAGTTCGGCGCCAAGGTCGGTCTGGAACCAGCCGGCAAGCCCGATGTGGTCGGGATGGTGATGGGTGGCGATCACCCGACGCACGGGGCGACCGGCCAGCGGGCCGGCCAGGATCCGACGCCAGAGGTCGCGCAGCCCCTCGGTCCCAAGACCGGTATCGACCACGGTCCATCCGTCGCCGTCGTCAAGCGCGTAGACGTTGACGTGGCCAAGCGGGCCGGGGAACGGCAGGCACAGCCACAACAGGCCCGGCGCGATCTCGGTCGCGTCGCCCGGGGCGGGCGGCGCATCGAAGGGATAGCGGATCTGGCGGCCGGACGGTGCGGTCATGCGGCCAGATCCGCCAGGTCCAGCGCGAAGAGATCGGCCTTGCCCTGACGCGCGGCGTCAAGAAGCGCGGCATGTTCGGGCAAAAGCCGGACCATGTAGTGGCGTGCAAGCGCCGTGCGCGCGCGCCTTGCCCCCGCCTCGGCGGTGCAGGCCGCGCGCAGGTGATAGTGCGCCCCAAGCACGCGGGCGAAGGCGCGCAAAAAGGGTTGGGCGCCGGCAAGACGCTCGTTCATGTCGCCTTGCGCCACCATCCATTCGGTCGCCTCGCGCAGCGTTTCCGCGGCGCCCCAGACCGACCGGGCAAGGTCCGGAAAGGCCAGGCGGGCGGCTTCGGCACCGCCCTCGATCTCGTCGATCAGTCGGAACGCGGCGTCGCCGCCGTCAAGGAACTTGCGCCCGACGAGGTCCATCGCCTGGATGCCGTTGGTGCCTTCATAGATCGCGGTCACGCGGACATCGCGCAGGAACTGGGCCACGCCGGTTTCCTCGACGAAGCCCATTCCGCCGTGAACCTGGATCGCCTCGTTCGCCACGGCGATGCCGGTGTCGGTGCCAAAGGCCTTGGCAATCGGCGTCAGAAAGGCGGCGCGGGCGGCATGGTGGCCGGAGACCTCGCCCAGGGTCGTGTCGGTGGCCATGTCGCCGGCATGCGCGCAGGCCAGCGCGATGGCGCGCGCGGCGAAGATGTCGGCCTTCATCGAGGCAAGCATTCGCCGGACGTCGGCGTGTTCGGCGATGGTCCCGCTGCCGCCCGCCCTGCCCTGCCGGCGCTGCGTGGCGAAGGCGAGCGCCTGCTGGAACGCGCCTTCGGCCACCCCGATGCCCTGCATGCCCACCCCGAGACGGGCGTTGTTCATCATGGTGAACATCGCGGCCAGACCGCCGTTGGCGGGGCCGACCATCCAGCCGGTGGCCCCGGCGAAATCAAGCACCGCCGTGGGCGAGCCGTGCAGACCCATCTTGTGCTCGAGCCCGAGGACACGCAGACCGTTTCGCGCACCGGCGCTGTCCTCGGGGGTGGGCAGGTATTTCGGGACCAGAAACAGGCTGATGCCCCTGCTTCCCGCCGGCGCGCCAGGCAGGCGGGCAAGAACCAGATGCACCGTGTTTTCAAGGAAATCGGCATCGGCCCAGCTGATGAAGATCTTCTGGCCGGTGATCGCGTAGCGGCCGTCGCCCAGCGGCTCGGCCCGGGTGGTCAGCGCGCCGACGTCCGAGCCCGCCTGCGGCTCGGTCAGGTTCATCGTGCCCGACCAGCGGCCCGAGATCAGCTTGGGCAGGTAAAGCGCGCGGATCGCGTCGTCGGCGTGGTGAGCAAGGGCCTCGATCTGGCCCTGACTGAGAAGCGGCAGCAACTGAAGCGACAGGTTCGCGCCCGACAGCATCTCGTTCACCGCCATGTTGAGCGACTGGGGAAGCTGCATCCCCCCATGGGCGGCATCGGCGGCAAGCCCGATCCAGCCGCCCTCGGCGTACTGGTGATAGGCCTCGGCAAAGCCGCGCGTCGTGCGCACGACCCCGTTCTCAAGCCGCGCGGGGTCGTAGTCGCCGGCGCGGCGCAGGGGCGCGAAGGCGCGCTCGGCGATATGCGCGGCTTCGGTCAGGACAGGCGCGGCAATCCCGGCATCCTGATGGGCGAAGCGCGGGCGCGCGAAGACCTGCGTGATCGGATGAACGACATCCAGGAGGAACAGATACTCATCGACCGGAGCGCGGTAGGTCATGCTGCGTTTCCCTTGGGGTCCCTTGCGGCGTCTGGAACGGCGACTTGGCAAGCCCCGCCGAGGCCGGTAAGGCGGCAAGGCCCGGGCAATGTGGTTCCACGCGCGGCCAGGGCGGGCAACAGGGACGCAGCGTCACGACCATGGCCAACCGTGCGACACAGCGGCTGACCGACACGCCGGCGGACATCGTCCAGGCGGCGGAAATCCTGCGCGCGGGCGGCCTTGTCGCCTTTCCGACCGAGACGGTGTATGGCCTTGGCGCCAACGCGCGGGACACCGATGCGGTGCGCGCGATCTATGCCGCGAAGGGACGCCCGGCCAAGAACCCGCTGATCGTGCACGTGGCTGACCTCGACGGGGCGCGGCGCGTCGCGGTGTTCGATGACTGCGCCGAGGCGCTTGCGCAGGCCTTCTGGCCGGGGCCGCTGACACTGGTGCTGCCGCTGCGGCCCGAAGCCGGGATCGCGGCCGAAGTGACGGCGGGGCAGGCGTCGGTGGCCTTGCGGATGCCGGCGCACCCTGTGGCGCAGGCGATCCTGCGGGCCAGCGGCCTGGCTCTGGCCGCACCATCGGCCAATCCTTCGGGCGCCGTCAGCCCGACCACCGCCGCCCATGTGCTGGAGGGGCTGTCGGGACGGATCGACGCCGTGGTCGACGGCGGAGCCTGCCCGGTAGGCGTCGAATCCACCATCGTCGGGTTGCTTGACGCGCCCGTGCTTCTGCGGCCCGGCGGATTGCCGTCCGAGGCGGTCGAGGCCTGCCTTGGCGTGCCGCTTGCGCGGCCCGGCGCGGACCCTGCGCTTCCGCTGGCCCCGGGGCAGCTGGCCTCGCACTATGCCCCACGGGCGGCGCTGCGCCTGAACGCCGGGCGCGCCCGCGCCGGCGAGGTGCTTCTGGGCTTCGGCCCGGTCACGGGGGCGGCGGCGAACCTGTCGCCCGCTGGCGACCTGGCCGAGGCGGCGGCAAACCTGTTCGCCTGCCTGCGCGCGCTTGATGCCACAGGGGCGGCCGCGATCGCGGTGTCCCCGATCCCCGAGACGGGTCTGGGTCTTGCGATCAACGATCGGCTCAGGCGGGCGGCGGCGCCGCGAGGGTAAGCGCGGCGGTCACGCCCGGCCCGAGGCGCCCGAAAGGCTCAGCGCCTCGACCCCCAGCGCCTTGAGCGCGGCGGCCCACTTGCCGGCATTGTCGGGTGAAAAGACGATCGCGTCCGTCGCGTCGCAGGTCAGCCAGCCGTTCCGGCGGATCTCGGATTCAAGCTGGCCGGGACCCCAGCCGGAATAGCCCAGCGCGAAGATCGCCTGATCGGGGCCCTGACCCGTGGCGATGTCCTGCACGATGTCGAGTGTCGCGGTCATGCCGAAGCGCGCGCCGATCCTGAGGGTCGAGGCGTTCGCGCCGTAGTCGTTCGAGTGCAGCACGAAGCCGCGGCCGCTTTCAACCGGTCCGCCGAAATGGATCGGCATCTTCGGCAGCGGATGGTGCGATTCGATCCCAAGCTGCTCGACAAGGTCCGAGAAGCGGACCTCGGTCATCGGTTTGTTGACGATCAGCCCCATCGCGCCCTTTTCGGAATGGTCGCACAGGAAGACGACGCTTTTTTCGAATCGCGGATCCCCCATTCCGGGCATGGCGATCAGAAGGTTTCCGGCAAGTCCGAACGAGTCGGGGACATTTTTCATGGCGCCAACTCTGTGCGGGCCGCGTCGCAAGGGCAAGTGACGCGCTGCCACACCGGCGAAGGATCGCGAACTCTCTCTGGAAAGTGATTTCCCTTGCGGGTCCGGACGAATAGCTTGCACCGCATGATTTCCGCAGCCCGACATCCTGTTCTTCTGGCCGCCTTCGCGCTTGGCCTGACCGCGTTTCTTCCGACGTCCGCACCGGCGCAGGTGCCCGACCGCATGGTCCGGGCCGAACTTCTGAGCGGGTGGCGGATGGAGGGCGGCGACCATATGGCGGCGCTGCGCCTTACGCTGGCGCCGGGCTGGAAGACCTATTGGCGCGCACCGGGCGACGCCGGCATCCCGCCGCACTTCGATTGGTCGGGGTCCGAAAACCTGAGTGGCGTCCTGGTCAGCTGGCCGGTGCCCGAGGTCTTTCACCTCAACGGGATGCGATCTGTCGGGTATTCCGAGGTCGTGACGATTCCGCTGCGCTTCGTGCCCCATCGCGCGGGCGAGCCCATCGTGATAGCCGGCCGGATCGAGATTGGCGTGTGCGAAGAGATCTGCGTGCCGGTCAGCCTTGACGTCGGGGCCGACCTCACGCCCGTGGCGGCAGCGCAAGATCCCCGCATCGCCGCCGCGCTGGCCGATCGTCCGATGACGGCCGCCGAGGCAGGCGTGCGCGCCGTCGACTGCGCACTGGAACCGATCGGCGACGGGCTGCGGCTGACCGCGACGCTGACCATGCCGGTGCTTGGGCCGGACGAGGCGGCCGTGGTCGAGGTGGCCGACGCACCGATCTGGGTGTCCGAGCCCGAGGTCGCGCGGTCGGGCGACCGGCTGCAGGCTGTCGCGGATCTTGTCCCGCCCGAGGCCGCGCCGTTCGCCCTTGCGCGCGACACGGTGCGCGTCACGGTCATCGCCGGCGGCCGCGCGGTCGAGATCGAAGGCTGCCGCTAGGCCAGCTCTCGCCGCCGCCGCAGCCGGCCGGCCAGGACGGCAAGCGCCCAGACCAGCACCGTCAGGACGAAGGCCCCGCCCGCGAACAGTGCGAAGGCAGCGCCCGCGCCCGACGCCCCCGACGGAAGAAGCGCCGCGACCGGGCGGACCGGCGCCCCGGTGACGATCTGCGCACCCAGAGTCGCGGCGAACCACAGCGCCGTCAGTCCGGCAAGGCCGCCCGCCGCCATCCCGGCGATCCCGCCCCGGCGCGGCGCGGACAGGGCGCGGCGCGCGGCGGCCGTGCGCGTGCGGATGTCCTGCTGCACCGCCAGAAGCGCGGGCACGACCAGCAGCACCAGAACGACGCCGAAGCCCAGCCCGTAGACCAGCGTGATGACCGTGGGCTTGAGGAACTGCGCCTGCTGGGAGCTTTCGAAAAGAAGCGGCGCAAGACCCAGAACGGTCGTCAGCGTGGTCAGCAGGACCGGCCGCAACCGGTCGGCCGCGCCCTCGACGATGGCGGGGAAAAGCCCGCGCGTCCGGGCATAGTCGTCGACGGTGGTGACCAGCACGATCGAGTCGTTGATGATGATCCCCACCATCCCGATCAGCCCCACGACCGAGAACATCGACAGCGGCACGCCCCAGGCATGGTGCCCCCAGATCGCGCCGACAAGGCCGAAGGGAATGATCGCCATCACGATCAGCGGCCGCGTCCAGCTTGAAAAGACCCACGCCAGCGTCAGGAAGATGCCGGCAAGGCAAAGCGCAAGACCGGTCGCCGCATCGGACAGGAACGCGCTTTCCTGCTCGGCCAGCCCGGCAAGCCGCGTCGCGACGCCGAATTCCTCTTCGATCGCGGGCAGGATGACCTCGCGCAGTTCGGTCATGATCTCGGCCGCGCGCGCGGGGTCGTCCTCGGAGATGTCGCCGCTGACCGAGATCACGCGCACCCCGTTCTCGCGCCGCACGGTGGAAAAGCCCGACCGCTGTTCGACCGTCACGACATCGGCGAGCGGGACGTAGGCGCCCGACGGCGCGCGGATCTGCGCGCGGTCGAGGAAGTCGGCTGTCAGCTCGCCCGGCGCCAGTTCGACCCGGATCGCGGCCGAGCGTGGGCCGTCGGGGAAGGTCGCGGCCTCGATCCCGCTCAGGCTGTCGCGCAGAAGCCGGCCCAGCGAGTCGATATCAAGGCCCAGCGCCTGTCCCTGTGGCGTCAGATCGAGGATCAGTTCGTCCTTGTCGAAGGCCATGCTGTCCTCGACCGCCGAGACCTCGGGGTGGCGGGCGACGGCGGTCTTGAGCCGTTCGGCCGCAGCCTTGAGCTGCACCGCGTCCGCGCCCGAGATCTCGACATCGAGCGCGTCGCCCCCCGGCCCCGACCGCCAGCCCCTGAAGCTGACGGTTTCAAGCAGGGGGTGGCGGCGCACGTTGTCCTGCAGATCGGCCACGAACTGGAACGAGGAATAGGGTCGAAGGTCGGCGTCGATCAGTTCGATCGCGATCGACCCCAGAAGTTCGGCGTCCCGGGTGTCTTCTCCGGCAAGGCCGCGGCCGGTGGTGCCGCCGACCTCGGACAGGACATAGGCCACGGGGTTCCGGCCATGCTCGGCCTCGTAGCGGGCGGCAAGCTCTTCGACCGAAGCCTGCAGGTTGCGCATCATCGCGAGCGTATCCTCGCGCGTGGCGCCGGGCGCCATGGCGAAGTTGCCCGAGATCGAGCCCTGTTCGGGCGAGTTGAAGAACCGCCACTGGACGTCGCCCCGGATGAACAGCGCGGCGCTGAGCGCCAGCAGCGCCAGCGCGCCCGCAAGGACCGGATAACGGGCCACGATCACCAGCGCCATGAGGCCGCGGAAGACGCGGTCGCGAAACCAGCGGAAGCCCCGGTTAACCTGCCGCGAGGGCCAGTCGTACCAGTGCTCCTTCGCGGTATGCGTCAGGGCATGGGCCATGTGGTTCGGCAGGATCAGGAAGCACTCGACCAGCGAGGCGGTCAGCACCACGATCACCGTGAAGGGAATGTCGGCGATGAGCGACCCGAAGCGCCCGCCAATGGCGACAAGGCCGAAGAACGCGATGATCGTGGTCAGCGTCGCGGCGAAGACCGGAAGAAACATCCGTCGGGCGGCGTTCTCGGCGGCGCTTTGCGGATCTTCGCCAAGACGGCGCGCGCGGAAATCGGCGTGCTCGCCCACGACGATGGCGTCATCGACAACGATGCCCAGCGTCAGGATCAGCGCAAAGAGCGAAATCATGTTCAGCGTCAGTCCCGCCGCGTACATGATCGCGATGGCGGCCGTCATCGCCACGGGAATGCCCGCGGCGACCCAGAGCGCCGTGCGGGCGTTCAGGAACAGGAACAGCAGCACCACGACCAGCCCAAGGCCCAGAAGCCCGTTCTGAAGCAGAAGGTCGAGCCGCCCGGTGATCTCGTCCGCGCGGGTGCGGATCAGGTCGATGCGCACCCCTTGCGGCAGCGTCGCCGTCATCTCGGCGGCGACCCGTTCGACCGCGCGTTGCATGTCGATGGCATCGCCATCGGCCGACCGGTCGACGCGGATCGAGACCGCGGGATCGGTGCCGACGAAATAGCTGCGGTCGCGATCGACGCCTTCGACGCGGATGATGGCCACGTCGGCAATCCGCAGCGTGGTGCCGTCCATCCCCGAGCGCAGAACGATCTGCCCGATCTCGTCGGCCGACCGTTTGGCGACGCCCGTGCGCACGCGGGTGGTTCCCGCCACATCGCCGGCCGGATCGGCTTCGGCTTCGGCGGCGATCGCGTCGGCGACCTCGCGCAGGGTGATGTCGTGACGGACAAGCGACAGGCCCGAGACCTCGACCACCACCTGCGGGGCGGCAAGCCCGCGGATCGTGGTGCGGGTGATGCCTTCAGCGAAAAGCCGCACGACGAATTCGTCGGCAAGACGCGCGATCTGATCGACGGCGACCGGACCGGTGACGACCACATCGGTCACCCGATCGCTCCACGAGCCGCGGCGGACGCTGGGTTCTTCGGCGTCCTCGGGCAGGTTGCCGACGCTGTCGACGGCCAGTTGCACGTCGTCGGCGGCGCGCGTCATGTCCCAGCCGGGTTCGAACTCAAGCTGGATCGACGCACGCCCTTCGCGCGAGGTCGACGAAGTCTCGGCAACGCCGTCGACGGCCAGAAGCGCGGGTTCGAGAAGCTGGACGATGGCGGCGTCCACATCCTCGGCCCCGGCGCCCTCCCATGTCACCGAAACCGAGATCTCCTCGACCACGACATCGGGGAAATACTGGGCGCGCATGTTGGGAAAGGCAGAGACGCCAAGAACGACGAGCAGCACCAGAAGCAGGTTCGCAGCCGTCCGGTGGCGTGCGAAGTAGGACAGGATGCCGCCTGCCGCGCCGGAAAGGCGGTCGCGGATCACCGGCCTAGCCCCCCATCCGGGATTCGATCCGCGCCACCATCTCGGCCGGGACGCGGTCCTGCGCAAGCTGGTCGAGGATGCGGGCCTTGGCCTCGGCCGGCATCGCGACGCTGGCCTCGACGAAGGCGACAAGGCGGGCGCGGCGGTCGGGATCGAGTTCGAGCATCTCGTCGGGCGACGCCGCGGGGCGCGCGGCAGAGGCCTGTTCACCCGAACCGGCGGGATCGAAGACGCGCACGCGTATGCCCGCCCCCAGAAGCGGAGTGCGTTCGGCGACGACGCGCGCGCCGGCAAGGTCTCCGGCAAGGCCCCTGGCGGGCACAAGAACCGTGTCGCCCTGTCGGCGCAAAATCGCGACCGGAACGGCCTCGAGCCGGTCGTCGGGGCCCACGACCAGCGCCTCGCCCGCCGCCGACACGGCCGAGGCCGGCAGCACGGCCACGCTGTCAAGCGGTGGCTCGGCCACGATGACCGAGACGAAGTCGCCCGGCCGGAACCCCGGCGCGGGATCGAGCGTTGCGTATAGCAGCCGCCCGGTCTGGCCATCGCCCGCAGCGGCGCTTTCGCGGGTGACCCTGCCGGCCACGGTCAGGTCAAGTCCCAGCACGTCAAGCGCCACGGTCACCGGCAACCCCGCCACCTGCCCGTCCGGGCCGGAAAGGCGGGCATATTGCGCCGTCGAGACGCGGAACGCGACCTCGAGCGCGGTCGGATCGACCAGTTCGCCCAACCGCTCGTTCGCATTGACCAGTCGTCCCTCGACCAGGCTGACATCGTTCAGGATGCCGTCGAAGGCCGCGAAGACCTCGGTTTCTGCCAGGCGCCGCTCGGCCTCGGCCAGCGCGATGCGGCGGCGATCCACAGTGGTTTCGGCCTGCTCGATGCGCGCTTCCGCCTGCGCCAGCCCCTGGCGCGCCGCAAGAACCGCCTGACGCGCGGCCGAGGCGGCGAGTTCGGCGGTTTCGACGGCGGCGTCGGTGCCGACTGCGCGGCCCAGAAGATCGCGCTGACGTTCAAGCGCGCGCTCGCGCAGCACCGCCTGTTCCCCGGTGGCGGCCAGTGCGTCGCGCGCAAGCTCGAGCGCGCGGCGGGCGTCGGCAAGATCGGCCTCGGCCTCGCGCAGGTCGACGTTGGCCACATCGCGGGCGGACCGGGCCGAGAACGGGTCGATGCGCAAGAGAAGGTCGCCCGCGCGCACCGCGCCGCCATCCTCGAAGCGGTCCGACAGTTGGATGACCTCGCCCCCGGCAGCCGCCCGCAGCTCGAGCCGCCGGCGGCTTTGCACCTCGCCGAAGACCTCGATCACCGGGGTGACGGTTTCGGGTCGGACCTCGACCACGTTGACGGCAAAGACACGTTCGCGCGCCGGGACTGCCCCGGGGTCCTGGGCCCAGCGCGCTTCAAGCGCACGCCAGACGCTGCTGCCCGCCAAGGCAAGCAGCCCGACGGTGAGGGCCAGAAGAAAGACGCCGGTCAGCGACCGGCCGAGAAATCGCATCCGCCGTTGTCCTCGGTCAAACCGCAGCAGCAAAGGTAATGGCGAGGGCTGGAGGCACCAAGCACAACTCCGTTACGCGCGGGGCGGTCATTTCCGTCGCCGGTGTTCGTCAAGGCGGGGAAGAATCTCGACGAAATTGCAGGGGCGGTGACGATAGTCGAACTGCCAGACAAGGATTTCGTCCCAGGCGTCGCGGCAGGCGCCCGGGCTGCCGGGAAGCGCGAAAAGGTAGGTGCCGTTCGCGACCCCGCCGCAGGCGCGCGACTGCACCGCCGAAGTACCGATCTTCTGCATCGAGACGATGGTGAAGACGGTGCCGAAGGCCTCGATTTCCTTCTCGTACACGTCACGGTGGGCTTCCACGGTCACGTCCCGCCCGGTCAGGCCGGTGCCGCCCGTGGTCAGCACGACGTCGATCGCGGGATCGTCTGCCCAGGCGCGCAGCTGGTCGGCGATTTCGCCCCGCTCGTCGGGCAGGATGGCGCGCGCGGCAAGGATGTGACCCGCCTCGGCGATACGGTCGGCCAGCGTCTGGCCGGACTTGTCGTCCCCGATCGTGCGGGTGTCGCTGACCGTGAGCACGGCGAAGCGGACGGGGATGAAGTCCTTTGTCTCGTCGATGCGGCTCATGCGCGGGCAGCCTCCCATCCGACGCGGGCGGCAAGCGCCGCGAAAAGCCCGGCTGTGGTCAGCCGCAGGCCCCGCTCGGCCCGTGGATTGCGAAGAAGCCTGCGGCCCAGCCCGCCCGAAAACGTGCCGACAAGAGCGTTCACGACGAAGCCGCCGGTGGCGATCACCGCGCCACAGGCGAGGAACTGCGGCAGGACGGGCCGCGCGGGGTCGATGAACTGCGGCAGCAGGGCAAGAATGAACAGGATCACCTTGGGGTTTGAAAGATTGACGATCAGCCCGTCGCGGAAGGCCCGCGCCGGGCGGGCGGGCGGCGCCGAAGCCAGAGCCAGCGGCGTGCGCAAGGTCTTCCACGCGAGCCAGGCGAGATAGGCCGCGCCGATCCACCGGATCGCACCGAAGACCCAGGGAAAGGCGGCGATCAATGCGCCAAGACCAAGGCCTGCCAGAAGGACGTGGATCATCGATCCGGTCGAGATCCCGGCCGAAGCGGCGATCGCGGGCCGCGGCCCGCCCTTCATGCCCTGCGCGAAGCAAAACATCATGTCCGCGCCGGGCGTCAGGTTCAGCGCAAGCGCCACCGGCACGAAGGCGAGGAACAGCACGGGATCGATCATCGCGCCTCTCTCAGTCTGGCCTGAAGCATCAGAAGGTCGGCCCAGGCCTCGCGCTTGGCATGGGGGGTGCGCAGCAGATAGGCCGGGTGGAACATCGGCAGCACGGGCTTTCCCAGCGCCGTGTCCCACGCGCCACGCAGCCGGGTGATCCCGCGCCGGCCGAGAAGACCCTGGCAGGCGTGGTTGCCCATCGCGACGATCACGTCGGGATCGGCCAGTTCGACATGCCGGCGCACGAAGGGCATCATCATCGCGATTTCCTCGGGGGTCGGGTCGCGGTTCTGCGGCGGGCGCCAGGGCAGCATGTTGGTGATGTAAATCGCGCGTTCGGCGTCCGGGCTTGCCCGGTCAAGACCGATGGCCGCGAACATCTGGTCAAGAAGCTGCCCTGCCCGGCCCACGAAGGGCAGGCCCTGCAGGTCCTCGTCGCGGCCCGGCGCCTCGCCCACGATCATCACCCGCGCCGCCGGATTGCCGTCGGCAAAGACAAGGTTGCGCGCACCACGCTTAAGGTCGCACCGGTCATAGGCGGTCAGCGCCTCGCGCAGGGCGGCAAGGTCGGGGGCGGCGGCCGCCATCGCCCGCGCCTCGGCGACCGGATCGGCCTCGGACGGGGCGACGTGCCCAAGGGAGTCCACCGCCGATCCTTCGAGCGCGGACTGCGGGGGCATCGTCCGCGGCGGCGACATCGCTTCGGGCAGGTCAAGCCGGTTGACGGGCACGTCCCCGATGGCCTCGTCCGCGCCGAGTTCAATCTGCCATTCCAGAAGGGCGAGCGCCGAGTGAGTCTCCATCGGCGGCAAACCTAGGATGCGGGGGGATCGAGCGCAATCGAGCATGCAGGCCCGACAGGTTACGCCCTTCGACCGACAGGGATCCCGGCGCAGCCCTGATCCCCGACGGGCGGGGCGGCCTCAGTTCAGGTGCTGCGGCTGACGCTCGGCCCGCGTGGATCGCCTTGTCGGCGGGGGCAGGTCGTGCGATCCGACCTGCGTAGCCTCGGCAAGCGCGGACCGGACCGCGGCCTCGTCCGGCAGCCGTCGTGCGGCGGCCTGCAGGACACTCACCGCGAAATCGACCTGGCCAAGCCGGATCAGGACGCGTCCGACAAGCGACGGAAGCTTGCGCTGGTCGGGAACCCTGCGAAGCAGCGGCGCATAGGCCTCGGACACCTCGTTCCAGGTCCTGTACTCGCGCACGAGCGCGCGTCCGAGACGAACCCATGTCTTCAGCGACGCGGGTTTGCGCTCGAGACAGGCTGCGAAGGCGCGGCAGGACGACGCGGTGTCGCCCATTCTGGCGGCCACGATCCCCTGCATGTATCGCGCGCTCATGTCGCTCGGGTCGGCCTGAAGGACCTGTTCATAGGCGCTCATGGCCGCGGCGCTGTCTCCGCCGCAGTGGAATTCGGCCGCGCGACGCCTCACGTAGTGCAGGCAGCGCCTGTCGAGGGTTCCGCCAAGATTTCCGCCGCTCTTGGTGCTGATCAGAAGCGACCGGATCCGGCCTTCGTCAGAGCAGAAGGTGTACTTGTAGGGCTCGTTGCCGCGCAGGAAGTCGTATCTTCCGATGCCCCGGGAAATCGCATGTCGAATGGCATAGGAATGCAGGACAAGCCCCGTGGGCGGACCCTTGAACGCCTCGTCCCGTGCGCCGATGTAGAAATTGTAGGCCTTCTTCTCCTCGTCGACCAGAATGCCCAGCGTGCAGAGCGGGCGGTCTTCGTGCCAGAGCATCGGCATGAAGAGCGTCCCGGTCTCCTGCGCGTGCGCAAGCATGCGCCGCAGGCTTTTCTGGATCGCGCCGAGGCGCTGCCCCTTGTTCTGCGCCCATCTTTCCGTCCACAGACGGATCAGGATGTCGAGGTCGCGCTCGAACGTCTCGTCCGTGGTGTGCGTGAAACGGAAGCTGTCGGACCCTTCGACCTGACGCAGGAAGCGCCGGATCTTCTGCCGTGTGTTCGAACTGACCTTCCGGGCGAGGAAGTCGTCCCAATCGGCGGAAAGCGTGGCGTAGGGACAGACGCCGTTCTCGGTGCCGTCAGGATTGCGCGTGCTCAGATGCTTGAGGTCCACGACTTCGGACGAGAAGCGCTGCAGGAACAGGCGCGTGCGCCGGTCGGACGCCGCGAAGTTGAGAAGCCGCAGGCGTCTCCAGCGCAGTCGTCCCAGCATTGCCGCGAAGGCGGGAATGGCCTCGTCCTCGGCTTCGGGCCGGCAGATGAAACCGGTGTAGTCCGACGTGAAGTTCCCGCAGAGATTCAGCTCGTTATGAAAAAGCCCGTTGTCGCGTTCGGTGTTGAGGCGGATCGGGAGAAAGGCGTCGTAACCGGCATCATCCTTCGCGGATCGCGCCGCCAGCACGAAGCTACCTTGACCGGCCCCGCGCGGCGAGCCGAACAGCCAGTCGAACGACAGGAAATAGTTCGCCTCGGGATCGGCGCGATAGACTGCGAGCCATGCCTCCCTCAGTGCGGCGATCGCCTGTCGTCCTTCGATCAAATCGACATGCACCAATACACTCTCCACGCGGCAATGATCGCGGGGTACGGCACCGAGTATAGCAAACTCTGCCGAGAATTCCCGGTTTTCTGTCGTCAGAGGGCCGCATCACTGCGGGACACGGGCATCAGGCGGCAGGGCGAGGGCGAGATCGACCCGAGATCCTTCCGGGCCACAGTCATGTCCGGCACGAGGTCAGCGCCGTCCCGGGTGACGGGAAATGCTTGTCGCCCCCCTGCGCCCTTCCTATAAGCGGCTGCAATCGGGGATCTCTGCCATGACCTTCCGCGCGACGCATCTTCTTGGGATCGAGGGGCTGGGCCAGGACGAGATTCAGGAAATCCTCGACCTTGCGGACCAGTACGTCGACTTCAACCGCGGGCCGGTGAAGCACTCCGACAGGCTGGGGGGCCGCACCCAGATCAACATGTTCTTCGAGGCCTCGACCCGCACGCAGGCGTCGTTCGAGATCGCCGGCAAACGTCTGGGCGCGGACGTGATGAACATGGGCGTGCAAGCCAGTTCGGTGAAGAAGGGCGAAACCCTGATCGACACCGCGCTGACGCTGAACGCGATGCGGCCCGATCTTCTGGTGGTGCGGCATCCGCACTCGGGCGCGGTGGCGCTTCTGGCGCAGAAGGTCAACTGCGCCGTTCTCAACGCCGGCGACGGGCGCCATGAACACCCGACCCAGGCGCTGCTCGACGCGCTGACGATCCGCCGCTCGAAGGGGCGGCTGCACCGGCTGTCGATCGCGATCTGCGGCGACATCGCCCATTCCCGCGTGGCGCGGTCGAACATTCTTCTGCTGGGGCGGATGGAAAACCGGGTGCGGCTGGTCGGCCCGCCCACCCTGATGCCGTCGGGCGCGCAGGACTGGGGCGTCGAGGTGTTCGACGACATGTCCGAAGGGTTGCGGGACGTCGACGTCGTGATGATGCTGCGGCTTCAGAAGGAACGCATGGACGGCGCCTTCATCCCGTCGGAACGCGAATACTACCACCGCTACGGCCTTGACGCCGAGAAGCTCGCCCATGCCAAACCCGACGCCATCGTGATGCACCCCGGCCCGATGAACCGGGGGGTCGAGATCGACGGGACGCTGGCCGACGACATCAACCGCTCGGTCATCCAGGACCAGGTCGAAATGGGCGTGGCGGTGCGCATGGCCGCGATGGATCTTCTGATGCGCAATCGCGAAGCACGCCCGGGGGCGATCTATGCCTGATCGCGTGCGCGCCCGCTTCGGCCCCGACCGGCGCATCTATCTGCGCGACCATGCCATCATGGCCGTGGCGGCCTCGGCGGCCATGGCGGCCCTTCTCTGGGCGGTGGGCAATACCGACGTCTGGGTGGCTTTCGTGGCCGCGCCGCTCGCCATCGCGGTGCGGGGGGCCTACCTTGCCTCGGACGAGCTGGCGGTCGTCTGGGAGCTTACCGACGCCGCGCTGAACGGGCCCGGGCGCACGGTGCCCCTGACCCAGATCGAGACGGTGCGCGCACTGGGCAGCGCGGCGCAGGTCGTGACGCGCGGCGGCGACAAGCACCTGATCAAGTACCTGGCCGACCCGAAGGGCGTCGCGGCCCGGATCAAGGGGGAACTCCGGTGAGCGGACGCATGGCCTTCCTGAACGCGCGCCTGATCGATCCCGAGGCCGAGGACGAAGCGCGCGGCCACCTCCTGGTCGAGAACGGCGTGATCGCCGGGGTCGAAACCGGCGCGGCGCCCACCGGCGACTTCACGGTCTTCGACTGCGGCGGCAAATGCCTTGCGCCGGGGATCGTGGACATCGGGGTGAAGGTTTCGGAACCGGGCGAGCGGCACAAGGAATCCTTCCGCTCGGCGGGGCGCGCTGCGGCGGCGGGCGGTGTCACCACCATGGTGACGCGGCCCGACACGACGCCCGCCATCGACACGCCCGAGACGCTGGAGTTCGTGATGCGCCGCGCGAACGACGCGGCGGCCGTGCGCGTGCTGCCGATGGCGGCGCTGACGAAGGGCCGGCAGGGCCGCGAGATGGTCGAGATCTCGTTTCTCCGGGACGCGGGGGCGGTCGCCTTCACCGACTGCGACGCCGTCGTCGAAAGCACCAAGGTCCTGTCGCGCTGCCTGACATATGCCGGCGCGCTTGGCGCGCTGGTGATCGCCCATCCCCAGGACCCCGGGCTTTCGGCCGGCGCGGCGGCGACCAGCGGGAAGTTCGCCTCGCTCAAGGGTCTTCCCGGCGTCTCGCCCATGGCCGAACGCATGGCGCTTGACCGCGACCTGGCGCTGGTCGAGATGACGGGCGCGAAGTACCACGCCGACCAGATCACCACCGCGCGCGCCCTGCCCCGCCTGGAACGCGCCCATGACAAGGGCCTCGACATCACGGCGGGGGTGTCGATCCACCACCTGACGCTGAACGAGATCGACGTCGGCGACTATCGCACCTTCTTCAAGGTGAAGCCGCCGCTGCGCGCCGAGGACGACCGGCTGGCGGTGGTCGAGGCGGTGGCGAGTGGCCTGATCGACATCATCTCGTCCATGCACACGCCGCAAGACGAGGAATCGAAGCGCCTGCCCTTCGAAGAGGCCGCCTCGGGCGCGGTGGCGCTCGAGACGCTGCTGCCCGCCGCGCTCAGGCTCTGGCACGCCGGCCAGATCGGCCTGCCGCGCCTTTTCCGCGCGATGACGCTGAACCCCGCGCGGCGCCTTGGTCTTGACGGCGGACGGTTGCGCAGGGGCGCGCCGGCGGACCTGATCGTGTTCGACCCGGACGTGCCCTACATCCTCGACCGCACCACCCTGCAGTCGAAGTCGAAGAACACGCCCTTCGACGGGGCGCGGATGCAAGGCCGCGTCATCGCCACCTTCGTGGGCGGGCGGCAGGTCTTCGGAGCGGCCGCATGATCGTCCCCGACCTGACGTCCCCGCCGCTGGCGCTGATCGCCGTGGCCCTTTTCGGGTATCTGCTGGGCAGCATTCCCTTCGGCGTCGTCGTCACCCGGGCGATGGGGCTGGGCGATGTCCGCCAGATCGGGTCGGGCAATATCGGCGCGACGAACGTCCTGCGCACCGGCAACAGGCTGGCCGCCTTCCTGACCTTCGCTCTCGACGCGGCGAAGGGCGGGGTCGCGGTGCTGATCGCGCGCGCTTCCCTGGGCGAGGACGCGGCCCAGGTCGCGGGCGGCTTCGCCTTCCTCGGCCATCTCTTCCCGGTCTGGCTGGGGTTTCGGGGCGGAAAGGGCGTGGCGACGTTCATCGGCACGGTGCTTGCCCTGAACCCCGCGATCGGACTGGCGGCCTGCGCGACCTGGCTTGCCGCGGCGGCGCTGTCGCGCATCTCGTCGGTCGGGGGGCTGGCCGCGGCCGCGCTTTCTCCGGTCTGGGCCTGGCTTCTGGGCGACCCGCAGACCATCGCGCTGCTCGTCGGACTGACAGTGTTGATTTACATCCGCCATGCGGCGAACATCCGTCGTATTCTCGACGGCACCGAACCGCGGATCGGCAAAAAGACATAGGGAACGCTCACATGGGATTTCAGGACGCGATACGATCGGTCTTCAGCAAATACGTCACCATTTCGGGCCGCGCATCGCGGTCTGAATACTGGTGGTGGTTCCTCTTCGTCGTCATCGGCCAGGTCATCCTCGGCGGCATCGACAGCGCGCTCTTCGGGGCCGGCCCGGACAGCCCTGGCCTGCTCGCCGGGCTCTTCAGCCTGGCCATCCTTCTTCCGTCGATCTGCGTCGCCGGCCGCAGGCTGCATGACCGCGACATGTCGGCCTGGTGGCTGCTGCTTGGGCTCATCCCCGTGATCGGGTTCCTCGTGCTGCTCTACTTCTACGTGACCAAGGGCACGGACGGCCCGAACCGCTTTGGCCCCGACCCGCTCCGCCCCGGATCAGGCGACTTCGGCGGCGACGCGTTCGCCCGCTCGTCGATACCGCCGTCCGGTCGGTGAGCGTCGACCCCGCCTTTCTCGCGGCCTTCGACGCCCTGCCCATCGGTGGCTACGGCGGCACCTACGGCGGCCGCCGCTACCGCGTGACGAAAAGCACCTATTCCTCGGGGCGCAGCCAGAAACTCGTGGCCGAGGAACTGGGCGGCGCGGACTATATCAGTCTCAACCTCTACCGCCTGTCCGACGGCGCGGCGATCCTGAAGCCGTGCGAGATGGCCGAGGACAAGGTCGTGGCCTTCGTGCTTGGCGTGACGGCAGACTGAGGCGCGGCCTTCGCGCGTCCATCGACCCGCAAATATCCTCGGGGGAGCGCGAGGGGGCAGAAAGCCCCCTCGCCCGCGCCCGCTTCAGGTCAATAACTGTATTCCGCGAAGACGCGCGTGACGTCGCCGTTCCAGTCGCCCACGAAGCGCGCAATCAGTTCGTCGGCGGGCGTCTGCCCGGTCTCCACGCTTTCCTTCAGGGCATTGAGGAAATGCGTCTCGTCCGGCACCAGCCCGCCCGCACCCGGCATCGCGCGGGCCTTAAGGCCAGCCTCGGCAATTGCCACGACCTCGCGCGCGAGATCGCGCATGCTGACGCCATTGACGGTCGCGGCGAGGGCGTCGACCGACGCGGCGACACGCAGCTCCTGCCGAAACTCGGGCGTCCAGCCCTTCGCCAGGTCCCAGGCCGCGTCGAGGGCGCTCTGGTCGTAGATCAGCCCTACCCACAGCGCCGGCAGCGCGCAGAGCCGCCGCCAGGGGCCGCCATCGGCCCCGCGCATCTCGATGAATTTCTTGACGCGCGCCTCGGGGAAGATGGTGGTCAGGTGATCGGCCCAGTCCGACAGGGTCGGGACCTCGCCCGGCAGTGCGGGCAACTCGCCCTTGAGGAAATCCCGGAAAGACTGGCCCAGCGCGTCAATGTAACGCCCGTCGCGATAGACGAAGTACATCGGCACATCGAGCGCGTAGTCGACCCAGCGTTCGAAGCCGAAGCCATCCTCGAACACGAAGGGCAGAAGCCCGGTGCGCGCCGGATCGAGATCGCGCCAGACTCGGCTGCGCCACGACTTGTGACCGTTGAGCTTGCCCTCGAGGAAGGGCGAGTTGGCGAAGAGCGCGGTCGCAACGGGCTGCAGCGCAAGCGCCACGCGCAGCTTCTGCACCATGTCCGCTTCCGACGAGAAGTCGAGGTTCACCTGCACCGTGCAGGTGCGGTACATCATCGTCTTTCCCATCGACCCGACGCGATCCATGTAGTCGGTCATCAGCCGATAGCGCCCCTTGGGCATAACGGGCATGTCCTCATGCCGCCAGTGCGGCGCGGCACCAAGGCCGATGAAGCCCACGCCGATGCGGTCGGCCACGGATTTCACCTCGCGCAGGTGTTCGTTCACTTCGTCGCAGGTCTCGTGAATGGTGCGCAGGGGCGCGCCAGACAGTTCAAGTTGCCCCCCGGGTTCAAGGCTGACATTGGCGCCGTCCTTCTGGAGGCCGATGATGTGGCCGGCCTCGAGGATCGGGTCCCAGCCATAGGCGTCGCGCAGGCCCTCGAGCACCGCCTTCACCGAGCGCGCGCCCTCGTAGGGCAGGGGACGCAGCGTGTCCTTGCAATAGCCGAACTTCTCGTGCTCGGTGCCGATCCGCCAGTCCTCGCGCGGCTTGCAGCCGCTTTCGATATAGGCCGCCAACTGGTCGCGGGACGTGATCGGCCCGCCGCCTGACTGTGGGATGGACATGTCTGTGCGGCTCCGCGCCTGATCGTTCCTGCCCCTGACCTGTCGCCCAAACGGGCGAAAGTCAATGCACGAGGACGGGACCGCGCTGCCAGACCGTCACGCGCTGCGAGGGGTTGCGTTCAAGCTTCTGAAGCATCGCCTCGGTCTGCAGGCCGGGCAGCCCCGAGAACACGTCGAACAGCGCCTCGGCCCCGACCGCGTCGACCGGGATTCGCAACGCTTCGCCCAGCGTGCCGGTGACGACCCAGGCCGGGGTCTCGGCGCCGGGGTCAAGCTCGACCGAGACGAGGTCCTGCACCGAAACCGTGCCGCCGTCATGCGGGCCGAAATAAGTGACCTGCCCTTCCAGAACCTGCACAAGACCCGGCCCCTCGCCGCCGCGGCGGAAGCGGGCGCACTGGATGCCGGCCACCGCCAGAAGCGCGCCCCCGACCATCAGAACGATCCCCAGGATCCACAGAAGCCCCATCGCGGTCGAGAACCACAGAAAGCCAAGCGCGGCCGCAGCCAGGCCGGCCAGCGTCTCGCGCCAGCGGTTCAGCTTTCGCGCCAGTTCGGGTCTGATGAAGCTCATCCGCCTGCGGGCCGCTGCCGTTTCCATCGCAAGGACTGTAGGCAAACCCCGACGACTTGTCACCGATCGCCGCGCGGGGTCGGCTTCGATCCGCCGGGCACTCCGCCCTTCATCTCCGCCAGTCGCCGACCGCGCTTTGCCACAGCGTGATGGCGGCGACCGCGGCGGTGTCGGCGCGCAGGATGCGCGGGCCAAGCGCCAGCGACACCGCCTGGGGCAGCGCGGACAGGCGGCCGCGTTCGTCGTCGGAGAAGCCGCCTTCCGGGCCGATCAGAACCGCGGCGGGGGCGCCGGTCAGGACCGCGCGCGGATCGGTCGCGGCGCCCGCGCGGGCCTCGTCGCAGAAGACAAGCTGGCGCCCGGCGGGCCAGCCGGACAGGACACGGTCAAGCGGCGCAAGGTCGGCCACCTCGGGGACGAAGGTCGCGCCGCATTGCTCGGCCGCCTCGACCGCATGGGCCTGAAGCCGGTCGCGGCGGATGCGCTCGGCGTTGGTGAAGCGCGTGCTCACCGGCTGAATCCGCGCCACACCCAGTTCCACCGCCTTCTCGACGATGAAGTCGGTGCGCGCCTTCTTGATCGGCGCGAAGAGAAGCCAGAGGTCCGGCGGATCAAGCTGCGGGCGCGTCCGCTCCTGCACCGTGACGGCGCCGGCGCGCTTTCTCGCCTCGGTCACTTCGGCCAGCCATTCGCCGTCGCGCCCGTTGAAGACAAGAAGCGCGTCGCCCGCGCCGCGGCGCATCACGGCGAAAAGGTAATGGGCCTGATCCGGTCTCAGGGGAACGGTTTGCCCCGGGCTGAAATCATGGTCTAGAAAGAGCCGGATCTTCCCCTCACCCATGGATGCCCCCCGATGTCCAAGACCACCGATACACCTCAAGGACAGGTGGCCGACGCGGTCAAGGGCAATTGGGTCGACACGCTGGCTCCCGCGCCCTTGCGCCCCTACCTGCGGCTCAGCCGCGCCGACCGGCCGATCGGGACCTGGCTTCTGCTTCTGCCATGCTGGTGGGGTCTGTTCCTTGCCTCGGCATCAACCGGGCGCTTCGGCTGGCACGACGCGTGGATCTTCACGGGCTGCGCGATCGGGGCGGTGCTCATGCGCGGGGCGGGGTGCACCTGGAACGACATCACCGACCGGGATATCGACGGCGCCGTGGCGCGGACCCGGTCACGCCCCATCCCTTCGGGTCAGGTCAGCGTGCGACAGGCCCTGGTCTGGCTGGTGATGCAGGCCCTTCTGGCCTTCGCGATCCTGCTGACCTTCAATCTGAACGCCATCCTTCTGGGCATCCTGTCGCTTGTGCCGGTGGCGGTCTATCCCTTCGCCAAGCGCTTCACCTGGTGGCCACAGGTCTTCCTGGGGCTTGCCTTCAACTGGGGGGCGCTTCTGGCCTGGACGGCGCACACCGGAACGCTGGGCTGGCCGGCTGTGATCCTGTACCTGTCGGGCATCGCCTGGACGCTGTTCTACGACACGATCTATGCACATCAGGACCGCGAGGACGACGCCCTGATCGGCGTCAGGTCGACCGCGCGGCTGTTCGGCGCCGACACCTATCGCTGGATGCGCCGGTTCCTTGTCGCCACGGTCAGCCTGATGGCGGTGGCGGTGATTCCGGCACTTGTGCCGGGGGGCAATGCGCTTGCGATGGCGCTGGCCCTTGGGGGCGCATGGGCCTTCGGCTGGCACATGGCCGCGCAAATCCGGCACCTTGATATCGACGACTCCGAGGTCTGCCTGAGGGTCTTCCGGTCGAACCGAAACGCCGGGCTGATCCCTGCGCTGTTTCTTGCCGCTGCCGCCGCGGTATGATTGCACCCCGCACGGACGCGTCATAAGAACGGCGGCGATGGCGCGCTATCGCAAATCCCTTCGACTGTCGTCCTATGTCCCGGCTGCCGGGGCAATGGCCGCGGCCTGCGTGGTCTGCCTGATCGCGGCGGGCTCGGCCGTGACCGCGATCGAACGGGCCAGTCAGGCCGACGTGCAGCGCGTGCTGACGGTCGATGGTCACGACTGGGTCGACGTCACCGTCGACGGGCTGATCGTGGGCCTTGGCGGCACCGCCCCGGACGAGGCGACGCGCTTTCGCGCCCTGACCGTGGCGGGCACCGCGGTGGATGCCGCGCGCATCGTCGATCAGATGTCGGTCAGCCATCCCGATCCGATCGAGCCACCGCGCTTTTCGATCGAGATCCTGCGCAACGACGACGGCATCGCCCTGTTCGGTCTTATCCCCGAGGCGATGGACCGCGCCGCGCTGATCGAGCGCGCCGGCCAGATCGCGGGGGGCGGCACCGTCACCGACTTGATGGAGACCGCCGACTTCCCCCAGCCGCAGGGCTGGCGGCAGGCGGTGGACTATTCGATGGATGCGCTGGCGCAATTGCCGCGCTCGAAGATCTCGGTCGCGGCCGACCGGGTGGCGATCACGGCGACGACCGAAAGCACGCAGGTCAAGCGGCGCACAGAGACGCAGCTGGCCAGCCTTGCGCCGCAGGGCGTGCGGCTTGACCTCAACCTGTCGGCGCCACGCCCGGTGATCGCCCCCTTCACGCTGCGCTTCATCATCGACGAGGACGGCCCGCGATTCGACGCGTGTTCGGCCGACACCGATCAGGCGCGCAACCGCATCGTGGCGGCGGCACGCGAGGCCGGGCTTGAAGGAACGGCGCTTTGCACGGTCGGGCTTGGCGTGCCTTCGACGCGCTGGGCCGAGGCCGCCGAACGGGTGATCCTTGCGCTCAGGGAGATCGGTGCCGGGTCGGTGACGATGTCGAACGCCGACATCACGCTGGTCGCCGCCGACACGACCCCTCAGGACGTTTTCGACCGGGTGGTGGGCGAGCTCGAGAACCGCCTGCCCGATGTCTTTGCGCTGTATTCGGTGTTGCCCGAACCCGTCGAGATTGACGGAACCGGCGACAGCCTGACGATCCCCGAATTCGTCGCCACGAAATCGCCCGAAGGCCTTGTGCAACTGCGCGGCCGGATCACCGATGAACGCGCCCGCGACGCGGTGGAGAGCTTCGCCAAGGCGCGCTTCGGCACCGCCAGTGTCAGCCCCGCGACCCGGCTTGACGAGAACCTGCCCGAGGGTTGGCCGATCCGCGTGCTTTCGGGTCTCGAGGCGCTGTCGCTGCTCAACAACGGCGTGCTTGTCGTGCAGCCCGATTTCCTGAGCATCCGCGGCATCACCGGCGACGAAGGGGCGCCGGCCGAGATCTCGCGGCTTCTGTCCGAGCGGCTGGGCGAAGGCGCCGATTACGGGCTTGAGATCAGCTATGACCCCGCGCTTGACCCGGTTGCCGCCCTGCCCACGCCCGACGAATGCGTGACGCGGATCAACCGGGCGCTTGCGGACAGGAAGATCACCTTCGCCCCCGGCTCGACCGAGATCGAGGCCGAGGCGATGGAGACGATCGACAAGGTGGCCGAGCTTCTTCGCGAATGCCAGCAGGTCAGGATGGAGATCGGCGGACATACCGACAGCCAGGGCCGCGAAGAGATGAACCTGCAACTCAGCCAGGCCCGGGCCGACGCCGTGCTGAACGCGATCATGGCGCGGCGAGTGCTGACGTCGAACCTGACGGCCAAGGGATATGGCGAAGAGAAGCCGCTCGAGTCGAACGAGACCGAGGCCGGACGGGAAGCCAACCGGCGGATCGAGTTCACGCTGGCCGTGGCCGGGAATGCGGCCGGAGGAGAAGGCGCCGCGGGCGACCCGGACGCAGGGACAGGGGCCGACGCAGAGACAGACGCAGGGGCCGGCGATGGCACGGCCGAGGCGGCGGTTGCCGAGGGCACGGACACCGATACGGACACGGAAAGCGATACGGACAGCGAGGCGGAGACCACGGAATGAACCGCAACGAATTCATCCTTGCGACCGCCGCGATCCTGTTCGTGGCGTTCCTGGTCGGCTGGTTCGCGCACTGGCTGATCTCGCGCATGTCGCGGGTCAGCCAGGCGGATCTGAGCGAACTCGACAAGATGGCGCAGGCGCTGCACGAAGCCGAAGAGACGCGCGACCAGGCGATCACCTACCTGCAGCAGCGCGAAGCCGAGATGACCAACCAGCTGGCCCAGACCGAAGCCGAACTGCGCGCCGCGATGGACGGGCTGCGCGAGGCGCGGCACGAGGCCGAGGAATTGCGCGCCCACATAGACCGGATCAGTCAGACGACCTGATCGACCAGCGTCCCAGCGCCGCTTCGTCGTCGTCCGTCGCGTCGACCCAGGTCGCGTCGCCGCCGCGGTACTCTTTCTTCCAGAACGGCGCGCGGGACTTGAGATAATCCATCAGGAACTCGGCCGCCTCGAAGGCGGCCCGGCGGTGGCGCGCGGCCGTGGCGACCATCATGATGGCCTCGCCCGGCAGAAGGCGACCGTGGCGGTGAATGACAAGGGCATCGGCAAGGTCCCAGCGGCGCGTCGCCTCGGCCACGATTCCAGCGATCGCGCGTTCGGTCATGCCGGGGTAATGCTCGATCTCCATCGCGCTCAGCCCGCCGGTGTCACGCACGAGGCCCGAGAAGGTGACGACCGCGCCCTCGGACCTGCGGCCGGTGACGAAGTCGTCAAGCTCGCGGCCCATGTCGAAGGGCGCGGACTGGACGCGGACGCCCATCAGCCGCCCGTCATCGGCGGGAAGAAGGCCACTTCGCGCACACCATCGAGCGGGGCGTCGAAATCTGCGAGATCCTGATCCAGCGCCACCCGGACCGACGCCATGTCCGCGAAGGCCGCGGCGTGCCGCTCGTCGATGGCGCGCAACTCGTCCACGAGATCCGACACGGTCGCGGCCTCGGTCGCGATCCGTTCGCGGCCGGTGCCGATCCGTTCGCGCAGCCAGGCGAAATAGAGAACGTCGATCATCGTTCTTCCTTCAGGTGAGGCAGCGCCTTTCGGAAGTAGTCAAGGCCGGTCAGCAGCGTCAGCACGGCGGCGACCCACAGAAGCGTCACCCCGGCCCACCAGGTCAGCGAGGTCCACGTCAGCGCGCGTTCCAGCCCCAACTCGTCGGCGACTTCGCCCGCCAGCACGGCCTTGGTCATCTCGGGACCAAGGCCGTAGCTGACCACCATCGCGTGATGTTCGAACACGCCCTTGGCGAAAAGAACGGCGATCGCGACCATCTGCGCCGTGGTCTTCCATTTGGCAAGCTTGGTGACCTTCAGCGTGCCGGCGGTGTCGCCCAGAAACTCGCGCAGGCCGCTGACGAAGACCTCGCGGAAAAGGATGAAGGTGGCGGGCAGCAGGATCCAGGGGTCCATCACCTCGCGCCCGAACGAGCTGAGGCCGACGATGACACACAGCGCGATCACCACCATCGCCTTGTCGGCGATCGGGTCGAGCATGGCGCCGAACTTGGTTTCCTGCTTCCACGACCGGGCCAGGCGGCCGTCGATCCAGTCGGTCAGCGCGGCGCCAATGAACAGCACAAGCGCGAACCAGTCCGCCCAGGGACGGGCGAAGTAAAGGAACATCACCGCAACGCCGGGCGCCGCCAGAAGGCGAAGGACGGTCAGGATGTTCGGTATGGTCCAGATCATGGGCGAAGTCCTAGCGCGTCGCGCGGGAAACGTCAGCCCTTGTCGTGAAAGTGGTCGTAGATGGCCTCGGCCATGGCGTCGGAAATTCCCTCGACCGCGGTCAGGTCCTTCAGGCTGGCCCGGCTTACCGCCTTGGCGCTGCCGAAGTGCGCCAGAAGCGCGCGCTTGCGCGCGGCGCCGACGCCGGGCACCTCGTCAAGCGGTGTCGCGCCGACGGCCTTGGCGCGCTTCGCGCGATGCGCGCCGATGGCGAAGCGGTGCGCCTCGTCGCGCATCCGCTGCACGAAATAGAGCACGGGGTCGTTGTGGCGCAGTGCGAAGGGGCGCTGACCGGGGCGATGGAATTCCTCTTTCCCCGCATCGCGGTCGACGCCCTTGGCGACGCCGACCATGGCGATGTCCTCGACCCCCAGTTCGACCATGATCTCGTGCACGGCGCCCACCTGCCCTGCCCCGCCGTCGATCAGAAGAAGATCGGGCCAGGCATCGCTGTCGCGGTCGGGGTCTTCCTTGAGAAGACGCTTGAAGCGCCGCGTCAGCACCTCCTTCATCATGCCAAAGTCGTCGCCGGGGGTCAGTTCTTCGCCCCGGATGTTGAACTTGCGATACTGGCCCTTCTGGAATCCGTCGGGACCAGCCACGATCATCGCGCCGACCGCGTCGGTGCCCTGGATGTGCGAGTTGTCGAAGACCTCGATCCGGCGCGGCGAACCGTCAAGGCCGAAGGCTTCGGCCAGACCGTCGAGCAGCCGTGTCTGGGTCGCGGACTCGGCCATACGGCGGGCCAGGCTTTCGCGGGCGTTGCGCAGGGCGTTGGCGACAAGCTCGTGCTTCTCGCCCCTCTGCGGCACCAGAACCTCGACCTTGCGCCCGGCTTTCTGCGACAGCGCTTCGGCCACGAGGTCGCGATCCTCGATATCGTCGGACAGCAGGAGTTGCCGGGGCGGGTCGCGGTCGTCGTAGAACTGGCCGATGAAGGCCTGCAGCACCTCGGCGGCCTCGGCCCCGGACCCGGTGCGCGGGTAGTAATCGCGGTTGCCCCAGCTTTGGTTGGCACGGATGAAGAAGACCTGAACGCAGGCCTGCCCGCCTTCCATGTGAAGCGCGATCACGTCGGCCTCGGCCACGCCCCGCGGATTGATGCCCTGCGTGGCCTGCACCTGGGTCAGGGCCCGGATGCGGTCGCGCAGCGCGGCGGCGCGTTCGAATTCCATCGCCTCGGACGCCTCTTGCATCTGGTGCGCGAGGTCGCCCTGGATGCGGGTGCTTTTGCCTTGCAGGAACGCCTCGGCGTCGGCGACGAGGGCGGCATAGCCCGCCTTGTCGATGTAGCCGACACAGGGCGCGCTGCAGCGCTTGATCTGATACAGCAGGCAGGGCCGCGTGCGGCTTTCGAAGGTCGCGTCCGAGCAGTTGCGCAGCAGAAAGACCTTCTGAAGCTGGTTCAGCGTCCGGTTGACCGCGCCCGCGCTGGCAAAGGGGCCATAGTAGCTGCCCGGTTCGGACTTGCGCCCACGGTGCTTCTTGATCTGGGGAAACGCGTGCGCCTTCGAAACCAGGATGTTCGGAAACGACTTGTCGTCTCGCAGCAGCACGTTGTAGCGCGGCTTCAACTGCTTGATCAGGTTTTGCTCGAGCAGCAGCGCCTCGGTTTCGGTCCGTGTCGTGAGGAACATCATCGACGCGGTTTCCGCGATCATGCGCGCAATCCGGGGGCTGTGGCCCGCGGGGCGCGCGTAGTTCGAGACCCGGGCCTTCAGGTTTCGCGCCTTGCCCACGTAAAGGACCGCGCCCTTGGCATCGAGCATCCGGTACACGCCGGGACTGGCCTCGAGCCGTCGCAGGTAGGCACGGATGCGCTCGTGCCCAGTGACCGGGGCGCGGCCATTTCCCCCGGTTGTATCGGCAGGACGTTCGCTCTCCTTTGGGTTGTCTTGGTCTGCAGTCATTTCTGCCTGTCTGATTCCCGCTTCTGGCTGCAATCTTATGGCTGTGGGGGCAAGAGGAAAGCTGTCCCCCAAATCTGTGGAAAACTCTGCGGAAAACCTTTGGGGCGGCCGAAAAATCCGTTGAATTCGGGCCGCTTCGTCGGCTTGCCTATTTTTTGGGCGCCGGCATAAGCCATTGAAATCTCATAAAAGAATTCTGACTGGCCAGCAAATACCTGAAAACATTAAAGGATTCGTAACGGCATTGTGAAGGCCCCCGCCAGGGTGAACAAGTCAAGCGGCAAGCCCTGCAAACAGCCGAAAAATCACTCGACTCCAAGCACATCCGGGGTCCGCCACCCCAGATGCTGCCCGCCGTCGATGCACAGCAGCTGACCGGTCACGGCCCGCGCATCGAGGAAGTAGTCGAGGGCGTGAACGATGTCCTCGGGCGAGGACCCGCGCTGCAACACCGTCGCGCGGCGCTGATCGGTGAAATGCTGTTCGCTCTGGCGCGCGCCGCGCATCGTCGGACCGGGGCCGATGGCATTGACGCGCACGCGCGGCGCCAGCGCCTGGGCCGCGGTGCGGGTGAAGGCCCACAGGCCCATCTTCGCGATCGTGTAGCTCATGAACTCGGGCGTGAGCTTGCGCACCCGCTGGTCGATCATGTTGACGACCAGGGCCTGGGCAAGCGGTTCCTCGCGCGGGGCCTCGATCAGCGGGTCGGGTGCTGCCTCTGCGAAGCGCTGGGTCAGGACCACCGGCGCGCGCAGGTTCGATTCCATGTGCCGGTCCCAGCTTTCCCGCGTGCCGCTGCGGATGTCGTCATGTTCGAAGATCGAAGCGTTGTTGATCAAGACGGTAAGCGGGCCACCCAGGGCCTCGGCCGCGGCCGGGACAAGCGCCTGGGTCGCGGCCTCGTCCAGCAGGTCGGCCTGAAGGGCATGGGCGATGCCGCCGGCGGCGCGGATCGCGTCCACCACCTCTTCTGCGGCAGCGCGCGAGGCGTTGTAATGCACCGCGACCGCCTGCCCGCGCGCGGCCAGACGCAGCGCCATGGCCCGGCCAAGCCGCGTGCCGGCGCCGGTCACAAGGGCCCGCCCGCCGGTCATGCCACCACCAGCCAAAGATAGACCGCGTAAATCGCGATGAAGGCCACACCCCACAGTCGAGTCATGTCGAGGCTCCTCGAAAAGACGAAAGGCGCAATCAGAACCGAAACCCCCAGCATCACCCAAAGGTCGAAGCGCAGGAATTCCGGCGGCACGGCGATCGCGCCGAACAACGACGCCACCCCGATGATCCCCATCAGGTTGAACATGTTCGACCCGATCACGTTGCCAAGGGCCACGTCGGCCTGGCGGCGAATGGCGGCCATGACCGTGGTCGCAAGTTCGGGCAGCGAGGTGCCGATGGCGACAAGCGTCAGCCCGATCGCCGTTTCGCTGACCCCGATCGCGCGGGCGATGTTGATCGAGCTGTCGACCAGAAGATCGGCACCAAGCGGCAGACCCACGAGGCCAAGCCCGAGAAAGACGAGGATCTTCCACCACGGCATGTCAGGGTCCGCACCTTCGAGGTCGTCATCCCCGTCATCGCCTTCGGCCGCGTCGTTTGCTGTGCCGTTGCGGCGGTGGGCCAGCGCCTCGCGCCCCTGATCGACCAGGATCGCGGCGAGGACCGCCAGCATGACCAGCCCGTGGACCCACGTGATCGGACCGATGAAGCAGACGCCGATGAAAAGGACCGACGCCCCAAGCATCGTCAGATAGCTCTTGATCGGCGCGCTGCGGCTGGTGGCAAGGCCCGAGATGATCGCGGGAATGCCCAGCACCAGAAGGATGTTCGCAGTGTTCGACCCGACCACGTTGCCCAGCGCGATCCCGGGCGAGTTCTGCAGGACCGCCTTGATCGAAATCAGAAGCTCGGGCGCCGAGGTGCCGAAGGCGACGATCGTCAGGCTGACCAGAAGTGCGGGCACGCCAAGCCGAAGCGAGACGTTGACCGCGCCCCGCACAAGGGAGTCGCCGGCAAGCAGAAGGATCACGAGGCCGAGCGCGGCAAGGATGAAATCCATCCGCTCAGGCCCCCTTTCCGCAGGCGCAGGGGCCCTTGCCGATGCGATGGCGGCCGCAGCGCGGGCATTTGCCCGACGATATCTTCGGATTGCCACGCTTCAGCTTGCCGTAGACGGCGAGCGCAAGCATCGCGACAAGGAAAAGGACGACCGCCTGGATCATGCGTCAGAGGCCGAAGCGGGCATAAAGCGCGCGTTCCTCGACCTGGGCCATGGCCTCGGCCAGAAGGGTCGAGCCGAAGCGCGCGAAGATCGGCCGGCGCTGCTGGTAGACCATGAAGCGCACCTTGTCGCCGAAGACTTCCTTCATCTTCGGAACAAGATGGCCGACGCCGTCGCTCAGCCCGACGTCGCACGATTTGCCGCCCACCCAGACCTCGCCGGTGAACAGATCGCCTTCGGCAAGTTTCGCACCGCGGCGGTCCTTCACATGGGCGATGAAGCCCTGGTGGATCTGTTCTTGCAGGTCCTTCAGGCGCTTCACGTCCTCGGGTTTTTCGGGCTGGAACGGGTCAAGCATGCTCTTAGAGGCGCCGGCGGTATAGACCCGGCGCTCGACCCCGTGACGGGCGATGAAATCGGTAAAGCCGAAGCCGGCGGAGATGACGCCGATCGACCCGACGATCGAGTTCGCGTCGACCCAGATCTCGTCCGCGGCGGCGGCGATCCAGTAACCGCCCGAGGCGGCCACATCCTCGACGAAGGCATAGACCGGCACGTCCTTTTCGTCGGCCAGTCGGCGGATCCGCGCGGCGATGAGCGAGGATTGCGCGGGGCTTCCGCCGGGCGAGTTCAGCACCAGCGCGACGGCGTCGGGCTTGCCCTTGCGAAAGGCCTTCTCGATCACCGGGGCAAGCCCCGCGTCGTTCAGGGCACCGCCGCGGCCGACGGCGGCGATCACGCCCTGCAGGCGCAGGACGGCCACCCGGGGCCCGGTCTTGAGAAAGGGGATGAAGCGCCTCATGGGCGGTCATGTAGGCGGCGCCCCGGGGGCCAGCAAGGCAAGGCTTGAATTCCGTCCGAAGTGTTGCGTATGCGCCCCGCGCGCAGCGCACGCCAAGACGCGAAACGAATTGAATTCGCCGCGGTCGTGGATAGGGTGCCGCAGGCCTGCGGCTGCGGGCCACCCAGTGCGGCAGGCGTGATCGAAGGGAACGGGCGATGGCGGAATGGTGGCGGGGCGCGACGGTCTATCAGATCTATCCGCGGTCCTTTCAGGACACGACCGGAAACGGCATTGGCGACCTTCCCGGCATCACCCGAAGGCTGGGTCATGTCGCCTCGCTTGGCGTCGACGCGATCTGGCTGTCGCCCTTCTTCGCCTCGCCCCAGGCCGACATGGGCTACGACGTGTCGGACTACAAAGGTGTCGATCCGCTCTTCGGGACGCTTTCGGACTTCGACGCGCTTGTCGGCCGCGCCCACGACCTGGGCCTGAAGGTCATCATCGACCAGGTGCTGTCGCACACGTCCGACAAGCACCCCTGGTTCATCGAAAGCCGCGCCTCGCGCAGCAATCCCAAGGCCGACTGGTACGTCTGGGCGGCGCCCCGGGCGGACGGCACGGCCCCGAACAACTGGCTGTCGCATTTCGGCGGACCGTCCTGGGAATACGAGCCCCGGCGCGGCCAGTACTACATGCACAACTTCCTGTCGAAGCAGCCCGACCTGAACTTCCACAATCCCGAAGTTCAGGAGGCGATCCTCGATGCCGTGCGCTTCTGGCTCGAGCGCGGGGTCGACGGGTTCCGGCTGGACACGGTGAACTACTACTTTCACGACCCGCTTCTGCGCGACAATCCGGTCTTGCCGCAGGGCGAGCACGAGATGGCTTCGGGCACCTATGCCATGCAGGACCACATCCACGACAAGACCCGGCCCGAGAACATCGCCTTCCTGCAGCGCCTGCGCGCGCTGACCGACCGGTATCCGGACCGGATGCTGATCGGCGAGGTGGGCGAATCCGACCGTGCGGTGCAGGTCATGGCCGACTACACGCGCGGCAACGACCGGCTGCACATGGCCTACAGCTTCGACATGCTGGGCCCGCGCTTCTCGCCCGCGCATTTCCGGCGCGTGATCGGGGAATTCCTGACCGGCGCCCCCGATGGCTGGCCAAGCTGGAGTTTCTCGAACCACGACGTGGTGAGGCACGTCACGCGCTGGGCGGCACATGCCCGCGACGCGGATGCGCTGGCCAAGCAGGCGATCGCGCTTCTGACCAGCTTCCCCGGGACGCTGGGCATCTATCAGGGCGAAGAGCTTGGGCAGACCGAGACAGAGCTGACCTATGACGAACTGACCGACCCGCCCGGCCTGCGCTTCTGGCCCGAGAACAAGGGCCGTGACGGCTGCCGCACCCCGATGGTGTGGGAGGCCGACGCGCCCAACGCGGGCTTTTCGTCCGCCAGGCCCTGGCTGCCGGTGAAGCCGCCGCAGGCCGCGCGCGCGGTCGACCGGCAGGAAAGCCATCCGCAGTCGGTGCTTGCCGCCTACCGCGCGCAGCTTGCCTTTCGAAAGTCGCGCCCCGAGCTGATGTTCGGCACGACGCGTTTTCTCGACCTCGGGTCGACCGTGCTGGGGATCGAGCGGGCGAAGGACGGGGCGCGGCTGCTGTGTCTGTTCAACCTGTCGCCCGACCGCGCGCGGCTGCGACTGTCGGGCGGGGCCGCCCCGGTCGGCCCGTCGCAGTCCGTCGAGGTGGGGGCCGGGGCCATCACCTTCGGCCCCAACGGCTTTGTCTTTCTTGACGCCGGCGACGGCGTGTCGGTGGCCGCCTGACCGACGGTCAGAGGCTGACCCAGGACCCCGACTTGGCGGCCCGCGCCGCCGCGTCCGCAAGTTCGAGCGCGGCAAGCCCGTCCGCGCCCGTCACCTCGGGCGGGATGCCTTCGGTGACCGCCGCGATGAAGGCGGCGATCTCGGCGGCGTAGGCCTCGAGGTAGCGGGTCATGAAGAAGTCGAGAAGGACGGGCTTGGCGAAGCCTGACGCATCGGCCACCACGATGTCGGCGGCACGCTGGTTTTCCGCCTGCGCCATCCCCAGCGAGCCCGCGACCTCGATCCTCTGGTCGTAGCCATAGCTCGCCCGGCGCGAGTTGGTGATGACGATCTGCGCCCCGCTTTCGGCCTCCATCGTCACGATCGCGGTGTCGTAGTCGCCCAGACGCCCGATCCCCGGATCGACCAAGGCCGAGGCGACGGCGGCGACGCGGGCGATGGGTTCGCCAAGCAGGAAGCGCGCCATGTCGAAATCGTGGATCATCATGTCACGGAAGATGCCGCCCGACCGTTCGATGTAGGCATGCGGCGGCGGGGCGGGGTCGCGGCTGGTGATCACGACCTGCTCGACCCGACCCACGCGGCCGGCGTCGATCGCACCCTTCAGCGCGCGGAAATGCGGATCGAAGCGGCGGTTGAACCCGACCATCAGCACCGTGCCCGTGTCCGCGACCACCTTGAGGCACTGCTTGACCCGCCCGATGTCGAGGTCGATGGGCTTTTCGCAGAAGATCGCCTTTCCGGCGCGGGCGAACTGCTCGATCAGGTCGGCGTGCGTATCGGTCGGCGTGCAGATCACGACCGCGTCCACCCCGGGATCGCGCGCGATCGCGTCGATCGTGTCGACCCGGGCGCCATAGGCCGCGGACAGCGCCTGCGCGGCTTCGGGCATGGCATCCGCCACGGCGACGAGGCGGGCGTCGCGGTTGCCGCCCACGGCGCGGGCATGGACCTGCCCGATGCGGCCGGCCCCGAGGATTGCGATGTTCAGCGTCATGTGTCGATCTCCGCGATGGTGACGCGGCGGCCCTCGTGGGACGCCCGCGCGATGGCATGGATGACCTTCTCGAACTCGAGGGCCGCCTCGAAATCGGGGTGATTGCGCGGTCCGCCGGCGATGGCCCGAAGGAAGCCGGCAAGCTCGATCGCCTTGAGGTCGTTGAAGCCAAGCTGGTGGCCCGGCGCCGGCACGAAGGCGCCGAAGGGCGGATGCTCGGGTCCGGTCAGGATGGTCCGAAAGCCCTGTTCGGCCCTCGGACCTTCGTTGACGTAAAGCCGAAGCTCGTTCATCCGCTCCTGCTCGAAGACGATCATGCCCTTCGTTCCATGGACCTCGAACCCAAGCGAGTTCTTCCGGCCCCAGGCCGAGCGCGAGCTCATGAAGACGCCACGGACGCCCGAGGCAAAGCGCAGAAGTGCCGAGGCGACATCCTCGTTCTCGACTTCGCCATAGCCTTCGCCGTCGGGCAGCGGGCGGCGGGGATAAACGGTCTGGATCTCGGCCAGGACGCTGTCGACCGGCCCGGCCAGACCGCACAGCAGCGACACTAGGTGGCAGCCAAGATCGCCAAGCGTTCCCAGCCCAGCGTCGGCGATGCGGGCGCGCCAGGTCCAGGCAAGCTGCGGGTCGGCCTGGTAATCTTCGTCGACCCAGCCGCGGACGTGAACGATCCGGCCGATGGTGCCGCCCTCGATCAGGCGCTGGGCGTGGGTGAAGGCCGGGTTGGCGACGTAGTTGTAGCCGACCTGCGTCCGGGTTCCCCCGGCACGGGCGGCCCGCGCCATGTCGGCGGCGTCGGCCAGCGTCAGCGCCATCGGCTTTTCGCACCAGACGTGCTTGCCCGCGGCAAGGGCGGCAAGGGCCATCTCCTTGTGCAGGCTGTTCGGCGTGGTGATCGACACGACGTCGACCGCCGGGTCCGTCACAAGCACGCGCCAGTCATCGGTCGCGCGGGCGAACCCGAATTGCCGGGCGAATTCCGCGGCCTTGTCGGCGGGCGTGTCGCACAGACATTCCAGGCGCACCTCGGGCAGGTCGCCGAAGATCGCCCCGGCGCTGCGCCACGCCAGGGCATGCGCCTTGCCCATGAAGCCCGTTCCGATCAGGCCGACGCCAAGGGCGCGGGGGCCGGTCATCTGGCGACCCCTCCTTCTGGCCCGATCGCACGCAGGGCCGCGCGCGCGGCGGCCTCGATCGGGGCCTCGACCTGGCTCAGGATCGCGACGCGGTCGAAGACCTGCGGGTCCGACGCCAGCGCCTCGCGCAGCGCGGCCCCGAAGACCATCCGCAGTTCGGTCCCGATGTTGAACTTGCAGATGCGGCTGCCATGCGCCAGCGCGCGACGCTGCGCTATGGGCACGCCCGAGCCGCCGTGAATCACCAGCGGCACCGTCGTCACCGCCTCGATCGCGCGGATCCTGTCTTCGTCGAGGCCGCCCTCGTGGTTCTGCTGAAGGTGGACGTTGCCGACCGAGATCGCCATGGCGTCCACCCCGGTCGCCGCGGCGAACGCGGCCGCCTCGTCGGGATCGGTCCCGCGCGAGGATTCGCCCTCGGAATAGCCGACAAAGCCGATCTCACCCTCGCACGAGACGCCGGCGACATGGGCGATTTCGGCGATGCGTCCGGTGTCCTCGATGTTCTGGGCCAGCGGTGTGCGCGAGCCGTCGAACATCACTGAGGTGAAGCCGCTGTCGATCGCGATCCGGCATTCCTCGGCGGTGTAGCCGTGGTCGAGGTGCGCGACGACGGGCACGGACACGCTGTCCGCAAGCGCCCGGAACATCGCCCCCAGAACCGGCAGCGGCGTATGCTTGCGACAAGACGGGCCGGCCTGAAGGATGACGGGCAGGCCCTCGGCCTCGGCGGCGCGGACATAGGCGCGCATGTCCTCCCACCCCAGACAGACAAGGCCGCCGACGGCGTATCCCCCGGCCAAGGCGGGTTGAAGCACGTCGCGAAGCGTCGCCAGCGTCATTTGAACTTCGCCACCATGTCGAGGATGCCGGGAATAGTCTTCACCTGATCGGCGTGGGTGGGCTGGAAATACTGCACCAGCGACCGCTGCGAGAGGCCGCCGAGGATGGTGAAGTAATACATCTCGTAGCCCGGCATGACCACGCAGGGATGATAGCCGCGGTCGATGCAGACGGTCGATCCGTCGACGATGTGATAGGCCTCGCCGACCCCGCCATCCTCGCGCTGCAGAAGTTGCAGCCCCGAGCCGTGCTTCGGCCGGAAGCGGAAATTGTAGGTCTCGTCGTGCCGCGTCTCGTCCGGCAGGCGGTCGGTGTCGTGCTTGTGGCTGGGAAAGCCGGACCAGCCGCCCTTGCCCACGGTGTAAAGCTCGCTCACCAGCAGGCGGCCGACCCGCCCGGCCTGCTTCTGCCCGAGGATGTGCTTGATCTTGCGGTGCGTCTTGGTGTCGTCCGAGCCATATTGCACAAGGTCGATCTCGTCGGCGCGGACCGCGAATGGCGCAAGCACCTCGTCGAACTTCGCCCCGGCCACGAAGACCTCGGCGCTGTCCGACCGGCAGGTAATCGTGGCCTCCTGCCCGCTTGGCACATAGACGCCCTCGGGCTCGCCGTCCCAGACGTCGGTGCCGCGCCTGCCGATGGCCTCGGCCGAGAATGCGCCGACGCGCACGTCGATCGTTCCCGTTGCGGGAACGATGCAGGTCTCGTAGCCCGGCACCGCATAGGTGAAGCTGTCGCCGCGGGTCAGGCACACGATGTTGAAGTAGTTGAGCGGCACCGTGGCGTCGCCGGCGGCGACGATCGGTTCGTTCGCGTTGTCGTAGGGTTCGATGTGCATTTGGCCTCGCTCAGGCGGCGGTGGGGCCGGAATGTCCGGCGAGGAAGGCGCTGAGTTGCGCCTCGTTGGGCATCGCCGGGGCGCATCCGGGCCGCGCCACGACGATCGCCGCGCAGGCCGAGCCGCGAAGAACCGCGTCCCGCAGGTCCTGCCCGGCGGCCAGTCCCGACAAGAGACCCGCCATGAAGCTGTCGCCCGCGCCCGTCGGCTTGAGCGCGGTGACGGGATAGATGCCGGTGCGGATCTCGCGGCCGCCGGCAAAGGTGATCGCGCCCTTCTCGCCCATCTTGTAGACGACGATCTCGGCCGTCGACGACGCAAGATCCTGCGCCTTCTGAAGCCCCTTCGCCATGTCGCCCGCCATGAAGCCAAACTCTTCGTCATTGCCCACGATGATGTCGCTGGCGGCCCCGGCGCGCGACAGCACCTCGGCCGCGACGTCGGCCGAGGGCCACGAATAGGGGCGGTAGTCCACGTCGAAGATCACCGGCAGACCGCACGCCCGCGCCCTTTCGAACGCATGGAAGGCGGACCCGCGCGACGGTTCGGCGGCAAAGACGGTGCCGGCCGTGATGAAGGCGCCGTAGTCGGTGAAATCGACGCGGTCGACATCCTCGGCCGTCACCTGGAAATCGGCGGCGCCGTTGCGATACAACACGGTCTGGTGATCCTCGACCCGGCTTTCGTAGATCGCCAGCGAGGTGCGGTATTCGCCCCTGATGCGCTTCACATAGCGCGTGTCGACACCGTAATCTCCCAACTGCTTCAGGCAGAACCAGCCGACCGCGTCGTCCGAGACGGACGTGATCAGCGCGGCATGGCCGCCGAACTTGCACAGGCCCGCGGCGATGTTCGCCGACGACCCGCCAAGCCCGCAGTCGAAGCGTATCGCGTCGCGGGTGCGCGTGCCCGGCGGATCGGGAAAGAGGTCCATCCCCACGCGGCCGAAGACGGCGAAGCGATTGCGCGCGATCCCGTCGAGCGTGGTGGTCATACCCCCCTCCTCTGCCGGACGCGGGCGGCCTCGACGTCGGCATGGGCGGCGCGCACCTTTGCGCTGTCGGACACGGCCGGGGTGCCGACTTCCCACCAGGCGTGGCCCTGGGTCGTCCAGCCGTCATAGGCATCGACGCTCATCACGATCACGCTGGTGCGGTCGGCGGCCTTCGCGCGCCGGAACGCCTCGGCCAGTTCGGAGGGGTTCGCCACCACTTCGGACCGCGCGCCCATAGCGGCGGCATGCGCCGCGAAATCGACGGCGAAGGGTTCGGGGACGGTCGGGCAATCCGCGATCAGGTTGTTGAAGCTTTCGTTGCCGGTGTTGTTCTGAAGCTTGTTGATGACAGCGAAACCGCCGTTGTCGAGGACAAGGATGATCAGCTTCTTGCCCGTCAGCACCGACGAATAGATGTCGGAGTTCATCAGAAGATACGACCCGTCACCGACGAAGACGATGGTGTCGGCGTCGGGTTCGGCCTCGGCCTGAGCGATGCGCGCGCCCCAGCCGCCGGCGATCTCGTAGCCCATGCAGGAAAAGCCGAACTCCACGTCGACCGTGCCGACGCCAAGCGTCCGCCAGTTCGCGGTCACCTCGGCCGGAAGGCCGCCGGCGGCCGCCACCACGCGGTCGCGCGAACCGCACAGGTCGTTCACGACGCCGATCGCCTGGGCATAGGAATTGGGGCGGTTGCCGGGGCGCACGTTCTCGGCCACGTAGGCGTCCCATTTGCGGCGTTCGTCCCGGGCGAATTCGGTCCAGGTCTCGGGCGCGCGATAGCCGCCAAGCGCGGCACCTAGCGCCGTCAGCCCCAGCTTGGCGTCGCCCACCACCGGAAGCGACAGATGCTTGCCGGCATCGTGCCGCGCCGCGTTGATCGAGACAAGGCGCGCGTCCTGCGCGAAGGCCGTCCAGGACCCCGTGGTGAAGTCCTGCAGGCGGGTTCCGACCGCCAGCACCACGTCGGCTGCCTCGGCCACTGCATTGGCGCTGTCGGACCCGGTGACGCCGATGGGCCCGGCGTTCAGCGGATGCGTCGCCAGCAGGTTCGCGCGCCCGGCGATGGTTTCGACCACGGGGATGCCATGCGCCTCGGCGAAGGCAGTCAGTTCGGCCACCGCTCCGGAATACTGGACACCGCCGCCCGCGATGAGGACGGGCCGTTTCGCGCCGGCCAGCGCCACCGCCGCCTCGGCGACCTCGCCAGTGTCGGGGGCCTGCCGGCGGATGCGGTGCACACGCTCGTCGAAGAACGATGCCGGATAGTCGTAGGTCCAGCCCTGCACGTCCTGCGGCAGCCCCAGGAAGGCCGGCCCGCAGTCTGCGGGGTCAAGCATCACCGCCAGCGCGGCGGGCAGCGACTGGATGACCTGCGCGGGATGGGTGATCCGGTCCCAATAGCGAGTCACGGCCTTGAAGGCGTCGTTCACGCCCAGGGTCGGATTGCCGAAGTGTTCAAGCTGCTGAAGCACGGGGTCGGGCAGACGGGTCAGAAAGGTGTCGCCGCACAGCATGAGCATCGGCAGGCGGTTGGCATGGGCCAGCGCCGAGGCCGTCAGCAAATTCGCGGTGCCCGGCCCCGCCGAGGCGGTGCAGAACATGAACCGGCGGCGCAGATGGTATTTCGCATAGGCGGCGGCAGCGAAGCCCATGCTTTGTTCGTTCTGGCCCCGGTACAGCGGTAGCGCGTCCTGCCGGCCGTAAAGCGCCTCGCCGAGGCAGGTCACGTTGCCATGACCGAAGATCCCGAATCCCCCGCCGCACAGGCGTGTCCGGACCCCGTCGATCTCGATGAACTGGGCGGCAAGATACCTGACGATCGCCTGGGCCGTGGTCAGTCGAATGGTTTCGCCCGGCATTGCGGCCTCCCTCCGTTCCGCTGCAAACGAACTGCACCCGTGATTGGTCATTGACCGTGGCGCGCTTTTGACGATACTCGAATTGCAACCGGTTGCAAACACTTTCAGGCGATGCCCACATGAAGCGGATCGGGATCGGAATCGTCGGCGGCGGCTACATGGGAAAGGCCCATGCCGTGGCGATGTCGGCTGTCGGCGCGGTCTTCGACACGCCCTTGCGGCCAGTGCTTGAAATGGTCGCGGCGTCCACTCCGGAAAGTGCCGCGCGCTACCGCGATGCCTTTGGATTCCGCCAGGGCACGGCCGACTGGCGCGACCTTGTCGCCGCGCCCGAAGTCGAGGCGGTGGTGATCGCCTCGCCCCAGGCCACGCACCGTCCGATCGCCGAGGCCGCCTTCGCCCTGGGCAAGCCCGTGTTCTGCGAAAAGCCGCTTGGCGCCTCGCTTTCCGATGCCCGGGCCATGGTGGCGGCGGCGCGTGACAGCGGCTGCGTCAACATGGTGGGCTTCAACTATGTCCGCACCCCGGCCACGCAGTTCGCCCGCAGGCTGATCGCCGGGGGCGAGATCGGCGATCTGGTCTGGTTCCGGGGCGAACACACGGAAGACTTCTACGCCGATCCCGCCGCGCCCGCCTCGTGGCGAACCGAAGGCGAGGCGAACGGAACCATGGGCGACCTTGCCCCCCACATGATCAACGCAGCGCTGGCGCTTGCCGGCCCGATCACATCGGTCATGGCGCAGATCGATACGGTTCACACCGATCGGGGCGGCGTCGCCGTGACCAACGATGACCAGGCGCAGATGATGTGCCGCTTCGCGTCGGGCGCCTCGGGGCACCTCTTCTTCAGCCGTGTCGCCCATGGCCGGAAGATGGGCTATGCCTATGAGATCACCGGAACGAAGGGCGCGATCCGCTTCGATCAGGAAGACCAGAACGCGCTCTGGCTTTACCGCGCCGAGGGGCCCGAGGCCGGACGGGGCTTCACCAAGATCCTGACCGGTCCCGCGCATCCCGACTACGCGGCCTTCTGCCAGGGGCCGGGGCATGGCACCGGCTATCAGGACCAGATCATCATCGAGGCCCGCGATTTCCTTGCCGCCATCGCCTCGGGCAAGGCCATCTGGCCGACTTTCGAGGACGGACTTGCCGTGTCCGAGATCGTCGCCGCGGCCCGCAGTTCACATGCCGCACGGGCCTGGACGGACCTGCGGTCTTTTCAGGAGTGACCATGACCATCAAGATCGGCAACGCGCCCTGCTCGTGGGGGGTGGAATTTGCGGGCGATCCGCGCAACCCGGACTGGCGCGACGTCCTGCGGGACTGCGCCGAAGCCGGTTATGCCGGCATCGAACTTGGGCCGGTGGGCTTCATGCCCGAGGACCCGCCCCAAGTGGCCGAAGCCCTGGCCGAAAACGGGCTGGAGCTGATCGGCGGCGTCGTGTTCCGCGCCTTCCACGACCCCGCGCAGTGGGACGACGTTCTCGACGGGTCGGTGCGGACCTGCAAGGCGCTGCAGGCGCACGGGGCGCAGCACCTTGTGCTGATCGATTCGATATCGCCTCGCCGCGCACCGACCGCTGGCCGGTATGACGCGGCCGAACGGATGGACGCCGCCGAGTGGGCCGCGTTCCGCGACCGCATCGCCCATGTCGCCCGCATGGGGGCCGAGGACTATGGCCTGACCGTGGGCATCCACGCCCATGCCGCTGGGTTCATGGATTTCGAACCCGAGCTCGAGCGGCTGCTGGACGAGGTGGACGACCGCATTCTCAAGATCTGCTTCGACACCGGGCACCATTCCTATGCCGGCTTCGATCCGGTGGCCTTCATGGAGCGGCACATCGGGCGCATCAGCTACATGCATTTCAAGGACATCGACCCGGCCGTGAAAGCCGACGCGATCGCGAAGGGCACAGGCTTCTACGAGGCCTGCGGACAGGGCATCTTCTGCAACCTGGGCGACGGTGACGTGGATTTCCCGCGGGTGCGGCAGATCCTGCTCGATGCCGGCTTCGACGGCTGGTGCACCGTCGAACAGGACTGCGACCCGACCCTGCCCGACACCGATCCGCTGCGCGACGCGCGGATCAACCGGGCCTACCTGGCCTCGATCGGCTTCTGAGGGGGCATCAATGGCACAACGACTTTCCTGGGGCATGGTCGGCGGCGGCGAAGGCAGCCAGATCGGCCCCGCGCATCGGCTTGGCGCGCAGGCCGACGGGCTTTATGCCTTTGTCGCCGGCGCGCTTGACGCCGACCCCGAAAAGGGCCGCGCTTATGCGCGATCGCTGGGCATCGCGCCCGACCGTGCCTATGGCGACTGGCGCGAGATGCTGGCGGGCGAACGCGGGCGCGACAACCGCATCGACCTGGTGACGGTGGCCACCCCGAACGCGACGCATTTCGAGATCACCAAGGGCTTCCTCGAGGCAGGCTTCAACGTGCTTTGCGAAAAGCCGATGACGATGACCGTCGAGGAAGGCGAAGAGATCGTGCGCGTCGCGCGCAAAAGCGGGAAGGTCTGCGCGGTGAACTACTGCTATTCCGCCTACCCGATGATCCGGCAGATGCGCGCGATGGTCGCGGCCGGCGATCTTGGCGCGATCCGCTGCGTGGTCGCGAACTTCAGCCACGGACACCACGCCGCCGGCGACGACGCCGAGAACCCGCGCGTGCGCTGGCGCTATGACCCGGCGCAGGCGGGCGTTTCGGGCCAGATGGCCGATTGCGGCATCCACGCCCTGCATCTGGCGTCGTTCATCCTTGGCGACGAGGTCGAAAGGCTGTCGGCCGATTTCGCCTCGACCGTGCCGGGACGCGTGCTGGAGGACGACGCGATGGTCAGCTTCCGCACTTCGCGCGGCACGGTCGGCCGGCTTTGGACCTCGACCATCGCGCTGGGGCGCCAGCACGGGCTCGACATCCAGATCTTCGGCGAGACGGGCGGACTTCGATGGGCATCCGAACAGCCGAACCAGGTCTATTATCACAGGCTTGGCGGGCGCGTCGAAATCATCGAGAAGGGCGAGGCCGGCATTTTCCCCGAAGCCGCGCGCCTGTCGCGCGTGGCGATCGCCCACCCCGAAGGCTTCCCGCTGGCGGTTGCGAACATCTACGTCGATCTCGCCGCCGCGATCCGGGGCGAGGCGACGGGCGCGCTGCCTTCGGCCGAGGATGGGTTGCGGTCGATGGCGGCGGTTCACGCCGCCGTCGCCTCGGCCGGCGCACAGGGCGCCTGGGTCGACGCGCGCCCGCCGATGTTCCGCTAGGCCCTGCCCGAGGCCGTCCGGCCGGGTCCGGGCGGCCTCAGGCAGGAAGCGGACGCAGTGTGCCGCGTTCGACGATCGAGCAGGGGAAAAGCCGCGCCTCCGGCAGGCGGTCGGGCTCGGTCAGCATCGAAACCACGAGGTCGATGGAACTTGCGATGATCTGCGGGATCGGCTGGCGGATCGTGGTCAGGTCGATGTTGTCCCAACGCGACATCTCCATGTCGTTCAGCCCGATCAGCCCGATATCGCCGGGCACCTTCAGACCTGCCGACTGGATCGCGCTGAGCGCGCCGATCGCGATGACATCGTCGCCGCAGAAATAGGCCTCGGCGGGGTCTGTCATCATGAGCTTCGTCATCTCGACCCGGCCGGCGTCGAAGGTGTAGGCCGAGGCAAAGCTGTGGCTGACCGTGACCCCCGGCCGGGCGGTCGCGACCTCGAGGAAGCCGGCGATGCGGTCCTGGGTCGAGGTGGCTGTCTCGGGGCCGCCCAGGAAGGCGATGCGGCGGTAGCCGCGCGCCAGAAGCGTCTGCGCCGCCATCCGCCCGCATTCCATGTTGTCGATGCCCACGACATGGGCATGGGGCGCGCTGTCGAACCGGCCGAACGAATGCACGACCGGCACCCCCGCCCGGCGGAAGGCGTGGGCGAAGTCGGGCGACAATGTCGACGAGGCCACGATCACCCCGTCGACCGAATACTGCCGCAGAAGCCGCACGGAATTCTGCGGGTCGGTCTCATCGGTCAGGTTCACCAACAACGGCCGAAGCCCCCTGTCCTGCAGGCCACGGGTGAACAGGTCGAAGACCTCAAGGAAGAACGGGTTGTGAAAGTTGTTGGCGACGAGGCCGATCAGCTTGGTGCGTCCGGTCGTCAGGCTCGATGCAAGCGCGTTCGGATGGTAGCCCAGCGCCAGCGCCGCCTTCTCGACCTTGCGGCGGGTCTTCTCGGAAACCGAGGCCCCTTCGGTGAAGGTGCGCGACACCGCCGAGCGTGAAACGCCCGCCAGTTCGGCCACATCCTTCAGCGTCACAGACATGGACAGAGAGTGGGGCGAAGCAGGGCTTTTGGCAATAGCGTTTGCAACCGGTTGCAAAATTTCTGGACTTGTGGTTTCCTGAGAATCGGAGAGGCGGGCAAACCGCCCGGCATTCCTGACGCACCACATCTGGGAGGATCAAATGAAGTCAGTTGTTGCATCCATCGCGATTGCAGCGGGCGTGATCACCGCGCCCGTCGCCGCCCTTGCCGAGGGCCATGAATCGCTCAACTACGTGCTCGTCAGCCACGCGCCCGACAGCGACAGCTGGTGGAACACCATCAAGAACGGCATCGCCCTTGGCGGCGAGCAGATGGGGGTCACGGTCGAATACCGGAACCCGCCGACCGGCGACCTTGCCGACATGGCGCGGATCATCGAACAGGCGGCGGCAAGCGGCCCGGACGGGATCATCACGACGCTGGCCGATTTCGACGTGCTCTCCGGCCCGATCCGGGATGCCGTGGCCTCGGGCGTGGATGTCATCATCATCAACTCGGGCACACCCGAGCAGGCGCGCGAGGTCGGTGCGCTGATGTACGTGGGCCAGCCCGAATACGATGCGGGCTACGCCGCAGGCCTTCGCGCGAAGTCGGATGGCGTGGGATCGTTCCTCTGCGTGAACCACTACATCTCGTCGCCCTCCTCGACCGAGCGGTGCCAGGGCTTCGCTGACGGTCTTGGCGTGGAACTCGGCAACCAGATGATCGACAGCGGCCAGGACCCGGCCGAGATCAAGAACCGCGTACTTGCCTACCTGAACTCGAACCCCGACACCGATGCCGTTCTGACGCTTGGACCGACCTCGGCCGATCCGACGATCCTCGCGCTGGAAGAGAACGGCATGGCCGGCGACATCTACTTCGGCACCTTCGACCTTGGCACCGAGATCGTGAAGGCGATCCAGGCCGACGTCATCAAGTGGGGCATCGACCAGCAGCCGTTCCTGCAGGCCTACCTGCCGGTGATCGTTCTCGCCAACTACCACCGCTTCGGCGTCCTGCCGGGCAACAACATCAACTCGGGCCCGGGCTTCGTGACGAAGGACGCACTCGAGATGGTCGAGAAGTTCGCGGGCGAATACCGCTGATCCACGACAGGGGCGGCCCCACACCGGGGGCCGCCCTTCGATCCTGATCACTCGAAAACCGGGGGGAGAGCGTCGCGATGTCCGAGACAGCGCAGCCCACACCTGTAGCCGACGAACGCATCAAGGAGATCGCGGGCTGGCGCAAGGCGCTGATCCGGCCCGAACTTGGCGGGATCGTCGGAACCGTAGCGGTCTTTGTCTTCTTTCTGATCTTCGCCGCCGACAGTGGCATGTTCAGCGCGCAGGGTGTCCTGAACTGGTCGGTCGTCTCGGCGCAGTTCATGATCATCGCGGTCGGGGCCTGCCTGCTGATGATCGCGGGCGAATTCGACCTGTCCGTCGGTTCGATGATCGGTTTTTCCGGCATGATGATCGCGATCTTCTCGGTCACGCTGGGTTGGCCGGTCTGGATGGCCATCCTCGTGACCTTCGCGCTGGCGATCGCGATCGGGGCGCTCAACGGTTTCATCGTGATCCGCACAGGCCTGCCCAGCTTCATCGTGACACTGGCCTTCCTGTTCATCCTGCGTGGCTTCACCATCTATCTGCCGCAAACGATCGAGCGGAAGACGATCATCGGCGGCGTCTCGGACGTGGCGCAGGGGGACTGGCTGGCGCCGGTCTTCGGCGGAAAGATCCTGACCGGGTTCTTCACCTGGATGGGGGAAGCCGGCCTGATCCAGGTCTTCGACCGCGGCAACCGGGCCGGACAGCCGGTCGTCGACGGCATCCCGATGCTGATCGTCTGGGCGATCCTGCTTGTGATCTTCGGTCACATCCTGCTCACACGGACGCGGTTCGGGAACTGGATCTTCGCGGCCGGCGGCGATGCGCAGGCGGCGCGCTATGTGGGCGTGCCGGTGAACCGGGTGAAGATCCTGATGTTCATGTTCACCGCCTTCTGCGCGACCGTCTTCGCCACCTGCCAGGTGATGGAGTTCGGCTCAGCCGGGGCGGATCGCGGCCTTCTGAAAGAGTTCGAGGCGATCATCGCAGTGGTGATCGGCGGGGCGCTGTTGACGGGGGGCTACGGGTCGGTCATCGGGGCCGCGCTTGGCGCGCTGATCTTTGGCGTCGTCCAGCAGGGCCTGTTCTTCGCCGGCGTCGAGTCGAGTCTGTTCCGGGTGTTCCTGGGGGTTATCCTGCTTTGCGCGGTGATCCTGAACACCTACATCCGCCGCATGATCACGGGGGAACGCTGAAATGAACGCGCGAACCACGCACGAGCCGATCATCCAGATGAAGAATATCGAAAAGCACTTCGGACGGGTGATCGCCCTTGCCGGAGTGTCGGTCGACGTCTTTCCCGGCGAATGCCATTGCCTTCTAGGCGACAACGGCGCGGGCAAGTCCACCTTCATCAAGACGATGTCCGGCGTCCACAAGCCGACGCGGGGCGAGATCTTCTTTGAAGGCAGGCCCATGCACTTCGACGATCCGCGCGACGCCATCGAGGCCGGGATCGCCACGGTCTATCAGGACCTCGCGATGATCCCGCTGATGAGCGTCAGCCGCAACTTCTTCATGGGCAACGAGCCGGTGAAGAAGATCGCGGGTATGCCGTTCTACGACAAGGCCCATGCCGATCGCGTCACGATGGATGAGATGCGCAAGATGGGCATCAACCTGCGCGGTCCCGACCAGGCGGTCGGCACCCTTTCGGGCGGCGAACGCCAGACCGTCGCGATCGCGCGCGCCGTCCATTTTGGCGCGAAGGTGCTGATCCTCGACGAACCGACCTCGGCTCTGGGCGTGCGGCAGACGGCGAACGTGCTGGCAACCATCGACAAGGTGCGCAAGCGCAACATCGCGGTCGTGTTCATCACCCACAACGTGCGGCACGCGCTTGCGGTGGGCGACCGGTTCACGGTTCTCAACCGCGGACGGACACTTGGCACGGCGCAGCGCGGCCAGATCACCCCGGACGAGCTTCAGGACATGATGGCGGGCGGACAGGAGCTTGTGGCGCTCGAGGATTCGCTTGGCGGCACGGTCTGATCGGGAGCTGCCGAAGGTGGATGGTGACAGCGAACAGACGACCCCGCGCCGACGCCGACGCCATGCGGCGCTGGACGTGCGCCTGCCGTTCTTCCGGCCGCTCTGGCGACGCATCGCGACAGTCGCGGTGATCGCCGGCTGGACGGCGATGGAGCTTTGGGGCGGCAACCCCTACTGGGCGGTTCTGGCGGGCGGGATCGGCATCTACACCATCTACGAGTTCTTCATCGTCTTCGACCCGCGGGACTACGAGGCCGGAGAGAAGGAGAAGGGCTCATGATCGCAACCGGATACTTCGATACCGCGGACTGCCGCATCGACGCGTTCCGTGACCTGATCGACCGGCGGCTCGATCCCGCCCGGGTCCCGATGGCGGACCGGATCGAGAAAGAGGTGCCGGTCTACCGGATGGCGCATCTTGACCCGGTTCTGGCCGACGCTCCAGGCCGCCGCAGGCTGCTTGCCGAATGGGCCTGGGTGCTGGGCGAAGGCCCGGGGGTTCTGGCCCTCGAGGGCGCGGCCCGGGACACGGCCGTGATCGACCGGGCCACCGACGCCTATCTCGAGCTGATCGCGCGCGAGAAGGCCGCGGGCGCGGGCGGCGCCGACCACTTCGCGGCGGCCGGGGCGAACGACCGTCTGTGGAATTCCCTGCAGAAGCTCTGCGACGCGGATGCCGAGCTTTTTGCGCTTTACTTCGGAAACACGGCGATCGATGCGGTCTCCGAGGCCTGGCTTGGCCCGGGCTACCAGATGACAGCGCAGGTGAACCTGGTGCATCCGGGCGGCGCGGCGCAAGAGGCGCACCGCGACTATCACCTGGGCTTCCAGACCGCCGAGGCGGCCGCCGCCTATCCCGCCCACGTCCACGACCTGTCGCCGGTGATGACGCTTCAGGGCGCGGTCGCGCATTGCGACATGCCCGTCGAAAGCGGGCCGACGAAGCTTCTGCCGTTCTCGCAACTCTATCGCCCGGGCTACCTTGCCTATCGGCTGCCCGAATTCCGGGACCTGTTCGAGGCGCGCTGCATACAGGTGCCGCTGTCGAAGGGTGACGCGGTCTTCTTCAACCCCGCCCTGTTCCATGCCGCCGGGACGAACTGCACCGCCGACATCCACCGCATGGCCAACCTTCTGCAGGTGTCCTCGGCCTTCGGCAGGGCAATGGAAAGCATCGACCGCACCGGGATGTGCCGGCGGCTTTACCCCGCGCTTCAGGGGCTTCTGGCGGACGGCCGCATCGGATGGGCCGCGGCGCGTGCCGCGGTCCGCGCCGCGGCCGAGGGCTATGCCTTCCCCACGAACCTGGACACGGACTCGCCGACCGGCGGGCTTGCGCCCGAAACGCAGGCCACGTTCTTCCTGCGCGCCCTGGACGACGGCATGACGCCCGAAGCCTTCGACGCCGAACTGCTGCGCCGCGACGCGCGGCGCGTGGCCTGAGCGCGGACGGGGACGATGGCGAAGCTGAAGATCTCCCCCGGCGCCGGGCATGGACGTGTCCACTGGATCACGCCCGAAAGCGCAGGCTGGTCCTATGTCGGCTTCGATCTGTATCGTCTGCGGGCGGGCGACCGCGCGGCCGACAGCACGGGCGACCGCGAGGCGATCCTTGTCCTTGTCGAAGGCAGGGCCCGGATCGAAGCGGACGACCGCGATTTCGGGGACCTGGGCGACCGGATGCAGGTCTTCGAGAAGACGCCGCCGCATTGCGTCTACGTGCCGAACGGATCGGCCTGGGCAGCGACCGCCACGACCGAATGCACGCTTGCGGTCTGCACCGCGCCCGGCCACGGCGGGCACCCGGCACAGATCATCGGGCCTGCGGGCATCGCCCTGGAGGAACGCGGCAAGGGCACCAACGCGCGCTACATCCACAACATCGCGATGGAAGGCCGCGACGTCGCCGACAGCCTTCTGGTGACCGAAGTCTATACGCCCGCGGGGCACTGGTCGTCTTATCCGCCACACCGGCACGACGAGGACGCCTATCCCGACATGACCTACCTCGAAGAGACTTATTACCACCGCCTGAACCCGCCACAGGGGTTCGGCATCCAGCGCGTCTTCACCGAGGATGGCAGCCTGGACGAGACCATGGCGGTGGCCGACCACGACGTCGTGCTGGTGCCGCGGGGCCATCACCCCTGCGCAGCGCCCTACGGCTACGAGATGTATTATCTCAACGTCATGGCCGGGCCGCTTCGCAAATGGCGGTTCAGGACCCACCCCGATCACGACTGGATCGTCCAGCGCGACGCGCAGGACTGACGATCAGCGCAGCCGCTGAAGCAGCGCGGGCGACGGCTGCCCCGTGACCGGCAGACCCGCCTGCGCCTGATAGGCGCTGATCGCGGCCGTGGTGTTCGACCCGATCACACCGTCCGCCCCGCCGGTGTCGAAGCCGGCCGCGGTCAGGCGGCGCTGAAGCTCCTTGCGGTCGTCGATGGTAAGGCCGGTCGCATCTGGCGGGAACGACGTCTGGATCGGCGGGCGGCCGGCGATGCGGTCCGACAGATGGCCGACCCCAAGCCCATAGCTTTCGGCGTTGTTGTAGCGCAGGATCGCGTCGAAGTTGCGGAAGACCGCAAAGGCCGGGCCGTTCGGCCCCGCTGGCAGCAGGATCGCGGTCGGCCCGACGCCCGGCAGCGGGCGTCCCGACATGTCGGTGACGCCCATCGCCGACCAGGCGCCGGCGTCGCGGCGGTTGCCTCGTCCGGCAAGGCCCGCGTTGAACCCTGCGGGCAGGCGCACCTCCATCCCCCAGGGCTGTCCCGGCCGCCAGCCCGACCGCTGCAGATAGGCCGCGGTCGAGGCAAGCGCGTCCGCTGGGTTGTCCGACCAGATGTCGGCGCGGCCGTCGCCGGTGAAGTCAACGGCATAGGCCAGAAACGAGGTCGGGATGAACTGGGTGTGGCCCATCGCGCCCGCCCAGCTTCCGGTCATCCGCTCGGGCGTGATGTCGCCGCGCTGAAGGATGCGCAGGGCCGCGACAAGCTGTCCCTCGAAGAACGCTCCGCGCCGCCCGTCGAAGGCCAGCGTCGATGTGGACGAGACGACGGGAATGTCGCCCATGCGCTCGCCATACATGCTTTCAAGACCCCAGACGGCTGTGACCACCTCGGGGGGGACACCGTAGCGGGTCTCGATCGCCGACAGCGTGCCGGACTGCCGGCTGCGCTGCGCCCTGCCCTTCGAGACGCGCTCGTCCGAGGCGGCGATGGCCAGGTAATCCTCGATCGAGCGGGTGAATTCCGTCTGGTTGCGGTCGCGCTCGACCACGTCCGGCAGATAGCCCGCGCCGCGGAACGCGCGGTCGATGGTGGCGGGGGCGATCCCCTGGCCCGCCGCACGGGCCTGAAATCCGGCGACCCAGGTGTCGTAGGCGGCGTTGGGCACCGGCCGGGGCGGCGCGGCGCGCGAGACGGCCGAAGGGGCCGACCCGCCGGTGCAGGCCGACAGCGCGCCGGCCGCAAGTCCAAGAAGGGTGGTTCGCCGCGATAGGATCATTCTGCCCTGCCCGTTCTGTGGTCGGTTCTGTGGGTCGCCTCGGGGTGAACTTAGCCCGTCGCGGGATGGGGGAAAAGGGTGCAGTCGGGAAGGCGGTTGCTAAGGCGCCTGCCTGCCGATAACCCATGGGCAAGGCCGAAGGAGCGCGCGCCACGCCGGCGCCTGCGCAGCCTGGCGGCAGTCACGGCGCGGCGGAAGCGCGAAAGGCGGGCAGCGATGATCTTGGGTCACATCGGGGTGCGCAAGGGATCGAAGGGGGTCCCCGGCAAGAACTTCAAGTCGCTGTGCGGCAAGCCCCTGATCGACTGGTCGCTGGATCAGCTTCTTGCGAACCCACGGGTCGGCGCGGTCGTCGTGTCGACCGACGATCCGGTGATCCGTGACCACGTGATCGCGAAGGGCGCGCTCGACATCGGATTGCGGCCCGACGACCTGGCCACCGATACCGCGCCGAAATGGGGCGTCTGGCAGCACTCGCTCGCGGCGGGCGAAGCGGCGGCTGGGCAGCCCGTGACGGCCTTCCTCGATCTCGACGCGACCGCGCCGCTGCGCGACCCCGCCGACATCGACGGCGCGCTCGACCTGTTCCAGGCCCAACGGCCCGACATGGTGATGTCGGTCTGCGAGGCGCGCAAGAACCCCTATTTCAACCTTGTCGAACCGGACGAGACCGGCGCTCTGCATGTCTCGAAGCCGCTTCCGGGCGGGGTCTGGTCGCGCCAGACCGCGCCGAGGGTCTATGAACACGCGGCCTCGACCTATGTCGTCGACCCCGACTACCTGCGGCGGGCGTCAAGCATCTATGAGGGTCGCGTCATCCCCTTCGAAATGCCGCCCGAGCGGTGTATCGACATCGACAGCGACTTCGATTTCCGGCTGGTCGAGTTCCTCATGCGGGACCGGCTTGCCGCAACCGGCTGAGGGCCCCATGACCGCAGACCTTTCCGACCGCACCATATTCATCACCGGCTCGGGCGGGGTGCTGGGCGCGACCTACGTGCGCCGGATGCTCGACGCGGGCGCGCGGGTGATCGCTACGGACCTGCCCGGCGCACGGGCCGAGGCGCTGATCGCCGCGCATGGCGAAAGTCCGAATTTCCGCTTCCACGAGCTCGACGTCGGCGATGAAGAGCAGGTGACCGGCATCTTCCGGCGGGTCATGGTCGACGGTTGGAGCCCGAACGTGGTGCTGAACAACGCCGCGATCACGGGCGAGTTGCTGATGGGCGCGGGGAAAAGCTTTCCCTCCTTCGCCGACACCTCGGTGTCCGATTGGGAACGCACGCTGCGCACCAACCTGACCGGCGCCTTCATGATCGCCCGGCAGATGGACCGCGACATCGTCGGGCGATATCCCGCCACGCTGATCAACGTGGCCTCGATGTATGCGCTGAACGGCCCGCACCACCGGATCTACGAAGGCATGCCGTTCAAAAGCTTCTCGGCCTATTCGACGACGAAGGCGGGTATCCACGGACTGACGCTGTGGCTGGCGGGCTATTGGGCGGGTCGGGATGCCACCGTCAACACCATCGCGCCCGGGGCCGTCTTCAACGGCCATTCCGAGGAATTCCAGCGCCGTGTGGGCGAGCTGATCATGATGAACCGCATGGCCGCCCCGGACGAGATCGCGGACGTGATGCTGTTCCTGTGCAGCCCGCAGGCGGGCTACATGACCGGCCAGCTTGTCAACGTCGACGGCGGTTTCTCGGGGTGGTAGGCGGCCTGCGCATCGCCGTCATCGGAGCCGGGTCGATCGGGACGCGGCACGCGGGCAACCTGCGCACGCTGGGCGTGGATGTTCTGCACATCCCGTGGCGCGATTTCCGGCCCGAAGCGCTCAATGCCGGCCTCGACGGCGTGGTGATCGCGACGGCCACGCCGATCCGGCGCGCGCTGATCGCACTTTGCGCCGAGCGGGGCCTGCCCTTCTATGCCGAAAAGCCGCTGACCTGGTCACCGGACGAGGCGCGCGCGATCGCCGCCGCGGCCGCACCAGTGGCCGAGCGCTCGATGGTGGGCTTCATGATGCGCTATCACCCAGCGCTGCGCGATCTGGCCGCGCGCGACCCTTCGGACATTTACGGCTTCTCGATGGAGATCGGCCACGACGTGCGGCAGTGGCGCGCGAACTGGCGCTTTGCCGACAGCTATGCCTCGCAGGCCGAAGGCGGCGGCGTCCTTCTGGACCTGTCGCACGAGCTTGACATGGCCTGCGCGCTTTTCCCGGGGCTGGCGGTGACGCGCTGCGACGCGCTGGGGCACGACGGGTTCCCGGGCGTCGACATGGCAAGCTTCGTGCAGGCGGCGGCCCCTGGAGGGCCGGTCGGACGGATCGCGATGGACTACCTGTCGCCGGTGTCGATGCGGCGGACCCTGCTGCGCGGGCTCGATCACCATGTCGAGGTCGACTTCCTGACGCCGGCCCTGACCGTGGTCACGCCCGGGGCGGCCGAGACGACGACCTACACGTTCGAGCGCAACGACATGTTCCTGGGTGCGATGCGCGACTTCCTGGCGCTGGTGGCGGGGACGCAGACCTCGGGCAACCCGCTGATGCCGCGCTTCGATCGCATGTCGGACAGCACCGCCTTCATCGCCGCGGCCTGGGCCGCGCGGCGGTTCGTCGGGACGGTGGACTTCGATCTGGTCTAAGCGCCGCGCGCTGTGGCAAGCGCATCGGGGAGCGCCGCAAGCAGCCGACGCACGCCGCCCGCGTGGTCCGCAAGAAAGCGCTCGATCGCCTGCGTGTCCGGGCTGAGGCCGCGCACCGCCCCGGCCAGGTCGGCCGCGTCCCGCACCCGCCACGCGACGCCGGCGGCCTCGGCCTCGACGAACGGATACTCGATCGTCCCGACCTCGGGTCCGGTCACCACGGGTTTGCCGACCGCGAGCGGCTCGATGATGTTGTGCGCGCCGTGCGGGGTGAAGCCGCCGCCCACGACCACGGCATCGGCCATGGCGAGGTAGAAATACATCTCGCCCAGACTGTCGCCCAGGAAGATGTCCGGCACGGCGACCGGGGCTGGCGCGTCGATGGGGACGCCCAGCGTTTCGCCCAGCGCGCGTGACCGCCGCAGGACCGACAGGCCGGCAGCTTCCAGGAACCCGGCCACCTCGTCGAAACGCTCGGGGCGGCGGGGCACATAGATGAACAGCGGCGGCACGCCGCCGCCGTCGCGCAAGGCGCGGATCATGTCGAGATAGACGGGGTCCTCGCCTTCCACGGCGCTGGCGATGGTGATCACGCGGCGGTCGCGCGCCCCGATCCAGTCGCGCGCCGCGCGGCCAGCGTCCAGCAAGACGGGCGGGATCGGCTGGTCGAAACGCAACTCGCCCGTGACGTGGATGTTCGGCACGCCGATCGCGGCGAAGCGTTCGGCCTGAAGATCGGACTTTACGAAGGCCCCGGCGAAGCCCCGCATGACCTCTTGCCTCAGGCGCGGCCAACGGCTGTCGCGGGCGATCGACTTCGTGGGATACTGGGCGTTGCACATGAAAAGCGGCACGCCCGCCGCCCTCGCCGCTTGGACCATGCGCGGCCAGATCTCTATCTCCATCACAAGGCCATACTGCGGGCGGAAGGCGTCCAGGAAGCGCCGGTAGGCTGCGCCTGTCTCGAACGGAACCCAGACGGCGGCAAGGCGGCCCGTGTCGATATCGGCGGCGAAGACCCGTTCGGCCTCGCGCCTGCCGGCGGGGGTGAAAAGCGTGACGACCACCCGCTCGCCCCGATCAAGAAGCGCGCGGATCAGTGGCACGGCCGAACGCATCTCGCCCAAAGACACCGCGTGAACCCAGACGGCCCCTGGCAAAGTCTGATCGTAGCGGCCGAAGCGTTCGTCGAGATGCGCGGCGTAAAGCTCATCCTTGCGCCCGCGCCGACGCAGGTAAAGCAGGACAAACGGCATTCCCACCGTCCAGAGAAAGGACCATAGCCCCAGAAAAAGGCGCATCCGCACGCTCATCCTGGAGGGTCCATCAGCGCCAGAAGGTCGACCGCCAGCGGGTCGAGCGCACCGCGCGCGCCCTCGACCAGCGCGCGGGCGCGCGCGGCCAGGGCCGGCAGGTCTTCGGCCTCAAGCGCCGTGGCAAGCCCGTCTGACCGCACCTCGCGCGCAGCCCCCGCCGCGTGAAGCGCGGCATAGTCGGCGGCGAAGTTCGCAACGTCCGGGCCGTGCAGGATCGCGGTATCAAGGCAGGCGGCCTCCCAAGGGTTGTGGCCGCCGATCGCGTCGAACCCGCCGCCGATCAGCGCGCGGTCGGCAAGGCGGTACCAAAGCCCAAGCTCGCCGTAAGTATCCGCAAGCCAGACGCGTGTGTCGGACGCGGGAACCTCGCCGGCGCTGCGTCGGGCAGACTGCAAACCCGCCTTCCCCAGTCTGGCGGCAATCGCATCAGCGCGACCGGGATCGCGCGGCACGAGGATCAGCAGGTCGGCCGGGTCGTCGCGCAAGGCAACGGCGGCCGCGATCGCCGCCTCTTCGTCGCCGGGATGGGTCGAGGCCGCGACCCAGGGCCGCCTGCCCGCGAGAAGCGCGCGCAAGCGGTCAAGGCTGTCAGGGTCCGCCGCAAGCGGCGGCGCCGCCGACTTGAGCGAGCCCGTCACGCGCACCTCTCCAGCCCCAAGCGACCTGAGCCGCGCGGCCGTGCCTTCCTCCTGCGCGGCGATCAGCGCAAAGCAGGACAGCGTGTCACGGTAGACCGCAGCGGCAAAGGCGCGGCGACGGGCGCTTTCGGCGGTGATGCGCACGTTGACATAGGCCAGCGGGATGCCGCGTGCCTGGGCGGCGGCGACCGCCCCGGGCCAGAGGTCCTGTTCGGACCAGATGGCAAGGTCGGGCCGCCAGTGGTCGAGGAAGGGCGCAAGGTAGCGCGGCGCATCGAGCGGCAAGAACTGGTGGCTGGTGCGCGGCGGCAGATTGGCGGCGACGACCCCGGCCGAGGACCGCGCAGTCGAGGTGATCAGGAACGACAGCCCATCCCGCTGGCGCGCCACCGCCGCGATCAGGCCGCGCAGGGCCAGCACCTCGCCCAGGCCAACGGCATGCAACCAGACCAGAGGTCCGTCGGGCCGGGGCATTGTCGGGCGGCCCAGCTTTTCCTGCCAGCGTTGCGGGTCTTCCTTTCCCCGCGCAAGGCGGCGCCGAAGGACAGCCGGGGCGACCAGGGGAATGACGCGGCTTGCGGCAAGGTAAAGACGCAAGGCAGGCCCGCGTCGCGCAGGATCACCCGCCGGGGGCATGGTCGTGAAAGACCTTCTGAAGCCCGCGCGTCCAGAAGGCATCGTCCTGAAGGATCTCGGCAAAACGTGCGGCCGCCCGGCCTTCGCCGAAGCCCGTGTCGCGGGGATAACGCTTGCCCCATTCGGTGGCGAGGAACGCGAGGATCCGGTCCTTGTCGGTGGCATCGGCGGACGAGATCGCCGGCGACAGCGCCCGGTTTCGCTGCCGCGTGCCGATATCGAGCGACGGGATGCCAAGGAACGGCGCCTCGCGCACGCAGGCCGAGGAATTGCCGACCATGCAGGCGGCGTTCTTCATCAGGACCGAGAAATGCGAGAACCGCATCGACGGGATCAGGCGGAAGCGGTCCCGAGGCAGGCCTTCGATGACCTCGAAGATCGCCTCGGAGCCCGGATCGTTGTTCGGCGCGATGACAACGAACTCCCGGCCCGAGGCCGCGAGCGCGCCGAAAAGAGCGCGCGCCTGCGCATCCATCGTGTCCGCTTCGGACGTCACGGGGTGGAAGGTGGCGATGCCGTAGTCGTCGAACGGGATCGCATAGCGACGCCGCACCTCGTCCAGCGTCACGTCCGAGGGGGCGGCGTGGCTGTCAAGCTCGGGCGAGCCGATGAGAAAGACGCTGTCGGCCGGTTCGCCCAGCCGCATCACCCGCTGCGCGGCGGCCTCGGAACTGACGAAATGGTGGGTCGCAAGCTTCGAGATGCAGTGGCGGAAGACCTCGTCGATGGTGCCCGACACCTCGCCACCCTCGATATGGGCCGAGCGGATGTAGTTCGTCGCGGCCACCAGCGCGCAGGCCAGCGCCTCGACCCGGTCGCCGTGCAGCACGATCAGGTCGGGCCGGTTCTCGGCCACATAGTCCGAGAACCCACTGACCGTCTTGGCCAGGATCACGTCCTGTGGATCGCCCGGGCGCTGGTTGAGGAACTCGTGGACCGAGACGCCCGAAAGGCGATGCACCTCGAGCTTGGTTAGCCCGTATCGGTCGAGCATGTGCATCCCGGTCACGAAGAACCGCACCGCGAGGCCCGCGTCCCGTGCGGCCACGGCAAGCGGTTCGAGCTTGCCGAAATCCGCGCGGGTGCCGGTGACGAAAAGAAGCGTGCGGGTCATGATCGGGGCGGTCGCCTCGCTGGGATCGCCGATCGTCTTAAGGGCCGCGTGGGACAGAGACAAGCTTCAACCCCCGGTCGGACGGCGCGGGCGCTAGGCAACCCTTGGCGATCCTGTTTGTTCCGGAAAATCCCGCGCCACGGCCTTGCGAACCTCGGCCTCGATCTCGGGGGGCGGCGGCTGCACCAGATTGTCGTCCAGAAGGCGCACGTAGGCCCGTCTCATGTTGGAGAAGATCGGCTCGCGGCTTTTCTTGAGGAAGTGGATGCCGAAGACCTCGTCGGTCGCAAGCGGGAAGCTGGCGTTGAACCGCTTGCGGTTGACCGCTCGCGTGATGTGGGCGAAGGCGCGCTCGCGCCACGCCTCGGTCGGCGCGTATTCCGCCAGCACGCGGTCGGCGTCGGCGGCAATGTCGCGATCGGCATAAGCCGCATAGCTCAGGATCCGGCGAAGCCCCGCCGCGTCGTGGCCGCGCAGGCCGGCAAGAAAGCGGCTCCGGTCGGTCAGCGCCCCAAGGCTCAGCCCCCCCGCCGCCATCGCCTTTGAAAAGCCGATTTCGCCGAACTTGATCGTGTTGGGCTTGAAATCCGTCATGCGGTAGTCCCGCCAGAAGTGCCGGAAGACCTCGGACGACAAGGCGCGTTCCCGGATCAGGAAGAAATAGGATTCCAGATGCATGCGGTCGGTGGGCATGCCGCCTTGCCGGTCGTGGGCGACCTTCTCGTCCTGAAGAAGCCCGACGATGTCCTGCGGCAGCGCGACAAGCCGCTCCATCACGTCGCTGCGCATGGGAAACCAGACGCTGTCGTTCATGATGATCAGCCGCCCAGGCGACAGCCCCTGCCCGTTGATATGGCGGATCGCGTCGCGGTAGCCCCCGAAGTCGTAACCGAAGTTCGGCCGCTCCATCGTCTGCCAGCAGCGAGGGGCGAGTTTCGCGAAATCGGCGTCCGTGACGGGGCAGTTCGACACGACCAGAGGCGCAAAGCCGTTCGCGACGAGCCAGTCGCAGGTCGCCAGAACCGACGGCGCGATGCCGTGGGGCTGATAGATCAAGAAGATACCGATCTGCGACCCGGGAGAGATCGTGCCGTCGCGCAGACGCACGGTTTCGCGGAAACGGGCGTCATGCAGACGCCTGCGGCGCGGTTCGCCAAGGCGATTGGGCAACTGGACGATCGTGCTTGGAAGGGTCGCGATCTGCTGCACGACACGCCGCACTTCGCGGCGAAGTTTCCAGGCTGGTATCATCGTCCCTCCTGAAACGCGAGGGGTGGTCTCGACGGGCTCCGTAGCTCTACAGACGCGGCAGGGCGGCGTAAAGCCCTGCTTCCGCGTCCTTCCGCTTGCCGGACACCGGTTGTAGAAGGGCGAAAAGGGGGACGTCATGAACCGTGTCGTGATCTGCATGAAATGGGGCCGCGTCTATGGCCCCGATTACGTGAACGTCCTTCGCAACGCCGTTCGGCGGCATCTGCCCGGGGACCACAGGTTCGTCTGCTTGACCGACGATGCCGACGGAATCCAGGACGATGTCGAGTGTCTGCCGATCCCCGACATGGGGCTGCGCGAGGATCTGACCCGGATCGGGGCCTGGCCCAAGATCTCGGTCTTCTCGAAGGATCTGCACGGCCTTCGCGGGCGCGCGCTCTTCATCGATCTCGACACCATCGTCTGGGGCGACCTGTCCGAGTTCTTTACCTACGGCGAGGGCCTCGTCGCGATCGACGAGGGCGCCTGGACCGGCGGCGGGCCGTCGACGATGAGCTCGATCTTCGCTTTCGACCTGGGGTCGCTGGGCTATCTGGTCGACGATCTCCGGAACCGGCGGGACGAGATCGCCGGGCGTTACGGGCTTGAACAGAACTACATCCACCACGCCGTCGACGGCATCGGTTACTGGCCCAGGGCGTGGCTGGTCAGCTTCAAGCGTCACCTTCGCCGGCCGGTGATCGTCGACCGCCTCCTGCCGCCGCGGACCCCGGGTCCGGACGTGAAGGCCGTGATCTTCCACGGAAACCCCCGGCCTATGGACCTGATCCGCGCAGGCACGGGCAACCGCGACGTGTTTCCCCATCACATCGGCGCCCATGTCGGCTGGGCGCGGGACTACTGGGTGGCGAACGGGGGCCGGATCTAGCCGTTGCGGGACGACCGCAGCATCCCGTGCCGGGCCAGCCACCCCAGGCGCCGGATATAGTTGGCGGCCTTCTGGGCGTAGTAGGGCAACCGCTTCCACCAGGGGAATTTCGCGGACTCGGACATGGCCCGCCCGGTGATGAAGCTTTCGCCCTTGTCCTCGGCATGTGCGGCGAAGGGTTCGAGCCCCATCAGCCGAACGTCATGGGCGAAGAAGCGGTTGAGTTCGTGATCGTGGGCGCGGCTGATGGGCCAGAACTGCCCCGCCAGCCGGGCCGCGACCTCTTTCCTGATGAGGTAGCAGGCGTTCCCGGTGAACGGCCCCCAGTAGGCGTTCAGGCGATAGGGGCCGACCGCGCGCTGGGTCAGGGGGCCCTTGGCGCGGACCTTGGCGAAGCGGCAGATGTCCCATCCGCCGCGGCAGCTCAGCGCCGCCGCCAGCGCCGCGCGGAAATCGTCGTGCAGAACGACGTCGTCCTCGCAGATCAGCACGATCTCGTCCGGTCCCTGGCCGATGGCCTCCCACAGCGCGACGTGCGAGGCATAGCACCCAAGGTGGCCGATGTTGATCGGCGCCCCCATGTGGCGCTTCCACCCGGCGACGTCGGTCTTCTGCAGCAGCTCGGCCTCGCGCTGGCGCCCGTCGACGCCGTCGAAGATGCTGTAGGCCAGCCCGGCCTTTTCGAACTGCGTCCCGACACGCGCGCGCCGGTCCTTCGCCCGTGCCAGAGAGATGACGAAGATCGGCAGATCGTCCGGGGTCATGATCGCGTCTCGCCGGGCATCATCACGCCAGATCGCTCCACTTGAGCTGAGTGTTGCGCGTCACCGCGCGGGCAAGCCGGCGACCGACGACCTTGTCGAAATCGTAGCCGGCGATTTCGCCCGAACCGGGACGGCGCGCCCAGATGTCGGCTTCAGAGATGACATGGCCTTCCTGCAGATCACGGTCGGCGACCACGCTGGCGCGCGCAAAGCGATAGACCGGTTCTTCGGCGGCGGTCCGCTCCTTGGGGTTGTTCGCGGCGATCCAGATCTCGCGCGAGCGGTCGATCAGGTGGCGCAACTCGGACGGATCCATCGAATTGATGATGTCGGGCCCCTTGCGATAGCGCGTGTCGGTATAGTGCCGCTCGAGGATGCAGGCGCCGAGTGCCACCGAGGCCAGCGCCATCTCGGGGCCAATGGAATGATCCGAGAAGCCCACCACGGCGTCGGGGAAAGCCGCCCTCAGGTCGCTTACCCCGCGCAGCGACACGATCTCGGGCGGCGAGGGATACAGGTTCGTGCATTCGAGCAGGGCGAAGTCGATGCCCGCCGCGCGCAGGATGTCGACGCTGGCGCGGATCGAATCGATCGACTGCATCCCGGTCGACATGATCACCGGCTTGCCCTTGCGCGCGATATGCCGGATCAGCGGCAGGTTGTCGGCCTCGCCCGAGCCGATCTTGAAGGCGGGAACGCCGAGGTCGTCCAGGAAATCGGCCGCCGCGCGGGAAAACGGCGTGGACAGGTAGATCAGGCCCAGCCCTTCGGTGAACCGCTTGAGCTCGGCCTCGTCGTCGGTCGACAGCGCGCATTGGGCCATCACGTCCCAGATCGACACGTCCGCGTTCGGCGGGAAGATCGACTTTGCCTCGTCCGTCATCTCGTCTTCAAGGATGTGGGTCTGGTGCTTGATGCACTCGCACCCCGACGCGGCCGCCAGGCGCACCATTTCCTTTGCGACCTCAAGCGACCCGCCGTGATTGATGCCGATCTCGGCGATCACCAGTGGAGGCGCGGCTGGGCCGATCTCGCGGTCCTTGATCTTCATGGGGTCTCCGGGCATGTCGTTGGGCCATCTGCGCTGGTCTTATCGCATGATCGCGCAGGGTTCCATCCGGCGATCGGCGCGGGTCCAATCAGGGCCAAACGGGTTGCCAAGGACTGCCGGGCAGGGCAGCATCGCACCGGAGGCTCACACGTGGGAAGAACCGGTTTGGATCGATTGGACGTGCTCCGCGCCGGTTTGGGGAAGGGCGACAGGGGACTTGAGATCGCGCCCTTTCATTCCCCAATCGTGTCAAAGGCCGAGGGCTGGAATGTCCAGATCCTCGATATTCTTGATCAGGACGAACTCCGCACCCGGGCCCGCGGCATGGCTTCCATCGCCCCCGGGGGCGTCGACCGGATCGAACCGGTCGATTTCGTGGGCAGCGCCTGCGACATCGCCGAACTGGTTCCGTCCGAGATGCACGGCAGTCTCGACTACATCCTGAGCTCGCACAACTTCGAGCATCTGCCCGATCCGCTGAAGTTCCTCGACGGCGCCGCACGCCTGTTGAAGCCGGGCGGCCTGCTTGTGATGGCGATTCCCGACGCGCGCGGCTGTTTCGACTTCTTCCGCCCCGTCACCACCCTAGGCGACTGGATCGAGGCCCGCTTCGAAGGACGCCGGCACCCCCGCCCCCGGCAGGTCTTCGACTGCAAATCGCGTCTTGCCTCGCCGCCGTCCGAGGACGGGCGCAAGTCATCCGGTTTCACGCAGCCCGGCTCGGTCCAGGAGGTGGCGATCTATGGCGGACTGCAGGAGATCTTCGATGGCTGGCCGAAGGACGGTGAGTCCCGCGCCTATATCGACACCCATTGCACGGTGGTCACGCCCGCCGCCTTCGAGCTTCTGATCCTCGAGGCCCGGGCGCTGGGGCTGATCGACCTTGACCTCGTCGCCGTCGTACCCACCAAGGGGACGGAATTCTTCGTCCGGCTCAGGCGTTCGACCGGGGCGGACACCATCGACGCGCAGACGCTTCAGGCCCGGCGGAACGCTCTGGCGCGGCGAGCTTTGGTTGAACGGATAACGCCGGGCGATGTCGGATTCGGGACCATAGCGAAAGCCCGCCTGCGCAAGCTTGCCTCACCGATCCGGACATGGAACCGGAAACGGCGCGCGAAGCGCAGGTCGCGGTAAGGAAACGATAACCGCCAAGGGAACGAAGGCGGGTGATGAGGGGGCGATGGCGGGACGGACCCAATCCTCCGAACCCGCGCAAGGCGGTCGCAGGACCGGAGGGCACCAGCTTGAAGATCGAAACCGGGAACGCTGACCGGAGCGGCCTGCGTGCGCTGAAGGACCTGTTCCTTCAGCCGGAGATGCTGCTCGCCCTTGGCGCGGTCGTCGCGTTTGCGATCTTCTACGACGCGGTCGTGGCGATCAAGGCGATGGGCCCCTTCGGACCGCTTGCAATCCCCCTGGTCGCCCTTGGGGTCTGCCTTGTATTGCCCGGTCCAAGGTCCGTGGACGCATCGCCCGCCAGCAATATCCTGCTGCGCGTGGTGGCGCCTTTGCTGGCGATTTACGCGTTTGCCGCACCGCTCAGCTATCCGGTCGGCGTCACGCCAGAGATCGACACCGCCGCGACCGTCCTGCGTTGGCTGGCCGGGCTAGGCCTTGTTGCGGCGGTCGTGGTGTTCTGGCGCCCCGCCTTCGCGACCGTGCCAGCTTGCGTCGTGCTGGCAGGAAAGGCCATCGGGGCAGAGGCTTTCGGGATCGGCATATCACAGACCGACTATATTCCGGTCGTCGAATGCGCGCTTTTCCTTGGGGTGGCACACAGCCTTCTTGGCGAAGGATTGGCTGCGCGGATGCGCGGGCTGGTGAAGCGTTTCGAAACCCTTGACGTCATGCGCGCCTCCACGGTCCTGTTCGTCCTCGCCGTCGGCTTTCATTTCAGCAACTACTTCTACTCGGGACTTCAGAAGGTCGTTCTGGAGGGCGGCCCCGTGCTTTGGGTAACCGACAACCCCACCCATCAGCTTGCGCTCAACGCTGCGGTGGGCGGGTTCCTGCCCGTGGCGCACTGGCCCGGGGTTCGAGACCTTACGCTTCAGTCCGCGACGTTTCTGGAACCCTTCATCAATGTCACGATCCTTCTGGGTCAACTCGCCGCCCTGGTGTGCATCGCGCGCCGGTATTCCATGATCGGCGTGACGCTTTTCTACGATCTGACACATGCGGTGATCTTCCTCGTCAGCGGGATTTTCTTCTGGAAATGGATCATCATGAACCTCGCGCTCGTCGCCGGCATGCGCCGATTGCCGGGGTGGGTCGAAAGCCGAAGCGTCGTCGTGGCCGGCGTGCTTGCGGTGCTTTTCGCGCCGCAGGCCTTCAACATCGTGAGGCTTGGCTGGTATGACTCGCCTGCTGTCGTCCTTTCCGAGGTCGTCGCCGTCACCGAAGACGGACGCGAGTGGACCGTGCCGTCCAACTATTTCGGCACCGTCTCGGTCACGGCCGCGCAGTCCCGCATGGGCCGGCCCGATCCCGGACACTACCCGACCGTGACCTGGGGAACGACACAGGAAGAGGCAGTCTTCCGAGAGGCCGCCGCGGATTGCCGGTTCGCGGTCGAGCGATGGCAGTATCCGCGCACCGAAGAAGAGATCGCGCGGATCGTGCGCCTGATCCACGCCTATGCGCTTCAACGCGAGGCGGCGACGGGACGCTACGCCTACGATCTGTTCCCGCACCACATCTGGTCTAACCCGTTCATGTTCAAGGAATTCGCGGCACTTCCGAAATCGGAGATCTCGCACTACCTCTACCGCGTCAGATCGGTTTGCATCCGCGCGCAAGACGGAGGGATCGCGCTTCGTGAGGACAGGCGAGACGAATTCCGCATCCCGGTAACGCGACCCTGAAGGAAGGCTGCCGCGGCCGTCGAACTGATCGACGCCTGCACCCACCACCCTTTGGTGATGGACGTGCGCGCGGCGGACTTTGATCTGAACAAATGTATGATCGCAGAGAACTTGGGCCAGTGCTATTTCGGCCCGGACTGCATGCACCTGCCTTCCCTGGTGCCGGGCCGGTCGGGTTTCGTGAATCGGACGATCGCCACCATCCTGTCGCGGCGGTCGCTGGCCAGACGCCTGTATTCCTTCCTTCGCAGCAGCCGAAGCGCCACGCTGTGCGTCCTTGGGCGTTCGCTGATCGCGTGATACGGGCGACCGAAGGACCGGGGCAAAGCCGCGCGGCCGGATCGTCGAGGGACGAAAGCCGCCCGCCGCGCGCCTTGCATACGCGCCCTTGCGGCGTATTCTTCGCACCGAACCGGCCTAGGGCGCGGATCGCGGCATCGGGACGAACCTGCGGGAGAGCGGAAGTGCCAGATCACGACGCAAACGGTGCGCACCGCCTGTCGGTGGGAGCCATCCCGACGGCCGGAAGCGTGCGCCTGATCGAACTTCCCGTGATCACCGATCCACGCGGCGACCTGACCTTTGTCGAGGGTGGCCGCCACCTGCCCTTCGAGATCCGGCGCGTCTATTACTTGTACAACGTCCCGGTGGATTCCGAGCGCGGCGGACACGCGCATCGCGAACTCGAACAGGTGGTCTTCGCCCTGTCGGGCAGCTTCCGCGTCACGGTGGACGACGGGCGCACGCGGTCGGAATACCTGCTGCGCGATCCGCGGCGGGGGCTTTACATCAACCGTCTGATCTGGCGCGAGATGGACCTGTTCAGCCAGGGCGCGGTCTGCATGGTCCTGGCCTCCCAGCCCTATGACGAGGCGGACTACTACCGCGATTACGACGCGTTCCTGCAAGCGGTGAAGGGCGCGCCGTGATCCCCTTCCTCGATCTTCGCGACGCCTACCTCGAACTCAAGGGCGACATCGACGCCGCGGTGCTGCGGGTGCTGGACGGCGGTTGGTACATCATGGGCGACGAAGTCGAGGCCTTCGAAGCCGAATGGGCGGCCTATTGCGGCGCGTCGCATGCCGTTGGGGTGGCCAACGGTCTTGACGCGCTGGTGCTGGCACTGCGCGCGCTTGACATCGGCGCGGGCGACGAGGTCATCGTGCCCGCGCATACCTTCGTCGCGACCTGGCTTGCGGTTTCGGCGGTGGGGGCGCGCCCGGTGCCCGTCGAGCCGGACCCCGTGACCTTCAACATCGACCCCTGGCGGATCGAAGCCGCGATGACCGACCGGACGCGGGCTATCGTGCCCGTGCACCTTTACGGCCAGCCCGCCGACCTTGACCCAATCCTAGCGCTGGCCCGGCCCCGTGGCCTTGCGGTGGTCGAGGATGCCGCGCAGGCCCACGGCGCGCGCTACAAGGGCCGGCGCATCGGCGCGCACGGCGACATCGTCTGCTGGAGCTTCTATCCCGGCAAGAACCTTGGCGCGATGGGCGATGCGGGCGGGATCACCACGGATCGCGCCGATCTGGCCGAGAAGGTGCGCCTGCTGCGCAACTACGGCTCGCGCCGCAAGTACGTGCACGAGGTCGCCGGCGTGAACTCGCGCCTCGATCCGATCCAGGCGGCGGTTCTGCGCGTCAAGCTGCGTCATCTCGACGACTGGGCCGACCGGCGTCGCGCCCTTGCCGCGGCCTATGGCGACGCGCTGAAGGACAGCGGCCTGATCCTGCCGCGGGTGGCCGAGGGCAATCAGCCGGTCTGGCATCTTTACGTCGTGCGCAGCCCCGAACGCGACCGCCTGATGGGCCTTCTGGCCGACGCCGGGATCGGCAGCCAGATCCACTATCCCATCCCGCCGCACATGCAGGGAACCTACGCCGGTCTGGGTTATGCGCCCGAGGACTTTCCCCTGTCCCGCCAGATCGCGGTCGAGGTCTTCAGCATGCCGATGGGGCCGCAGGTGCCGCCTGAAGCGCCCGAGGCGGTGCGCCGCGCGCTTGAGCGCGCGACCACGCGGGCTTAGCCGCGACATGTCCGGCCCGCATCCCGGCACGATCGAGGGCAGGCGGCTGCGCTTTCGCCCCCTAACCCCCGACGACGCCGCCTATATCCAGAGCCTGCGCACCTCGCCCGACTACGGCCGCTTCCTGTCGCCCCCTGCCCCATCGGTCGCGGCCCAGCGCGCCTGGATCGAGGCCTACAAGGCGCGCGAGGCCGCGGGACAGGAATACTACTTCTTGATCGAGCGGCGCGATGACGACGCCGCGTGCGGAACCATGCGGATCTACGATATCAGCCCCGGCGACGCGACCTGGGGCAGCTTCATCCTGGACGCGAACAAACCCGAGAAGGCGGCGCTTGAGGCCCTAATGATGGTTCACGAGATCATCTTCGAGACGCTCCGACTGCCCCGGGCGCTGTTCGACGTACGCAAGGCGAACTCGCACGCGCTCGCGCTCTATCGACGCTTTGGCGCCGTCGAGACGGGGGCCGATGACGTCAACCGCTACTTCCGGCTCGATGCCGCCGACTTCGCGCGCCTTGCGCCCTCGCTTTCGGCATCCCTCGATGGCTGAAGTCCTGCCCGGGGATGGGGGCGCCCGATCGGGCAAGGCCACTGGTCGATCGGCGTGGGGATCTTCGGTGGCGTGCCTGTCGAACGCAGAGTCATCTGCCGCGCCCACGCACTAACCATAGGCTGACCACACAGCCACGCCGGCCACGCGGGCGGTGCTGGCAAGATCGCGGGTCTCGTCAGCCGACGTGGGCGGGCGGTTGCGTGACAGATCCGATCGTCAATGTTAACACGAGGGCCACGAGTTTTTGCAGCCAGGCCAGAATGATCGCATCGACGCCGCGCATCGTCGCGTACTCCTGCTTCTTTGGCGATCCCGAACCGTACAACGCGAGCGCCCTAGGAGCAGGAGAGGGCTATGACCGCGTCTTGTTCACGGACCGCGATGATGTGTCCGCACCGGGCCTTCGGATCGTGAGATGCGACAGTCGCGGACTGGGCCCCGCCCTCGAATCGCGGCGCGCAAAGATGCGGCCCCATCAATGGTTCGCCGACTACGACTGGGCCATCTACGTGGACAACAGGGCAAGGCTGACGACGGACCCGACGCAAATCGTCGCGGCGACAGGAGCCGAAGCGGATCCCGGGCTTTACGTCTTCCGGCACCCCGAACGCGACCGCCCGGCGGACGAGCTTGACGTGTGTCTGGCGCTTGGACATGTCGACACGGACCAATGGCGGCGCTTGCACGACCTCTACCGCGATACCGGGATACCGGCGACACTGGACCTGACCCACAACGCGGTGATGATCCATCGCCTTGGCAACCCGCGCACCGAAGCCATGCTGGACCTTTGGTGGGAGTTGTTCCTTGTCCACGCAAGGCGGGATCAACTGACCATCCAACTGGCCGAGCATCTTTCCGGGCAGCCTGCTACACGGCTTTCGTTCCCCTTGTCCGAGGTCGCGGACTGGCCGGTCTTTCAGCCGTCACAACGAGCCAGTTCTTCGCATACCCGCGACATGCGCAAGCCGCCGGCCTGGACGCTCGCTGGCCTCCGCTACCGGAAGGAGCGCCGTACGATCAGGCGGCTGTTGGCCATGCGGAACGCGCAGTCGCCGAATGCCTGATTGCGGACAGCGCCGGGAAGGGCCATAAGTCGGCGGCACTGGCGTGCGCCCGGATCTATGGATTTGTTGAGAAATGTGCGGGCTCTTGGCCATTTTCGGACTGCCGGAAGATGCCGCCATCAAGGCGTGGCATGTCGATGCGGCAAGGGACCTTATGGCGCAGCGCGGGCCCGATGCGTCGGCGACGCTGGAGGACCGCGACGCAGCCGGAAGGACCCTGTTCCTGGCGCATCGACGGCTGTCGATCCAGGATCTCAGCCTGGCGGCGGATCAACCGATGACGTCGGCCTCCGGGCGCTGTTCCATCGTCTACAATGGCGAAGTCTACAACACCGCGTCCCTTCGGCAGGCCCTACGGCAACACGGGGTGGACTGCCGGACCACGTCCGACACCGAATTGATCCTTGAAGGCTATGAGCTTTGGGGGCCTGCCGTTGTCGACCGCCTGAATGGCATGTTCGCCTTCGCGATCTGGGACCGGCATGCCAACACGGCATTCCTGGCGCGCGACAGGATCGGGGTCAAGCCGCTCTACGTCGCGCAGGTCGGCGGGGTGCTGGCCTGCGCCTCGGATGCGCGCGCCCTCCGGGCGCTTGGGTTCGGCAACGGGATCGATCGCGAGGCGCTCGCCCTCTACCTGATGCTGGGCTACGTTCCCGCCCCGCGCGCCATCCACGCAGGCATCGAAAAACTCGACGCCGGCACGACATTGCGCTGGGCGGCAGATGGCCGGGTGTCGCAGCACACCTACTGGTCGGCACCGACGGACAGCGATTACGAGGGCGCGCGCGTGCCCCTTGCCGATCTTGTCGATACCGTGGTCGAGGAGCACCTACTGTCCGACGTGCCGCTGGGGCTTTTCCTGTCGGGGGGGATCGACAGCAGCGTGATCGCCGCCTCGATCGCGGGACTGGGCCCCGATCTTGCACGGAACGTGTCGGCGCTGACCGTGGCCTACCCCGGCCAGGCCGCCTCCGACGAGGCGCCGGTGGCCCGACGAACCGCCGAGGCGCTGGGACTGCGGCTGACCGAACTGCCGCTGACCTCTGCGTCGGATCACGGATACGACATGGCGTCAGCCAGCCTTGACGAACCCTTGGCCTACAACGCCATCGTCAGCCAGTCGGCCATTTCCCAGCTAGCGGCGCAAACCGGTCTGAAATGCGTCATCAGCGGTGATGGCGGAGACGAGGTGTTCGGCGGATACCGCTGGTACGACCCCGCTGACCTGGCCGATTTCGCCCCGCAGCGGGCGGCAGGTCTGCGGGGCTACCTCAAATCGTTCAGTCCCCGCAAGAAAAGGGCATTCCGCGACGCCGCGCGCGGGCAGGCCTTCCGCGGGATATCCGACCTCACGCTGCACGCCTTCCGCCTGTTCCCCGCCCTGCGTCCCGATCATGTCGCCGCCTTGATGGGCGATCTCACCGAGGCGCGATGCACGGAACTATTGCAGGATGCGCTGTCCCGGCACGATGCGCCGCGTCTGGACTGGAAGCGGCGGATGCAACGGATCGATCTTTACACCTTCTGCCAGGACGTCGTGCTGCCCAAGGTCGATCGCGCCGGGATGGCCTACAGCGTAGAGGCCCGCCCACCGCTTCTGGACCACCGGGTGATCGAATGGGGGCTTTCGCATCCGGTCACCGACGACTTCGATGGCGTCCCGAAAGCCCCGCTGCGCGCAATCCTGCGCGACCGGGGCCTGGGCTTCCTGCTGGACGAGCCCAAGCGCGGCTTCAGCCTGAAGCTGGGCACCGGACCTGACGCCAGACAGGTCCGCGATACGATTTCCGGCGCCATGCAACCGCTTGGCCTGAGGCCCGACTGGGAAGCGATCGTTCACGAACAGGTCGAGAAACGGGTATACAAACTGGATACCTTGCTGTTTCTGGCGCTTTGGCAGGCGCAAGGGACCGCACCTCTTCCGGGCCTTCTGAAGACATGACCCATCCCTTCACCGCACTCGACGATCTCAAGGTCGTCTCGTCCCGCCAGCCCGACCCCGAGGCGATGACATTATGCGCCGTGGGGCGCAACGAAATGTATTTCCTGCCCGCCTTTCTGGAGCATTACCGGAAACTCGGGATCGAGCAGTTCGCCATCCTGAACGACCGGTCGACCGATGGCACGACCGAATACCTGCTCGCGCAGCCCGATGTCGTGGTGTTTGAAAGCAGGTATCGCTATGGCGACGAGGTCGACCTGCCCGCCGACATGGTCGACAAGATGCCCAATGGTCGGATCCTCTACATCTGGAGAACGATCTTCTACGCCCGCTTCGCCAAGACGCGGTGGGCGGTGCAGACCGATCTCGACGAATTCATTCATCTTCCCCCGGGCGCTTCCTTTCAGGACGTCGCCCGCAGACTGGACGACAGCGGGGCCAGTGTCGCCTATGGCGTCATGCTGGATGTCTATCCCGAAACCCTGTCCGATCTGGCAGCGATGGCGGATCAGAAGCAGATCGATCCGGGCGCGAAGTGGTACTTCGACGCCGAGCCGCATCTGGAACTGAGGGCGGGCGAATTGCCCAGGACGCTTCACCCCGGGGCGCGCGCCCGGCTGTACAAGACCTTCGGAACGACGCGCCTTTACCAGAAACTGGGCGTTCCCGTGCCGGTGTATCGGACCTGGCTCAAGCGGATGCGACGCACCCGGTTCGGCACCAAGATCCCGGCCTACAACACCATCCACAAGCCGGTCATGGCGAAGTGGCCCGACGGCGCCTATTTCACCAGTTCCCACAACACCTCGATTGACGCGAGCGACCGGTTTCTCCTGCCGTTTCAGCATTACCGCTTCACGGGGGCGCTTTACGCCAAGATCGACATGGCGATCCGCGAAAACTCCTACAGCGCCGGGTCGCGCGATCACCACCTGCTGTCGGATCTGCTTCAGCAGATGCAGGCGCAGCCGGACGCAACGTTCCTCTATCGGAATTCCCGTCTTCTCAATGGTTTCGACGATCTGAGAAAGGCCGGTGTCGCGATCGGGCTTTGAGCCGTCTTGGGACCCCGACGGACGTCGTCGTGACCCACGCGCAGCGCGGGGGGACGCGGGATCGCAGCCACGTTCCATCCCGACGCGCGGGCTAACGGCTAGTGCCAGTTCAGGTCGATCTCGGGCCGTGCGATGCGTTTTGCCCGTTCGCGCAGCGCGGCCACGCGCGGTTCGTGCCCCGGGATCTTGGTTTCATGCGTCTCGGCGAAGATGAAGTGGATCTTATTCAGGACATCCGGCTGGTCGAAGAGCGCCTCGAACAGGTCCACCTCGGCGCCCTCGATATCGACCTTGAGGATACCCACGGGTTCGTCGAGATCGCGGATGAACTGAATGACGTCTACCTGTTCGACTTCGAAGTAGTCGTCCGTCGAGATGTTGTTCTTGGTCTCCATGATGGAGCTGGATTGCGAGTTCAGGATCGGATCGTCCTCGAAACCGGGGTGCCGATAGAGCCTGACCTTTCCTGGCCTCGGGCCGGCGGCGGCTTCGATGATCTCGACGTTCGACAGGTGGCGCGTGTTCGCGCGCAGCTGCTCAAGCGCCCATGGGTCGGGCTCGAACGCATAGACACGTCCGGCGCTCTTCGCGAGCTTTTGCGAGTACTCGCCAATGTTGGCGCCAAGATCGATGGCTACCATGCCTCGCGTGGCAAGAAGCGCGTCCTCGAACCGCCAGGGCGTCGAGCGCGCGGCGTACTTGGTCTCGTACTTGCGTCCAACGCGTCCTGGAAGATGGCGCAGGGTCCTGTACTTGAAGCGTTTCCATGCACTCATCGTCGGCCCGCCCCGAATTCTGCCCTGCGTTCCGCCCCGCTATACCCGTGTTCGCCGGCCGGTATCAACTCTGGCAGTCCGCGGGCACTCCCTCGGCGACGAACGCCCGATGGATCAGGGGGCCTGCGATACCCGCGCCGGCATGACAGCCCTCGCCGCCCCCTCCGGCGAAAACCGGTTGCGGCGGACCGCAAAAACGCAAATGCATAGGCGCATGACCAGACCCACCGTGATCATCGTCCCCGCGCGCTATCCGTCGGTGCGGTTTCCGGGCAAGCCGCTCGCGGTGCTGACCGGTGCGACGGGCATCGCGCGTTCGCTCATCCATCGCAGCTGGGCCGCCGCCTGCCGGGTGCGCGGGGTCGATGCCGTCTATGTCGCGACCGATGACGACCGCATCGCCGACGCGGCGCGGGGGTTCGGGGCCGAGGTTCTGATGACCTCGACCGAGTGCCGGAACGGTACCGAACGCTGCGCCGAGGCCCTGAAGCTTCTGCCCTCCGAACCCGGCATCGTCGTCAACGTCCAGGGCGACGCACCGCTGACGCCGCCTGACTATGTCGAAGCGCTGATCGGGGGAATCGCGGGCATGGACGCGCCCGACGGCGTGGCTGTGGCGACGCCGGTGCTGGAAACCTCGGGGGCGCATCTTGCCCGGCTTCGGGCGGATCGGGCGCAAGGGCGGGTGGGCGGGACGACGGCGGTGCGCGCGGCCGACGGCAACGCCCTTTATTTCTCGAAAGAGGTGATCCCCTTCACCGGCCGGGACCATGCCCCCGACGAGATCACCCCGGTCCTGCACCATGTCGGTGTCTACGCCTACACGCCCGCGGCCTTGGCGCGATACGCCGCGCTGCCCGTGGGCACGCTCGAGGCGCTCGAGGGGCTTGAACAGCTGCGGTTCCTCGAGGCCGGCATCCCGGTGCGCTGTGTCGAGGTCGCCCCGAAAGGCCGTGCCTTCTGGGAGTTGAACAACCCCGGCGATATCCCGATCATCGAAGAGATCATGCGCAGGGAGGGGATCGAATGACGCCCGTCGCAATCGGACCCGTCACCTTCGTCAACGATGGCCCGCTGTGCCTGATCTCGGGGCCCTGCCAGCTTGAAAGTCTGGACCATGCGCTGATGCTGGCCGAGACGCTGGCCGGCCTCTGCGCCGATCTCGGGATCGGCTACGTGTTCAAGGCCAGCTATGACAAGGCGAACCGGTCCAGCCTGACAGGCGTGCGCGGTCTGGGGATGGAGAAGGGTCTTGAGATCCTTGCCACGGTCCGCGACCGCGTAGGTTGCCCCGTGCTGACCGACGTCCACGGGCCCGACCAATGCGCCCGCGTGGCCGAGGCCGTGGACATCCTTCAGATCCCCGCATTCCTGTGCCGGCAGACCGACCTTCTGCTGGCCGCGGGCGAGACGGGGCGCGCGGTCAACGTCAAGAAGGGGCAGTTCCTTGCGCCGTGGGACATGCAGAACGTGGCCGCAAAGATCGAAAGCACCGGCAACCGGCGCATCCTTCTGACCGAGCGCGGGGCGACCTTCGGCTACAACATGCTGGTCTCGGACATGCGCAGCCTGCCGATCATGGCGCGCACCGGCTATCCGGTGGTGTTCGACGCGACCCATTCGGTCCAGCTTCCGGGTGGACTTGGATCCTCGTCTGGGGGGCAAGCCGAATTCGTGCCGCCGCTTGCCCGCGCCGCAGTGGCGACTGGGGTGGCCGCCGTCTTCATCGAAACGCATGAAGACCCCGCACGCTCGCCCAGCGACGGGCCCAACATGGTGCGGCTTGACGCGATGGGCGCGCTTCTGGCGAAGCTGAAGGCGCTGGACACGGTCGCGAAAGCGCCATGAGCGAGGCCCGCGATATCGCCGCCCACCTGGACCGGGCGCTGTCGATCGACGTCGAAGGGCTTTCCGCCCTGCGCGCGGCGATGGCCGAGCCTCCGCTGCGCGACGCGCTGGCGCGAACGGTCGAGCTTCTGCTGGGGCTGAAGGGCCGCCTTGTCGTGTCGGGTCTCGGCAAGAGCGGGCATGTCGGGCGCAAGCTGGCCGCCACCTTTGCCTCCACCGGAACGCCCAGCTACTTCGTCCACGGCGCCGAAGCGAGCCACGGCGACCTTGGCGTGATCCAGGACGGCGACGTGGTGCTGATCCTGACGTGGTCGGGCACCACGCAGGAGATGACTGACATCGTCGGCTATACGCGCCGGTTCGGCATCCCACTGATCGCGATCACCGGGAATGGCGCGGGCCGGGTCGCGCGCGAGGCGGACATCTGTCTTGAACTGCCCAAGGTGCGAGAGGCCTGCCCGCTGAACCTTGCGCCCACGACCTCGACCCTGATGCAGATGGCGGTGGGCGACGCGATCGCGGTCACGCTTCTGCACCTGCGCGGCTTCTCGGAGACTTCGTTCCGCGATTTCCATCCGGGCGGGAGGCTGGGCGCGGGCCTGACCTCGATCGACCGGATCATGGCGACGGGCACGGCGATGCCGATCGTGGCGGGCGACACCTCGGTCAGCGGCGTCGTCGACGAACTCTCGGCCAAAAGCCTGGGCATCGTGGGCGTGGTCGATGCGGGCGGCCGGCTGGCCGGCGTCATCACCGACGGCGATATCCGCCGCTATCTCGGGCGCAGCTCGGACCGATCGATGCGCGAGGCCCTGCACGAGACGCGGGCCGAGGCGATCATGACCCGCGACCCCGTCGCGCTTGCCCCGGGCATCCTGGCCGCGCAGGCGCTGAACATCCTGCAGAACCGTCGGATCTCGGCCGCGTTCATCCTGGACGACAGCAAGCCCGCGGGCGTTATCACCACGCTTCAGCTTCTGCAGGCCGGCGTCGGCTGAGCCCCGGGGCGCATCCCCGCCCGGAGATCAGCCGAAGATGCGTCGCAGCAATGCGACCAGGCGCTGCGGGCGCCCCTCGTAGGGCGGAAAGACCAGCGGAAGCGGAGAGAAGCGGTTGGTCAGGATCGCGCGGTCGTGGCTGAAGGCGCGAAAGCCATGTTCGCCATGCGCCGCGCCCATCCCCGAGCCGTTCACGCCGCCGAACGGCAGGCCCGCGTGGGAATAGTGCAGCATGGTGAGGTTCACGCAAACCCCGCCCGAACTTGTCGCGGCGATGATCCGGTCGGTCCGCGCGCGGTCGCGGCCGAAGATGTAAAGCGCAAGCGGCTTCGGCCGGGCGTTGATCCGGGCGATGACCTCGGCCTCGTCCTCGTAGGGGATGATCGGCAGGATCGGCCCGAAAATCTCTTCCCGGTCGATCGCCATCTCGGGCGTCACTGCCTCGATCAGGCTGGGTCCGTGCGCACGGCCCTCTGCCCCACCATCATGGACCAGCCGCGCGCCTTTCGACAGGGCGTCGGCGGTCAGGCTCTTCAGCCGCGCCGCGTGGTGATCGCTGACGATCCGGGCAAGGCGCGGGTCGCGTGCGCCGGCCGTACAGGTCGCGGCGATCCGCGCGCGGAGCGCCTGAAGGAACCGGTCACGGACCGAGGCGTGGACGAAGACGTGGTCGGGTGCGATGCAGGTCTGGCCGGCGTTCGCGAACTTCCCGAAGGCGATCCAGCGCGCGGCATTCTCGATGTCCGCGTCGGCGGCGATGATGCTGGGCGACTTGCCCCCAAGCTCGAGCGTGACAGAGGCCAGGGTCCGCGCCGCCGCAGCCATCACCACACGACCGACCTCGGGGCTGCCGGTGAAGAAGATGTGATCGAAGGGCAGCGCCAGAAGCGTCTGGGCCGTTTCCTTGCCGCCCTCGACGACGGTCACAAGCTCGGGCGGGAAGGTCTCGGCGATCATCCGTGCGATCAGGCCCGAGGTAGCGGGCGTCAGTTCCGAAGGTTTGAGGATCGCGCTGTTGCCGGCTGCAAGGCAGGACACGAGCGGCGCAAGCGCAAGGTTCAGCGGGTAGTTCCACGGCGAGATGATCAGGCAGACGCCGCGCGCCTCGGGCCGGATACGGGCCGATGTGCCGAAGGTGGCCAGCGTCGGCGCGACCCGGCGCGTCCGCGCCCAGCGGCGCAGGTGGCGGCGGGCATGGCGGATCTCTTCCTGCACGGGCAGGATCTCGGTCAGGATCGTCTCGACCTCGGGCTTGCCGAAGTCGGCCCGAAGCGCTGCGACGATCGCCGCCTCTTCGCGTCTGATCGCCCGGGCAAGACGGGACAGCGCCGCGCGCCGTTCGGGCACCCCGAACCCCGTGCGCCGCGCCTCGACTCCGGCCTTCTGCACGGCGAAGGCCCGTTCGATCGCAAGGGTGTCGACGCCGCCGTCCATTGGCCCATCCTCCGTCCGGCGCGCGACCTAGGGCAGATCGGCCCGCTTTGCCAGAGGCGCGCAGGCGAACGTCGCGTCAGACCGGGCGGCACGACTTCCGGTCATTTGACGTGGTCCGCACTGGCCCGAACCGCCAAGACATCCGTGGAACAGCACCAGACTGTTCAAGGGTGCGGCGCCGTGGCATCATGATGTTTCGAACCGGCCACGGACGTGACCGGGTCGCGCAGCAAAGGAGCGATGACATGGCAGCCAGATCACCTGTCTCGAGATGTGGCACGGCCCTGGCCGGCCTCGTCTTCGCGGCCGCCGTTCCGATGGCGGCGCAGGCCCAGTCGTGGGACTACAGCGCGTCGGTCTATATGTGGATGAGCGGGCTTGCTACCGCGCTCGACACTCCGTTCGGCCGCGTCGAGACCGAGTTGTCGTTCGGTGATGTCCTCGACGACCTCGAATTCGCGTTCTTCGCCAAGTTCGAGGCGGAAAACGGGCCATGGGTCCTTCTTGGCGACATCAACTATTCCGACCTGCAGACGACCCTCGCCACCCCCGGGCCGGTCTTTGCGGCGGCCCAGGTCGACACGACGCTGACCATCCTGTCGGCCTTTGGCGGCTATGCCGTGGTCGACCGCCCCGAACTGCGGGTCGATTTGGGGGGCGGCCTGAGGTATTACGACCTGAGCATCGACACGTCGCTGACGGGAAGTACCGTCGGCGTGCCCGACCAGAACAATTCCACGTCCGAAAACTGGGTCGATCCGCTTGTCGGGGTTCGCCTGGCCGGGCCGATCTCCGACCGCTGGTTCGCCAAGGGGTACGCCGATGTCGGCGGTTTCGGCATCGGCGATGCCTCGAACCTCAGCTGGCAACTTTATGCCGGCGCGGGGTACCTGATCAATTCGACCTGGGCGGTCGAGTTCGGGTACCGCTACTTGTCGATCGACAAGGACCTTGAGAACGCGACCATCGAATTGGACCAGTTCGGCCCGCTGGTCGGGATCACCGCGCGCTTCTGACCGGGGCGCGGCAGGCTGCGCCAACGGCCGCGTCGACGTCGGGCGGCGGTGGTTCCTGACGAAGACGCAGGGACCATGCCGGACGCTTGTGCGGCGGCATGCGTCGCCATGTGGACCGTCAATAGATCGTCAGAACAAGCACCAGCACGGCCACAATCGTGCCGATCATCTGAAGAAGAACCGCGTGCCGGCGGGCAGTCCCGGCCAGAACCCGGGATCCTGCCTCAATGCGGGCTGCCAACCATGTCTGCCGCCTGCGGCCGTCCGCGTCGATGTCCTTCTGCGCAAGAAGCTCGGGAAAGGCGGCGGCGCTGCGCCTGCGCGATCTGCTTCCGCCCCGGCCATCCGCCGGTTCGTGAAGGCGGCCACGCCCCTCCAGATAGACGACATTCGCACTCATACCGACATTGAACGGATCGTCTCCGTCCACCTTCACCATTTACATGGGCGCTTCACCCGGGCGCCGGCCGTCCACACACACAGCCTGCCCGATCTGACGTGAACCGGCGATAAACCCGGAAGGCCCAGCGCCGTTTCCCCGGTTCTCGGCGCCGGCGTGGGCCGCGCCAGCGGGCACCGACCGATCTGCACGACGATCGAAGGCCGCCAGAAACGGCAAAGGGGCCGCTCCCCGAGCGGCCCCCTAGTCCCCCACCCTAGATCGTTGGCCCGCGCTTGGACCCTACCGAGGAGGACGTGATCAGTACCAGAACACCCACTACAACGTCACGAACACATGACAAAAACCAAGATCACTCGTCCTAATACAACTTAAGCCGATCTTAATTCTTTCTGTCAAGCACGCCGTCGGATGCGGCGGAAGCCTCGTCTGCCAGGATGCGGCGGCGCAGAAACAAGAAAAGAACTTCTAGTCGACTGTATTGGTTTCAAAATTTCGCCGCGCTCTGCGGTGCAGCACAAGACCGCGCGCATGGCGGGAAACAGAGGATGAACAAGCTGGAAACAGTCAGGCCCGTGTCCGTCGGGGGTGTGCCGGAACACAGCGATGCCTCGGCGCCTCAGAGGCAGCCCGCCATGCTGGCGCCAAGCGCCGTCAGAAGAGCGGGATAGAAACCAGGCCCCGGGGTCAGTTCTGCGCCCAGCGGATCGATGACCGCCGTCTTCGCAGAGGCCCCTTCGAGGACGGCGGCAACAAGTCCCGGATCGAACTGCGGCTCGGAAAAGACACAAGCCACCCCAGTTTCAGCAATGGCGTCACGAATTTCGGCGACGCGGGCCGGACTGGGATCGGTGGCATCGCCGAGCGTGATGGCCCCGGCGGCGGCAAGTCCGAAGCGGGCCTCGAAATAGTGGTAGGCATCGTGGAAGACGACGAAGCCCGCCTCCGCCAGAGGGGCGACGGCGGCGGCGACCTCGGCGGCGGCCGCGTCGATCTCGGCATGGCCGGCGGCGGCGTTCGCCGCATAGATCGCGGCGTTGTCCGGGTCGCGCGATGAAAGTTCCGCCGCAATCACGTCCAGCCAGATCCGCGCGTTCTCGGGATCGAGCCAGGCATGAGGATCGACGCCCAGATGATCATGGGCGTGGTCGCCGTGCCCGTGGTCGTCGTGACCACCGTGATCCGCGTGGTCTGCGTGATCGTGGTCTTCGAAGGTCGCGCCTTCGCGATAGGTCAGGGTGATCGTGCCCGGCGCCTCGAGCAGCGCGACGACGCGCGCATCGCCGGCAAGCGTCGCAATCGTGTCGGCAAGCCATGGCGTCAGCGGCGCACCGACCCAGAACACGAGATCGGCCTGCTCAAGCGCGGCGGCTTCCGACGGGCGCAGGCTGTAGTCGTGCGGCGAGGCCCCATGGCGGATCACGAGGTCGGGTGTTCCCACCCCTTGCATCACGCGTGCCACAAGGCCGTGAATCGGGGCGATATCGGCTGCGACGGCTGGAACCTCGGCCCAGGCGGCCGAGCAAAGAAGAGCTGCGGGAATTGCGGCAAGTAGCGAATGACGCACGGGGACCCTCATGTAATTTTATAACATTGCCCGGCTTGATATGGCGGATGGTATTACATATCAAGAGGCAATAGACGGCCCCATCTGCGGAGGGCCGTCTGCGCCGGGAAGGCCTCGGATGGACAGCATCGGATTTCGTAACCACGATCACGGCGCCTGCATCGCCGACAGCGTCGCCACGGTCGAAGCCTATTGCCGTGCCGAAGGACTGCAGTTCACGCCCGTGCGCCGCCGCGTTCTGGAAATCCTGCTTGAGCAGCACCACGCCCTTGGCGCTTACGAGATCCTCGACCGGCTGCGCGACGAAGGCTTCGGCTCGCAGCCGCCGGTGGCCTACCGCGCGCTGGACTTCCTTGTGAAGAACGGCTTCGCCCACAAGATCGAGCGCCTGAACGCCTTCATCGCCTGCACCCACCCCACCGAGACGCATGACCCCGCCTTCCTGATCTGCCGCACCTGCGAATCGGTCGCCGAGGCCGAGGCACCGCCCGGTCGCGGCACGCTGGCGCAACTGGCCGACGACGCCGGCTTCGAGATCGAGCGGACCGTTGTCGAGGCCGAAGGGCTTTGCCCCAATTGCCGAAAGAAGGCGGCACGGACATGACCCACGCGACCACGCCGGCGCACGCACCCGGCATCGCCCTGAAGCCCCTTGTCGACATCCGGGGGCTCACGGTGGCCTATGGCGGCAGCACCGCCATCGCGGACGTCGACTTCCGGGTCGCGCCGGGCGAAATCGTGACGATCGTCGGGCCGAACGGGTCGGGCAAGTCGACGCTGCTGCGGGCCATCATCGGAGCGGTGCAGCCAACGCGGGGCACGATCGTCGAAAAGCCCGGGCTTCGCATCGGCTATGTGCCGCAGAAGTTGCACATCGACCCGACCCTGCCGATGACGGTGCGGCGGTTCCTCAGCCTGCCTCAGCGGGTAAGCGATACCGACGCGCAGGACGCCCTGCACCAAGCCGGAGCGGGCGATCTGGGCAGACGGCAGATGTCCGAGCTTTCGGGCGGGCAGTTCCAGCGGGTCCTGCTGGCGCGGGCGCTTCTGAGCCGGCCCGAGCTGCTGATCCTCGACGAGGCGACACAGGGCCTCGACCAGCCGGGATCCGCAGCCTTCTACCGCCAGATCGAGAAGGTGCGGCGCGAGCTTGGCTGCGCGGTCGTCATGGTCAGCCACGAGTTGCACGTCGTCATGGCGGCGAGCGACCGGGTGATCTGCCTGAACGGACACATCTGCTGCCAGGGCGAGCCCGAGCACGTCGCCTCGGCGCCGGAATACCGCGCGCTGTTCGGGACCGGCACCAAGGGGGCGCTGGCGCTTTACCGGCATGAGCATGGGCACTCTCACGACCACGCGCACGATCACGCGCATGGGCATGGGCATGGGCATGGGCATGGGCATCCGCATGATCATGCGGATGCTCCGACGCTGCGGCACGAGGCTTTACGATGACGTTTCTCGACAGCTTCCTTCTGCGCGCGGCGCTCGCGGGCGTGGGTGTCGCGCTTGCTGCGGCTCCGATGGGCTGTTTCGTCGTCTGGCGGCGCATGGCCTATTTCGGCGACGCGACCGCGCACGCCGCGATTCTTGGCGTGGCGCTGTCGCTGGCGCTGTCGGTGCCGATCTTCGCGGGCGCTCTGGTGGTGGCCCTGCTGATGGCTGTGACCGTCTCGACGCTAAGCGGGCGCGGCTATTCCATGGACACGCTTCTGGGCGTCCTTGCCCATTCGGCCCTGGCCTTCGGACTTGTGGCGGTGTCCTTCCTAGAAGGCGTTCGACTTGATCTCATGGCCTATCTCTTTGGCGACATCCTTGCGGTCAGCCGCATGGACCTTGCCGTGATCTGGGCCGGGGCGGCCCTGGTTCTGGCGCTGCTGTGGTGGCGCTGGGCGCCGCTTCTGACCGCGACGCTCAACCCCGAGATCGCCCATGCCGCCGGGATCGACCCGCGGCGCGAGCAACTGGTTCTGACGGTATCGCTGGCGATCGTCGTCGCCGTCGCGATCAAGGTGGTGGGCGTTCTGCTGATCGCGGCCCTGCTGATCATCCCCGCCGCCGCCGCGCGGCCCTTCGCCGACACGCCCGAACGCATGGCCGCCATGGCCGCCCTGATCGGCGCGACCTCGGCGCTGGGCGGGCTGTGGCTTGCCTTTCAGCTCGATACCCCTGCGGGGCCCACGATCGTCTGCCTTGCCGCCGGCCTCTTCGCCGCGTCAAGCATCATGCGGTTGCTGCGACCCGGGCGGGTCTGATCCGCGCCCAACAAGGCGCCGCGGGTCAGGCTGACGGCGCCGCAAGAGCCGCGGCAAGATCGTCGAGCGTCCGTTGCTCGGCCTCAGAGACCCGGACACCGCCGATGCCAAGGACCCCGCCTTCCCGGCTGGCCTCGGCCGTGGCGCGCGCCAGATCAAGAAGAAACCCGCGATAGGCATCTGCCTGCGCCGGGGTGGCCGCTTCGATCCGGCGCATGATCGCGGCAAGGCGCGCGACCGATGCGGTCACAAGATCGGCGGGCGCCAGACCTTCGGCAAGCGCCTTCACCGCCGCACTTGCGGCCTCGCGCTCGGCCGGAACCTCGAAGGACCTCGCGACTTCGGCCACAAGATCGCCCTCGGCGGCGGCCGCAGCGGCCGACTTCAATGTCCGCGCCATGGCGGCGCTTTCGCTCAACGCGCCCAGAAGTCCACCCGGCTCGGCCGCGGTGATCGCGAGACCGGCAAGGATCGGGGCCTGAAGCACCGCGGACCAGTCTTCGTCCGAAAAGGCGGCGCGCCCGCTCATCGCCTGCCCTGCGCCATGGCCTCGAGCGCCGCGATACGGTTCTCGACATTGGGATGGGTGGAAAACAGGTTGTCCATGCCCCCGCCCGTCAGCGGATTGACGATGAACATGTGCGCGCTGGCCGGATTGCGTTCAGCCGTCTGCATCATCGCGCGGTGGCCGTGTCCGCTGATCTTGCGCAGGGCCGACGCAAGGCCCAGGGGATCGCGGGTGAACTCGGCCCCGGCGCGGTCGGCGGCGTACTCGCGGGTGCGCGAGACCATCATCTGGATCACGGTCGCGGCGATGGGGGCCAGGAACACCGCGGCAAGCGCGCCGATCGCGCCTGCGGCGCCCGAACGTTCGCGGCTGCCCGATCCAAGCAGCAGTCCGAACTGCGCCAGCATCGAGATCGCGCCCCCGATCGTCGCGGCGATCGTCATGACCAGCGTGTCGCGATTGCGGATATGCGCAAGCTCGTGCGCCACGACGCCGGCAAGCTCGCGCCGGTCGAGGGTGCGCATCAGGCCGCGCGTCACCGCCACCGCGGCGTTCTGCGGATTGCGTCCGGTGGCGAAGGCGTTGGGCTGATCCGTGGGAATGAGGTAGATCGCCGGCATCGGAATCCCGGCATTGCGCGACAACTCTTCCACCATGCGGTGAAGCTCGGGCGCGGCCTGTCGCGGCACGGGTTCGGCGCGGTGCGCGGCAAGCGCCACCTTGTCCGAGTTCCAGTAGGCGAAGACGTTCATCCCGACCGCGACAAGAAACGCGATCAGGGCGCCGTTCACGCCACCGATCAGATAGCCGGCCCCGGCGAAAAGCGCCGTGAGAAGCGCAAGCAGGGCCGCCGTTCGCACATAACCCATCACCAGACCTCTCGCCGACTCGGGGTCGTTGTCGACGGGAACGGTAGCAAAGTGACGACCAAGGCCAAAGCCCCGGGATGCCCAAGGCCAGGCGTGTCCGGGCGCGCTTCGGCATCGGCGCAGCCATCGACCGTCAGTCGTGAAGGCACTCCCTGATCTGGCGTCGCAGCCAAAGCGTTTGCGGATCTCCGTCGTTGCGACGGTGCCAGAAGACCGACACCGGAAAGCGCCGCACGTCGAGCGGCGGCTCGGCCGTGACAAGGCCGAAGCCCGGCCCGAAGGCCCGCGCGATCCGCGCCGGAAGCGTCACCAACGCGCCCGAGGCGGCAACGGCGGCAAGGGCCGGAAGAAACGCCGGCAGGCCAAGAACGACGCGGCGCGCGCGCCCCAGCGCGTCAAGCTGACGGTCGACGATGCCGCGCAGGTCGCCCGCTGGCGAAATCAGGACATGGTCGGCGGCGCAATACGCATCAAGGTCGACGACCGGCGCATGTGGAAGCGCGTCCGGCCGCCCCGCCACGAGGAAGCCCTCGTCGAAAAGGCGTTCGCTCCGGATCCAGTCGGGCGCGTCCCAGAGAAAACCAAGGGAAATGTCGGCGCGACCTTCGGACAGTGCGCCGACGGCCTCGGCCCGGCCCAGCGGCAGGACCGACAGGCGCAATCCCGGCGCGGTCCGGCACAGCCGCGCCGCCAGCGCCGGGATCAGCGCCGCCTGCTCCGCGTCAAGCGCTGCGATGCGGAGGATGCCCTGCGCGCTGGCCGGGTCAAAGCGGCGCGCGACACCCAGCGCGCCCCGCAGCGCCTCGACCGCCTGCGCCACCGGCGCCTCGAGCGCAAGCGCGGTCGCCGTAGGCTCCATCCCATGCGGGCGGCGCAGGAACAGGTCGTCGCCGAAGATCTCGCGCAGCCGTTTCAGCGCCTGGCTGATGGCCGACTGCGTAAGCCCCAGTTCCTCGGCGACGGTGGCCGCCTTGCGATGGCGAAGAAGCCCCAGAAAGACAAGCAGAAGCGTCAGGTCGAGCCGCCTGAGTTCATTTATGCTTAAGTCAGTCATTAGGCTTATTCGTTTTGTCTTCTTTCAGTCGCGGCATATCCCGACATCCAGCGTGGATGCAAGGAGATGCTCATGCGGATCGCGATCATCGGAACCGGAAGCGTCGGTGCCGCTCTGGCCCGGGGACTGAAGGGAAAGCGCCACGGCGTGACCCTGGGCGCGCGCGATCCGGCCTCGGCGAGGGTGCGTGCCCTTGCCGACGAGACGGCAAGCGCGGTCGCCAGCCCGTCCGACGCCGCCGCTGCCGCCGATCTCGTGATCCTTGCCCTGCCCTGGAACGCGGTCGAGGCAGCCGTTGCGGAGCTTGGCGAGCTATCCGGCAAGATCGTCATAGACTGCACCAATCCCCTTGGCATGGTGGACGGCGCGTTCGGTCTGACGCTGGGCCACACGGCATCGGGTGGCGAGGCGGTGCAGCGCTGGCTTCCCAAGGCGCGCGTGGTCAAGACGCTCAATCAGGTCGGGGCCGAGATCATGGCGCAGAATGCCGGCCTGCCCCATCGGCCGGCGATGCTGATGGCCGGAAACGACGCGGCCGCCAAGACCTTGGTTGCCGGTCTTCTTCGCGATCTTGGGTTCGACCCCCTCGATGCGGGCGACATCACGAAATCCCGACTGCTCGAACCCTTCGCGCTGGTCTGGATCAATCAGGCGATCGCTCGCGGGAAGGGCCGTGACTGGGCCTTCGCGGCCATATCCTGAGGGAGCCCCCGCATGTCACAGACCCTTCATGCCTCGTGCCACTGCGGCGCCGTGCACCTGACGCTTCCCGCCGAGGCCGCGGGCGTCCTTGCCTGCCACTGTGCGGACTGCCGCAAGATGCACGGCAATTTCAACGCCTTCCTTGCCGCGCCGCTGGCCGACATCACCCTTGAGGGGGCCGGCGCTCTGGTCTGGTACCAGTCGTCCGAAACGTCGCGCCGCGCCTTCTGCGGCACCTGCGGGGCGCGCGTCCTGAAAGAGGTCACACCGGCCGGCCGCTGGCTGATCTCGGCCGGGCTGGTCGATGGACCCACCGGAAAGCGGATCATCAAGAACCTCTGGGAACAGTCGGTCCCGGACTGGTACGACTTGCCGTCGGTGGCACCGTGACCGCTGTCGTCAGCGATCCGGTCACCGTCGTCGTGCGCCGCAAGGTCCGGCCCGGGCGCGAGGCCGATTACGAGGCTTGGCTGAGCCGCTTGGTTGACAGCGTGGCGCGCGAGTTTCCCGGCTATCTCGGGGCCGAGTTTCACCGCCCCGATCCCGGCGGCGCCTACCGCAGCGTCTTCCGCTTTGACAGTCTTGCGCATCTGGAGGCTTTCGAAAGATCGGACCTCCGCGCGCGGATGCTCGGCGAAGGCGCAGAGCTTTTCGAAGCCGACGCCGCCTGGGACCGGATGACCGGCCTTGAGTTCTGGTTCGATCCGCCGCCCGGAACCCGGCTGCCGCAGCCGTCGCCGCACCGCATGGCGCTGGTTCTGATCGCGGTGGTTTTCGGCCTTGTGCTGGCGCTGAACCTAGCGCTTGGCCCGCTGATGACCGGCTGGCCCCTGCCCCTTCGCCTGCTTGTCACCGTCGCGATCCAGGTCGGGCTGATGACCTACGTCGTCATGCCCTGGCTCACCCCGCGCATCGCGCGGTTCATCTACCCCAAGACCCGAACCCTTTGACACGATCCTCTGGAACGGAGTGCCCCATGACAGCCGCCCTCGACATCCATTCGAAAAAACGCGTTCTCCTGATCGCCGCCAACCCCGGAACGTCTCCGACGACGGGCTGGCCGGTGGGCTTCTGGTGGGCCGAACTTACCCATCCCTACTGGGTCTTCACCGAGGCCGGCTATGACGTCGATATCGTCAGCCCCAAGGGCGGCGATCTTCAGACCGACGGCTATTCCGACCCCGAGGACCCGTCGGGTTATTCCGCGCACGATCTCATCTCGCTGGGCTTCAAGAAGTCCGAAAGCCACGCCGCGCTGCTTCGCGGGACGCGGGCGATCGCCGACGTCGCGCTTGACAGCTATGACGCGATCTTCCTGGCCGGGGGGCAGTCGCCCATGGTCACGATGATCGACGATGCCGAACTTCACGCCTTCGTCGCCCGCGCCTATGAGGCGGGCAAGATCGTTGCCGTCGTCTGCCACGGAACCTGCGTGCTTCTGAAGACACGGCTGTCGAACGGGGACCTTCTCGTGAAAGGCAAGACCTGGACCGGCTTCGCCAACAGCGAGGAAGCCTTTGCCGACGCCTTCGTCGGCATGAAGATCCAGCCGTTCTGGATCGAAGACGAGGCACGGAACCTGCCCGACACGAACTTCGTCGTGGCGGGGCTTTTCAAGCCCTTCGCGGTGCGGGACGGCAACCTGATCACCGGCCAGCAACAGTATTCCGGCGCGGCCGCGGCCGAACTTGTGGTCACAGCGCTTGGGCGCTGAGCGTCGGGGACAGGTTCGAACGGGCGCCCGGTCGTGACGGACCGGGTGCCCGAACCTGCCGCAACGCGCCCGGCCGTGATGTCGCCGGTGCTTGGGCGCCGAGACGGGCTACCGGGCTGCCCGCACACTGCCCGTCACGTCGCCTTGCCGTGAGGCCGAAGAGTATCTTATCCAGACAGTGGCCCAGACCCCTGGAACAGAGCCGAAATTCATCCCGATCTCGGGCCGGTTCGACCCTTGCGAAGGCGCGCTGCTGTCGTGGGCGCAAATGGCGGTCGTTGGCTTCGGGCGCAGCGGACAACCGGAAGCAGCACCTTGCCGAAACTGATGGCCGCGCTTTCTTCAGGGACCAAGTCGCCATCAGCATGGAGAACAGACGTGTCAGGCCTTTACGTCATTTTCTCGAAGACCCGACAGGAGCAGCTGACCAAACGCCGCAACGGCTATCAGCAATACATGCTCGACGATGGCTTCGGGTATGTCCGGGAAGATCACAATTCCGCCTTCCTGGGCGAACGTCAGAGCGATCGCGTTCTGATATCACCTCAATGGACGGCCGACATAGAAGCCGTCGCGGGCGATCCTCACGCGACATTCTTCTTCGTGGACAACAAGCACCAGGAGGCCGTGTCGGATGCCATCAGACGGGGTTTGAAGCTTCCGGTCAGCAGGACAACGGATGCGTCCATCCGAATTGATCAAGAGCGGCGTCTTGCGGCGGATCTCAAGCAGCCGCCTCGCAATCCCGGCAGATAGGGCTTCGAGCGTCAGCTTCATCTCGCACTGCGGCCCTTCAGATGCGGGGCCGCGCATGGGCGCTTCGCCGGCACCCCGGTCCTGCCATGCGAGATCGCGACAGCCCGGTCGTCGCGCCACTGTCCTTCCGCAGTCGAGCTATTACGTCGACGCCTTCGCATCGGGGTTCAGTTTTCCGGTCAGGTGCAGGTGAGCCCCCTTTTCGGGCCGCCGGATTTCGGCGCCCCGATACGACACTCCGAGAGGGCCGTGCCAAGACGACAAAGTCTGGACACGAGAAGATGCGATACTCTTCCCGTGCTCAAGGCGCGCGTTCGCGGTCATTCGGAGTTTTCGGGGGGATTCGACGGCCGGCGATCACGATCAACGACCTGTAGCCAAGGAACCTCTGCAGCCCAAAGAACGAAGGGCGGCCGGCAGGGTGGCATCGACCACACCGCAGCCCCAAGGCGATTGAAGTGATACGAAACTCGTGGATGTATTGGTGCGGTCGAGAAGACTCGAACTTCCACTCCGGTTAAGGAACAGCGACCTCAACGCTGCGCGTCTACCAATTCCGCCACGACCGCACTGTCTAGGCTTGGTGGCGGGTATCTAGCGAAGGCCGAGAAGGATGTGAAGAGGGAATTGCACCCCTTCTCCTGCCATGGCAGGTACCGCCCAGAAATGCCGGAAGGACGCGCCCGTGGTGATCCCGTGGTGACTTGGCTGACCTCGGGGGGGCTTACCCCCTATCCGCAGGCCGTGGCCGAGATGGAGGCCCGCGCCGAAGCCATTCGCGCGGGAACGGCGGACGAGGCGATCTGGCTGGTCGAACACCCGCCGCTCTACACCGCCGGCACCTCGGCCCGGCCCGAGGACCTGACCGACCCCGGCCGATTCCCGGTGTTCGCCTCGAAGCGCGGCGGCCAGTACACCTATCACGGCCCGGGGCAGCGGGTGGCCTATGTGATGCTCGACGTGGGCGCGCGCGGGCGCGACGTGCGCCGCTTCGTTCATCAGATCGAGGATTGGGTGATCGCGACGCTGGCCGAGTTCAACGTGCGCGGCGAACGCCGCGAAGGGCGCGTGGGCGTCTGGGTCGTGCGTCCCGACCAGCCGCCCAATGCCGACGGATCGCCGCGCGAGGACAAGATCGCGGCGATCGGTATCCGCCTGCGCCGCTGGGTCAGCTTTCATGGCCTGTCGATCAACGTCGAGCCTGACCTGACCCACTTCGACGGCATCGTGCCCTGCGGCATCCGCGACCATGGCGTGACCAGCCTGGTCGACCTCGGTTTGCCGGTGACGATGGCGGATGTCGACGTGGCCCTCAAGCGCACATTTCCCATCGTCTTCGGCGACGGCGCGACCCGCCCCGGTTCCTAGCCCATCAGCCCGAACCGCCGCACGAGGTAGACCTGAAGCGCCGCCAGCACGGCAAGCAGTCCGCAGACGACGAAGAACGCCTGGCTGTTCTGCGCGCCCGGAATGCCGCCCACATTGATGCCAAGCAGGCCGGTCACAAGCCCGAGCGGCAGGAAGATGGCCGTGACGACCGACAGGAGCAGCATGTTGCGGTTCATAGCCTCGGCGCGTTCGTCCATGATCTGGTCATGAACGACCTGCGCCCGGTCGCGGATCGCGTCCAGTTCTTCTCCCAGGCGCGTGACACGCTCGGCCGCCTCGCGCAGGCGGCTGCGGTCGCGTTCCGACAGCCAGTCGAGATCCTCGATCTCCATCGTTGTGAGCGCGTCGCGCTGCGGCACCATGAAGCGGCGCAGAGCGATCGCCTTCTGGCGGATGCGCGGCAGATACCGGCGCGATTCGGCCGAATAGTCGCCTTCGAGGGCGGCTTCCTCGAGGGTGTCGAGTTCTTCGTTAAGATCGGCGACCGCGGGCTCGGCCCGGTCGGACAGGCGCAGCGCCAGACGGGCGATGAAATCGCCCGGGCTCGACGGCGACTGGCCGCGCCCCATCGCGTCGATCAGATCCTCGACCGCATGCAGCGTGCGGCGGCCCGCCCCGACGATTCGGTGGCCCTCGATCCAGAATCGCACGGAGACCATGTCCTCGGGCTCGGCCCCCGGCTGCAGGTTCACGCCACGAAGGTTCACCAGGACGCCGTCGCCGTGGACGGTGCAGCGCGGACGCGTTTCCTGGGCGGTCAGCGCATCGAAGATGAAATTGTCCAGACCGAGGTTGCCCAGGAAGGCCGTCCCCTCGTCCGAATCGCGCCGGATGTGAACCCAGAGAAACTCGGTTCCGGTGGCGGGATGCAGCCCACCGGCGTCGTCCGGGTCGATGCGGACTGCCTTGCCCTTGCCGTCGAACCGATAGGCGATGATGTCCTCGATCTGCGTCATGCCTGCCCCTCTTCCTTCCTGGCCTCGGTTCCGCAAGCATCCGCATTCCGCACGACGTTGTCATGCCACTTCCACCGGGCGCACACGGAAGTGCGGTGCGAAAGGTTCGGGGCGACCGCCCCCTGAGACATTTTTCCGCGCCCTGCGACAGCCTTCGCGGTTGCTCATATCCCACGACCTGAATAGAACCGGGCAAAGCCGGAGGTAAGGGAACGCCTCCGGGCCGTCACAACACGCGGGAGACACGCATGGCAGACGCAGCCATCCAGGGCCACGGAGAGCACGACGAGCGCGGCTTCTTCACGCGCTGGTTCATGTCGACGAACCACAAGGACATCGGGATCCTCTATCTGTTCACTTCGGGGATCGTCGGCTTCATCGCCGTCGCCTTCACGGTGTACATGCGGATGGAACTGATGGAGCCCGGGGTGCAGTACATGTGCGCCGAAGGCGCACGGTTCATCGCCAGCGGCGATTGCGAGACGCCGAACGGGCACCTGTGGAACGTGCTGATCACCGGCCACGGCATCCTGATGATGTTCTTCGTGGTGATCCCGGCGCTGTTCGGCGGTTTCGGCAACTACTTCATGCCGCTGATGATCGGCGCGCCGGACATGGCCTTCCCGCGGCTCAACAACCTCTCCTACTGGCTTTACGTCGCCGGCACCTCGCTTGCCGTCGCCTCGATCCTGAGCCCGGGCGGCAACGGCCAGCTTGGTTCGGGCGTGGGCTGGGTGCTTTATCCGCCTCTGTCGACGACCGAGGGCGGCTATTCGATGGATCTTGCGATCTTCGCGGTGCACCTGTCGGGCGCCTCGTCGATCCTGGGCGCGATCAACATGATCACGACCTTCCTGAACATGCGCGCGCCGGGCATGACGCTGTTCAAGGTGCCGCTTTTCGCCTGGTCGATCTTCGTCACGGCCTGGCTGATCCTGCTGGCGCTGCCGGTGCTTGCCGGCGCGATCACCATGCTGCTGACCGACCGCAACTTCGGCACGACCTTCTTCGATCCCGCCGGCGGTGGCGACCCGGTGCTCTACCAGCACATCCTGTGGTTCTTCGGTCACCCCGAGGTCTACATCATCATCCTGCCCGGCTTCGGCGTCATCAGCCACGTGATCGCCACCTTCAGCCGCAAGCCGGTCTTCGGCTATCTGCCGATGGTCTGGGCGATGATCGCGATCGGCGGCCTGGGCTTCGTCGTCTGGGCGCACCACATGTACACCGTGGGGATGAGCGTCACGCAGCAGACCTACTTCATGCTGGCGACAATGGTCATCGCGGTGCCGACGGGCGTGAAGATCTTCAGCTGGATCGCCACGATGTGGGGCGGCTCGGTCGAGTTCAAGACGCCGATGCTTTTCGCCTTCGGCTTCCTCTTCCTCTTCACCGTGGGCGGCGTGACGGGCATCGTGCTCAGCCAGGCGGCCGTCGACCGCGCCTATCACGACACCTACTACGTTGTGGCGCATTTCCACTACGTGATGAGCCTTGGCGCTGTCTTCTGCATCTTCGCGGCGATCTATTACTGGATCGGCAAGATGAGCGGGCGCCAATACCCCGAGTGGGCCGGCAAGGTGCACTTCTGGACGATGTTCATTGGCTCGAACCTGACGTTCTTCCCGCAGCACTTCCTGGGCCGTCAGGGCATGCCGCGCCGCTACATCGACTACCCCGAGGCCTTTGCCTACTGGAACTGGATCTCGTCGATCGGCGCCTTCATCGCCTTCGCGTCCTTCGTGTTCTTCATCGGGGTGGTGTTCTATACCCTGAGGTACGGCCAGCGCGTGACCGAGAAGAACTACTGGAACGAGCACGCCGACACGCTTGAGTGGACCCTGCCTTCGCCGCCGCCGGAACACACGTTCGAGACGCTGCCGCGGCGCGAGGACTGGGACAAGAGCCACGCTCACTGAGGTGCCATGCCACTGAAATGGGATGACATCCCTGAACGGGCGCCCGCGAAAGCCGGCGCCCGTTCGCATGGCGCGGGGGCCGATGCGCCGCTTGCGCGCCTGTCGGTCTGGCCGCACCGGTCGCTGCCCCGGCAGGGCTTCGCCATCTTCATCGGCGTGACCTTCGTGCTTCTGCTGATGCCGCTGCTGGCGGTTCTGGGCACGCCCGTCCTCTGGGGCCTGTTGCCCTTCGTCATGGGCGTCCTTGCCCTGACCTGGATCCTGATCGAACGCAGCTATTCGGATGCGCGGCTGACCGAGGTGCTCACGCTCTGGCCCGACCGGCTCGAGCTTGTGCGCACCAATCCGCGCGGCCCCGTCCAGCGCTGGGAGGCGAACCCCTACTGGGTGCGGGTCGAGCTTCACAAGGATGGCGGCCCGGTCGAGAACTACCTGACCCTGAAAGGCGGCGACCGCGAGGTCGAACTGGGCGCCTTCCTCAGCCCCGAGGAACGCACCGCGCTGCACCACGACCTTCAGCGGTTGCTGGCGCGCGTCGGGCGCTAGGCAGCCCGATCAGCCAAGGCGGTCTTTCACCATGGGGCCGACCCGGGCGAAATCCATCTGGCCGGCATAGCGCGACTTGAGTTCGCCCATGACCTTGCCCATGTCGCGGATCGACGTGGCCCCGGTCGTGGCGATCGCCCCGTCGATCGCGGCGGCGATTTCGCCTTCGTCCAGTTGGCGGGGCAGGAAATCCTCGATCACCCTGATCTCGGCGCGTTCCTGGTCGGCCATCTCGAGGCGGCCGCCCTCTTCGTAGGCGCGCACGCTTTCGTTGCGCTGCTTCACCATCTTGCCAAGGATCTGCAGGATCTCGTCGTCACCTGCGCCGTCGTCCTGGCCTTCGCCCCGAAGCGCGATGTCGCGGTCCTTGATGGCGGCATTGATCAGACGCAGCGTCGACAGGCGACAGGCGTCCTTCTGTTTCATGGCGTCCTTCAGCTCGGAGCTGAGGCGCGCGCGCAGAGTGGTCATTCGGTTCTCATCCCCATGATCCCGAAGTGGCTGGCATACCCGCAGCAGGCGAAAGGTGCAAGCGCCCGGTCCAGACCGCAGCACATTCCGCTTTACAGAAAGCACCCTAATGATAACACTTCGTCCACTTTACCCAACGTAAGCGAGTATATCATGCAGAAGCATTCCGCTGTCGCCGTGGCACTCACGGCGGCCCTTTTGGCAGGTCAACCTGTAGCAGCCGATCCCGCTGGCGGGGTGAGTGTAAGCTACATCTTCGGCGAAGGGTTCGCCGTCGGCGTCAAGGTCTTCTCCAACGACGAAGAGGAAGAAGTCGTCGGCTACCTGGGCCTTGACTACGTGTTCAATTCGGCTGCGGTCAGGCCGAATGCCGGCATTGCCTACCTGTTCGAAGACGCCTTCATCGGCGGCGATGTCGGCTGGGACATCGGGGCTGGCGTCGCGAACTTCGGCCTGTCGGGCGGCTGGGCTGACACCACCGATCCGACCGAGGCGACGTCGACCACGGCGACGGATGGCGGCACGGGCGGCGATGGCGATGGCGGCGGCGACGGCGACATTGAAATAATTCCCTGCTTGGACTGCGAGGTCTGATAGACGAGAGACCCTTCATCGCCCCGGAACACGGTACAAGACTGCTGGTTCCGCGTGATCGTACGAAAGCATGGGCCGTGGGGATACTTGCCATCCCCGCGGCCCTTCTTTAAGGCTCTGCACGATTTCCTGACCCGCGGAGCCAGCCATGCCACAGCGCCCCACCGCCTGCCTTGCCCTTGCGGACGGAACGCTGTTCTTCGGGCGCGGCTTCGGCGCGACGGGCCTGACCACGGCCGAGCTTTGCTTCAACACGGCGATGACCGGCTACCAGGAGATCATGACCGACCCCTCTTACGCCGGGCAGGTCGTGACCTTCACCTTCCCGCACGTGGGCAACGTCGGCGTCAACCCCGAGGACGACGAGACCGCCGATCCGGTGGCCGCCGGCATGGTGGTGAAGTGGGATCCGACCGAGCCGTCGAACTGGCGCGCGACCGAACGGCTGACCGACTGGCTGGTGCGGCGTGGTCGGATCGGCATGGGCGGGATCGACACCCGCCGCCTGACCCGCGCCATCCGGCAGCAGGGCGCGCCCCACGTGGCGCTGGCGCACGATCCCGATGGCAACTTCGACATCGAGGCTCTGGTGAAGGCCGCGCGCGCCTTTCCCGGGCTTGTGGGCCTTGATCTTGCCAAGGACGTCTCGACCCGCCAGTCCTACCGCTGGGACGAGATGCGCTGGGCCTGGCCCGAAGGCTATGCGCGGCGCGAAGGCCCGGGCCACCGCGTCGTCGCCATCGACTATGGCGCGAAACGCAACATCCTGCGCTGCCTGGCCTCGACCGGCTGCGAGGTGACGGTTCTTCCGGCCACGGCCACGGCCGAGGACGTGCTGGCGCTGAACCCCGAGGGGCTGTTCCTGTCGAACGGCCCGGGCGATCCGGCGGCCACCGGCGACTACGCCGTGCCGATGATCCGGGCCGTGCTCGAACGCAGCGACATTCCGGTTTTCGGGATCTGCCTTGGCCACCAGATGCTGGCGCTGGCGCTGGGCGCGCGCACGATCAAGATGAACCACGGCCACCACGGCGCCAACCACCCGGTGAAGGACCTCGAGACCGGCAAGGTCGAGATCACGTCGATGAACCACGGCTTCACGGTCGACGCCCAGACCCTGCCCGACGGCGTGATCGAGACGCATGTGTCGCTGTTCGACGGGTCGAACTGCGGCATCCGCCTGGCCGACCGGCCAGTTTTCAGCGTGCAGTACCACCCCGAGGCAAGCCCCGGCCCGCAGGACAGCTATTACCTGTTCGAGCGGTTCGCCGCCGCCATCTCCGCGGGCAAGGCGGCCGCCTGACCCGCAGCCTGGGGCAACCGTCCGGCACCGCGCCCCCGTAAACCAACTGTTAACCCTGGTCGGGAATGCTGCGGTCGCGTGCAGTTACCGTCCCGGGTGTTCCATGTCCTCGCTTCCCCTTCGGCTTGTGCCGGCCCTCGCCGCGCCGCGCGGCGAGACCGACAGCCGTCCCGCGCCCGGGATCGGCGTCGGGGTCGTCCTGTCGGTGGCGGAACCGGTCGGGCCCCACGATTGGGCCAAAGGCCAGGTGACGGCCAATGCTGCCGGGCGCATGGATCTGTCCGACGCCCCGGCGGATGCGCGCCTGATCGACGCCTACGACCCCGCCCTCGCGCTGCGCGATCGGGTCCTGCCCTGGCGCCGGATGGGCGGGGGCGTGGTGGTGGCGGTCTCCGACCCGGCGGCTTTCGCCGCGGCAAAGCCCCGGCTCGAACACCTGTTCGGTCGCGTGATGATGGGCCTTGCGGACGAACGCGCGGTCGAGGCCGCCGTGTTGCGGCAGCGCCGTCACGCGCTGGCGGCCCGGGCCGAGGCACGTGTCGCGCCGGGGGAAAGCTGCCGCGATCTGCGGCCGGGGCGGCATCCTGGGTGGCTGGTGCCAGCCCTAGCCGCCGTGGTCGGGCTGATCCTCTGGCACCCGGTCGCGGCCTTCTCGGCGCTTGCGTTCTGGGCCTGCCTGACGCTGGTCCTGTCACAGGGCCTGCGCGTCGCCGCGGCCCTGGCCGAGCTTCTTGGACGACGAAAGGACCGCCGCGGCTTTCAAAGCGTGCGCGGCGCGCCGGAACCGGCCCGGTTGCCACGCGTCAGCCTTCTGGTGCCCCTTTTCCGCGAGCGCGAGATCGCCGGGCGGCTGTTGCGCCGGCTCGACCGGCTGGCCTACCCGCGCGACTTGCTCGACATCCTGCTGATCGCCGAGGAAAATGACACGATCACCCAGGCCACCGTCGAAGCGGCGGGCCTGCCCCCCTGGATGCGCCTTGTCACCGTGCCGCCTGGCACGCTTCAGACCAAGCCACGGGCGCTGAACTACGCGCTTGATTTCGCGCGGGGGTCGATCATCGGCGTCTATGACGCAGAAGATGCGCCCGCCCCCGACCAGATCCGGCAGGTGGTGACGCGCTTCGCCAGGTCGGGCCCCGAGGTCGCCTGCCTTCAGGGAATCCTCGACTTCTACAATCCGCACCAGAACTGGCTGTCGCGGTGCTTCACCGTCGATTACGCCGCCTGGTTCCGGATCATCCTTCCGGGGCTGTTGCGCCTTGGGCTGGTGATCCCGCTTGGCGGCACGACGTTGTTCTTCCGCCGCGCCGCGCTTGAGGCGCTTGGGGGCTGGGACGCCCACAACGTGACCGAGGACGCCGACCTTGGCATCCGCCTTGCCCGGCGCGGCTATCGGACGGAACTGATCGCCACGGTGACCGAGGAAGAGGCGAACTGCCATGTCTGGCCCTGGGTCCGGCAGCGGTCGCGGTGGCTCAAGGGCTATGCGATGACCTGGGCGGTGCACAGCCGCTCGCCCCGGCGGCTTCTGTCGGACCTGGGGCCCTGGCGCTTCTTCGGGGTGCAGGTGCTGCTTCTGGGCACGTTGTCGCAATTCGTGCTCGCCCCGGTGCTCTGGTCGTTCTGGCTTCTGCCGCTGGGGGTTCCCCATCCGCTGGCCGACGTGCTGCCCCGGGGCCTGTTCCTGACCCTGGGGGCCCTGTTCCTTCTGGCCGAGGTGGCGAACGTGGCGATCGGCTGCGCCGCCGTGGCCGGGCCAAGGCACCGCTGGCTGATCCCCTGGGTGCCGACGCTGCACCTTTACTGGCCTCTGGGCGCGATCGCGTCCTACAAGGCGATGTTCGAACTGATTTCGCGCCCGTTCTACTGGGACAAGACGGCCCACGGCATCTCGTCGCGGCCCGACGCCGCGTCGCGCGCTCCGGCCGAGGGGCCTTCCGCGGCCAGGACGCAGGACACCTAGTCGTCGCGCCCGGCGGTCTGGGCGTCGCTGCGCAGACGCGTCTCGAAGGCGTTCGAGATATGCTCCTTCAACGCGCGATAGGCGGAGTCGCCGTCACCGGCCTTGATCGCATCGACGATCTTCTGGTGTTCATCCAGCGCCACGCGCCCCCGCCCCTCGGCGGCAAGCGTCGTCGTCGCCATAAGCGCCATCGACCGGTAGACAAGGTCGAGCTGCTGCACGAGGTAACGGTTGTGCGAGGCAAGGTGGATCTGCCGGTGGAACCGCCGGTTGGCCCGCGCAAGGGCCGCCGGGTCGTTGACGAGGCGGGCATCCTCGTCGACCATCTTCTGCAACACCCGCACCTCTTCATCGGTGGCGTGCTTGGCCGCAAGCCGCGCGGCCAGCCCTTCAAGCTCGCGCCGCACGACGTAGAGTTCGGCCATCTGGTTGTGGTCGAGCGAGGCCACGATCAGGCTGCGCCCGTCGCGCGCCAGAAGGGACTGCGTCTCAAGCCGCTGCAGGGCCTCGCGGATCGGCGTGCGCGACACGCCGAAGCGGTCGGCAAGCTCGCTTTCGACAAGCCGGTCGCCCGGCCGGTAGGTGCCGATGTCGATGGCATGGAGAATCAGCGCATAGGCGTCGCGCTGAGAGGGCTTCTGATCGGTCATGGGCAGGCTCCGCACGGCAGTCGATCCAGAGCCTAGCCGCTGACGGCCAAAGGGCAACTGCCCATTGCCGCCCGCCGCCCCCACCCCTACCTGTGAGCCATGGTGGCCGACCGATTCTCACATGTCACGGCGTGGGTCTTCGACCTCGACAACACGCTTTATCCGCCCGAAGCCCGGCTCTTCGACCAGATCGAGGTGCGCATGACCGATTGGGTCATGCAAGCCCTTGGCGTTGGCCGGGACGAGGCCGACCGCCTTCGCCAGCATTACTGGCGCACCTATGGCACGACGCTGGCGGGCCTGATGGACGAACACGGCGTCGATCCCGGCCCCTACCTGACCCATGTGCACGAGATTTCGCTCGACGGGTTGCAGACCGACCCCGCGCTTGCGTCGGCCATCGCCGATCTGCCGGGCCGACGCATCGTCTATACCAACGGCAGCACACCCTACGCCGAACGGGTCCTGTCGGCCCGGGGTCTTTCTGGCCTCTTCGATGCCGTCTACGGGGTCGAACACGCCGGCTTCCGGCCGAAGCCCGAACGCGCGGCCTTCGAGACGGTCTTCGCGCTGGATGGCATCGCTCCGAATACGGCCGCGATGTTCGAGGACGACATACGCAACCTCGCCGCGCCCCATGCCATGGGGATGCGCTGCGTTCTTGTCGCACCCGAGGCCCAGGACGCGCCGCATGTGCATCACCACACGGACGACCTTGTGGACTTTCTGTCGCAGCTGCGACGCTAGGTTCCGGGCCTTCGGCGGCTGACATCCTGTCGTTCGGGACTATCTGCATCGCAGCGAACAGGAGACGAGATCATGGCACTTGCGACATCCCTTCCCGCGCGGCCGCCGCTTTGGCTGCGGCTTTTCTACCTTGTCCCGGTTTTCGGCTGGATCGCCCGCGACACCGCCGAGAAGGGCGAAGAGAACCTGTATTACGGCGCAGGCCTGATCGTCAGCCTCTGGGGCATCTCGGCGATGCTGTTCGGGGTGCCGGGCCTTTACATCCCGGCACTGATCATGGTGCCGCTGGTCTTCGCGCTGCTGCTTGCGATCAGCTGGGGCTGAGGGACTTTGGCGCTGGAGCACGGCCCGGCGCCGGCATAGACTTCCGCCATGCCGCTGGAACGCACCGATATCCTGATCTCGGGGGGTGGGATCGCCGGACTGACCGCCGCCGCGGCCTTTGCGCGCGCGGGCCTTTCGGTCGTTCTTGTCGATCCCGCCCCGCCCCCGAAATCGGTCGGCGCCGACGGGTCAGACCTGCGGTCGACGGCCTTTCTTGCCCCCGCCATTGCGCTGTTCCGCGAGGCCGGTCTGTGGGAGGCGCTGTCCCCCCACGCCGCGCCCCTCGATACGCTGCGCGTGATCGACACCTCGGGCTGGCCGCCCACCGTCCGCGACGAACGCGCGTTCCGGGCAGAGGACGTCACCGACGGCCCCTTCGGCTGGAACCTCCCGAACTGGCTGACCCGGAACCTTCTGGTCGACCGGCTTGCCGATTTTCCGAACGTCGACCTGCGGCTGGGCACGGGCTTTGCGGGCATGCTGACGCGCGAACGTGGCGCGATCGTGCGCCTGACGGACGGCACGCGCGTCGAGGCCCGGCTGGTGGTGGGCGCGGATGGCCGCACTTCGCCCGTGCGCGAAGCCGCCGGGATCAGCGTCGACGTGACCCGATACGGCCAGAAGGCGCTGGCCTTCGAGGTGACGCATCTTCATCCGCACGGCGGCACCTCGACCGAGCTTTACAACGAAGGCGGCGCCTTCGTCCTTGTTCCCCTGCCCGATCACAAGGGCGGCCCGGCCTCGGCCGTGGTCTGGATGGAGCGGGGACCGCGCGCGCTTGAGCTTGCCGCGCTGGCACCGCGCGCCCTTGGCGCGCTGGCCACCGAACGCTCGTGCGGGATTCTTGGCCCGCTCGAACTTGCCAGCCCGGTGCGCGTCTGGCCGGTGATCACGCAGGTCGCCCGACACCTTACCGCCGAGCGGACGGCCCTTGTGGCCGAGGCCGCGCATGTCCTGCCCCCGATCGGGGCGCAGGGGCTGAACACCTCGCTGCACGATGTCGCAGCGCTTGCGCGGATTGCCGCAAGTTCTGACGATCCCGGCAGCCCTTCGGCGCTTCGGGCCTACGAAAAGGCCCGCGCCGCCGATGTCCACATGCGCGCCCGCGTGATCGACCTGTTCAACCGGGTCTGCCGGTCGGGGACGGCGCCGCTTCAGGCACTCCGCCTCGGCGGCCTGCGCGTGGTCCATGACGTGGCGCCGCTGCGCCGGGCGGTGATGCAGGCCGGGCTCGGACGGGCGGATCAGGGGCCGGTTCAGAGCACCTGATCAAGCACCTCTTCAAGCCGCCCCACACTGGCCGAGACGTCCTTCAGCTTGTCGATCCCGAAAAGCCCAAGCCGGAAGGTGCGGAAGTCGCTGCCCTCGCCCACCATCAGCGGAACGCCCGCGGCGATCTGAACCCCCTGCGCCGCGAAGGCCCGGCCGCTCTGGATCTCGGGGTCGTCGGTATAGCTGACCACGACGCCGGGGGCGCCATATCCCTCGGCCGCGACCGACCGGATGCCACGCGCGGCCAGAAGGGCGCGCACGCGCTCGCCCTGTTCCCATTGCGCGGCCTTCAGCCGCTGGAAGCCATGGGCCCTCGCCTCGATCATCGCATCACGGAACTGGCGCAGCGCGTCGGTCGGCATGGTGGCGTGATAGGCGTGCCCGCCACCTTCGTAGGCCTCCATGATCGCAAGCCACTTGCCCAGGTCGATGGCGAAGGACGTCGATTTCGTGGCCTTAACGCGCGCCGCCGCCGCTTCGGACAGCATCACAAGACCCGCGGCCGGCGCCGACGACCAGCCCTTCTGAGGCGCGGAGATCAGGACATCGACGCCCAGCGCCTTCATGTCGACCCAGGCGCAGCCCGATGCGATGCAATCCAGCACGAACAGCCCGCCGCCCTCGTGCACAGCCGCGGCAACCGCGGCGATATAGGCGTCGGGCAGGATCACCCCAGCCGAAGTCTCCACATGCGGGGCGAAGACGACGGCGGGCCCGGTCTCGCGGATCTTCGCCACGACCTCGTCCAGCGGCGCGGGCGCAAAGGGCGATTGCGGGTCGTTGCCGGCCCGCCGTGCCATCATCACCGTCTCGGTCGCGGGAATGCGGCCGGCTTCGAAGATCTGGGTCCAGCGATACGAGAACCAGCCGTTGCGGATCACCATGACGTCGGCGTCGGTCGCAAGCTGTCGTGCCACTGCCTCCATCGCGTAGGTGCCGCCGCCAGGCACCACGGCCACGGCATCGGCCTTGTAGACGTCTTTCAGCATGCCCGAGATGTCGCGCATCACCTTCTGGAAGGCCGCGCTCATATGATTGAGCGACCGGTCGGTGAACACGACCGAGAATTCCAGAAGGCCGTCGGGATCGATGTCGGGCAGAAGCGCGGTCATGGGTGTCTCCTTCGGTTTGTCCCCCGCTACCCCGAGCGGGCGGTATTTGCAAAGGCCTGATCGTCGCGCCCCCGAGGTTCTTCGCGGACGAGCCGCAGATCGGCGCCGACGCGATTCCCGCGCGCCGCGGCAGGGTTTTCAATTGTGGCCTGACGACGGGTTTGTTGCTTGAACGCACTCGCTTTGAGAGGGAATCTCGCGGCATTCCGTCCTCTTGCTGGCCTTGCAGCCAGATCTGCTGCACAAACCCCTCGGGTTTGCTCGTCAGATCGATGACCAGGTGGAGCTTTACAAGTGAAGGATGAGGAGGCGTGTACCCCTGACCCGACCGTCCTTGTCGTTGATCTGGACGGGACGCTCTGCCGCACGGATACACTCCACGAGGCGTTCCTCGGGCTTGCCGCGACGCGACCGGCCGGTGTCGTGGCGCTTCTCGGTCGGCTCCGGGACGGCAGAGCGGCGTTCAAGACGCACCTTGTCGACAATCACATGGTGGATGGCGATGCGCTGCCTCTGAATGAGTCCGTCCTCGATCTCGTGCGCCGCGCCCGCGACGAGGGCCGGCGCACGGCGCTTGTGACCGCCACGCACCAGCGTCAGGCCGAGTCCGTGGCCAAGGCCACCGGGCTTTTCGACGAGGTCTTCGGCACGGACGCCAACGGCAACCTCAAGGGCGAGGCCAAAGCGCGCTTCCTGACCGAACGCTACGGCGCGAAGGGCTTCGATTATGTGGGCGATTCCCGCGCCGACCTTCCTGTCTGGGCGGCGGCGCGAAAGGGCATCACCGTAGGGGCATCTCCTGCGCTTGCCCGGGCGGCGGAATCGGCAAACCCCGCGGTCATCCATCTCGACCCGCCGAAAAGCCGGGGGCGGGCCATGTTGCGCGCCATGCGCCCGCACCAGTGGTCGAAGAACCTGCTGCTTTTCCTTCCGGTGCTCGCCGCCCACGATCCGAGTGCCCTGGGCGCGGTGGTCCTCGGCTTCCTCGCCTTCTGCCTTACCGCCTCGGCGGTCTATGTCATGAACGATCTTGTCGATCTGCCCGCCGACCGCGCCCATCCTCGCAAGCGCCTGCGCCCCTTCGCCTCGGGAGAGCTTTCGGCGGCAACGGGCGTCGCCATGGCGGGCGGGCTTCTTGTTGGCGCCGGCGTTCTTGGGGCGCTTACCGGGAATCCGCTCTTTCTTGGGGTCCTTTCCCTCTATCTCGCGACGACCTTCGCCTATTCGCTTTGGCTCAAGCGCAAGCTCATCGTCGACGTGCTGACCCTCGCCGGGCTTTACACGATCCGGATCATCGCCGGCGGCGCGGCGACCGGGATCGTGCTTTCGCCCTGGATGCTTGGCTTTTCGATGTTTCTCTTCCTCGCGCTGGCCGCTGTGAAGCGACAGGCGGAACTGACCGATCAGTTGGCAACCGGACGGGAAAGCGCTGGACGCGCCTACGAAGTAGAGGATTTGCCGATCCTGCGCGGCATCGCCCTTGGCGCGGCGCACGCGGCGGTGCTTGTCATGGCGCTCTACGTCAGTTCCAACGACGTGCAAGCGCTCTATACCCACCCCCAGATCCTTTGGCTGATCTGTCCGCTTCTGCTCTACTGGCTGCTGAGGATGGTGATGATGACCCACCGGGGCTACATGACCGACGATCCGATCGTCTTCGCCGCGAAGGACCGGGTGAGCTGGATTTGGCTGATCATGGTGGCTGCGGTCGTCGTGGTCGCGTCCTGACTCGTGGATCGCAGAGAAATTCGACCCCGGACTGTCTTCTTGAAGGATGTTTCATCAATGCACGCTGCGACGACACCGCCCGACATCAACGCGATGGCCGCCGCGCTTTTTCCCGGGAAGACGAGCCTGATCGAAAGCCTGAACCGGCTTCGCCCCCGGATCATGCCGATAGAAGACCTGATCGCTGCGGTGCCCGCAGGAGCGCGCGTTCTCGACATCGGCTGCGGGGCCGGGCTGTTTCTGGGTCTGCTCGCCGCCGCCGGGCGCACGCAGGACGGTGTCGGCTTTGACACGAGCAAGGACGCGATCGCCCTTGCCCAATCCATGCAGACCCGCCTGCCGACCGGACACCGCATCCGCTTCGAGCGACTGTCCGTCGACGATCCTTGGCCCGAGGGAACGTTCGACGCTGTATCCCTGATCGATGTGATGCATCACATCCCGCGCAAGGCGCAAATCGGCGTCCTCGAAATGGCGGTGGGGAAGCTTCGTCCCGGTGGCCGGCTCATCTACAAGGATATGGCGGACCGCCCGTTCCTGATGGCCGCCGCCAATCGTCTGCACGACCTGGTCATCGCGCGGGACTGGATCGAATATCTTCCCCTCGAAACGGTGCGTGGAACGTTGGCCGAAATGGGCTTCACCGTGATCGAAGAACGATCCGCGCGTCGCCTGTGGTACATGCACGAGATGCTCGTGATGGAGGCGCCTGCATGACTGGGACCCCCTGGATCGGATGGGCGGCGCTTACCGTCGCGGTGGCCGCGAACGTCGGCGCCAACATCCTGCTGAAACATGCCGTCGGCCTGGGACAGAAACCGGCGTCGGGCGGCGGATCGCTTTTCACGCAGAACCCTCCTGTGCTTATCGCCGGGGTCCTGCTGGCCGGTGTTCTTCTAGGCTTCTACCTTCTGGCTCTCCGGCACTTGCCCGTCAGCATCGCCTACCCCGTGGTCACGGGCGCCGCGATGATTGGCATCGCGGTCTTGTCGTCCATCCTGTTCTCAGAGCCGTTGAGCCTTGGAAAGATGGTGGGAATTGCCGGCATCATCCTATGCACGGCGTTGATCCTGCGCAGTTGAAAGACCGGCCAACCGCGAAATCGCATAGGCCGCCAGAAGCGCGATCATCGGAATGGCAGGCATGTGATAGCGGTCGCCGATGATGATGATTGCGTGCACCGCCGTGAAATAGAGCCAAAGCCAGACCGGCACCGAGAGGAGCGTGGTCCACGCCCCTTCTCGGCGTGCGTGCAGGAAGATCCCAGCCACGGCGAACGCCAGGACGGCGTACCAGTAAAGCGTCGACAGGCCCTTCAGCAGGAACGCGCCGGTCGATCCGGCAAGACGTTCGATCGCTGCAAGGTTCCACGCGACCCCGATGGTTTCGCGTTCATGAAGTCGCACCGCCTTCCAGGTTGTGCGCCACACGAAGCCCGCAGGATCAGCCCGAAGCGCGGCAATCGACAGGTCCTTCATGTAGTCGGATTGCTCGACTTCGGTCATGCCGTCTGTCTCGGGGGGTAGTCGCGAAAACTCGCCATTTGTCTCGGCGTGGTTTCCCATCCAGAAGACCGGCCAGAAGTTCGTCGACATGAACACCGGCTCGCCAAGAAGACGTTCGTTACGGGCCGACCACGGCGCGACGAGGGCGAAGATCAATGCCGTCGCCACCGCCGCCTTCAGGATTGCGCCCGGCGCGGCACGCGGGGCCCGCAGGAGCGCGGCGAACGCGAGCGCCGCCGGAATCAGAAGGGCGATCGGCCGCACATAGGTGGCGCCCGCGAAGAACACGCCCGAAAACAGAAGGAACGCGATCCCACCCGCGCCCCGTCCCGCCCGGTCCCAGCAGGCCAGCGCGGCAAGCGTGAGGGCCATGAAATGGATCTCGCTCGCAAGGACGGTGGTGAATTGAATCGCCATCGGCCACAGCGCGAAGAGAAGCGCCGCGATCCGGCCTTCCGTCTCTCCGAACCAGCGCCGCCCGAGGTCGTGAAGAAGCCAGACCACGACCAGCGCGGAAATCAGGTTGATAACGACGACGCCAAGCGCCGAGCCCACGCCGAAGAGCAAGTAGACGCCTGCATAGATCCCCGCTGTGCCGACAGCCCAGAAGGCGCCGGGGGTCTGGGGCGTGAAGCCATAGACCCCGTGCTCGGCGATGTTCGTCGCGAAGGCCGCGTAGGCGGCCGCATCCGAGACAGGTTCGACCGGGATGACAAGTGCCCAGACGACACGGAGCACGAAGGCCAGCACAAGCGACACTGTAAGCGTGGGCGGGGACAGAAGGGTCATGCCATGTGCCCCCCGTCATGGGCCAAGGCGCGCACTCCAGTGCCGGAATAGACAAGAATGCCGATCCCGGCCGCGAAGCGAAGGAGGATGATCCGAACGCGCGCGGAGGCAAGCGTCGCGCCCCCCGTCCGACTCGGGCGGCTGTGCGCCCGGCGATCGACCGGACAGGATGACTGGGGAGTTGTCATGCGCACCTCGCTGCATCTAAAGAGCTTGGTTTTACCTAGCGTTGAAACCCCGGGGTGGCCAGACACGCCGGCAATCATGCGCAGAGACAATCCTTCTCGCCCGGACGCGCGCTCCGATCCCGCGATGCCGAATGGCCGGCGTCTGCCCGTCTGGCCCCATGACATGAAAGAGGGCCAGGGGCCGAGGATGGTCACGCACGTCGTCACCCTCTCCGGTCTTCCGGCAGCCACGGACGTGCACGCTTCGCCCGTCTTTCGACACCACCGGGAGGCCGCACTCACACGCCGGGACGGGGCCTTTCGAAAAGCATGGACGCATCGGGACCGGTCGTCGAGCGGCCTCAGAGGCGCGCCATGCGCGCGACGTCCCGGTTACCGAAATACGTTGGGAGGCAGTGTGCCCACCGGACCCACCCGCCGTGTCGACGGGGCCGGAGGCAAGTGTCCTTGCCGAGGCGCGCTCTCAACCGATCGGCCCGGGGCGGCGCTCTTCGCTCAGAAGGACGTTTGCGTCGACCTGCCCGACCCCCGGCAGCGTCATGATCCGACGCCTCAGCACCCGTTCGAAATCGCTGATGTCGCGTGCCACCACCCGCAGGCGGTAATCGTATAGCCCCAGCACATGCTGAACCGTCTGCACCTCGGGGATCGCCGTTACCGCGCGCTCGAAATCCTCAAGGCTCACGCGGCCCTTGGCGGCAAGCTTGACGCCCAGGAAGACCGTGACCCCGAAGCCCAGCGCCTCGCGGTCGAGCACCACCCGCCGGCCACGGATCGCTCCGGCCTCTTCCAGCCGGCGCATGCGCCGCGCCACAAGCGACTGGCCCACGCGCCGCTCGCGCGCGATCGACGCGGCGCTGCGCGTGGCGTCGGCGACAAGCGCGCGCAGGATCGTCCGGTCAAGGGGATCAAGCGGGATCACAGCGGCAGGGTCTCTTCGTCCTTGATGACGGCGACATGCATCAGCGCCTCGAGATCGGCGATATGGGGCAGCGTCAGGATGCGGCTGCGATAGATCTCCTGGTAATGGGGCATGTCGCGGGCGATGACGTTCAGACGCACGTCGACCTGTCCGAGGAAGGTCTGGATCTCGATCACCTCGGGCACCTCGCGGGCGGCCGCGATGAACTCGTCGAAGGCGCGCGGCGCGGTCTTGTCGAGCGTGAAGCGAAGCGAGACCTCGACCTCCCATCCCAGGCTGCGCCAGTCGATCGCGGCCTCGACGCCGCGGATGATGCCGCCGGCCCGCATCCGCTCGAGCCGCCGCCAGCAGGTCGCTGGCGTGACGCCCGCCCGCGCCGCCAGGTCGGCACTGGAAAGACCGGGGTCGGCCTGGTACTGGCGAAGAATCCGACGGTCGAGATCATCGATCTGCATATTTTTTTCACGTTATTGCATTTTGCGGCGCAGTCTTTTCACGGATTGGCGATGTTTGTCAAACTTAGAACGTCACGGTCGGGAAAAGGGCGATACACCCTGTCGCGGACAAGAAGGGAGAACCGACATGCGCGTCTATTACGACCGCGACTGCGACATCAATCTCATCAAGGACAAGAAGGTCGCCATCCTTGGCTACGGCAGCCAGGGCCACGCCCACGCGCTGAACCTGCGGGATTCGGGCGCGAAGAACCTTGCCGTTGCGCTGCGCCCGGGTTCGCCCAGCGCGAAGAAGGCCGAGGCCGAGGGGCTGACCGTCATGGGCATCGCCGAGGCCGCGGCCTGGTGCGACCTGATCATGTTCACCATGCCCGACGAACTTCAGGCCGCGACCTACAAGCAGCATGTCCATGACAACCTGCGCGAAGGCGCGGCGATCGCCTTCGCCCATGGCCTGAACGTGCACTTCGGACTGATCGAGCCGAAGCCCGGCGTCGACGTCATCATGATGGCGCCGAAGGGCCCCGGCCACACCGTGCGGGGCGAATTCGTCAAGGGGGGCGGCGTGCCCTGCCTGGTCGCCGTGCACAACGACGCCACCGGTAAGGCGCTCGAGATCGGTCTGTCCTACTGCTCGGCCATCGGCGGCGGGCGCTCCGGCATCATCGAGACCAACTTCCGCCAGGAATGCGAGACGGACCTCTTCGGCGAACAGGCCGTGCTTTGCGGCGGTCTGGTCGAACTGATCCGCATGGGCTTCGAAACCCTGGTCGAGGCCGGCTACGAGCCCGAGATGGCCTATTTCGAGTGCCTGCACGAGGTGAAGCTGATCGTCGATCTGATCTACGAAGGCGGCATCGCCAACATGAACTACTCGATCTCGAACACCGCCGAGTATGGCGAGTATGTCTCGGGTCCGCGAATCCTGCCCTACGACGAGACCAAGAAGCGCATGAAGGACGTCCTGACGGACATCCAGACCGGCCGCTTCGTGCGCGACTTCATGCAAGAGAACGCCGTGGGCCAGCCGATGTTCAAGGCCACCCGCCGGATCAACGACGAACACGAGATCGAGAAGGTCGGCGAAAAGCTGCGCGCCATGATGCCCTGGATCTCGAAGGGCAAGATGGTCGACAAGTCCAAGAACTGAGGGTCGGACAGCCCGATTGGCGGGGGCGTCCCTCAGGGGGCGCCCCTTTGCATGCGCGCATCCTTGTCGGCTGGTGCCGGATCGGGCCGGACAGGCCGAGGCCGCGTCATTCGACGCGCCCTGCACCGGGGTCAGGCTGCGCTGGCCTCGACCTCGGCGGCGATGCCGTCGACGACGCGGGTCAGAAGGCCCTCGTCCTCGCATTCGGCCATGATGCGGATCAGCGGCTCTGTGCCCGACTTGCGGATCAGAAGTCGCCCGCTTCCGGAAAGTTCGGCCTCGGCCGCTTCGATGATCGCCTTGACGCGGTCGGCCGACAGCGGGTCGGCGCCGGCGCCGTAGCGGACATTGCGCAGAAGTTGCGGGACGGGGTCGAAGTTCCGCGCAAGGTCGCTGGCGCGGCGGCCCGTGCGGGCCATCTCGCCCACGAAATGCAGCCCGGCGATCAGCCCGTCACCGGTGGTGGCGTAGTCGGTCATCACGATGTGGCCGGACTGTTCGCCGCCCAGGTTGAAGCCGTGCGCGCGCATCGCCTCGACCACGTAGCGGTCGCCCACTGCAGTCCGGTGCAGCCTCAGGCCCCGCGCCGAAAGAAAGCGTTCCAGGCCAAGGTTCGACATGACCGTGGCGACAAGCGTGCCGCCGGCAAGAAGGTCACGCTCGGCCATGCGCGCGGCGAAAAGCGCCATGATCTGGTCGCCATCGGCCACCGCGCCGGTTTCGTCGATGATCACGACGCGGTCCGCGTCACCGTCTAGGCAGATGCCCACGTCTGCGCCGTGCGCGACCACGGCTTCGGCCGCGGTGGCCGGCTGGGTCGAGCCGCAGCGCTCGTTTATGTTGAACCCGTTGGGCGAGACGCCCACCGGGATCACCTCGGCCCCGAGTTCCCAGAAGACGTCCGGCGCCACCCGGTAGGCCGCGCCGTTCGCGCAGTCGACCACGACCTTGAGCCCGTCAAGACGCAGACCCTGCGGGAAGGTGGTCTTCACCCGCTCGACATAGCGAAAGCGGCCATCGTCGATGCGCTTGGCGCGGCCGATGTTTCGGGCCTGCGCGGGTTCGACCCCTTCCTCGACAAGCTGCTCGATCTCGGTCTCGGCGTCGTCGGACAGCTTGAAGCCATCGGGTCCGAAGAACTTGATCCCGTTGTCATGCGCCGGGTTGTGACTGGCCGAGATCATGATGCCGACATCGGCTCGCATCGACATGGTCAGCATGCCCACTGCCGGCGTGGGCACCGGGCCAAGCAACAGCACGTTCATCCCCGTCGAGGTCAGCCCCGCGGTCAACGCGTTCTCGAGCATGTATCCCGACAAGCGCGTGTCCTTGCCGATCACCACGCGGTGTCCGCCCGACCCGTCGCGCCGGAAGTACCGGCCCGAGGCCGCGCCAAGGCGCAGCGCCATCTCGGCCGTCATGGGATAGGTGTTGGCCTTTCCCCGCACCCCATCGGTGCCGAAAAGCTTGCGCGTCATGAATTTCCGCCCCTGGTCCTGCCCGACTGCTTCTGCCCACCCGCGCCTGTTGCCTGCGCGGGCTGTTCGGGCCTTTTAGCACAGGGCGGCAGGGCCTGCATCCCGCGCATGCCTCGCGGAAGGTTTCACGATGTTACCGGCCCGCGCCGCGGCATTTCAGCCGCGCACAAGCGTGGCCTCGGGCATCCGGTAGAAGTGATGATAGCCGATGGTCGTGGTGCGCGGAAAAGCGCGCGACCAGCGCGGGGTCACCGACTTGGTGTGGTAATGGGTCGCCCCGCCCGTCAGGGTGCGCGGCTTGCCGTCAAGCATCATGCGGGCGACCTTGCCCACCATCTCGAAAGCGCCGGGTTCGGTGATCACTTCCTTGCGGCCGTCGCAGGTGTAGGTGAACTGGCACTGGTAGCGTTTGCCCGTACCCTCGTGCACCACTCCGCAGATCGTGTCGGGATAGCGATCGCTGTCGACACGGTTGAGGATGACCTCGGCGACCGCGAAGATGCCCTCGACCGCCTCGCCGCGCGCCTCGAAATACAGGGCCTCGGCCAGGCAGGCCCATTCCTTGCCGCCTGAGGCTTTCGGCAGACCGCGCAGGAACTCCCGTGAATAACGCACCTTGGGCAGTCCCCGCCCGCCATGCGGCGCAAGAGGCTCGACCAGTCGATGCACGCGCTGCGCGCGCACGTTCGCCAGCGCCTCGCGCTCGGCCCCGAGAAGACCCGAGACCTGGGCATCGATGGCGATCCGCGGATTGTTGGACTGGCTCATCACGACATCAGCCGATGCCGGCAAAGCCGTCAGCGCGGCGAGAAAACAGATCGCCGCCCAACGAATGGGTTGCAAGAACATGGAGCCCCCTCCACTTCGACAGCGCCGAACCTTGCGATCCGGCTTCAACCCGGTGGGCCTAGACCCATTCCGCCGCAAGGGTCCAGTGCCAGAACGGAAACGGAGTGTTTACCCTACGACAGGGGCGCAGGAGGGCGGAAATCCGCCGATCCGCGGGGCAAAATGTGGATAACTTGACGGGTCAGATGGCCTGTTCTGCCAGGGCCGCCCGTCGGGCATCGATCGCCGCATGGGCCGCAGCGAGTCGCGCGACAGGCACGCGGAAGGGCGAACAGGACACGTAATCGAAGCCTGCGTTGCGGCAGAACGCGATCGAATCCGGGTCGCCGCCATGTTCGCCGCAGACCGAAAGCGTCACGTCCGGCCGCCCCGCGCGCCCGCGTTCCGCCCCGATCTTCAGCAACTCGCCGACCCCGTCGATGTCAAGCCGGTGGAAGGGGTCCTCGGGAAAGACGCCCTGGCTGACGTAGGATCCCATGAAGCGCCCGGCGTCGTCGCGCGAAAGCCCATAGGTCATCTGGGTCAAATCGTTGGTGCCGAAACTCAGGAAGGCCGCATGTTGCGCGATCTCGCCCGCGCGAAGGCTGGCGCGCGGGGTTTCGACCATGACGCCCAGCCGGTAGTCGAAATCGACGCCGGTCTCGGCGCGGACGGCCGCCGCGACCGCGTCGACCCTTGCCTTGACAAGCTCGACCTCGCGCTTGGCCGAAACCAGCGGGATCATCACCTCGGGCACGACCGCGTCGCCCCGCCGGCTGACGGCCACGGTCGCCTCGAAGATCGCGCGGGCCTGCATGTCATAGATCTCGGGCACCGTGATCCCAAGGCGCACGCCGCGCATACCCAGCATCGGGTTGAACTCGCTCAGGGCCTCGACGCGGCGGCTGACGGTCGACACGGGAAGATCCAGCGCGTCGGCCAGTTCGCGAATGCCCTCGCGTCCCGTGGGCAGGAACTCGTGCAGTGGGGGATCGAAGAGACGGATGCACACCGGATGGCCCTGCATGATCTCGAACAGTTCCTCGAAGTCGGCGCGCTGCATCGGCAGCAGGCGCTCGAGCACGGCGGCGCGATCTTCGGCACGGTCCGCGAAGATCATCTCGCGCATCACGATCAGGCGGGATTCGGCGAAGAACATGTGCTCGGTCCGGCACAGACCTATGCCCTCGGCGGCGAAACGTCGGGCCATCTGCGCCTCTTCCGGGGTGTCGGCATTGGCGCGCACGCCGATGTCGCGCGCGTCGTCGGCCCAGTCGAGCAGCGTCTGGAACGCGTCGTCCAGCGCAGGGGCAAGAAGCGCCACCTCGCCGGCCATGGCCTGGCCCGCCGTGCCGTCGAGCGTGACGACGTCGCCCTCGAAGAAGACCCGCCCGTCGCCGAAGGTGACGGATCGGTCGCGCCGGTTGATCTTCATCGACGAGACGCCGACGACGCAGGGCAGGCCCAGCCCACGCGCGATCACCGCGGCATGGCTGGACATGCCGCCGCGTTCGGTCAGCACGCCGACCGAGGCGTGCATGCCACGGATATCCTCGGGCTTGGTTTCGCGCCGCACAAGGATGCAGGGTTCTTCGCGCGACTTCATCTGCTGCGCGGTGCGCGAACTCAGCGCGATGCGCCCCGTTGCCGCGCCGGGACTGGCGCCGATCCCGCGCGCCAGCACATCGCGATGACCGCGCGGATCGACCTGGTGGTGCAGAAGCTCGGGCAAGGCACGCGGCGGCACGCGCAGCACCGCTTCCTCGTGCGAGATGATGCCGTCTTCGGCCAGCGCGACCGAGATGCGCACTTCGCCTCGCGCCGTGCGCCCGACGCGCACCGCGTCCAGCACGCTGAGCCGGCCAGCCTCGAGGGCGAACTCGATCTGCATCTCTTCGCGCAGACGTTCCCGGCACAACGCGCCATAGCGCAGAAGTTCGGCGAAGCAGTCCGGGCAGTGTTCTTCCAGCGACTGACCGCGCGGATCGCGGGTCAGGAACAGCGCGCCCGCATCCGCTGTCAGCGCGTCACGGCCCTGGCTTTGCGACAGGTAGCGGCCGGTTATCTGCGGTCGGCCGGTCGCCCCGTCGACGAACTGGATCACGCCCGATCCGCTTTCGACGGGACCGATCCCCAGGGCCATCGCCTGCACCACAAGCCCAAGACCGGCGTCGGCGGGCGCGCCCTTGGCCTGCCGCAGAAGCCGCGCCGATGTGCCTTCCCAGGCCCGCGCCATCGACCGCAGAACCTCGGCCAGTTGCCGCGCGGGGTCCTGCGGGAACGGCTCGTCCGTTTCTTCCTCGTAGGCGAAGAGCATGTCGTGGAGCGTCGTCTCGACGACCTCGGCCGGAATGTCGAACATCTCGGGGTCAAGCCGCGCCACGTGCACGGCATAGGCCTGGATGAACTTGAGATAGAGCAGGTCGGCCGCCGCCCGGCCCAGCGTGGCCGAAAGTTCGGCATGGCGGGCATCGGTCATGCCGATGTTCAGGATCGCCCCCGGACCGCCCCAGTCGGGGTCCTGCGACGAGGGCCGGACCGACACCAGAGGCATGGCGCCGAACCCTGCAAGGATGGCGTCGACGTCGACGGTTTCGCCTGCGGCGATCCGGCGAACGGCGGGAAACGACAGCGCGACCGTGCGCGGCACCGGCAGGTCAAGGCGGATCAGCCGCTGCAGGCATTTCGCGCGGCCACCGTGCAGGCCGACCGCGATCGGCGCCGTCGGCGTGATCTCGGTAAAATCGGCGATTCCAATATGTTTCTGCACTGCGGCACCCGTCTGCTCCTGCACCATGGCCCAAGCGCGTTTGTCAGGCAAGCGTGACAGTGTCGCGCATGACAGGTCAGCCTTCCAGACGTCGCAGATCGGCAACCGACAGGCAGGTTTGGCAGATCCGGTGCAAGAGGTTCAGACGGTTGCGCCGGACCGCAGCGTTGTCGGTGTTGACCTGCACCGCCTCGAAGAAGGCGTCGACCGGGGCGCGCAGCGCGGCCATGGCCTGCATCGCTGCGGTGAAATCCTCCAGGGGAATCGCGACGGCAATTCGGTCTTCTGCGGCGTCGAGGGCGGCGAAAAGCGCGCGCTCTTCGGCCGCCTCCGCGAACTTCGGGTCGGGACCGAACGAGTATTCGACACCGTCCTGCGCCTCGGCCTGCGTCAGGATGTTGTAGGCGCGGCGGAAAGCCTGGATCAGGTTCTCGCCGTCGTCGGTCGCCAGAATCTCGGCCAAGGCCTTCGCCCGCCGCTCGACAAGCACAAGGTCGTCGTTGCCGGGCATCGCGATACAGGCGTCGATCACGTCGTGTCGCAGGCCTTCGTCGCGCAGGTGCACCTTCAGCCGGTCGTGGATAAAGGATGCAAGGTCGTCCGACAGGTCGGGTATGACCGCCGACACCCGGCCAAGAAGCGTCCCATCGCCGGTACGCGGGCCACCGCCGTCCGCGTCGCGCGCCGAAATCACCGTTCGGAAGGCGGCGCCGAAAACGCCGTGGTCCGCAATCGCGTCGAGTGTTTCGTGCATCGCCTGAAGCTCGGCCTCGCTGGCAAGGTCGCGGTGCAGCGCGATCTTGAGACGCAGAAGCTGCGCATCGATGTAGCGATCAAGCGACAGGCGCAGCCCGTTGGCAAGCGCGATCCGGATCACGCCAAGCGCCGCCCGGCGCAGCGCGAAGGGGTCCTTCGATCCGGTGGGCTTTTCGTCGATCGCCCAGAATCCGCACAACATGTCCAGCTTGTCGGCAAGCGCCACAGCCACGCTGACCGGCGCCGTCGGCACGGCGTCCGAGGGGCCAAGGGGCGAGTAGTGCTCGGGGCAGGCTGCCGCCACCTCGGCCGGCAGACCGGCGGCCTCGGCGTAGTATTTTCCCATGATCCCCTGAAGCTCGGGGAACTCATAGACCATCTCGGACGCGAGGTCGGCCTTGCAGACCCGCGCGGCTTCCGCGGCAAGGTCGGGCCGCGCGCCTACAAGTGGCGCGATGTCGCGTGCCAGCGCCTCGATCCGCGCGATGCGGTCGGCCTGACTGCCGAGCAGGTTGTGGAAGGTCACGTTCGCCAGCGGCGCGGCCATCCCTTCGAGACCCTTGGCCTTCACCGTGCGCAGGTCGTTTTCCCAGAAGAAGCGCGCGTCCGACAGCCGCGCGCCCAGCACCTTGCGGTTGCCCGCAAGGATCAGCGCGCCCTCGTCGTCGGTCGCGATGTTGGCGACGGTCACGAATTTCTCGATGCGCCCGGTCCTGGGGTCCTTCACCGAAAAGAACTTCTGATGCTCCTTCATCGAGATGCGCAGCACCTCGGGCGGCAGGCCAAGGAAGGCGGCGTCGATGTCGCCCATCAGAACGACGGGCCATTCCACAAGCCCCGCGACCTCGGCCAGAAGGCCCGTGTCCTCGACCAGTTCAAGTCCCTGCGCGAAGGCAAGGTGACGCGCGTCGTGCAGGATCTGCGCGGCCCGTTCCTCGGGCGACAGGATCACATGGGCGCGCTTGAGCTTGCGCACGTAGTCGTCGAACGACGTGACCGCGAACCGGCCCGCCGACAGGAAGGGATGACCCGCGGTGGTGTCGCCGGCCACCAGCCCCTCGATCTCCATCGGAACGACCGTGGCGCCGGCCTGGTCGGTCAGAAGGCACAGGATCGAGCGCAGCGGGCGCACCCAGCGCAGGGTTCCGCCGCCCCAGCGCATGGATTTCGGCCAGGGAAAGTCGCGGATCGCGCGGCCCAGAACCTCGGCCACGATCTCGGCCGCGGGGCGGCCGGGCCTGTCGATCACCGCGAAATAGACCTGCCCCTTCTTGTCGTCGCGCACCTCGAGCGCCTCGCGCGACACGCCCGTCGCGCGCAGGAACCCCTCGACCGCCTGCGTGGGTGCGTCGGTGCGGGGGCCCTTGCGTTCCTCCTTCAGCGCGGGGCTTTCGGCCAGCAGCCCCTCGACGGCCAGCGTCAGTCGGCGCGGCGTGGCGAAGGCGGCGGCATGGGCATAGGTCAGCCCGGCCTCGACAAGACCGTCGGTGACGAGGCGCCTGAGATCCTCGGCCGCGCGGGCCTGCATCCGGGCGGGGATTTCCTCGGACAGAAGTTCGATCAGAAGATCGGGCATCACTCGTCCCTTTCAGGCGGGGTGGGACAGCCTTCGGGGGCGGGCTGCCCGTCGAAGACCTCTTCCCCGCATCGGTTGATCTGGTGCCAGGCGAAGGCGCGGCCGTCCGGGTAAAGCGCGATCACCCGGTCGATGCCGTAAAGCACGTTCTCCTGCCCGAGGACGGCCACCGCCGCCCCGGTGTCGAGGTCGCCGCCGATCGCCGCGGCGTCGAAGCAGTCGAACCAGCGCGGCGCGTTGAGCGGCAGGGCGGTGGCGTAGGGCGCGGGGCTCAGGCCCGCGGGGACCTCGGTCGTGAAGCAGGCGCGAAAGCGGATGGGCGAGCTGTCGGCGTCGATGGCCGTGAAGTCTGCGACGGGCAGGTCGGCCACCTCGCCCGAGGTCGCGGTGATCTTCATCTCGACCTCGCCTCCGTCCGCCACAAGCCGCGCCTCTTCATAGAAGGCATAGACCTGCAGCCAGTACATGGCGACCCCGGCCAGAAGGCCAAGCCCCACAAGAACGATGCCGATGACCTTTCCGTTCACGTCACTGCAGACCGGTCGGACGACGCAGAAATGCCGTCACGCCGCCCATCCCCCCGCTTCGGTTTCAAGGAAGGCGTCGGCGCAGGCCTTCGCCAGCGTGCGGACGCGGCCGATGTAGGCCTGTCGCTCGGTGACCGAGATCACGCCGCGCGCGTCGAGCAGGTTGAAGAGGTGGCTGGCCTTGATGCACTGGTCATAGGCCGGATGGGCCATGACAATGCGCTTGCCGGTTTTCGGATCGACCGCCGACTGGGCAAGGATGGCGGCGCATTCGGCCTCGGCCTCTTCGAAATGGCGAAGAAGCAGGTCGGTGTTGGCCACATCGAAATTCCAGCGGCTGTATTCCTCTTCCGTCTGGCGGAAGATGTCGCCGTAGCTCAGCGGAATTGCCGTCTGCGGGTCGTTGAATGGCATCTCCATCACATGGTCGATGCCAAGGACATACATCGCCAGCCGTTCGAGGCCATAGGTCAGCTCGCCCGAAACCGGGCGGCAGTCATGCCCGCCGACCTGCTGGAAATACGTGAACTGGCTGACTTCCATGCCGTCGCACCAGACCTCCCAGCCCAGACCCCAGGCGCCCAGCGTGGGGCTTTCCCAGTCGTCCTCGACAAAGCGGATGTCGTGCGATCCAAGGTCGATGCCGATGGCCTCGAGGCTGCCCAGGTAAAGCTCCTGGAAGTCGGGCGGCGAGGGTTTGATGAGGACCTGGAACTGGTAGTAATGCTGCAGCCGATTGGGGTTCTCGCCATAGCGCCCGTCGGTCGGCCGGCGCGAGGGCTGAACATAGGCCGCAGCCCAGGGTTTCGATCCCAGGGCGCGCAGGGTCGTGGCCGGGTGGAAGGTGCCAGCGCCGACCTCCATGTCGTAGGGCTGCAGGATCGCGCAGCCCTTCGCGGCCCAGTAGGCCTGAAGGCGCAGGATGACGTCCTGGAAGCTTGTCGGTCGGTCAGTGGCCATGGTGGCGGCGTCCCCGGGGAAAAGCGCGTTCTCAATAGGCAGGCACCCCGGGGGCGTCAATCGCCAGCGCGGCGATTATTGCCTCGCATCACGTGACACCTTTGATATTCTCGTACGGCGGTGCATTTCACCGTGACGACAAGGCTCGAGCAACAAGATGAAGCAGGCATTCCTTTCGGCGATTTTCCTCGTCGCGACCTTCGTTTCGGTCACCCTTCCCCTGCGCGCCGACGCGCAGGAGGTGCGCTGGGTCCAGATCGAAGCGCGGCCCAACCTTGAACAGGCGCTTGAGCGTGTGCGCGCGTGGGACGCGCAGCTTGAGAACGTCAGTGGCTTCCGGCTTCCGTCGGGCTGGTACGCCATCGCACTTGGCCCCTTCACGCCCGAGGTCGCTCAGGCCGTGCGCGCCGACCTTCGGGCCCGGCGGGCCATTCCGGCCGACAGTTTCGTTGCCGACCCGGGCCAGTTCCGCCAGCAATACTGGCCCGAGGGCGCGGGTTTCGCGGCGGCGACACCGGTGATCTCGGCCCTGCCGACCCCCGATCCGGCGCCGGACGCGGCGCCCACGCCCTTGCCGTCCGTGCTTCAGCCGCAGACGGAAACCCTTGCCGAGGCGCGCGCGGCCGAACGTGCGCTGACGCGCGAAGACCGTGAAGAGATCCAGCGCGCCCTCGCCTGGGACGGCTTCTATGGCGCGGCGATCGACGGCGCCTTCGGCCAGGGCACCCGGCGCGCGATCGAGGCCTGGCAGGCGGCGCAGTCCTATCCGGTGACCGGCGTGCTGCAGACCGCCCAGCGCAACCAGCTTGTGCAGGGCTTCCGCGACGATGTGGCGTCGCTTGGCCTTCAGACGGTGCGCGATCCCGACGCCGGCATCGAGATCACGCTTCCCACCGCGCTGGTCGCCCGCGCCCGGGCCGAGGCGCCCTTTGTCCATTACGATCCCGCGACGGACGACGGGGTGAAGGTTCTTCTGATCAGCCTGCCCGGCGAAGCCACCGCGTTGACGGCGCTTTACGACATCATGCAGACGCTCGAAATCGTGCCCCTTGCGGGGCCGCGCGGCATCGAGGGACGCAGTTTCACCCTTGTCGGCGAAGATGCGACGGTGATTTCCCAGACCTATGCCGAGGTGCGGGACGGCGCGGTGAAGGGCTTTACCCTGATCTGGCCGCAGGGCGACGAAAAACGCCGCCTGCGCACGCTTGCGGCCATGCAGGCAAGCTTCGCCCCGCTGGCCGGACAGGTCCTGCCCGACGACATCGCACCGCTTGACGACGCGCGGCGCCGCGACCTTCTGTCCGGGCTCGAGATCCGCAGCCCCGAAAGCGCGACGACCGGGTTCTACGTCGACGCCGCCGGCCGAGTCCTGACCGCGGCCGAGAGCGTGGCACAATGCGGCCGGCTGACCCTGGGCGAAGAGATCACCGCCGAGGTCGTGGCCGTCGATCCGGTCCTTGGCCTTGCCCTTCTGCGCCCCCAGCAAGCGCTGTCGCCCTTGCGCTATGCTGGTTTCGATGCGGGATTGCCGCGCCCGGGAACCGAGATCGCGGTCTCCGGCTTCAGCTTCGGCGGGGTGCTGGGCGCGCCCACGATGACCTTCGGCACGCTCGAGGATACGCGCGCGCTGGACGGGCGCGAGGACCTGACACGCCTTGCCCTGATCGCCGAGGACGGAGACTCGGGCGGCCCGGTCTTCGACACGCAGGGATCGGTGCTTGGGATGCTTCTGCCGCGCGCCCGGGACACGGCGCAGCGCCTTCCCGATGACGTGCGCTATGCCGCCGATGCCGAAGCGATCGCCTTGTTCCTTGACGCGAACGGCATCACGCCCCGACCCGCGCAATCGACCGGGGCCGCACCCATCGCGCCCGAGGACCTTGCCGTCCTCGCCGCCGACATGACCGTTCTGGTCGAGTGCTGGAACTGACGGCTGGCGCGGTCAGGCGCGCCAGAACCGGGCGGTGAAGATCACCAGAACTGACACCATCTCGAGCCGGCCAATCAGCATTCCGAAGCTCATCAGCCATTTGGCCGAATCCGGAAACGCGTTCATCGCGCCGGTCGGGCCGACCTCGGGGCCGAAGGCGGGACCGATGTTGAAGACCGAGGTCCAGGACGCGGTGATCGCTGTTCGCATCTCGAGCCCGGTCATCGCCAGCAGGACCGAGAGCGTGCCGAAGCTTAGGATGAACAGCGAAAACAGCAGGATCACCGAGTTGATGACGTCAGGTTCGATCCTGCGTCCCTCGAGCGTCGGAATCGTCACCATGTTCGGGCTGTACATCTGCCGGATCTGCGACTTGATCGCTTCGAACAGGACCAGATAGCGGAACACCTTGATCGAACAGCCTGTCGATGCTGTGCAGCCCCCGATCGCCCCCACCAGAAGAAGGATCACGAAGGGGAAGCTTCCCCAGAGGGTGACGTCGGTGCTGGTATAGCCCGTCCCCGAGAAGGTGGAGACGACGTTGAACAGGGACTCGCGCAGCGTTGGCTCGATCGCGGCGCCGCCGGCGACGAGGAACACGGCGATGGCACCCGAAGCATAGAGGATCCAGCGGACATAGGCCCTGACCTGGACGTCCACGAACAGCGGCCGGCCATGGCCCTGCATGAGCTGGACGAAGCGGATGAAGGGAACGCTTGCAAGCACCATGAACAGGGTGGCCGCATATTCGGGGGCGCCCTGGAACTCGGCGAACGAGAAGTCGCGCGTCGAGAACCCCCCGGTCGAGATGGTGGTCAGACTGTGCACGATGGCGTCGAACCCGCTCATCCCGAGGGCGTAATAGACGATGGCGAAGATCAGCGTCATCGCGATGTAGATGCGAAGCAGCGCCGCCGAGATATCAAGCGCGCGCGGCAGCACCTTACCCAGCGTGTCGAAGCCTTCGGACCGGAAGAACTGCATCCCGCCGACCTTCATCACCGGAAGGAACAGCATGGCGACGATGATGATCCCGAGGCCGCCCAGCCACTGCAGGACGCCGCGCCAGAGGTTCGTGCCCATCGGTAAATCGTCGAGCCCGACGAGGACCGTCGAGCCCGTGGTGGTAACGCCGGACATCGCCTCGAAATAGGCGTCCACCAGACGGACCTGCGGCGCGCCAAGGATGAACGGAAGCGCCCCGAACGCTGGCGCCACGGCCCAGACCCCTGTCGTCAGCAGAAACGCCTGCTGGATCGTCAGGCTCTTGCCGACCCCGTTCGCGCAGGCCAGCGCAAGAAGACCGCCGAAAAAGATGGTGACGATCGCGGATTCGAGGAACGCCCAGCCGTTGTCGTCGCCCGCGGCAAAATCGACCGTCATCGGCACCAGCATCGTCACCCCAAGCGCCGCGACGAGCAGGCCGATCACGTATCCGACGGGGCGCAGGTCGATCATGGAAGCAAGGCTTGGCCGCGGTCCGGACGGGTGTCAAGAAGCGGTGGACCGGCCGAAGGGCGCCACCGCCGACTGTGGCCGGGTGGCCGGCGATCCCCGGGATCGCCGGCTTCGCCACGCGCCTTAGCGAACGTGGATCAGGCTTGCGAAGAAGCGCGGGTCGATCGAGGCCGCGACGAAGGTATCGCCTTCGGTCAGCACGCTGATCGCGTCGTGGCTGTGCAGGCTTTCCTGATGGCTGGCGGCGACGCGGAAATCGCCGATGCGCGGGTCGGCCTGCAGCCGTTCGGCGAACAGCCGGGCGGCGTCCTCGACGAATATCGGGTTCGCGGCATTCAGTTCGGCGAAGGCCTGTTCGTCCTCGCGCTTGACCATGACCTGCGTTTCCGTCGGAACGGCCGCCCGGCACATCTCGATCAGATCCTCGAACCAGACCGTGTCGACGGACGGGTCAAGGGCGACCGATACGCGCGCCACCGAGCGCTGCGAATGCGGCGTCGCAAGCTGGCCACGCTCGCGCCGGGCATGCTCGGACAGCTCCAGCGAACAGGGACAGGTCGAGGAATAGACGTAGTCGTGGTGGACGATGCGCGTGCGCTGCCCCCCCCGGTGCACCAGTTCCAGCGCCAGGTCGTAGTACTGCCAGCCCGACAGCCCGGAACGCAGGCTTTTCACCTGAAGCGGATAGCTCATCCGCATCAGAATGCGGGCATCGAAGCTGTCGAGGTCGCCAAGGTAGTCGTCAAGCGCCGCCTCGATCACGTCGAAACCGAAGACCTTCTCGGAATGGGCATAGAACGACCGCATGATGCGGCTCATGTTGATGCCCTTCTTGTCGGCCTCGAGGCTGACCGTGCCCGTGACCGAAGTTTCAAGAAGGATCTCGCCGCCGTCGCGGGTGCTGTAACGGATCGGAAGGCGGAAGTTCGAGATGCCGACATGCTGGATACGGCGGTGGGCGCCCTTGATCAGGCTTTCGGGGCCGTTCTGCAGATCGGGCAGCGTGGCGCGATAGGCGTCGTCGACATCAAAGGACGCGGGATAGTCGCGCGCCAGCGCCGGATAGGCCGCAGGCTGCCCGGGCAGAAGCCGGGCGATCGACGGATCGAGCGTCGCGATCTCGTCCCGGCCTGCGCCAGAGGCCCAGTTGCGCAGAAGGCGCAGTGCGGCCTTCGCCTCGTCCCGGGTGGGTTCGCGTTCAATCTCGGTCGAATGGATGTTCATGTCCGTCTCCCTCCCCGCCTGCCACGAAGCGTTCATGTGTGGCGCGCCCCGGGGGTATCTTGTCTGCTTCTCCCATTATACGCGGCCAGGGCGCGATTGGACTTGTTCGCCCACGCCCATCTCCGGCTCCGTGTGGCGAACGGCGGCGACTGCCCTTTGCAGACAAAGAACCGGACGAATGGTAGGGGCTTCCGCCGCTTCCCCAGGGGGTCATTCGGCCGCCGGCTGTCCCGCCGGTCGACGTTCTGCCGCCAGGGGGTTGACGCCTGGCCGTCCGGAACAGCCCGGGCGTCCGCTCGCCACCCCGCATCCCGGCACCGTGTCCGGGATCGCGGGTGCCAGACCGGCACTTCCCGAGGCATGCGGAGACCAGTCGACAGGCAAGCGCGGGCGGGGCCTGTACGATCCGGTCGTCGTGACCCGCGGGGAACGCCCACGCCGGACTGCGACCTTGCGCCGCCAAGAACGACGACGTCCTTTTCGCTGCCGGCCTTGATCGGATGGTTGCGGCGGGAACGGTGGTCGGAACCCGGATCGAGATCGAGCGGACCAGCGGCTGCGGCTTAGGCGGTCTGATTGCGCAGGATGCATCGACCGTCGCGGTGGGTCCCTCCTTCGCCACGACGCTGAGTGAAGACCGGACCGTCGGTCGCGAACCGTTCCGACATCAGCGGACATGTCCGTGTGGACGTGCACGGCCGCCTGTCCAAGGTGCTGTATGCCGAAGCCGCGCTTGGCTGTCTGGGCGTGTTCCAGCACGGCGTGGATGCGGTGGACGGAGGACCTTACCTCGCGTGGCGTTTCTGAGCCCGCTCAGGCCCGATAGCGGGCGACGAACCGTCGCAGGATTTCCTGCGGCACGGTAATCCGGGCCGTGGCGACGGCAGCGGTCAGGGCCTCGGCCTCTTCGGGGGGGAAGTAACCCTTGTGGCGGTACACCTCGATCCGGAGGGCGAAGTTCTCGGGGCCGGATTCCGGATGGAACTGGGTGGCGTAGACGTTTTTTCCGTGTCGGATCATCTGGAACGGACAGTGCGCCGAGCCCAGTAGGGGAACGCAACCGGCGGGAAGCTCCTGAACCGCCTCCTTGTGGCCGACAAGCGCATCGAAGGTGTCGGGCAGGCCCGCCAGAAGCGGGTCATCTGCGCCTTGGGGCGTGCGCGCGACCGTGACCGCGCCCACGGGTTCGCCAAACCGGCGCTTCGACACCTCGGCGCCAAGGTGATGGGCCAGGATGCCGATGCCGTAGCAGCAGCCGAGAAAGGGAATGTCGTGCGTGGTGATCGCCGGCATCAGCGACAGGATCTCGGCCTCGATCCGTGCCTCGACCGGGTCCTTCGTCGCCGGGTCGTCCGACAGGCACCCCGGACCGCCACCCACGATCACCCCCGCGTACTCCGCAAGATCGAGATCGGCGGGCAGCGGCTGCTGGTCAAGCCGGATGCGCCGCGCCCGTTCCTCGGGCAGACCACCCTTGGAAAGGAAGGCCGCGTATTCGTCGTCGGCGGCGGCATCCTCGGGGCGAAGCTGAAGGACGAGGAAGGGCTTCATCGCCTCAGACCGCGTCGAGCGCCTGCGTGAGGTCGGCAAGCAGGTCCTCGGCGTCCTCAAGGCCCACGGACAACCGCACTAGGCCCGGCGTGATGCCCAGCGCGGCGCGCTGGTCCTCGGACAGGCGCTGATGCGTGGTGGTCGCGGGATGGGTGATGATCGACTTGGCGTCGCCGAGGTTGTTCGAGATCGTGACGATCCGAAGCGCGTTCAGGAACCGGAAGGCCGCCGCCTGCCCGCCCCGCAGGTCCAGCGACAGGACCGTGCCGCCCTTCTCCATCTGCGCGGTCGCCAGATCGTGCTGGGGATGGTCGCGCAGGTGCGGGAAGATCACGCGGGACAGGCGTGGATCGCCGGACAAAGCCTGGGCGATCCGGGTCGCGCTGTCGGCCTGGGCCCGGACCCGCAGGTCCAGCGTCTCGAGGCCCTTGAGCATGATCCAGGCGGTGAAGGGGCTCATCGCGGCGCCGGTGTGCTTGAGGTAGGGCTCGACCGTCTTGCGGATGAACTCGCGGGTGCCAAGGATCACGCCGCCCAGCGCCCTGCCCTGCCCGTCGATGTGCTTCGTGGTCGAATAGACCACCACGTCGGCGCCAAGTTCCACCGCGCGCGAAAACGTGGGCGTCGAGAAGACGTTGTCGACGATCACGGTCGCGCCCACGGCATGCGCGATGTCCGAGACGGCCCTTATGTCGATCACCTCGAGCGTCGGGTTCGACAGCGACTCGAAGAACACCGCCTTCGTGCCCGGCCGCACGGCCGCGCGCCATTGATCAAGGTCGGGGCCGTCGACGAAGGTGACATCGACCCCGTAGCGGGTAAGCACCTCTTCGAGGATGTAGAGGCAGGACCCGAACAGGGCGCGCGATGACACGACGTGATCGCCCGCCCGAAGCATCGAGGTCAGCGCGCCGTTGACCGCCGCCATGCCGCTGGCGGTGGCGAAGGCGTCCTCGGTCCCTTCCAGCGCGGCAATGCGGTCTTCGAACATGCGCACGGTGGGGTTGCCGTAGCGCGCATAGATGAATTCGTCCTCGCCCGCCTTGAGAAAGCGTGCCTCGGCTGCCTCGGCGCTGTCGTAGACGAAGCCCTGCGTCAGGAAGATCGCTTCCGAGACTTCGCCGTACTGGCTGCGCCGGATGCCCGTGTGCACCAGCTTCGTCCGGGGTTTCCAATCCTTCGACATGGGGCGCGGCCTCCTTATCGCAACAAAAAGCCCCCACCGCAGAAGCGCCGGGGGCTGTCGCGACCCGAGACCTCTTTAGCGGTTTGTTTAGCGTGGCCCGCAATCGGGTGAACAAATCGCCACGTGGGCCGCAGTTACAGCGCATGCCCGAAGCGGTCAAGCGCCGCGCGGGGTCTCAGTCGGTCTTCGGATCGTCCTCGATCACGTATTTCTGCAGCGCCATGATCTGCCACCAGAGAAAGGCGAAAAGCGCAAGCGGAAAGCCGAAGGTCTCGATCTTGACCCAGGCATCGGTCGACATGGTGCGCCAGACGACCTCGTTTCCGATGGCCAGCGCCGCGAAACAGGCGGTCAGGCGGCGCGTCAGGATCATCCAGCCCTCGGACTGCATGGGAAGGAACTCGCTCATCACCCAGGCAAGGTAGGACCGCCCCTGAAGAAGGCCCGCGCCGAGGATCAGGGCGAAGATGCCGTAGACCAGCGTTGTCTTCATCTTGAAGAAGCGCTCGTCGTTGAACCAGACCGTCAGGCCGCCGAAGACGATCACGAGCACGGCAGTGAAGACCTGCATCCGGCTGATCCTGCCGGTCAGCCACCAGAGCGCCGCGATCGAGGCCAGAAGGACCGGCACGAAGGCGGCTGCCGCGACGATGAAGCCGTCATACTCGGTGCCGCCGATGGTGAAGGTTTCGTCCCGCACCCAGAGGTAGGCCGCGAAGAACAGAAGCGGCGGCCCAAGCTCGAGCACCTGCTTCAGCACCGGATTGATCGGTCTTTCGGCCATCGGCCCCTCCTTCATCCGCCGAGTTCTACTATCACGGCCCCCGCCGCGATCAACGCCATAAGCGCAAGCCGGCGCGGCCCGACCCGTTCGCCCAGCAACAGCCAGCCGATCAGCGCGGCGAAGACGGTCGAGGTCTCGCGCAGGACCGCCGCCTCGCCCACCTTGTCAAGCCGCGTGGCCAGCAGGATCGCCCCGAACGAGGCGAAGGCGACGACCGCGCCGGCGATGCCCCGCGCCGCAAGCGGGCCGAGGGGCGGAAGCGGCCGGCTGCGACGCGTCAGCCACACGTAGATGGGCATGAAGAAGCCGTCGATGAAGAAGAACCACGCCAGAAAGGTGAAGGGATCGGCGGTCGCGCGGATGCCGTAGGCGTCGTAGGTGGTGTAGAGCGCGACGAAGCCACCGGTCAGCACCGCAAGGCCAAGCGCCATCGGCAGGCGATGGCGATCCAGTGTGACGTGCCGCAGATTGTAGGCCGCCAACCCGAAGATGCCCGAGGTGAGCACGGCGATGCCCAGCCATTGCAGGGGCGTGAAGATCTCGCCGAAGAGGAGATAGGCCCCGATCACGGTGAAGATCGGCCCACTGCCGCGCACCACGGGGTAGACCACGGTATAGGCCCCGGCGGTATAGGCGGCGGCCTGGGACAGCTTGTAGCCCACGTGGATCACCCAGACGATCGCGAAGATCAGCCACATGTGCGGCTCGGGCCAGGGCACGAGGAACAGCGCCACCGGCGCGGCCATGATGCCGTAGCTGAGATCGATCGCCGCGCGCGACATCCAGGGGTCGTGGCGGCCCTTTTGCAGCGCGCCGAACAGCGCGTGGGTGAAGGCCGCGAAGAGGGCGAGCGCCAGGGCAAGCTCTCGCCCGGCCTCGGTCCCTTCCTGCCCGACGATCCAGGCGCTGAGACTGGACATCAGCGCCTGCTGCGCACGCCGAGGGGGCTGTCTGCCCCCGCGCGCCCTGGGCGCGCCCCCCGAAGGTAGTTTCGGCCAGAAGAAGCCCTGGCCGGCCCCCCGATCGGGGTCGTCACGCAGCCGCCCCGGTCAGGGCGCGGGCGAAGTCCTCGGGGTCGAAGGGGGCAAGGTCGTCGATCTGCTCGCCCACGCCGATCGCGTGGATCGGCAGGCCGAAGCGGTCGGCGAGCGCCACGAGGACGCCGCCCTTCGCCGTGCCGTCGAGCTTGGTCATCACGAGGCCCGAGACATCGGCCAGCTTGCGGAAGATCTCGACCTGGCTCAGCGCGTTCTGTCCCGTGGTCGCGTCGAGGACGAGAAGCGTGTTGTGCGGGGCCTCGGGGTCTTTCTTGCGGATCACGCGGACGATCTTGGCAAGTTCTTCCATCAGGTCCTGGCGGTTCTGGAGCCGGCCCGCGGTGTCGATCAGCAGAAGATCGGCCCCCTCGGCCTCGGCCCGGGTCATGGCGTCGAAGGCCAGGCTGGCGGGGTCCGAGCCCTCGGGCGCGGTCAGGACCGGCACGCCGGCGCGATCGCCCCAGATCTGAAGCTGCTCGACGGCCGCGGCGCGGAAGGTATCGCCGGCGGCGATCACCACTTTCTTGCCGGCGGCGCGGAATTGGCTGGCAAGCTTGCCGATGGTCGTCGTCTTGCCCGATCCGTTGACACCCACGACAAGGATGACCTGCGGCTTCTTGGGATAAATCGGAAGCGGACGGGCGACGGGTTCCATGATCCGCGCGATCTCGGCCGCGAGGATCTCCTTGATTTCGGCCACCGACAGGCGTTTGCCAAGGCGTCCTTCGGCAAGGTTGGCGGTCACGCGCATCGCGGTGTCCACCCCCATGTCGGCGGTGATCAGAAGCTCTTCGAGTTGTTCGAGCATCTGGTCGTCAAGCTCGCGCCGCAGGACCGGGGCGGCGGCGCCGCGCCCGAGAAGCCGGCCGAGGAAGCCCGGCTTCTGTGCGGCGGGCGCCTCGTCGACGATTACGCCCGGGATCTCGTCCGGGCCATTGTCGGGGATGGGCTCGTCGTAGGACGGGATCTCGGCAGGCGGCGCTTCGGGCACTTCCGACGGCGCGTCGGGAATGCCGAAGGGTTCATGCGCGGGCTCGGGTTCCGGGGCGACCGGGATCTCGGGTTCCGGTTCGGGCGCGGGTTCGGGCGTTTCCGGCGGCGGTGGGGGGACCTGCTCGGGTTCCGTTTCGGGGTTCGGCAGGGGTGCCGGCACGGGGTCCGGCGCAGGCTGCGGCACGGGGGAAGGTTCGGGCTCGGGCCGGGGGGCGGGCGTTTGCGGCACCTCGGGATCGGCCGCGGTGCCTTCGGTGCCGCCCTCGGCCACGATCGCCTCGAGCCCTTCGTCCAGCTTCGACGAGGTCTTGAACATGCGCTCGCGGAGTTTCTTGAGGAATGACATGGCGCCCGGCCCCCTTTCAGGCCCTGACTTAAGCGCTTGGCCGGGGAATGGGAAGCGGCGGATGATCGCCTGACGGGCCGCGCTGCGGCAAAGCGGCGCTGGCAGCGGTTGCAGGACCGTGGCAGTCTTGCCGACATGCGCCGGCTTTGCGCCCTGATGATCCTTCTTGCCGCGCCCGCGGCCGCAGAAGCACCGATGTCGGCTGCCGACTTTGACGCCTATACCCGCGGCAAGACGCTGTTCTACAGCGACGGGGGCGTGGCCTTCGGGGCCGAGGAATACCTGCCCGACCGCCGCGTGCGCTGGACCTTCCTTGATGGCGACTGCGTCGAGGGCACCTGGTACGAAGCCGGCCCGATGATCTGCTTCGAATACGAGGATTTCGAGGCCGTGCAGTGCTGGAGTTTCTTCGAAGGGCCGGGCGGCCTGGTCGCCCGGTTCGAGAACGACCCCGAGAGCCGCCCGCTCTACGAGACCCGCGAAAGCCGCGAGCCGCTTCAGTGCCTGGGGCCGAAGGTCGGGGTCTGACCCTGCCTAGAAAAGCGACCCCTGATCCGGGGTGCGCGGTTTCGGCATTGGTGCGGGCCGCGCCTCGCCAAGGGTGACTGTCACGCGCCCATCACGGAACTGGACCTCCAGCGCGGTCGCTGCGCCGATTTCGGCCTTGCCCGGAACAAGGCGGCCATCCTCCCAGACAAGGGCATAGCCACGGGCCAGGGTCGCCTCGTAGCCCAGCGTCCGGCGCGTGCGGTCAAGCGCCTCGAGCCGCGCGGACAGGGCGTCGAGCCGCCCCCGGCCATCCGCGGCAAGCCGCGCGGCGATCCGGTCGAGGTCGGCGCGTTCCTTCACCGCCCGGCGGCGCAGCCGGGCGGGGTCGAGGCGTCCCGCGGTGGTGCCCAGATCCTGCCGCTTGCGGGCAAGAAGACGTCCAAGAGCGGGCGCGTGCCGGTCGGCCCACTGGACGAGCGAGGTGCGCTCGCGCCCGATCCGCGCGCGTAACACCGCGGGGCGCAGCGCGCCCGAAAGCTCGGTCAGCCTGTGCGCCCTGGCGCGCGTCACCTGTCGCAGCAGGAGGGGCAGGGCGCGGTCGGCCGCATCAAGGCGCTGGCGCGCGCTTGCGACCAGCGCTTCGGGGCGCGGCAGGGCGCGCGCCACGTCGCCGACGCGCTGGCGGCGCCGCGCGACGCCCTGGCCTACGGCCCGCAGAAGCCGGGCGTCCTGCTCGGCCACCCAAGCCAGAAGATCGCGGCGCACAGGCACGGCGCGTTCGGCCGCCGCCGTGGGCGTCGGCGCGCGGTAATCCGAGACATAGTCGATCAGCGTCGTGTCGGTTTCGTGCCCGACCGCGGAAATCAGCGGGATCACGCTGGCGGCGGCCGCCCGGGCGACGATTTCCTCGTTGAAGCCCCACAGATCCTCGATCGACCCGCCGCCGCGCGCCACGATGATCAGGTCGGGGCGCGGGATCGCCCCGCCGGGGGCCAGGCGGTTGAAGCCTTCGATCGCGGCGGCGACCTCGGGGGCGCATTTCTCGCCCTGGACGGCGACGGGCCAGACAAGCACGTGCCTGGGGAAGCGGTCGCGCAGGCGATGAAGGATGTCGCGGATCACGGCCCCGCCCGGCGATGTGACGACGCCGATGACCTGGGGAAGAAAGGGGATGGGCTTCTTCCGTTCGGCGGCGAACAGGCCTTCGGCCTGAAGCTGGGCCTTGCGCTTTTCCAGCATCGCCATCAGCGCGCCCACGCCGGCAGGACGGATGTCGTCGACGTTGAGCTGATACTTCGACTGGCTGGGGAAAGTCGTCAGGCGGCCGGTCGCCACAACTTCCATCCCTTCCTCGGGCAGGACGCGCAGTTCGGACAATTGCCCCTTCCAGGTGACCGCCGCCAGGACCGAGCGGTCGTCCTTGAGATCGAAGTAAAGATGGCCCGAGCGCGCCGAGAAGACCCGCCCGACCTCGCCTCGGACGCGGACGCGGCCGAACTCGCCCTCGATCACGCGTTTGAGCGCACCCGAGATTTCCGACACGGTATAGTCGTGCGCGTTTTCGCCTGGCTGGGGATCGTCGATAAGGTCCATGGGCCGCGCCCCGTGCTGCCTTCTTGTGCTGTGTCGCCCCGGACCCTAGAACGCGGCGAGGCCAAGGGAAAGAAGCAAGGGACGGCGGCATGAACATCCTGATCCTCGGCGGCGGGGGGCGCGAACATGCGCTGGCCTGGGCCGTTCTTCAGAACCCCAAGTGCGACCGCCTGATCGTGGCGCCCGGCAACGCCGGCATCGCCGAGATCGCCGAATGCGCCGAGATCGACATTCTTGACGGCGGCCTTGTCGCCGCCTTCGCCGAAGAGAACTCGGTCAGCTTCGTGATCGTCGGACCCGAGGCGCCGCTGGCGGCAGGCCTGGCCGACCGGCTTCGCGACGCCGGTCTTCTGGTCTTTGGCCCCTCTCAGGCCGCCGCGCGGCTTGAGGCGTCGAAGGCCTTCACCAAGGAAATCTGCGACGCCGCCGGCGCGCCGACCGCAGCCTGGGCACGGTTCACGGACGCCCGGGCGGCCAAGGCCCATGTCCGGGCGCAGGGCGCGCCGATCGTCGTCAAGGCTGACGGCCTCGCGGCCGGAAAGGGCGTCGTCGTCGCGATGTCCGAGGACGAGGCGATGGCCGCGATCGACGAGATGTTCGGCGGCGCCTTCGGCGCGGCCGGCGCCGAGGTCGTGATCGAGGAGTTCATGGAGGGCGAGGAAGCGTCGTTCTTCGTCCTCTCGGATGGCACCGACGTCCTGCCGATCGGAACGGCTCAGGACCACAAGCGCGTGGGCGAGGGCGACACAGGGCCGAACACCGGTGGTATGGGCGCCTATTCCCCCGCGCCGGTCATGACCCCCGAGGTCACGGACCTTGCTCTTGAGCGCATCGTGAGGCCTACCATCGCCGAGATGGCCCGGCGCGGCACGCCCTACCAGGGCGTTCTTTACGTCGGCCTGATGATCCGGGACGGCGCGCCGCGACTTGTCGAGTACAACGTGCGTTTCGGCGATCCCGAATGCCAGGTGCTGATGATGCGGCTTGGGGGCCAAGCGCTTGACCTGATGCTGGCCTGCGCGGAGGGCCGGCTTCGCGGGGCGCAGGTGAACTGGGCCGAGGATCACGCGATGACGGTGGTCATGGCCGCGAGGGGCTATCCGGGAGCCTACGCAAAGGGATCCGAGATCCGCGGGCTCGACGCCCTGCCCGAGGACAGCCGGCACATGGTCTTTCATGCGGGAACCGCGCGGCGGAATGGTGCAGTCATCGCGACCGGGGGGCGCGTTCTCAACATCACCGCGCGCGGCGACACGCTGGACGAGGCGCGGGACCGGGCCTACGCGATGGTCGATGCGGTCGACTGGCCCGGGGGATTCTGCCGCCGGGACATCGGCTGGCGGGCGCTGGGCGGCCGATGACAGCAAGACCAGGACAGGGGGCGCTGCCCCCTGACCCCCGAGGTATTTTCCGCCAGAAGAATGACTAGTCCTGGCAATCCAGGGTACGGTCGAAGCCCTGTGGCGTCGCCGGAAGGCCGGTGTCGCGACGTTCGAGGCCATCGCCGGTCAGGCGAACAAGAACCACGCGGCTGAAGGCGGCATCGGCCAAGACCATCTCGGGCCCGGCACCGCAGTCGCGCAGGCCGCCCCAGATGACCTCGTCGCCGATGCGGTGGTTGGTCACGTCTCCAAGCGAGGCGATCCGCGTCAGGCCGCCGGGCGCGTAGCTCCAGACCAGAAGGGTCTTTGCAAGATGCGGGCGATCGACATAGGCAATGTCGGTGATCCCGTTGCCGTCAAGGTCGGCGACCGCCACGGGTGCAAGCCAACGGAAACGCTCGCCGATGTGCGGGGTGGCGGCGGTCTTCACGAGTCGGCCATGCCGCAGGCCGTAGACGGCAAGCTGCGCGCCTTCGGTCATCGAGGTCTCGACCACCACGACGTCTCTCTGCCCGTCGCCGTCGGCGTCGACCACGCGGGGCGCGATATCCTCGAAGACGTTGGAGCCGGTGTCGCGCAGATCGACGCGGTAGTCCCGCCCGGACCCGTCGACCGCCACGAGCACGGCCTGTTCGCGGATTCCGCCCATTATACGGTGCGGGTAGGTGTCGAGCGGGGTCTCGTAGCGGGCGTCGACGATCTCCGGATCGGAGCCGTCCGCCATGGCGCAGCCCGCCGCCAGGAGGCTGGCGAAAAGCGCCGCCTGGCGCATCAGATCTGCTTTTCGGGCATCTGAACGACCAGACCCTCGAGGGCGTCGCTGACCTTGAGCTGGCAGGTCAGACGCGAACGCACCGGGTCGGGCTGGAACGCGAAGTCGAGCATGTCTTCTTCCATCGGGTCCTTCTCGGGCAGGCGCGCGACCCAGTCGGGGTGGACATAGACATGGCAGGTCGAGCAGGCACAGGCGCCGCCGCAGTCGGCCTCGATGCCGGGAATGTTGTTGTCGCGCGCACCTTCCATCACGGTCATGCCGTTGGCGACTTCCACGACATGCTCGGTGCCGTTGTGCTCGATATAGGTGATTTTCGCCATTTGCGCTGCTCCGGAACTCGAATCGCCCTTTCCTAGCGAAGCGGGCGGCGGGGGGCCAGACCCGATCGCTCCGAAAGGCTCACGGTTGCGCGTGCGCGCGGATGTTCTATTTATGTTCTCATGGCCGACACGGTTCCCCGCCCGCCCCACTGCGTTCCGAACGCCCGCCTCGACGAGGTGCCGGCGGGCAGGCGCATCGCGATGGCCGGCCTCGTCCTGGTGCGCCAGAGGCCCGGCACCGCGAAGGGCGTGATCTTCGTCACGCTCGAGGACGAGACCGGCATCGTCAACGTGATCGTCTGGCGAAAGATCTACGAACGCTTCCGCCGCGCGGTGATCGCCGGACGCTGCCTTCGGGTGACCGGGCGGCTCCAGCGCGAGGGCGCGGTCACGCACCTGATCGCCGAAGAGGTCGAGGACATCAGCTGGATGCTGGACGAATTGCTGCGCGACCACTCCGTCGCGCGGGCCGTGCACACGCCCTGCAAGGCGGGTGATCAGCCCTGAGGCCCGGCCGTGCCGGCCGCGGACCCGCCGGCGGATTCTTCTTGGGTCAAATATCCCCGCCGGAGGCACCGCTCCGCGGCCGGCACGGCGGCGGAGCGCCCCCAACGGACACGGGGCGCCCGATGGGCACCCCGCAATCGACTCTTGCCGAGCCTGGCCTATTCCAGCGACAGCGCGACGAAGCGCGGATCTCCCTCGCGCCGGACAAGCAGCAGAAGCGACTTGCGGCCCGCGTCCTTCGCCTCGGCGATCCGGTCCTCGATGTCCGACACCGCGGACACCGGCTGCTGGCCGGCCTCGGTGATCACGTCGCCGGCGCGCACGCCCTTTTCGTACGCCTCGGAATCACCGGCAACATCGGTGACCACAAGCCCTCCCGCATCGGCGGGCAGGCCAAGCTGCGTGCGCAGTTCGTCGGTCATTTCCGACAGCGACAGACCCAGCGCCTCGCCCTCGATCGGCTCTTCGGCGTTGACCGAGGCAGGCACCGCCCGCTCGGCATCCTCGCGCCGGCCAAGGGTGACGTCCAGCGTTTCGGTCTCGCCGTTGCGGAAGACCACGATCCGCACCACGGCGCCGACCTCGGTGTTGCCGACCCGGCGGACCAGATCGCGGGTATCGTCGATATCCGCGCCTTCAAAGGCGATGATCACGTCGCCGGACTGCATGCCGGCATCGGCGGCCGGACCTTCGGGCACGTCGGTCACAAGCGCGCCGCGCGCTTCGTCAAGGCCAAGGCCCTCGGCCAGGTCGTCCGTGACGTCCTGGATACGGACGCCCAGCCAGCCCCGGCGCGTTTCGCCATACTCGCTCAGCTGCTGGATGACGCCCTCGGCCACGCGGCTCGACATGGCGAAGCCGATCCCGATCGACCCACCGTTGGGCGACAGGATCGCGGTGTTCACGCCGATCACTTCGCCGTCCATGTTGAAGAGCGGTCCGCCCGAGTTGCCGCGGTTGATGGCGGCATCGGTCTGGATGTAGTCGTCGTAGCTGCCCGACAGTGCCCGGCCTCGGGCCGAGATGATGCCCGAAGACACCGAGAAGCCCTGGCCAAGCGGGTTGCCCATGGCCATGACCCAGTCGCCAACGCGGGCGTTCTCGCTGTCGCCCCAGGGCACGAAGGACAGCGGCACGTCGCTTTCGACCTTCAGAAGTGCAAGGTCGGTGTTCGGGTCGGTGCCGATCACCTCAGCCGGAAGCTCCTCGCCCGAGTAGAACTCGACAAGGATCTCGTCAGCCCCGGCGATGACGTGGTTGTTCGTCACGATGAAGCCATCTTCCGAAATGACGAAGCCCGACCCAAGCGCCTGGCTGCGACGCGGGCGCTGGCCGTCCTCGTTACGATCAAGGAAGTCCCGGAAGAAATCCTCGAAGGGCGATCCTTCTGGGACGATGGGCTGCGGCCCGGTCGAGGCCGCGACCGTGGTCGAGGTGGTGATGTTCACGACCGCCGGGCTGACCTTGTCGGCCAGATCGGCAAAGCTTTCGGGCGCGGCGCGGACGGGCGTCGCGATCACCTGGGCGATGGCGAAGGCCATGCCGAGGATCAGAAGCCAGAGGGCCCTCGGGGCCGATGGGGTGCTCGGTGTGGCGAGCGATGCTGTCGGTTGCACGCCGACCTCCTTTCAGAAGAACAGAGTCTTTCCCGGATGCGACTGCCCGGGTGCGTCACTACTGATCAAGATAAGGGCCGCGGGCCGCAACGCAAAGTCTGCTCGCGCGCCGTCACTACCTCGTGACAGCGCCGCGAGGGGTGCCGCCCCTGTCAGAGGCCCGCGTTCGCGGCGACCCACAGGAAGATGAGGCCCAGCGTGACCGCGCCCAGCCCGATAAGGCGCCGCGCCTCGACCGGAAGCTGGCGCAGCATCTCGAGCACCTCTTCCAGACGCGAAGGGGCCAGTGCGAACACCAGCCCCTCGATGATCAGCACAAGACCGATGCCCAGAAAGAGCGTTCCGATCAATTAGTTCCGACTTCCGCGGGATCGTCGGCCGCATCCGTCCCTTCAAGCTGCTCGCGCGCTTCGGCGGGAAGATCGGGCGAGATCTCGGTTTCCGGCACAAGACGCCGCAGCCCCTCGAGGTCAAGCCCTTCGATGCTGACCTCGCCCAGCCCCTCGGCCCGGATCGCCTCGAAAAGCGGGGACACGAAGTCACTGTCGGGCGAGATCACGATGGTCGAATTGGACTGTTGCAGCGTGCGCTCGAACGATGACAGCGACCGGTAGAACGAGAAGAACTCGGGGTTGTCGCCGAAGGCTTCGGCATAGACGCGGTTGCGTTCGGCATCGGCTTCGCCTCGGGTGATCTCGGCTTCGCGGTTGGCGGTCGATCGGGTCTCGACCACGGTCCGGTCGGCCGCGGCGCGCACACGCTGCGCCGCCTCGTTGCCGCGCGCGATCTCGTCGGCGGCCTCGCGCTCGCGTTCGGCTCGCATCCGGGCGAAAGTCGCATCAAGGTTCTGCTGTGGCAGGTTCGTCTGCTTCAGCCGGACGTCGATGATCTCGATCCCAAGGCTGTTCGCGCTGGTCCGGGCCTGCGCGAGAATGCGCAGGGCAAGGTCGCGACGCTGATCCGACAGGATGGTGTCGGATGTTACCTGATCGGCGCCGAGAACCTCGCGGATCTGCGCGTTGAGAATTGCCGAAAGCCGGTCCTCGGCCACGCGGATGCCACCCACGCCCACGGCCTGGCGGAACTGCACGACATCGGCGATCCGGTAGCGCGCGAAGGCGTCGACAACAAGCCGGCGGTCGTCCGACGGCGTGACCTCGATCGTCTCGGTGTCAAGCGACAGGATGCGGCCGTCATATTTGACGACCTCCTGGATGAACGGGATCTTGAACCCCAGTCCGGGTTCCTCGACGACTTGCCGGATCTGGCCGAACTGCAGGACCAGCGCCTTTTCGCGCTCGTCCACGATGAACATCGAACTCAGGCCGACGGCGCCAAGCACCACGACCGCAGGAATGATATAGGCAGACTTTCGCATCTCAGTTGCCCTCTGCCTCTGGTTGGTTGCGGCGCAGTTCGTTCAGAGGGAGATAGGGTACGACCCCCTGCCCACTGGCGTTTCCGCCCTCGTCGATGATGACCTTGTCAAGGCTGCCAAGGGTCCGTTCGATCGTCTCGAGATAGAGCCGCCGCTGCGTCACCTCGGGGGCGTTGTTGAACTCCTGCGCAACGGCGACGAAGCGGCTGGCCTCACCGATCGCCTCGTTCACGACCTGGGCGCGATAGCCTTCGGCCTGCTCGAGGATCTGCGCGGCTTCCCCGCGCGCTTCGGCCAGAACGCGGTTTGCATAGGCGTCCGCCTGGCGCTGCAGGCGGTCGCGCTCCTGCTCGGCGGCCTGCACCTCCCGGAAGGCGTCGATCACTTCCGCGGGCGGGTCTGCGCGGTCAAGGTTCACCCGCACGACGTTGATGCCCGAGTCGTACTCGTCCAGCGTGGCCTGGATATTCTGAAGCGCCGTGTCGGCGATGATGCCACGGTCGCGGTTCAGGATCGGAGCCAGGTTCGTGGCCGCGATGATCTCGCGCATGACGGATTCAGAGACGGCCTGCACGGTCAGTTGCGGATCGCGGATGTTGAACAGAAGCTTCGAGGGGTCGTTGATGTTCCACACGACCTGGAATTCGATGTCGACGACGTTTGCGTCGGTGGTCAGCATAAGGCCGTCGACACCGTCACGGCCGGTCCCGATGTTTTCGGTCCGCTCGGACGTGACGTTCACGACCTCGTAGGTCATGAAGGGCCAGGGCGCGAAGTTCAGGCCCGGGTTCCCCAGCGCCGAGAACTCGCCCAGGAACAGCTCGACCGACTGTTCTTCCGGCCGCACCGTGTAGAGCGACGACCAGAGCCAGAGCGCCGCAAGGCCCAGTGCCCCAAGGCCCACCATCCCCCGCGTGATGCGCGGGCCGCCGTCGCCGCCGGCTCCGGACCCGCCGGAACCACGCCCGCCCATCAGGACGCGCAGCTGTTCCTGGCCCTTCTTCATGATCTCTTCGATTTCGGGGATCTGCGGCCCCTCGCCGCCCGGTCTCCTGTCGCCGCCGCGATCGTCGTCGCCGCCGCCGCGCGGTCCGCCGCCGCGCGAGCCGCCTCCCCAGGGTCCGCCGTTGTTGCTGGCCATCTAGGTGTCTTTCCCTTTTTCTTGGGTCCGTGCCATGTTGTTTAGCTAACTGTGGTTTCGGACGCGTATTTCAAGCCGTGCGAACCGGGGTTCGCATCGTCACGAGCTCCTCGGAAATGGTCGGGTGCACCGCCACCGTCCGGTCGAGGTCCTCTTTCGTCGCGCCCATCTTGACCGCGACGCCGATCATCTGGATCAGCTCGCCCGCCCCGGGCGCGACGATATGACAGCCCAGCACCCGGCGCGTGTCCGCCTCGACGATCAGCTTGAACAGAACACGCTCGGGCCGGTCGATGAAGGCCGTGCGCATCGGCCGGAACGAGGTGCAGTAGACCTCGATCCGGTGCGCCTCGCGCGCCTGCTCCTCGGTCAGGCCGATCGTGCCAAGCTCGGGCTGGGTGAAGACCGCGCTGGGCACGAGGTCATGATCGACCGCCGTCTTGCGTCCGCCAAAGATCGTGTCGGCGAAGGCATGACCTTCCCGGATCGCCACCGGCGTCAGGTTGATCCTGTCGGTGACGTCGCCCACCGCGAAGATCGACGGAACCGAGGACTGGCTGTAGGCGTCGACCACCACCTGGCCATTGCGGCCAAGCCTCACACCCAGATCCTCGAGGCCAAGACCCGGGGTATTCGGCGCGCGCCCGGTGGCGAAGAGGACGGCATCGAACACCCGTTCGGACCCGTTCGTCGCCTTGACCCAGATCGGGCCCGAGGGCGCCCCGCGCGGCGCCGCTGGCGCGGCGTGCCCGGCTGCGTCGCTGTCGCTCGCCGGCATGCCCATCGCCGCGTCGAATTCTGTCGGCTGGCGCTCGGGATGCCCCTCGGCCGGGGCCATCTCGACAAGATTGGTGCCAAGATGCAGGTCGATGCCTTGCGCGCGCATCATCTCTGCAATCAGTCCCCGCGCCTCGTCATCGAAGCCGCGCAGGATCTGGGCGCCACGGTAGTACTGCGTGACCTCGACACCCAGCCCGTTGAGAATGCAGGCGAATTCGCAAGCGATATAGCCCCCCCCCACGATCAGGATCGACTTGGGCAAGGACGGCATCGCGAAGATGTCGTCGGACACCATGCCCAGATGCGCATTGGGCATCGAGGGCCGCACCGGCCGTCCTCCGGCAGCGATCAGGATGTGCTTGGCCGTCCGGGCCGTTCCATCCGCGAGGCGCACAGTATGCGGATCGGCCAGTGTGGCGCGCTGATCGAAGATCGTGACGCCCGCCCGCTCGAGGTTCCTGCGATAGACCTGCTCCAGCCGATCGAGCTCGGTCGCCAGATGCCCCCGGAACCTCGGCCAGTCGAACGCCCCCGCCGACGCCTCCCAGCCATAGGCCGCAGCCTCGTCGACGAGGCCCGGATACTCGCTTGCGAAGACCATGAGCTTCTTGGGCACGCAGCCACGGATGACGCAGGTGCCGCCCATCCGGCTTTCCTCGGCCAGCGCCACCTTCGCCTTGCCTTCGGCCGCCGCGATGCGCGCCGCGCGCACCCCGCCCGAGCCGCCGCCGATCACGAAAAGGTCGTAGTCGAAGTCCATGCCGGCGCCGCCCGCTCAGTCGGCCATGTCGCGGAAGATGTTGGCGGCCTCGCCCATGGGCACCAGGCTTTCCTCGACGGTGCCCGAGTTGATGTCGCGCACCTCGGCCCGGCCGTCGGAATGGCCGATGATGACCACGTCGCAGATGTCGATGAAAAGCCCGTTCTCGACCACGCCCGGAATCTGGTTGAGGATCAGCGCAAGCTGCCGCGCGTTGCCGATCCGGCCCAGATGCAGGTCAAGGATGAAATTGCCCTGATCGGTCACGAAGGGCGCGTCGCCCGCCATGCGCTGCACCACTCGGTCGCCCATGACGTCAAGGCCCGACAGCGTTTCCTGGATCAGCCCGCGCGTCGTCTGCCAGCCAAAGGGGATGACCTCGACCGGAAGCGGAAACGCGCCCAGCGCCGCCACTTCCTTGGTCGTGTCGGCGATGACCACCATCTGGTCCGACGCGGTCGCCACGATCTTTTCCATCAAGAGCGCGCCGCCGCCGCCCTTGATCAGGTTCATCTCGGGGTCGAACTCGTCCGCGCCATCGATGGTGACGTCAAGCCAGCGCGCCTCCTCCAGGCTCACGACCTCTATGCCCGCCGCGCGGGCCAGATCCGCCGTGCGGGCCGAGGTCGGCACGCCCGTGATCTTCAGCCCCTCCTCGCGCACCATCTCGCCCAGCGACTTCACCAGCCATGCGGCCGTCGATCCGGTGCCAAGGCCCACGCGCATCCCCGAGGCGACATAGTCGCAGGCCCGCCGCGCGGCCACGAACTTCGCTGTGTCGATGGGCGAAAGATTGTCGGTCATCGCTGTCGGCCTTCGTCGGTTCGTCACGGGCTTATAGGCAGATTGCCGACCGGGGGCGAGGGGGAAAGCGCGCGCCCGGGCGCTCGGGACGCCGGGCCCCGGCATTCTTCTTGGTTCAAATATCCCCGCCGGAGGCACAAGGCCCGAAAGGGCCTGAAAGGGGAATGCGCCGCAGGCGCGCCATCTTTTGACGCCTTCGCCGGTGCCCGGGTCGCTTTCGGCGTGGCGTGGCGCGCCCAGGCACCCTACATCGGGCAGAAAGGAGGACGCGGCGATGTTCCTTTCCGTCTTCGAGATGTTCAAGGTCGGCATCGGCCCGTCGTCGTCGCACACGATGGGGCCGATGGTGGCGGCCGCCCGGTTTCTCGAGCGGTTGCGCACCTCGCCCTTCACGGCGCACGGACTGCGCGCCTCGCTGCATGGATCGCTCGCCTTCACCGGCGTGGGTCACGCCACCGACCGCGCGGTGATCCTTGGCCTCGCGGGCCTTCTGCCCGATACCTACGACGCCGAGGTGGCCGAAGCGAAGCTGGCCACGATCCGCGCCACCGGCAGGGTCGCGCCGCCGGGCCTGCCCGAACTGGCCTTTGCCCCGGACCACGATCTGAGCTTCGATTACGGCCCGGCGCTGCCGGGTCATGCCAACGGCCTGATCCTGACAGCGACCGACGCGCAGGGCGACGCGATCCTGAAGGAGGTCTATTACTCGATAGGCGGCGGCTTCGTGCTGACCGAGGCCGAGCTTGCCGCAGGCAAGGACCGGGACGACGGCCCCGCCGTCCCCTACCCCTTCCGTTCTGCGGCCGAGATGCTCCAGATGTGCGAAGCCACCGGCAAGACGGTGGCCGAACTGAAGCGGGCCAACGAACTCAGCCGCATGTCCGCGCGCGAGCTTGACGCCGGCCTTGCCCGCCTTTGGGAGGTGATGGATGCCTGCATCACGCGTGGTCTCTCGCGGGATGGCATCCTGCCGGGCGGCCTTAGCGTCAAGCGGCGCGCCAAGGCCATTCACGAGAAACTCCTGGCCGAACGCGGCATGAACCTGACCGCGCCGCACACCATCAACGACTGGATGAGCGTCTATGCCATGGCGGTCAACGAAGAGAACGCCGCCGGCGGCCAGGTCGTCACCGCGCCGACAAACGGCGCGGCGGGCGTGGTGCCCGCGGTGATCCGCTACTGGCTTGACCATGTGCCCGGCGCCTCGCGCACCCGCGTCGGGGATTTCCTGCTGACCGCTGCGGCCATCGGCGGGCTGATCAAGCACAACGCCTCGATCTCGGGCGCGGAATGCGGCTGCCAGGCCGAAGTCGGAAGCGCCGCGGCGATGGCCGCGGCGGGCCTTTGCGCGGTCATGGGCGGCACGCCGGCCCAGGTCGAGAACGCCGCCGAGATCGCGCTCGAGCACCACCTCGGCATGACCTGCGATCCGGTCAAGGGCCTCGTGCAGGTTCCCTGCATCGAGCGCAACGGACTTGGCGCGATCAAGGCCGTTTCGGCGGCCTCGCTGTCGCTGCGCGGCGACGGCACACATTTCGTGCCCCTCGACGCCGCGATCGAGACGATGCGCCAGACCGGCGAGGACATGAGCCACAAGTACAAGGAAACCGCGCTCGGCGGGCTTGCGATCAACGTGCCCAATTGCTGACGCTTGATTGTCGGCGCCCCGACGCGCCCATAGGCTGTGCCGCATGACTGGCGATCGTCCCGTTCTTGGCATTCTCCTGATGCTCGGCTTCTGCGTGCTGGCGCCGCTGGCCGATTCCGTCGCCAAGATCCTGGGCGCGGCCTGGCCGGTGCTGACGCTTCTGGCCGCGCGTTTCGGAGTTCAGGCGGTCGTTCTTCTGCCGCTTGCCCTGCGCACGCCCGGCGGCCTGCGCCTCAGCCCCCGAGGCTGGCGGCTCACCGTGGTGCGCACCGTCATTCAGGTTGCCGGAGTCGCGCTGTTCTTCCAGGCGTTGAAGGTCCTTCCGCTCGCCGATGCGGTGGCGATCGCCTATGTCTTCCCGTTCCTCATGCTGTTTCTCGGCAAGGTCTTTCTTGGCGAAGAGGTCGGCAGCCGCCGACTTTTGGCCTGCGCGGTGGGGTTTGCGGGCACGCTTCTTGTCGTGCAGCCGTCGTTCGTCGAGGTCGGCGCGGCGGCCTTCCTGCCCATGGGCGTCGCGGTGATCTTCGCCCTTTTCATGCTGGTGACGCGCCAGCTGTCGCGCGAAGCCGACCCGATCTCGCTTCAGGCGATCACTGGCGGCCTCGCGACCCTGTGCCTGGTCCCTGCGGTTCTGATTCTCGGCCATGGTGGGCCGGTCGAGGTTCCGGTGCGCGATCTGGCGCTTCTTGTGCTTCTCGGCCTGATCGGGACCGGCGGCCACCTCTTGCTGACCTGGTCGCTGCGCTTCGCCCCGGCAGCGACGGTCGCCCCGATGCAATATCTGGAAATCCCGATCGCCACCTTCATCGGCTGGATGATCTTCCGCGATTTCCCGAACGGTCTCGCGCTTGCCGGAATCGCCGTGACGATGGCCGCGGGTCTTTACATCATCGCCCGCGAGAGGCGCCTGTCGCGGCGGCCAGCGCCGCCATCGCCTGCGGCAGCGTCGCCCGCGGCAGAATGACCAGCATTCCAGGCCGCTCGAAGGACAGAGCGACCGGGCCCGTCGCCTCGTTCGAGGTGCCGATCCGTCCCGCGGGATCGAAGGGAACGGCGCCGATCGGCCAGCGCAGCCCCTCTGACCACCCGCGCAGGGGCGAGAGCGGGAAAAGAGACACCCGCGTTCCCGGTTCAAGGTCCAGCGCCAGCCGCGCCGGCGCGGCGAAAGCCACGTCCTCGGTGCCCAGCACCAGGCAAGGCCGCGCGCTGTGCCGCACGAGTGCCGAATAGACGGCCAACTCGTGATCCAGCCGGCGTCCGGTGAAGCCCACCGCCAGGCACAGCGGCGCCCGGATGCGCACGAGGCATTTCTCGAAATCCGTCGTGTCCTGCTCGTCGATTCGGTGCAGCCGGTCTGCGGGAAGATCGCGCGCAAGATCGGGGGGAATCGAATCGAGATCGCCGATTACGGCGTCGGGAAGGCGCCCCATCGCCAGCGCGTGGCTTGCCGCGCCGTCCGCCGCCACAAGAACCGGGGCCAGGCGCAACGCTTCGTCAACATCTTCCGATCTAGGGTCTGAAGGACCGAGAATCGTGACGAAATGTTGCGTTTCAACAATGCTTTCGATCATGGCCGGATTGGGGCCCTCATGGAAACCTGCCACATTCTCGACCAGAAAAAATCCCTGCAATTCCGCAGTTGCGTTCTTATTTGCGATGGATGCCATGGTAAACACACTGTTGCTGGATCGGGGGAGAAAGCGATCGGAAGATGGTAGGCGCGAGCAAAATTCTTACCGTTTCATACGGGACCTTTTCTTGCACCCTGGAAGGGTTCGACGATCCGTTCTCGACCATGCGGTCGATCGCGGAGTATTTCCGGGATCTTGCCGCGGATGACCGGTATTTCGGCGCCGAGCCTCCGACCCCGGACGCCGAAATGTTGCATCGGATCGCCGAAAAGGAAATCCAGCGACGGGTTGAGGCGCGTGTCCAGGACAACGGGATCGTCCTGAAGCAGCTTTCCGATGGCGACGCCGCTCCGGCCGCGACACGGGGTGGTGCAACCACCGGCCAGGCGGCCGCAGCGGCCACCACGGCTTTTGCCCCGGTCGCCAAGCCGACCTATGCCGAGCCGGAGTTCGAGGCCGATCTCGAACCGTCGACGAGCGCCGCCGACTTCCCGGAATCCCAGGACGTCGCCGATGTGACATCCGCGCCCGACGCCCCGCAGGCCGAAACCGTCGCCGAGAAGCTGAGCCGCATTCGCGCCGTGGTCAGCGCGGCACGCGCCGAGCCCGCTTCAGCGGCCGATGACGCAGACGATGCGCAGCCTGGCGACGAAACGCTGGTCGACGCCGCGCTGGTCGCCGAGGCGGCCGAGGGCGATGATTCCGGCTTCGAAGGCGATGCCACCGAGATGGAGATCGCCGAAGCCCTTGCCGTGTTCGATGAGGACGAGGACGAGGACGGCGTCGCCGTGGTCGAGACCACTGACACAGTCGAGGCCGAAGACGAGGTCGCCGACGGCGAAGCCGCCGAAGACCTGTCTGAAATGCCTGCCGAAGAGACGGCCATCGAAGAGTCCGTGACTGTGGCACTGGCCGCCGACGAGTTTTCCGCCGACGAGGCCGAACTGGACGCCGGCGACGACCACGAGACGGTCGCCGAAGAGCGCTGGGACGAGCCCATGGTCGCGGCGATCGACGAGACGGACGAGAGCGACGAGATCGGGGACCTCGCCCCCGAAGACCTGTCCGCGGACGACGCGGACGCCTCTGACGCCGAACCCTATGGCCATGTCGTCAAGTTGAACCGCGAGGAGTTCCAGACCGATCAGGATGGCTGGAGCGACGCCGAAACCACCGAGGCCGCGCAGGCGCTGACCGACGAAAGCGCCGCGGCCGAAGCCGAGGATGCGGCTGCAACCGAAACGGATTGGGCCGCCTTCGACGACGACGAGGATGATGACGACGACGACACCGTCGCCGAAGACCGCCTTGCCGAGCCCGCGCAAGACGCCGCCTGGGCGGCCGGGTCGGAAATCGGCGAGGACGACAGCGACGATGCGTCCGACGATGCCGACCTCGATCCGATCGCTGCGGGCATCCGCGCCGCGATCAGCCAGCACGCGGACGAGACCGCGAAGTCGGAACGCGAGAGTGCGGATGAAGCGGATCGCGCCGCCTTCGCCGGCTTCGACGACGAGGAAATGGACGACGACTTCGAGGACGAAGACCTTGAGGCCGAAGACACGCGCCGTGACTGGGGCTGGGACGACGCCGACGAAACCGGCGACGAGACCGACGAGGACGTGTCGGCCGGCGCCATGGCCGCGCGCGAACGGCTTGGGCCGCTGTCCGAGCCTGAGGGCGACGCGGCCGATGTCGACCGTCTTCTCGAGAAGACGAACAGCCAGATGGCCGAGACCGAGAACAGCCGCCGCCGGTCCGCGATCGCGCACCTGAAGGCCGCCGTGGCCGCCACCAAGGCCGATCGTCTTCTCAAGCGAGTTACGTCGCGCGAAAAGACTGATGCCGAAGTGCAGACGCAGTACCGCGACGACCTTGCCCATGTGGTGCGTCCCCGCCGCCCGGCCGCCGAGGCCGCAGACGTCTCGCGCGAGCGCCCGAAGCCGCTGGGCGAGGGCAAGACCCCGCTCATGCTTGTGTCGGAACTGCGTGTCGACGACGCGGCCTCGCGCGTTCTCAGCCCCATCCGCCCGCGCCGCATCATGCATGACGAAGACGGCGAAGGCGCGCCCGAGGTGGAAAGCTCGAGCTACGAGGATGCCGCGCGCTTTGCCGAGTTCGCGGAAAAGATGGGCGCCAAGGACCTGACGGATCTTCTCGAGGCCGCGGCCGCCTATGCCGCCTATGTCGAGAACCGCCCGCATTTTTCGCGCCCGCAGCTGATGAAGCGCGTTGCCCGCTATGAGGCGAGCGGCGAATTCACCCGCGAGGCTGGTCTGCGGTCGTTTGGCCAGCTTCTGCGGCAGGGGAAGATCCGCAAGCTCAAGCGCGGTCAGTTCACCGTCGCCGAAAGCACCCGTTTCAACCCCGAGGCGCGTATCGCCGGCGAGTGACGCCGGACCACGGCACGAACGCAAGGGGCCGGCCGGAACATCCCGGCCGGCCCTTCACATTTTCTGCCGATCGCCCGGCGTCTGGCCCTTAGGGTCGTGGTGCACGCCAGGCATCCCCCTTGCCCCGTCGGTGGAACAGGTCGGGCGCGAACGGGCGGCCACCGCGGAGCGGCTGTGCAAGGTGCCACGGCGACGGGGCGGCCTTCTTCCCGAAGATCGCCCCGTTTCGGCTTTAACGTGAATCCCTGGGGGGAGCGTCGGGATCGGCCTGCCCGATGCCCTTGAAGATGGCCTTGAGGGGCAAGGCCCAGACGATGCCCAGGGCCACGTAGACCAGAAGCTCGATCAGGAACGGCGGACGGCCGAGCCAGTTCAGGACGGTGATCGCGGTCACGATGTACGCCGGCAGAAGCACCAGCAGGATCACCAGCGACAACCGCCGCCGCGTCTTGTAGGACAGGGCCATGGGCACCTCAGTCGGCGAAGGGATCGGTCACGAGGATCGTGTCGTCCCGCTCGGGCGAGGTGGAAAGTAGGGCCACGGGGCAATCGATCAACTCTTCGACGCGGCGCACGTACTTGATGGCGTTCGCCGGCAGGTCGGCCCAGCTGCGCGCACCCTCGGTGCTTCCGGACCAGCCCGGCATGGTTTCGTAGATCGGTGTCACCCGCGCCTGATGGTCGGCCGCCGTCGGCAGATGGTCGATGCGCGTGCCGTCCAGGTCGTAGCCCACGCAGATCTTCAGCTCGTCGAAGCCGTCAAGCACATCCAGCTTCGTCAGGGCTATCCCGTTCACCCCGCTTGTGGCGCAGGTCTGACGCACAAGGACCGCATCGAACCAGCCGCAGCGTCGCTTGCGCCCGGTGGTGGTGCCGAATTCGTGCCCCCGCGCGCCAAGCCGTTCGCCGTCCGGATCCAGCAGTTCGGTCGGGAAGGGGCCTTCGCCCACTCGCGTGGTGTAGGCCTTGACGATGCCAAGCACGAAGTCGATCGACCCTGGGCCCAGCCCGACGCCCGTCGCCGCCTGCCCGGCAATCACGTTCGAGGAGGTCACGAACGGATAGGTGCCGAAATCGATGTCGAGAAGCGCCCCCTGCGCCCCTTCGAACAGGATGCGGTTGCCGGCCTTGCGCCGTTCGTTCAGCACCTTCCAGACGGGGGCCGCGAAGCGCAGGATCTCGGGCGCGATGGCCTCGAGCTGGGCAACCAGCCCCGCGCGATCCACCGGATCGAGGCCCAGACCGCGCCGAAGCGCGTCGTGGTGCACAAGCGCCCGGTCGACCCGCAGCTCAAGCGTGGCGCGGTCGGCAAGGTCGGCGACACGGATCGCGCGCCGCCCCACCTTGTCCTCGTAGGCCGGACCGATGCCGCGCCCGGTCGTGCCGATCTTCGCGACGGCCGTCTGGCCCTCGCGGGCGCGGTCGAGCTCGCCATGGAAGGGCAGGATAAGGGGCGTGTTCTCGGCGATCATCAGCGTCTGGGGCGTGATCTCGACCCCCTGCGCGCGGATCGCGGCGATCTCGGTCATCAGATGCCAGGGGTCAAGGACCACGCCGTTGCCGATGACGCTCAGCTTGCCGGGGCGGACCACGCCCGAGGGCAGCGCGTGCAGCTTGTAGACGGTGCCGTCGATGACCAGCGTGTGACCCGCGTTGTGGCCACCCTGGAAGCGCGCGATGACGTCGGCGCGTTCGCTCAGCCAATCGACGATCTTTCCCTTGCCCTCGTCACCCCACTGGGCGCCGACAACGACGACGTTGGCCATGTTCCGCTCCGCGAATTGAAACCCGCGCCGGTATATCGGCATGGCAGGGGCGATGAAACCGCAAATGCGCAATGACCTTGTGACGGGGCACCCGGCGGGCTAGGAGTTCGGCAAAACCGAACGACCGAGGGACGGGACATGACCGCAGCCACCGAGTTTCACGACCGGATGCTTTCGCTGGGGCTTGCGCGGGTCAGCGAGGCGGCGGCGCTTGCCTCGGCCAAGCTCATCGGGCGGGGCGACGAGAAGGCCGCCGACCAGGCCGCCGTCGACGCGATGCGCCGTCAGCTCAACCAGCTCGACATCAAGGGCGTCGTCGTCATCGGCGAGGGCGAACGGGACGAGGCGCCGATGCTCTACATCGGCGAAGAGGTCGGAACCGGCGACGGCCCCGCCGTCGACATCGCGCTTGATCCGCTGGAAGGCACGACGCTCACGGCCAAGGACATGCCGAACGCGCTTGCGGTCATCGCGATGGGGCCGCGCGGGTCCATGCTGCACGCCCCCGATGTCTATATGGACAAGCTTGCGATCGGCCCCGGATACCGCAAGGGGGTCGTCACGCTGGACATGTCGCCGGCCGAACGGGTTTCGGCCTTGGCCGCGGCGAAGGGGTGTTCGACCGGGGACATCACCGTCTGCGTTCTGGAACGCCCCCGCCACGACGAGATGATCGCCGAGCTTCGCACCACGGGCTGCGCGATCCGACTGATCACCGACGGCGACGTGGCCGGCGTGATCCACTGCGCCGAACCCGAAAAGACCGGGATCGACATGTACATGGGTTCGGGCGGCGCGCCGGAAGGGGTTCTGGCGGCGGCGGCGCTCAAGTGCATGGGCGGTCAGATCTTCGGCAAGCTTCTGTTCCGCAACGACGACGAGCGTGCGCGCGCGAAAAAGGCCGGCATCACCAACCTGTCGCGGGTCTATACCCGCGACGACATGGTGACGGGCGACGTGATCTTCGCCGCGACCGGCGTGACCGACGGCTCGATCCTGCCTGGTATCAAGCGCGAGATCGGCTATCTGACCGCCGAGACGATCCTGATGCGGTCGAAGACCGGGTCCGTGCGCCGGATGACCTATCGCAATCCCACGGGCTGACCGACGGGGTTTCCGAATCCGCCAAGCCCGATCTAGAGTTGCGCTGACGGAACGACCACCACATCTGGGGGTTCTCTTGCCTGACGACGGTCCCCTGCGCGCCTTTCTTGGCGTCGAACGCTCGCTGACCGGGCGGCGCTGGCACGGGCCCGGACCCGAGGCGGAACGGCGCGCCGAGATGATCGGCCAGGACACCGGCCTGCCGCCAGCGCTGTGCCAGACGCTGGCGCGGCTTGGGGTCGAGCCCGCGGGCGCGCTGCGCTACCTCGAGCCGCAACTGCGCGACCTTCTGCCCGACCCACGATCGCTGCGCGACATGGAACCGGCCGCCGGCCGGCTGGTGGCGGCGGTGCGGCGTGACGAACGGATTGCCATCTTCGCGGATTATGACGTGGATGGCGGCGCGTCGGCCGCACTTCTGGTGGACTGGCTGCGCGCCTTCGGCCGCACGGCGACCGTCTATGTTCCCGACCGGATCGACGAGGGCTATGGCCCGAACCCGCCGGCGATGGCGGCGCTGGCGCAGGGTCACGACCTGATCGTCTGCGTCGATTGCGGGACCCTCTCGCACGAGGCGATCGCCGCGGCGAAGGGCGCGGACGTGGTGATCCTCGACCACCACCTGGGGGGCGAGACCCTGCCGCCCGCGCTTGCCGTGGTGAACCCGAACCGGCAGGACGAATCCGGCGATCTGGCGCATCTCTGCGCGGCCGCGGTCGTCTTCCTGACGCTCGTCGAGGCGGGACGCCAGTTGCGCCAGTCCGGCGAACCCGCCCCCGACCTGCTGGGACTTCTCGATCTGGTGGCGCTGGCGACGGTCGCCGATGTCGCCCCGCTTCTGGGCGTCAACCGCGCCTTCGTTCGGCAGGGTCTGAAGGTCATGGCGCGGCGCGAACGGCCCGGGCTTGTGGCCCTGTCAGACATCGCCCGGCTGGATACCGCGCCCAACGCCTATCACCTGGGCTTCGTTCTGGGCCCGCGGATCAACGCCGGAGGGCGGATCGGCGCGGCCGATCTGGGCGCACGTTGTCTGGCAACCACCGACCCCGACGAGGCGCGCGCGCTGGCCGCACGTCTTGACAAGCTCAACACCGAGCGGCGCGAGGTCGAGGCGGCGGTCCGCGAAGAAGCCCTTGCCCAGGCCGAGGCGCGGGGCACCGACGGCCCGCTTGTCTGGGCGGCGGGCGAGGGCTGGCACCCGGGCGTCGTCGGCATTGTCGCGGCCCGGTTGAAAGAAGCGCTGAACCGCCCGGCCGTGGTGATCGGCCTAGACGGCAACTTGGGCAAGGGGTCCGGCCGGTCGGTCGCCGGCGTCGATCTGGGCGCCGCGGTTCAGCGCGTGGCGCGCGAAGGGCTGCTTGAAAAGGGCGGCGGACACCGAATGGCGGCAGGTCTGACGGTGTCGCGCGACCGGATCGAAGCCGCCATGGCGCGCCTTGGCGAGCTTCTGGCGCGTCAGGGTGCCGATGCGGCGGGGCCTGCCGATCTGCGCATCGACGCCCTTCTGATGCCCGACGCGGCGACGCCCGAACTTCTGGCCGACCTCGACCGCGCCGGCCCTTTCGGCATGGGTGCCTCGGCGCCGCGATTCGCCTTCTCGGCGCTCACCGTGCTTGATGCGCGCCAGGTGGGGGACACGCACCTGAAGCTGTCGGTCGGCGGCGGTGGAGGCGCCCGCATTGACGCCATCGCCTTTGGCGCCTTCGAGGGCCCCCTTGGCCCGGCCCTTGCCGCCGCGCGCGGGGCGCGGATGCACCTTGCCGGCAGGCTTGAGCTTAACACCTGGGGCGGGCGCCAGCGCGTGCAGCTGCGCCTCGAAGACGCTGCGCCGGCGGACTGACCGATCCGCGAAAGGCGCCGCGAATTTCTGCTTGCCCTTGTCGCGGCCATTGCCTAGATAGCAGCCCACGCAAGCCAGTGGCCCGTTCGTCTATCGGTTAGGACGTCAGGTTTTCAACCTGAAAAGAGGGGTTCGACTCCCCTACGGGCTGCCACTCCATATCCTGACGATGCTGATCTGAACTGGCACGCTGGAGAAAGCCAAAGGCTTGATCCACGATCCTCGCCACATCACACCTCCGGTGCGAAACTCTGCCCTTGTTCCCGGACCCGCATTTCCGCGTGTCAGACACTCGGGAACGGAGAGGTCGCGATGCACACGCATTCGGCCAACGTCCGGCTGTTCGATGGACGGCGCGGGATACGGGAGCGGATCGGCGGCACGACCAGCAGCACCAACGACGATCTCCGGGACGCCTGAAGCCTGAAGACAAGACGCTCACCTTGCTGGCGGAGACGGCAACGGTGATCAAGCATTGGGATGAGATGGTCGCTGACAGAAACGTGATGGGCGTCTTTGGTCGTCACACCGACCATCACTACCTTTTCCGCCAAAGGGGCTAGATGTTTCCACGGCACGCGCGCCGCTTCGGCGTGAACCGACGTTTCCGTGTTCCTGGCCGAAGTGATCGAGGGCACCATCACAATGAAAACCCTGTTCGCCTTTGTCGCCTTAGCAGGTATGGCTCAGACCGCAGCGCTCGCTTGGATGAACGCTCCGACGCCAGATTCAGGTTCGGTGCACGCCGGCAATGCTCGATCGGCACAACACTTGGCGACGGAACATCTATTGTCCATCGCGTTTCCAGAGCCCATTGCGACCAATCGCACGAGTATCGTGCTGGATCTGGATCAAGCGCTTATACTTATCGATCCGGTGGGAAATCAGGAGCAGTACAAACGCTTTGGCCGCCCTGACATCGTCATCCTGACACGGGCGCATCCCGACCACCTTAGCATCGACACCATGATCGGGTTGCTGCGCCGCGACACCGTTGTGCTGGCGACGCAATCGGTCATCGACCAGCTGCCTTTGATGATTTCGAACAATGTGATTACGCCGTTCGAGGCCGGTACCGAGCAAGTTGTGAATGGCATAACGTTCAGGGCTCTTTCAAATTCCTCGGACATCCCCCGCGGCACCCACGTGTATGGACGCGACCGTGGCGACATCGGTGTTGTGATCGAGATTGATGGGGTGAGCGGCTATTTTTGAGAAAGCCGTTCGATAATCACTTCTGCGGCCGCGTTCCACAGTCCGTCTGTGGGTTCGCCAAGGTCCGCTTCGCCCGACCCAGCAGTCATCCAAGCGAAATGGTCGGGGGTCGCCCGTGAGCCCTTCTCGAACCTTCGGTTTGAGCGCAGCCTTGGGTACTGAGGGCGGGACCTGGACCTTCGTCGCGCTTCAAGTCGATGTCCCTTTGGGGCCGATGCTGGAAAGGGCGAGCGGCAGAGTGCCGCTGGCAAAGCCGATGCCACCCGCCAGATGGCTCTTATCACTTCGTGACCCTTCGATCTCGCCAAGACGCGAGGTCTGTTGAACCATGGCTCGAGGGGCCTACGGCGACGCAGGCATGTGAACCAGCCCTTGCCGGGGATGTGCCTGCGCTGGACCGCTTCCCTCGATTCGCCCTCCAATCGTGGGCTGCCTTCGCGCTCGCAAAGCGAGCCGCTGGAAACCGACCCGAGGTGTGATAGCGTCATCCTTGGGCGAGATGATGGGAGAGCTCCATGAAATCCGTGATGTTCGGAGCGGGGCAGACGATCTTTTCCCAAGGTGACCCTAGCACGTATTCGTACCACATCCTTGCGGGGTCTGTGGATATCGTCGTGGTAGGTCGCGATGGGAAAGAGAAGCGGGTTGCTACGATCGGTACCGGAGAAGTGTTCGGCGAGATGGGAATCATCGACCCCGCCCCGCGGTCAGCCACCGCAGTCGCGCGAGAACCAACCGCTTGCGAGGCGTACACCACAGACGAAGTCGTCGAGATGATGTCGAGCGATCCGGCGCAGGCGATGGCCCTGCTTCGTTCGTTGATCCTTCGCCTTCGCGCATCCAACAGGAAGCTTGCATCCAAGGGGGTGCTCGAACCGCCGAAGCGTCCCGAGTGATCTTGATGGTGTTGGGCGACAAGAAGCACCGGCCGGCTACCGGCGTGACGACCGCCAGAACCGACCATCGAAAGCGGTCAAGGAACCTGCGAGGGTCGAAACGGAGCCAGGGGGCTTGAACACGCGCAGGATCACGTCGGGCGCTAGTCCAGGCTGGACGGACCCTCTGACCGCGTGTTCAAGGCAGTGCGGCCCTGGCCGAGGCGCCATTTCACCCAACGGACCGGACCGAGCAGGCGGATCAGGCCCCCAATCACCAGTTTCTGATGCCGCGGTGCGTCGCTGCGCATGACCTCGCGGTACGTTGCCTCCTGCAGGGCCCGCCCGGGATAGCGGCCGCCGTCCCAGTTGAGGCTCAGGCTGCTTGGCTTCCAGACCTTGTGATAAAGGACTTCGGGAACCCGGACGAATTGACCGAGAAGCGCCATGTGCAGCAGCCAGGCCGTATCGGCCGAGTATTCCCCAAGCCGGTTCAACTGAAGGCCGCCGATCCGGTCGAAGGCCTCGGCGCGGAAAATGCCCCGATGCGGCACCCACCAGCCCCGGGCCCGCGTGATGTAGACCAGTGCCCGGCGGATCGCGCTTGTCTCGCCGTCAAGCCTGATCAGGCTGACCTCGTGGGGCGTGCCATGGACCGGCACCGCCAGCACATCGCTGTAGGCCAAAACCGCTTGGGGGTTTGCCATCAGCGCGGCGACTAGCCGCTCGACGTAGGTCGGCATGATGAGATCGTCATGCGGCATGAAGAACATCAGCTCGCCGCTGCGTCGGCGCATCAGGTCATTGGTGTTCGCGACCCACCCCACGTTTTCTTCGCGCAGGATCAGACGGACGTTGGGGCGCGCTTCGGCGAAAGAGCGCAGAAGCGCAGGCGTGTCGTCGGTCGAGGCATCGTCACCAATCAGGATCTCGAGGTTGGAGTATGTCTGCGCGTCCAGCGCCGCCAACGTCTGCTCGACGAACCCGGCGGCATTGTAGGTCGGCACAACTGCCGTGACGCGGGGGGCAGCCTTCACTCTGCCACCTGCGAAAGCCGACCTTCGCCGGTCACCATGTCGGCCACGCGCCTTGCCACCCAAGGCGCAGTGGCGAACTTCCCGGTGTCGACCGAAAGGAAATTGCCGCGCCGGCGGACGCCGAACTTGTCGCGCTTGTGAAGAGACGCCGCCGGATCGTCCAGACGCCCCGTCCCTTGGGCCAGAACGAAGCCCCCCTCGAGTCGCAGCGTTTCGACGTTCGCGAAAACCTCGGCCACGGGCGGCATCAGTCGTTCGAGAGCGCCACGCGTGCGGTCGATGAACTCGACCGCCTCGGTCTTGGTCATCGGTGCGGGCCGGATCGCCGAAAGACCCTCGGTATAGGTTCGGAGCCCGGTCTGATACCAGGACATGTAGAAGATGCGGTCGTTGTGGTTCTTGAAGATGCCGAAGGGGCCGACGGCGACGAACATGCTGCCGACAGGAACGTTTCTTTTCGTCGTCGCGAAAAGGGAAATGCGATAGCGATGTGACCATTCGAAATTCAGGGGAAGTCCGGCGGTCTTGTCGATTTCAAGCAGGCCGTTCCACGCGGTGTTGACGACAAGGTCGAAGGTTTCGGTGTCCTCCGGTGTCGCCACGCGCCACGGCCCGTCCTCGGTGCGGACGGGTGTCGCCGAGAGAACCCTGGCACCGGTCCGCAAGGTCAGCCCGGGCGTGTTCGTCACCACATCCAGCAGCCGGTCGCAAAGCCACTGCGTTTCAATCGACCGTTCCATGACATGAAAGCCCGCAGTGATGTCCGGGCTGTCGGTGAGGTTGCGAAGCTCGGACTCGGACATGCGGTGGACACGCGCATTCGACGCATCGTCCAGGTAGGCAGCGGCGTCGGGATGGCTTCGCACCAGGTCGTTGATGGCGTGCAGGTTGGCTTCAAGCGGATCGGCTGCGATAACGCTTTTCCTGTGAACCAGGTAGCGGTCGTCGCCCTGGGTGACCGAGGGTGCAATCCGCTCTTCCAGAAGTTCTTCGACAAGCGGCTTGAACGACAGACCGCCGGGCAGAAGATGCTTGGCGGTGTTCAGCGTCGTATCGGCGCCATAGACATAGCCGAGGTGAATTCTTCCCTCGTTCCAGCGGCTTGCGCCGGACAGCGCGGTGTCCATTTCTTCATAGAGCGTGACGTGATAGCCGCGACGCGCCAGAAAGATGGCGGTGCTCACACCCGCCATTCCGGCCCCAAGAACCGCAACCCGCCCGACAGGTCTCACGAGTGACATACTGGCCCGCGCCTTGCCTTGCGATCCGCACGAGACGTCCACGCATGAGAGGTTGGACGCCTCCCTGTTCTTGATCCGGGCTTCATGCGGATTCTCCGGCTGCGTTGCGCCGGGCCGCATGGACGCCCGGCGTCACCTTTCCGAACGCCGCGTGCGGCCCTTCCTTTCGGACGACGATCCTCGCATCGGCGGGCTTTGGCGGGGGACAGCCGTTGGCAGGGATGGGAAACGGTTGAGCCATCGCCGGGCATCTCTCGACCCCGCCCGCGAAGGCCAGTCGCGTCTTCGCCAGGCGCACGGGCGGTTCGCTGCCTGACCAGACAATCCCGCGTTTCCCGTCCTTGAGAGCTGGCCCCTGCCCGGACGTCGGATCCTTGGCGAAACCATTGCGGCCTTTGTCCCTTCGCGTGCCGCGCAGCATGAGGCGTTGCGCCCTGCGCTTCGCGCCGATCCTTTCAGGTGGACGAAGCGTGTTGCCGACCAGGTCCTGCCCCAGTGCCTCCGCAGTCCTTAGGCGGACGGCGGAACGCCGACTGACCTTGCGCTGACCCTTGGTCTCTTGCGGCATGAGATGCCGTCCGCAAACGATCCGACCCAAACCCAAATCCACACACTCTTACGGAAAGCGAAAGACACCCAAGGGTGAGCATGGCATCGAACCCGACTGAAAACAAGGAATCGAGGAATGGCCCCAAAGCCTGCGGACGATGTGACGGACATCGTCCGAGTTGCCATTCCTGATGCGGCGCCGGTCTCTTTGGCCGGCGATCGGTCCGTCAACGCCAGCGTGGCGCTTCACCCAGCACCTGCGACAGCCCCCCTGCGGCGATCAGATCCGGCGAGACGGAGGTGGCCCGCGACCGGCCTTCGCGTTTCGAGATGTAAAGCGCGGCATCCGCGTCGCGCAGAAGGATGTCGGCTTCCGGGGGGGAATAGAACCTTGAAAGCGTCGTGCCGATGCTGGCCGAGATGCGACAGGCGGTGCTGCCGAAGGCAATGGGCTGGGACAGGCGAGCGACAACCCTGAGGGCGATGCCCTCCAGCCTGACGGGATCGGTTTCGCCGCGCAGGAGCACGACGAATTCGTCGCCGCCGACGCGCGCCACGGTGTCGCCCTCGCGCACCTCGTCACGCAGGATCGATGCGGTCTCCTGCAGGACATGGTCGCCGGCCGCGTGGCCGAACTGGTCGTTGACCTCCTTGAAGAAATCGAGGTCGATCCGCATGAGGCCGAAAGGGCGGCCGGATACGATCAGGTCCTCCAACACGCCTTCAAGCGCTCGTCGGTTGGCCAGACCGGTCAACGTGTCGGTGAAGGCCTGTTCCTCGGCCATGGCCCGGGCGTGACGAAGCCGGTCGTTGAGGCTGCGCAGTTCGTCGAGAACGGCGGACTTGGCCTCGATCAGATAGAGCATCTCGATGGCAAGGTCGGTGGCGGCGAAATCGTCGTTGGTCAGGCCGAAGCGGCGGACGGCCTCGACCACGGCGATCCCGAGCGAAAGGTTCACAAGCACGCCCTCGCCCGTCGGGCAGGGCAGCGAAAGTCCGCGGAACCCCAGGTCTGGCTCTTGCCTCAGGCGAAGCTTCAGCCGTGTTCCGGGGCGGGACAGCAGCGCCTCGACCGAGGTGCCCACCGAAGGACGCAACACCTCGAAGCGCCCGAAGAACCCATCGCCTTCAAGCGGGCCAAGGGCGGCAAGCCGACTCAGCGTCGGCCCGGCATGAAGGATCGTGCCGTCGGCGCCAAGGCGAAGATGCAGGGGCATCAGCAGGTCAAGCGCCGTTGGGTCAAGCGTGATCGCCGGCGCCGGCAGGGGCTGCGCCAGGGTCATGACGCCACCCGCACCGCAAGTTCGAAGCGTCGGCCTTTGGCGAAGCGGGTGTCATGCACCTCGACAAGGATGGTCGCCTGCCCGTCGGTCCCCGCCGTATGCTCGATCAGTGCGAGCGCCCCATAGTCGTCGGCCATGCCGCGCAGAACGCCGGTCAGGACATGCGAGAATCCCTGCATCCCCGGCCCCACCGTCAACAGGAAGCCACGCGCAGACCGCGCCTCGACCGCGAGGCGCGGAAACACGAGGTCGGGCAGCGCAAGGCGGGCGCGGTCGGGCAGATCGTCCAGAGAATGGACGAAATCCACGAAACTGCCGCCCCCGAACCTCAGAAGGCGCCGGCTTGCCTCGTAGGTGGGATGCGACACAAGGTATGTGCCAAGATCCTCGAGAAGATCGTCGGTCGACTGCCGCAACCGTTCGGACGCGGCGGCAAGGATCTTCATCGTCAGTTCTTCGGGATAGGTCAGAAGCGGCTCGAAGTCGTCAAGTCGCAGCCCGGTCGCCCGCGCAATGTCGTGCCAGGCGCCAGCCCCATAGGTATCGCAAAGAAAGCGCTGAAGCGCCCGGTTCACCAATCCGTACATGCCCAAAACCCCTCTCGGACCGGGGCAGACTAGGACGAAGCGCTTAACAAATGCCCAATGAACCTAGGGCAGAAGGAAGACGGTGCTGCCCCCGATTCCCAGGGCGTTCAGCGGCAAGGGTAAGACCGTGAAGTCGCCCTCGACGATCCGGTCGAGTGTCCGCGGCTGGCCGACCTCGGAGAAGTCGCCGACAAGCTCGACGGGCTTGACAAGCGCACCTTCGCCCTCGGATCCCGCGCGGGCGGGCACCAGCGCCGTGAGGTTGGCAAGCTCGGCGTCGATCAGCGTGAAAAGCACGATCTCGTCGCCCTGCTCGGCCGGAAGAAGATCGACCAGAAGCGCAACGCAGCCGGGATGACCGGCGGGCGTCAAGCGACCGCAGGCGGCGTGCCAGCGGCGAAGGTCCGGCACGGGCACGCCGTCCATCACGCCGGGCGGAAGGGCCGCGCCTTCGGGGCGGATGATCAGGTCGGCAAGAAGGCTTTCGATCAGGGCTGCCCGCGCCGCCGGGGGCAAGGTGGCCTCGAAGCTGTAGCGGTCCGTCGCCTCGGCCAGCTGGGCAAGCCGGTCGTCGATCTCGTCGGCGCGCGGATGGGCCGGATCGGTCAGCGCCGCCAGAACCACCGTGCCCGCCCTGCCCCATTCCTGGCGCAGGCTCCAAAGATCAAGGCCGTCGGGACCGACATCGCCGCGCTCGAACCGGGCCAGCTGGCTTTGCGCCGAGATCCGCTGCGCGTCGATCACCGGCGTCAGCCACACGAGCCCGGTTGCCCCCAGCATCAACGCAAGCGGGACGTTCACCTGCCGCAAGCGCGCCATCCAGGCCGGCCCGCTCAGCGTGGCCGCGGCATACCCCAGACCATAGGCCGTGCAGGCAAGGGCAGCCGTCATTCCCGCGACACGGTCGGGCGACCAGCCGTACTGACCGACGCGAATCGCGATCGCCCAGACCGCCAACCCGCCAAGAAGGGGCAGGAACAGCGCCATCAGCCGCGCCGACACGCGAAGTGCGGGCGACGACGTCGCGTCCTCGTCCGTCCGGTCGGCGGCGACCGAGACCAGCGTGATGCCCGTGACCGCGACCGACATCAGGACGCCGGCCGACGACAGGCTTCCGAACAGCCCCGACAGGCCGCGAAACGGCAGCGCGACCAGGAAGAGGCCGGTCACTGCGACCAGCGGCGGAAGGACAAGCCGCAAGAGCCGAAGCGGCAGATAGGGCGAGACGGTATCCGCGAATTCCTCGACGATCGCGATGGCGGTGGCGAACACCGCGCCCGAGATCGCGTAAGGCACCCAGTCGATCGCGATCACGTCGCCGATCACCTTGATGCCGACGACGCCCAGCAGGCTGTCGCCAAGAAAGATCATCGCCCAGGCGACCAATACGAACAGGCCCGCCACGATATACCGCAGGACGATCCGCCAGGCCGCATCGAAAAGCGCCACATAGTCGGACCACCCGCCCCCGGGCCGTGCCCCCGCGATCCAGAACGGCAGGAAGACGGCCAGCGCCACGGACGCAGCCGTGATCGGATGCCCGGTTTCAAGGAACGGTCCCACGCCATCGAAACGCAGGCTGGCCCAGGTCAGAAACGCGGCAAGGACCGTTCCCGCCAACGCCCCACCTGCTGCGGCATGCATCAGCGAGATTGGCCCCGCCATGGCGAGCGTCGCCGAAAAGAAGACGACCCCGAAGGCCGACAGCGCAAGCCGCAGCCGGCCGTCGACCAGGAGGTCCGGAAGCACCTCGGCGATGGCATAGGCCGCCAGCCCGGCCACAAGCCCGAACGCGGCCATCACGATCCGCCGGGTCCGGATCAGGTCGGATGTGGCATCCATGCGCGGTCTCCTAGCGCGGCCGATCAACCTTGTGGGAGCCTACCGCGCGACGCGACTCCCGTCATCGGCCCCGTGCGTCAAGCCAGGCGGGAAGCCCGCCGATGTTGGGCAGGACCGCGTCCGCAAGCGGCGCAAGATCGGCGGAACCCGCGACCCCGGTCAGAACCCCGACCGTCGCCATGCCCGCCGCGCGCCCGGCCACCAGATCGTGAGCGCTGTCGCCGACCATCAGAACCTGCGAAGGGTGAAGGCCCGCGGCATCGGCGAAGGCCAGAAGCTGACCCGGACCGGGCTTCGCGCCGTGACCGCTGTCGTAGCCCGCGATGAAATCGAACCGGTCGAGGACCCCCGTCGACGTGAGGTGCGCCCGGGCCGGCCCCTCGGCGTCGTTGGTGGCGACACCCAGCGCAAGGCCACGCCCGCGCAGGTCGTCCAGAAGCGGCGCCAGCGGCACTGCGGGGCACAGCGGCGCCGCCAGCGCCGCGGTGTTGATGTCGGTCACCAGCGTCGAAAGCGCCGGCGGTTGGGGCAGAAACGGCAACAGCAGTTCGGCGATCGCCGCGGGCGTTTCGGCGATGACCACGCTTCCGGGCAAAAGACGCCGCGCGTCGGGATCGTAGCCCGCGACATGGGACAAGAGGTCGAACAGCGCCGGGTCGCCCTTCGCGAGGTCGGAAAGGAACGTGCCCGCAAATGCGGCCCAGGTCCTTTGGAAGTCGTAAAGCGTGCCGTCCTTGTCGAAGATCACGCCGCGAAGGGAGGTATCGGTCATGGCTGTCCGCTAGCACCGATCGCGGCGCCGCGGAAGCGATTTACCAGAACGGTTGCCAAGCGGGTCGCGGAGTTGTTCAATCGCCTCCAGAAAAAAACAAGTCAGGGAGACCCCTATGTTTCTTCGCAGCGCGCTAAGCGCCCTTGCCCTGTCGGCCGCCGCCGGCGCCGCCTGGGCAGATTGCGACACCGTCACCTTCTCGGATGTCGGCTGGACCGACATCACCGCGACCACCGCGGCGACCACGGTCGTGCTCGAGGCGCTGGGATATGACACGGACATCAAGATCCTGTCGGTCCCGGTGACCTACACCTCGCTTGCCGCCGGCGACATCGACGTGTTCCTCGGCAACTGGATGCCGACGATGGAGGCCGATATCGCGCCCTACCGCGATGCCGGCACCGTCGACACGGTGCGCGCAAACCTCGAAGGGGCGAAGTACACGCTGGCCGTCAACGCGAAGGCGGCCGAACTCGGGATCACCAACTTCGCCGACATCGCCGGTCAGAAGGACGCGCTTGAGGGCAAGATCTACGGGATCGAGCCCGGCAACGACGGCAACCGCCTGATCATGGACATGATCGCCGCCGACGCCTTCGGCCTGTCGGGCTTCGATGTGGTGGAAAGCTCGGAACAGGGGATGCTCGCGCAGGTCGCCCGCGCCGACCGTCTGGGCGAGCCCGTGGTCTTCCTGGGCTGGGAGCCGCACCCGATGAACGCCAACTTCGACCTGACCTACCTTGAGGGCGGCGACGACTGGTTCGGCCCGAACCTGGGCGGGGCGACCGTCTACACCAACACCTCGTCGGGCTACGTCGAGGAATGTCCGAACGTCGGCAAGTTGCTTCAGAACCTCGAGTTCACGCTGGCGATGGAGAACGAGATCATGGGCTCGATCCTTGACGACGGCAGGGATCCCGCCGTTGCCGCGACCGCATGGATCGAGGCCAACCCGGGCGTCCTCGATGCCTGGCTTGACGGCGTAACGACGAAGGACGGCGGCGACGGCCTTGCCGCGGTGAAGGCGGCGCTGGGGCTTTGACCCGACGGGGGGCGGACGTGCGGACGCCCGCCCCCTGACACGACGGCGGCGACATCCTGATCCGCGAAGGAAGGCACATCCGCGATGGAGTGGCTGACAGAGACAAAGATCCCGGTGGGTCGCGTCGCCTCGGATATTTTCGACTGGTTTCAGATCAACGGCGCCTGGTTCTTCGACGGCCTGTCGGCTGCTCTCGAGGCGATGATCGATGCGATCCTGTGGGTGCTGCAGGCCCCGCATCCCCTGATCATCATCGCGATCTTCGTGGCCCTGACATGGGTCCTGCAGCGGTCGTGGAAGACCTGCCTTCTGGTCGGGCTGGGGTTTCTCTTCATCCTCAACCAGGGCTATTGGGAAGAGACGACGGAAAGTCTGACGCTGGTCCTGTCGTCCTGTGTCGTCTGCATGGGCCTTGGCGTGCCTATCGGGATCGCGGCGGCGCACCGGCCCCGGCTTTACTCGTGGATGCGGCCGGTTCTCGATCTGATGCAGACGCTGCCCACCTTCGTCTATCTCATTCCGGCGATCGTCTTCTTCGGGATCGGCATGGTGCCGGGGCTGATCGCGACGGTGATCTTCGTGCTGCCCGCACCGATCCGGCTGACGCACCTTGGCGTCGCCTCGACACCCATGCCGCTGCTCGAGGCCGCGCGGGCCTTCGGGGCCACCCCAAGCCAGGTCCTGTGGAAGGTCGAGCTTCCCTCGGCCTATCCGCAGATCATGGCCGGCCTCAACCAGACGATCATGCTGTCGCTGTCGATGGTGGTGATCGCGGCGCTGGTGGGCGCCAACGGGCTGGGCGTGCCGGTGGTCCGCGCGCTCAACCAGGTGAACACCGCGCTTGGCTTCGAGGCGGGCATCGTCATCGTGGTGGTCGCCATCATGCTTGACCGCATGCTCAGGGTGACACGCCGATGAACGCCGTGGAATTCGACAAGGTTTCGATCGTCTTCGGCAGCGCGCCGGAAAAGGCCCTTCCGCTGATGGACGAGGGTCTGTCGCGCGAAGAGATCCAAAGCCGAACAGCCCAGGTCCTGGGCGTTCATGACTGCACCATCGACGTGTCCGAGGGCGAGATCCTTGTCCTCATGGGCCTGTCGGGGTCGGGCAAGTCGACGCTTCTGCGGGCGGTCAACGGCCTCAACCCGGTGGTGCGCGGCGAGGTGCGCGTGAACACCGGGGACGGTATGACCTCGGTCACGCATGCCGATCCGAAGACCCTGCGCCTGCTGCGCCTGACCCGGATCGCGATGGTCTTTCAGCAGTTCGGCCTCCTGCCCTGGCGCAGCGTCGCGGAAAACGTGGGCCTCGGGCTTGAGCTTGGCGGGATGCCCCGGGCCGAGCGCGACGCGAAGGTCCGCGGCCAGCTCGAGCTGGTGGGCCTGTCGAACTGGGCCGACCGCAAAGTGGGCGAGCTTTCGGGCGGGATGCAGCAGCGCGTGGGCCTTGCCCGCGCCTTCGCCACCGACGCCCCGATCCTGCTGATGGACGAACCCTTCTCAGCCCTCGACCCGCTGATCCGCACGAAGCTGCAAGACGAACTGCTCGAGCTTCAGGCCCGGCTGAAGCGCACGATCATCTTCGTCAGCCACGACCTCGACGAAGCCTTCAAGCTGGGCAACCGCATCGCCATCATGGAAGGCGGGCGGATCGTGCAATGCGGCACCCCGCGCGACATCTTTTCGGCGCCCGCGAACGACTATGTCGCCGACTTCGTGGCGAACATGAACCCGCTGGGCGTCCTGTGCGCGCGCGACGTGATGGAGGCTGCCAGCGGAACCCATGCCGTGACCTGCGGACCGGACGCGCCGATCCAGGACGTCATGGCGCGGGTCAGCGAAACCGGGCGCCCCGTGGCGGTGGTGGACGAGGGTGCGGTCATCGGCCAGATCACGCGCGACACCGTCCTGGCGCGGCTTCTCGACCCCCGGGGGCGATAGGCGCGGCCGCTAGACCTTGGTTTCGTGGACAAGGGGCGTGACCGCACGACGGCGGATCACGGCCTCGCGCCAGCTGATGAAGCTGACCGCCCCCAGAATCACCGCGCCGCCAAGGATCACCCAGCCATCGACGCCCTCGCCGAAGACGAGCCATCCCAGCAGCGTCGCCCAGACCAGCTGCAGGAAGGTGACGGGCTGCGTGACCGCCACCGGCGCTGCGGCAAAGGCCAGCGTCATGGTGTAGTGCCCCGCCGTGGCGAAGCAGGCGACAAGGAAAAGCCAGCCCAGCTGCTCGGGCGTCGGCGGCACCCAGACGGCGGCCGCGAAGGGGGCAAGGCAGATGGTGACGGTGATGGACAGCATCCCCACCACCACCGGGGCGCTGAAGTCGCCCGACAGCCTTTTTGCCATGAGGTAGGAGACGGCGAAGAAGATCGCCGTCCCGATCATCGCGACATGTCCGGGCGACAGCTCGCGAAAGCCGGGGCGCAGGATGACCAGCGCGCCGACAAGGGCGGCCGCGACGGCAAGGATGCGGCGCAGCGCCAGGGTCTCGCCCAGGAAGAGCGCGGCGCCCAGCGTCACGTAGACAGGGTTGAGGTAGTTCATCGCCGTGACCTCGGCGATGGTGATCTGGGTCATCGAATAGAACCACAGCACGACCCCGGCTGTATGCGCCGCGCCGCGCGCGGCGAAGACGCCAAGCTGGCGGCGTGACAGGTGCGCGGCAAGGATCGGGCGGATCATCGGAAGCAAGAAGACAAGGCCCAGCGCATAGCGCAGAAAGGCTGACTGCGCCGCCGGCAGCGCGTCGCCCACATGCTTCACGATCGCCGTGACGGCAACGAAGTTGAGGCCGGTCAGCAGCATCCAGAGGATGCCGGCCAGCGGGCGGTTGGCGGGCGCGCTCATGCCCTTCGCTTGACAGGATCGGCTGGCCTCCGCAAGGCTGGCGGGGTTACGCGGGCCGCCGGGAGACAGGACGGGATGCGGTTGATCATGGCCCTTGCCGCTGCCGCGCTGATATCAGGCGCACCCGTGCGGGCCCTGGACGAGGTCTGCGCGCCGGGCCAGGGCGATCCTGCGTCCCCGCATGTGCCCGACACCCTGGTGACGGAACTCATCGGGTGGATCGCGCTTCACACCATGTACGACCTGCGCGGGCTTGCGGCCTCGCCCCCCGAAATCCGGTTCTGCGCCGTGGGAACAGACATCGAATACGAGGGTCAGACCCTGCGGGTCGAGCCTGAACTGCGCGCCGCCTACGACCTGCCGAAGCGTGTCGTGCATCTGGTGCTGCCGTGGTCGGCCGACAATCCCTATGACCGGTCGGTGCTGTTGCACGAACTGATTCACGACGTGCAGTTGTCGAACCGCGACTGGGCCTGCACCGGCGAACCCGAATGGGAGGCCTACACCCTTCAGGCCATCTATCTCGAGGAGTATGGGATCATCGCGCCTTTCGACTGGTCGGGGATCCTGCGGCTGTCGCGCTGCCCGGATGCGGAGGCAGTGGACGATCAGCCCTGAGTGTCAAGGATCAGGCTGAACGCAATCGCCCACATCAGCGTGCCCACGCCGACGTCGAGAAGCCGCCATGCCCCGGGCTTGGCGAAGAGCGGCGCAAGCAGGCGCGCGCCATAGCCGAGCGCGAAGAAGAAGACGAAGCTTGCCGCCATCGCGCCTGCGCCGAAGGCGAAATGCCGACCCGGAAACTTCGTCGAGACCGAGCCGATCAGGACCAGCGTGTCGAGATAGACGTGAGGGTTGAGCCACGTCAGGGCAAGGCAGGTCAGGATCGCGGCCCGAAGGCTCCAGTCGCCATTGCCCGCCGCCTCGAGCGCCTCGCCCCCGCGAAGGGCGTTGCGGAACGAGATCGCGCCATAGACCAGAAGAAAGGCCGCCCCGCCCCACCGGAACAACGGCTGGACCCAGGGCGCTGCCTGCGCGACCCAGCTGAAGCCGGTGACGCCGGCGGCGATCAACACAGCGTCCGACACCGCGCAGGTCAGAACGACCGCAAGGACGTGCTGACGGCGCAGACCCTGCCGCAGAACGAAGGCATTCTGCGCGCCGATCGCCAGGATAAGCGACAGGCTGAGGGCAAAACCGGAGAGAAACGCTGAATCCATGAGGTGAGTTGTCTGTCCTTGTGGCCAAGCGGGTCGCGACGTCTCGGCCTGCACGGGTCAAGGCGCACACGCGCGCCCCGTGCGACCGTTGGTAAGCCCAGGCGTCCAGGGGGATGATCCCTGGCCGCCCGGGCCGCTCAGGCCGAAAGGCGTTCCATGACCTCGTCCGAGATCTCGAAGTTCGAGGTGACGCGCTGCACGTCGTCGTCATCCTCGAGGATCTCGATCAGCTTCATCAGCTTCTGGGCACCATCGAGATCAAGTTCGGTCGTCGTGTTGGGCTTCCAGACCAGCTTGGTCGACTCCGCCTCGCCCAGGACCTCTTCAAGCGCGGTCGAGACGTCGCTGAGGTCGGTCACGGCGGTGTAGATCGCATGACCTTCGTCGGTGGTCTCGACGTCCTCGGCACCGGCCTCGATCGCGGCCATCATCACCGTGTCCTCGTCGCCCGCGGACAGCGGGTACAGGATCTCGCCCCGCCGCTCGAACATGAACGCGACGGAATTGGTCTCGCCCAGGTTGCCGCCGTACTTGCCGAAGGTCGACCGCACGTTCGACGCCGTGCGATTGCGATTGTCGGTCATCGCCTCGACGATGATCGCGACACCGCCCGGGCCGTAGCCTTCGTAGCGGATTTCCTCGTAATCGTCGCCCTCGCCCCCCTGGGACTTCTTGATCGCGCGCTCGATCACGTCCTTGGGGACCGAGTTCGACTTCGCTTCCTTGACCGCAAGGCGCAGGCGCGGGTTCTTGTCGGGGTCCGGGTCGCCCATCTTCGCGGCGACCGTTATTTCCTTGGCGAGCTTGGAAAAGAGCTTTGACCGAAGGGCGTCCTGACGGCCCTTTCGGTGCTGGATGTTGGCCCATTTTGAATGGCCTGCCATGGGGGGTCCTCAAGCTGTCGCTGTGTCGCGGTTGCATAGCCCAGCCAAAGGCGGTCCCGCAACCCCGCCGCTACGTTACCCTTTGGTTGCACCGGCACGCGCGGTGGGTTTCTCTGGGGCATGTTCGAGAGCACGCACCGATGACGACCGATCAGGGGATATTGTTCGCGCTTTTCGCCGCAGTGTTCGCGCTGCTCATCTGGGGGCGATTCCGTTACGACCTCGTGGCCTTCACCGCACTTCTTGCGGGCGTCGTGCTGGGCGTGGTGCCGGTCGATCAGGCCTTCGCGGGATTCGGCCATCCAGCCACCGTGATCGTGGCGCTGGTCCTTGTCGTCTCGGCGGGGCTGGTGCGATCGGGTGTTGTCTTCCTCATCACCCGGACGCTGGTCGACGCGACGCGTCCGCTTGCCGTGCATATCGTCACGATGGGGGGCGTGGGCGCGATCCTGTCGGCCTTCATGAACAACGTGGCGGCGCTTGCGCTTCTGATGCCGGTGGACGTCCAGACCGCGCGCAAGGCGGGCCGGCCGCCTGGGCTGAGCCTCATGCCTCTGTCCTTCGCGACGATCCTCGGCGGGATGGTCACGCTGATCGGCACGCCGCCGAACATCATCGTGGCGGGGATTCGGCAGGACCAGCTTGGCGAGCCCTTCGCGATGTTCGACTTCGCCCCGGTGGGCCTTCTGACCGCCATCGCAGGGCTTGCCTTCGTGGCGCTGATCGGCTGGAGGCTGATCCCCGCAGCCCACATCGAGGACGCGAAGCGGGACCCGGTGGCCGGCATCGCCGACTATGTCGCGGAACTGACCGTGCCGAAGGACTCGAAGCTTGTCGAGCGCCGGCTTGCCGAACTCAATCCCGAGGCCGAGAAAGCCGACGTCGCCATCCTAGGCCTCGTGCGCGACGGCAACCGGCGGTACGGCACCCAGCGCAACACCGCCCTTCAGGGTGGGGATTCGCTGGTCATCGAGGCAACGCCCGAGGCGCTGGACGAATTTCGCAGCGCCCTGTCGCTCGACTTCGCGGACGAAACCCGGTCCGAACGTGTCCGCGCCGAGGGCGAAGGCCTGTCCGTGGTCGAGGCAGTCGTGACCGAAGGCGCCCGCATCGCGGGGAAATCGGCGCAGTCCGTCGGCCTCAACTGGCGGCGCCGCACGGTGCTGCTTGGCATCTCCCGTCAGGGCCGGCGGCTGACCGCAGCGGTGCGCAAGACCACCGTGCTTCCGGGCGACATCCTTCTGCTTCTGATCCCGCAAGGGCAGGAAAACGACGTGATCGACTGGCTTGGCTGCCTGCCCCTTGCCGAGCGCGGCCTGGCGGTGACCGATGGGGCGAAGGCCTGGATGGCGATGGGCATCTTCGGCGCCGCCGTGGCCGCGGCCTCGTTCGGGCTGATCTACCTGCCGATCGCGCTGGGGTTCGTGGTGGTCGCCTATGTCCTGACCGGCCTGGTCCCGCTGCGCGAGATCTACACGCATATCGAATGGCCCGTGGTCGTCCTGCTTGGGTCGATGATTCCGCTGGGCGCGGCGCTGGACGCGGCGGGCGGCACGGCGCTGATCGCGAACGGCCTTGTCGGCCTGACCGAGGGCTGGCCGGCCTGGGCGGTGCTGACGGTGCTGATGGTCGTGACGATGACCCTGTCGGACGTGCTGAACAACACGGCGACCGCCATCGTGGCCGCGCCCGTGGGCATCGAGATGGCGCGCACGCTTGGCGTGAACCCCGACCCTTTCCTGATGGCGGTGGCGGTCGCGGCCTCCTGCGCCTTTCTCACGCCGATCGGGCACAAGAACAACACCCTGATTCTTGGGCCCGGCGGGTATCGCTTCCGCGATTACTGGCCGATGGGACTGCCGCTCGAGGTGATCGTGATCGCCGTGTCGATCCCGGCGATCCTTGTCTTCTGGCCTCTCTAAGGATCAGACGGGCCAGATCAGCGGGATCAGAAGCGAAGCGACGATGCCAAGGGTGATGTTCAGCGGAATGCCCACCCTCAGGTAGTCGGTGAAGCGATAGCCGCCCGGACCATAGACCAGCATGTTGGTCTGATACCCGATCGGGGTCGAGAACGCCGCCGAGGCCGCGAACATCACCGCGACGACAAGCGGCCGCGGGTCGATGCCAAGCGACAGGCCAAGTTCGATCGCGATCGGGGTGAAGATGACGCCCACGGCGTTGTTCGACACCACTTCGGTCAGGGTCGAGGCCAGCGCATAGACGCAGAAGATCACCAGCACAGGCGGCAGGCCGGTCAGGTAGGGTTCGACCGACAGGACGATCAGGCGCGCCGCCCCCGACTGGTCCAGCGCCGCGCCGACGACGAGCATCGAGAAGATGAGCGCGAGAAGCCGTCCGTCGATGAAGGAAAACGCCTCGTCCGCGTCGATGCAACGGGTCAGGAAGACCACCGCCACCGCCGCGACCGCCACGACGAGAATCGGCGCGACCCCAAGGCCCGAAAGCACGACGATGCCCAGCAGCGCGCCCACGGCGACAGGCGCCATCTTGCGGCGATAGGCGCGCTCGGTCGGCTTCGAGACGTCGCCAAGGTCCATGTCCGCGGCCAGACGCTCGATGTCGGCGGGGGCGCCTTCAAGAAGAAGCGTGTCGCCCACCTGCACGACCAGGTCGTCAAGCTGGCGCCCGATGTTCTCGTTGCGGCGATGCACCGCAAGGGGATAGACGCCGTAGCGGCGGCGCAGGCGCAGCGCGCCCAGCTGCCGGCCGACCATCCGCGATCCCGGCGTGATCAGGACCTCGACCGTTTCCGTCGCGACCGACGACAGCTTGTCGACCATGCGCACATCGCGCGATTGCTGAAGGCCGAGAAGTTCAGCCATCTCGCTGCGCAGGACGACGCGGTCGCCCGCCTCCAGCATCACGTCGTCCATGTTGCGGCGAAGCGAGGCGTCGCCGCGCAGCACGTCGATCAGGCGCACGCCCTCGCGCCTGAACAGATCGACGTCGAGCGCCCGCTGACCGATCAGGGACGATCCTTCGGGCACCGCGACCTCGGTGAAGTATTTCGACCTCCGCCGCTCGCTGCCCAGAAGCATGCTCATCGATCGGCGTGCCGGCAGAAGCTTGCGCCCGATCAGCGCGATATAGGTCAGACCGATGGCGACCTGCACCAGCCCAAGGGGCATGATCTCGAAGATACCGAAGGGTTCCAGCCCCTTCGACCGCGCGACGCCGTCGACCAGAAGGTTGGTCGAGGTTCCGATCAGCGTGACGGTGCCGCCAAGGATCGCGGCATAGCTCAGCGGGATCAGCACCTTGGATGGCGCGATGCCCAGCCGACGCGCGATCTGGACGAAGACTGGGATCATCAGGACCACGACGGGGGTGTTGTTGAGGAAGGCCGAAGAGGCGGCGACGACGATCAACAGACCGCCCAGCGTCACGAAGGGGCGGTCGTCCACCCGTGCCTCGGCCTGCCGCGTCAGCCACTCCAGGGCGCCGGTCCGCACCAGCCCGCCCATCACGAGGAACAGGCACAGGATCGTCCATGGCGCCGGGTTCGACAGCACCTCGCGCGCGATGTCGTAGGGCACGAGTCCAAGGGTCAGAACCGTCGCCGCGCCGGTGATCGCGACGACCTCGGCCGGATACTTCTCGCGCACGAACAAGACGAACATCGCCGCCACGACGGCAAGCGTCGCGAAGGCTTCGGCGTTCGGCCCAAGTGCGGACAGGTCCATGTCTGTTGATTCCCCGGATCAGGCACGATCCTTGCCGCGACGGGGAGTTGCCGCAAGCGTTTCCGCGCGCGGCGTGCCCGTCGGTCGCGGTCCGGGCCGCGGTTGCACCAAAAACAGGCCCAGGAACATCACAACCATCGCGGCCCAGACGAAGCCGGTATAGCGCTCGCCCAGGATCGCCATGGCCCAGAGGACGCCGAAGGCCGTCACCAGATAGCTGACCTGCGCGGCAAAGACCGACCCGGCCCGCCCGACCAGCCAGACATAGCCGCAATAGACCACGGCATGGATCGTGGACGAGATCACGACGGCAAGGTCCGGCAGGCCCCACGGCGGACCCGGGTCGATCCACTGGCCCGAGGCCACCGCTAGGGGCAGCGCGATCAGGGCGCCGGTCACGCAGGCCCCGAACAGCAGCTGGACCGGATCGAGGTCGAGCACGCCCCATTTCGCGACGACGTTCGCCTCGAGCGCGTAGAAGGCCGGGGCGATCAGGGCAAGCGGGATGAAGGCTACAAGTGCCGCGTCCGGCAGGCTGGCCTCGGGACCGACGATCAAAAGGACGCCGGCAAGCCCGCACAGCAGCCCGCCAAACCGGGCCCATCCGAAGCGGTCAGTGCCCATCGCCAGCGCGATCGGAAAGGCGAACATCGGGACCAGCGACAAAAGGATCGAGATCACCCCGGCCGGAAGATGCACCGCCGCCTGGTAGGAGGCCGAATTGGGCAGCACGGTCCCGATCAGCGCGATCACGGCATACCGCCAAAAGTAGGGCGCGCCAAGCGGCAGGGGCCGGCGGCGAATAAGAAGGACCGCGCCCAGCAGGACGGCGCCGATGACGAGTTGCCAGAACACCAGGCCGAAGTGACGATAGCCTTCGCTGACCGCGATCTTGGCAAGCGGCTGCGACGCGCCCCAGCCCGCGCCAAGCAGGGCCAGGAAGGCGACAAGATGAAGCCGGGTGCCGCGCATCGGCCCTCTTCCCTTCGTGCGATGGTCCGCCAGCCCAATCACGGCGCGCCCCGCCACGCAAGAGTTGCGTTCGATCAATGACATGCGGTGCCGCCCGGCTAGCGTCGCAGCATCAGAACACGGCAACGGGGCATGGAATGACGATCAGAATATTCGCGGCCGCGGCCATCCTTGCGATGCTTTCGGCCTGCACCGACCCCAACACCTATCCGGGCTCGGGCGAGGAATGCACGCCGGGCGACCCGGTCCAGGGGGTCGACGCCACCTACTGCCCGCCGGCCTCGACCGGCGGGTTCTGACGAGGGTCCTGACGGGGGCCCGACGGGGGCCCGACGGGAGGGCCGACAGGGCGCGAACGTCAGGGGGCTGAGGGCTGAAGCAGCCCGCCCGCCCGGACCATGGCCACCTTCTGCGCCTTGCCCGTGCGGTCGTCCGTCTCGACGAACAGGCCCGAGACTGTGGCCGCGCCCAGCGCCGGGGTGAACCGGCCCTTCGCCATGCCGGTGATGAAGCGCCGCATGGGTTCCTCTTTCTGCATGCCGATGACCGAATCGTAGTCCCCGCACATGCCCGCATCGGTCTGGTAGGCGGTCCCGCCGGGCAGGATCATCGCGTCCGCGGTCGGCACATGGGTATGGCTGCCCACGACGACGCTTGTCCGGCCGTCGCACCAGTGGCCCATCGCCATCTTCTCGCTCGTCGCCTCGCAATGGATGTCGACCAGTGCCGCGGTAACGGTCGCGGCCAGCGGCTGGGCACGCAGCACGGCATCGACGGCCGAGAACGGATCGTCGAAGGGCCGCTTCATGAAGACCTGACCCAGAACCTGCGCCACAAGGACCTTGCGTCCGCCCGGAACCGTAAAGACGCGCGCGCCCTTGCCCGGCGCCGCCTTCGCGAAGTTCAGCGGCCGCAGGATACGCGGCTCGGCCTCGATGTACTGAAGCATGTCGCGCTGATCGAAGGCATGATCGCCCAGGGTCACAACGTCGGCCCCGGCCTTCAGAAGCCCTTCGGCATGGGCCTGCGAGAGGCCCGCGCCCGAGGTTGCGTTCTCGCCGTTCACCACCACGAAGTCGAGCGACCAGTCCTTGCGCAGCCGCGGCAGCGTCTCGGCCACCGCCTGCCGGCCGGCCCGGCCCATCACATCGCCAAGATAGAGAAGTCTCATGCCTGAAAGCCCTAGGCCGGCCCGCGTGGCACGGCAAGGGCGAAGTCAGAACCTGCGCAACCCTGCCTCGGTGACGATCGCGTCAAGCGGCTGGTCGGTCGCCTCGACCGGCAGGGCGTCGACTTCCTGCGCGGCAAAGGCAAGGCCAAGGGCGAAGACATCGCCGGCCTCGCGCAGTGCCGCAAGCGTGCGGTCATAGAACCCCCCGCCATAGCCCAGACGATAACCGCGCGCGTCGAAGGCCAGCATGGGGACGATCAGGACCGACGGCACGACCTCAGCCGCGTCTTTCGGGACCATGACCCCGAAGACGCCTTCCTCCAGAACCGCGCCGGGCGTCCAGCGGCGAAAGCGCAGCGGCAGGCCGCGCCCCACCACCTCGGGCACGCCGACGGGCCCGTGGCGCGCCATCGCCGTCATCGCCGGGGTCGGGTCGGCCTCGCTTCGGATCGGAAGATAGCCCGACAGCGCCCTGCCCTTGAAGGGTGCAAGGGCGATGGTCAGGTGCGCGCCCAGCGCCACCTGCCGGTCGGGCGAGGCGGCCCGGTCGCGGGCGGAAGCGGCGGCCTTCCGCGCGGCGGCCTTCGCGTCAGCGGTCATAGCAGCACGATCGTCGCGAGCCCGAGAAAGGAGAGAAACCCCACGACGTCGGTCACCGTGGTGACGAAGGTGCCCGACGCGATCGCCGGATCGAGACCAAGTTTTTCAAGCAGGAAGGGCACGAGGATGCCGGCAAGCGCGGCCACGAACAGGTTGATGACAAGCGCGCAGGCGATGACCGCGCCAAGGCCCGCCGACCCGAAGAGAAGCGCTGTCGCGATGCCCAGCGGAATCGCCAGGCTGAGGCCGTTCGCAAGGCCCACCAGTGCCTCGCGCCGGATCACGCGCCAGGCGTTGGAGCTGGTCAGGTCGCGCGTCGCCAAGGCCCGCACCGCCACCGCCAGCGACTGGGTGCCCGCGTTGCCCCCCATCGACGCCACGATCGGCATCAACACCGCCAGCGCGACGATCTGGGCGATCGAGCCTTCGAACTGCGCGATCACGGTGGCGGCGATACCCGCCGTGCCAAGGTTGACCACAAGCCAGGGAATGCGGCTTTTCACGGTGGCGAGCACGCTGTCGGACATCGAGCTTTCGGACACGCCCGCCAGTCGCAGCACGTCTTCTTCGTGTTCCTCGTCCAGAACGATCATCGCGTCGTCGATGGTGATGACGCCGACAAGCCGATCGCTCTGGTCGACGACGGGCGCCGAGATCAGGTGATACTGGTTGAACAGATAGGCGACGTCGCCTTCGTCCTGCAGCACCGGCACGGTGCGGAAACTGTCGTCGGTGATGTCCACAAGCCGCGTGGCGCGTGGCGCGGACATGAGCCGCCCAAGCGTGACATAGCCCGTCGGACGGTGCCGGGGGTCGACAAGGACCACGTGATAGAACTGGTCGGGCAGATGCGCGCTTGCCCGCAGGTGGTCGATGGTCTGGCCGACGTTCCAGTGCTCGGGCGCGGTGACGACCTCGCGCTGCATGAGGCGGCCGGCCGAATACTCGGGATAGGACAGCGCCCGTTCGGCCGCGAGGCGATCGGCGTCCTCGAGCGCGTCGAGCACGGCTTCCTGCTGCGGCAGGTCGAGGTCTTCGAGCAGATCGACCACGTCATCGGAATCAAGCTCGCGCACCGCTTCGGCCAACTGGTCGCGCGGCAGGAAGGCGATCACCTCTTCGCGCAGGCCCTCGTCGATTTCCGACAGCACCTCGCCGGTGATGATCTGCGGCGCCAGCAGCAGGACCTCGCGCCGCTCGCCCGTGCCGATCTGTTCAAGAAGGTCCGCGATGTCGGCGGGATGCAGCGGGTCGAGAAGGCTGGCCAGACGGGGGCGATCGCCCGCGGCAAGCGCAAGGCGGACGTCCGGCACAAGCCGGTCGTCCAGACCAAAACCTTCGTCGTCGCGGTCCTCGACCGTGGTGGCGTCGTCTGCCATCGTCCGCTCTCCGCCGTTCGCGGCGGACCATAGGGGAAGGCGCCTGCAAGAAACAGGGGGCTGGCCGGATTTACGCCCGTCGCCGCGCGGCATAGTCTGCGCCGCGCGGACGCACGAGGCCGAAGGACGGAGACAGCAGATGGCGCAGCCGACACTCCTGCTCGGGCAGACGCTTGCCTTCGCGCGCGATCCCTTCCGGGGCGATCCGGCCGAGGCGGCGCAGCACGAACGCCGCGGCGCCGTGCTGATCGAGGACGGGCGCATCGCCGCGGTCGGCCCCGCGGACCGGCTGCGCACCGCGCATCCGCAGGCCGGGGTCGTCGATCACGGTGACGGGCTGATCCTGCCCGGCTTCGTCGACGCCCATGCGCATTACCCCCAGACCGCCATCATCGCGAGTTGGGGCAAGCGTCTGATCGACTGGCTGAACAGCTACACCTTCCCCGAAGAGACGCGCTTTTCCGACCCCGCCTACGCCCGGACGATCGCGGCGCGCTACTTCGACCTGACGCTGGCCCACGGCACGACGACCGTCGCCAGCTACTGCACCAGCCACCCCGAAAGCGTCGAGGCCTACTTCGCCGAGGCCGACGCCCGTGGCCTGCGGGCCCTGGGCGGGAAGACCTGCATGGACCGGAACGCGCCCGCCGGCCTGACCGATACGCCCCGGCGCGCATATGACGAAAGCAAGGCGGCGCTCGCGCGCTGGCACGGGCGCGGGCGGCTGTCCTATGTCATCACGCCGCGGTTCTCGCCCACCTCGACACCGGCGCAGCTTGAGGCGTTGGGCGCGCTCTGGGCCGAGCATCCCGACTGCCTGATGCAGACCCACCTGAGCGAGCAGACCGACGAATGCCTTTGGGTGGCCGAGCTTTTCCCCGAGGCATCGGATTACCTCGACACCTACGAACGCTTCGGCCTGCTTGGCCCGAACGGCCTTTATGGCCACGCGATCCACCTGACGCCGCGCGAGATCGACCGCCTGGCCGAGGTCGGCGCGGCGCTTGTGCATTGCCCGACCTCGAACACCTTCATCGGCTCGGGGCTGTTCGACATGGAGGGGCTGAAGGGCCGCGGCATCCGCGTGGGGCTTGCCACCGACACCGGCGGGGGCTCATCCTTTTCGATGCTGCGGACGATGGCCGCGGCCTATGAGGTGGCGCAGCTGCGCCACCGGGCCCTGCACCCGGCCGAGCTTCTGTGGCTTGCGACCGCGGGCTCGGCGGCGGCCCTGGGCCTTGGCGACAGGATCGGCACGCTGCGGCCGGGAATCGAAGCCGATCTCGTGGTGCTCGATCTTGGCTCGACACCCGCCATCGCGCAGCGGGCCGAGCGCGCCGAGGATATCTGGGAGGCCGTCTTTCCCACCATCATGATGGGCGACGACCGGGCAGTCGTGGCGACCTATGTCGCGGGTCGGATGGTGGAAGCGCGAACAGACCGGCCCTAGCCGTCGACAAGCCGGGCCACCGCGTGCGCCGCACGCGTGGCAAGCGTCCGTTCATCGACGGTTACCAGTTGCCCGTCCGACACGATCCGACGGCCTTCGACGAAAAGATCGCGCACCCGGCCCGGTCCGGCCAGCACCAGCGCGGCCGGGTCCCAGCTTCCCGCGCTTTCAAGGCCCGCGACATCCCAGACCGCGATGTCCGCCCGATAGCCCGGCGCGATCTGTCCGATGTCGTCGCGGCCCAGAACTTCGGCCCCGCCACGGGTGGCGACGTACAAGGCCTCGCGCGCGCTCAGGGCGTCGGCCCCGCGCGAGACGCGCTGCAGCAGCAACGCCTGCCGGGCCTCGGCCAGAAGGCTGGCGCGATCGTTCGACGCCGATCCGTCGACACCAAGCCCGACCGGCACGCCCGCGTCGCGCATGGCGCGGACCGGCGCGATGCCCGAGCCAAGCCGGCAGTTCGAGCAGGGACAATGCGCGACCCCCGTGCGGGACCGCGCGAACAGGCCGATCTCGGCGCGATCGAGCTTGACGCAATGGGCGTGCCAGACGTCGGCGCCGGTCCATCCCAGGTCCTCGGCGTACTGACCCGGGCGGCAGCCGAAGGTGGCAAGGCTGTAGGCCACGTCTTCGTCGTTCTCTGCCAGGTGGGTGTGAAGCCGCACGCCCTTGTCCCGGGCCAGGATCGCGGCGTCGCGCATCAACTCGCGGCTGACCGAGAACGGCGAACAGGGCGCCACGCCCACGCGCACCATCGCCCCCGGCGCGGGATCGTGAAAGGCGTCGATCACGCGCAGGCAGTCGTTCAGGATGGCCTCTTCACGCTCGACCAGGCTGTCGGGCGGCAGGCCGCCAGCGCTTTCCCCGATCGACATTGCGCCGCGGGTGGGATGGAACCGCAGGCCGACCTGCAAGGCGGCATCGATCGTGTCGTCAAGCCGGGCCCCGTTCGGAAAGAGGTAGAGGTGGTCGGACGACGTGGTGCAGCCCGACAACGCAACCTCGCCAAGGCCGCACAGCGTGGCGAGGTGCACATCCTCGGGCGTGTAGCGCGCCCAGATCGGATAAAGCGCCCGAAGCCAGCCGAACAAGAGCGCGTCCTGCCCGGCGGGCACCGCCCGGGTCAGCGTCTGGTAGAGATGGTGATGCGTGTTCACGAGGCCCGGCGTGACAAGGCACCCGGCCGCATTCACGATCTCGGCGCCGTCAGCCCGCAGCGCCGGGCCGATCTCGGCAACGGTGCCGCCCCTCAGACGGATGTCCTTCCCGGCAAGTTCGCGGCGCCCATCGTCCATCGTCAGGACGGTGGCCGCGCCGCGCAAAAGGGTATGGGTCACGCCCCTGCCCCCGCAAGCGCGTCCGTCAGAAGGGCAAGAGCCTCGGCGTGGATCATGGAATTGGCCGCCGCAAGAATCCGCCCGCCGCCATGGGCGGGACCGCCGGTCCAGTCGGTGACGAGGCCGCCCGCGGCCTCGATCACGGCGATCGGGGCGGCGACGTCGAAGGGATAGAGCCCGGCCTCGATCACCAGATCGATCTGCCCGGCCGCGATCAGCGCATAGGCATAGCAATCCATCCCGTAGCGCGTAAGGCGCGCGCGCTGCGCGACGGCCTGAAAGGCCCGCCTCTCGGCCTCGGTTCCGACTTCCGGAAAGGTCGTGAAGATCGTCGCCTCGGACAGCGGGCGGGGCGGCCGCGTCCCGAGGGAATGCCGGCCCATCGGGCCCTCGACCATGGCGCGCCCGGGGCCGCCGCTGAAGCGTTCGCCGATATAGGGCTGGTCGATGATGCCAAGGATCGGACCGTCGTGATCGGCGACGGCCACCAGCACGCCCCAGGTCGGCGTCCCGCTGATGAAGCCGCGCGTCCCGTCGATGGGGTCAAGCACCCAGGTCAAGCCCGAGGTCCCGGCATGGTCGGCCATTTCTTCGCCAAGGATGCCGTCGTCCGGGCGATGGCGATGGATGAGTGCGCGCATGACTTCCTCGGCGCCGCGATCGGCCGCGGTCACGGGGTCGTAATGGGCGGCCTTGCTTTCCGACGTCAGGCCGTCGCTTCGGAAATGGCGCAGGGTCTCTGCGCGCGCGGCGTCCGCCACGGCGTTGGCAAGCGCCCACAGCCCATCGATATCAAGATCGTCTCGCATGATCCCCGCGCCCTTGCCGCCAGCCGATCCTCGGTAGCGGCGCAGGCGCGTCGGGGTCAAGCGTCCGTCGCGGTCAGGCCGCGTCGCTCAGCACACGGGCCAGTTCGAACAGGCGCCGGCGCTGGGTCTCGGGGATGGCATAGTAGGACCGGACGAGTTCCAGCGCTTCCTTGTCGGCAAGGATGTCTCCCGGCAGCGGCGTGGCACTGTCGGCCACGTCCGAGAGCCCTTCGAAGAAGAAGCTGATCGGCGCGTCAAGCGCAGCCGCGATGTCCCACAGGCGCGAGGCGCTGATGCGGTTCATGCCGGTTTCGTACTTCTGGATCTGCTGGAACTTGATTCCGACCCGCTCGGCAAGCTGCTGCTGGGTCATGCCAACCATCCAGCGGCGATGGCGGACACGCTTGCCCACATGCACATCCACGGGGTGTTTCATGTCTTCAGGCTCCTGGTAAAGAACACAACCAATACCATAAAATCGCCTATTCCACCGTCGGCGCACAACCTGTCTTTTTGGTCAGGTGCTCCCGCGAACACCTCATCAATTTATTGATATCATATGAATTTTCTTGACGGCCGCCCAGGAGCCAGGCTTCCGCCATTACACGCTATGGGTGTTTCCTGTCTTTTTCGGGGGCGCGCAGCTTTCCGTCGGCGACGGTTCGCCCGGGATGGTCAGACGAGGCGCAAGACGATAATCCGGAAGCGCGGCCAAAACGCGGGGAGGATGGCGTGGCGAGAAGGCTCATCATTTCGGCGAAGGACGCGGCATCCGCCCTGGTCGAAGGGCCGGACCCGTCGCCCGGGCCCGGCCAGGTGGCGATCCGCGTGGCGGCCTGCGGGTTGAACTTCGCCGATCTCCTGATGATCTCGGGCCAGTATCAGGACCAGCCGCCGTTTCCGCTGACGCCGGGCATGGAGATCGCGGGAACCGTTGCCGCCGCGGGGCCGGGCGTCGACCCGGGCCTTGTCGGCCGCCGCGTCGCGGCCTTTCCTGGGCAAGGGGGCCTTGCCGAGGTGGCCCTTGCGCCCGCGGACCGCCTTGTGCCCTTGGCCGACCACATGCCCATGGACGAGGCCGCGGCGATGCAGGTCGCCTATGGCACGTCGCACCTGGCCCTTCTGCGAACGGCCCGGCTCAAGCCCGGCGAGACTCTGCTGGTCCTTGGCGCGGCAGGGGGCGTCGGGCTGACCGCGGTCGAGATCGGCGCCATGATCGGCGCGCGCGTGATCGCCAGCGCCCGCGGCCCGGAAAAGGGCGCGATCGCCGCGCAGGCCGGGGCACAGCATGTCCTCGACAGCGACCGCGACGACCTGACTGACGCGGTGCGTGCGCTGGGCGGGGCCGATGTGGTCTATGACGCCGTGGGCGGACCGGCGTTTCGCGCGGCGCTAAGCGCGACACGGCCCGAGGGCCGCATCCTTCTGATCGGGTTCGCCAGCGGCACGCTGCCCGACATCCGGCCGAACCACCTTCTGGTGAAGAACGTCTCGGTGCACGGCTTCTACTGGGGGGGCTATCTGAGCTTCGCCCCCGACGTTCTGACCGACAGCCTGGCCGAGGTCTTTCGCTGGCGTGCCGAGGGGCGGATCAGCCCGCATATCAGCCACCGGTTCCCGCTTGAGCGCGCGGACGAGGCGCTTGCCCTTCTCAAGGGCCGCGGGTCGACCGGCAAGGTGGTGGTCCTGCCCTAGCCCGCCCGATAGGCCTGACGCACCAGCGCGGCGAGTGCCGCCTTCGGCACGTCGCCCTTGGGGTCGGCGGTGTAGAAGTTGATCAGGATCCTCGGCAGGGTCGGCAGGCCGCCGTTGTGGGCGATCCTTTCGACATAGGGCGGTTCGGTGCCTTCGATGGCAGCATGCACGGCAAGATCGGCGCTGACGCTGGCCTCGACCGTGCGGCTCGACTCTGATTCGACCGCCATGTCCCAGGGCACACCAGCCGCGTCGAGCGCCTTCTGAACGTCGGGGCGGAAGATGCAGGCCTTCTCGAAGGCCAGGCGCAGCGGGCGCTGCCGCCAGGCCGATCCGCCGACCGCCCCGATCCAGATCAGCGGCCGCTCGACCAGCGTCTCGCCGCCCGGTCCGACGTGATCCTCGGTCGTCAGGATCATGTCGCAGCCACCGCGGGCGTAAAGGTCGCGAAGCTTGCGCGTGTAGGACGACAGAAGCGTGACGCGGACCCGCGGGAATTCGATGTTGAAGCGCTGCAGAACCTGCGGGATCGACGGATAGACGATGTCGGCCGGCACGCCCAGGACCAGTTCGCCTTCATAGTCCTGATCGGTCATGCGCAGAATGACCTGGTCGTTGAGGTCAAGCATCCGCCGGGCATAGCTCAGAAGCTGCTCGCCAGCGGCGGTCAGCGAAACGCTACGCGACGACCGGTCGAGGAGCGCCAGACCCAGCGACTCTTCCAATCGCTTGAGCTGCATCGAGACGGCCGATTGCGTGAGGTGCAGGAAGCCTGCGGCCTTCGTGACCCCGCCGGTTTCGGCCACGGTGACGAAGGATCGCAGGGCAGTGAGATCGAGGTGCCGCGGCATATCACACTCCGTGATGCATCACTTCAAAATCATTCGATTTACAAATGTATCTCCTTGCGGCATCCACATCAATGCCGGTGATGACCCGATCCCGACATTTCACACTTCGACAAGGACCGCGTGATGACGACCCGTTTGATCAGCCTCAGTCTGCCCCACGCCCCGCGGCAGCGCCGCGCGGGCATTCTGAAAACCCTTCTTGGCCTGCGCGAGGTGATGCGACAGCGCCGGGCGCTGGCCGCGCTTGATGCACGGCTTCTCGATGACCTCGGGCTGACCGAAGCCGAGGTCCGCCGCGAAGCCGCGCGCGCGCCGTGGGACGTGCCCGACGATATCCCCTGGGACGTGCCGAACCACTGGCGTGCCTGACCGCCCCGACGCGCCCAGGCCATACCTGACAAAAAAACTGAATTGCTCCTGCATTCCGCTTGAAACGGAGGGCAGCCCTGCCAATATTGTCAGACGAGAGCGGTAGGCGTGGGCCTGCCGCCCGACTAGGGAGCTTTTCGGAGGCTTTAATGGCTGAGTATCAGACCGTCCGCGCCGGTGTCGGCGCCCGCGCGGCCGCTATCGACGAGGGCCTTCGCGCCCATATGAGCAAGGTCTACGGCACGATGTCCGTGGGCATGCTCGTGACCGCCGGTGTTGCCTGGGCGGTCGGATCGAGCGCCGCGCTCCTTTCGATCTTCCGCGACCCGATCACGCTTCAGCCGAATATCCTCGGCTGGATCGCCATGTTCGCCCCCCTGATCATGGTCTTCGCCTTCGGCGCCGCGATCAACCGCCTGTCGGCGGCCGGCGCGCAACTGTTCTTCTACGCCTTCGCGGCGGTGATGGGCCTGTCGATCTCGTGGATCTTCGCCGCGTTCACCGGCATGTCGATCGCGCAGACCTTCATCGTGACCTCGATCGCCTTCGCGGGCCTGTCGCTTTGGGGCTATACCACGAAGAAAGACATCTCGGGCTGGGGCGCGTTCCTGATCATGGGCGTGATCGGCCTGATCGTGGCGTCGATCATCAACATCTTCCTTGGCTCGCCGGCGATCATGTTCGCCGTCTCGATCCTTGGCCTTCTGATCTTCGCCGGTCTCACCGCCTATGACACGCAGCGGATCAAGACCGACTACATCGCTCATGCCCAGCACATGGACAAGGAATGGATGGACAAGTCGGGGATCATGGGGGCGCTGAGCCTCTACCTCAACTTCATCAACATCTTCATGTTCCTGCTGCAATTGTTCGGCAACCGCCAGTAAGGCGCAGGCAGGGAACCGCATGTGGAAAGGCCGGCGTAATCGCCGGCCTTTTCTTTTTTGCCGGCGGTCGCAGGCCAGCGCCCGATGCGTCGCCGGGCGCGTCACGCCGCGGGGCGCCGCGTCAGGCGGTCAGTTGCAGTCCATCGCGACGGCGATGCGCCCCCGGTCGGCGAAGGTCTGCCCGGTGGTGAGACAGCCGGTGCGGACACTGACGTTCGACAGAAGCTCGGGCGTGGCGGTTGGCCGCCCGGTCTGCGGCTCGGCCACGGTGAAGTTGAACGATCCGACCATGACCTGCCGCAGGGCATAGGTGGTCCCGCCCACGGTCGCGGGCGCCCAGACCCCCGCGTCGCTGCCACCGGCAGCCAGCGCAAGCTGCGCCGCCTCGTCCAGGGTGGATGGCGACCCGGCCACGCGCACGATCGGCACGGCATCATAGCCCTGCATGGTGACGTTCACCCGGGTCGGCTGACGTTCCACCGTGCTGGCGGTCGTGGCGGTGGCGAAGCCCGTTCCGCTGCGGGCATCGGTCCGTTCCTCGACACTGGCACAGGCCGCCAGAGGCAGCACGAGGATAAGCGCGCGAATTCGCATGTGTCCCTCCATCCTGGTTCGCGATTCCCCGGCAGCATAGGGCAGACTGGGGCGCTTTTGGGGCAGTTGTTCAGTCAGCCCCGGACGGCGTGGCGGCAAGGTCGCGCTCCATCGCGACGGCGGGAAAGCTGATCCCGGGCTGCAACGGCACCTCGATCGGCCCAAGCTCGCGGAAACCGCAGGCGCTGTAGAAGGGCACCGCAGTCCTGGTGCTTTGGCATTGCAGGTGGCGGATGCCGGCCTCGCGCGCTGTGGAAAAGATATGCGCCATCAGCGCGCGGCCGATCCCCCGACGGGTCCGGCGATGGTCGGTCACGACGTGGCGGACCTGGCCTACCTCGCGCACCCGCGCCGCGCGCGTCCAGCCGCCCGCGCCGACAAGCCGCCCGTCGGCGTCCTCGGCCAGGAAGTACGTGCCCGAGGCAAGCAGGTGGGGCTGCGCCCGCGAGATCAGTGGGATGGCGAGGACCCGGACAGACGGCGGGTAATCCCCCCTCAGCAGAATCGGGTAGCTTTCGGAGAAAAGGGCATCGGCCGCGGCCAGATCGGCCGGTCGGGCGGTGCGGATCGTGATCGTCTCGGCAGTCATGGCAAGGCCCTTCGTGGGCTTGATGTGGGGATCGCCGCCCGCTCCTGCCACGCCCGCCAAAGAAAAAGGCCGCGCGGGGGACGCGCGGCCTTGTCGATCTTTCCGGAAGGGGATCCTACTTGATCTTGCCTTCCTTGTATTCGACGTGCTTGCGCGCGACGGGGTCGTATTTGCGTACGACCATCTTCTCCGTCATCGTGCGGGCGTTCTTCTTGGTCACGTAGAAGTGGCCCGTGTCAGCGGTCGAATTGAGACGGATCTTGATCGTCGTCGGCTTCGCCATGGTCACTCTCCTGCGCCGGGCGGCGACACCGCCCGTGGAATCCTTGAAGCCCGCGTTCTAGCCATCGCCGCTTCGGTGTCAACCGGATTCTGGGCCCCTGTTCCACGCCACCGCCGCCTAACCGATGCCCATCGCCTGATGGATGCGTGCCTGCGCCGCATCGCTGAGGCCCAGACCCCGCGCAAGCGCGTTCAGGTACTCGCGCTCGGCGTCGCTGTCGATGCGCACCGCCATCGCCGACATCGCATAGACCTGCGACCGGGCGTTGTCCTGCGTGTCCGACACAAGACCCTCAAGATCAAGCGGCGCGGCCAGCTGTTCACGCACATAAGCGATTTCCTCGGGTCCCGCGCCTTCGAGGTGATCGAGGATCTTCTGCCGCTCTTCGGCGTCGATCTCGCCATCGGCCTTGGCGGCCTGGATCATTGCGCGGATCATAAGGCGGGCGTTGTCCTCGACCGTGGTCGAGGCGGCCTTGTTGCCGGTCAGGCTGTCCAGCATGTCGGCTGCGGTGCTTGTCCCGGCCGCCGTGGCCCCCCCGAGCGCGGCCATGAGCCCGCCCAGACCCGCCATCGCCGCCTCGCCGCCCTTGTCGGCATTCACGCCAAGCTGGTCGAGCATTCCCTTCAGGTTCTTGCTTGCGTCGGGCATGCCCATCCGGGCAAACATCTCGTCCATCTGCTTCGACATGCCGGCGAGCGATTCGTTGCCCTTCACGGCATCCTTCACCCCCGCCATGCCGCCCATCTTCTTGTATTGCTCGACCCCCTTCGCGGCGGCGAACCCCGCCGCAAGTGTCGCTAGCGTCTTGACGAAACTCATCTCTCTTCCTCCCGGTTGAAATGGCTCTTGTGCAAAGACCGTCCGGCCAATCGCGGCCAGTATGGCACGGCGAGTGTAACAGACAATCGCGATCCGTCAGGACGATAGAGGCGTGCGGAGGGCCTGTAAGCCGGATTCTGTCCGGGGATCGCTCCCCTGGATGACCATTCCTCTGAGCCCGCCGTTGCCGACGCGCTTTAGCTGCCTACCCGGACGCCCAGGCTGAAGCGGCCCATGGCGGCGTCCCTATTCGGCATTGCTCCCGGTGGGGCTTGCCATGCCGTCCCTGTCGCCAGGGACGCGGTGGGCTCTTACCCCACCGTTTCACCCTTGCCCCGGCTTGCCGGGGCGGTCTCGTTCTCTGTGGCGCTTTCCGTCGGGTTTCCCCGCCCGGGCGTTACCCGGCACCGTTGCTTCATGGAGTCCGGACTTTCCTCGACCTCCGGGGTTGCCCCCGACAGGCCGCGGCCATCCAGCCTTCCGCACGCCGTCCCGAGTTAGGCACTGGCGGCGCCCGCGTCAATGGCGGCGAGGCCAGCCATCAGGGCACGGTCCTCGGGCGCCAGCGGCCCCGCGGCACCGGGGCGAAAGCGCAGGCGAAACGCCGCAAGGACAAGGTCAGGACCGGCTTCGACGGGATAGCCGGCGGCGGCGGCATCCGATAGGAAGTCCCCCGGCGCAGCTGCCGCAGGCCAGACGGCGCGCCCGCCGCGGGCCAGCCGCCGCCAGTCGAACCGCGGACCGGGATCGGCCTTGCGATCCGGCGCCATGTCGGAATGCGCGATGACGCCCGAGGGCGAAATCGCCCAGCGCGCCATAAGCCGGTCCAGAAGCCGCTCGAGCGCGGCCATCTGCGCCTCGGGGAAGGGCGAGGCCCCGTCGTTGTCAAGTTCGACCCCGATCGACCGCGAGTTCACGTCCCCGGCGCCGCCCCAGGCCCCTGCCCCGGCGTGCCAGGCCCGCATTTCGTCCGGGACCAGCCGCCAGAGCGTGCCGTCTGCCCCCACCAGGTAATGGGCCGACACCTCGGACGCAGGATCGCACAGGCGCTGCAACGCCGCGCCCGCGTCCTGCATGGCCGTGTAGTGAAGCACGATCAGCGCGGGCGTCAGCCCGTCGCGCCTTGGCCCGAAATTGGGCGAAGGATGCTCGATCACCCGCCGGCGGCCCGCGCCGCGCGGAAAGGTGTGGGATCCCACCAGCAGGCATAGCCGTCGCCGTCCGGGTCGACGCCAAGCCGGTCCCGCTCGGGTCCGCCCGAGGCCAGGAATTCCTCCTGCGCGAGATCGGGCGAGGCGAACCGCATGCAAGCGCGGTCATAGCGGGATTGCGCGTTCAGGCCCGAACGCGAGTAAAGCTGCGTGCCGACCGGGTTGTTCGTGGCAAGGGCGAAGGCCACGATGTTCGGGCGCCCGTCCTCGGGACGGGTCGGCAAGGACGTGGGCTGGATCACGACATAGGCCTGGCGGTTCTGGGCGATGCGCGCGGCATCGCTTTCGATCGACTCGCGCGCGCTGACCGCGTCGAAGTTCTGTTCGTCGGAAATCCCGGCATTGCTCGTCGCGGCAGGCGCAGCGGCTGGAGCGGACATGGGGGTGGCCGCGGGCGCGGCCGCGACCGCGACACCTCCGGGCGCCGTCGCCGACAGCGGGGCCGTCGTGCCAAGCGCGGCCATCGTCTCTTGCGCGATCTGTGGCCCCTCGGGGACCGGCGCGGGGCGGCCGGCAAGCTCGGCCTCGCGGCTGGTTTGATAGGACGTGTAGTCGTCGAACCCGACCCCGGCCGCCGAGTCCGGCACCGACGGCGCGCAGGCCGCAAGGACGAGACATGCGCCGATCATCGCTTTGCCAAGATGCATGACGTTGTGCCTGTTTGCCCGGTTTCGTTCGTTTCGCGTGATTACCACCATTTCGCAGGCTTGGAAACAAAGCCCGCGGCGCGTTCCAGCGCATAGGCGGTGTTCAGCAGGTCGCCTTCCTCCCACGGGCGGCCGATCAGCTGAAGGCCCAGCGGCAGGCCCTTCCCGTCAAGCCCGGCGGGCACCGCGACGCCCGGCAACCCGGCCAGGTTTACCGTCACGGTGAAGACGTCGTTGAGATACATCTGTACCGGATCCGCGCTTGCCATTTCGCCCAGGCCGAAGGCGGCCGACGGGGTGGCGGGCGTCAGGATGGCGTCGACGCCCTGCGCGAAGACATCCTCGAAGTCCTTGCGGATCAGCGCGCGGACCTTGCGGGCGCGGTTGTAGTAGGCGTCGTAAAAGCCCGCCGACAGGACATAGGTCCCGACCATGATCCGGCGCCGCACCTCGGGGCCGAACCCTTCGGCCCGTGTCTTTTCGTACATCTCGGTGATGCCGTCGCCCTGGGCGAGTTTCGCGCGGCGCCCGTAGCGCACGCCGTCGTAGCGCGCCAGGTTCGACGAGGCCTCGGCCGGGGCGATGACGTAATAGGCGGGAAGCGCGTATTTCGTGTGCGGCAGCGAGATGTCCACGATCTTCGCGCCTGCGTCCTGAAGCATGGCGCGGCCGTGCGCCCAAAGCGCCTCGATCTCGTCGGGCATGCCGTCCATACGGTATTCGCGGGGAATGCCGATGGTCTTGCCGCGGATGTCGCCGCTCAGCATCGCCTCGAAATCGGGGACGGGAAGATCGGCGCTGGTCGAATCCTTCGGATCGTGCCCGGCCATCGCCTTCAGCATGATCGCGCAGTCGCGCACGTCCTTGGTCATCGGCCCGGCCTGGTCGAGGGACGAGGCGAAGGCCACGATCCCCCAGCGCGAGCAGCGCCCGTATGTAGGCTTGAGGCCGGTGATGCCGACGAAGGCCGCCGGCTGCCGGATCGACCCGCCCGTGTCGGTGCCCGTTGCCGCAAGGCACAGATCCGCCGCCACGGCCGCGGCCGAGCCGCCCGAGGATCCGCCTGGGGTCAACGCCCGGTCGTCGACCTTCCAGGGGTTCACCGCGGGTCCGTAGACCGAGGTTTCGTTCGACGAACCCATGGCGAATTCGTCCATGTTCAGCTTGCCCAGCATCACCGCGCCGGCGTCGAAAAGGTTCTGGGTGACGGTGGATTCGTATTCCGGCCGGAAGCCTTCGAGGATGCGCGAACCCGCCTGGCTGGCGACGCCATGGGTGCAGAACAGGTCCTTGATGCCGATCGGGATCCCGCACATGTCGGGCGCGTTGCCCTGGCGGAGGCGCTGATCGGCGATCCGGGCGTGTTCCTCGGCGATCTCGGGCGTGTGGTGGACGAAGGCGTTGAGCGCCCCTGCCCCCTCGATGGCGGTCAGGCAGGCTGCCGTCAGATCGGTCGCGGTGATGTCGCCCGCGCGCAGGTGGTCGCGCGCTTCGGCGATGGTCAGGGCGGTCAGGTCACGCGTCATTCGACCACCTTCGGAACCGCGAAGAAGCCTTCGCGCGCGTCGGGGGCGTTCTTGAGGATCTTCTCCTGAATTCCGCCCGCGCTCACCTCGTCCTCACGCCGCTTCAGCCGCATCGGCGTGACGCTGGTCATCGGCTCGACGGTCGAGACGTCGACTTCGTTCAGCTGCTCGATGAAGCCAAGGATCGTGTTGAACTCGCCCGCAAGCGCGGGAAGGTCGGCATCCTCGACCCGGATACGGGCCAGCTTCGCCACATGGGCCGCGGTCTTGAGATCGATCGACATCGGGCGCTCCGTTCTGTCCAGCGTGGCGTTTAGACCGCGCGACGCGCTGCCGCAAGGCGAGGGAAGGAAAATTGAACGGGATCCATCCGGGACAGGCGCAGAGACCGCCACGGCTTGCCGGCGTCGCCCGGCCCCGCCACCAGGTCGTTGCGACAGCACGGCCTTCCGGCGAGCTTCAGCGATGGGCAAGGCGGTGACGCCGATAGACCTCGATCATCCAGCCCAGCATGATCGCGTTGAGGATATGCCACCAGAAATGCGTGCCGACCGGGATCGCGGTGCAGAGAGGTTCGTCGAGCGAGCGCAGGACAAGCGACAACGTCAGGATCGCCGCGCCGATCAGAAGCCCGCGTGCCGTCCCGGGCGCACGATGGCGCAGGAGCACCCCATAGACGGCGATCAGAAGCGGCACCGGCCAGTAGCCCGCCGAGATCACAAAGAACGGCAAGGACTGGAACAGCGGCACCGTCAGCGCCGCATAGGGGAAGAAGGCCAGCGTGCCAAGGATCGCGCCCCAAAGCGGCCAGTTCCAGAAATGCAGGTTCGCCGCGAAAAGGTAGACCAGGATGTAAAGGGCGATGGGCAGGCTATCGGCCAGCGCCGCCCAGGGGGTGGCGACGGTGTGGAAGAGGAACGACCCGATTCCGATCGCGGCAAGGATCGCGACCAGAGCCATCGCGATCGGCAGCCCCTGCCCGCGCACCCGCCGGACCATGACGGCGGCCGCGATCAGGAAGGCCGCGTTTGTCAGGGCATTGACCGGCTCGGACCAGAACGACGGGTCGGTCCTTTCGCAATAGGCGTCGATCGCTTGCGTCCAATCCATGTGACTGCCCCGCCGAACCTGCTAAGTCTTCTTCCGACGACATAGGGAGGACCCAATGAAAATCATCTGGCTCGGTCATTCCGGCTTTCGCATCGAGATCGGCGGGCAGGTCCTGCTGGTCGACCCCTGGCTGACCGGCAATCCGATGTTCCCCGAGGGCCGCCGGTCCGAGGCCATCGAGGGCGCCACGGCCATCCTTCTGACCCACGGCCACGGCGATCATTCGGCCGATGCCATCGCGATCTCGCGCGAGCTTGGCGTGCCGGTGGCGGGCATCTACGACCTCATCAGTCATTGGGAGGCATCCGAAGGGATCACCGGGGTAGGCTTCAACAAGGGCGGCACGATCACGCTGGGCGAGGTCGCGGTGACGATGGTGAACGCGGTCCATTCCTCGTCCATCGGGACGGACCGGGGGCCGATGTACGCCGGCGCCGAGGCAGGTTTCATGATCGCGGGCGAAGGTCATACGATCTATGTCTCGGGCGACACAACGATCATGGCGGACATGGGCTGGATGGGCGAATACCATGCCCCCGACATCGGCATTCTCTGCGCAGGCGGGCACTTCACGATGGACATGAAGGCGGCGGCCTGGGCGGCGCAGAAGTTCTTCGACTTCAAGCTGGTGATCCCCTGCCACTACCGAACCTTCCCGCTTCTGGCGCAGGATGCCGAGGCGCTGAAGGCGGGGCTGCCGGGGGTCGAGGTGCGCGAACCGCAGGTGCTGGTCGCGATCGAGGTCTAGGCGGGATGCGGCTGTCGGCCAATACCGGCTACCTCTTCACCGACTTGCCCTTCCCCGACCGCATCCGCGCGGCGGCGAACGCGGGCTTCGACGCGGTCGAGTTCCACGACGAGGTGCAGTCGGGCGACGCCGATACGATCACGGCCGCGCTTGCGGCAACGGGGCTTCCGGTCCTGTCGCTCAATGTGCGGATGGGTCCGGGCTTCGGCTGCGCCGCCCTTCCGGGGCGGGAGGCGACGGCCCTTGGCGATTTCCGCGACGCCCTCGCAGCCGCCGAGGCGGTCGACGCTCGCGCGATCCACGTCATGGCGGGAACCGGCGAGGGATCGGCCTCGGTCTTCGCCGCGAACCTTGCCCGCTTCGCCGACCTGACGGACCGCACGGTTCTGGTCGAACCGATCAGCCAGGCGCGGGTGCCGGGCTACGTCCTGAGCCGGGTCGACGACGCGGCGCGGCTTCTCGACACGGCGCGTCGGCCCAATCTTGGGATCCTGATGGATGTCTACCACGTGCTGGCCGAAGGCGACGATCCGGCCGACCTGATCGCGCGGCACGGGGACCGGATCGCGCATGTGCAGATCGCGTCCTTCCCGTCGCGCGGCGCGCCGGGGGGCGAAGGTCCGGACTATCGCGCGCTGATCCCCGCCCTTCAGGCCGCGCGCCTCGATGCGCTGGGATGCGAGTATCACCCGGGATCGACCGCACCCGATGCCGCGGCCTTGCGTCAGGCCATAGGGCTTTAGCGGCGCTCGCAGAAGAAGTCGGACAGAAGGCCCGCCGCCTCGTCGGCGGCAAGGCCGTCATAGACCTCGGGGACGTGATGCGCCTGAGGGTGGCGAAAGACCCGCGCGCCATGCGCCACCCCGCCCGATTTCGGGTCGGACGCGCCATAGTAAAGTCGGGCGATCCGTGCAGCCGCGATGGCCGCGGCGCACATCGCGCAAGGCTCGAGCGTGACGTAGAGGTCGCAACCTGTCAGCCGCTCGGACCCCAGGTGCGCGCAGGCCGCGCGGATCGCCAGCATCTCGGCATGGGCGGTGGGGTCGGCACACTCGCGGGTGCGGTTTCCGGCGCGGGCCAGCACCTGCCCGTCCGGGCCGACGAGGACGGCGCCCACGGGCACCTCGCCGCGGTCTGCGGCAGCGCGGGCCTCGGCCAGCGCGGTTTCCATGTGGCTGCGGAACACCATGGGCGCGGCTTACGCCCCAAGCCGTCGCCACTCAAGCCGCTTTCCAAGACGCGGCGGCCGGGATAAAGCCCCGTCATGCCCGACAAGACGCGCCCAAACCCGCCCTCTGCCCCCGCGCCGGGCGACCGCATCGCCAAGGTGCTGTCGCGCGCCGGCGTGGCTTCGCGCCGCGAAGCCGAGCGCATGATCGCCGAAGGCCGCGTGGCCGTGAACGGCACGGTGATCGCCAGCCCCGCGCTGAACGTGACGCCTTCAGACAGGGTCACGGTCGACGGCAAGCCCATCGCCGAGGCCGAACCGCCGCGGCTGTGGCTTTACCACAAGCCCGATGGCGTGGTGACATCCGCCAGGGACGAGAAAGGCCGCCCCACGGTGTTCGACGCGCTGCCGCCAGAGCTTCCGCGCGTCCACACTGTCGGGCGACTTGACCTGAACTCCGAGGGCCTGCTGCTTCTGACCAATGACGGCGAGATCAAGCGGCGGCTCGAACTGCCATCGTCGGGGTGGCTCAGGCGCTACCGCGTCCGGGTGAAGGGCGCGCCCGACGACCTGACGCTTGCCCCCCTGCGCCAGGGGATCACGGTGGACGGCGAGTCCTTCCAGCCGATGCAGGTGACGCTCGACCGCCAGCAAGGCGCCAACGCCTGGCTGACGGTTGCGCTGCGCGAAGGCAAGAACCGCGAGGTGCGCCGCGCGATGTCGGCGATCGGGCTAAGCGTCAACCGCCTGATCCGCGTCAGCTACGGCCCGTTCAAGCTGGGCGATCTGAAACCCGGCGACGTGGTCGAGGTGAAGCCGCGCGTCGTGCGCGAGCAGCTTGGCCTTTCGGCCGGGAAGGACGCCGCACCCGGGCGCGCGCCATCGAAGCCCCCGCGCCCATCGAAGCGCCGAAAGCCTTGAAAGCGGCCCACATCGCCCCTTTCTGACAGGAAGAAGGCCCCGTCCGCAGAATGCGCCGCGGGCGTCGGCTTTTGGTGGAACGCGGCCCGGCCATGGCCTATGCTGCGATGCAAAGACGGGAGCGTGGGGTAGAATGGCGCGACTGGCCCTTGCGGCACTTCTGGTTCTTGCCGTCGTCGGCGTTCTCGCGACGTTCGTCGCCGGGATCATTTCCATTCGCCGGGCAGCGGGGGCTGGCGGCGCGTTCGACCTGACAGAGGGGTCCGCCATGCAGAAGGTCGCCTTCTTCCTTTTGATCTGCCTCATCGTCTACGTGTCCGCCTCCGGGGGCGTGTAATGGCCCAGCGCTATGGCGGCAAGTTCAGCCCCGACAAGGCCGGGCGCGTGCCGAAGACAGGGGCCGGACAGTCCGGTCCGGGACAACCGCCGTTTTCCGGGAAGCGACGGACAAAGGCCGGCGGCCGGATCAACATCCTGTTCTTTGCGCCGATCCCCCTCGCCCTTCGCGCGTTTCAGCAAGAGCCGACCGGACTGGCGATCAATCTTGCGGCCTTCGGCATCCTGATGCTGGCGGCGTGGCTCACCCGCGAGGGCCTGATCGCCGAAGAAGCCTATGACGCGCGCCGCGTGGCGAAGCGGCCGGCCATCCCGCGCAAGATCTTCGCAAGCGTCCTCACCGGCGCCGGATTGTTCGTGGCCGGCCTGACCGCGAACGACAGTCTTCTCAGCCCGGTGATCTTCGCGATCCTCGGCACCGTCCTGCACAGCCTTGCCTTCGGGATCGACCCGCTGAAGGACAAGGGGATCGAAGGGATCGACAGCTTCCAGTCCGACCGCGTGGCCCGCGCCGTGGACGAGGCCGAGAAACACCTCAAGGCCATGACCGAGGCGATCGCGCGCACCAACGACCGCGCGCTCGTGACCCGGGTCGAGGGCTTCCAGCGCACCGCGCGCGCGATGTTCCGAACGGTCGAGGAAGACCCCCGCGACCTGACCGGGGCGCGCAAGTACCTTGGCGTCTACCTTCTGGGCGCGAAGGACGCGACGGTGAAGTTCGCCGACCTCTACGGCCGCACGCGTGACCAGAAGGCGCGCACCGACTACGAAGCGCTGCTGGACGATCTGGAAAAGACCTTCTCGGCGCGCACCGAGAAGATGCTTCTTGACGACCGCAGCGACCTCGACGTGGAGATCGAGGTCTTGCGCGAACGGCTCGAGCGCGAAGGCGTTCATACCGATTAGACCGATCGAATTTGCAAAAGGGAAAAGCTCAAGATGTCCGACAGCGTCCGCCAGCAGGCCGAAAAGACGATCGCAATGCTCGACGAGGTGACGAAGGTCGAGTTGGCCGCCCCGGTGCCCGAGGTCGTGCCCTACGAGGCCGCCGACCCGGGACTTCAGGCCGAGATCGAGCGGCGCATGGCCGAGATCGACATGTCGAACACCAACTCGATCGTCTCGTTCGGATCCTCGGCCCAGGCCGAACTTCAGGAAATCAGTCAGGCGATGCTGGCGGACGTGCGCAACAAGGACGTCGGCCCGGCCGGAGATTCCCTGCGCGAGATCGTCTCGACCATCCGCGGCTTCTCGGTCTCCGAGCTTGACGTACGGCGCAAGCGGTCATGGTGGGAACGGTTGATCGGCCGCGCCGCGCCCATGGCGCAGTTCGTGGCGAAATTCGAGGACGTGCAGGGCCAGATCGACAAGATCACCGACAACCTTCTTCAGCACGAGCACAAGCTTCTGAAGGACATCAAGTCGCTCGACATCCTTTATGACCGCACGCTCAACTTCTACGACCAGCTTGCGCTCTACATCGCCGCGGGCGAGCGGAAGATCGCGCTTCTGGACCACAACGACATTCCCGCCAAGCAGGCCGAGGTCGACGCCGCGCCCGAGGACCAGGGCGTGATGAAGGCGCAGGAACTGCGCGACCTGCGCGCCGCGCGTGACGATCTGGAACGGCGGGTTCATGACCTCAAGCTCACGCGGCAGGTCACGATGCAGTCGCTGCCGTCGATCCGGCTGGTGCAGGAGAACGACAAGAGCCTTGTGACCAAGATCAACTCGACGCTCGTCAACACCGTCCCGCTGTGGGAGACGCAACTGGCGCAGGCGGTGACGATCCAGCGGTCGTCGGAGGCCGCAAAAGCCGTGCGCGACGCCAACGACCTGACGAACGAGCTTCTGACCGCGAATGCCAAGAACCTGCGCGAGGCCAACAGGACCGTGCGTCAGGAAATGGAGCGCGGCGTCTTCGACATCGAGGCCGTCAAAAGCGCAAATGCCGAGTTGATCGCCACGATCGAGGAAAGCCTTGCCATCGCCGATGCGGGCAAGGCCAAGCGGGCGCAGGCCGAGGTCGAGCTGAAGAAGATGGAGGCCGAGCTCAAGTCGACCCTTGCGGCGGCCAAGGCGCGCGGCGACAAGGTGGGCACCAACGCAGGCGAGAGCATATCCTGACCCCGAAGACGAAAACGATCGGCGCGCTGGCCCGCCTCGCGGCGGCGGCGGTCCTTTGGGCCGGTCTTGCCGGCTGCGACATGGCCGCCCCGCCCCAGGGAATGGCCGCGCCGCCCCCGGACGCCGCCCCGGGGCCCGAACCCGCGACGCGGTCCGAGGAAAGCATCGCCCTGGAAGGCTATTACGCGCGGGTTCAGGCCGGGCTGCTCGACCGCGGCCTGCTGCGCACCGACAGCGGCGGCACCGACGCCCCGTTCACCGACACCGATCTTGCGCGCAACTTCCGCCAGATCGCCTTTTTCGAAGAGTACTCCAGCGTCGGCGGCCAGCTTGTCCAGAAGGAGACCGAAAGCCTGCTGCACCGCTGGGAAGGCCCGGTCCGGATGGAGGTGACCTTCGGCCGCGCCGTCGACCTTGAGACGCGCGCGCGCGACGGTCAGGCGATCGCCGAGTATGCCGACCGCCTTGCACGTGTCACCGGCCATCCGATCCGGCAGGTCTCGTCAGGCGGCAACTTCCATGTCTTTGTCCTTTACGAGGACGAACGGCGCGAGATCGGGCCGGAACTTCGCCGCATCATCCCGCGCCTCGACGACACTGCCGTGGCGACGGTCGAGAACCTGCCACGGTCGTCCTACTGCCTTGTGTTCGCCTGGGACCCGCAGAACGACGGGGTCTATACCAAGGCTGTCGCGGTGATACGGGCCGAGCATCCCGACCTGTTCCGCCTGTCCTGCATCCACGAGGAACTGGCCCAAGGGCTTGGCCTTGCCAACGACAGCCCGTTCGCGCGGCCCTCGATCTTCAACGACGACGAGGAATTCGGGCTTCTGACGACGCATGACGAGATGCTTCTGAAGATGCTCTTCGACAAGCGGCTGCGGCCGGGGATGTCGGCGGACGAAGCGCGCCCGATCATCGACCAGATGGCGGCCGAACTGGCAGGAGGCACGAGCTGACCAGCGACGCGCCGCCGGGGCGGGCGGATTCCGCCATGGCCTTGCGGGCCGCATGAGGTAGACTTCACCACGCAGTTTCATGTCACGATCCAAGGGGTGCGACAGACGATGGGCATCTTCGATTTCCTGAGCGGCGAATTCATCGACGTCATTCACTGGGTGGACGACACCCGCGACACGATGGTCTGGCGGTTCGAGCGCGAGGGCCACGCGATCAAGTACGGCGCGAAGCTGACCGTGCGCGAAGGCCAGGCCGCGGTCTTCGTCCATGAAGGACAGCTGGCCGACGTCTTCACCCCCGGCCTCTACTTCCTCGAGACCAACAACATGCCGATCCTGACCACCCTCAACCACTGGGACCATGGCTTCCGGTCGCCGTTCAAGTCCGAGATCTACTTCGTCGCCACGCGGCGGTTCACGGACCTCAAGTGGGGCACGAAGAACCCGGTGATCCTGCGCGACCCCGAGTTCGGGCCGACCCGCATCCGCGCCTTCGGCACCTACTCGGTGCGCGTGACCGATCCGGGCCTGTTCCTGACCGAGATCGTGGGCACCGACGGCGAGTTCACGATGGACGAGATCAGCTTCCAGATCCGCAACATCATCGTGCAGGAATTCAGCCGTTCGATCGCGGCCGCGGGCATTCCGGTTCTCGACATGGCGGCGAACACGGCCGAGCTGGGCAAGCTCGTGGCACAGGAGATTTCCGGGCCAATCGCCGCCTACGGCCTGACCGTGCCCGAGCTTTACGTCGAGAACATCTCGCTTCCTCCGGCGGTCGAGGCCGCGCTCGACAAGCGGACGTCGATGGGGGTCGTGGGCGATCTGGGCAAGTACACCCAGTTCAGCGCGGCCGAGGCGATGACCCAGGCCGGTGGCGCGGCCGGCGGCGCCATGGCCGCGGGCGTCGGCGCGGGGATGGGCATGGCGATGGGGGCGCAGATGGCGCGGCAAGGCCCCTGGGGCGCTGGCCCGGCGTCGGGCGCAGCCGCGCCGCCGCCGCCACCACCGGTCGAGCATGTCTGGCACGTGGCCGAGAACGGTGAGACGAAGGGACCCTTCTCGAAGGCGTCGATGGGGCGCATGGCGGTCGACGGGCAGTTGACGCGCGACAGCTTCGTCTGGACCCCCGGCCAGGACGGCTGGAAGCGGGCCGAGGACGTCGCCGAGCTTGCGCAGCTTTTCACCGTTCTGCCACCGCCGCCTCCGGGCGCGTAGCGGTCCGTCAGCAAAGGAGGGCATCATGTCCCGACGCTCTGGTTACTCGGCCCTTCAGATCGGCCTGCACTGGCTGGTCGCGGTCCTGATCTTCGCCGCCTATTTCGCAAGCGATGGCATGGGCGACGCCCTGCGCGACCGCGTCGAACGCGGTGCGTCAGGGATCGAGGGCAACACGTTGCATGTCTGGCTGGGCGGGACTGTCCTTGCGCTTGTCCTTGTGCGGATCGCGGTGCGCCTCGCGCGTGGCGCGCCCGGCCCCGCCGAGGGGACCTCGGCTGCGCTGGCGGCGGCGGCCACGTGGGGGCACCGGCTGATCTACGTGCTGATGGTGATGGTGCCGCTTGGCGGCGCCGTGGCCTGGTACGGCGGCATTCGGGACGTGGGAGAGGTGCTTGCGGTCGCGGGCAATCTGCTGATGCTGGTCGTGGTGGGCCACGTGCTGGTGGCGATCCTGCACGAGGCGGTCGCCCGCGACGGCACCATGCGTCGGATGCTCCGCCCCGAGGCGTGATCGGGCCGAGGGGGCGCTGATGCCATGACCGAGCCCGAGCGCGCCACGACCGAGGCCGTCGAAGAGCATCGCTATCCCTGCCAGACCTGCGGGTCGGCCATGCGCTTCGACCCCGCCGGCGTGCAGCTTGTCTGCGACCACTGCGGGAACACCGAACCGATCCTGGGCGGCGGAAGCGCACGCCGCGCGCTGCGCGAACTTGATTTCAAGGCGGCGCTGGCGAACCTGCTGCCCCAGACCGAGATCGAGGAAACCCGCGTCCTGAGCTGTCCGAACTGCGGCGCACAGGTCGAATTCGACAACGCGGTCCATGCCGCCGAATGTCCGTTCTGCGCGACGCCGGTCGTCACCGACACCGGCGTCCATCGCCACATCAAGCCCAAGGGCCTTCTGCCCTTCGCCTTGACCGAGGACGAGGCGCGGGCCGCGGTTGGCAAGTGGCTGGGCAACCTGTGGTTCGCGCCGGGCGGACTTCAGCAATACGCGCGCCGGGGCCGCCGCATGAACGGGCTCTACCTGCCGTACTGGACCTTCGACGCCGACACCCGAAGCCGCTATCGCGGCCAGCGCGGAACCGTCTACCACGAAAGCCGGCAGGTCGTGATCAACGGCAAGCGGACCACGCAAAGCGTCCGCAAGGTGCGCTGGACGCCGGCCTCGGGTCAGGTTGCGCGGTTTTTCGACGACGTGCTGGTGGTGGCCTCACGGTCCCTTCCGGCCCCGTTCCGCAACGCGCTCGGGGCATGGGATCTGTCCTCACTCGAGCCCTATCGACCCGAATTCCTGGCCGGTTTCCGGGCCGAGGGATACTCGGTGCAGCTTGACGATGCCTTCGTCGAGGCGCGCGAGGTCATGGACCGGGTGATCGAACGGGACGTGAAGTTCGACATCGGGGGCGACGTGCAGCAGGTGCAGGCGGTCGAGACGCAGATCGGCGACGTCACCTTCAAGCATATCCTCCTGCCGGTCTGGATGGCGGCCTACAAGTATCGCGGCAAGACCTATCGCATCGCGGTGAACGGGCGCAGCGGACAGGTCGCGGGCGAGCGGCCCTATTCGGCCTGGAAGATCGCCTTTGCCCTGATCGTCGGGGCGATCGTGGCCGCCGCGATCGGCTATTTCATGGCGCTCCAGGAAGGCGGCTTCGACCCGTCGGGATTCTGAGGCCGGCTTCGTCGCACCGGGCAGGCCGCTTTGCCTTGACATGACTCGCGGGCGCCGTGCTACTCGGCCGGACCAGGGAAAGGGACAGTCATGATCCTGTGCTGCGGCGAAGCGCTGATCGACATGCTTCCGCGTCGGACCGAGGCGGGCGAGGACGCTTTCGCCCCCCATGCGGGCGGCGCCGTGTTCAACACCGCCATCGCGCTTGGCCGCCTGGGTCGGCCGACCGGATTCTTCAGCGGGATCTCGACCGACCTCTTCGGCGATCTTCTGGCCCGGACGCTGTCGGACAGCAGCGTGTCATCGAGGCTTGCGGTGCGCAGCGACCGGCCGACGACGCTGGCCTTTGTCCGGCTGGTGAACGGCCACGCCAGCTACGCCTTCTATGACGAGAACACCGCAGGGCGCATGCTGTCGCCCGAGGATCTGCCCGATCTGCAGGACGAGGTGGGCGCGCTTTTCTTTGGCGGGATCAGCCTTGTGGTGGAACCCTGCGCGCGCGCCTACGAGGCGCTGCTGCTGCGCGAGGCGCCGTCCCGCGTCATCATGATCGACCCCAACATCCGCCCCGGCTTCATCCGGGACGAGGCCGCCTATCGCGCCCGGATCGCCCGGATGATCGCGGCCGCCGATATCGTGAAGCTCAGCGACGAGGACCTGCACTGGCTTGAGGGCGCCGGGGACACCGATGCGCAGGCCACGGCGCTGCTTGCGCGGGGACCGCGGCTTGTCTGCATCACGCGCGGGGCCGAGGGCGTCAGCGGCTATGCCCCCGGGCGGCGGATCGACGTGGCGGCCGAACGCGCGACGGTCGTCGACACGGTCGGCGCGGGCGACACGTTCAACGCGGGGCTTCTTGCCTCGCTCGACGCGGCGGGGGTCCTGGCCAAGGGCGCTGTGGCCACGCTGTCCGACGCGGCGATCCGCGCCGCCCTGACCCTTGGCGCACGTGCCGCGGCGGTGACGGTCAGCCGGGCCGGCGCGAACCCGCCCTGGGCAGACGAGCTTTAGGGGCATGCGCGCGGTCGTCCAGCGCGTCACCCGCGCCGAGGTCGCAATCGCGGGCGAGACCGTGGGCGCGGTCGGCCCGGGGTTCATGGTGCTTGTCTGCGCGATGCGCGGCGATACCGAGGCCGAGGCCGACCTGATGGCCGCAAAGATCGCGAAGCTGCGGGTCTTCCGCGATGCCGAGGGTCGCATGAACCTTGCCATCGGTGACATCGGTGGATCGGTTCTGGCGATCAGCCAGTTCACGCTGGCCGCCGACACCTCGCGCGGAAACCGGCCGGGTTTTTCCACCGCGGCCGAGCCCGAGACGGGCGCACGGCTTTACGACCGCTTGTGCGCCGCCCTTCGGGACCTCGGGATTGCGGTGCAGACCGGCCGCTTCGGTGCCGAGATGGCGGTGAGTCTGATCAATGACGGCCCGGTGACGATCATGCTCGACACCGAGACCTGGCGCAAAGCCTGACGGCGGGCACGCGGCCGGCCGGCGGGCCAGTGGGAAGGAGGACGACCCATGCTGATGGCCGAGATCATTCGCAAGAAGCGCGACGGCGGGACGCTGGACCAGGACGAACTGGCCTTCGTCGCCCGGGGCATCACCACCGACAGCGCCAGCGAAGGGCAGATTGCCGCCTTCGCCATGGCCGTGTTCTTTCGGGGCATGACCCGCGACGAGGCGGCGGCTTTCACGCGCGCGCTTCGGGATTCGGGCGAGGTTCTCGACTGGTCGGACCTGCCGGGTCCGGTAACCGACAAGCATTCCACCGGCGGCGTCGGAGACAATGTCTCGCTCATGCTGGCGCCGATCGTCGCGGCCGCGGGGGCCTATGTGCCGATGATCTCGGGGCGCGGGCTTGGCCATACGGGCGGGACGCTGGACAAGATGGACGCGATCCCGGGCTACGCCTCGCAGCCCGACACGGCGCTTTTCCGGCGCACGGTCCGGGCGGCGGGCTGCGCGATCATCGGGCAGACGGCGACGCTGGCCCCGGCCGACAAGCGGCTTTACGGCATCCGCGACGTGACGGCGACGGTGGAATCCGTGCCGCTCATCACCGCGTCGATCCTGTCGAAGAAGCTGGCGGCGGGGCTTCAGTCGCTGGTCCTCGATGTCAAATGCGGCAACGGCGCCTTCATGGACGCGCCCGAGCGGGCCCGCGAGCTTGCCGAAAGCCTGACCGGGGTCGCGCAGGCCGCGGGCCTGCCCTGCGCGGCGCTTGTCACCGACATGAACGAGCCGCTGGCCAGTGCGGCGGGCAATGCCGTCGAGGTCGCAAACGCCGTCGCCTTCCTGACGGGTGAGGCGCGGGACGCGCGGCTCGAGACCGTCACGCTGGCGCTGGCGGGCGAGATGCTGGCACTTTCGGGGCTGGCCGCGGGACCAGACCAGGGAACCGAAAAGGCGCGGCAGACGCTCGCCTCGGGCGCGGCGGCCGAGGTCTTCGGCCGCATGGTCGCCGAACTGGGCGGACCGGCGGATTTCGTCGAGCGCTTCCACGACCACCTGCCTGCCGCCCCTGTTGTGCGGCCGGTTGCGTCCGATGGCGCGGGCACCGTCGCGAAGGTCGCTACGCGTGACGTCGGTCTGGCCGTGGTCGAGCTTGGCGGCGGCCGGCGGAAGGCAAGCGATGCGGTAGACCCCAGGGTCGGGTTCACGGCACTTCTGCCGATCGGGGCCGAGGCCGGTCCGGACCGGCCGCTGGGCATGGTCCACGCCGCTGACGCGACTTCGGCCGACCGGGCGGCGGCGCTGCTGCGCGCGGCTTACACGCTGTCGGAAGACCGGCCCGTGCCCGCGCCCGTCATCCGCGAGCGGATCGCCTGACCGGACGGCGCAGCATGTCCTTCGACGCAAGGATCGCCCCTGCGGTGATGAGCAGGCAGGCCAGCGCAACGGTCCAGGTCGCCGGACTGATGCCGGTTGCGACAAGGACCAGCGTCGACAGAAGCGGCGAGGCATAGCTTGCCGCCCCAAGCACCTGGATATCGCCAAGCTTGACGCCCCGGTCCCACAGGAAAAAGGCCAGCCCCACGGGGCCGAGGCCCAGCGCAACGATCGCCAGCCATTCGACCGCCCCCGACGGCGTCACCCACGTTTCCAGCAAGAGGTGGCAAAGAAGGGCGAGGGCCGAGGTCGCAAGGCAGAAGCCGGTGACGATGTCGGTCGGCACCGCTGCGAAGCGGCGCGACAGGACCGAGTAGCCGGCCCAGACCAGCGCCGCGGCCAGCGCGAACCCATAGCCCGTGGCATGGGCGGGGTTCAGGGCCAGGCCGCGCCCGCCGGTCACGATCAGCGCGGCCCCGGCAAAGCCCAACGCCGCGCCGGCGACATGGAACCACCGGAGGCGTTCGCCCGGCAGAAGGGCCGAGAAGATGACGATGAGCAGCGGCCAGAGATAGGCGATCAGACTGGCCTCGACCGCCGGCGCGGCGCGCAGGGCCGAAAAGTAAAGGAAGTGATAGCCGAAAAGCCCCCCCACCCCCAGCGCCCAGACCGGCCAGGGCTGGCGCATCGCGGCCCAGGCGCCCGGCCGCCGGGCCATCGCCAGAAGCCCGACCAGACCGCCCAGCGCAAAGGTCATGGCGGCAAGCTGAAACGGCGGGACCGTGCCGCTGAGGCTTGTCAGCAGGGCCAGCAACGCCCAAAGCAGGACCGCGCCGAAGCCGGCAAGTGTCGCCGCGCCGCGGGTCATGGCGCGGCATCCGATGACGCGGCGGGCCGCGTGGCAAGGCGGACATCGGCGATGCCCGCCGCCGCCAGACGCGCGAGAAGTGCCGCGGCCGCGCGCGCCGGCAGCGCCGCGTCGGCCCGGATCTCGAGCGGCGCATCGCCCCGCACGCCAAGCGCCTGAAGGGCCGCCTCGTCCCGCAGCCCGCGCCAGGCGATCCGGCCCGAGGCATCGACGTACAGCGTATCGTCCGCCCTGTCCGCGCCGGCGTCGAATGCACCGGCCTCGGGCGGGGTGACATCGAACGGCGGCGCGGGGGCAAGCTCCGAGGAGATCATGAAGAAGATCAGCAGCAGGAAGACCACGTTGATCATCGGAACAACGCTTTCCTGACGCGCGCGGGACCGGGGGGCAGGAAAGCGCACCGCCGTCACTCGGCCACGACGAGGCGGGTGAAGCCGCCCGCGCGCAGCGTTTCGATCACGTCGACCAGGCGCTGAAGGTCGACCCCTTCGGCCGCGCGCAGGACGACGGCATCGTCGAGCGCAGCGGTCAGACGGGAAAGCTCGGCCAGAAGCGTCGCTTCATCGAGGGGCACGCCATTCAGGGCCAGGGTCGCGACGCCGACGGTGACAAGGCGCGGCGGCCCTGCATACGCCTCGGCCCCCGGCTGCGACAGGGGCACTGCGCCGGTGACCCCGAAGCGCGCGGCCAGCATGAAGAAGACCAGCAGCAGGAAGACCACGTCGATCATCGGGGTAAGGCTTGGCCGCCGCTGCGGCCGGGGGGCCGAGAAGGCGAACATCAGGCGCGGCCTCGCCCATCCGCTCCGGTGGTGAAGACCCGCGTCGCGGCGTCCTCCATCCGGCCCTGCAACCGTTCGATGACGCTTTCGAACCATGTCAGCGCGACCGAGGCCGGGATCGCCACCGCCATGCCGGCGGCGGTGGTCAGCAGGGCCTCCCAGATCCCGCCGGCAAGGGTCGCGGCATCGGCCGTCGAACCCGCGGTCTGCAACGCCTGGAAGGCGTCGATCATGCCAAGCACGGTGCCGAGCAGCCCCAGAAGCGGGGCCACCGTCACCGTCAGGTCAAGGACGCGCAGCCCCGACCGCGCACGCGACAGGTGGGCGCGGGCCACCCGCTCGGTCTCTTCGCGGGCCTGGGCATCGTTCAGGCCGGGATCGCGGCGGGCGGACATGGCAGCCGACACGACCCGGCCGACCGGGTCGCGCAGGGCGCGCGCCGCGGTTTCCGCCTGCGCCCCCGCGCCCGCCGCCCACGAGGCCAGCGCCGGCTCGGCGGCCTGTGTCCAGACACCATCGGCGCGAAAGCGCCAGAGCTTCCAGAGCGTGACCGCCAGCGCGGCCACGCTGATCAGCGCGATCGCCCAAAGCGCCGCGCCGCCACGATCAAGAAAGTCGATGAGGGCCGATGTCGTCATGTGTGGCCGACTAGACCAAGCCGGCCGAGGCGGCAATGGGGGGCTGCGCCACAGTCATGCCAGAACGCGGACGGCCATGTTGCGCTCGTGCCTTTCGATCGCTTCCTCGATGTCGTCGAACCAGGTCAGTCGGCCCGCCTCGAGCACCGCGCCGGCCCCGCAGATCCGCCGAAGCAGCGCGTTGGAGTGCGACACGACGATGGCCGAGCTGTCTTCCAGCCGGTCCATGAGCATGGTCTCGCTGCGGACGCGGAAGGCGGCATCGCCCACGCTTGTCACCTCGTCGATCAGGTAGGTGTCGAACCGGATGCCCATCGACAGCCCGAAGGCAAGGCGCGACCGCATGCCTGCGGAATAGGTGCGGAAGGGCTGGTGGAAATGGTGGCCCAACTCGGCGAAGTCGGCGACGAAGTCCTGAAGATCGTCGGTATCGACGCCATAGATCCGGGCCACGAAGCGCACGTTCTGCGCGCCGGTAAGGTCGGGGTGGAAGCTGCCCGAGAAGCCCACGTTCCACGAGATCGTCCCGTCCGAGATCACCTCGCCCGAGGTCGGGCGCATGACGCCCGAGATAATCTTGAGAAGGCTGGACTTTCCCGCGCCGTTGCGCCCCAGAAGCCCGACCGACGCGCCGGTGGGAAAGGTCGCGGTGATGCTGTCGGCGACAAGCGTCGGCACGCCGTTCACCATGTAGACCTTCGACAGGTTCTCGAGCCGGATCATGGCGCCCTGCCCGTTCCCTCAGCGCCGGTCGCGCAGGCTGTAGTAGATGAGCACGGCGATGGCCCAGCCTGTGGACAGAAAGAGCCCGACCAGCGCAAGCAGGGTCAGACGCTCGGGAAACTGCGAGCTTTCGGCCAGTGTCGGGCGGATGTAGGGGGCAAGATAGCGGCTTTGCCGCCGCGCCTCGGCCAAGGCCGCGTCGTAGGCCGCAAGGGCCGCGACATAGGCCTGCTCGCCGAATTCCCGGTCGACGAGCAGACGTTCGAATTCCGAGATCAGGGTGGCGTAATCCTCGCCCCCGTCGCCGACCGCCGCGCCGACCCCGAACTTGCGCCGTTCCTCGGCAATGCGTGCCTCGATGACCGCGATGCGCGCCTCGGACTGGGCGATCCGCGGGTCACTTTCCACAGTGCTGCCGCGCAGGAGGTCGATCTGGATATAGGCCTCGGCCAGTTGGACCTGAAGGGTATTGAGCAGCCCCATCTGGCCGGCGATATCGGCTGTCGGGTCCACGATCTGCGTGCGCGACCGGAACTCGGTCAGCCGCTCACGCGAGACCTTGAGCCGTTCCACCGCGCGGTCGAGTTCCTCTTGCGCGAAGCGGGTGGCGTCCAGACGGGCGATGGCCGACAACTCGTTCACGAGGGTCGAGCTTTCCTCGAGCACCGCCGATGCGATAGCTTGCGCGTCTTCGGCCGTGAAGGCCAGCGCGCGCACCTCGATCAGGCCGGTCGAACTGTCGTAGGCGATGTGCGTCATGCGCGACCAGTGGTTCACCAGATCCTCGATCGAGCCGCCTTCGGGAAACGCGAAGACCGGATCGCCCGTGGCCTTGCCGTAAAGCCCGCGCAGGTCGAGACGCTGGTCAAGCGTCTGCACAAGCTCCTGGCTCTGGATATACTCGTAAAGGATGTCGGCGTCCGAGCTTGTCCCGCCCGAGATCTCGGCCACACCGCCCAGCAACTCGAGACCCGAGGCGAAATCCTCGGTCCGGACCGAGAAACCGACGGTCGAGGCATACTGGTCGCGCGCGACCGCATAAAGATAGACAGCCGACACGAGGAAGGGCAGCACCACGAACAGCAAGAAGCTTCCCGCGATCCATCGGTGGCGGCGCTTGACCTTGGCTGCTCCGCTGGGGGCGGGCACCACGCTCAGCACCGACGCGTCCGGCAAGGCTTGTGCGCCGGGGTGGGATTGGCTTTTACTGACGTGCGTCAAACTGCTGCGCCTTTCGCGGCGACCGGTGTTGCGGACGATCCTAGCCAGATGAGGTCTGCGTGAAAACAGAGTTCTCGCCCCAGGTGCCCGGCGCGCGGGGTCTGCGACATCCCAGACGCCGGTTCGCCTCGGTCAGGACGATCGTCGCGATGATGCTGCGCGAGATGGTCACGACCTACGGGCGTTCGCCCGGGGGCTATCTCTGGGCGGTGCTGGAACCCGTCGCCGCGATCGGGCTTCTGTCGGTCGCCTTTTCGCTTGCCTTCGCGCAACCATCGCTTGGGACAAGCTTTCCGCTGTTCTACGCGACGGCGTACCTTCCCTACATGCTGTTTCACGACGTGGCGAACAAGGTTTCGGCCTCGCTCAGCTTCTCGAAGCCGCTCATGGCCTATCCGGCGGTCACCTATGTCGACGCGCTTCTGGCGCGGTTCCTTCTGAACGTGATGACCCATGTGATGGTCTTCGCCATCGTGATGTCGGCGATCGTCGGCACGCTGGGCTCGCCGGTGATCGTCAACCTTCCGGGCATGCTCAACGCGCTGGCCATGGCCGCGGCGCTGGGCCTGGGGATCGGAACGCTGAATTGCTATCTGATGCTGGCCTTCCCGGCGTGGGAGCGGCTCTGGATGATCCTGACGCGGCCTCTGTTCATCCTGTCGGGCGTGTTCTTCCTTTACGAAGACATCCCGCCCGAGTTTCAGGGTATCCTCTGGTTCAATCCGCTCTATCATGTCACCGGAGCGATGCGAGACGCCTTCTATGCCACTTACGACGCCGCCTATGTCAGCCCCGTGTTCGTCTATGGCATCGCCGCCGTCACGCTGGCTTTCGGCCTCATGGCCCTGCGCAACAGCCACAGCGAACTTCTGCTTTAGCCCGCACGGACGGACATGGCGCCGGACAGTCTGAGAGCAGAGCACCCGCATCCTGTCGCCGAGGGCGCCGCCGGGCGCGCGCATGTGGTGATCCTGCTTGCGCTTTACAACGGCGGCACACGCCTGCGCGAGCAACTCGACAGTCTGGCCGGCCAGAGCCACGGCAACTGGTCGCTGATCGTGAGCGACGACGGATCGACCGACGACGGTCCCGAGGTTCTGCGGCGCTTCGCGGAAGAGCATCCAGGTCGCGAGATCAGCCTGATTCATGGCCCCCGGATGGGGTTCGCCCAGAACTTCCTGCATCTTCTGCGCGCCGCCGATCCGGACGCCGATTTCGTGTCGTTCTGCGATCAGGACGACGTCTGGCTTCCCGACAAGACGGCGCGCGCGGTCGCGGCCCTGTCGCGGGCCGGTCCCGAGGTGCCGGCGATGTACTGTGGACGGACGATCCACTGCGACGAGGCGCTGCGGCCGCTGCGGCCCTCTCCGCTGTTCGCGCGCCCGCCGTCCTTCAGCAACGCCCTGGTGCAGAACATCGGCGGCGGCAACACGATGGTGCTGAACAAGTCCGCGCTGCGGATGCTGGCCGCGGCCAGCACCCGCGTCGAAGCCATCGTGTCGCATGACTGGTGGGCGTATCAGGTCGTCTCGGGCGCGGGCGGGACGGTGATCTACGAAACCGAGCCAGGGCTGCTTTACCGTCAGCACGGGGCCAATGCGGTGGGCGCGAACGGCACGACCCGGACCGCGCTTCAGCGGCTTGTCCGAGTCATGCAGGGCCGCTTCCGCGACTGGAACGACCAGAACGTCGCGGCGCTGAGCGCCACGGCAGACCTGCTGACGCCCGAGAACCGCGCCCTGCTCGAGACGTTCCGGGCCGCGCGCGCGGCGAGCCTGCCGCGACGGCTGAAGCTCATGCGCGCCCTTGGGTTGCATCGTCAGACACGGCGGGACAATCTTGCGCTGTGGTTCGCGGTGCTCACGGGGCGGGTCTGACGGGTAGAGAGCGGTTGCCTTGCCGCGGCCGAGTTGCGAGTGTCGCCGCGAAAGCGGGAACCGGTCCAAGGATGGCGCACCTCCGTGTTTGAGCTGTTTCGTCGCGCGTCGGCCGTCTATCGCCGGTACCGCAGGCACCGCCTTGAAATCCGGACCGGACCCGTCCCGCTGACTGGTCCCGCGCCCGGGGTGGCTGGATACGTCGAGCGCATCGTGTTCTCGCCCACCGGCACCGCAGTCACGGGCTGGACGCGCGGGCAGCGCATATCCCTGGCAAGCGGAGGCGCGACCCTGGTGCTGGCCCCAGCCGAGCTGCGGTCGGACGTGCCCGAAACTTCCGACGGACCAGGGCGCGGGTTCGTGGCCAGGCTTCAGTCGGGGATCGCGCCGCTTGATATCGAAGCAACGGGCCAGGGGTGGGCAGGCCGCACGCAGGTCAGCGCACCAGGAATCGTGGCGCGTCTTCGGGCAGAGGCGCGCGTCGCCCTTTCCTTTGCCGCGCTTCTTCTGCGGAACCTGCCGGCCCTGCGCGCCTATCTGATCGGCGGAGACGAGGCATCCGGGAACGCCCTGCGTGCGATGACGGGCCTCTTCGGAGGGGGCCATGTGCGCCGGATCCAGCCAGGCCTGATCGGTGACGGTGCGGTTTCCCGCGACCAGCACGACGGGGTGCCCGTTGTGGTCGTCCTGCCCGTTCATGGCAAACCGGCAATGGTCGAGGCGCTGCTGGCCCGCCTTGTGGACGAACCGTCCCGGACCGACCTCCACATCCTCGTCATCGACGATGCCTCGCCCGAGCCCGAAATGCGGCCGATGCTGCGCGACTGGCGCGATCGCCGGCCTGAGCGTTTCGACCTGATCGAAGCGGCCGAAAATGCGGGATTCGTCGCCTCGGCCAACCTCGGGCTGGCGCGGGCGGAGGACCGGGGCGCCCATGTCGTGCTGCTCAATTCCGACACCCTGCCGCCGCCGGGCTGGCTTGACCGGCTGCTGGCCCCGATCCGGTCGGACGCGGGCGTGGCAAGCGTCACGCCATTCTCGAACGACGCCGAGATCCTTTCGGTTCCGCGCGCCGGCTATCGCTGCGAGATTACGGCCGGCGTGGGTGACCTGATCGACCATGTGGCAAAGCGCTTCGATCCCGCCAGGTCGATGATCGAGGTTCCGGTCGGCATCGGCTTCTGCATGGCCATGAACCGTCGCTTCCTGGACCAATTGCCCCGGTTCGACACGGTCTTCGACCGCGGCTACGGCGAAGAGGTGGACTGGTGCCGCAGGGCGAGCGCCCTGGGCGGGCGCCACATCGGGCTGGCGTCGCTGTTCGTCCACCACATCGGCGGGGCGAGTTTCGGCAGCGCCGAGAAGGCCGCCCGCGTGGCGCGCAGCAACGCCGTCATCAGGCGCCGGCATCCCGTCCATGACGCCTCGGTCGCGCACTTTCTCGAGGACGATCCGGCCTTTGGTCATCGCTTTGCGCTGGCCCTCGCCCAGGCCGGGGCCGAGACGGATGTCGCCGTGCCCGTCATCCTTGCACACAGTCTGGGCGGCGGGGCTGAAAGCTGGCTTCACAATGTGATCCGTGACCGCACGGGGGCCGGTGCCTCGACCGTCGTGGCGCGCGTGGGCAGCGCCTTGCGCTGGCGGATCGAGCTTCACCGCCCCGAGGCGTCGCTTGTCGCCGCGGTCGATGACGACGCGACGGCGATTTCCGTCCTGTCGTCGCTGCGGCAGCGCCGGATCGTCTATTCCTGCGGTGTCGGAGCTGTCGACCCGAGGGCCCTGGTCGGGCTGATGTCGGCGCTGTCAAAGGGGCCGGGGCAGTCCGCCGAAGTCCTCTTCCACGATTTCTATCCGCTTGGCCCGAACTACACCCTGCTTGGCGCCTCGGGCGTCTTCGAGGGGGTGCCGGACGCCGCCTGCGAGACACCCCAGCACCAATGGAGCGGGATCCCGGGGCAGAGCGATCCGATGTCGCTTGCCGAGTGGCGCGGCCTTTGGGGACCGTTCCTTGGCGGCGCCGCCCGGATCCGGGCGTTCTCGCAGGACAGTGCCGGGCATGTGGTCGCCGCCTATCCGTTCCTTTCGGGTCGGATCGAGGTGTCGCCGCACCGCATGGGGGCGACACCGGCGGCGGCACGGCCGCCCCAAAACGGCGAACGGGTGATCGGCGTCCTGGGCGACCTGAACCGCGCGAAGGGCGCCGAGGTCCTGCAAGAGCTTTCCAGATGGCTGTCGCGGGATAGACGAAGGCCGGGACTCGCCCATGTCGGCAGCCTCGACCCGGCCTATCGCCTTGCGCGGGGTCATGTCAGCCACGGTGCCTATCGGCTGGACGAGATCGACGGGCTTGTGCAGCGCTATCGGATCGGTTGCTGGTTCATGCCGTCGGTCTGGCCCGAGACGTTTTCGTTCACCACGCACGAGATGCTGGCGACGGGCCTTCCGGTCATCTGCTTTCCCCTCGGTGCCCAGGCCGAGGCGGTGGCGAGGGCGCCCAACGGGGTGGTTCTGCCGCGTCTGGACACCGACCCGGGGCGGATCGGCGCCGAGATCATCCGGATCATGGGATGGTGACGGATCTGTCCGATTGTCCCAACGACAGCCCGCCTATCGAACAAGCGTCTCGATCTCCTCGCGGGACAAGTGCCGCGCAAGCGCACGCCGAATTTCGGGTGTCAGGACCGGGGACGGAAGGGCGATCGCCCCAGGATCGGTCTGCGCTTCGGGACCGAGGTCAAGGTCGAAGACCGGCCTGCCACCCAAGAACCGATCGGAAAGTTCGCGATATTCGGCAAGGTAGGGCGCGACCAGCCGATGGCGCGCCGCCGCGTGAAGCCGCAACGACGGCGATCCGTCCGAGGCAAGCGCGACAAGCCGCGACACCGCCGCGCGGCGGGATTCGGTTGGAAGAGAAGCCCGCTGCACCAGGTCGACGATGGACAGGATATTGGCAGATGGCGACGGGTTTTGCCGGACGTCGGCCAGGGCAAGACCCGAGGGATCGGCGACGCCCACGGCCGACAGGAAATCGCGGATCACGTCTTCGGGGCCACCACCCTCGCGATAGATCACGAGGCGAAGATTGCCTTCGCCAAAGCTCCTGGACCAGGCGTTGACCAGATCGAGATAGGACAGTTGCAGAGGCCTGTGGGCCCGCTGGAAGTCCACGAAGCTTTCCAGTGTCCTGCCCCACTTCGGCGCCGGAACCGACTGCACGGCCTGCGCATAGAACGAGCGCAGCCACTCGTCATGGCGGCGTAGGCAGATCACGATCCTGACGTCCATTCCATCGAAGAACTCGCGGACGCGGGCCACGTCGCGGCGCAGCACGAAGAACTCGGAACTCATCATGACGGACCGTGGATGCAGGCGCGCCACTTCGCGATCGAACGCCTTCCGCAGCGCGGCGATGCGTCCGTCGTCCGGCGTCAGAAACGCGGGGTCGTTCGTGAAGCCAAGTGCCTCGCTCAGGTCAAAGTGGCTTTTGCCACCGCGCCCGCCGCGCCCCATCCCGGTTTCGGGAACAAGCAGCGAATGCCGCTTCAGAAGCGTCTTTCGGTTTGCCGCCAGCGCCTCCTGAATCGCGGTCGAGGCGACCTTGTTCATCCCGATGTGCAGGTAGATCTCCAACCGACGGTGCACTCCCTTGTCATGCCTGCTCGGCCGCATTCAATCCTTGCCGACGGGTGGCGTCCATCTCGAATTCCGGCGGCATCCCGGCGACCCGGGGGCAGGACGGGTGGCGCACACCCGCGCGGGACATCGCCGGACCGGCAGACCGGGGCCTGTTGCATGGGACCCCCGAACCATAATACTCAGAACGTTACAGAGACCATTCTGGTGGGTGACGACAAGTCTGCCCCTTGCAGAAGAAAGCGGAAACACCGTGACCGAAGGCAGTGCACGGCCTGACGGCGTCCCAGCGCCCGAGATCACCGAGGTCCGCCGACGGGGTCTGGCACTGATCGTCGTGGCCTTCGTTTTCAGCATCTTCGTCAACATCCTGATGCTGACGGGCCCGCTTTTCATGCTTCAGGTCTATGACCGTGTGCTGTCGTCGCGGTCGGAAGAAACGCTTCTGGCTCTGACGGTTCTTGTCGCGGCGCTTTACGCGCTCATGTCCGTGCTCGACTATGCCCGGGGACGCGTCCTTGCCCGCTATGGGGCGCGCTTCCAGTCGGCGCTGGACGCGCGGGTCTTCAAGGCGACGCTGACGCCGGGCAAGGCCGACCCCAAGCAGCGTCTGACCGCGCTTGGCGATGTCGAAGCGGTGCAGGCCCTTTATGCCTCGCCCGCGTTCACCGCGATCCTCGACACCCCCTTCACGCCGCTCTTCATCGCGGCGATCTTCATCTTCCATCCGATGCTCGGCTGGGTTGCGCTGGGCGGCGGCGTGCTTCTGATCGTCATCACGATCCTCAACCGCGTCCTGACAAAGAAGCGGCTTGAGGCGGCACAGGTGGCGGCGGAAGAGGCCAAGCGCTTTTCCGACAACGCCCGACTGGCGCGCGAGGTGATCCGCAGCCAGGGCATGCTGCCGGCCGTGGCCGAGCGCTGGACGGACAAGCGCCGCAAGGCCCTTGACGAAGCGATGCGCGCAGCGGACCGAACGGGCACCTTCGGATCGGTGTCGAAGGGCCTGCGCCTGTTCCTGCAGTCCTTCATTCTTGCGGTCGGCGCCTGGCTCGTGCTCGAGGGACAGGTGACGGCGGGCGCAATGATCGCCGCATCGATCCTGATGGGCCGGGCACTCGCACCGATCGAGCAGCTGATCGGGCGCTGGCCGCAGGTCGAGCGGGCGCGCAGCGGGCTCAAGTCGCTTCGCGGCTTTCTGTCGGCAATCCGGGAACCGGCCGCCCGCACCGCCCTGCCCCGCCCCGAGGCGCGGCTTTCGGTGCGCAACCTGACCGTGGTCGCCGGCGAAGATCGGCACCCGATCCTGAGGGCGATAAGCTTCGAGGTCGAGCCGGGACAAGCACTGGGCGTCATCGGCCGCAGTGGGTCGGGCAAGACGACGCTTGCCCGGGCGATCGTGGGCCTTCAGACGGCGGCGGCGGGGGAAGTCCGGCTGGGCGGCGCGCTTCTGGACCAGTACGCGCCCGATACCCTGGGCCGCCATATCGGCTATCTGCCGCAGGACCCGATGATGGTCGACGGCACCATCGCCGAGAACATCGCGCGCATGTCGCTGACGCCCGACAGCGAACGGATCGTCGCGGCCGCGCAGGCGGCGAAAGTGCACCAGTTGATCCTGGGCCTTCGGCAAGGATACGACACGCCGGTCCGGGGCAATCAGGTGGAACTGAGCGGCGGACAGAAGCAGCGCGTGGCGCTTGCCCGGGCGCTTTACGAGGATCCGGTCCTGCTGGTTCTGGACGAACCGAACTCGGCCCTGGACATGGAGGGCAGCGAGGCGCTGAACGCGGCCGTCCGGCACATGAAGTCGGAAGGAAAGACGGTGATCATCATGACGCACCGCCCTACGGCGATCTCGGAATGCGACAACCTTCTGGTTCTTGACGACGGCCGCATCACCGCGCAGGGGCCACGCGACGAGGTGCTGCGGTCGATGGTGAAGAACGCGGCCGACGTGCAGCAGGCCATCGCGCGGAAGACCTCGTCATGAGCGCGGCATCCAAGGACTGGCCCGTGCGGGGACCTGTGCTGACGGGCGTTGGTGCGCTTGTCCTCCTGATCGGCGTCCTTGGCGTGTGGAGCGTGCGCACCACGCTGAGCGGCGCGGTCATCGCCAGCGGGATGGTTGTGGTCGAATCGAACCGCCAGGTCATCCAGCATCCCGAAGGCGGTGTCGTGGGCGAAATCCTTGCGCGCAACGGCGATCAGGTCGAGGCGGGACAAACGCTGATCCGCTTCGACGACACGCTGCTGCGGTCCGAGCTTGCAGTGCTCGACGCGCAACTCATCGAGATTCAGGCCCGCAAGGCGCGCCTTGAAGCCGAGGCCTTGGGGGCGGCGACCATCGACTTTCCCGACGCGCTGCTGGCAATCGCGGATACCAATCCCGAGGCAGCCGCCCAGATCCGCGGACAGGAGGACCTGTTCACGGCTCGGATCGGGACGCTTGGCCAGCAGGCGCAGCAGCTTGACGAGCAGATCCTGCAGATCGAGAACCAGATCGAGGGCACGACCGCCCAGCTGACCGCCCTTGGCACGCAGGAAGAGCTCATCGTCGGAGAGCTTGCCGACCAGGAATCGCTTTTCGAACGCGGCCTTGTCCCGGTTGGCCGGGTGATCGAGCTTCGGCGCGAGGCGGCGCGACTTGCCGGCGAGATCGGGAAACTGACGTCGGAGGTTGCCCAATTGCGCGGCCAGATCGCCGCGATCGAGATCGAGAAACTGCGGCTTGACGCGACACGCCGCGAGGAGGCGATTGTCACCCTTCGCGACATCCAGTTCCGTGAGATCGAGCTGTCCGAACGCCGGCTTGGCCTTGAGGAACGTCTGTCCCGTCTTGAGGTGCGATCGCCGGTGCCCGGCGTCGTCTATGACCAGCAGGTCTTTGCCGTGCAATCCGTGGTCCAGGCCGGCGCGCCGATGATGTATGTCATCCCGCAGGATCAGCCGCTTCTGGTCCAGGCTCGGGTGTCATCGGTGCATGTCGACGAGGTTCGTCTGGGGCAGGAGGCCGTGCTGCGCTTTACCGCCTTCGACCAACGCCGCACGCCCGAGATGACGGGCCATGTCGCCGCGATTTCGGCCGACGTCTTCGTGGACGAACGGACCGGGGCGAACTTCTACGAGATCCAGCTTCTGCCCGGCCCTGACGAGTTGTCGAAGCTTGACGGTCAGGTCCTGTTGCCGGGGATGCCGGTCGAAGCCTTTATCCGGACCGAGGATCGCACGCCGATTTCGTATCTGACGAAGCCGTTGACCGACTATTTCAACCGGGCGTTCCGCGAAAGCTGAGGCGCGGCGACCGCGACGAGGGCGGGGGCCGAATCTGCCTGGGCGCGGTCCGGTTGCGGGGCATGGCGCCCCGGGGCCGCCGAAGGATCGCGCCGGGCATCGCGCCAGAGGCGCGCCGCGCGCCGCCCCGGCAACCGCACGATGCGCGCTGCGGTCAGGTAAAGCACGTAGACATCAAGCGCGAGGCTGGCATTGCGGGTATAGAGCCGGTCGATCCGAAGCTTCTGCGGCAGGCACCTGCGCAGGTAGGTCTCTTGGGTCTCGGCCGCGCTGCGGCAGCGCGCGAGGAGCCGCTCTTCCCGGCCACAGACGATGACGGTGGCGAGTCCGGAAATGCCGGGACGGTCGCGAAGGATCTCGGCATAAGCGTCCGGGGCCGCCGCAACCAGAACATCCAGCGGGGGACGCGGGCCGACGAAGCTCATGTCGCCGCGCAGCACGTTCCAGAGCTGCGGCAACTCATCAAGCCGGGTGCGCCGAAGCCACCGGCCAAGGGGGGTCACCCGGTCGTGCATGTCGCCGCCAAGGACACGCTGCCTGCCCTGCGAACATGCCTCCATCGTCCGCAACTTCACCAGTCGGAAGCTCTGGCCCGGGGCGCGCATCCGGTCGGCAAGGAAAAGCACCGGACGGCCCTGCACCACCACCAGCACGACCGACAGGATGCCCAGAATGGCAACGGCCGGAAGCACAAGCATCACAGCCAGAATGAGATCGGAAATGCGTTTGACGGTCATCGGGCGGTAATGGACGTGTGTTCCCGACAACAGCTAACATCAATAAGGACGCGCCGCATTTGATTTTTTGCGATTCGGCGGTACAGTCCGCGATGCTGGGATTCCACCCGACCGGCCGTGCCGGGACCGCAAGGAGTTTGAATACATGAAGAAGACCTTCATCGGTGCAGCCGTGATCACTGCGATGATGGCATCGGCCACGGCCCCCGCGTTCGCCGGCGGTCTGGGTGCGCCCGCGATCGAAGACGAACTGATCGTCGTCGAAGAAGCCCCTGGTGGCGTGTCCCCCGGCCTCATCGTGGGCGGGCTTGTGGGCCTTGCCCTGATCGCCGCCGTCGTCAGCTCGAGCGACGACACCTGATCAGGCCTTCGCACCCGACCGGATTGGGTCGGGTTACAGGCGCAGGATCTCGATCTCGGCATAGCCGACGATCGGCGAAATCCATTGACGGGACCGCCTGACGGTCCCGTTCGTTTGTTTCCAGTAGGTGTTCACGAAGCTCTCGCCCTCGTAGGCGCAGGTTTCGGTCACGCGTGTGGCGTCGATGCGTTCGCCCGAGACGAGGGTGATCGTTTCCCGACCCGCGGTGCGCAGGTCGCAGGAAAACCGGCGCACGATGAACCGGTCATTGCCGTCCAGATGCCATGTGGTCCGCGCGACACCGCTGCCCGATCCGGCCGCGAGCGCACGCGACACGGACTCGACACGCGCCTGCATCAGGTCGTCCCCCAGCCCACGGGTTGACGTCATGATGTCCCCACGCAGGGTAAGCGTCTGCCTTTCCGCGGTGGACCAGGTGCGAACCCCCCGGTTGTCGCCGAAGGGCACCATCGGCGCGGCGGCTCCGCTGGTGGGTAGCGTGATCAAGATCAGGGGCCCGGGCACAGCCTGGTAGGAGGCGCGGCCGATTTCCGCCGGAGACGGCGCTTTGCCGGGTGTCACGACCTCGGCGGCGGACTGCATGGCGGACCGGAACTCCTGCCCCGTGGTCGAGTTGCCGCACCCGCCCAGTGCAACGATGCCCGCAAGAGCCGCGCCCAGCGCAAAGGATCCCTTCGGCGTCGATCTCATCGCCAGAACCGCCCCCACCGGTCTTCGAGTTGCGTCTGGTCGGTGTCGCGCACAAGACCGTAGAGCCGCCCCCCCACCTGAAGCTTCGCCCCGCCGTCGCGGCTGAGCGAGCGCAGCACCGTCTGCGAGCGGCTTTGCGACGGCAGGCCCGAGAACCAGCTGAACGGAATGGTCAGCGTGATGCCCTTGTCGAACGACCCTTCGCCGAATTCCTCGTAGGTCGCATCGGTGCGCGTGACATAGGCGCCGATTTCCCATCCGTTGTTGAACTCGCGGGTCAGGGCCAGCGTCGCGCCCACATCGCCGGCAAGATAGCGTCCAAGGTCGAGGCGGGCGTGGTAGCCGCCGTCGAACTCGTAATACGTCGAGACGAAGCCGGTCAGCACGTCGTAGTCCTGAAAGCCGAACATCATGTCGAAATCACGCTGACGAACAAAGGAAAGCTCGGCCCCGAAGCCAAGACGCGAGTCGATGGGTTTCCACAAGACCTCGCCACTGACGCCACCGAACATCTGTTCAAGGTAGCCGACGGTCACGCGCGAAAAGACGTCAGGCGCGGGGCGGGCGTACCAGGCGGCGGTCAGATCCTCGATCCCCGGGTCGCCCTCGGCCGCGTAAAGCGCCACGTTCGACCGCACCGGCGGCAAGAGCGTGTCGGAAGACTCGGGGACCTCATCAAGGTTGCCGACCAGCCGCTTGCTGATCGCGCCCCCGAAGACGACTCCGCGCGCAAGTTCCGCCTGCCCCGCAAGGAGCAGCCCGAAGTCGGCGCGCACGGGTTCGTCGGGGTCGAAAAGGCTGATCGACAGATAGGGCGTGAGCGACCAGGTGAAGTCCATCGTGCCGCCGTCCAGGGCATCGGCCGGGGCAAGCCGCAGCGCGTCATCGAAGGCCACGCGCGGCAGGATGGCAAGCGGGTCCGCCTGTTCCAGCGCCTCGAGGTCGCTGCGCCGGATCGTGACGGCCGCCGTCGGCAGGCCGCTTTCGACCAGCGACACGATCGTGAAGGTTTCGACCGAGGCAGGCAGGGCGCGCGTCAAAAGCCGCGCCGTCCGCCCATAGGCCTGCGGCTCGGCGCCGAAGCGTTCGTTCCGGATCACCAGACGCGCCTCGCGCCCCGTCAGGGTCATGACCTCGAGGGCGATGCCGTCCTTCGCCAGCTGTTCGGCCACGACCTTCTGCAGGGCGGGCACCGTTTCGCCGTCGTTCACCCAGGCTGTGGCCCAGCTTTCGGGATTCTCGGCGGGCGTCGGCCGGGGGCGAACCGGCAGGGGGCCGGGCTCGCGTCCACTGGGGTAGGCCGGGGTCTTGGGGTTCAGCGCATAGGTGAACTGCACCCCGACTTCCGAGCCATAAAGGTAGTATCCCGAAACCACAGACGACTTGCCCAGGCGATAGTCGAAGCCAAGGTTCACCGGGGAGGACTGGTCCATCGTGCCGATGTCGGTTTCGGTGACGTAGGTGTCCGACGAATACTCGGCCTTCAGCGTCAGGCGGTCGGTCGCGCGCCAGGCCACGCCACCGAACGGGGCCACGGGTCCCTTGAACCATTGGTCGTAGTTGACCTCGCCGCCAAGACCCACGTCGATCGGCGGGCGCTCGCCGAAGGGCGATCCAAGGCTATTGCGGGTTCCAAAGCGCCCCCAGCCAAGGCCGCCCGTCACCTGCACATCGCCGAAGGTCTTGGTCGCGACGATGTATTCGGCGGCGTAGATGCCCGTTCCCAGAAGATCCTGGAAGCCCACCGCGATCGCCGGGCGGTTCGCGTTTTCCGTCAGGATCTGCAGGCTGACGTCGAAGCTGCGGTCGTAAAGCGGTTCGTCCCCGGGCTGGAAGAAGCCGCCGATGCGCGAATAGCGAAAGCTCGCCATGAGCCACGGCGCGACTTGAAAGGTCAGGGAATTGCGGTTCGTGTCGGGAAAGCCCGAGAAGGTGATCGCAAGCTCGCCATCCGCGAACTGCGCCGCCGAGGGCATGTCGATCAGGCCCGGAGTGCCGTAAAGCGAGGTCGAAAACGCCAGGTCAGCCGCCTGGGCATCGCCCTGGGCGGCGATCGCCATGCCTCCGACCACGGTGGCTACGACAAGTCCCTTCGATGCCATCGCCCGATGTTCCGACCCGCTGCCTCTGCCCTTTTGCCGGATCGCCCTTGGTGGGACCTTCGGCCTTGTTATGCTTTTGAGTCTAACAGCAAATCTGGCACGATGAAACAGTGGTAATCGCGCCGACGCCCGATTGCCCCTGCACCCCGGCGCCCCCGGGTCCCGCGCGCAACTGCGGCAGGTCCCATCGGACATGTCAGGGCGCCGGACCCGCGGCCGCACACTGCGGAAACAGACAAGCATTCACATATACTTATCTATACATTATTCTTGATCTGCCGGGTCCCGAGGCGCGGCCGAGAAACGAGGAACGGAGGGATAAAGATGAAACCCAAAGCGACACTGCTGGCGGGCGTTTCCACGCTGGTCCTGTTGGCGGCCTGCGCGCAGCAGGAAGAACCGGCGGTCGTGCAGGTCGAGCCGATCTACGACAAGTACGGCAACGTGGTCTACGTGCCGGCGGCGGACGGTACGGTGGTGCCGGTATCGGGCGGTGACGGCGGGTCCTCGACCGTTCCCGGCGACGACACGAATGGGTCGGACGATGACGGCTCTGACGACGACGGCACAGGTCAGAACCGGAACCAGTACCAGTCGCAGACGACCAGCGAAAACCAGAACACCAACGAAAATCAGAACTCCAACGAAAATCAGAACCGCAATCAATCGGGCGGCTGACGTGCTACGTTCCGGACCGCTTCGGTTTCGGGTCGGATGGGATTTCGGGTTCGAAGAACTGGATGCGCCGCCAGCCATGCTGGCGGCGCCTGCATTTTCGACGGGGGCTCAGTGGCCACCAGTCCCGGCCGATGAGACGGCCTTCGCGCCGCGCGCACCCACCGAGCCGTCAAGTTTTCCGCGCGCGGCCCGGATCATGGTGCCACGCATCTCGTCCTCGCCCGGGGTATCGACGCTGCGCGCCTGATTGCTTTCGTGAAACTGGCTGTCGACCGTGTCACCTTCGGATGCCCAGGGATTGGCGTGGGCGGCAAGCACAGGGCTTGCGACACAGATCATCGCGGCGGCAATCGACAGGGTTGTCTTCATCAGGGGTCCTTTCCGTTCGAAGTGCCCATGGGACACCCCCTTCCCCACGGAAACTTATACATATCAATTTCCGCATCATAGGTCTACGTCGTTTCCAGACGGGGGCGGCCAGTTCGCAGAGACTGCAAAAAACGCAAGGCGTTGACATACGTCAATTTTTGAAAATCAATAATACGCATTATTGCATCTGTTGGGCGTGGACACCCACCGGTCGAGCTTTGCGGGCGGGGGATCAACAAGAGACGTATCCGCCCCGGCACATGGTGGAACAGGCGAGGGTTCGAGAGGAGTACGGCAAGCAAGAGGCGGCAGACGACGCCCTTGCGACAGCCGGAACTGCAGAAAAGGGAGGGAGAGCGCGACCGACGGCATCGCCGTTCGGCAACGGGTTTTCCTTGCCCTGACTCCTCTCGCAGTCGGCGCCGCTTGCATGAGAAGGAGGGTAGCAATGGCTACACCGATCAATCCAGAGAACGCGATGGACTGGGACGAGCCGCTGAACACGGACCCCCTGTTCACGTCGAAGCACATTTTCAACACGGCAGACATAACCGTCACCTTCAATGGCGACACGGTCGGACAGATCGCGGACCCGACGTCGGTCTTCGACACGACCGGGGCGAACGGCACCAAGACGACGAAGGACGGTGTCACCCTTTATCCGATCGACAGCGAATTCGGTTTCTATGTCGATGATTTCAACGCAGCCACCCCAAAGGAACTCGACGGGGACTATGCCGAAGGCTGGGCCGGCGATCTGATCATCGGCGGCGAACAGGTGGGCCTTGTCCTGTCGGATTCGCCGACAGATACCTTCAAGACGCCCGCCGTTCTTGGCACGTGGCTGGCCGGCATCGGCGGCAACACCGTCAAGGCCTCGACCGAGCATTACACCGTCATGCAGAATGTCCTGTCGGACGCCAAGTATCCCGGCGACCCGGACGCGGACTATGCGCTGGACGACAACCTCATCCTTCTCAGCCAGAACCCCGACTGGAACGGGTTGTATGTCGCAGACCTTCTGGCCGATCCCGAAACCTATGGCGTCGTCGACAAGAACGGTGACGGCATCCTCGACATCCGTGACCTGCTGAACCCCAACGAAAGCACCATCGCCTACGACATCGCCTACAGCACCGACTACTCGGTGACGATGAAGGATGACGGCAAGCTGCTGTATCGCTGGGGCAATACGATCAAGCGGCCGAACGACATCCGTCTCGAAGCGGAACTGCCACTGCCGGACGAATGGACCGAGGTCAACCCCGACAACCTGACCAAGCTCTTCCAGATCACGTCGGCCGAACTCGTCGTGCATCACACGATCACGAACAACCCCAACGACCAGGTGCGGCCCGAGGACTTCGAGAACGAATCCGCGATCGGGACGCTGCCGACCTATGCGATCGTTCCCGACTACAACGAGGACGGGAACGGCCCGCGCGAGGTCTGGGTGTCGACGGCCGACTATTATGCCGGTGACGGAACGCTTTACGAGGCCGGCACGATCCTGCGCGACGACTGGCTGGCCGATCAGGCCGCCGCTTCAGACGCCGCCGCGCTTGGGCTTGTCGATGCCTCGACGCTTGCGGGCTATACGAACGCCTGGTTCACGACGATGGACCGCGAGCCGTTCGAGCCCGACCTGAACGAGGACGGTACGGACTATGACACCGGCCCGCGCTGGCGCCTGCAGCCCGACAAGTATGGGCAGGATCTGCCCAGCGTGGTCATCCCCGTCGATCCCAGCCTGCCGCCCCCGCCGCAGCAGGACGAGGTGAAGTACGAAGTGGGGCTGGAGACGCAGACGGTTCTGAACATGCTTGACTGGGCGACCGAGATCTCGCCCCTGTCGATCAGCGCCGGATGGCAGAACAACGCCGGCGACGTGTCGGTCAACGGGCTGAACCTGACCAACAACTTCGACGTGGCCGTCTACCTCAAGGGCGATATCAAGCCGGCCACGATCTACAGCGCCGAACTGGTGATGGACTACGAAGAGATCCCGTTCCATGCGGCGGGTGCCGCGATCACCGGAACGGCAGGCTCGGACTACCTTGTCGGCATCGGCAACAACACCTTCACTGGCCTCGGTGGGGCTGACCTTTTCGTGCTGTCCTACGGCACCTCGCTGACGAACGTGGTCACGGCGAGCGTGATTACCGACTTCGAGGTCGGACTCGACAAGCTGGGGCTCATCGGCTTCGACGCCCTTCGCGGGTTCGACGCGGAAGACCCGGCATCTGCGGCCCTCATCACGCAGGCGGTGATCGACGACGACGTGACCGTGTCCGTCGACGGCGCGCTTGTGGCCACCCTTGAGGGCAAGGCGGCCGAGCTTGACACCGACGGCGACGGCACGATCGAGGCAGGAGAAGGCCTGAGCCTGCTCGACAGCTTCTTCGTTTCGAACCCGATGCCGGCCGACACCCCGCCCGTGAACGTGATCGACGGGACGCCGGGGGATGATCTGCTTGTCGGCACGGCCGGGATGGACAGCATCTCGGGTCTTGCCGGCAACGACACGCTCTATGGCCTGCAGGGCAACGACACCCTTCTCGGCGACGCAGACAACGACCTGATCTTCGGCGGCAGCGACGACGACCTGATCCTGGGAAGCGGCGGCCTCGATACGCTTTACGGCGACACTGGCGCCGACACGCTCGATGGTGGTGACAACTCTGACCGCTACTTCCTTGCCGACGCCCTGGATACCCTGCAGGACACAGGCACGGTCGGCTTCGATGAGGCCTTCGTGACCCTGACCACGGGCGTGGCCATCGATGTTTCCGGCTGGAGCGGGATCGAACGCCTCAACGGCTACGAGGGGAACGATACCCTTGACGCCTCGGGGGCATCCACGGCTTGGGTCCTGTCGGGCGAGAATGGCGACGACTCGCTGATCGGCGGCGCGCTGAACGACACGCTTCTGGGCGGCGCCGGGAACGATTTCCTGTCGGGCGGTGACGGTGCGGACCAGATGCTGGGCGGCACCGGCGACGATACCTTCGACGGCGGTGCCGGCGATGATACCTTCTTCATCGGCCAGTCGGGCGACGTGGTGCAGGACGGCGGCACCGGTTTCGACAAGGCGCAGATCAACAACGCGGCCGGCGTGTCGCTGTCGATCGGCACATGGGTCGGGGTCGAGCGGGTGAACGGCTTCACCGGGAACGACGCGATCGACGCGACCGGCAGCGCCGCAAGCCTGATCATGGACGGGCGCGCGGGCGACGACACGCTGAGCGGCGGCAGTTCCGGCGACACGTTCTATGCCGGCGACGGGAACGATTCCGTCTTCGGCGGCGCGGGCAACGACGCGCTGATCGGCGATACCGGCAACGACACGCTTTCCGGCGGTGACGGCGACGACTTCCTTCTGGGCGGCGGCGGCGCCGATGTCTTCGTCTTCGACGATGACTGGGCCAACGACGTCGTGAAGGACTTCACGATTGGCGAGGACACACTCGACTTCACACTTCATTCGGGCGTCGCTTCGCTGGGCGATCTCACGATCGAACAGGCGGGGACCGACACCCGGATCACGCTCGTCACGCCGGGTCTCGATGTGCTTTGGCTTGCCAATATCGATGCGGTCGATCTGGGCGCCGGAGATTTCCAGTTCGCCTAGCCCGCTTCCACCGGGATTGGCCGACAAGTCAGACACCCGCAGAAACCGAACCGCCGGGCCCAGGGCCCGGCGGTTTTTCTGTTGCCGGGGACCATTGGCTGGAAGCGAAACCAGGGCAATCCCCCCGGGGGCCAGTGCCCAATCGTGGCAAAGGCCCCGAGAACTTCAGCCAGCCTGTGGAAACCCTGCGCTGAAGGGCGTCCCTTGCTTGCCGTTCAGGGCTTGCTTTAGCACTATGGCCAAAGCGATTGATGCGCGATCCGGCGCACCGGCGAGAGGATCACCTGTTGCGAAGAACCGAAGTTCTCTGGGGAATCGGCAACCTGCTTAATTCCCGACGGCGATGTCATGGCCATATCGACCGTTATCGGGATGGAAAGGTCGAAGGATGGGCCGCACAGCATAACTCGCAAGATCCGATCGCCGTGGATCTGCGGGTCGATGGGGAACCCCTGATCAGGGGAACGGTCGCCGATCTCTTTCGGGGCGATCTGCTGGATGCCGGCATCGGCGAAGGGCGCCATGGGTTTTGCATCGAGACCGGCGACCTGCCCAAGGGCTGCGCGATCGAATTGATCGCCAGCGACACAGGGGCCGTCCTGTCTTCGTTCGTGGTAACGGAGGTCGAGCCCCCGGCCGGATCACGCGTGACCCCTTCCACGCAACCAACCGAGGACAGCATCGCCGGGGCCCTCGCGCCGCATTTCGATGTCGCCTTCTATGTGCGCCAGTTCGAGACTTCCCCCATCCCCGAAGATCCGTTGCGCCATTACGTCGAAACGGGATGGAAAGAGGGTCTTGACCCACATCCGAACTTCTCGACCCAGCACTATCTGAGCATGAACGCCGATGTGCGCGAGAGGGGGCTGAACCCCTACTGGCATTACGTCGTCGCGGGGCGGGCCGAACGCAGGCTTCCAAGGGCCGTCGGGGGCATGAGGGTCGAGCGGCTTCGGAATCTGCGGTCGCTCGAGGCAATCAAGGCAAGCTGGACAAGGAAGGACGCCTATCCCGAAGCGCTTTCGGTCGATGACCTTTCAGGAGACGCCCGTGTTCTGGCGGCACTCAGGGCCGACCAGGTGCTGCTGAGCATCTGTCACGACCATTTCCGCCAAGTCGCAGGCGGGATTCAGCTTTGCGTGCGGCTTGAGGAACGGAAGATGCTCGATCACGGCATGGGGCATCTGGCGATCCATCCGTGGCAACCGCTTCCGACCCTTGCCGACCGGGAAAGCGACGGCCTCATGGTGCTTCATGCCCAGGGCGAAGAGATCGGACCGGTCCGCCTTGACGATCTTGGCAAGGTGATCGCCGCCAGGACGCCCCCCCAATACCCCATCTCTGTGGCGGTGCATTCGCTTCTTGGCCACGAACCCGAAGCCCTCTCGGCGTTTCTGGAAGGCTTCGCACCCCAGCAGGTGCTGTTCTGGCTGCATGACCATTTCACCCTGTGCGAAAGCTTTACGCTTCAGCGAAACACCGTGGCCTACTGCGGCGCGCCCGACCCGGCGTCGCCGGCATGCGGCATCTGCATTTACGGCGAGACTCGCGCCACCCACCTTGACCGGATGGCCGGCTTCTTCAGCGCGATGCGTCCCCTTGCGGTCGCACCGTCGTCGTTCCAGCTGGATTTCTGGCGGTCCAGGGCCGACCTGCCGCGGACGGGCGAGATCGTGCATCCCCTCGCAACGCTTGAACCGACGACGGATCAACCGCCCCCGCCACCAGACGACAGTCCGCGTCTGCGTATCGCGTTCCTCGGGTGGCCGGCCGATCACAAGGGCTGGGACACGTTTTGCGAACTGGCGCAAAAAGGCCGGTCAAGCGGTGTCGAGTTCCACTATTTCGGGTCGGCGGATATCGTCCAGAGGGGCATCGTTGCGCACCACGTGGAGGTATCGCCAGAGCGGCCAGACGCCGCGACCTTGGCGATGTGGACTTCCGCAATCGACATCGTCGTGCATTGGGCCGGATGGCCCGAGACGTTCAGCTTCACCACCCACGAGGCATTGGCCGCCGACGCGCTTGTGGTCACGTCGGCGGTGTCGGGAAACGTCGCGAACCTTGCCGGACAGGACCCCAGGGTCTTCGTCCTGCCCGATACGGAGGCGCTGATCCGCGAAGTCCTGTCGGGCGAGATCGCCGCCCTTGCCGACGCTCGCCGTGCGAAGCGAAAGCTCTCTGGCCTGATCTATTCCGGCGCTTCGGCCGACCTCGTCCTTGCCGGAGCCAAGCGCTCATGACAGTCCACTGCTACACCAGCTTTTCTCTGTCGTACCTCAGTCGGGCGCGCGTCCTTGCGGCGAGCATTCGCAAACACCACCCGGACTGGACGATCTGGGCTGTCGTCACGGATCTTCCGCCAGAACATTTCACCTTGGTCCCGGGCGAAGACTTCGACCATGTCGTATGGGCCAAAGATCTGTTTCAGGATCTGGGGGAGGCGTGGTTCTTCCAGCACAACGTGGTCGAGATCTGCACGGCCGTTAAGGGGCGCGCCGCGCAGATGATTCTCGACTCGGGAACCTGCGATAAGCTGATCTACTTCGATCCCGACATCGCGGTCTTCTCGGATCTGACGCCAATCCTCGATGCCCTCGACGAGCATTCGACCGTTCTGACGCCGCACCAGCTCACGCCGGAAACCGACGACATCGCCATTCGCGACAATGAAGTGGCGTCCCTGCACTATGGCACGTTCAATCTTGGTTTCCTTGGCCTGACTAATGACGATAGCGCGCGGGCGGTCGTGGACTGGTGGTCAGACCGGCTTGAGCGCTGGTGCCATGACCGGCTGGATATCGGGGTCTTCGTCGATCAGAAATGGTTCAACCTTGCCCCCTGCTACTTCGAAGGGGTCGGCATCTTGCGACACCCCGGCATGAATGTGGCAAGCTGGAACATCAGCCAAAGACACATCAACATCCTGGCCTCTGGCGAGATCACCGTGAACGACGCGCCCCTCGGCTTCTATCACTTCACCAAGATTGGCGGGCCCGGCGACCAGATGACCGAGCGGTACGCCGCCGGGAACCTCGCGGTTTTCGAGCTTTGGTCCTGGTATCGATTGGCGCTCGAGCGATACCAGGACCCCCGGATACCCGAGGGTTGGTGGGCATACGCGACCTTCGAGGACGGCGCGCCGATCGTGGATACCATGAGACGGCTCTATCGTGAACGAACAGATCTTCGTGCCGCCTTCCCCGACCCCTTCCGATCGGGTGCGAATTCGCTTCAGGCCTGGTTCACGGCGCGCCCCTTCGAGCTGGAGGACAGGTGAGTGGCGTCCGTCGTTCAGACCGCCTACGGCGAGATGCGGGTGACCGACACCGCATCGGATCTGATCGGGCGCAGCCTTGAACGATTTGGCAGCTGGTGCGCTTCGGAAACCGATTTCGTAAGCACTCTCCTCCGGCCCACCGATTTCCTCTGGGACGGCGGGGCCTATCTTGGAACGTTCTCGCTTGGCGTTCAGGCCAGGTCTCCGGTGAAGGTGCTTGCGATCGAGGCAAACCCCGACGTGGTTCCGCTTCTTGCAAGCAACCTGGCCGCAAACAAGAAGGCCGCCTACGGGATCGCGAGCGTCGCCCTAGGCCCGCGCAACGGCTTCGCCGAGTTGGAAGGCTCTCGTTCGAACAATCTGGGCGCCAGTCGCTTTCGCCGGGCAGACGAACGGCCCGCCGGACCGACAGCGATCAAGGCGGTGACCTTGCGCGACATGCGGGCGTGGCACGGCGACTACAGCGCGCTCAAGCTTGACATCGAAGGTGCCGAGTTCGAGGTGCTCAAGGGCGACGCCGACTATATCCGCGCGGCCAAGCCGCTTCTCTGGGTGGAGTGCAACGAGGATGCCCGGTCGCTTGACCTGGCGGACTTCTTTTCGTGGGCTGGACTCGACCCCTTGTTCGTCGCGGTGCCGGCACTACCGGAAGCGCTCGACGGGATATCACCGGAAGTCTGCGAAGGGTTCCTGCTTGGGGGATGGCGGACGCGATGCGAGGGGACGCCGGACCTGCCGCAAGGGCGGGGCTTCGTTCGGCCCATCGGGTCACGTCGCGACCTTCGTGACGCGCTTTGGGATACACCGCGCTGGGCCGACGCGGGTTGGGACAGTCTGGTGCGCTCGGAACTCGTCGCGCGGCTCAGCCGACTGACGCTTGGCCAACGGTTTCAGGACTTCATCTGATGCAGGACATCCACACGATCGTCGTCGTCTATCAATTCGGGAAGGTCGCAAGCACGTCGGTCGTCAACGCGATCAATTCCGCGCCAGGCTTTCACGCGATCCAGAGCCATCTTCTTGGCGCAGATTGCCTGATGAGGGTGGTTCCCTACATCTGTGACCCCAACACCTCGGATTATGCCGCCCAGGTCGAATTCGACCAGCTTTCGGCGGCGTTCACGACCACACGCATGCTCAACCAGGTGCGCGACGGCACGGGGCCCCGCAAGCGGTTCGTCCTTGTGACCCTGGTTCGCGAGCCCCTGTCATGGTTCCGATCTGCAATCCTGCAGGACCTGCCGCGCTACATGGTGTTGTTTCGCGGGATCGGGCGAACCCTTGAACTGGGCGACCCGGAGGCCGAGGCCGACGCGCTGTCGGCGTGTCTTCTGGTGGCACTTCGGTGGCTGTCCGAGGTGGCGGAACGGATCGAGGATCTCGCGAATATCCAATGGGGCGACCATCGCCTGAAGGCGGCCGTCGATGACGTCGTGCCGAAGGACCTGCACCATGAGTTTCTATCACTGTTTTTTGTCATGATCCGCCCGCTGAGGTGGTTCGACACCCACTACACAAGCGCGACGGGGATCACTCTCACGGAATTCCAACCCTATCGCCGCGGCATGTGGAAACGCGACCCCGACTGGGTCAACGCCTACCTGATAAGGTACGAAGACTTGCAAGAAGGATACCTTGCCCTGCGCGACGACCTTGGCCTGCCGGCCGAAGCGGTCTTGCCGCAGGACAACGTGAGCGCCACGAAGCCCCATTCGCAACCTGCTGCCCAGGCTTTTTCGTCTGGCGAAGCGGACCGGCTTCGTCGCACCCTGGGCAGGTGCGACTACGCCCGATTCTTCGGCTACAGACAGCCGGCGCAGACCTGACTGACCTCAGGCGAACTGGAAGTCGGCCGCGCTGAGGTCGGCCGCATCGAAATCGGCCAGCGTCAGCACGTCCGCACCGGGTGTCGCCAGCGTGATCCGGGTGTTCGCGCCGGACTGTTGGATGACCAGGTCCGACAGCGAGCTGACGCCCGAATGCAGCGCAAAGTTGAGAAGGTCCACCCCGTCGGTGAAGTCCTTCACCACGTCGTTGCCCCAGGCATCGTCGAAGACGAAGACATCGGCGCCGCCAAGGCCCAGCAGGAAGTCGTCGCCCGTGCCGCCGTTCAGGCTGTCGTTGCCGGCATCGCCAATCAGCGCATCGTTGCCCGCGCCGCCGAAGACGGAATCGTTCCCATCGCCGGCATAGAACAGATCGTTGCCGTTGCCGCCGATCAGCGTATCGTTGCCCCCGCGCCCGTCGAAGAGCAGGCCGGTGGCAAAGCCGGTCGCGTCGATGGCGTCGTTTCCGGTGAAGCCGTTCACCCGCTCGATCCCGAGCCAAGTGCCGATCGACAGCGACACGCCGGCGGCGTTGTTGATCTGCACCTTGTCGAAACCGGCGCCGCCATCCTGCACCACGTCGCCCGCTTCGCCGACGAAAAAGGCATCATCGCCCGCACCGCCGACGAAAGTATCGTTCCCGGTTCCGCCAAGCATCTGGTCTGCGCCGTCACCGCCTGACAGGAAGTCGTCGCCAGCGCCGCCCAGAAGAATGTCGCTTTGCGCGCTGCCAATCAGCGAGTCGTTGCCATTCTCGCCGGACAGGACCCAGGCCGTCGACGCGGTCGAGGCATTCAGGGTGTCGTTGCCGTTGAAGCCGTTGATCCGCTCGATCCCGCTCCAGCCCGAGACGTTGATCGACAGCCCGGTGGCCGAGGTGATGAAGGCCTCGTCATAGCCCACGGTGCCGGTGTCGTTCAGCGTGTCGAGCGCGTCGGCAAGGAAGTAGCGGTCCGAGTTCTCGCCACCATCCAGCGTATCAGCCCCGGTATCGCCATAGAGGGTGTCCTGATCGTTGCCACCGGTGATCAGATCATTTCCGCTGCCACCGAAGATGAGGTCGAGGCCAAAACCACCGATCAGCGTGTCGTTGCCTTCCTGACCACGGATCGTGTCCGCGCCGAAGCTGCCGTCAATGTTGTCGGTGCCGTTGCCTCCGCGAATGTCGTCGCCGCCACCGCCGCCGTTCAGGCTGTCATTGCCATCCCCGCCGTCGATCGTGTCGTTCTGGTCGCCGGCGTTGATCGTGTCATTGCCGCCATTGCCGTTCAGTTCGCGCGCGATGCCGGCGTTCCCGGTGATCAGATCGCCGAAGTCCGAGCCCGAGATGTTCTCGATGCTGATCAGCGTGTCCGTGTTGCCGTAGGTGTCGGTGAAGCTGTTGGTCACGAAGTTGAGGACGGCACCCTGGAACCCGCCCTTGTTCGTCGTGTTCCGGTAGGACGCCCAGTCGACACCCGCGCCGCCGTTCAGCGTATCGTTGCCGGCAAGTCCGCGGAAGAACTGGGTGCCACCGGCACCGGTCATGCTGTCCGCGAACTCGGTGCCTTCGATGCCCTCGATGCCGATCAGGGTATCCGACGTGCCGAAGCCGTCGTTGCTGACGGTGGCATTCGTCTCGGACGAGTAGGCCACGACGATCCCGGTGCTCAGGTTTGCGCCGTTGTCGTTCGCCTGACGGATGTCCCAGTAGTAGCTGATGAAGTCCAGCTGATCGGTCGGCTGCGTGCCGCCGTTGATCGTGTCGTTGCCCTGCCCGCCCTGGAAGTAGTCGCCGCCGCTGCCGCCCAGGATGCTGTCGTTGCCGCCCCCCCCGAAGAGGCTGAGGTTGATCGTACCGGCGCTGCCGTTCAGCGTGTCGTTCGATCCGGTGCCGATGATGGCCTCGACATCGAAGAGGAGGTCAGACGATCCGCCGACCTCGTCCACCCGCCAGTTCGACCCCGAAAGCAGAAGCGCCGAGATTCCAGCCGGAAGACTTCCATCGTCGTAGGCAACTGTATCGAAGCCACTGCCGCCGTTGACGCTGTCCTGACCGATTCCCGGCAAGATGAAATCATCCCCCGCGCCGCCGTTCAGCTGGTCGTTTCCGCCGCCGCCGATCAGCGTGTCGTCGCCGTCGCCACCGTTGATCGTGTCGTTGCCGTCCATGCCTTCCAACTCGTTGTTGTCCGCGTTGCCGGTCAGGCTGTCCCCGAACTTCGATCCCCGGACATTCTCGATGTCCACAAGCGTGTCGGCGTCGCCGAATCCATCGGTAGCGGTCCCGGTCAGCAAGTTGACCGTGACAGCACCACCCCCCTCGTATTCGGAATCGTCCCAATAGTCGACATAGTCGGTGCCATTCGACGCACCGTTGAACGTGTCATTGCCGGCCCCCCCGCGGAAGCCGAACCAGCGATCTTCATTGGCTGCACGGGTGAACGTGTCGGCATCGTTCGTGCCATGGAAATAGTGTGTGTACGTGAACGTGTCGTTCACGACGCCGCCGATGGCGCTTTGGACCGTGCCGAAGCCGTTGGCGTTGATCGTGAAGGTCAGACCGCCCGAGCCCGTGACGTCGAGGTAGAAGATGTCGATCCCCTCGCCGGCGTTCCAAAGGCCCTCGTGGCCCAGGACGGTGTTCGTGCCGCGCCCCGGTTCGACGAAGTCGCCGAAGCCGTTCGACGCCACGCTTCCGCCCGAGGCATCGAGAAGGTCGTTTCCGTCGCCGCCCCGCAGATTGTCCTGGCCATCGCCGCCGCGCAGCGTGTCGTTGCCGCCTTCGCCGCGCAGCGTGTCATCGCCCGCCCCGCCAAGCAGCGAGTCGTCGCCCAGGTCGGCCCGAAACCAGTTGTCCTCGGCATTGCCGATCATGGTGGCGTTGAAGGCGCCGCGGAACTCGGCCTCTTCGATGTTCAGGATCGTGTCGAACACGCCCGGACTGGGCGCGTCGTAAAGCCGACCCAGCGAAAGGTCGAGCACCGGCTGAAGCGATCCGGGCGCGAAACCGTCGCCCTCGAAATCGCGGAAGTAGAAATCGCGGCCCGCGCCGCCATCCACCGAGTCGATGCCCCGACCGTCATCGAGGAAATCGTCGCCGTCGCCGCCCAGAAGGGTGTCGTTCCCTTCCCCGCCGCGCAGCTCGTCGTTGCCTTGCCCGCCGACAAGCGAGTCGTTGCCGTCTTCCCCCTCAAGCGTGTCGTTGCCGTTCACGCCCGACAGCGTGTCGTTCCCGCCCCGGCCGCGCAGATGGTTGTCGCCCGCGTTGCCCGTGATCGTGTCGTTTCCGTTCCGCGATCCGCGCACGGCCTCGATGTTGCTGATCGTGTGGCTGAACGCCTGGGCGGGCGCCCCATCATAGGAGATGGTGCCCGTCGCCGTTCCGCCCCCCAGATTGACGTTGACCGCGACGGCATCGTCATAGCGCACCCAGTCGAAGCCAGCGCCCCCGTTCAGCGTGTCGGCGCCGCCGTAAAGCCAGAACTGCTCGTCTCCGGTGCCGCCGATGATCGTATCGGTGCGGTTCGAGGCGCGGATCTCCCGAAAGTACCCCGCACCCGAGATCGTTTCGGTGTTGCCGAAGCCGTCGTTGATGATCTGGCCCGATCCAAGGCCCAGGTTCACGTTCACGCCGAAGGGCGACGGGCTGAAATCGACCGCGCGCCCCAGTTCCAGCGAAACTTCGGTCCGCCCCCCTTCAAGCGAATAGCTGTCGAGGCCCGCGCCGGGACGGATGAAGACAAGAAAGCCACCAAGCGTGTTGTAGTCGATCGCGAAGCTGTCGCCGCCGTTCGAGCCGACGATGCGGAAGCCATCGGCCGTGAGCGCCGAATTCCGTGCCCCCAGCACTGTGTCTGTGCCGTTCACGCCCTTGTTCACGACGACGGTGTCGTCGTCCACGTCCAGCGTCACCGACAGCGGCGCACCGAGGTTCTGATAATTGATTTCGACGAAGTTCGACACGACGTCCTGCAGATCGATCGTGTCGTTGCCGGTCGATCCGTTGATGAAGTCGAAATCGAAGTCGAAGTCGTCGGAACCGGGGTTGATGTAGTCGTCGCCACCGCCGCCGTCGATGGTGTCACCGCCCTGGTCGCCGTAGATCGTGTCGTTGCCTCCGTTGCCGAAAAGCTCATCATTGCCGCCCCGGCCGCGCAGGAATTCGTTCGCACCGCTCCCGAAGATCTGGTCATCGTTGAAACGGCTGCCGTCCACACGCTCGATGCTGGTCAGGCTGTGCGTGAAGCCAAAGACATTCCCGCGCCAGTCGATCGTCCCGGTCGCCGTACCCGCTCCAAGGTCGACGACAAGATTGAACACTTCGCCTTGGTCATACCTGACGCGGTCGAAGCCGTTGCCGCCGTTAAGCGTGTCGTTGCCTCCAAGAAGACCGAAGGTTTCGTCGGCTGCGCTTCCGATGATGCTGTCGTTGTTGTTCGTCCCCCGGATGCGCTGGATATAGCCACCGTTCGAAGTGCTGATCGTCTCGGCGTTACCGAAGCCGTCGTTGAAGATCTGACCCGTCGCAAGGTTGATGCTGAGCCCCTGCGTCGCGCCGTTGAAGTTGGCGTCCTCGTCGAAGTTGATGCGGCCGAGGGCGGCGCCACTGATGAGGTAGCTGTCGACGCCGCGGCCCGGAGTGATCTCGAAAAAGGCGCCGAACGGGTTGCTCCCGTTCAGGTTCGTCAGATTGAAGGTGTCCGCCAGATCCGTACCGAACAGCCCGAAGCCGATGTCGTTGTAAAGCGCGACGTCGAAACCGATGATCGTGTCGGTGTGGGTGCCGTTCTTGGTGATCGTGTCGGCCGCCCCGCCACCGCTGAGGTTGGCGACGATCCCCGTGTTGAAGGGCGCGTAGTAGTTGCCGAGATCACCGTAGTATAGGAACGTGTAGGCCGTCGACATGTCCGTCAGGTTGATCGTGTCGTTGCCCGAGCCCGGCCGGATGTCGTCGAAATCGTTGCTTCCCCCTGGATTGAGCGAATCGTTGCCCGCACCGCCGACGATCGTGTCGTTTCCGCCGTTGCCGAAGATCGTGTCGTTGCCCGCGCCGCCGTCGAAGAAGTCGTCGAACTCGGTCCCGATGAAGAGGTCGTTCTGGGTCGTCGTTGCCCGAGGGCTTGTCGCCACGTTCCAGGTTTCGCCTGCGGCATAGGGGCTTGCCGCCGGACCCTCGGACAGGATCGCCCCTTCGAAAGCGATAAAGCCGCTCAGATTGGTCAAGCCGGGATTGGCCCCGAAAAGCGGGATGTAGAACTCGGTATTCGTGTCGGCGTCGAACAGCGCCAGGATCTGGGTCGACTGGTTGCCGCCCCCGGTGTTCCAGACGATTGTCCCGAAGTAGGTCGCCTCGAAGGGCCCCTCCTGGTTCAGCGATACGCCATCGACGCGGATATCGGATGAATTGACGTCGACGAAGTCCACCTCGGGCAACTCGCCCGGCGGTGCATCGAGGATGGAATAGGCGAACGCAGGGGTGACGCCTTCGGAGAAGACCAGTTCAAACGTCGTCAGCGCGAACCCTACCGGATCGTCGTTGCTGTCGTAAGTCACCTTGTAAGCGGTGAAGGAATACGTCGTCATGAGGCCCCCCGGTCCCAGAAAATGGTCCTTGGGCCACGACGCTGCCGATCTGCGGATCTGGCAATGGGGTCGCGCCCCGAAACTCTTTCGATGATTGTGATGGAGGCCATGCTTTCAGGTCAACGCTTTTCTGCCGCTGGAAAACCCCCTTGGCCGACCGTGGTTGACGGCGCGGCGCGATCGGGGCCAGTGTCGCCCGCACCGCAAGAACTGGATGATCGACTGACATGCTTTCCGAATCCGCCGCCGGCGTCTTCACCATCGCCGCCACGCCGTTTCTGCCCGACGGCGCGCTCGATCTTGCCAGCGTCGACCGCGCGACCGACTTCTACGTCGGGGCCGGTGCGACGGGGCTGACCATCCTTGGCATCATGGGCGAAGCCGGGAAGCTGACCCAGGACGAGGCGCTTCAGGTCGTTACGCGCGTGACCGCGCGCGCGGGCATTCCCGTCGTCGTCGGCGTCTCGGCCCCGGGCTTTGCCGCGATCGAGGCGCTGGCCAAGGCCGCGATGGACAGGGGCGCCGCAGGCGTGATGGTCGCCCCGCCCGGACACCTGCGCACCGACGCCCAGATCACCGGCTATTTCCGCACCGTGGCCGAGGTGCTTGGCGATATCCCATTTGTCCTTCAGGACTTTCCTCTGGTTACGGGCGTCACGCTCGACCCATCGGTGATCCTGCGGATCGTCGAGGACTGCCCGACCTGCGTGATGCTCAAGCACGAGGACTGGCCCGGCCTCGACAAGATCACGACGCTGCGCCGGGCCTCGGACAAGGGCGCGCGACGGATTTCTATCCTGTGCGGCAACGGCGGGCTGTTCCTGCCCGAAGAGGTCGCGCGCGGGGCCGACGGCGCGATGACCGGCTTCGCCTATCCCGAGATGATGCGCGACGTGGTCGCTGCGGCGAAGGCCGGAGACATGGAACGCGCCCACGACATCTTCGACATCTACCTGCCGCTCATCCGGTTCGAGACGCAGCCCGGCCTTGGCCTTGCGATCCGCAAGGAGGTGCTGGCCCGCCGCGGCGCGATCGCGCATGCGACGGTGCGGCGTCCCGGCCCGAAGCTCACGCCCGAGACGATGGCCGAGCTTGACCGGCTGCTCGTGCGGCTCGAGGCGCGGCGCGGGGCGCAGTAGGCCAAGGCGGGGACAGGAACCGCAACTGCCGTGCGCTGCGTTCGCGCGGGTGTCCGCTTGGCCGCGGCGCACTCCGCCGGCGGAGCGGATTCTAGCTTTGCGGGTCCGCCTGCCCCAGGGTCGTGATGGGCGGCGCGTAGAACTCCACCTGCGCGCCGGTCGAGCTGCGGACCGTCGTCTTCACGATGCTGTCGTCCTGTAGGTCGGCGACAGGCAGCCGAATGGCGAAGGCCTTCGGCGCGTTCTCAAGACCCGGGAAGTACTTCCCGAAGTCGGACACGACATAGGGTCCAAGCTCCAGCGCCCCCAGCGAGACATTGTCGACCGACAGGTCCACCTCGGCGATGTCGTGGCCATCGTTCAAGTCGACGGCCCAGCCACTGATGTAAAGGTCCTTGCCGCCGCGCACCGGCACCCAGCAGTCGGCCCGGCCGCCGGTGGGTGGGCGCTTCAAGTCGATGGGCGGAAAGCGCGCGGGCTCGCGCAAGGTGATCGCGTAGAGGTCCTGATTCAGATAGAGGCCGCGCCGGAAGACCTGCACCTGCGCATCCGGCGAGATGAACTCGGCGATCTGCCGGCGCATGAACGCATCGGTCACGGTCGTCATCCCATAGATGTCCGTCGAAAGCGTCCTGCTTTCGGACGTGTGCTCATAGACGATCCCGGTCTGCTCGATCCCGTCGAGGTTTCGGGTTCCCAGAACCGTGCCGGCCTCGCGCGCGGTCACGAACAGGACGCCGTCATCTTCAAGCAGCGACGCCAGCTTCTTCAGCCACCGACCGAACAACCCCTCGGGAAGATGCGTGAACAGCGACATTGCGGTGATCGCGTCGAACTTGCGGTCGCAAACGATCTTGTCGGGATCGTCATAGGAAAGGATCGTGTTGACCCCGAAGTACGACTTCTGGAACGCCATCGCGTCGGCATAGATGTCCGACACCCAGATACGTTCCTTCGGGATGTAGTGCATCAGATAGCGGGTCGCGCGCCCGTGGCCGCTGGCGAATTCAAGTACGGACCCGATGTTGTCCGGACCTCCGAAGAAGTGGTCGTAGAACTGTCGCATCGCGTCGTGGGTACAGCGCCCGGATTCGATGTACTTGAAGTAGGCGAAATCGGTAGTGTGTTTCACCGCGATCGCGTTGTGATACATCTCGTCCTGCTCGCCGATCGCGCCGTGGAAGTCGTCGGGCGCAATTCCCAGACCAGTTAGGTAATCCTCGATACAGCGTCGCGTGAAATCCGAGATATCGAGGTTTGTGACGAGGCCGCCCATGAACTTCCCCTTGCGCAGTAGCTTTCGCGGCAAGAGTGCGGCATGTCGGAGTGGGGATGCAAGCCGGAAGCCCGGCGGCCGCTCGGTTCGGGTGGCATGGCAGACGGATCATGGAGGCACCGCGACGGGGGCGTACCGGCGTAGACGTCGGCCGCCGGTTCGCCCGGCAGCGCCGCGTGCACGTCTGTCAGAACCCTGCGGCCATACTGGCGTGATGACCCGCGGACGCTGGTGCATCCCGAAGCGCCCGCCAGCGGGCCAAGGGCTCGGGGCGAAGCTCATGGGTCTCATGCCCGAACAGTGCGGGCCCGTCTCGCACCCCAAGGCGACGCCGTCTGCCGAAACTTCCGTGGTCTTCTCCACCGCCTGACCGCCGTGTCGAAAGGGTTTCCGGTGTGACACCCCTCAGCGAAGTGACCGAAGTTCGATCGTGGCCTGCGTCCCGGTCGAGGCGATGTCGTAGCGCGCCTCGATTTCGGCGATGTCCTTGCCTTGGTCAGACACGCTGAGCGAAGCTTCGGCCGAGGACAGGTCTGGCGGGAAGTCGCCTTTGCGGCGCAGCGTTAGAGAGGTCGCGCTGCCGTCTTCGAAGCGGACGTCGATCGTCACGTAATCGGGGGTCCCTCCGGGCGTCTTCACGACCACCAGATCGGGGTCGCCGCCGCCCAGCGGCAGGACCATGCGTCCCGTCCTGTCCAGAGACATCGCCGCCCCGCCGGGCTGCGAGCGGGCAAGGTCGAGGGCGCCAAGCACCTGGCGCAAGGTGCTGATGCTTGACAGGTTCTCGGTATAGGGCAGTTCCCAGATCACCAGATCATGCTCGGCGCGCAGAAACGCCCCTGACAGGGCGAAGACTTCCATCGCCGAGGCCGAGCCGCCGCCCGACACCGAGAAATTGTCGACGTCCGCCTGGAACGCACCGGCCATGGCGTCCGCCACCCGGTAGTAATCCCGCCGGCGCCGATCCGAGAAGCTGGTTCCCACAAGGGCGATGCGGGGCATCGAGGCGGCGCCATCGAGCAGCCCCAGCCCCGAGGCCGGAAAGACGGGAACGGCCGCGACCTCGGGTTCGGGACGAAGACCGCAGACGTCCTCGGCCACGTCGGACAGCGACCCGGGTTCGTCCAGCATCTCGACGTCGGCCGGGAAGGACGGGAGGACGGTGCCGGCGTTCGGGAACAGGTCGGGGTGCCGTTGTGCGACCGCTTCGGCCATGACCAGGGCGCTGGCCACGACGCCGGTCGGCGTCCAGTGCGTGTCGCGGCGGAAGTAATACGCCCCGCGAAGCCCTTCGTCGCGTGTCATCGCGGCCCGAAGGTCGGGCATGATTGCGCCGGTCTGGGCAACCTGCTGCACCATCCGCGAGAACGAGGCGTCGGCCGCCTCGACGTCGAGACCGACGCGACCGCCCGCCGTGGCATCGAAGGCGGCCTGCCCGGCGATCGACGGGCGCGGCGGCGGCATCAGGATCGCCAGCGGAACGCCCTGGTCGGCGAACGCCGTCACGATCTGGCCGACAAGCGCCAGGGCTTCTGGCTTGAGGTCGTATTCCGCGTCAAGCTGATCGCCTGTGAAGATCCAGCCGGTCCCCGCGTCACTGACGATGGGGAACAGGCTGCGATACTTGGCCGGCAGCGTCTCCTCGGACAGGAAGTCCTCGCAATAGGGCTGTGCGATGGACGGCAGGCCCGCCAGCAGGCAGGCGGCGGCAAGCGCGAGGGTGCGGGTCATTCGATCCTCCAGGTATTCAGGTAACGTTCGGGGATTTCCCAGATCACAAGCTGGGGGCGCGGCGCGGTGTCGGCGAGGGACGCCAGAAACCGGTCCATCGGCACGAAGGGGCCAAGACCGGCTTCGGCATGATTGACGAGGTCGGCGTCGAGTTCGGATTTGAGGAACCCCTCGAAATGGAACTCGGACCTTGCGGAATAGCTGGTTCCGACAAGCGCGACAGGCACCTCGGCGTCGCCGAACAGGTCCAGCGCGGTTCCCCCGGAGGAAGCGGTCTCTTCATTGGTCTCGAAGACCTCGATGGTCTCGTGAAGGATGGAGAACCGCGCGCGGAACGGGCCCACGTCCGCGAATGCCAGAAGGTCGCCGTCGAAGCCGGCCTCGTCGACGCGGCGCGACGCGAAGTCCTTGACCGGCAGACCGGTCGGCCCAAGCGCATCGGCGATCTGTCGGGCCGCCCGCGCGGCCCCGGCCGGGCTCCAGTGGGTGTCGGTCTTCATGAAGCCCACCGCCGCATCCCGCCCTGCCGACAAGGCCTGCCTGAGATCGATCGCCGGATACCCGCGTGCCTGCAGCCCATCGAGCAGCGTCTGGTAACGCAGGTCGAACCGGGGTGACCGCTGGCGGGGCAGGTGAGCGGCCATGATCCGGGCCTTGTCGGGGACGATCACCGGGACAAGCCGGATGCCTTGTGCCGACAACACGTCGCGCGCACGCTCCAGTTCCGCCCAGACGTCGCGGGTGTCCTGCGGGGCCTGGAATTCCTCGGCGGTGAAGATCCACCCGTCCTCGCCCAGAACGGCCCCCTCCGCCACCTCTCCCAGCAGGGCAAGGCCAAGGGCATTCCAGAGATGAATCGCAAGATCCCGGCCGGGCAGTTCCCGCTCGAAGCGCTCTTCATAGATCCTCTGGTAAGCGCCATCGAAGACGCGCGCGTCGGATACACGGGCATCGGCAGCAGCAAGCGCGAATACCCCCGGGATCGCGACGAGGGTGCACAGCGTCGCGGCTAGGCCGATCATGTGGGAACGTGAAACGAAATCCATCTGCCCCGCCGCCTAGAACTGGAAATACAGGAAGGGAGAGTCGCTGCGCGCCTGAAGGACGACGGCGCAAAGCAGGAACAGGACGACCGGCGCGACCGCCGACACCGCCCCCAGGGCGATGCCCCCGCGCAAGGCAATGGCCCGGCCGGCAAACAGGTGCCGTCCGGCGGGGGCGACCGACAGCAGACAACCGACGCCCAGGAAAAGAAGCTCGCTCGACCGGGTCAGAAGCATGGTTTCCGGTCCCGGCGCGATCCCGTGAAGGCCAAGCATTCCACCATAGACGACGACGGCGTGCCCCACCGTTTCGGCGCGGAACATGACCCAGCCAATCATCACCAGCACCATCGTCACCGGCCAGGCGACAGGTCCCGGCAAGATCGTTCCCCGCGCCTTGATCCCGCAGGCCCGTTCGATCGCCATCCACCCGCCGTGCCAGAGGCCCCACAGCAAGAAGGTCCAGTTCGCCCCGTGCCAGAGGCCGCCCAGCGCCATTGTCAGGACCAGGTTGCGATAGGTCGCAAGGCGTCCCGCACGGTTGCCGCCCAACGGGATGTAGAGGTAATCGCGCAGCCAGTTCGACAGGCTGATGTGCCAGCGGTGCCAGAACTCGGTGATCGAACGGCTGATGTGGGGCACATCGAAGTTCTCGACGAAGCGGAAGCCGATCATCAGACCCAGCCCGATCGCCATGGCCGAGTAGCCTGCAAAATCGAAGAAAAGCTGGATCGAATAGGCCAGCGCGCCCAGCCAGGCCTCGGCCATCGTCGGGGCATCAAGCGCGAAGATACGGTCGGCCAGCGGCGCCACGCTGTCGGCGACAAGCAGCTTCATCGCAAGCCCGGTGACAAAGCGCTTCGCGCCCTGCGTGAAAAGCGCGAGGCTGTGTTCGCGTTCGACGATCTGTGCGGCAAGGTCCTTGTAGCGAAGAATCGGCCCGGCGATGAGCTGTGGAAACAGGGTCGAGAAGGCGAGGAAGTCGATCAGTCGGCGTGCCGGCGGAGCGTCGCCGCGCGCGACGTCGATGATGTAGCTGATCGACTGGAACACCAGGAACGACAGGCCGATCGGCAGGACGATCTCGGGCAGGGTCAGGGCGGCGTTCGACTCGATGCCAAACTTCGCCGCGACGTCGTCGTAGGCGCCGGTCAGGAAATAGCTGTACTTGAACCAGCCCAGGGCCACCAGGTTCGCAGACACCCCCAGACGCACCCAACGACGCTTTCGCGCCGGGCCGCCCGCGCGGACGGCAAGCCCGCCCGTGGCATAGCTGACCGCCGCGATGGCAAGGACAAGGGCAAGATACCCGGCCTTCCACCAGCCGTAGAAGACGCAGCTTGCGGCGACGATCACGAAGGTCCGCCAGCTTCGGGGAACGACATAGTAGATCGCGAGGAACGCGGGCAGGAACCCGAAGATGAATATCGGCGTCGAGAAGATCACCGCGGCGCCTCAGTTGCCGCTGACCACGGGGCCGTAGGCATCCTCGATCAGTTCGACCTGTCCCCCGCGCACCAGAAAGGTCACGTTCTGACCGCGCCGAAGCCGAAGGTCGAAACTTGCCAGCGCCTCACCGGTCGCGGCGCTCTCGACGGCAAGCCGGACGTCGACCGGATTGACTGCCCGGGCGGCCGCCGACAGCGGCGGAGTCGGCGCGACGACTTCGAGTCCCTGCGTCGGCTCCACAAGCCGGACGTCGGCGTCCGATGCGTTCAGCACCGTCAGATAAACCTTCGCGCGATCCGCGCGGGCAGGCTCGGGAACAAGATGCACCGCGCCGGCGGCGTCGGCCAGCAGGGCATAGAACCCGCCCGCCTGAGAGAATCCGAACTCGGCAGCACTGAGCGAGGAAAACGCCGCCCCATTTCCCGCAATCGCATCGACGGCAAAGGCCGGAAGACCGGTGGTCTCGCGCGGCTTGTCTGTGTCGATGAACGATCGCACGAAGATCGCGTCGTCGGGCGGTGTATCGGTGTAAAGGACATCCTGCGCGACCGCAGCCTGCCCGCCGACGGCGATCAGCAGCGCCGCGGCAAGCCCACGGGCGTCGCAAATGTCAGTTCTTCTGGTGCGAAGCACAGTGTCCCTGCCTCCCTTTCTTTATCCTTCGTTGCGCAACAGAGGGGCAAAATTGTGGTAAATGTTGAACGACTTTGCGGGGCGAGCCACTGGTGTCGGCCGCGGCCGACCCGGCCATGGCGCACGCGCGCGGCGGGCGCGCCGCGGGCGCGCTGCCAGGCCCTGTTGCGGCGCGGTCCGGGCGTTCGGCCCGAGGCAACGCGCCATTTTACATTCCTCTTTCGCCTCGTTATCGAATGCACCTGACGACACGAGGCTTGGGCAAGAGGCTTGGGACCGACAGATGGCCGACGGGGGCACCCTTCTCATCGCGATCGCGCTTCTACCGTTTCTCGGCGCGCTAGTGCCCGGCCTGATGATCCGGGCCGGGCGCACGGCCTGTGCCAGCTTCACGGCGGCCCCGACGGCGCTGGCGCTGGTGATGCTGCTGGTTCTTGTTCCTTCCGTCATGCGGGGCGAGGTGATTCAGGCCGAGTTCGCCTGGCTGCCGCAGTTGGGCCTGTCGGCGTCGTTCTTCCTTGACGGGCTCGGGCTTCTGTTCGCCGGCATGATCCTTGGCATGGGTCTGCTGATCACGCTTTACGCCCGCTTCTATCTGTCGGGCGACGACCCGATGGGCCAGTTCTATACTTATCTGCTGCTCTTCCAGGGTGCGATGCTGGGGATCGTCCTTTCAGACAACATCCTGCTTCTGCTGGTGTTCTGGGAACTGACCAGCCTGTCGTCCTTCCTTCTGATCGGCTATTGGAAGCATCTGCCCGAAGGCCGTCAGGGCGCGCGCATGGCGCTCGCGGTGACCGGCGCGGGCGGGCTTGCGATGATCGGCGGCATGCTGATCCTCGGCAATATCGCGGGCAGCTACAACCTGACCGACATCCTGCAGGCGGGCGACGCGATCCGCGCGTCCGAATGGTACCTGCCCGCGCTGATCCTGATCCTGATCGGCGCCTTCACGAAATCCGCGCAGTTCCCGTTCCATTTCTGGCTGCCGCACGCGATGGCCGCGCCGACGCCGGTGTCGGCCTACCTGCACTCGGCCACGATGGTGAAGGCGGGCGTGTTCCTGATGGCGCGGATGTGGCCGGTCCTGTCGGGGACCGAGGCCTGGTTCTACATCGTCTCGACCACCGGCCTGATCACCATGGTGCTTGGCGCGCTGATCGCGCTGTTCAAGGACGACCTGAAGGCGCTTCTTGCCTTCTCGACCGTCAGTCATCTTGGCCTTCTGACCATGCTTCTGGGCTTCGGCACGCCGCTTGCGGCCATCGTCGCCGTCTTCCACATCATCAACCACCTGACGTTCAAGGCCGCGCTCTTCATGACCGCGGGCATCATCGACCACGAGACGCACACCCGCGACATCAAGCGTCTGGGCGGATTGCGTCACGTGATGCCGATCACCTTCGCGATCGGCACGGTCGCCGCGCTGTCGATGGCCGGCATGATCCCCCTCAACGGGTTCCTGTCGAAGGAGATGATGCTTGAAGAGGCCGCCCACACGGTCTGGGGCGGCAGCCATCTTGCCGTGCCAGTGGCCGCGACCCTCGGCGCGATCCTGTCGGTGGCCTATTCGCTGCGCTTCATCGCCCATGTCTTCCTTGGCCCGGTCCGCGACGACTATCCGTCGAAGCCCCACGATCCGTCGTTCGGCATGTGGGCCGCGCCGGCACTGCTGGTCGTGATGGTGATCGCAATCGGCCTCTTCTCGGCGCTGATCGTGGGCCCCCTCGTGGCAGTGGCCGGCGGCGCCGTGATCGGGGACCAGAAGCTTCCCTACTATTCGCTGAAGATCTGGCACGGGGTCACCCCGGCCCTTTACATGTCGATCATCGCCTTCGCCGGCGGCTTCGCGCTGCTGGCCCTGCACCCGCGGCTTAACCGGATCTGGGCCGCCCTGCCCCGCCCCGAGGCCAAGGCGATCTTCGACCGCCTTGTGTCCGGGGTCGCGGGCCTGTCGCGCGGCATAACCGAGGGCCTGCATACCGGCGCCATCAGTCGCTATCTTGCCATCTTCGTCGTGACGTCGGTGGGGCTTGGGTTCATCGCGTGGAGCGGCGGCGGCCTGCCGCCCCCGACGCGGACGCTGCTTCCGATCCCGCTTGAGATCGCAGCGGGCTGGACGCTTCTCGTCGTCGCCACGATCGCGGTCGTCACCATGCACCGGCAGCGCTTCCAGGCGCTTGTGCTGATCGGGATCATCGGACTGATGGTCTCGTCCGGGTTCGTCTACCTGTCGGCCCCCGACCTTGCCCTGACGCAGATCTCGGTCGAGACGGTGACGATCATGCTGCTGCTCCTTGCGCTGCATTTCCTGCCGAAGGAGACCCCGGTGGAAAGCCCGGCCGCCCTGCGCCTGCGCGATGCGGGCATCGCCGTCGTCGCGGGGCTTGGCGTCGCCGCGCTTGCCTATGCGTTCCTTCTGCGCGACGTCAGCACGATTTCCGACTTCCACCTGGCGAATTCCTACTCGGGCGGGGGCGGCACCAACGTGGTGAACGTGATCCTCGTGGACTTCCGCGGCTATGACACCTACGGCGAGATCATCGTGCTAGGCATCGCCGGGCTGACGATCTTTGCCATGATGGAGGCGTTGCTGAGCGGCCCCGCCGCGCGCCGCCTGCGCACGGCCGACTATTCGCAGGACCGCTCGCGCGACCGGCATCCGCTGATGATGGTCGTTGCGACGCGCGTGCTGATGCCCATCGCGGTGATGGTGGGCGTCTACATCTTCCTGCGCGGACACAACCAGCCGGGCGGCGGTTTCGTCGCGGGGCTTGTCATCTCGATCGCGCTTCTGATGCAGTATATGGCATCGGGCTTTGCCTGGACGCAGGCGCGCAAGCGGATCGAATACCACACGATGATCGGCTGGGGCGTGGTGATCGCGGGCCTTACGGGCGCGGGCGCGTGGCTTGCCGGAAAGCCCTTCCTCACCAGCGCCTATACCTATGTCCACCTGCCCCCGATCGAGGAGTTCGAGCTTGCGACCGCCGCCCTGTTCGACCTTGGCGTTTTTCTGACCGTGCTGGGGGCGGTGATGCTGATGCTCTACAGCCTGTCGCGGATCGCGCGCTATGCCGGCGAATCCGTGAACGTCGGACCCATGGACTATGACCCGTCGGAGCGCACCGACGAAGTCGGGCGGGAGGGCTGACATGGAGGTCCTCATCGCCAGTTCCGTGGGGATCCTGACCGCCGGCGGCGTCTATCTGATCCTGCGTCTGCGGACCTTTCCGGTGATCCTTGGCCTTGCCCTTCTGTCCTATGCGGTCAACGTCTTCATCTTCGCCAGCGGGCGGCTTGCCGTCGACATGTCGCCGATCCTGTCGAAATACGACGAGGCGACCTATACCGACCCGCTGCCGCAGGCTCTGGTTCTGACGGCGATCGTGATCTCGTTCGGGATGACGGCGCTTCTGGTGATGGTCGGGCTTGGCGCCTTTTTCGAAGCCGGCTCGGACCGCATCAACCTTGACCGGTCCGAGGACGAGCCGACCCCTGACGAGGCCGCGAAATGAGCGACTGGATCATCGCGCCCGTCGTCCTTCCGGCGCTTCTCGCGCCGCTGATCGCCTTCGTCATGCGCCATGACATCACGCTGGCGCGCTCTGCCTCGATGGCGGGCACCATCGCCCTTGTCGCCATCGCCATCGGGTTGACCGCCATGGCCGCCGACGGCACCACGCATGTCTATCGTCTTGGCGACTGGCCGGCGCCCTTCGGTATCGTGCTTGTCCTTGACCGGCTGTCGGCGCTGATGGTGCTGCTGACTTCGGTTCTGGCGCTGATCGTCCTGCTGCACGCCATCGCCACCGGATGGGACGCGCGCGGGCGGCATTTCCATTCGCTGTTCCAGTTCCAGCTCATGGGGATCTGCGGGGCCTTCCTGACCGGCGACGTCTTCAACCTGTTCGTGTTCTTCGAGGTGCTGCTGATCGCGTCCTACGGGCTCATGATCCATTCGGGCGGGCGCGACAGGATGCGGGCGGGCCTGCAATACGTGGTGATGAACCTCGCCGGATCGACCCTGTTCCTGTTCGCGCTCGGCACGCTTTACGCCAGCACGGGCACGCTCAACATCGCCGATCTTGCGGTGAAGGTGGCGCTTGTCCCGCCCGAGGACGCCGCCCTGATCCGCGTGGCGGCGATGCTTCTGATGATCGTCTTCACGGTGAAGGCGGCGCTGTTCCCGGTTCAGTTCTGGCTGCCGGCGACCTATGCGAACGCGCCCGCCCCTGTCGCGGCACTCTTCGCGATCATGACGAAAGTGGGCGCCTACGCGATCCTGCGCGTCCATACGATTGCCTTTGGTCCGGGGATCGAGGCCACGTCCGACATGGCGCCGACATGGCTGTTCCCGGCCGCGCTTGCCACCATCGCGCTGGGCGCCTTCGGGGTGATCGGCGCGCGGCGGCTGATGCCGCTGATCGCGTTTTCGGTGATCGGATCCATGGGCACCTTCATGGTCGCCGTGGCGGCGTTCTCGCCACAGGCGACGACGGCGGCACTTTACTACATGGTGCATTCGACTTTCGCGGCCGCCGCGCTTTTCCTCGTGGCCGACCTTGTCGTGTCGCGCCGCCAAAGCGACAGCTTGTCAGCCCTCCCGGCGACGGTGCAGAACGGCCTTTATGCCGCGCTGTACTTCGGGGCGGCGATCGCCATGGCGGGGATGCCGCCGCTCAGCGGGTTTCTGGGCAAGCTTCTGGTGCTCGACGCGCTGCGCACCCCGGGCCAGATCGGCTGGACGTGGAGCGCGATCCTGATCGGGTCACTTCTGACCATCGTGGGCTTCGCCCGCGCGGGAAGCACGATCTTCTGGAAGTCGACCGCCACGGTGCCCGTCGCCCCATCGGGCGAGCCGACCAAACCGCAGATCGCCGCCGCGCGACCGGCCGAGATCGCGCCGGCGATGGCGACACTTGCGCTTCTGGCCGCGCTTGCCGCATTCGCCGGGCCGGTCGCCGCGTTTCTCGAGGCGACATCCGCGCAGCTGTTCGACCGCACCGGCTATGTCGCGGCCGTGCTGGCCCCCGGCGACGAGGGCTGACCCATGCTCGCACGTCTTGTCCCCCATCCCTACCTGAGCCTTTCGCTGACGGTCGTCTGGCTGGCGCTTGTCAACAAGATCACGCTGGGCAATCTGCTGCTTGGCGGCGCGCTTGGCATCGTGATCCCGCTTCTGACCGCCGCCTACTGGCCCGATCGACCCCGGGTCGCCCGCCCCCTGCGTATTGTCGAATACATCCTGATCGTCCTGTGGGACATCGTGGTGGCGAACGTCCAGGTCGCGGCGATCATCCTGTTCAAGCGCGAAAAGGACATCCGCTCGGCTTGGATCGTCGTGCCTCTCGAGATCACGTCGCCCGAGGCGATCACAGTGCTGGCCGGGACTATCACCATGACGCCGGGCACCGTGTCGGCCATGCTTGGCGCCGATGGCGGCGCCATTCTGGTTCATACCCTGCACACAGATGATCCCGACGGCGTCCGGGACGCCATCAAGGCCCGTTACGAACGGCGACTGAAGGAGATTTTCCCATGATCGCAGCCGCGCTTACCTTCGCCTTCGCCTGCTATGCGGTCGCCCTGCTGCTTGACCTCTGGCGCATCGTGCGCGGCCCCGACAGCGCCGACCGCATCCTTGCGCTGGACACGATGGTGATCAACGTGATCGCGCTGTTCGTGCTTTACGGGGTCTGGCGCGGTACGGCCGTCTACTTCGAGACGGCGATGCTGGTCGCCATGGTCGGCTTCGTGTCGACGGTGGCCTATTGCCGCTTCGTCCTGCGCGGCGACATCATCGAGTAGGAGGCCGAGATGGACGTCTTTGTCGAAGCCCTGATTGCCCTGTCTCTGGTGGTAAGCGGCATCTTCGGGTTCGTGGGCTCGTTCGGGCTGATCAAGCTGAAGACCACCATGCAGCGGCTGCACGCGCCGACCAAGGCCACGACCCTGGGCGTGGGCGGCGTGCTGATCGCCTCGATGCTCTACTTCGGGCTGATCGAAGGGCACCTGTCGTTCCACGAACTTCTGATCACGCTGTTCCTGTTCCTGACGGCCCCCGTGACCGCCAACTTCATCGCCAAGACCTATATGGTCCGCAACGTCCCGCCGCGGGAACTTCCCGACACCGGGCGCGACCACGGATGGGCCGCCTACGACGAACCCCCGACCAAGTCCTGAAGTCGCGACGGGGCGCGTGGCCTAGAGCCGGGGATGGCGGTCGCGGTCAAGGCTGGCCCGGCCGATCATGTGCGCGGCAAGGGGGGCGGTCAGCAGAAGGAAAAGGACGGCGACCACGCATTTCGCCGTGGTCGAGGTTTCGGCGAAGACCATCGCCGCAGCCGCAAGGATCAGCGACGCGCCCAGCGTGCCCGCCTTGGTCGACGCATGCATCCGCGTCAGCACGTCGGGCAGCCGGATGACGCCGATGGCGGCGATCAGCGTGAAGATGGCCCCGCCCAGGATCAGGATGCCCGCCACGATCTCGGTCATTGGTCCGTCTCCCTTGCTTGGTCCTTGTCCCGCCGCTGCGCCTCTTCGCGCTCGGCATAACGGGCCAGCGCGACGGTCGCGAGGAACCCGATCAGGGCGACAACGATCGCCACGTCGAGAAAGGCGGTGCTTTGCGCGAAGATCGCGTAAAGCCCGCAGAACGCCATGATCGAAATCGTCATCATGTCCAGAGACACGACGCGGTCGGCAAGGCTTGGCCCCTTGGCGATGCGATAGAAGCCAAGCGCGATGGCGATCATGACGATCCCGAAGGAGATGTCGATCGCCCAGGACAGGAAGTCAGCAGGGTTCATTCGAAGACCTCCCGCACCATGCGCTCCATCCCGTCCTTGAGCTCGCGGACCAGCGCGTCGGGATCATCGGCGAACATCGCGTGCACGATCAATGTCTTGCGGTCAGGCGTCACGTCCAGGCTGAGCGTGCCAGGCGTGAGCGAGATCAGGTTCGTCACCAGAAGGATCTCGAAGTCGCTTTCGACGTCGAGGGGCATCTCGATGATCGCGGGATTCGACTGGTGGCGGGGCGTGACCACGTCCCAGGCGACGCGCAGGCTGGACACCAGAAGCTCGTAAAGGAAGAAGGCCGCAAGCCTCAGGATGCGCCAGACGCGCCGGAAATACCCTTGCGGTTCCTCGAACAGGGGCTGCGCCATCCACAGGCCGGCGAACCCAAGCGCGAAGCCCACCAGAAGCGACGGCAGCGTGAAGGACGCGGTCAGCGCGGCCCAGACCACCGCAAGCACGATGTTGAGCGCAAAGAGGTTCATCGCCCGCCCCCCAGCACCGTCGAGATGTAATCCGAGGGGTCTAGAAGCTGCGCCGCAGACCGTTCGGCGAAGGCGACGAAGGGTTCGGGGAAGAGGCCGATCACCACCGTCAGCGCCGCCATAGCGGCGATCGGCAGCATCAGCGGCAGCGCCGCCGACCGATCGATGCGCGACATCGCCGGGTCGACCCCCTTTGGGTGCGGCTTCCAGAAGACCTCGCCCCAGATCTTCGTCATCGAGAAGATCGTCAGAAGCCCGACCGCAAGCGCGATGAAGGCCACGACCCAGGCCTCGACGTCGAGAGAGGCCTTCACGAGGATGTACTTCGCCCAGAACCCCGACAGCGGCGGAAAGCCGGCCAGCGAGAAGGCGGGCACAAGGAAGAGGACGGCCAGAAGCGGCGCCGACTTGTAGAGCCCGCCGATCTTCGACAGATCCGTCGACCCCGTCAGGCGCTGCGCCACGCCCGCGACAAGAAAGAGGTTGGCCTTCACGATGATGTGGTGGACGAGGTAGAAGACCGCGCCCACGATCGCAAGCGGCGTGAACAGCGCAAGGCCAAGCACCATATAGCCGATCTGGCTGACGATATGGAACGAGAGGATCTTGCGGAAGTCGTTCTGCGCCGCCGCGCCAAGCACGCCCGTGATCATCGTCAGGCAGGCGACCCACAGCAGGATTTCATGCGTGAAGCCGATGTCGCCGGTGAAGACCAGCGTGAACATCCGGATCAGAGCGTAGACGCCCACCTTGGTCAGAAGCCCCGCGAAGACCGCCGAGACCGAGAACGCCGGCGTGTGGTAGCTGGCCGGCAGCCAGAAGAAAAGCGGGAAGACCGCGGCCTTCATGCCGAAGGCGATCATGAAGAGAACCGAGACGACGGTGATCAGGCCCTGATTCTCGACCCGCGGGACGACCAGGGCAAGGTCGGCCAGGTTCAGCGTGCCGGTCAGGCCGTAAAGGATCCCCGTCCCGGTCAGGAACAGAACGGTCGAGACAAGGTTCAGCGCGACGTACTTGACCCCGCCGTCGATCTGCTCGCGGCTGTTGCCCAGAACGAGAAGCCCGAAGGACGAGATCAGCATGACCTCGAACCAGACGTAGAGATTGAAGAGATCGCCGGTCAGGAAGGCCCCGGTCACGCCCGCGATCAGCACCTGGAACAGCGCGTGATAGCCAAGCCGTTCCTGTTCCTCGGTGATGTCGGACAGGGCGTAGACCGCGACGGCAAGCCCGGTGATCGCGGTGATCACGACCATGACCGCGCTCAGCAGGTCGGCGACCAGCGTGATCCCGAAGGGCGCCGCCCACTGGCCCATCTGCGCAGAGATCACGCCCTCGCGCAGGACCGTGGCCATCAGCACGCCCGACGCCAGCAGCGACAAGAGCGACCCCAGCACCGAAATCCACCGCCCCGACGCACGGTCGCGCAGCAGATAGGCCACGACGGCGGTGGCGAAGGGGATGATGAGCGGAAGCGAGAGGAGCCAGCTCACTTCGCCTCCTCCTTGGGCTCGGCCACCCGCATGGCGTCGGTGTCAAGCGTGCCAAGCGTCCAGTAGGCGCGCAGGGTCAGAACCAGCGCGAAGGCGAACAGCCCGAACCCGATCACGATCGCGGTCAGCACCAGCGCTTGCGGCAAGGCGTTGGCCACCAACGACAGCGGCTCGTCGGCGCCCTCGGGCACCAGGGGCGGCGCCCCCGGCGTCAGCCGGCCCGAGGCGAAGATCGCCAGGTTCGCCCCGTTCGACATGAGGATCAGCCCGAAGAGAAACCGCAGAAGGTTCCGCGCGAGCATCAGGTAGATCGCGGTCGCGAAGAGGACGCCGACAAGGACCGAAAGGACGATTTCCATCTCAGATCGCCTCTTCCAGCGCGAAGACAAGCGTCAGGATCGACCCCATCACGACAAGGTAGACGCCGATGTCGAAGACCAGGACCGACGAGATCGGTAGCCCCTTGTCGGTCTCGGTCGCGCCGAGAAACAGCCATTGGCCGGTGAAGAACCCGTCGCCGAAGGCGATGGCCATCACCCCGGCCAGAAGCGCGATCCCAAGACCCGCCATGGCAAGGTTTTCCGGCCGGACACGCAACGCGCGGCGGGCGCTGTCGGTGCCGCAGGCGATGGCATAGACGACGAACCCCGTGGCCCCGATCAGCCCGCCGATGAAGCCGCCGCCCGGTTCGTTGTGGCCACGCAGAAGCATGAAGACCGAAAAGACCAGAAGCAGCGCCACCAGAAGCCGCGTGCCCGCCATCAGGATGATCGAGTTCATCGCGCGCTCCCCTTCCGTCCGCCCTTGAGCAGCGCAAAGGCGCCCAGCGCGGCGATCACGACCACCGCGATCTCGCCAAAGGTGTCAAGCGCGCGGAAGTCGACAAGGATGACGTTGACGATGTTGCGGCCATAGGCCTCGGGCCAGCTTGCATCCTCGAAATAGTCGGTGATCTTGCGATCGATGGGCCCGGCGGTGGACATCAGCATCACCAGCATGATGACCGTGCCGATCGCGCTGGCCAGGATCGCGTCGAAGGGCCTGAACCGGCCCGCGCCCGCCGTCTCGGACAGGCGCGGCAGACGCAGCGCAGCGACGGCGAACAGCACCACCACCAGGGTCTCGACCAGCAGTTGGGTGATCGCCACGTCCGGCGCGCCGAAGATGATGAAGATCAGCGCGACCCCGATCCCCACGGCGCCAAGCCCGCCGATCGCCGCGATGCGCGAGTCCGTCATTGTGGTCAGGCCCGCCCCGGCCACGATCAGCGCGACCACCGCCCAGTGCTTGATCTGCAGGTTCGGCATGGCAAGCGCATGCGAGAAGCCGCCGCGCAGCAGCAGCGCGCCTCCAACCCCCACAAGGATCGTCGCAAAAACGATGTAGAGATAACGCCGCATCACGCCCGATTGCAGCACCCGGGTCTGCCAGCCCGCCACGGCCTTCAGGGCGTCGATCCAGCCATCCCAGCTGCCGTCAAGGCTGGGACCCCGGGCCTCGACCGCGGCGACAAGTCCCCGCAGGCGGCGATGCCCGGCATAAAGCGCGAAGCCCAGAACGAAGGTTGCGATCGACAGCATCAGCGGGATGTTCACCCCGGCCCAAAGCTTCAACGCCTTCGCCTCTTCGGGCGATCCCAGGATCGCGCCCACGCCGGGCTCGATCAGCGTCACGGCGATCAGCGCCGGCGCAAGCCCGAAGGCGACCCCGGCCGCGGCCAGGATCACGGGGCCCGTCAACATCTGCCAGGGCGCCTCGTGCGGCGTCTGGGGCAGAGGGCCACCGGCCGGCCGCCAGAAGGGCCGGAAGGCCACGATGCCGGCGGCCGCGAACATCAGCGCGTTCGCGGTCAGCACCGCGGCCGAGACAAGGTAGGGCGCTTCCTGCACGGCGATGGCGCCGGCGTATTTCAGCTCCTTGCCGATGAAGCCGATGAAGGGTGGAAAGCCCGCCATCGACAGCGCCGCGATCCCGCCGGCGATGGCCGTGACCGGCATGGCCCGCGCCAGCCCCCCCAGCAGGTTGACGTCGCGTGTGCCGGTGCCGTGATCGACGTTCCCGGCCATCAGGAACAGCGCCGCCTTGTACAGCGAATGCACCACAAGAAAGGTCATCGCCGCGGTGATCGCATAGCCTGAATCCTGCCCGAGGTAGAGCGTCAGCGTTCCCAGCGCCATCAGCGTGGTATAGGCCAGCGTCTGCTTCATGTCGGTCTGGCGGATCGCCATGAAGCTGGCGAAGACCGCCGTGACCGCGCCGAAGATCGTCAGCGTCCAGAACCAGACGTCGCTGCCCGACAGGGTCGGATGCATCCGCGCCAGCAGATAGACCCCCGCCTTCACCATCGTCGCCGAATGCAGATAGGCCGATACCGGCGTTGGCGCCGCCATGGCGTTGGGCAGCCAGAAGTGGAACGGCACCTGCGCGGACTTGGTGAAGGCGCCGGCCAGGAACAGCAGCAGGATCGGAAGGTAAAGTGCGTTGGTCAGAACCGCATCGCCCTGCGCCCGGATCTCGGACAGCTCGAAGGTGCCGGCGACGGCGCCGATCAGCACGATCCCCGCCAGCAGCGCAAGCCCGCCGGTTCCCGTCACCAGAAGCGCCTGCAGCGCATTCCGGCGCGACTGGCCCTCGGCATGGTTGAAGCCGATCAGCAGGTAGGACGTGACGCTGGTCAGTTCCCAGAAGACGAACAGGGTCAGAAGGTTGTCGGCCAGCACCAGCCCGAGCATCGACAACATGAAGAGCGTCAGGAACAGCATGAAACGGACGAATTGGGGATGCCCGCGCAGGTAGGTCCCGGAATAAAGGAACACCAGCGCGCCGATCCCGGAAATCAGCAGCCCGAACGTAAGGCTCAGCCCGTCGACCCAGAAACTCAGGCTGACGCCAAGGCTCGGAACCCAGGGCCAGACGACGCGCAGCGTCTGACCTGCCGCAACCGACGGCATCGCCTGGACCAGCACGACAAAGATCGCCGCGGCAAGTGCCACGGGGATCCATCCCGCCACTGTCATACTGGGCGTATGAACGCCCTCGCTCTTGGCCATGCCGAACCGCTCGTCTGTCCCTGCGCCCGACGCGGGACGCCCGCGCCATCGCGGCGCGCGTTTCTTCTGCACCCGGAAACCCCGTACGGCTTTCCGGACCCGCGGATATATGGGGCATTGGCTCCGAAGTTGAAATCGAAAAAGCCGGCGCTATTGATAGAGGAAATCTATCGAAAGCTCCCATGCCCTCGCTCCAGCAACTTCGCTACCTCGTCGCGGTCGCCGACACGCTCCATTTTCGGCGCGCCGCCGAACTCAGCCATGTCACCCAGCCCACATTGTCGGCCCAGTTGAAGGAACTCGAACTGCGGCTCGGCGTGACCCTTGTCGAACGCAACCGCTCGCGCGTGCTGCTGACGCCGGTCGGTACCGAGGTCGTCGACCGGGCCCGCCGCGTCCTGCGCGAGGTCGACGAAATCCGCCAGACGGCCCAACGCGGCCAGCGCCCCCTGTCGGGCACCCTGCGCGCCGGCGTCGTCCAGTCGCTGGGCTCCTACCTCTTTCCACTGATCGCACCCGACCTGCACGACACCTACCCAGCGCTTCGGCTCTACATCCGCGAAGGCCTGCCCGAGACCCTGCTGCGCCAGCTCGAGGCCGGCACGCTCGATTTCCTGTTCCACCCCCTGCCCATCGAGCGACGCGACATCGAAACCGTGGCGATCTTCGACGAGCCGCTGATGGTGGTGATGCCGCGCGATCATCCGCTTGCCGCCGGGGCGACGGTCGATCGCCGCCGATTGAAGGGCGAAACCCTGCTGACGCTCGAGCCGGGGCACCGGCTTTACGAACAGATGCGGGCGCTGGCCGAGGAATTCGAGGCCGAACTCAGCCACGACTACGAAGGTACAAGCCTTGATACCCTGCGCCAGATGGTGGCGATGGGCATGGGCTTGTCGCTTTTGCCCGCGCTCTACGTCCGCTCGGAGGTGGCGCGCGAGACGCTTGTGACCGCGCGGCCGATCTCTGGCGCACCGCCATCGCGCACCGTCGGGATGGCCTGGCGCCGGGGCACCGCCCACGCCGAGGAATTCCGGCAGCTCGCGCGCCTCGCCGCCCGGGTGCTTGCCCGCGATGCCCCGGAAGTCCGCGTCACCTTCGCCGACCCGACCATCTGATCGCCAGCAGTCGGTGTCTTCTCGTCGGAAATACTCCGGGGGCGCGGGGGGAGAGCCCCCGCAGGCGTGCGCCGGTTCAGCGCCCCCCGTCCACGTGCATCGCCTTGAACGTCATCGTGGTCAGCGACCTGGCGATCCCCGGAATGTCGAGAAGACGGTCGTTGATGAAGACACCCACATCCTCGCCCTCGGGGATGTAGATCTTGGCGAGCAGATCGAAATCGCCGCTTGTCGAATAGAGCTCGGACACGATTTCGCGCAGATAGACCTCGCGCGCCACATCGTAGGTCTTGCCCGGATGGCAGCGCAGCTGAACGAAAACGCAGGTCATCGACCCCTCCCTGAACGCTCCTGTCTTGCTCTAGCGCGTCGGAACGGCGCTGACCAGACTTGCGCGGGGCAGGTGGCGCGGTCACTATCGCGACTGGGGAGAGATCACAGTCCCGATGACGCGCGAACCTGAATTCGACGCCTCGCCGAAAATATCGGACGAGGTCAGAAAGACGACCTGCTACATGTGCGCCTGCCGCTGCGGCATCGACGTGCACATGAAGGATGGACAGGTCCGATACATCGACGGGAATCGGGACCATCCGGTCAACCGCGGCGTTCTTTGCGCGAAGGGCAGCTCGGGGATCCGCCAGCACACCTCACCCGCCCGGCTGCGCGCGCCGCTGCGCCGGATCGGCCCGCGCGGCTCGGGCGAGTTCGCGGAGATCGGCTGGGACGAAGCGCTGGACCTCGCCGTCTCGTGGCTGAAGCCCCTGCGCGACACCGACCCGTCGAAACTTGCGTTCTTCACCGGCCGCGACCAGAGCCAGAGCTTCACAAGCTACTGGGCGCAAAGCTTCGGCACCCCCAACTATGCGGCGCACGGCGGCTTCTGCTCGGTGAACATGGCGGCGGCCGGGATCTACACCATCGGCGGTGCGTTCTGGGAATTCGGCCAGCCCGACTGGGAGCGCACCAAGATGTTCGTGCTTTTCGGCGTGGCCGAGGATCACGATTCGAACCCGATCAAGATGGGCATCAGCAAGCTCAAGGCCCGCGGCGCGAAGGTGATCGGGGTCAACCCGATCCGCACCGGCTACAACGCCGTGGCCGACGACTGGTACGGGATCACGCCCGGCACCGACGGACTGCTCATCCTGTCGCTCGTCCATTGCCTGATGAAGGCGGGGCGCATCGACCTCGACTATCTCGCGCGCTGGACCAACGCCCCCTGCCTTGTGGACGAAGACCCCGCCTCGGACACCCACGGTCTTTTGCTGCGCGACGCCGCCGGCAAGGAGCTTGTGATCGACCGCCGCACCGGCAAGCCCGTGGCCTTCGACGCGCCGGGCGTCCGTCCCGACCTGTCGGCGACCTGGCGGCGCGCGGGCGTCACGCACCGCCCCGTCCTGCACCTCATGGCCGAGCGCTATCTGTCCGACGCCTACGCGCCCGAGGCCGTGGCCGAGCGTTGCGGTCTTCCCGCCGAACGCATCCGGACGCTGGCGGCGGAACTGGCCCGCACGGCCTTCGACGAGGCGATCACGATCGACCGTCCCTGGACCGACTTCCGCGGCGAGCGGCACGAGACCATGGTCGGCCGCCCGGTCGCCATGCACGCCATGCGTGGCATCTCGGCCCATTCGAACGGCTTCCAGACCGCCCGCGCGCTGCACCTGCTGCAGATGCTTCTGGGCACCATCGAAACGCCCGGCGGCTTCCGCATGAAGCCGCCCTACCCCAAGCCCGCATCGGTCCACCCTCGACCGCACGGCAAGGCGGTGCCGGGCCAGCCGCTCGACGGGCCGCACCTGGGCTATGTCCAGGGACCGGACGACCTGCTTTACCGAGACGACGGCACGCCCGCGCGCATCGACAAGGGCTTCACCTGGGACAACCCGATGAGCGCGCATGGCCTCATGCATATGGTGATCCCGAACGCGCATGCGGGCGATCCTTACCGGATCGACACGCTCTTTCTCTACATGGCGAACATGGCGTGGAACTCGTCCATGGGCACCCGCCGCGTCATCGATATGCTGACGGACACCGACGCGGCCGGCGATTACGTCATCCCGCGCATCATCTATTCCGACGCCTATTCGTCCGAGATGGTCGCCTATGCCGACCTGATCCTACCCGACACGACCTATCTGGAACGCCACGACTGCATCAGCCTTCTCGACCGCCCGATCTGCGAGGCCGACGCGGCCGCCGATGCGATCCGCTGGCCCGTGGTCGAACCCGAGCGGCCCGGACATGCCGGCGTGCGCGGTTTCCAGTCGGTGCTTCTCGATCTTGGCGCGCGGCTTGGCCTGCCGGGCTTCGTGACCGCGGAGGGAGGCCCGAAATACCGCGACTACGCCGACTACATGGTCAACCACGAACGCAAGCCGGGCATCGGCCCCCTGATGGGCTGGCGCGGCGCCGACGGCACCAAGACGGGGCGCGGCGCGCCGAACCCGGACCAGCTGCAGCGCTATATCGACAACGGGGGGTTCTGCGTCACTCATATCCCGGACGAGGCGCTGTTCTACAAGCCATGGAACCAGGCCTATCAGGACTGGGCCGTGGGCATCGGACTTTACGACGCGCCGCAGCCCTATCTCTTCTCGATCCTGTCCGAACCGATGCGCCGCTTCCAGATGGCGGCCGAAGGGAAGGGGCGGCGCCAGCCGCCCGATCACATGCGCGACCGCGTCCGCCTTGCCATGGACCCGCTGCCCACCTGGTATCCGGCCTTCGAGGATGCCGCGACCGACCACACGGCCTTCCCGCTTCACGCCCTGACCCAGCGCCCGATGGCGATGTATCATTCCTGGGGCAGCCAGAACGCCTGGCTGCGGCAGATCCACGGATCGAACCCGTTGTACCTGCCCACGGCCGTCTGGCTGGCGCAGGGCTTCCGCGACGGCGACTGGGCGCGGGTGACCTCGCCCCATGGCGAGATCACCGTCCCGGTCGCCCACCACGCCGCCCTGAACCCCGAAACCGTCTGGACCTGGAACGCCATCGGCAAGCGCAGGGGCGCCTGGGCGCTCAGCCCCGACGCGCCCGAGGCGACGAAGGGCTTTCTTCTGAACCACCTGATCCACGAGCTTCTGCCCGAGCGCGGCGATGGGCACCGATGGGCGAACGCGGACCCGGTGACCGGCCAGGCCGCCTGGTTCGACCTGCGCGTCCGGGTCGAGCGCGTTCCCGCGCCGGCCAACGCCGATCCCGACCTGCCGCCGCTGCGCAGCGCGGTCCAGCCCGCGCCACACGCCCCGGCCCGGACGGCGCGCGCATGACGTCGCTTCCCGCCCGCACCGAAAGGTCGCTTGGCCTTGTGATCGACCTCGACACCTGTGTCGGCTGTCACGCCTGCGTCACCGCCTGCAAGGGCTGGAACACCGAAGCCTACGGGGCGCCCCTGTCGGACGCCGACCCCTTTGGCGCGAACCCGGCGGGGGCCTTCCTCAACCGCGTCCATTCCTTCGAGATTCAGCCCGAAGCCGGGCCAGCGCAGATCGTGCACTTCCCGAAGTCGTGCCTGCATTGCGACGACGCGCCCTGCGTGACGGTCTGCCCCACCGGTGCAAGCTACAAGCGCGCCGCCGACGGGATCGTGCTGGTGAACGAGGCCGACTGCATCGGCTGCGGCCTGTGCGCCTGGGCCTGCCCCTACGGCGCGCGCGAGATGGACCCGACCGAGCAGGTGATGAAGAAATGCACGCTCTGCGTCGACCGCATCGACAACCCGAACCTGCCCGAGGAAGACCGCCTTCCCGCCTGCGTCCGCACCTGTCCCGCGGGCGCGCGGCATTTCGGCGACCTGTCCGACCCCGACAGCGACGTGTCGCGGCTTGTGGCCGAACGTGGCGGCATGGACCTCATGCCCGAACAGGGCACACGTCCGGTCAACAAGTACCTGCCCCCGCGCCCCAAGGACCAGCCGGCCGACCTTGACGTGCTGGCCCCGTTCCTTGCCCCGCTGGCCGAGACGCCGCAGGGCTTTCTGGGCTGGCTCGACCGGACGCTGGACCGGCTGGGCTGATGCATCCCGCGCCGTCGCTCATCGTCTTCACGACGCTGTCGGGGCTTGGCTTCGGCCTGATGGCCTTTCTTGGCCTCGGGATGCCGCCGGTCGCGGGCTGGGTCGCCTTCGCCTTCTACGCCCTCGCCTTCGCGCTGGCCGGTGGTGGCCTGTTGGCATCGACCCTACATCTTGGACACCCCGAACGCGCGCTCAAGGCCTTCAGCCAGTGGCGGTCGAGCTGGCTGTCGCGCGAAGCCTGGCTGTCGGTGGCGGCGCTGGTCGTCAACGGGCTTCACGGCGCGGCGCTTGTGGTCTTCGGCGCGCGGATCGGTGCGCTGGGGGTTCTGGGCGCAGCACTCGCTCTGGCCACGGTCATTGCCACGGCGATGATCTATACCCAGCTCAGGACCGTGCCGCGCTGGCATCACTGGTCGACGCCGGCACTCTTTCTTGCCTATTCCGTCACCGGTGGCGCGCTTCTGGCCGGCCAGACAAGCCTTGCCTCGATCCTCTTCCTGCTGACCGGCGTGTTCCAGCTTTGGGTCTGGCAGGACGGGGACAAACGCTTCGCGCGGTCCGGGACAAGCATCGGCAGCGCCACCGGCCTTGGCGACAGGGGGGCGGTCCGGGCCTTCGAACCCCCGCATACCGGCACGAACTATCTGCTGACCGAGATGGTGCATGTCGTGGCGCGCAAGCACGCGGCGAAGCTGCGCGTCATCGCATTCGTGCTGGCCTTCGCCCTGCCCTGGGCGATCCTCCTGGGTCTGCCGTTTTCGCACGCTCTGGCGGCCCTCACCGTGCTAAGCCACGTGGCCGGGACCGCCTGCGCGCGCTGGCTGTTCTATGCCGAGGCCGAGCACGTCGTCGGCCTCTACTACGGCAAGCGTTAGGGGCCGTTCAGGCCGTGCGCCCGTCTTCGCGGCCCCCGCGCCAGCCGGTGATCTCGCCCACGATCGCGCCGATGCCCACCAGCGACAGCGCGATGACGAAAAGCCAGCCAAGGAAGGGTACCAGCGCCAGCACACCGGCGATAAGCGCGCCGGCGCCTGCCGCGATGGCGCGTTCGGCCAGGCTGTCAGGCTCGTCCCGGCCGATCAGCAGAAGTAGGCCCACGCCAAAGGCATAGGCGCCGACCACATAGCCGGAAAGCGCGCTTGCCCCGGCCAGAAGCATTATGCCGGGCACCAGAAGCAGGCCGATCAGGGTCATCGCGACGACGACGACCGAACCGATGATCGCCGACTGCGCCACGAAGCCCACGCCCATGGTCCGGAACGGCGCGGCCAGCGCCCTGCGGCGCATGTCGGCCAGGCGATCGGGGATCAGGGCGGCGATCAGTGCCGCCAGAAGCGCCACCATGATCACGCCGCCCAGGAACCGGCCGATCAGGTCGCGCGCGCTTGGCAGGGCGCGCGGAACCGCCTGGCTTTCGAACTCTTCGAATTTGCGGCGCGTGATGCGGTCCGCCGGGATGACGGACTCGGGCACGACCACGTCACCCATGTCGTCTTCGAAGATGGTCAGCGCGCCGCCGATCCGTGCGCCCGGCTCGAAGCGCACCGTTTCCGCGCCAAGGACGACGTCCCCCGCGATCTCGGCCCCGATCCGAACCTCTTCCCCGCCTAGAAGGGCGTAGCCGCCGACCAGGCCCGCGATCACGACCGTCGAGCCCGCCGCGCGCAGGTCGCCGCCGATCGCGCCTGAAAGGCGCAGGTCCTGCCCCGAGGCGGACAGATCGCCGGCCACGTCCCCGGTGACGGTGACCGACTGTCCAAGGGCGTGGACGTCGCCGCCGGCGGCCCCGTCAAGGGTCACGTCCTGCCCGGCAAGATACGCGGATCCCGCAAGGTCGGCAGTCGCCCGCACCCGCTGTCCCGCCGCGAAAAGATCGTCTCCACCGGCGGCTTCGAAGGTGACGGTCCTGCCTGCAAGGAAGGTGTCGCCGCCGATCGAGAACCGCGCTTCGTCCTGGGCGGCGACGGGGCCGGCAAGAACCGCGAGGATGAATGCAATGGCATGAATGCGCATGTTGGCCTCCTGAAATGACTCGCGGCGACGATAGGCAACGCGGCTCGCCCGCGCCTTGAGAAAGATCAACGGCGCCGGGTCGCCGCGACGCCCAGCGCCACGCCGCCGATCACCAGCGCCGAGGCAAGGACCACCCGCAATGTCACCGCCTCGCCCAGCAGCACCGCCCCCCCTGCCAGCGCGATCACCGGCACGGTAAGCTGTGAAAGCGCGGCCGTCGATGCCGCAAGCCGGGGCAGGACGGCATACCACAGCGCGTAGCCAAGGCCCGAGGTCACCACGCCGGACAGCGCCGCAAGCAGCACGCCCGAAGGGGCCATCGCGTCGGCGACCACGATCCAGGCCAGCAGCCCGACGGGCGCAGCCCAGACGAAGTTCGCCGCCGTCTCGGCCAGCGGGTCGGTCGCCCCGCGCCCGATCAGCGAATAGACCCCCCAGCCAAGCGCGGCCGCCGCCATCAGGGCCGCCCCGCCCGCGTTCGGCACCGCCGCCCCGGCGGGCCAAAGCAGCCAGACAAGGCCAAGGACGGCCACCCCGGCCCCGGCCCAGCGCAGGGGTGAGGGGCGTTCCCCCCCGATCAGCGCGCCCGCGAACATGGTGATCTGCACCCCGCCGAAAAGGATCAGCGCGCCAACGCCGGCATCGAGCGTCACATAGGCGAAGGAAAACCCCAGAACGTACAGCGCCAGCGCGCCGGCCCCCTTCCAGCGGCCCTTGGCGGCAAGCGGCAGGGCACGGCCCCGCAGACGAAGAAGGACGGCCAGCGCCGCCGCGCCAGTCAGAAGGCGGACGGCGGCGAAGGCCGCCGGCCCGGCCCCGCCCCCCGCGAGGGCCAGACGGTTCAGGACCGAATTTGCCGCGAAGGCCGTCATGACCAGCGCCACCAGAAGCCCGAGGCGCAGCGCGGCGGTCACGTGCGACGGACCCGGAAGGGGATGACCCGCGCAAGATCCGCGTCCGCCAGACCCGCCTCGGCCGCCGCGGCGAAGTTCCCGCGCGCGGCCGTCAGGGCAGGCAGGTTTTCGCCCGCCGCCTCGGCGATGCGCAGGAACAGGGTCTGGTCCTTCACCACGCCGGCGACGGGAAAGCCGACCTCGTCGTCCTCGCCCAGGATCTTCGGCACGCGGGTCCGGAACGACGGGTTCGACGCGGGACTTTCCCGCAGAAGCTCGACCATCGTGGGCAGGTCAAGGCCAAGGCGCGCGCCCAGGCGCATCGATTCGATCATCGCCTGCCAGGCCCCGCCAAGGGCGACGTTGTTGACGATCTTCGCGGCGTGCCCGGCGCCAAGGGCGCCGACCGGCACGGCCCGCGGCGTCAGGTGGACGGCGATCGGCGCGAAGCGCGCGACGTCGCTTTCCGCGCCGCCGACGAAGAGGCCGATCGTTCCGGCGGCCACCATCTCGGGCCCACCCGAGATCGGCGCATCGATGATCCGTCCGCCTGCGGCCTCGATCGCCGGGGCGGCACTTCGCACCACCTCGGGCGACACCGTGCTTGTCTCGACCAGAAGCCTGCCCGACAGGTCGAGGGCGGCCAGGCGGGACAGAACGTCCGTCACCGCCGCCTCGTCGAAGAGCGACAGAAGAAGGACGTCCGCGGCCGACACGGCGTCGGCAAGCGAGGAAACCGAGGCGAACCCGGCCGCGCGCGCGGCGGCCGGGTCGATGCCGCTGCGCGTCCAGCCGGTCACGGCATACCCTTGCATCGCCAGCCGCGCCGCAAGGGCGTGGCCCATCCGGCCAAGGCCGATCACGCCGATCCGTTCGTCCATGGATCTCTCCGGTGTTCGTCAATCGCGCGAACCCTGCACCCTGCATGGCAGGGGGGCAAGGCCGCGCGCCGAAAGAAAAAGGGCGCCCGAAGGCGCCCTTTTCCGGTTCTGTCGGTCCGGATCAGAAGTCCATTCCGCCCATGCCGCCACCGGCGGGCATCGCGGGCTCGTCCTTCTTCGGCTTGTCGGCCACCATCGCCTCGGTGGTGATGAGGAGGCCGGCAACCGAGGCCGCATCCTCAAGCGCGGTGCGCACGACTTTCGCCGGGTCGATCACGCCGAACTTGAACATGTCGCCATATTCCTCGGTCTGGGCGTTGAACCCGAAGGACAGGTCGCTGGATTCGCGGATCTTGCCCGCGACGACCGAACCGTCCACGCCTGAGTTTTCGGCGATCTGGCGCAGCGGAGCTTCCAGCGCACGACGGACGATGGCGATGCCGGCGTCCTGGTCGGGGTTGGCGCCCTTCAGGCCGTCAAGCGACTTGGCGCCCTGGATCAGGGCAACGCCGCCACCGACGACAACGCCTTCCTGCACCGCGGCGCGGGTCGCGTTCAGCGCATCGTCCACGCGGTCCTTGCGCTCTTTCACTTCGACTTCGGTCATGCCGCCGACACGGATGACGGCAACGCCGCCGGCCAGCTTGGCCACACGTTCCTGAAGCTTTTCGCGGTCGTAGTCCGAGGTGGTCTCTTCGATCTGGCCACGGATCTGGGCGACGCGCGCCTCGATCTCGGCCTTCTCGCCGTTGCCGTCGATGATCGTGGTGTCGTCCTTCTTGATCAGGACCTTCTTGGCGCGGCCCAGCATGTCAAGCGTGACGCTTTCCAGCTTCATGCCAAGATCTTCCGAGATCACCTGGCCGCCGGTCAGGATCGCGATGTCCTGCAGCATGGCCTTGCGGCGGTCGCCGAAGCCCGGGGCCTTCACGGCGGCGATCTTCAGGCCACCGCGCAGCTTGTTGACCACGAGGGTGGCCAGCGCTTCGCCTTCCACGTCCTCGGCGATGATCAGCAGCGGCTTCTGCGACTGGATCACGGCCTCGAGCAGCGGAACCATCGGCTGAAGCGACGACAGCTTCTTCTCGTGCAGCAGGATCAGCACGTCGTCGAGCTCGGCCGACATCTTGTCGGCGTTGGTGACGAAGTAGGGCGACAGGTAGCCGCGGTCGAACTGCATGCCTTCGACGACCTCGGTCTCGGTCTCGAGGCCCTTGTTCTCTTCCACGGTGATGACGCCGTCGTTGCCGACCTTCTGCATCGCGTCGGCGATCTGGCGGCCGATTTCGGCTTCGCCGTTGGCCGAGATGGTGCCGACCTGGGCGACTTCCGCGCTGTCGTTCACCGGGCGGGCGGCGGACTTGATGTGCTCGACGACTTTCGCGGTGGCCATGTCGATGCCGCGCTTGAGGTCCATCGGGTTCATGCCGGCCGCGACCGACTTCATGCCTTCGCGGACGATCGCCTGGGCCAGAACCGTGGCGGTCGTCGTGCCGTCGCCGGCCTCGTCGTTGGTGCGGGAAGCGACTTCCTTCACCATCTGGGCGCCCATGTTCTCGAACTTGTCCTCAAGCTCGATTTCCTTGGCGACCGTCACACCGTCCTTGGTGATGCGCGGGGCGCCGAAGGATTTGTCGATCACGACGTTGCGGCCCTTGGGGCCCAGCGTGACCTTCACCGCGTCGGCAAGAATGTTGACGCCGCGCAGCATGCGGTTGCGGGCATCGGTGTCGAATTTGACGTCCTTAGCAGCCATGTTGCTTGCTCCTGGTTGTCTGGAATTTCTGGTGGATCGACAGGTTCAGGCGATCAATCGATCACGCCGAGGATGTCGCTTTCCTTCATGATCAGCAGCTCTTCGCCGTCCAGCGTGATCTCGGTGCCCGACCACTTGCCGAACAGGATACGGTCGCCGGCCTTGACGTCCATCTTGATCCGATCGCCGTCCTCGTCCTTGGCGCCAGCGCCAACAGCGACAACTTCGCCCTCGGCGGGCTTTTCTTTTGCGCTGTCGGGGATGATCAGGCCCCCTTTGGTCTTCTCGTCGCTCTGGACGCGACGGACCAGCACACGGTCATGCAGAGGTTTGAAAGCCATCTCAGAACGCTCCTTGGCTCATGTTTCTTTTCTTAGCACTCACCTTGGTCGAGTGCTAACGCTGCGGAGATAGGCAAGGCGCGGGCGGGTGTCAACGCATCATTCCGCAAAATCGCGGGTTCCCGGACCGCATCGGGTGGCATACCCGGTCATGCCCCGTCTTCCCCGTGACAAGGCCCGCGCCCCTACCTATAAGGCGCGCGAACCACACCCCCTTCAAAGCTGATCCTCAGGAACATTCGCATGACCACTCTCGTCTTCGGCCACAAGTCCCCCGACACCGATTCGACCGGATCGCCGATCATTTGGGCCTGGTACCTGAACGAGGTGCAGGGCGGCGACGCCGAGGCCGTCCTGCTGGGAGAGCCCAACACCGAGGCCGCCTTCGTGCTGACGCGCTGGGACATCCCGAAGCCCCGCATGATCGGTGACGTTCCCGCCGGTCAGCCGGTTGTCATCGTCGACACGAACAATCCGGCGGAACTGCCGGCGGGCATCAACGACGCCGACATCCGGGCGATCATCGACCACCACAAGTTGGTGGGCGGACTCGAGACCAAGGGACCGATCGACATCACCGTCCGCCCGCTCGCCTGCACGGCGACGATCCTTTACGACCTGATGGGCGACGACACCGCGAAGATGCCCGACTGGGTGCGCGCGGTCATGCTGTCGTGCATCCTGTCGGACACGCTTGAGTTCCGCTCGCCCACCACGACCGCGCATGACCGCGCCGTGGCCGAGGATCTTGCGCACGAGCTTGGCATCTCGATCCCCGATTACGCCGCCGAATTGTTCGCGGCGAAGTCCGACGTGTCGGCCTTTTCGGATGCCGAACTGCTGCGGATGGATTCCAAGGAATACACCGTCGCCGGCAAGGAATTGCGCGTCTCGGTCCTGGAGACCACCTCGCCCGCGACGGTGCTGTCGCGCAAGCAGAGCCTGATGGCGGCGATGACGGACGTGGCGAAGGAAGACGGCGCCGACCAGGTGCTTCTCTTCGTGGTCGACATCCTCAACGAGCAGGCGACGCTTCTGGTGCCGAACGATCTGGTGAAGACCCTTGCCGAGAAAAGCTTCGGCGCCACGGTCACCGGCGACACGGTCGTCCTGCCCGGCATAATGAGCCGCAAGAAGCAGATCATCCCGGCGCTTACACTGTGAACCAGACCCCGCCGGTCCCGAACAGCCAGAACATGAGCGGGACCGGCGCGACGGCGATCAGCACGGTCAGAACGTAGGGTCCCGCCCCGAACAGGCGGCTGGCGCCGGCAGCGAAGGCTATGCCTCCGCCGCCGCCCAGGACGACGTTGCCCGGCATGTTGAACAAAAGCGCAAGGGCGACATAGCGGTTGCGAAGCAGAAACGGGACCCAGCGCCTTGGGGCGGTACTCTCGATGAAGCGCACCCTGTCGGCGTCGGCCAGATCGGCGGTTCTCAGGACGAAATCGCGCGCCCGCTCGAGGCCCAGCGCGCCAAGGGCGCGGGCAATCCAGCCGGGCGTCACGAAACGCCCCATGGCGAAGGACAGCGCCAGCGCGGCCACCATCGCCAGATAGACCAGCAACGCCCCCCGCGCCCCCAGCACCATCAGAAGCCCCAGACCGATCTCGGCGCCGGGCACGAAGGGCAGGGCCGAGAACGCGATGAAGAGAAAGACCCCAAGAACGATGGCGCCACGCGCGACCGGCCCCGCCTCGACATCCGCCACAACCTCGTGCAGCAGGGTCGACAGCCAAAGCCCGCCAGCAAGAAGGCCCAGGTAGAGAAGGGCCAATACAACGCGGCGCAAGGTCATTCGCACATCCCGAAAAAGTCGGCGATCACGCGACAGGCCCCTTTTCTTCCCGTCGTGCAGGCTTCACACGGGGACGTCATGAGCCTGTCGCGCCTTCTTCCGGAGATCCTATGACCCGCATCATCGAAAGCCTAGCCGACATCGCGGCCAACTACGATGCCCTCTTCTGCGACCTCTGGGGATGCCTTCACAACGGCATCGCCCCCTTCCCCGAAGCGGTGGCGGCGTTGCGTGGCTTTCGCGCGGGCGGGGGCAAGGTCGTGTTGCTGACCAACGCCCCGCGCCCCCGGCACGACGTCGAGGTGCAACTGGATGGCATGGGCGTTCCGCGCGACTGCTGGGACGTGATCGCCACCTCGGGCGACAGCGCGCGGCTGGCCATGTTCCAGGGCGCGGTCGGTCATGACGTCCATTTCATCGGAGAAGAGCGAGACCTGACCTTCTTCGAGCCGATCCACCTGCTTGATCCCTGCCCGGAAGTCCGCCGGGTTCCCCTGACCGAGGCGACGGGCATCGTCTGCACCGGCCCACAGGACCCTCACGCCGATCCCTCGGCCTATCGGGGCGAATTCCTTTACGCCAAGACCAAGGGGCTCAAGCTTCTTTGCGCAAATCCCGACATCGTGGTCGACCGGGGCCACGAACGCATCTGGTGCGCCGGGGCCCTTGCCGCGCTTTACGAAGAGATGGGCGGCGAAAGCCTTTACTTCGGCAAGCCTCATCCGCCCGTCTACGACCTTGCCCGGCGCCGGCTGGCCGATCTAGGCGATTCGGTTCCGGACTCGCGCATCCTTGCCGTGGGCGATGGGATCGCGACCGACATCAAGGGCGCTCTGGGCGAGGACATCGATTCGCTTTTCGTCACCGGCGGGATCGCGGCGACCGAGACGCGGACGGTGACGGACCCCGACCCGGACGCGCTCGAGCGTTACCTGGCGCAGGAGATGGTCACCTCGACCTACGCGATAGGTAAGCTGCGCTGACCCGATAGAGCTTGCTTTTCTGCGGCCGCAAAGTAATTAAGTTTCAAAGTTCGGACCACAAGCGCCCGAATGTTGCGGAACGGATTTTGCGATGCTCGACAACATGCCGCGTGGAACCATCGTCATCGAGGATCTCGAGGTGGGCATGACGCGCCACCTCGTGAAGGAGATCACCGATCTCGACATCGAGCTTTTCGCCCAGGTCTCGACCGACCGGAACCCGGTGCATCTGGACGACGCCTATGCGATGGACACGATCTTCGAGGGCCGCATCGCCCACGGAATGCTGACCGCCGGCCTGATCTCGGCCGTCATCGGCGAGCAGCTTCCCGGACATGGCACCGTCTATCTGGGCCAGACGCTCAGGTTCCTTGCCCCCGTGCGTCCCGGCGATCATGTCCGCGCCGAGGTCGAGGTCATGGCGATCGACTATGCCAAGCGCCGCGTCACGCTTGACACACGCTGCCTCGTGAACGGCAAGCCCGTCCTCAAGGGCGAGGCCGTCGTGCTGGCGCCGTCCGGCAAGTTCGACTGACGCTTGCACCCCGGCGCGCGCGGCGATAGGCCAGCGCCCATGCGGGTTCTGCGTGACTACCAGTATGCCAAGGCCGGGGATCGGGGCGCGAGCGCCGCGATCGGCAATTTCGACGGCGTCCATCTTGGCCATCGGGCGGTCATCGACATCGCCCGCGCCGAAGCCCTGCGCCTGGGCGCGCCCCTGGGCATCCTGACCTTCGAGCCGCATCCGCGCGAATACTTCGCCCCGAAGTCCCCGCCCTTCCGGCTGATGAACTCGGAAGCCAAGACCCACCGCCTAGAACGGCTTGGCGTCGACATCCTTTACGAACTCAGCTTCAACGCGGCCCTGTCGGCGCTGTCGCCGGAAGCCTTCGCGCGCGACGTGATCCATGACGGACTGGGTCTTGCGCATGTGGTCGTCGGCCGCGACTTCTGCTTCGGCAAGGGCCGCACGGGAACCGCCGCCGATCTCGAGGTCTTCGGCGCCGAGATGGGCTTTGGCGTGACAGTGGCCGACCTGATCGAAACCGGCGGGATCGAAGTCTCGTCGACCCGCATCCGCGAGGCGCTGAGCGAAGGCCGCCCGCGCGATGCCGCGGCGATGCTGGGGCACCTGCACCGCATCGAAGGCGCCGTGATCCGCGGCGACCAGCGCGGGCGTCTTCTGGGCTATCCCACCGCCAACATGTCGATTGCTGGCCTGCACCCTCCGCGCTACGGCATCTATGCCGTCGAGGTGCGCGTGCAGGACGGTCCGCTGGCCGGGGACTATACGGGCGTGGCAAGCCTTGGCGTCCGGCCGATGTTCGGGGAAAACGCCCCGAACCTGGAAACCTTCCTCTTCGACTTCTCGGGCGACCTTTACGGCACCCACCTGTCGGTCGCGCTTGTCGAATTCCTGCGCCCGGAGCTTACGTTCGACAGCGTCGACGCGCTGGTGGAACAGATGGATCGCGACAGCCTTCAGGCGCGCGAGATCCTTGCCGCGCCATGACCGACCCCATCGACCGCGACGGGTTGCGCGACCGCTTCTGGGAACGGGTGCCGCTGAAGAACCTGACCCCGCGCGAATGGGAGGCGCTTTGCGACGGTTGCGGCAAGTGCTGCCTCAACAAGCTGGAAGACGAGGACACCGGCGAGGTCGCCTTCACCCGCGTGGCGTGCCGACTTCTGGACGGCGAGACCTGCCGCTGCGGTAACTACGCAATCCGCAAGACGCTTGTGCCGGAATGCGTCGTGCTTACCCCAAAGGCGCTGCCCGACGTCGCCTACTGGCTTCCCCGCACCTGCGCCTACAGGCTGCTGCATGAAGGTCGTCCTCTTTTCGACTGGCATCCGCTGATCTCGGGCACCGCGGAAAGCGTGCACGAGGCCGGCGTGTCAGTGCGCGGCTGGACCGTGCCGGAATTCGAGGTCGACGAGGACGACTGGGAAGACCACATCATCGACGAGGAACCGTGATGCATTTCGCCTCGGACAACACCGGCCCCGCGCACCCCAAGGTCATCGAGGCGCTTCACCGCGCCAACGAAGGCTATGCCCTGCCCTATGGTGCCGACCCGCTGACAGAGCGCGTGCAAGAGCGCATCCGCGAGGTCTTCGAGGCGCCCGAGGCGGCGGTCTATCTGGTCGCCACGGGGACGGCGGCGAACTCGATCCTTCTGGCGACGCTGTGCCAGCCCTGGCAGACGATCTTCTGCGCCCCTCACGCCCATATCCACGAGGACGAATGCGGCTGCCCCGAGTTCTTCGCGGGCGGCGCCAAGCTGACGCTGGTCCACGGGCGCGAAGACAAGATGGAGCCCGACGCCCTGCGCGCCGCGATCGAGGGCGAGGAAACGCGCGGCGTGCACGGCGTGCAGCGCGGACCGGTCTCGATCACGCAGGCGACGGAACGGGGAACCTTGCACTCGCTGGAGGAGATCCGTGCGCTGACCGACGTGGCAAAGGCCTATGGTCTGCCGGTTCACATGGACGGGGCACGTTTCGCGAACGCGATGGTGAGTCTTGGCTGTTCGGCGGCCGAGATGACGTGGAAGGCCGGCGTCGACGCTGTCAGCTTCGGCGGCACGAAAAACGGGCTTCTGGGGGTCGAGGCCGCCGTGATCTTCGACCCGGCGAAGGCCTGGGAGTTCGAGTTGCGGCGCAAGCGGTCGGCGCATCTCTTCTCGAAGCACCGCTATCTCTCGGCCCAGATGGAGGCCTATCTGGAAGACGGGCTCTGGCTTGAAATGGCGGAGCGTGCCAACGCCGCCTGCCGGCGGCTGGCCGACGGGCTGAAAGGGGTGCCCGGCGCGCGCCTTCGGTTCGAACCGGAGGCGAACATGATTTTCGTCGAGTTGCCCCGGGCCGCCCACCGTCGACTGCACGACGCCGGGGCCGAATACTACCTTTGGGCCGGATCACTTGACGGCGATGACCCGGACGAGCCGCTGTCCGCACGGCTTGTCTGCGACTGGTCGGCGCGGACCGAAGACATCGACCGCTTCGTCAGGATCGCGGCCGGCTGAGCCCGCCCCGGCCGTCAGAGCGTCCCGGCGAGGTAGCTGTCCAGATCGGCGATCCGGTCCTGCCCCCAGAAGCGCTCGTCGGTCTCGGTGACGATGTAGAAGGGGGCGCCGAAGGCACCGGCCGACACCGCATCCTCCAGGTTGCGGGCATAGGTTTCGGCCCCGACCAGCAGCCCGGCATCGGCAAGCTTCGGATCGAACCCCGCCGCAGACAGGCAGTCGCGGATCACCGCGTCTTCGGCGATGTTCTTTTCTTCGGCCCAGCAGGCGCGGGTGATCGCATGGACAAGCGCCCCCAGATTTCCGCCGCCCGCGTTCTGGGCGGCGATAATCGCGTAGGACGAGGGCGCGGGGTTGGTGGGCCAGAAGGCGGGCTTCAGGTTGATCGGCAGAGCCGCCTTGACGGCGTTCCGGCGAAGTTCCTGAAGCCTATACTCCTGCCGCGACGGGTGGCGGTCCTTCGGGGGAATGCCGCCGGTGCGCGCGAACAGCGCCATGATGTCGAGCGGCCGGTAGGTGACCGTCGCCCCGTGCCGGGCGGCGACCTCTTCCAGCCGGGTGCCCGCAAGGTAAGTGTTCGGCGACACCGTGGCGAAATAGTAGTCTATATGGGCCATAGCGTCCCCTCCTGTTCCACAATGGTTTGCGCGACCCTAGGCGCATGCTAAGCGGTGTCAACGTCACGAATCCGTCATGGACGGACATCCGAGAGGCCCGCTGCCATGCCTTCCATCACCGAACCGAAACTGATTTCCGGCAACGCCAACAAGACACTGGCGAAAGCCGTGGCACGGCGGATGTCGATGCACCGGGGGGTGCACGTCGGCCTCGTGGACGCGCGGGTCGAGCGCTTCAACGACGCCGAGATCTTCGTCGAGGTGTTCGAGAACGTCCGCGGCGAGGACATGTTCATCATCCAGCCGACGTCGAACCCCGCGAACGACAACCTGATGGAACTTCTGATCATGACCGACGCGCTGCGCCGGTCGTCGGCGGCGCGGATCACCGCGGTAATCCCCTACTTCGGCTATGCGCGCCAGGACCGGCGCACCAAGGCGCGCACGCCGATCACGGCCAAGATGGTGGCGAACATGATCGTCGGCGCGGGCGTGGAACGTGTTCTGACGCTTGATCTGCACGCAGCCCAGATCCAGGGCTTCTTCGATATCCCCGTCGACAACCTGTACGCCTCGCCCATCTTCGCGCTGGATATCCGGCATGTCTTCAAGGGACGGCTCGACGAGATCACGGTTGTCTCGCCGGACGTGGGCGGCGTGGCGCGGGCGCGCGAGCTGGCCACACGCATCGGGACGTCGCTGGCGATCGTGGACAAGCGACGCGAGAAGCCGGGCGAAGTGGCCGAGATGACGGTGATCGGTGACGTGAAGAACCAGATCTGCATCATCGTCGACGACATCTGCGACACCGCCGGAACGCTGTGCAAGGCGGCCGAAGTCCTGATGGAGCAAGGCGCCAAAGAGGTGCATGCCTACATCAGCCACGGCGTCCTTTCGGGGCCGGCGGTGGGGCGCATCACCTCGTCGGTGATGAAAAGCCTTGTCATCACCGACTCGATCGAGCCGACCGACGCGGTGAAGGGTGCCGCCAACATCCGGATCGTGCCGACCGCGCCGATGTTCGCGCAGGCCATCCTGAACATCTGGAACGGCACGAGCGTGTCGTCGCTCTTCGATCCCGAAACGCTCGAGCCGATCTACGAGGGGATGTATTCGCGCTGAGGCGCGACGCCTCAAAGCCCCGCGCGGCCGCCCGCCATCAGGCTGTCGATCAGCACGCTGAGCATGTCCGACCGGCTGCGGGTTCCCGACTTTCGATAGATCGCGTTCAGGTGCGCCTTCACCGTGCCTTCGGCGCTGCCGCGCATCTCGGCGATCTCGGTGGTGTTGAGGCCCTTCACAAGGAACATGGCGACGTCCCGTTCCGATGGCGACAGGCCCCAGACGTCGAAATGCGACTCGATCACGTCGGTGACCGCGCCGCGCGCCATCTCGAGGCTGCGCTCAAGGTCGGCCTTGCGCCGCAGCAGGCGGCGAAGATAGGTCGTCTCGACCGCAGCTGCGCCAAGCAGGGCAAGGGTCGCGATGGCCTCGATCGGCAGATGAAGCTGGAACTCGTCGCTGGGGGCCAGCTGCGCCTCGCGGTAGTCGGCGAAAAGGTCGACGACGAAGAAGGCGGCGCAGAAGATCTGCACCGCGATCAGCACAACAAGGGCGATCGGGGTCTTGGCGTCCGGCGTCACAGGGCCCCTGCGGGAATCAGTTCAGGGTTGGTGGAACGTCCTTGTAGCCCGTGACCATCGCACGCGGAAGGTTGACCCGTGTCCGGACGCTTTCCAGGATCACCGCGCCGACATGCAGGACAACCGAAATCTCGGCCCAGGTGACCGAAGCTTCGTGCAGGAACTCGGGCCATTCGACACCCCAGTACATGTCGGTCGTCATCAAGTAACCGGACAGCCCGATGACCAGAAGCGTCACGATCAGGTTGTAGATCATCAGCGCGCCCAGCGGCGTGTGGCCAAGATGCAGGCGCTTGGTTCCGGTGAGCATGTCCCGCAACTGCCCGAGGCTGCCTGACAGGCTGGCCGGAAAACTCGAGAACCTGGCATAGCCGGTTCCGGAAAAGCCCCAGATCACGCGGGCAAGAACAAGGCCCACGACGACATAGCCGACCCACTGGTGCAGCTTGGTGTCGTCATCGATGAGAAGGGCGTTCGCGCCGAAGGCCGCGACAAGCGACCAGTGGAACGTGCGGACGAAACCGTCCCAGACTTTGACATGTTGCATGGCTTTCTCCGCTTGGGACCCGGCGCGCGGATGCCTGGGGCAGATCCTTGGGGGGAGGGTCCGCGCGCCGGCGCCGGCTTAGCTGTCGGCGTCCGTGCGGACGATCTCGAAGTCGCCGTTCAGGAAGATCTCGTACTTCTCGTCGCCCTTCTTGGCATAGGCTTCGTAAAGCCCGTCTTCGATCTTGATCTTGCCCACCTCATAGCCCTGGTCGGTCAGCATCTGCGTGATGGCCTGGGTGTTCGCGTCGGTCAGTTCGACCGGGTTTGCGGCAAGGGCGGCGGTCGCGAGGGCGGCCGAAAGCGCCAGCGAGGTGGCGAGTGTCTTGAACATCGGTGTCTCCGTGCGTTCGGGTTGGGCAGGCCGACGGTTGGGGATAGCCCGGCCTGCATGGCGCCGAGGTGACGTGGGACGACCGCAAACGCCATTGGCCGAAAGTCCTAGTGCGTGGGGGACCGGCGACGGTTTGCCCGGCTATGCCGTTGGTTTAGGCGGCAGGGCCCGCGTCACAAAGAAAAACCCCGGGTCGCCCCGGGGTTCTGAAAAGGTCGCCTGTGACGGGTGGTCAGGCCATGTCGTTCAGCAACTGCGCGAGGTCCGAGACGACCAGTTCGGCCATGTCCCGGTGCTCGGGCGCGGCGCCTGCGGCCTTTGCGCGGGCCTCCTCCAGCATGGCTTCGATCTGGGCGCGGTTGCCCGCGTCCCTGGCATAGGCCTGCTCGGCCAGAACCGAAATGCCGTCGGCGCCGATTTCGGCGAAGCCCCCGGTCACGGCGAACTCCTTGACTCCGTCAGCCATCTCGACCCGAAGCACACCGGGCCGCAGGGTGGTGATCGTCGGCGCATGGTTGGGCATGGCCGTCATCTGGCCGTTCGCCCCCGGGATCTGCACCGATTTCGCCTGGCCCGAGGCCAGCAGGCGTTCGGGCGAGACGAGGTCGAATTGCATCGTGTCGGCCATGTCAGCCCCTTACGCCGCTTCGGCAGCCAGGCGTTCGGCCTTGGCGATGACTTCGTCGATGCCGCCGACCATGTAGAAGGCGGCCTCTGGCAGGTGGTCGTACTCGCCGTTCACCACAGCCTTGAAGGACGAGATCGTGTCTTCGATCGGCACCTGCACGCCGGGCGAGCCGGTGAAGACCTGAGCCACGTCGAAGGGCTGGGACAGGAAGCGCTGGATCTTGCGGGCGCGGGCGACGGTCAGCTTGTCTTCTTCCGACAGCTCGTCCATCCCGAGGATCGCGATGATGTCCTGCAGCGACTTGTAGCGCTGAAGGATCCCCTGCACCGAGCGGGCGACGTTGTAGTGCTCTTCGCCCACGACCGAGGGGTCGAGGATCCGGCTGGTCGAGTCGAGAGGGTCCACGGCGGGATAGATGCCAAGTTCCGAGATCGCGCGCGAGAGCACTGTCGTGGCGTCGAGGTGCGCGAACGAGGTGGCAGGCGCGGGGTCGGTCAGGTCGTCGGCGGGCACGTAGATCGCCTGCACCGAGGTGATCGAGCCGTTCTTGGTCGAGGTGATGCGCTCCTGAAGCGCGCCCATGTCGGTGGCCAGCGTCGGCTGGTAGCCCACCGCCGAAGGGATCCGGCCAAGAAGCGCCGACACTTCGGAACCCGCCTGCGTGAAGCGGAAGATGTTGTCCACGAAGAACAGAACGTCGGTGCCCGACTGGTCACGGAACTGCTCGGCCACGGTCAGACCGGAAAGGGCGACGCGGGCGCGGGCCCCCGGGGGCTCGTTCATTTGGCCGTAGACAAGCGCCACTTTCGACTTCGACAGGTCGTCGATGTTGATGACGCCGGACTCGATGAACTCGTGGTACAGGTCGTTGCCTTCGCGGGTCCGCTCGCCCACGCCGGCGAACACCGAGTAACCCGAGTGCACCTTGGCGATGTTGTTGATCAACTCCTGGATGAGCACGGTCTTGCCCACGCCGGCGCCGCCGAAGAGACCGATCTTGCCGCCCTTGGCGTAGGGCGCCAGCAGGTCGATGACTTTGATGCCGGTCACGAGGATCTGGGACTCCGTCGACTGGTCCTCGAACGGGGGCGCGGCGCGGTGGATCGGGCGGCGCTCCTTAGTCTGGACGGGGCCCTTTTCGTCGATGGCCTCGCCAACGACGTTCATGATCCGGCCCAGCGTGGCGTCGCCCACCGGCATGGTGATCGGGCCCTCGGTGTCGGTCACGGTCTGTCCGCGCACAAGACCTTCGGTCGAGTCCATGGCGATCGTGCGCACGGTGCCTTCCCCAAGGTGCTGCGCGACCTCGAGGATCAGCAGCTTGCCGTTGTTGTCGGTTTCAAGCGCGTTCAGAATTGCGGGCAGGTGGCCGTCGAACTGGACGTCGACAACGGCGCCGATCACCTGGGTGATTTTGCCTTTTGCTTTTGCCATCTTGGTGTCTCCGGTTGTCTCAGAGCGCCTCGGCGCCCGAAATGATCTCGATGAGTTCCTTGGTGATCGATGCCTGACGCGAGCGGTTGTAGACGATGGTCAGACGGTCGATCATGTCGCCCGCGTTGCGCGTCGCGTTGTCCATGGCGGACATGCGCGCGCCCTGTTCCGAAGCCGCGTTCTCAAGCAGCGCGGCAAAGACCTGCGTCGCCACCCCGCGCGGCAGCAGGTCGGCCAGGATCGCCTCTTCGTCGGGCTCGTAGTCGTACACGGTCGAAGCGGCAGCCATATCCTCGTCAAGGTCGAACTTCGCGGGAATGATCTGCTGCGCGGTCGGGACCTGGCTGATCACGCTTTGGAAGCGCGAGAAGAAGATCGTCGCGACATCAAATTCGCCCGCCTCGAACCGGTCGAGCACGCCCTTGGCAATCTCCTGCGCGTTGACATAGCCCACGCGCTTGACGTCGCTGAGGTCGACATGGCCGATCAGCAGGTTGCCGTAGTCGCGGCGAAGCTGTTCGCGGCCCTTCTTGCCGACGGTGACGACCTTCACCGTCTTGCCCTTGGCACGCAGCTCCTCGATCTTCAGCTTGGCCAGCTTCACGATCGACGAGTTGAAGCCGCCGCAAAGACCGCGCTCGGATGTCATGACCACCAGAAGGTGGGTCTGATCGCGGCCGGTGCCGGCCAGAAGGCGCGGCGCGCTGTCGCTGTCGCCCACCGACTTCGCAAGGCCGGCCATGACCGCGTTGAAGCGCTCGGCATAGGGGCGCGAGGCCTGCGCGGCCTCTTCGGCGCGGCGCAGCTTGGCTGCGGCGACCATCTGCATCGCCTTGGTGATCTTCCGCGTCGACTTGACGCTTCCGATCCTGTTCTTCAGGTCCTTGAGGCTCGGCATCTGTCCTGTTCCCCTTCGGCCCTACTCAGGCGAAGTTGTCCGCGAATTCGCTGATCGCCGCCTTGATCCGGTCCGCCGACTCGCCCTTGATCTTGGGATCTTCCTTCGTGATCCACTCAAGCAGGTCTGCGCGCTTGCCGCGCAGGTGGCTCAGAAGCCCCTGCTCGAAACGGCCGACGTCGCCGACCGGGATCTTGTCGAGGAAGCCGTTCGTGCCCGCGAAGATGACGCAGACGATCTCGGCGTTGGTCAGCGGCGCATACTGCGGCTGCTTCATCAACTCGGTCAGGCGCGCACCGCGGTTCAGAAGCCGCTGCGTGGCGGCGTCAAGGTCCGACCCGAACTGCGCGAACGCGGCCATCTCGCGGTACTGTGCCAGTTCCAGCTTCACCGGGCCGGCAACCGACTTCATCGCGTTGGTCTGGGCGGAAGACCCCACCCGCGACACCGAGAGACCCGTGTTCACTGCCGGGCGGATGCCCTGGTAGAACAGGTCGGTCTCAAGGAAGATCTGGCCGTCGGTGATCGAGATCACGTTGGTCGGGATGTAGGCCGACACGTCGCCGGCCTGCGTCTCGATCACGGGAAGGGCGGTCAGCGATCCGGCGCCGTTGTCCTCGTTCATCTTCGCCGACCGTTCCAGCAGGCGCGAGTGAAGGTAGAACACGTCACCAGGATAGGCCTCGCGTCCCGGCGGACGGCGCAGAAGCAGCGACATCTGGCGATAGGCCACGGCCTGCTTCGAAAGGTCATCGTAGATGATGAGGGCGTGGCGGCCATTGTCGCGGAAGTACTCCGCCATGGCCGTCGCCGAATAGGGGGCAAGGAACTGCATCGGCGCGGGGTCCGACGCGGTGGCGGCCACGACGATGGTATAGTCGATGGCGCCCGACTCCTCGAGCTTCTTCACCAGCTGCGCCACGGTCGACCGCTTCTGGCCGATGGCGACGTAGATGCAGTAAAGCTTCTTCGACTCGTCGTCGCCGGCGGCGTCGTTGTAGACCTTCTGGTTCAGGATCGTGTCGAGCGCCACGGCCGTCTTGCCGGTCTGGCGGTCGCCGATGATGAGTTCGCGCTGGCCGCGGCCGATCGGGATCATGGCGTCGATCGCCTTGAGGCCGGTCGCCATCGGCTCGTGCACCGATTTGCGCGGGATGATGCCCGGGGCCTTCACATCGGCCACGCGGCGCTCGGCCGCCTTGATCGCGCCCTTGCCGTCGATGGCGTTGCCAAGGCCGTCGACCACGCGGCCCAGAAGCGCGTCGCCCGCGGGAACGTCCACGATCGACTTCGTGCGCTTGACGGTGTCGCCTTCCTTGATGCTGCGGTCGTCGCCGAAGATCACGATACCGACGTTGTCGGTTTCGAGGTTCAGCGCCATTCCCATGATGCCGCCCGGAAACTCGACCATCTCGCCGGCCTGAACGTTGTCGAGGCCATAGACGCGGGCGATCCCGTCACCGACCGACAGCACGCGGCCCACCTCGGCGACTTCGGCCTCTTGACCGAAGTTCTTGATCTGCTCCTTGAGGATCGCAGAGATTTCGGCTGCCTGGATTGCCATTATCCAACCTCTTTCATCGTGTTCTGGAGTGCAGCAAGCTTGGACTTGATCGAGGTGTCGATCATGGTCGAGCCCACTTTGACGACAAGACCGCCGATGAGGCTTTCATCGACGGCCATCTTGATCTTCACGTTCTTGCCGACGCTGGCGGCAAGCGCCTTCGACAGCGCCTTCTGCTGGGCCGCCGAAAGCGTCGTGGCGGCCGTGACCTCGGCGGTGACTTCGCCGCGTTCGCTGGCAAGGCGGTCGCGCAGGGTCGTGACCAGCTGCGGCAGCACGAAAAGGCGCCGCTTGGCGGCCATCAGCGACAGCGTGTTGGCCATGGTCCCCGACAGCTTCAGCGCCTTCGCGACGCCACCAAGAGCAGCGCCCTGTTCGTCGCGCGAATAGATCGGCGAGGCGATCACGTCGCGCAGGTCGGCGCTGACGGCCAGCGCCCCGGCCAGCGCGTCGACGTCGCCTTCCAGCTTGTCGAGGGCGTTTTCTTCCTTGGCCAGCTCAAAGACGGCCGTGGCGTAGCGTGCGGCAATGCCGGTCGAAATCGAAACAGATTCGGACACGTCCACCCTTCCGGTATTGTTGTTCCGGCGCATCGCAGGACACGCGCGCCAGCCCCTACGAAATGCGCGCGGAGGGCCGCGCGCGAAAATCAGCGGTGATGTAACAGAGGTGCTTTCCCCCTGCAACCGCCTAAAGCAGCAGGGGCCGATACCTATACTTACACCTTTTCAATAACTTAGGCAATTTCGGGGCGGTTTGTGCTGCAAGTGCACAAGAAAAGCCGCCGCAAATGCCGTGTGATTGGCCGATTCACGGCAAGGCGCACAGCCCGGGCTGTCAGACGGGTTTCGCCTCGGGCTGCGCCAGGCCGTCGAGCACGCGCAGCGGCCGCCGCACCGCCTCGGGCAGTCCGGGCTGGCTGGGGGCGGGCAGCCGCTTTGTCGCCTCGACGATCAGCACGCCGCCGGCAAAGCGGCGCGACAACCTGCGGCCCACCCCCTCCCACATCGATCCGGTCCTGAGCCAGAAGTTGCTGTGCGAGGGCGGCTGGAACAGGGCCGCGACATGACGTTCCGGCACGAAGTCGTGCGAGCGCAACTGCGCTTCGAGCTGGCCAAGGGAATAGGGCCGGCCGAAGCCGAAGGGGGTTGCATCCCGGCGGGCCCAAAGCCCTGCTCGGTTCGGCACGACGAAAAGCGCCGACCCACCGGGCCCTAGGACGCGCCAGCACTCTTTCAGGACCGAGGCCGGATGTTCGCTGGTCTCGAGTCCATGCATAAGGACAAGCTTGTCGACGCGCCCGGTTTCGATCGGCCAAAGCGTCTCTTCGCACAGCACCGACACGTTGGGCATGCCCGCCGGCCATGGCATGACGCCTTGCTGGCCCGGCATCAGGGCGATGACCCGGCGTGCATCGGCAAGGAAAGGGCGCAGCAGCGGGGCGGCGAAGCCGAAGCCCGCCACGGTTTGACCCTTGGCCTCGGGCCAGAGCGCCGTCACCTGATCGCGCACGGCCTTCTGCGCCGCACGCCCAAGACGGGTGCGATAGTAGAAGGTGCGAAGGTCCAGAACGTCGAGGTGCATTGAAGCCTGACCTTGGATCGACAACACTTGACCCCGAACATACCCAAGGGAAAGGGAAAGACCATGCCATTCGAACTTGTCACCGTTCCCTGCCGGACCGACAACTATGCCTTTCTCCTGCACGATGGCGAAAGCGGGCGCACCGCGCTGATCGACGCGCCCGAGGCGGCGCCGATCGCGGCTGCGCTGAAGGCGCGGGGCTGGGGCCTGGACGAGATCTGGATCACGCATCACCACGGCGACCATGTCGACGGGGTCGAGGCGCTGCGCGACGACTTCGGCGCGACCGTGGCCGGGGCGGCCGCCGACGCCCACCGCCTGCCGGCGCTTGACCGCACGGTGGCCGAGGGCGACGTCTTCGACTTCGCGGGCGCCGAGGTCCGCGTCATCGACGTCTCGGGGCACACCGTGGGACATGTCGCCTTCCACGTCCCGGCGGCCGGTGCCGTCTTCACCGGCGACAGCCTGATGGCGCTGGGCTGCGGCCGGCTGTTCGAGGGCACGGCCGCGCAGATGTGGGTCAGCCTGTCGAAACTGGCCGCCCTGCCCCCAAAGACGCTGGTCTGCTCGGGGCATGAATACACGGCCGCGAATGCCGCCTTCGCGCTGACCATCGAGCCCGGAAACCCCGAGCTTGCCGCTCGGGCCGACGCGGTGCGCGCGGCGCGGGCCAAGGGATTGCCCACGGTGCCCTCGCGCCTGTCCGAGGAACTGGCCACGAACCCGTTTCTGCGCGCCGGATTGCAGGATGTGAAGCACGGCCTATCTATGGCGCAAGACGAAGATGCGGAAGTCTTTGCCGAAATACGGCGGCGCAAGGACAGGTTCTGAGGCGAACACGCGCTGCCCCATTTTTCCGCAGGCTCACGGGCAAATCGGACGCGGTCACGAAATGTGAGCGGCCCTTCCGAAAAAAAGACTTGAAGCCGGCCAAAGATAACCGAAGTCTAATTCTATGAGGCCACGGTCAGGACGGGGCCAAGACCCTCCCCCTCCGGCCCAAGAGAGGAGCACGCAACGTGCCTTCATTTTCGAACACACTCGAGCAATCGATCCATGCGGCGCTTGCCCTGGCGAACGCGCGCCGGCACGAGCTTGCGACGCTTGAGCACCTGCTTCTGGCGCTCATCGACGAGCCTGACGCCGCCAAGGTGATGAAGGCCTGCAGCGTGGATCTTGAGGACCTGCGCAGGACGCTTGTCACCTTCATCGACGACGACCTGTCCACCCTGGTCACCGATGTCGAAGGCTCCGAAGCGGTTCCCACCGCGGCCTTCCAGCGCGTGATCCAGCGCGCGGCGATCCATGTGCAATCGTCGGGCCGGACCGAGGTGACAGGCGCCAACGTCCTGGTCGCGATCTTCGCCGAACGCGAAAGCAACGCCGCCTACTTCCTGCAGGAACAGGACATGACCCGCTATGACGCGGTCAACTTCATCGCGCATGGCGTGGCGAAGGACCCGTCCTTCGGGGAAAGCCGCCCGATCACCGGGGCCACCGACATGGAAGAGGAAGCCCAGGACGAAAAGGACGAGGAAGCCAAGGATTCCGCCCTTGCCAAGTACTGCGTCGACCTGAACGCCAAGTCGCGCAAGGGGGATGTCGACCCGCTCATCGGGCGCGAACTCGAGGTCGAGCGCTGCATCCAGGTGCTGTGCCGCCGGCGCAAGAACAACCCGCTTCTTGTGGGCGATCCGGGCGTGGGCAAGACCGCCATCGCCGAGGGCCTTGCCAAGAAGATCGTCGACGGCGAGACGCCCGAGGTGCTGCGCGGGGCCACGATCTTTTCGCTCGACATGGGCGCGCTTCTGGCCGGAACCCGCTATCGCGGCGATTTCGAGGAACGGCTGAAAGCCGTCGTCAAAGAGCTTGAGGATCACCCCGACGCGATCCTCTTCATCGACGAGATCCACACCGTGATCGGCGCCGGCGCGACCAGCGGCGGGGCGATGGACGCCTCGAACCTGCTGAAACCCGCGCTGCAGGGCGGCAAGCTGCGCTGCATGGGCTCGACCACCTACAAGGAGTATCGCCAGCATTTCGAGAAGGACCGCGCGCTGTCGCGCCGGTTCCAGAAGATCGACGTGAACGAGCCGACGGTCGAGGATTCGATCAAGATCCTGACCGGCCTCAAGCCCTACTTCGAGGAACATCACGACATCCGCTACACGGCCGACGCGATCAAGTCGGCGGTCGAGTTGTCGGCGCGCTACATCACCGACCGCAAGCTGCCCGACAAGGCCATCGACGTGATCGACGAAGCCGGCGCGGCGCAGCATCTTGTCGCGGAATCGAAGCGCCGCAAGACCATCGGCGCGAAGGAAATCGAGGCCGTGGTGGCCAAGATCGCCCGCATCCCGCCCAAGAACGTCTCGAAGGACGACGCCGCTGTGCTGAAGGACCTCGAGACGACGCTGAAGCGCGTGGTCTTCGGTCAGGACAAGGCGATCGAGGCTCTGTCCGCCTCGATCAAGCTGGCCCGTGCCGGTCTGCGAGAACCCGAGAAGCCGATCGGCAACTATCTCTTCGCCGGCCCCACCGGCGTCGGCAAGACCGAGGTGGCCAAGCAACTTGCGTCGTCGCTGGGCGTCGAACTTCTGCGCTTCGACATGTCGGAATACATGGAGAAGCACGCGGTCTCGCGCCTGATCGGCGCGCCTCCGGGCTATGTGGGCTTCGACCAGGGCGGGCTTCTGACCGACGGCGTGGACCAGCATCCGCACTGCGTGCTCCTGCTCGACGAGATCGAGAAGGCGCATCCCGACGTGTTCAATATCCTGCTGCAGGTGATGGACCACGGCACGCTGACCGATCACAACGGCCGCTCGGTCGACTTCCGCAACGTGATCCTGATCATGACCTCGAACGCAGGGGCGGCGGAACAGGCGAAGGAAGCCATCGGCTTTGCCCGCGAACGCCGCGAGGGCGAGGATACGGCCGCGATCGAGCGGACCTTCACGCCCGAGTTCCGCAACCGGCTTGACGCGGTGATCAGCTTCGCGCCGCTGTCGAAGGACATCATCCTTCAGGTGGTCGAGAAGTTCGTGCTGCAGCTCGAGGCGCAGCTGATGGACCGCAACGTGACGATCGAACTGACGCCGGCCGCGGCGGCCTGGCTGGCCGAGCGCGGCTATGACGACAAGATGGGCGCGCGCCCGCTTGGCCGCGTGATCCAGGAAGAGATCAAGAAGCCGCTCGCCGAGGAGTTGCTGTTCGGCAAGCTGCTGAAGGGCGGCGTGGTCCACGTGGGCGTCAAGGACGGCAAGCTCGACCTTCTGATCGAGCCCGAGACGCGGCGCATCCAGTCGAAGAAGCCGCCGCTTCTGACGGCCGACTGATCCTGCGGGATACGACGACTGAAGGCCCCGGCATCGCCCGGGGCCTTTCGTTTTTCGGCGTCCTGCCTTGGACCCACCAATAGTCCACGCCATCCCGGGTCGGAACGCAGGACCCCGGCCCGCCGGCGGATCGGGCGGCAGATCGATCAGCGACGGCGCAACCCTCCCTAGGCCGGTTGGACCCGGCAGCATCACCCGACGCTTTCTTTCGCCGCGTTGACAGTGCTCAAGGCGGGGGATGGACGGCACAGCCAAGCTGCGACATGATCGGAACCGACCAGCGGGTGAGCATGACGATGGCGACGAAGGCGGAACTGGAGGCGGAACTGGCGGCCCTGCGCAAGGAGCTGTCGCAGTTGAAAGGCCTGACCGAGGAGGCTGCCGAAGACGCCGGAGACGAGGCCCATTCGACGATCCGGGATTTCGTCGGCTCGCTGCGGGAAACCGACCTCGAAGGGCTTGCGAAGCAGCTGACCGACGAGATCGAAAGCGCGATGCACGAAAAACCCCTGCTGACCGCGCTTGGCATCCTCGTCGTGGGATATGCGCTGGGGAGGCTGAGATGAGCCGCCTTGTTCGCAATGCCTCGGTCGTTCTGAAAAGCGAACGCCTGATCGCGCGGCGCCGGTTTGCCGTGCTGCGGGCGCAGACGGGGCTGATGGCGATTGCCGGGGTCGCCGGGGCCGTGGGCCTGCTGGCGACGAATGCCGCGATCTATTTCAAACTGGCCGAGACCATGTCGCAGGCCGCGGCAGCGGCGTGGCTGGCCGGGGGCAACTTCGTTCTTGCTGGCATTCTGATGCTGGTCGCCAGCCGCATGAACGCCGACCGCGACGTGGCGGCGGCCGAGGAACTGCGCGACCTTGCAATGGCCGATCTCGAGGACGAGATCACCGGACTCGCCGCGCAGGCGCAGGGCCTTGCCGGCATGTTGGGCGCGGTGCGGCGCGATCCCCTCGGGGCGGCGCTTCCGGGCCTTGCCGGCGCGATCATCGCCGCCGTCCTGAAGGCGCGGAAGAAGAAATAGCGCCCTAGCGTTCCGTCAGCTTCAACTCGATCCGCCGGTTCTGTGCCCGTGCCTCTGACGTGTCGTCGGTGTTGACCGGGCGGTATTCACCAAAGCCCGTGGCCGCAAGGCGATCGGGCGGGAAACCCAGCGTATCGGTCATGAAGCGCACGACCGACAGGGCGCGGGCCTGGCTGAGTTCCCAGTTGTCGGCATAGATCCCGCCCCGAAGCGGCACGTTGTCGGTATGTCCGTCGACGCGCAGGATCCAGTCGATGCTGGCGGGGATTTCGTCGGCGACCTCGCGCAGGATCGCCACGACGCCTGCAATCTGCTCGCGCCCCTCGAACGACAGGTCGGCCGAGGCGCTTTCGAACAGCACCTCGGACGAAAAGACGAAACGGTCGCCCACGATCTGCACGCCTTCGCGGCCTTCGATCACCTCGCGCACGGCCCCGAAGAAGTCCGAGCGGTAACGTTCAAGTTCCTGCGCCTCGGCCGCCAGTCGGGCGGCTTCTTGCTCAAGGCGCAGGCGCTCGGTTTCCTCAAGCTCGCGCCGGCGACGTTCCTCGGAGGCCACGCGCGCAAGCGCCGTGTTGAGCTGCGAACCCAGCGTGTCGATCTGGACCTGGGCGGTTTCGTCCCGCGCGGCGGCCTCGTCGAGCAGCGCCTGGAGCGAGCCAAGCCGCGCGCGCAGTGCGGCGACCTGTTCGTTCAGCAGCGCGACCTGCCGTTGGGCCTCGGCCGACTGCGCCTCTTCGTCGGCCAGCGCGGCATTGGCGGCCGACAGAAGGGCCGCCTGTCGCTCGGCCTCGGTCATCTGTGCGGCGGCGGCGTTCTCGGCGGCAAGCCGCGCGGCAAGGGCGGCGGCAAGCTGATCGCGCAGGCTTTGCGTGCTGTCGGGCGCGCCCTGCAATTCTTCGACACGCGCTGCCAGCGCGTCGCGTTCGAGTTCAAGCGTCGCGATCTGTCGGGCAAGGGCGGCGTCGTCTGCCTGGCGCGCCTCGACGGTGGCAAGGGCATCGGCAAGGCGCCGGTTCAACTCGTCCTCGACCGATTGCGCCGCGGCCAGAAGCGTCAGTGTCTCTTCTGCCTGCCGTCTTTGTTCTTCGAGTGCCAGGGTCATCGCGGTCAGTTCGGTGTCGGCGTTGCGCAGGCGCTCGCGCAGGGCTTCGGCCGCCGCGGCCTCGGCCAGGCGCGCCGCTTCCTCGTCCGACAGGGCGGCGGCCGCGGCATCAAGATCGGCGCGCGTGGCCGTCAGGGTGTTGGTCGTCTCGACCAGCCGCGCGCGCAGATCGGCCGCCAGCGCTTCAAGCGCATCGCGGCGGGCGGCGGCAAGGCGGGCAGCCTCGGTCTGGGCGTCGACTTCTGTGCGGGCCTGCGCCAGGGCCAGCTGCAGCGCCTCCTGTTCCGAGATCAGCCTGTCCCGCTCGCCTTCGAGGGCCGCGCCTTCGGCCAGCGCCGTGTCGCGTTCCGCCAGAAGCGAGGCGACCTGTTCCTCGAAGGACGCGATGCGGGCGGCACGGTCCGCGAGTTCTGTGGACTGCGCGTCGACTTGCTGAGTCAGGTTGGCGATCAGCGTGGACTGGCGGTTGACCTCGGCCCGGGTGGCGCCGAGGTCGTCTTCCAGATTGGCGACCGTCTGCTGTTCCAGGCCCAGCGCCTCGGCAAGGATGTTGATCTCGGCGTTCAACTGCTCAAGAGCGTCTTCCTGTCCCGAGATGGTTTCGCGCAGCACGTATTGAACGACCATGAAGATCGTCAGGACGAACATCATGACCATCAGAAGGGCCGTGATCGCGTCGACGAACCCGGGCCAGATCGACCCGCTCATCCGCTGCACCGATCGCCGGCTCAGGGCCATGGCCTAGTCCCGGCCGGGCGAGCTGATGCGCGCGGGCGCAGCGTCCGGGCGCAGCGCCCGCACGGCCTTGGTCAACTGGGCAAGGTCGGCGCGCAGTTCCGCCAGAGATTCCTGACGGCCGGCCGACATCTCTTCGAGGATGCGCAGAAGTTGCACATCCATCGACCGCAGGCGCATGCGGCTTTCGGCGTCGACATGTGCGCCGCCTTCATTCGCCTGTCGTTCAAGCGCGGCGGCCAGCCGCTCCTGACTTGCGACAAGGCCCGCCAGCGCCGCTTCGGACGTGCCAGAGGCCGCCAGCCGTTCACCCAGCGCCTCGAGCGATGCGGCCAGACGGTCCATCCGCTCGCCATCCGCGGCGCCGGCCCCGGCCTGCGCCAGAAGCGCCTGGATGGCATCCATGCGTTCGGCCATATGTTCGGCCAGGGCGACGATCGCGCCCTGATCTGACACGCCCTCGCTGTCGCCGGCGGCAAAGCCCAGCCGCGTGATGGTCGAAAGCCATTCTTCAAGCTCGCGATAGAAGCGGTTCTGCCCGTGGCTGGCGAACAGTTCGAGCAGGCCCACGACAAGCGACCCCGCCAACCCCAGAAGCGAGGACGAGAACGCCACGCCCATGCCGCCCAACTGCGCCTCGAGCCCGGTCATCAGGCGGTTGAACACCTCGATCCCGGCTTCGCCCTCGCGCGGGGCAAGCGAACGGATGGTTTCGACCACCGCGGGCACGGTCGTGGCAAGCCCGTAGAACGTGCCCAGAAGCCCCAGGAAGATCAGAAGGTTGACGATGTATCGCGTGATGTCGCGCGCCTCGTCGATGCGGGTGGCGACGGAATCGAGGATCGAGCGCGCCGAGGACGCGCCGATCTGCATCCGCGCCCCGCGTGACCGCAGAAGGGACGCAAGCGGGGCAAGCAGCCGGGGCGCGCGGGTCAGTTCGTGTCCGGGTCGGTCGGCGACGAACCCCTCGAGCCAACCGACCGAGGTGAACAGCTGCCAGACCTGCCAGAAGCAGGCGAAGACGCCGATGACGAAGACGAAGCCGATGAACCCGTTGAGCCAGGGGTTGGCAAGGAAGACCGGCGCAACGCTTGGAAAGGCGATATAGGCGCCGATGCCGACAAGGATCAGGACGATGATCATCGTCACGATCTGTCTCACCGGTTGGGTGAACTGCGGCTCGGCCTCGCGACCCGGCTTGCCCATCAGGGGTCTCCGTCGCTGGATTTTGCCGCAGAATAGGGGCAACGGCGGGAAAGGCCAACGCCGATTTGCGCTGTGGCTTACCCCTGCTCGCCGGCAATCGCGCGGACGCGCGCGACGAGCCAGTCGAGGTCGGCATCCTCGATCCCAAGCTCGGCCAGATGGGCGGCCGTATTGTAGAGGTATTCGGTGTTCGGCCCCCGCCCGCCCACAGCCCGCGCGATGATCTGCGCCTGGGTTTCCAGCGGCAGTCCGCCGCAATACTGCACATGGGCGGTGTCGACGACATAGGTCACGGCCTCGACCGTCGGCCCGTGGTCAAGCGTGATCGGGTGGACTTCCTCGAGATAGGCCGACGAGATCAGTTCGCGTTCGCGAAGATACTCGAGGGTCGCCGCGGCGCGGACGGCCGGCACGCGAAAGGCGACGCCGCGGCAGGCCGCGCCCTGCGCCCGGTCAAGTGCCAGCACAAGGCCGGGCCTTTCGTCGGTGCCCCGGTGGTGGATCGACCGCATGCAGAAGGTGCGCGCATAGCCGGGCAGCATGGCCAGCACCCGATCCTCGTGATCGAAGCCCGGGTTCCACACCAGCGAGCCGTATCCAAACACCCAAAGAGGCATATCCACCATCGCGCTGGTCCTTTTCATCGCGCGGCTATAGAACCCGAAACGGCCCCGGCTTCCAGAGCGTGCAATGCGAAAACTACTTCTGATCCCCGTCTTTCTTGGCCTCCTCTGGGTTGGATACTGGTTCATCGGGGCATTGGTGCTGGATCGCGCGTTGACCGGATGGATCGACGCGCGCGGCCGCGAAGGCTGGGTCGCGAACTACGATGACGTGGCCGTCACCGGGTTTCCCCTCCGGTTCGAAACCGTGGTCCGTGATGTCGAACTGGCCGATCCCGCGACCGGCGTGGCCTGGACCGCCCCCGATTTCCGCTTCACCGCGAAAAGCGCCCGCCCAAACGAGATCACGGCGATCTGGCCGGCGCAGCAGACCGTGGCGACCCCGCTTGAACGGATCGAGATCACGTCGGACCGGATGCAGGGCCGCATCGGTTTTGCACCGAACACCGCGCTTGAACTTCGCTCGTCGGATATCGGGCTTGAGACAATCGCGCTGACATCGACGCTGGGCTGGTCGGCATCGCTCGAGTCGGGTGTGCTGCGCACCTCCCGGTCGGACGAGGCCGCCGACGCCCATGACATCCTGTTCGAAGCCTCGGGCCTGCGCCTTGCCGAGACGGTGCGCGGCCGCCTCGACCCCGCGCGGATGCTGTCGGAACGGATCGATGGGCTGCGCCTTCAGGCATGGGTGGATTTCGATGCACCCTGGGACCGCTTCGCGATCGAGGAGGGCCGGCCGCAGATCACCGCGATCCGGATCGACCACATGCGCGCGACCTGGGGCCAGCTTGACCTGCGGGCCGCAGGCGCCGTGACGGTCGCCCCGGACGGCACGCCAGAGGGCGAGGTGATCGTGAAAGCCACGAACTGGAGCGAGATGCTGGCCGTCGCGGAAGCGGCGGGGGCGATCCCGCCTTCGGTCCGCTCGGGGCTTGAGCGTGGGCTGGGCTTTCTCGCCCGCCTGTCGGGTCCGTCCGAGACGCTTGACGTCCCGCTGACCTTCCGCGGCGGGCTGGTCACCCTTGGGCCGATCCCGCTGGGCCCCGCGCCGCGGATCGTCCTGCGCTAGCGGCAGTAGGGCCCGCTGCGTTGGCGGGCGACGTCGAAATGGAAGTGATCCTGGTGGAACGGGTCGCTTTCGGGTCCAAGCACGGTTCCGAAGGGCCCGCAGGCGGCGCCATGCAGGCGCTTCATGGTTTGCGCGTTCGCGCTGCGCCAGTCGTCCTCGACGGTCAGCGTGCTGCCGTCGCGCAGCACGAAGGCGGAGATGTCGATGGCACGGCCCTTGGCGTGTTCGGACACGCGGGCCCCAGGCCGCGAGTTGCGGGTGCGGCAGGCATATCCGGCGGCGACCTGCAAACGCTCGAGCCCCCCGCCCTTCGACGACAGGACCGGTTTCGCTCCGGTCCGCACGAAAACGTCCAGTGCCGAGGCCGTTTCGCAGGTCATGCGCGTGGGCGTGCTGAGGTCGACGCCCGCCACCCGGGTGACCATCACCGGATCCTCGATGCCGCAGACGCCGGGCCCTTCGACGTCCGGGATGCGCTCGCCTTCAAGGCCCGGAACGCCGCACAGGCCGCGACGGTCCTCGCCGCCGCACGCCGCCAGCGCCAGAAGCGCAAGGATGCCCGCGACGCGCCTCACCGCTTGGTCCCGACCCGACCGAAGTCCGGCGCGGCCGTATCCTGCCCCGCTTCGACGATGCTGCGGCGGATCGCGCGGGTGCGGGTGAAATAGTCGAACAGCAGGTCGCCGTCGCCGGTGCGGATCGCGCGCTGAAGGGCGAAGAGTTCCTCGGTGAAGCGGCCGAGGATCTCGAGGGTGGCGTCCTTGTTGTTGAGAAACACGTCGCGCCACATCGTCGGGTCCGAGGCGGCAATGCGGGTGAAGTCGCGGAAACCGGCCGCCGAATACTTGATGACCTCCTGGTCGGTCACGCGGCGCAGGTCGTCGGCCACGCCCACCATCGTGTAGGCGATGAGGTGCGGCGCGTGACTGGTCACGGCGAGCACCAGATCATGACGCTCGATATCCATGAAATCGACGTTCGACCCCATCGCGCGCCAAAGCGCGGCAAGACGGTCGACCTTTGCGGGATCGGCATCCTCGGGCGGCAGGAGCAGGCACCAGCGGTTCTCGAACAGTTCGGCGAATCCGGATGCCGGGCCGGAGTGTTCCGTCCCGGCCAGCGGGTGACCGGGGATGAACGTGACGCCCTCGGGCACGTGGGGGGCCACCGCATCGACCACCGCCCGCTTGACCGAGCCGACATCGGTCAGCGTTGCGCCGGGCGCCAGATGCGGACCGATCTCTTCGGCGATCGTCCCCATCGCTCCGACCGGCACGGCCAGCACGACAAGGTCGGCGCCGTCTACCGCCTCGGCGGCGGTCGGCACGATCCGGTCGCAAAAGCCCAGCTCAGCGGCGACCTTGCGCGTTTCGGCGCTGCGGGCGGTGCCCACGATCTCGCCCGCAAGCCCACCCCGGCGCATGGCGTGCGCCATGGACGAGGCGATGAGGCCAAGCCCGACCAGGGCCACGCGGTTGTAGAGAACGGTCATCGGGTGACCTCGGCGAAGTCCGAGACGGCGGCGATGACGCGGTCGCAGTCCTCGGGGCGACCGACGGTGATGCGCAGGTGCGCGGGCAACTTGTAGCCGGCCACCTTGCGGACAAGGATGCCGCGGGCGCGGAGAAAGGCCTCGGCCGCCTCGGCACATGCCTGGTCGGCGAAATGGATCAGCAGGAAGTTCGCGAAGCTTTCGTCCGAGGGAAAGCCCAACTGCGCCAGCGCCCCGCGCAGGCGCGCCCGCTGTTCGGCGTTCTGCAGAAGGCAGAAGTCCGCATAAGCGCGATCGCGCACGGCGGCCATTGCCGCGTCCTGCTGGGTCTGGCTGAGGTTGAAGGGGCCGCGCACCCGGTTGAGCGCGTCGATCACATGGGCCGGGCCATAGCCCCAGCCGATGCGCAGCCCGCCAAGGCCGTAAAGCTTCGAGAAGGTGCGCGTCATTACCACCGTCTCGCGCGCCTCGATCAGGGCGGCGCCGCCGTCATAGCCCGGGGCGTATTCGGCATAGGCCCCGTCGAGCACGAGAAGGACATGAGGCGGAAGCGCGTCGGCAAGGCGTTCGACCTCGGACAGCGGGATCATCGTGCCGGTGGGGTTCGCCGGATTGGCGATGAAGATCAGGCGCGTGCGGTCGGTCACCGCGCCAAGGATCAGGTCCACATCCACCACCCGGTCCCGTTCCGCCACCTCGACCGGGGTCGCGCCGGCGGCCAGGGCCGATATGCGATACATCGCAAAGCCGTGTTCGGTGTGAATGACCTCGTCGCCTAGGCCGGCGTAGGTCTGGCAGAGGAAGGTGATCACCTCGTCCGAGCCCGCGCCGCAGATGATGCGCGCGGGGTCGAGGCCGTGAACCTCGGCGATGGCCGCGCGCAGGCCGGCGTGGTCGGTCGAGGGATAGCGGTGCAGCGTCGCCGCGGTGTCGCGGAAGGCGGCCACGGCCCGTGGCGAGGGGCCGAAGGGGTTTTCGTTCGACGAGAGTTTCAACACCTCGTCAAAGCCGTCCGCCTTGCTGGCGCCGCCCTGATAAAGCGCGATGTCCATGATCCCCGGCTGGGGGCGAAGCTGATGCGTCATCCGTGCCCGTCCTCAAGTGGGCGTGTTCTAGCGGCGGGTGCCGCCCATGGCCAGAGCCATTGCAGACAAAGAAAAAGGCCGCGGCGGTTCCCCGTCGCGGCCCGAATATCGCGCGGCTGATCGATCAGTTCTGCGCGTAGTATTCGATGACGAGGTTCGGCTCCATCACCACCGCATAGGGCACGTCCGACAGGCCGGGGGTGCGCACGAAGGTGGCGACCATCTTGGAATGGTCGACCTCAAGGTAGTCGGGCACGTCGCGCTCGGCCAGCTGCGCGGCCTCGAGGACGAGGGCAAGCTGACGCGACTTGTCGCGGACCGAGATCACATCGCCTTCCTTCACGCGATAGGAGGGGATGTTCACCCGCTTGCCGTTCACCAGCACATGGCCGTGGTTCACGAACTGGCGGGCCGCGAAGATCGTCGGCACGAACTTGGCGCGATAGACGACGGCGTCGAGGCGACGCTCGAGCAGGCCGATGAGAAGCTCACCGGTGTCGCCGCGGAGACGCTCGGCGTCGGCGTAGATGCGGCGGAACTGCTTTTCGGTCAGGTCGCCGTAATAGCCCTTGAGCTTCTGCTTGGCGCGCAGCTGGGTGCCGAAGTCCGACAGCTTGCCCTTGCGGCGCTGCCCGTGCTGGCCGGGGCCGTATTCACGGCGGTTGACGGGGGATTTCGGGCGGCCCCAGATGTTTTCGCCCATCCGGCGGTCGATCTTGTACTTGGCAGAGGTGCGTTTGGTCACCGTCTGATCTCCTTCAGTTGTCGAAGGGCGTTGTCCTTTCCCGGGCCGTTGCCGGCGCACGGGCGACAGGCATCCCCTTGCGGGGGCCACCAACACCAATGAAGGCGCGGGTTATACGCGGATTCGGGTGGCTGTCAACGGGGCGGACCGGGCCGGGTCGCTTGCGACATGCGCCAGACCCGGCGCGTCCGCCGCGCCGGCCACGCGCAACGGCTCGCCCTGCGGCGGCAGGCCATCGCGGAAGAGGATCAGCGGGCGGGCCAGTTCGGCCAGTTCGACCAGAACCGCCTCGAAGACCGCCGCGGCGTGGACAAGCGTGACGCAACGATCGAGAACCGGCGCCTCGGCGTCGAGGCCTTCGCGGAACCGCGCCGCGGGCAGCACCTTGCGGATCGCGGCCAGAAGAAGCGTGTGGTCAGCGAAGGCCCCTGTCCCTGCGGTCAACGGAATCGCGCGTCCGCGCCATTCCCAGATCGCGCCCGGGCGAAGATCGGCCACGGGACCGGGCCGCCGCGCATCGATGCGCGTCTGCGACCACCCCACAAGGTGCGCGTCCGCAGAAGACGTCATGGTCTGCCCTCACCCCGAGTTGTTTCTTGCTCTTGTCGGCAATCTAGCAAACCGGTGGCCCCCGAGGAAACAGATTTGTTAACTGAAAATTAACAATCTTCTGCTGCGTGACGTATTTCCTCGGTTCCCCGCGCCCCTGCGCGCCGACTAGGATGGGCGCGCGGGGTCCGGCCGGGACACGGCGCAGGCGGAAACGGGCAGGATCGGGGACAATGGGCGATGCGACAGGACACCCGGCACGGGACTCCCGCCACGGTGCTTGCCGCAAGGCGGGCCGGTTCGCGCACTTGGGCGGCACACGGCCGGGCTCCGGGATGACGCCGGCCATGTCCGCCCCGCATCCGCCGCGGATCGTCGCCGTGGACATCGCGCGCAGCCTTGCTCTGGCCGGGATGATCCTGTTCCATTTTGTCCGCGATCTCGAGATGTTCGGCCTGATCGCCCCGGGCACCACCCTGACCGGCGGCTGGGCGCTGTTTGCGCGCGTGGTGGCGGGAAGCTTCCTGTTTCTTGCCGGCGTCAGCCTGACCCTTGCCCATGGCGACGGCATCCGCTGGCGCGCCTTCCTGCGCCGTCTTGCGGTGCTGTCGGGGGCGGCGCTTCTGGTGACCGTGGCGACCTATGTCGCGATGCGGGAAAGCTTCATCTTCTTCGGCATCCTGCATTCGATCGCGGTGGCCAGCGTGATCGGCCTTGCCTTCGTGCGCGCCCCCGCCTGGGCAGCCCTTGCCGCCGCGGCCGTGTTCCTGTTCGCCCCTCGCGTCGCGACCTCGCCCGTCTTCGACCCACCCTGGCTGATCTGGATCGGCCTGGCAGAACGCACGCCTCTCACGCTCGACTTCGAACCGGTCTTTCCCTGGGCAGGGGCTTTGCTTCTGGGCGTGGCGGCGGCGCGGCTGGGCATGAACCTTGGTCTGTGGGGGCGGCTGCTCGGCGTGGCGCGGGGCCGGGTTGGCAGGGCGCTTGGCTGGCCCGGGCGGCACAGCCTTGCGATCTATCTTCTTCACCAGCCGGTCCTGATCGCCGGCCTCGTCGCCTGGCTGAGGATCGTGGCCTGACGCGCAGCTAGTCCCGCGCCGCCCAAAGCATCCCGCGGCGGACGATCTCGGTCACCTGCGGGACCTTCAGATCGTCAAGCGTGTGGCCGATCGAGCAGTAGAAGACCCGACCCTGGTCCCAACGGCGCGTCCAGGCGACGGGGATCGTCGTGCCCTCGATCCACCACAGATGCTCGCCCGAGAAGGTGGTGGTGGCGAGCACCTCGTTCGACGGATCGACAAGCATGTAGTACTGTTCGGAGAACATCCGGAAGCTGTCGATGCCGGCGACGATCGGGTGGTCGGGTCGGGTGATCGTGACGTCGTAGTCCACGAAGTCGTCCGACGGCACCGGGTTGTCCGGCCAGCCCGGGGGATGGGCGACGAACTGGCCGCCGATGAGAAAGTGATAGGTCGGGCGGTCACGGAAGGCGTCGCCCATGTGGCCGTGCCATCCGGCGATCCCGCAGCCCTGTCCCACGAGATCGAGAAGTCCGTCCTCTTCCGGCTTCGTCATGTTGCCGAACTCGGGCCGGTGGGCCGAGCGGGCCGACGACCAGATCGGCACGATCAGGTCGACGTCGCGCATTGCATCGGGGCGTGCCAGTGGCGCGAGGGTGTCATGCACCTCGACCTCGGCGCCATTGGCGCGCAGAAGCGCGGCGCACCAATCCGAGAAATCGGTCGGGCTGTGGCCTTCCCAGCCGCCGACGAACAGTGCTGCCTTCATGTGCGCTCCCTTTCCAGAGGGTAAATCCTGTCTGCCCGGGGGCGCGACACCCCCGGCGATCGCCGTCTTCGCGGGATGGTCTCAGGCCGCGCGATCCCCCCTGATCCCGGAGATCGCCTGGACAAGACTGTCCTCGGTCACTTCTTCGGCGGTGAAGGTACGGATCAGTTCGCCGTGATACATGGCGACGATGCGGTCGCTGACGTGCAGCACCTCGGGCATCTCGGAGCTGATGACGATCACCGCATAACCCTGCCCGGCCAGTTCGCGGATCAGGTTGTGGATCTCGGCCTTCGAGCCGACATCGATCCCGCGGGTAGGCTCGTCCACGATCAGGACGTTGGGCCGCATCGCAAGCCACTTGGCGATCACGATCTTCTGCTGGTTGCCGCCGGAAAGATTCCCGACAAGCTGCTTCCAGCCCGGCGTGCGGATATCGAGCCTGTCGCGATACTGGTCGAAGATCGCGATCTCGGCGCCTTCGGCGACGAAGGGGCCGGCTTTCAGATCGTCGACCTGCGGAAGGGTCATGTTGTCCCGGCAGTTCATGCCAAGGACAAGCCCCTGCCCCTTGCGGTCCTCGGGGACCAGCGAGATGCCGTGCGCGATGGCGTCGGCGGGCGAGTGGATGCGCACCTCGGCCCCGTCGATCAGGATCTTGCCCGCACTCGGTGCGCGCAGTCCGAACAACGTCTCTGCGATCTCGGTCCGGCCGGCGCCGACAAGGCCATAGAACCCCACCACCTCTCCCCGCCGGACCTCGAAACTGACGTCGGTGTAGAGCTGTCCGCAGGACAATCCCCGGACCTCGAGCGCGACATCGCCAAGCTCGCCGTGCTGCGCCAGCCGGCTGAGATCGAGCTTGCGGCCGATCATCAGCTGCGTGACTTCGTCCTCGTTGGTCTCGGCGGTATTCAGGGTGCCGCTGTGCTGCCCGTCGCGCAGAACCGACACCCGGTCGGTGATGCGAAAGATCTCTTCCATGCGGTGCGAGATGTAGATGATCCCGACCCCGTGCGACTTGAGGTCGGCGATCACGTCGAACAGCACCACCTTCTCGGCATCGGTCAGCGAAGCCGTCGGTTCGTCGAAGATCACGGCCTTAGCCTCGTGCGTCAGGGCGCGGGCGATCTCGACCATCTGCTGGTTCGCGATCGACAGGTCGCCCACCCGGGTGCGGGCGTCGAAGCCGACCTTGAGCCGCTTCAGGATCTCGTCGGTGCTGGCGTAAAGCCGTGTCCAGTCGACCCGGCCGAAGGACTTGCGCGGCAACTCGCCCAGATAGACGTTCTCGGCCACCGTCAGTTCCTCGGCCAGGCTCAGTTCCTGGTGGATGAAGACGATCCCCTTGGCCTTCGCATGCAAGGGCGACGTCATCACGACAGGGGTCTCGCCAACGAAGATGCGCCCGTCGTCGGGCTGGTAGATGCCGCCCAGAACCTTCATCAAGGTCGACTTGCCCGCGCCGTTCTCGCCCATCAGGGCGTGCACCTCGCCCGGCAGGACCGAGAAGGACACGTCGTCAAGCGCGCGCACGCCCGGAAAGGTCTTGGTGATGTGTTCAAGCCTGAGGGCAGGTTTCATATCCTGAGCGCCTCCTTGCCCTTGAGGTTCAGCTGGCGGTCAAGGAACAGGACCGCGATCAGGATCAGGCCGATGACAAGGTTCACCGTCTCGGTGTCCGCGCCGATATGGCCAAGGCCCTTGCGCAGAAGCTGGATCGCCAGCACCCCGCCAAGCGTCGACAGGATCGAGCCCGACCCGCCGGTCAGCTTCGTGCCGCCCAGAACCACGGCCGTGATCACCCAAAGCTCGTAGAGCTCGCCGTCATTGGGGTTGACCGATCCGCTTTCGGAATAGAACACCACGGCCGACAGCGCCGCGAGAAAGCCGATGATCACGAAGTTGATCATCATGTGCGGCCCGACCCGGATGCCCGCGTTCACCGCTGCCTGGCGGTTGTCGCCGATGGCATAGGCGTTCCGGCCATGAATGGTGCGGTTCATCACGAACCAGATCACGGCCGTCACACCCAGAAGGAACCAGGTTGCCGTGTGAAGGCCAAGGAACTGCGCCTCGGCGAAGTCGACCAGCGTCCAGTTCAGATGCGAGGTGGGCTGTTCGCCGTTGTACATGAACACAAGGCCACGATAGCCCAGCATCGCCCCGAGCGTGACGATGAAGGCATCGACCCCGGTCTTCCAGACGATCAGCCCGTTCAGCGCGCCCAGCGCAGCGCCGGTCAGAAGCGCCAGCGCCCAGGCCACCGGGATGACCCAGTCGCCCAGCCCCGCGAAGATCGGCCATGTCATGCTGTCGAGAAGGATCACCGCGCTCAGTGCGTAGATGGCGCCGACGCTGAGGTCGATGTTGCCGTTAATCATGATGATGGTCATCCCCATCGCGATGATGCCAATGGGCGCCGACTGCTTGAGAAGCAGCAGCATGTTGTCGAAGTCCATGAAGGCCTTGCCCGAGAGCGACAGGAATTCGCCCGCGACCGAGAAGAAGATCAACTCGAACACGATGAAACCCCAGATCGCGCCGCGCTTGAGAAAGCCGCTGAGTGTTCCCGGTGCCATGCCCGCCCCCCTCATGCGATCGCCGACCAGAGGCGGCCGCGCTTGGCGGCGATGTCGAGCCAGACCGCAAGGATGATGATGACCCAGGTCACGACATACTGGACGTAGAACTGAAGCCCCACGAGCAGAAGTCCGTTCTGGATGAAGCCCAGGATCAGCACCCCGATCACCGTCTTGAAGATCGTGCCCGACCCGCCCAGAAGCGAGGCGCCGCCCAGGATCACCGCGGCCAGAACCTCAAGCTCGAGCCCCTGCCCCACGGTGTTCTGGCTGCCAAGCGACCGGCTGGCCTGGATCAGCCCCGCGGTCGCCACGCAGAAGGCCGAGATCAGGTAACAGGCGAAGACCACGCGCGGCCGCCGGATGCCCGAGAAGGTCGCCGCCGTGCCGTTGCCGCCGACGGCGTAGACCTTGCGTCCGAAGGGCGTCTTGGCAAGGATGATGCCTAGTCCGGCCGCCAGAAGCGCGAAGATCAGGATCGGGACGGGAATGCCCAGCGCGGTTCCCTGCCCGAACACGCTGAACCAGGTGCCGCCCTTGTCGGCGATGTCCATGTTCTTGCCGCCGGAGTAGGTCAGCGTCAGCCCATGGATCGCGGACAGCATTCCAAGCGTCACGATCAGCGAGTTGAGCCTCAGGTAACCCACCAGAAAGCCGTTAATCGCCCCGAGCGCCATCGTCATCGCGAACATCGCCGGGATCGCCAGCGCGGGGCCGATCTGGTCGTGCAGGTCAAGGACGACGATGGTCGCGAAGGACATCATCGACCCGACCGACAGGTCGAGGTTGCCGCTGATCACGACAAAGGTCACGCCCAGCGCCATCACGCCAAGGATCGCCGAGGACCGGATCACGCCCATCACGTTGTCGGGGGCCAGGAAGCGGTCGTTGGCAAGGGTGAAGCCGACCATGAAGATGACGAAGGCAACAAGAATGCCCTGCCGCGCCAGCAGCTTTCCGATGGCGCCGCTGGCGGTGCGACCTGACGTGCGCGGCTTGCCGCCCTCGGTCACGCCAGTGCCCGTCGCTGCTTTCCCTTCGACGGCCTCGGCCATCCGGTTCCTCCCTTCGATCCCCTGAGCCGGCCTCAGACCAGCGTCATGCCCCCGTCGATCATCACGATCTGTCCCGTCATGTAGTCGCTGTCGGGCGACGCAAGGAACGTGGTCGTGCCGGTGATGTCGGCCGGCGTCGCCACGCGCCCCTTCAGGATGCCGGCCGAAAATTCCTCCATCGCCTGGCCCGGACGCGACGCGGCGCCGATGGCCATCAGGTCGCGGTCGACCTCGTCCCACATCTCGGTGGCCACCACCCCGGGGGCGAACCCTGTCACGGTGATGCCATGTTTCGCAAGGTCGCGCGCGCCGGACTGCGTCAGCGACACCACCGCCCACTTGCTGGCGCAATAGGGCGCGACGTTGTCGAAGCCCTGCCGGCTGGCAACGGACGCGGTGTTGATGATCTTGCCACCCGTGCCCTGCGCGATCATCTGGCGCGCGGCCTCCTGCATGCCGATGAGGCAGCCAAGCCCGTTCACGCCCATGATGAAGTTCCAGTTGTCCTCGGTCACGTCGAGGAAATTCATCGGCTTGTTGACGCCCGCGTTGTTGAACTTGACATCAAGCCGTCCGAAGCGGGCGACGACCCCGGCGATCATGTCGCGCACGGCGGCACGGTCGCGCACGTCGACGGCGGCCGACATCGCATCGCCGGCCCTCCCGTTCAGCCGGGCGTTCGCGGCTTCGGCCACCTCGGCCACCTTTTCGCCGTTGAGGTCGGCGAAACAGACCTGTGCGCCGGCGTCAAGCAACGCCTCGCCGATGGCCCGACCGATGCCCTGGGCCCCGCCCGTCACGATGCAGACCCGTCCCGTTACGCGTCCCATGCCGCCCTCCCTGCTGCACGACGTTGAAAAGCGGCGGCGCGCACGCAATCGCGCGCGCCGCCGGTCGTGTGTCAGAACACCGGCTTGGTGAAGTCGCCCATGTTGTCCTGGGTGATCTTCGGCGTATCGAAGTAGTTGAGGAAGGGGACGTCCTTGCCCTCGAGCACGTCGATGGCGGTCTGAAGCGCGGCTTCGGCGTCGTCGACCGGGGACTGGTAGATCGATCCCCAGTATTCGCCGCGTTCCATCGCTTCGTAGCCGACCGCGAAGTTGGTGGCGCCGACGAAGATGATGCCGTCACGGCCGGCCGCCTTGGCGGCGTTCAGGGCGCCCACGCCCATGTTGTCATCGCCCGAGTACACGCCGTCGATGTCGTCGTACTTGACGAGGAACGCCTCCATCACCTTCTGCGACTTCTCGCGGTTCCAGTCGCCCGGCTGTGTCTCGACAAGGGTCACGTTCGGGCAGACCTCGGGCAGGCGATCCTCGAAGCCCTTGGCGCGCTCGATGGCGGTGGTGTAGCCGGGCTGGCCCGAGATCTGGACGATGCGGGCCTCGTTCTCGATGCCCATTTCCTTGAACTTGTCGCACATGATCTCGGCCGAGCGCGCGCCCTGGGTGATGTTGTCGGGCCCCGAGAACGACTTGACGAAGTCAAAGCCCTGTTCGGCGATGTTCGAGTTCGTGACGATCACCGGTATGTCGGCGCTGTGCGCCTTGCGCACGGCGGGGATCACGGCTTCGCCGTTCGTCGGCCAGATGATGATCGCGTCGACTTCCTGCTGGATCAGGTCTTCCATCTGGGCGATCTGGCGGGCCACGTCACCGCCGGCGTCAAGCACGACGGTCTCGATGTTGGGGTTGGCCTCGGCGGCGGCGATGAAGGCCTTTTCATAGGTCGTCTGATAGCTGTCGACCCCCACGTTGTTCTGGGTGATGCCGATCTTCCAGGTCTCGGCGATGGCGCCGCCCGCCCCGGCAAGTCCGAAGGCGGCGGTGGTTGCGGCCAGGATGGCCTTGGTCGAGAATGTCATGTCTGGGCTCCTCCCCAAGAGATTTTCGGCGGCGTCACGCATCGTCCACCGGACGACCGCGACGATCCTGCCTTGCGCACAGTGAAGGCGATTTCCAGCCATCGCGCCCCCGTTTGATTTATCCACAACGGACATTTTTCTATCCATTTTGGATTTCTTTTGGATACTGACCTATGGCCGATGACGCGATCAAGGGGGTCTGACATGCGAAAGACAAAGACATCCAAACCGGATGTGCCTGGGATGGCGCTTTTGAACAGGGAAACCGGACGACTTGTCCGAAACGAGCATCTCCCGTCTTCCGGACGGGCATCGGGGGCGCCAGCGACAGCGTCGGCCGACCTCATGTCGGTGGTTCAGTTCCTCGAAGACCTCTGCGTCGAGGTCGACTCGGCGCTCGATCCCAACGCGCCCAATCCCTACCTGAACATGAGCCTGCATCTGATCCGATGCCATCTGGAAGGGCGGCTGGTGACCGCCTCGACCATGGTCTCGGCCGCCGGGGTTCCCTATGCGACGGCGACGCGCAAGCTGGCCGAACTACAGAAGGCCGGCCTGGTCGAACTGCGACCGCGGACGAAAAGCGGCAAGAGCTTCTCGCTGCATCCAAGCGCGCGCCTTCTCGAGACCTACAGCCAATTGGCCGACCGGCTTCAGCGTCTGGCCCAGGTCAGCTTCGGGGCGATGACACCCGGCGCGACGACGGCAGACTACTACTTCGGCGGCTCCTACATGCCGGGGCAGACCCTGATCCAGCCGCCGCGCGCCCTGCCCTCGCCGCTGAACCTTGCCGGGGGCCTGCGCATCCTGGTGCACGGCGATCCGACCTTCATGGTGATGGAGAACCTCAAGCGCCAGTTCGAGCAGATCGTCGGAACCAAGATCGCCCAGCGCGCCTTTTCGATCGACCGGCTTCGCCAGGAGGCGCTGCGCAACGCCACGCGCGCCAGCAGCCGCTACGACCTGATCGCCGTGGACCTTCCCTGGATCGGCGAGTTCGTCGAGAAGGGCGTGCTTCTGCCGCTTGACTCGGTGATGGACACCGACCGGCTTGACCCGGGCGATTTCCATGCCGCCGGCTGGCAGGCCGCGCACTGGGGCGGCCGCCCCTACGGTGTTCCAAGCCAGACGACGCCCGAACTTCTGTTCTATCGCCGGGATCTGTTCGCGAAGGCCGGACTCAAGCCGCCGGCGACCTGCGACGAGGTGCTGGCCGCGGCGCGCAAGCTGCACGATCCGCGCCATGGCCTTTACGGCATCGCCTGGAACGCGGCGCGCGGCACGGCCCTTGGTCACACGGTGATGATGACCCTGGCCGACTTCGGCCAGCCCATCGTCGAGATGCCCGAGATCGCCGGCGGCTATGACGCCCGCACGCTGAACCGCGGCGGCATCCGCCCGACGATCGACACGCCGCGCGGGCTCGAGGCGGCGGAGTATCTGATGGCGCTTCTGGATTTCTCACCCCCCGACATCCTGTCGATGTCCTGGTACGAGCGGATCCGCCCCTATGCGGCAGGGCGCATCGCCATGGCCTATGGCTATACGCTGCTGGCGCCGTACTTCGAGCTTGACGCAAGTTCGCCGGCCCATGGGCAGACCGGGTATCTGCCCCATCCCCACGGGCCCTCCGGCGCGCCGATCGCACCTGTGGGCGGCTACGTTCTGGGCATCCCTGCGAACCTTCAGCCCGACCGCATCGACGCCGCGGTCGAGGCGCTGATCGCCTTCACGTCGGCCGAGGCGCAGAAGCTTTACATCCAGAATGGCAGCCGGACCGCGCCACGCTATTCGGTCGGCACCGACCCCGAGGTCCGGCGTCTTTCGCCGATCTTCGAGATCGTCGACGAGATGTCCTGGCGCGACGAATTGCAGTTCTGGCCGCGCCCGCCGGTGCCGCAGATCCCCGACATCATCTCGATCTGCGGGGAAGAATTCCACGACATGCTTCGCGGGGTGATCACGCCGCGCGAAGCGCTGAGCCGCGCACAGTCCCGTGCCGAGGACATCATGACCTGAGGGAGGATCACATGGACCCCAATCGACTGAAAGACAAGAACATTCTGATCACCGGAGCCGCCCAGGGAATGGGCGCCGCCAACGCCGAATACTTTGCGGCGCAGGGGGCGAACGTGGCCTTGGGCGACGTCAACGTCGATGGGGTGAACGAGGTGGCAGCACGGATCAACGCCGGCTCCGGCGGGCGGGCGATCGCGATGAAGCTCGACGTGACCAAGCGGGCCGACCACACCGCGGCGGTGAACGCTTGCGCCGAGGAATTCGGCTCGATCAACGTCATGCTGAACAACGCCGGCATCAACAAGCCGCGCATGTTCCTTGATATCGACGAAGACAACTGGGACCAGATCATGGACATCAACGCCAAGGGCATGCTGTTCGGCATGCAGGAGGCGGCGAAGAAGATGATCGCGCAGGGCCCGATGGAGGATCACCCCTACAAGATCATCAACGTGGGTTCGATCGTCAGCCGCACGGCGTTTCTGGACGTGATCCCGTACAGCTGCTCGAAGTACTGCGCGCTGGCCATGATCATCGGTGGCGCGAAGGCCCTGTGGGAGCACAAGATCACGGTCAACGGATACGGTCCGGGCGTGGTGCACACCGAACTGTGGAAGCAGCTCGACAAGGACCTTGTCGAGATCGGCATGTTCAAGGAAGAGGGCCAGTCGCTCGAGACGCTGCGCGAGACGATGATCCTGATGAAGAAGCTGTCGACGCCGGATGACGTGAAAGGCACGGCGGCCTTTCTGTGCTCGTCGGAAAGCGACTACATGACAGGCCAGCTCATCATGATCGACGGCGGCATCATCATGCAGTGATGCATCCTGCGCGCCCGCCGGCCGGGTGGGCGCGCAGGCCGAGGTTTCCCTTGTGAGCGCCTGGGACCCCGGACAAGATCGCCCGGAACGATCTGCGGAGCGCACGATGCCCGGGCGAAGCCTTATCATCCTCAACCCCAATTCCTCGGACATCGTCACGGCGGCGATCGACAGGGCAGTTGCGCCGTTACGGGCTGCGGGCGTCCCGTTGCGCTGCGTCACGTCGCAGGACGGTCCGAAGGCCATTGAAAACCAGCGCGACGGCGATCTGTCGATCGGGCCGATGCTGGCCCTTGCCGCCCGGCTTGAACCCGAGGCACTGGGGTTCGTGATCGCGTGCTATTCCGACCCCGGTCTTCACGCCCTGCGCGATCAGACGCGGCTTCCGGTCACCGGAATCCAGCGCGCGTCGGTCGCGATGGCGATGTCGATCGCCGACCGGTTCGGGGTCATCGCGATCCTCGACTCTTCGGTGCGTCGGCAGCGCAGAAGCTTCGCCGCGATGGGTGTCACGTCGATGTGGTGCGGCAGCCGCGCCCTTGGCCTTGGCGTGGCCGACCTTGCCGATCCCAACAAGACCGCCGCACGGCTGATCGAGGTTGGCTGTCGGCTGCGCGACGAGGACGGCGCCGAGGTGCTGATCCTCGGCTGCGCCGGCATGGCCGATTACCGCGATTTCGTCGCATCGGAAACCGGCCTTCCGGTGGTCGAACCGTCGCAGGCGGCGGTGTCGGTGATGATCGGACAAAGACTGAGCGCCGGGGCGGCACCGCGACCATCCTAGACGCCTTCCCTGGGCCTGACGGCGCCCGCACGTGGAACGCAGCGCCAAGAGGCCCGCCTGCCCCCTAGCCCTTGCGACGCGGCGGGGCATCCCCGCCCCGGCCGGGTCCCTTCGGACGTCCGCTGCGGGGCTTGCCCTTGCCGGGACGGTCCATCCGCTTCGAGGTGTCCGAGGCGCCGGGCCGCGCCTTGTCCCGCGTGGCCGCACCGGTCGGCGTCGGGGCCCCGGCAGACTGCGGCTTGTCCTTGGGCCTTGCCCAATCCTTCTTGCCCGCCCCCGGCCTTCCGGCCCCCGGCTTTCCGGCACCCGACTTTGCCCAGCCCGGCTTGCCCGCAGCCTCCTTGCGAGGGCCGTGCCGAGGCTTCCGGGGGGCGTCTGCGGCGGGCGCGTCGGCTGGAGGCCGGACGGCAGCCGCATCCGCCGGCCCCGATCGCTCGGGACGCGCCGGTCTGGCGCCCTGACCTTGCGCACGCGAGGGCTTGCGGTCTGCCTTGCCTCCGGTCCGAAACGCCCGCTCAGGGCCCTTCACAGAACGGACGTGTTTCTCCGGCCGGGCCTTGGCCGGGGCAGGTTCCGTCACTTCGGCACGGGCAGCGTCCGTCCCGCCCTGCGCGGGCACAGGCTCTTGCCGGCGCGGGCGCGCCGGCAAGGAAGCGGGTGTAGGGGCAGGCGCTGGGGCGGTCTGGGGCGCGTCAGGTGACGAACCTTCGGACAGGCGCGCACGAATGTCCTCTTCCAGCACGCCCTCGGGGCCGATCCGGTCAAGGAACCCCGGCACCGCCGCCTCGGCGATCTCGACAAGGGTGGTGTCGGGGCGCACGCGGATCTTGCCGATCTGCGATTTCTCCAGATTTCCCGCGCGGCAAAGCAGGGGCAAAAGCCAGCGCGCCTCGGCCCTGCGGTCGTGCCCGACCGAGAGTTCGAACCAGACCGACGGCCCAAAGGCCGCACGTTCGGGGCGCGGGCTGCCGGGGGTCGGCGGCGCGTTCAGTTCCTCGGGGGCGGACAGCCGGGCGCGATAGAACCGCAGGCAGGCAGCGGCGATCTGCTCGGGCGTGTGCTCTGCCAGAAGACGCGCGGCGAACGTGGCTTCGGCCGGGGTCATCTCGGGCGTCCAGACCGGATCGGCAAGAAGGCGTGTCTCGTCGAGGGCGAAGATTTCCTCGGGTGTCGGGGCAAAGGTCCATTCGGCTTCGATCTTCGCCCATTTCAGAAGCCGCGCGGCCTTCGACGTCGCCTTGTCGGGCACGATAAGCGCGGAAATCCCCTTGCGGCCGGCACGGCCGGTGCGGCCCGACCGGTGCAGAAGCGCCTCGGTGTTGGTGGGCAGATCGGCATGAATCACCAGATCGAGGTTCGGCAGGTCCAGCCCCCGGGCAGCCACGTCGGTGGCGACGCAGACCCTTGCCCGGCCGTCGCGCATGGCCTGAAGGGCGTGGCTGCGTTCGTCCTGGCTCAGCTCTCCGGAAAGGCTGACTGCCGAAAGGCCACGGTTGGCGAACCGGGCGGCCAGCCGGTTCACCGCGGCCCGCGTGTTGGCGAACACGATCGCGGTCGGTGCATCGTGAAAGCGCAGAAGGTTGATGATGGCGTGTTCCGCATCGGCGGCCGACACCTGCACCACCTGATAGGCGATGTCGGCATGCTGCGATCCACGGCCCAGCGTCGTCACGCGCACCGCGTCGCGCTGGTACTGTTTGGCAAGCTCGGCGATCGCGGGCGGAACCGTCGCGGAAAACAGCAGGGTCCGTCGGTCCGCGGGCGCCTCTGCCAGCATGAATTCCAGATCTTCGCGGAAGCCGAGGTCAAGCATCTCGTCCGCTTCGTCCAGCACGATGGCGCGGATATCCGCCAGGTCGAACGCGCCACGCGTGATATGATCGCGCAGCCGGCCGGGGGTGCCCACCACGATATGCGCGCCGCGTTCCAGCGCGCGCCGTTCCTCGCGCGCGTCCATCCCGCCGATGCAGGACACGACCCGCGCCCCTGCCTTCGCGTAAAGCCATGCCAGTTCCCGCTGCACCTGAAGCGCAAGCTCGCGCGTCGGCGCGACGACCAGCGCCAGCGGCAAGGCCGGCGGGCCAAGCCGGTCCGCGTCCCCCAGAAGCGTGGGGGCGATGGCAAGGCCGAAGCCCACGGTCTTGCCCGACCCGGTCTGGGCCGAAACCAGCAGGTCGGCCCCCGCAAGGTCAGGGGCGGTTACGGCCTGCTGCACGTCGGTCAGGGCATCGAACCCGCGTTCGGCAAGGGCTTCGGAAAGGGTCGGGATCATGCGGGGGCTGTCCGTCGTGGCAAGGGCCGGCAGGGTGCGGCGAAGGCTGCATGGCTAGGGTATCGCGCGCCGGCTGTCTAGGCGCATGCGCGCCCCGGACGTCAAAACGGCATGACGCGCGAAAGGCGGCAGACGCCGCGCGCAGCCCGTTTCAGTTGAGGGGCCCGCGGGAGGAAGTTCCCGATCAACCTAGATCAGAAGACGATCGACGTGGTGCTGAGACCACGTCCTGCTTTCCTTGGTCATGCCGTGAGTTCCAAACCAGCCGCCGACTGTCATTTCCTGCTCGACCGTCCCCGGTGGAAACCGCTGCGCGCCCCCATCTGCGAATACCACCTTGTCGAATCTCACCCGGACCAAATGCGCCTTGGAAATCTCGGCACGAGAAAAGGAGTATTTGGGCCAGTGCACTGGGCAGCTCAGGAACACAACGCGATCGTATTTCACCCCAAGCCGGGTTGAGGAAATGACCACGTTTCCCCCATGACTGTGACAGACGATGTCGCTGCCCGAAAACCCATGAAGTTCCACCCAGTTTCTCAGGTTCTTCGCGGCAACATACCGGCCGCGATCCGACCAGCGCCCCTCCCAGTCGAAGAAGTTCCCGCCGGAATAAATGTCGGTTCGAAAGCTTCGTATGTGATTGTGCAGGTCCCCGATGTGCGGGTGATACCACACAGGGTCAGGGTTCACATCGAAGTGCGTTCCGTGAATCAGGGTGACGCCATTCGATCTGTTCGAAACGGCCGCGACACCGCCCGGGTCGCCCCCGATGCGGCCCGCACTGCCGGACCTTGAAGAAAGACCAAGCGATCTGGAAATCGACGGAAAGAGCGCAAGAAAAATCTCCTGGGCGACGATATCGAGGTCGTCCCAGACCGATATGAAATGACTGATCCGAGGCAGTATCCCCAGACTTGAAATCGTGAATAGCTTCATCGCGCTGCTCAACGCGCAGATGCGGATCAGGTCGTCTGGGGAAGACAGCCCGATCTTGATCGCGCCCAAAATGTCCTCGGGTGATCGGGTTTCCTCGGCGGCCATTATGGCTTCGGCAAGAAGTCGATCATGATCAGGCCGATCGCGTTCTTCGGCTATGAAATCCTCATCCTGCGCGCCCCTGACCTCCTCGAGATTCACTCTCCCGCCTTCTACAAGCGCGCGGGGAGGCGCATTTGGAAACCCAAGTTCTTCCATTTCGTCAGGAGGAAGATACTCGGGCCTTCGATCGTCCGGTACGGTCAGGTATGCGGCGCGCGAAATCAGATAGGCGCCTATGGTCGCGGTTGCGGCATCGAACCCCTCATCACGATAAGAAGACCGAAAGAGCTCGACGCTTTGCCTCAAGCCGATGGGATTCTGAATTTCGGGCATCGCTTCACCTTCCTTTCCACGCTGCGCCGCAGTCTAGACCAGCACCTCCATCTCCGCCTGCGTTCCCACGCCGAACACCTGTTTGTAGCGCTCGATCTCGGCCTTCGGGCCGGTCGCCTTGTTGGGATTGTCCGAAATCTTGACGCAGGGGCGTCCGTTCGCCTCGGTCGCCTTGCAGACCAGGCTGAAGGGCGCAAGGCGGTCGTCGGGGGTCAGGCCGCGGAAATCGTTGGTCAGAAGCGTGCCCCAGCCGAAGCTCACGATCACCCGGCCCGAGAACTGGCGGTGGAGTTCCTCGATCTTGTCGACGTCCAGACCGTCCGAGAAGATCACGAGCTTCTTCGTCGGGTCCTCGCCGCGCTGCTTCCACCAGGCGATGGCGATCTCGGCACCTTCGGCGGGATCGCCGCTGTCGATCCGCACCCCGGTCCATCCCGCAAGCCAGTCCGGCGCGTTGCGAAGGAAGTTCCTTGTGCCGTAGGTGTCGGGCAGGATGATGCGCAGGTTGCCCGAATGCTCTTCGTGCCAGTCCGCCAGCACCTTGTAGGGCGCCTCGGCCAGTTCGGCGTCGCTGTCGGCCAGAGCGGCATAGACCATGGGCAATTCATGCGCGTTCGTGCCGATCGCCTCGATGTCGCGGCGCATGGCGATCAGGCAGTTCGAAGTGCCGATGAAGGCGCCCCCCAACCCTTCGAGCATGGCCTGCACGCACCAGTCCTGCCAGAGAAAGGAATGCCGCCGCCGCGTGCCGAAGTCGGCAAGCCGCAGGTTGGGAAGCGTGCGCAGCCGTTCGACCTTTTCCCACAGCTTGGTCATGGCGCGGGCATAAAGCACCTGAAGCTCGAACCGGCCGAGGTCGCGCAGAACCGCGCGCGACCGAAGCTCCATCAACACCGCAAGCGCGGGGATTTCCCACAGCATGACCTCGGGCCATTTGCCTTCGAACGTCAGTTCGTACTGATCGCCCACGCGCTCGAGGTGGTAAGGTGGAAGGCGCAGCGCCTCGAACCACTCCATGAAGTCGGGGCGGAACATCTGGCGCTTTCCGTAGAAGGTGTTGCCCCGCAGCCAGGTGGATTCGCCGCGCGCCAGCGACAGCGACCGGACGTGATCCAGTTGCTCGCGCAGCTCGCCCTCATCCACCAGCTTGGCCAGCGGGACGGATTGCGTGCGGTTGATCAGGCTAAAGGTGACGTTGGTGTCGGGCTTGTTGCGAAAGACCGACTGACACATCAGCAGCTTGTAGAAATCGGTATCGAGAAGCGACCGGACGATCGGGTCGATCTTCCAGTGATGGTTGTAGACCCGGGTGGCGATATCGACCATGGGCGGCCTCCTGTCCGTTCCGCCCTGTTAGAGCAAAGCCGGACAGGGGCGCGCAAGGGCGTCGGCGGAAACGGCGCCCTCGCCTGGCCAGGCAGGTGGCGGATCGTTGCGGCGACCGGCGCCGGGGATCAGGCCAGACGCACGCCGGCGCCGCGCATCCCGTCGCGCGCGGCGGCAAGGGACCCGGACAGGTCGATGGCCCGGCACAGGCGTTCGACGACCGTCACGCCGAAGCCCAGGCGTGCGGCGTCGACGGCCGAATAGTTCACACAGAAATCCGTCGCGAGGCCGACAAGCGTCAGCGTGTCGATCCCGCGCGCGCGCAGGTAACCCTCAAGCCCCGTCGGCGTTTCGTGATCGTTTTCGAAGAAGGCCGAATAGCTGTCGATCGTGGGGCGAAAGCCCTTGCGAATGACCAGATCGGCTGGATCGGTGCGCAGGTCCGGATGGAAGGCCGCACCGCGCGTCCCGATCACGCAATGATCGGGCCACAGGACCTGCGGGCCATAGGGCATCTCGGTCATGTCGTAGGGCGCGCGCCCGGCATGGGACGAGGCGAACGAGGAATGGCCCGCCGGATGCCAGTCCTGCGTCAGGATCACCGCCGCGAAGTCGTCCATCAGGGCGTTGATCCCGGGCACGATCTCGTCCCCGCCGGGCACGGCAAGCGCGCCGCCGGGGCAGAAGTCGTTCTGGACGTCGATGATGACAAGGGCTTCGTTCGCGGGGCGCATCGGGGCTCCTTTCCGGTCGGTTCTGGGTAGGCGGGGGCAGCTGGGGCGTCAACCTGCCCTTGCAGGGCCGCGACAGGATCGCATAGATCGTGCCCATGGTCACCGTCGCCGCCTTCTATCGCTTCGCGCCCCTCCCGGACCCGGCGGCGCATCGTGGGCCGCTTGCCCAGCTTGCCTGCGGCGCGGGGGTGAGGGGGTCGATCCTGCTGGCGCCCGAGGGCGTGAACGGCACGATCGCGGGGACCGACGAAGGGGTCGGGCGCGTGCTGGGCGCGCTGCGCGCGATTCCCGGGTTCGAGGACCTCGAATGGAAGGAAAGCCGGGCCGACACGATGCCCTTCGACCGGCTGAAGGTCCGTCTGAAGCGCGAGATCGTGACGATGGGCCGCCCCGAGGCCGATCCCGCGCGCGGTGTGGGCACCTATGTGCCGCCGGCCGAGTGGAACGCCCTGATTTCGGCCTCCGACGTCGCGGTGATCGACACGCGCAACGACTACGAGGTCGCGATCGGCACGTTCCGTGGCGCGATCGACCCGGGAACGGCCAGCTTCGGCGATTTCCCCGCCTGGTGGGAGGCGAACCGCGCACGCTTCGAAGGCAAGCGCATCGCCATGTTTTGCACTGGCGGCATCCGCTGCGAAAAGGCCACCGCATGGCTGGTGGCGCAGGGCGTCCAGGGCGTTCACCACCTTGAAGGAGGTATCCTGAAATACCTCGAAGACGTGCCCGAGGCGGACAGCCTGTGGGATGGCGACTGCTATGTCTTCGATCGGCGCGTGTCGGTCGGCCACGGTCTGCGCGAGGGACCGCATGTGATGTGCTTCGCCTGCGGTCGCCCGGTCGCTCCGGAAGAGACTTCGCATCCCGCCTATGAAGCGGGCGTGTCCTGCGCGCGCTGCATCGGCGAATTCGAAGACGCCGACCGCGACCGGTTCCGCGACCGGCAAAGGCAGCGGGCGTGAGCCTTCTGGTTTTCGGAAAGACCGGGCAGGTCGCGCGGGAACTGGCGCGGCGCGCGCCCGGGGCAGACGTCCTTGGCCGCGACGCGGCGGACCTGTCGCAGCCCGAAGCCTGCGCCGCGATGATCCTGGAACGCCAGCCCGCGGCGGTGATCAACGCCGCCGCGTGGACGGCCGTCGACAAGGCCGAAACCGAAAGGGACGCGGCCTTCGTGATCAACGCTCAGGCGCCGGCCGCGATGGCCCGGGCCTGCGCCGCGCTTGGCGTGCCTTTCGTCCACATCTCGACCGACTATGTCTTCGACGGCTCGGGCGACCGACCATGGCGGCCGGACGATCCGACCGGGCCGCTGGGTGTCTATGGCCAGTCGAAGCTTGCCGGCGAAGAGGCGGTCGCCAGGGCCGGCGGCACCTGGGCGGTGCTGCGGACAAGCTGGGTCTTCTCGGCGCATGGCGTCAACTTCGTCAAGACGATGCTGCGGCTGTCGGACACGCGGGACGCAATCTCGGTGGTCGCCGACCAGATCGGTGGCCCGACCCCGGCGGGCGACATCGCGGCGGCCTGCCTGACCATTGCAAAGACCCTGACGTCCGATCCCTCAAAGAGCGGTGTCTATCACTTTTCCGGCGCGCCGGATGCAAGTTGGGCAGACTTCGCGCGCGAGGTCTTCCAGCAGGCGCGGCGCCCTGTCGCCGTCACCGACATCCCGTCCGAGGCCTATCCCACGCCCGCGCCGCGGCCGCGGAATTCGCGACTTGACTGCAGCACGACGAAAACGGTCTTTGGGATCGACCGGCCCGACTGGCGCGCGGGGCTTGCCGCCGTGCTGGACGAGTTGGCACAGGCATGAAGGCGAAGGAACATCCATGACGACGCGGAAAGGCATCATCCTGGCCGGAGGATCGGGCACGCGGCTTTATCCGATCACCATCGCGGTGTCGAAGCAGCTTCTGCCGATCTACGACAAGCCGATGATCTACTATCCGCTCAGCGTGCTGATGCTGTCGGGCATCCGCGAGATCGCGGTCATCACCACCCCCGAGGATCAGGCCCAGTTCCAACGCCTGATGGGCGACGGGTCGCAATGGGGGCTGAGCCTGACGTGGATCACGCAGGCCTCGCCCGACGGACTGGCGCAGGCCTATCTCCTGGCCGAGAATTTCCTTGCCGGCGCGCCCTCGGCGATGGTGCTGGGCGACAACATCTTCTTCGGTCACGGGCTGCCGCAGGTGCTGGAACGGGCGGATGCCCGGACGTCCGGCGGCACAGTCTTCGGATATCGCGTGGCCGATCCCGAGCGCTATGGCGTCGTCGATTTCGACGGCGACCGCGTGAAGGCGATCATCGAGAAGCCCGAGGTGCCGCCGTCGAACTTTGCCGTTACCGGTCTTTACTTCCTTGACGGCGACGCGCCCCGGCTGGCGGCCAACGTCACGCCATCGGCGCGCGGCGAACTCGAGATCACCTCGCTGCTCGAGATGTATCTTCAGCGTGGCGACCTGACCGTCGAGAAGCTTGGCCGCGGCTATGCCTGGCTTGATACCGGCACGCACGGGTCCTTGCTGGATGCGGGCAACTTCGTCCGCACGCTCGAGGCGCGGCAGGGGCTTCAGACCGGCTCGCCAGAAGAGATCGCATTCGACCAGGGGTGGATCGGCCGCGACACGTTGATGGCCGCGGCCGAACGGTTCGGAAAGACGACCTATGGCCGCTATCTGAAACGTCTCGCCGAAGGCTGAGGCGTCAGGTCGTCAGGCGGCCGGGGCGACCCGTGGCGCAAGGCCGTAGTCCTCGAGAACCTCGGCATATTCCGGGTCCTGACTTGCCAGGTGCAGCGTGGCGCGCAACATGCCGGCTTTCGAGCCGCAATCGAACCGCGTTCCGCTGAAGGCGAAACCGGCAAGTCCCACGCGGTCGATGCCCTTCGCGATCGCGTCGGTCAGCTGGATTTCCCCGCCTGCGCCGGGGGCCTGGGCGGCAAGATCGTCGAAGATCGACGCATCGAGAACATAACGCCCAACCACCGCATGACGGGATGGCGCGTCCTTGGGGTTCGGTTTTTCGACCATCCCCCTGGCAGGGAAAAGTCGCCCTTGGGCAGCAGCGGTTCCGGTATCGGTGTCAAGGATGCCATACTTGCCGGTTTCCTGCGCCGCGACCTCCATCGTCGCGACCAGATGCCCCGTCCCGGCCGTGGCGTAGACATCGATCATCTCGGAAAGACAGCCCGGTTCGCCAAGGATCAGGTCGTCGGGAAGAATGACTGCGGCGGGCCCGGGAAGGACGTGATCTCGGGCGCAGAGCACCGCGTGCCCCAGGCCAAGCGGTTGGTGCTGAAAGGTGAAGATCACGTCGTCCTCGGGCGTGCGCAGGGCCGTTTCGGCCAGTGCAGCGGCAAGGCCTGCCTTGCCACGGGCTTGCAGATCCGCCCGAAGCGCGGCGTCATCCATGACGTGCCGTTCGATCGCGGCTTTCGAGGGATGGCTGACAAAGACCAGCCGTTCGATCCCCGCTGCCTTCGCCTCATCGATGGCGTATTGGATCAGGGGGGTGTCGATCACCGGCAGAAGCTCCTTCGGGGTGGCCTTGGTCGCTGGCAGAAAGCGCGACCCCAGGCCAGCCACCGGGAAGATCGCGGTGCGGACGGGTCCGGTCTTGGTCACTGTCTTCTCCTTAATGGTTCATGTTCGCGCCCCTACGAGAGGCACCCCCTCGATATAGTGCCGCAACGCAGAAACGTCAAAAAGCGACGCAGCAATGGTCGTTTTTGATGAATTGCGAATGTTTTCGGCGGATTTTCGCCGAGGATTCCGCCAGTTCGCCCAAAACATGTGCGTAAGTAAGGTCATTACGGAAAGATCTCGCCGCAGAGCGGCATAAAGGGTTGAACCCGGGCGCAAATGCCCCAACCCTATAGAGGACACCCCGTGCGACCGATGGCGCGGGATCTCCGGCCCAGCGCCCCTTCAGGCGGTGCGGCGCCCCCGATTGTGGGGCGCGCGGCAGAAAAACAAGACGAGGTGACCATGAAGATCGAAGCCGTCGACGGCGACCCCATTCCTTTTCGCGCATCCCCTTACGCCACGGTGGCCGTGATCGGCGCAGGGTCCTGGGGCACCGCGCTGGCCGCCACGGCGGCACGGTCGGGCGCGCGGGTCCGGCTTTGGGGACGCAACCGACAGGTGGTGGACGCGATCAACCGGACCCACCGCAACGACCGGCATCTTGCCGATGTGCCCCTGCCCAGCCGGCTTGCGGCGGTGCATGACATGGCAAACGCCCTGGCAGGCGCCGAGGCGGTTCTGATCGTCGTGCCTTCGCGCAGCGTCAGGTCGGTGGCGCGGCAGGTCGCCGAATACATCGGTCCCGACGTGCCGGTCGCCATCTGCGCCAAGGGGATCGAGGACGAGACCGGCCTGCTGATGACACAGGTCGCCGCCGAGGAACTGGGGGCGCGCCCGTTGGGCACGGTTTCGGGGCCGACCTTCGCGCGTGAGACCGCGCTGAACCATCCAACGGCAGCCACGGTCGCCTTTCCCTTCAGCCATGCCGACCGGCTTGCGCCCGCCACCAGCCCGGCCGCGCGCCTGGCGCTCACCCTGACCACCGAAAGCTTTCGCGCCTATGTCTCGGACGATCTTGTCGGGGTCGAGGTCTGCGGCGCGGTCAAGAACGTGATCGCCATTGCCTGCGGCATGATGTCAGGCGCGGGTTTCGCCGAGAACACGCGCGCCGCCCTCATCACGCGCGGCGTCGACGAGATGAAGGCGCTGGCCGAAGCGCTGGGCGGGCGACGCGAAACGGTGACCGGTCTGTCGGGCATTGGCGACCTGACGCTGACCTGTTCAAGCACGACCTCGCGCAACATGACGCTGGGCATGCAGCTGGGGCAAGGTATCGCGCGGGCCGACTGCTTTGACGGCCGCCCCGTGGTGGTCGAGGGCGAGGCCAACGCGCGCTCGGTGACCGATCTTGCGCGGCGCGCGGGCGTGGCCATGCCGATCTGCGAGGCGGTGCGTGCGGTGCTGCACGAAGGTGCGCATCTGGGCAGAACTTTCGCAGGCCTCTGGTCGCGCCCGATCGAGGCCGAACCGCGCGCCCTGGCGCTGTCGCTGGACCATCCGGCAGCGGATGCTGCGATTGCGGCACTGGCGGAAAGGATCCACGCATGACCCGCCACGAAACGCCGACGCGGGCGACCATCTCTGCGAAACACATGGTGCTTGCAACCGATCTTGACGGGACCTTCCTCGGCGGAGAGGACGAAGACAGGTCCGCGCTTTATGCCTGGATCGAGACGCATCGCGAAACGGTCGGACTTGTCTTCGTCACCGGCCGCGACCCCAGGTTCATCGCCGATCTGACCGATGGAACCGGGGTCCCGCGTCCCGATTATGTCGTGGGCGATGTCGGCACCACCATCGCAGAGGTCGGGCCCGAGGGCGATATCCGACCGATCCCCGCCCTCGAGGCCGAGATCGCGCAGGGCTGGAACGACGCCGGCGATCGGGTGCGCACAGCGCTGGAAGGGGCCGCCGGGCTGACGCTTCAGCCCACCGCGTTCCGCTATCGCGTCAGCTACGACCTGGACCTCGAAACCTTCGACGCGCGGACTGTCGCGATGGTCGAGGCGATGGGGTTCGACGTGCTGATATCGGACGATCGGTTCTTCGATGTCCTGCCACGGGGCATCAGCAAGGGTCCGTCGCTTGCGCGCCTGATCGATCACCTTGGCGTCCGGCCCGAGACCTGCCTGGTCGCGGGCGACACGATGAACGACCTGTCGATGCTGGCGCTGGGACTGCCCGCCGTTGCCGTCGGCGGGTCGGAGCCACGCCTGATCGAGGCGCTGAAACCACACGCGCACGTTCACCGCGCGACCGCCCGGGGTGCCGCCGGCATCCGCGAGGCGATCCGCGCCTTCGATCTTCACCCCCACGCCTGAGGAGACCCCATGTCATCCGATCTGGTCATCGTCTATCATCGCCAGCCCTACGAAGAGGTCGAGGAGGGCGGAAAGGTCGTCCTGCGCGAAAACAAGAGCCCGAACGGGATCGTGCCCACGCTCAAGGGGTTCTTCGGCGGCGTGGACCATGGGGCCTGGATCGCGTGGAAGCTGGCCGAGGACACCTCGAACCCAGAGTTCGAGCCGGTGGTCGAGATCGAGGACGACTATGGACGCTATTCCGTGTCGCGCCTACCGCTGTCCGCGGACCAGGTGCGCGAGTTCTATCATGTCACCTCGAAAGAGGCGTTCTGGCCGATCCTTCACGGCTTCAAGGAGCGCTACAACTACGACCCCGTGGACTGGCCGAACTTCCGCGAGGTGAACTGGCGCTTCGCCGAGGCGGCGGCGGCCGAGGCGGCGCAGGGCGCGCTTGTCTGGGTGCACGACTACAACCTCTGGCTCGTGCCGGGCTATTTGCGGCGGCTGCGGCCGGACGTGAAGATCGCCTTCTTCCACCACACGCCGTTTCCGGCCGCCGATGTCTTCAACATGCTGCCGTGGCGCAAGGAAATCGTGGACAGCCTGCTGGCCTGCGATTCCGTGGGGTTCCACATCCCGCGCTATGCCGCGAACTTCGTGCAGGTCGCCCGCAGCTTGCGGGACGTCGAAGTCACGCGGCGCGAGGCCGTGGACCAAAGCCTTGTCTTCGAGGGCACGGCCTTGAACGAACGGTCGGTGCCGACCTGCCTGAGCGTCGAGGGACGCGAGGTCGGGGTTGTCGTGGCGCCGGTCGGGGTCGACGTGGCCCATATCGAACGGCGCGCGCGGGAAGACGCGACCGCCGAGCGGGTGCGCGAAATCCGCACCGAACTGGGCGAAGCGAAACTGGTGCTGTCGGTTGGCCGCACCGATTACACAAAGGGCGGCGTCGAGCAGCTGCAAAGCTTCGAACGGCTTCTCGACCGCCACCCTGACCTGCGCGGAAAGGTGCGGCTGATGCATGTCTCGGTCAGCGCCAACCGGAACATGAAGGCCTACGAGGATATCCAGAACGAGATCGAGCAGGTCGCCGGGCGGATCAACGGGCGGTTCGGCACGCTTGGCTGGCAACCGATCGCGCTGATCTCGCGCGCGATCCCCTTTGCCGAGCTTGTCGCCTACTACCGCGCGGCCGACGTGGCCTGGATCACGCCGCTGGCCGACGGAATGAACCTTGTCGCCAAGGAATTCGTGGCCTCGCGCGTCGACGGCGACGGCGTTCTCGTGCTGTCGGAATTCGCCGGGGCCGCCGTCCAGATGGGGTCTGCGGTGATCACCAACCCCTTCTCGAACCGCGCCATGGACGAAGCGATCCGCGCCGCGCTGGAGATGGACGAGGACGAGCGGCGCACCCGGATGCGCGATCTGCGCGCCTCGGTCGCGCGGCAGGACATCGCCGCCTGGGGGGAAGCGGTGGGGATCAGTCGGATGACGCCTGCGCCCGATGCGCCGCGCACTGCGGCTTAGCCGGCGCGCGCCGCCAGATAGGCCACGGCCAGCGACAGCGTCGCGATCTGGGGATACTCCGCCTCGGGCACGTTCACGCCAAGCCGGTCGTGCAGTGACGCGACCAGATTGAGCACATCCATGGAATCGAGACCCAGATCGTCCTGAAGGTGATCGTCCTCGCCCACGGTGGCGGGGTCGATATCGGGGGCGACGCGGGCCAGTTCCTGAAGATAGGCGGCGCGGATATCATCGTCGGTCATAGGCTCTCCGGCTGGGCGATGAAGGTTCGGAAGGCGTCGAGGAAGGCCGAGGCCTGGCGGCCATCGCAGACGCGGTGATCGACGGAGAGCGACACGGACACCACGGTGCGCGGAACCGCTTCACCGTCCACGACCCAGGGCCGCGTCCGTGGCGACCCGATGCCCACCAGCGCGACCTGCGGCGGAAAGATCACCCCCACCATCGCCTCGGCCCCGCCATCGCCAAGGCTTGAGATCGTGATGGTTCCCGACGTCATTTCAGAGCCGCGCAGACGGCCGGCACGGGCACGCGAGACAAGGTCACGCATGCCCGCCATCGTCTCGGCCAGCGACAGCCCGTCCGCGCCGATCAGCGCCGGCGCCACCAGCCCACCGCCGCGCAGGGCGATGGCGACGCCGGCATTCACGCCGTCGGCAGGGTGAAAGAGCCCATCGCTGAACTGGCCGTTCGTCGTGGGGACCCGAGCCGCCGAAACGACCGCGGCGCGAACGAAAAGCGCGCCGACCAGCAGGCGTTCGGCCGGCGGCGCATCGGCGTTGTGCCGGGCCAGCCAGTCGATCGCGGGCTGCAGGTCGATCGTCTCCGACACATAGAAGTGGGGGATCGTCTGCTTCGAGCGCGTCATCGCCGCCGCGATCGCCTTGCGCATCTCGTCGAAGGGGGCGCGCGGCGCCTCCGTCCTCGGGGGTGCCGACCCCGGCCGATCGACATCCGCCAGCACGATGGCCCCGCCGGGGCCGCTGCCCGCCACGGCCGCAAGGTCGACGCCACGCTCGGCCGCGCGTTTGCGGGCGGCAGGCGAGGCGACGATGCCGCCTGGCCGTGGCACCTCGACCCGCGGCGTCCGGATCGGAGGGACCTCGACCGGAGGCACCTCGACTGACGCCAGGGCGCGGGGCGGTTCGGGCGCGGGTGCGGGCGGCTTCGGTGCCGCTTCGGGCCTCGGGCCTTCGGCTGCGCCGGCGGGCTGGGCCTCGCCTTCGGCAAGGATCACGGCAAGCGCCGCGCCGACGGGCAGTTGCTGCCCGACTTCTGCCGTCAGCGAATGCACCCTGCCTTCCTCGAAGACCTCGATCTCGATCGCGCCCTTCTGCGTCTCGACCACGGCCACGATGTCGCCGCGCCGCACGGTGTCGCCGGGCTTGACCAGCCATTCGGTCAGCGTGCCGGCCTCCATGTCGGCGCCGAGCGAGGGCATGCGGAAGACGCCCATCAGCCTTTCCCCATCGCCGCCTTCGCGGCGGCGACGATGGCCGGAACCTGCGGGATCGCCGCCTCTTCGAGATGCCGGGGATAGGGGATCGGCACTTCGGCCGAGCAGACCCGGCCGATGGGGGCGTCGAGACTCCAGAACCCGGTTTCGGCCAGCCGCGCGGCGATCTCTGCCGAAAGCGATCCGCTGCGCCAGCCTTCGTCGACGATCACGGCCCGGCGCGTCTTGCCCACCGAGGCGAGGATCGTCGCGTCGTCAAGCGGGCGCAGCACACGCAGGTCGATCACCTCGGCGTCGATGCCGTCCTTCGCCAGCGCCTCGGCCGCCTCGAGCGTCTTGAAGAGCGATCCGCCGTAGGTGATCAGCGACAGGTCCGTGCCCGCGCGCCGGACGGCGGCCTGCGTGATGTCCACGGGCCCGGCGTTCGCATCGATGCTGCCCGCCATGTTGTACAGCATGACGTTCTCGAAGATCAGCACCGGGTCGGGGTCCTGAAGCGCGGACCACAGCATGCCCCGGGCATCTTCCAGCGTGGCCGGCGTCAGCACCTTCAGACCCGGGATATGGGCGTACCAGCCTTCAAGGCTGTGGGAATGCTGCGCGGCAAGCTGCTTGCCCGCACCGGTCGCCATGCGGATGACAAGCGGCACGCCGAACTGTCCGCCGGACATGTGCCGAAGGGTTGCCGCCGTGTTCATGATCTGGTCAAGCGCCAGAAGCGAGAAGTTGACGGTCATCAGTTCCACGATCGGCCGCATGCCCGCGGCGGCCGCCCCGATGCCCGCGCCGGTGAAGCCGGATTCGGACAGCGGCGTGTCGCGGATGCGATCTTCGCCGAACTCGGCCATCAGGCCCTTGGTGACGGCATAGCAGCCGCCATAGGCGCCCACGTCCTCGCCCATCAGGAACACGCGGTCGTCGCGGATCATGGCCTCGCGGATCGCCTGCTTCACGGCCTCACGGTAGGTCGTCTCGACCATGTTGCCCGACGGGGCCGCCGCTTCCGGCGGCGGGGGCGGATCGCCAAGGACGTGGCGCGTTAGGTCTTCGACCGGCTCGAACGCCCCGGCCTCGGCGAAGGCAACGGCTTCGGCGATCTCGGCGTCTACATCGCGTTCGATCTTGGCGACATCGTCGGCATGGATCATGCCATTCTCGAGAAGCCACCCCTGGAAGCGGACGATGGGGCCGCGCTTGCGCCACTCCTCCACCTCGGCCTTGTCACGGTAGAGTTGGGCATCGAACATCGAATGCGCGCGGAACCGGTAGGTCCGGCATTCCAGGAAGACAGGCTTGCTGGTGTTGCGGATACGGTCGATTGCCTTTCGGGCGGCGGCTTCGACCGCGACCACGTCCATCCCGTCGATCTGTTGCGCTTCGATCCCGTAGACAGCGGCCTTGTCGAAGATATCGGTCCGCGCCTCGGTCCGTGCCAGCGCCGAGCCCATGGCATAGCCGTTGTTCTCGCAGACGAAGAGAACCGGCAGGGACCACAACGAGGCCAGGTTCATCGTTTCATGAAACTCGCCCTCGGCCACGGCGCCTTCGCCGAAGAAGCAGACGGTGACATGGGTCTTGCCTTGCATCCGGTCGGCAAGTGCCAGCCCGCCGGCCAGGGGAAGCCCGCCGCCCACGATGGCGTTGCCGCCGTAGAAGTTCGTCGCCGCGTCGAACAGGTGCATCGACCCCCCGCGCCCGCCCGAGCAGCCTTCGGCCTTGCCGAACATCTCGGCCATGACGGTGGTCATCGGCAGTCCGCGGATCAGGGCATGACCATGTTCGCGATAGGTCGCGACGACCCGGTCGTCCGGTCCCAGGACCGGGAGGATGCCCGCGGCGATCGCTTCTTCCCCGTCGTAGAGATGCAGAAATCCGCGGATCTTTTCCTGCGTGTAAAGCTCGGCACACTTGTCCTCGAACCTGCGCACGCGGATCATGTCGCGCAGAAGTGCCAGAACATGCGCGCGGTCGAGGTGGGGTTTCGTGGCTGTCGTCATGTCTCGTCCGTCTCGAGGGTGGAGATATCGCCTTCAGGCAGGCCAAGCTCGCGCGCCTTCAGAAGCCGGCGCATTATCTTGCCCGACCGGGTCTTGGGCAGCGTCTTGCGGAAGACGATCTCGCGCGGGGCGACGGCAGGCCCAAGGCGCTTGCGCGCGTGCCCGCGGATGTCGCGTTCAAGGTCTTCCGAGGGCTTGAAGCCCGGGTTCAGCGTGACATAGGCCTTCACCACTTCGCCCGCGGTCTCGTCCGGCACGCCGATGACGCCGGCCTCGGCCACGGCGTCATGTTCGATGAGCGCGCTTTCAACCTCGAACGGGCCGATCAGATGGCCCGAGGACTTGATCAGGTCGTCGGCGCGACCCACGAACCAGAAATACCCTTCGCTGTCGCGCATGGCGAGGTCGCCGGACAGGTACCACCCCCCGGCGAAGCATTTTCGGTAGCGCGCCTCTTCGTGCAGGTAGGCGCGCATCATCGACGGCCAGCCGGGGCGCAGCGCAAGTTCACCGATCTCGCCATCGGGAAGTTCCCGCACGTCGTCGCCGTCCCGGGCCACGATGCCCGCCACGATGCCCGGCAGCGGCTGACCCATCGACCCGGGCCAAACCGTCATTCGCGGTGTGTTGGCGATCATGATCCCGCCGGTTTCGGTCTGCCACCAGTTGTCATGGAACGGCTGACCGAAGACCTTTTCCGACCAGACCACCGCCTCGGGGTTCAGGGGCTCACCCACGCTGGCCAGAAAGCGCAGCGACGAAAAATCGTAGGGCGCCGCTGCAGCATCGCCTGCGCGCATCATCATGCGGATGGCGGTAGGGGCCGAATACCAGACCTCGACGCGTTCGCGCCCGATGGTGCCGTACCAGCGGTCAAGGTCGAACTCGGCCTCGTCCACGATCATCGTCGTGCGGTTCACCAGGGGCGAGATGATGCCGTAGGAGGTACCGGTGACCCAGCCCGGATCGGCGGTGCACCAGAATACCGTGCCGGGCGTCAGGGACAGAGCCTCGCGCCCCGAGACGGCATGATAGATCACGGCGTTGTGGACATGCACCGCCCCCTTGGGCCGCCCTGTCGTGCCCGAGGTGAAGTGGATGAGGGCGGGGCTTTCGGGATCGGTCCGGACGGTGTCGAAGCCCTCCGAGGCCGCCACCATCGCGGGGCCAAGGGCGACGCAGCCCTCGGGCGCGCTGTCTCCGACGATGAGGACTAGCCTCAGCGAGGGGATTTCGTGCCGCCAGGATGCGATCTTTCGGGCATAGATCGCCTCGGTCGTGACAAGAACCCGCGCTTCGCCGATCTCCATCCGGGTGCGGATCGGCTCGGGCCCGAAGGCCGAGAAGAGCGGTGTGAAGACCGCGCCCGCCTTCAGCGCGCCCAGCGCGGTCACGTAAAGCTCGGGCACCCGGCCCATCATCGCGAAGACGCTGTCGCCGGGCGCGACACCCTGGGCGGAAAGCACGTTGGCGAAGCGCGCCGTCAGGCCCGCAAGCTCTTCGTAGGTGATCTCGCGGCGCGTGCCGTCGCGGCCCAGCCAGCGGATCGCGGTCTGCGCCCCGTGCCCCTTCCGAACATGCCGGTCGACCGCCTCGTGCGCGATGTTCAGCGCACCGTCGAGAAAGTCGAGTCCGGCACGGCCAACCCAGTCGACGCCTTTCGACGCGCCGACGCTCTTGTCGTGCTCGCTCACGCGCTGATCCTCCCCGGTTCCTCCCAATCGACAGGATTGGGGGGAAGTCGGGGTCAGGCATTGACCGCCGTCATCGGCGGGGCGCTTGGCCTAGTGTTTGATCATCACGTGACGGACGGCGGTGTAGTCTTCCAGCGCGTAGATCGACATGTCCTTGCCGTAGCCCGATTGCTTCAGACCGCCGTGCGGCATTTCGTTGACCAGCATGAAATGCGTGTTCACCCAGGTGCAGCCATACCTCAGGCGTGCTGCCGTCGCCATCGCGCGACCGACGTCGCGTGTCCAGATCGACGAGGCAAGGCCGTAGTGGCTGTCGTTGGCCCAATCCACGGCCTGGTCGACATCCGAGAACCGCGTGACCGACACGACGGGGCCGAAGACCTCGCGCTGAACGATCTCGTCCTCCTGAAGCGCGCCGGCGACGACCGTCGGGCGGTAGTAGAAGCCATTGTCGCCATGGGTCGCACCGCCCGTGGTGATCTCGATATGCATCAGTTCGCGGGCACGTTCGACGAAGCTTGCCACACGGTCGCGCTGCCGGCGCGAGATGAGCGGGCCGATCTCGTTTTCGGTGTCGTCGGGCCGGGCGTAGGCGATGCCCTCGACGGCCGAGGTCAGATCGGCCACGAGCCGGTCATAGGCCTTGTCGGCGACATAGACGCGGCAGGCGGCGGTGCAGTCCTGCCCGGCGTTGTAGTAGCCGAAGATCTTCAGCGACTCGACGACCGCGTCGATGTCGGCGTCGTCGAAGACGATGACCGGCGCCTTGCCACCCAGTTCCAGATGGGTGCGCTTGACGCTTTTCGAGGCGGCCTGAAGCATCTTCTTGCCCGTCGCCACGTCGCCCGTGAGCGATATCATGTCGACCGCGTCGTGGTGGATCAGGGCGTTGCCCACCGTCTCGCCCCGGCCCGTCACCACGTTGACCACCCCCTTGGGCAGTTCCTCGGCCAGGATACGCGCAAGTTTCAGCGCGGTGAGCGGCGTCTGTTCCGAAGGCTTGAAGACCACGGTGTTGCCGCCGCCGATCGCCGGTGCCAGCTTCCAGGCCATCATCATCAGCGGATAGTTCCATGGCGCGATCGAGGCCACGACGCCTACGGGATCGCGCCGGATCATCGAGGTGTGTCCGGCCATGTATTCGCCCGCCACCGGCCCGTGCAGCGTGCGCACCGCGCCCGCGAAGAAACGGTAGCAATCGACGATTGCCGGGATTTCGTCGCCGATGGCGGCATTGATCGGCTTGCCGCAGTTCAGCGCCTCGAGACGCCCGAAGGCCTCGGCCTCGGCTTCGATCCGGTCGGCGATGCGCAGGAGTGCCGCAGATCTTTCGGCGGGCGTCGTGCGCGACCATCCCTCGAAAGCTGCGGCGGCGGCGCGCGCGGCCGCATCGACCTGATCGGTCGACGCCTCGGGCAGTTCGAGGACCGTCTCTCCCGTGCGCGGGTTCAGGATCGTTTCGGCCGTTTCGGTTCCGGCGGTGAATTCGCCGTTGATCAGAAGCTTGGTGTCCATCGGTTCTCCTCCCGTTCAGACGTCATTTGCCGGAGCCGGCCGTATCGGTGGTTCCACGCGTGAGGTAGTAGGCTGCAAGGATCGGCAGGAAGGTCACGATCACCACGACCATCGCGACCACGTTCGTCACCGGGCGCTGGCGGGGTCGCACCAGTTCTTCCAGCATCCAGATCGGCAGGGTCTGCTGCTGTCCGGCCGTGAAGGTGGTGACGATCACCTCGTCGAAGGACAGCGCGAAGGCCAGCATTCCGCCGGCAAGAAGGGCGGTCGCGATGTTGGGCAGAACGACATGGCGAAAGGTCTGGAAGCCATTGGCGCCAAGGTCCGCCGATGCCTCCAGCATCGAACCGGAAATCCGGCGGAAGCGCGCGACCGAGTTGTTGTAGACGACGACGATGCAGAAGGTCGCATGGCCCAGGACGATCGTCAGGGTCGAGAACGGGATTTCGCCCAGGTTGAAGGCCGAGCGCAGCGCGATCCCGGTGATGATGCCCGGCAGCGCGATGGGCAGGATGACCAGAAGCGTCACCGCCTCGCGCCCCCAGAAGGCCGCGCGGCTGACGGCGGCGGCGGCCAGCGTGCCGAGGATCAGCGCGATGCAGGTCGAGATCGCCGCCACCTTGAGCGACAGCGACAGCGCCTGCCAGACGTCGGGACGGTTCCAGGTCACGCCGAACCACTGCGTGGTGAAGCCCGGCGGCGGCCACTGATAGCTCTTGTCCTCGGTCGTGAAGGCATAGACGAAGATCAGAAGGATCGGCAGGTGCAGGAAAAGCAGCCCTGCGAAGGCGGCGACCCTCAGGCCCAGGGGCGCGCGCTCAGAGTGCATCGAAGGCCCCCTTGCGCTTGGCCATCCACAGGTAGACGCCCATGATGACGATCGGCACCACCGCGAAGGCGGCGGCCAGCGGGATGTTCCCCGCCGTGCCCTGGTGCTGATAGACCGCCTGCCCGATGAAGCGGCGCGACGAGCCCACGATCTGCGGGATGATGTAGTCGCCAAGCGTCAGCGAGAAGGTGAAGATGGACCCTGCGATAAGCCCCGGCATCGCCAGCGGAAGGATCACGTTGCGGAAGGTCTGGCGCGAGGTGGCACCAAGGTCGTCCGAGGCCTCGAGCAGGTTGGCAGGCACCCGTTCGAGTGACGCCTGCAGGGGCAGGATCATGAAGGGCAGCCAGACATAGAGGAAGACAAGGAAGGTCCCGATGTAGCTGACCGACAGAGAGTTGCCCCCGATCACAGGCAGCGACAGGACGGCGTTCAGCACGGCCGACGCACCGATGCCTTCGACCGCCCAGTTCAGGATGCCCTCCTTCGCCAGGATCAGCTTCCAGGCATAGACCTTGACCAGATAGCTCGACCAGAGCGGCAGCATGACGGCGAGATAGAAGAAGGCCTTCATCCGGCCCTTCGCATAGCGCGCGGCATAATACGCGATCGGGAAGGCCACGATCGCCGCGGCGATCGTGACGGCCGCCGCCATCAGGACCGTGCGCAGGATGATGTCGAAGTTCGACGGCCGGAACAGCTCGGCATAGGTGCGCAAGGTGAACTCGCGCTTGATGAGGCCCGAGAATTCGTCGATCGAGAAGAAACTCTGCACCAGAAGCGCGGCCAGCGACCCGATGTAGATCACGCCAAGCCAGATCAGCGGCAGTGTCAGCAACAGGACCAGAAACAGCCTAGGCCGCCGCCAGAAGAGATCCGAGAGACGTCCGAAGAAGCCACCCCGGCCCCGGTCCACCCCCGGTATCTGGGACAGGTCGGTCATGCGTCGCCGTCCATCCGGTGCAGCGCGTCCCCGTCCCAGAACAGGCCGACAGTCGCGCCCGCAGACGGCAACGGCTGGCCGGTTGGCACGTTTGCGGTAAGTTCGCCCTCGGGGATCGCGACGGTCACGCGATTCACCGCACCAAGGTAGCGGACGCTTCGGACAGTTCCGGACAGCCGCGCCGTGGCCGGGTCGGTCAGCGTGATCGCCTCGGCACGCAGGCTTGCCCATGAGGCCGGGCCTCCGGCACGGGCGGAAATCTCGGGCGACAGCACGTTGGCCGAACCCACGAAGTCGGCGACAAAGCGCGTGCGGGGGCGGTCATAGATCTCTTGCGGTGTGCCTTCCTGCACGATGCGGCCGTCGTTGAAGACAGCGACGCGGTCGGCCATCGACAGCGCCTCGCCCTGATCATGGGTCACGAAGATGAAGGTGATGCCCAAGGTCTGCTGAAGCGTCTTCAGTTCCTCCTGCATCGCCTCGCGCAGCTTGAGGTCAAGCGCGCCCAGAGGTTCGTCCAGCAGAAGGACGCGCGGGCGGTTCACAAGGGCGCGGGCCAGAGCCACGCGCTGGCGCTGGCCGCCCGAAAGTTGACCGGGCTTGCGGTCGCCATAGCCCGACAGCTTGACCAGCGACAGCATCTCTTCTGCGGCTGCGTCACGCGTGCGGCGGTCGACGCCCGCCATCTTGGGTCCGTAGGCCACGTTCTCGCGCACCGTGAGATGCGGAAAAAGGGCGTAGTCCTGGAACACCGTGTTCACCGGGCGGCGGTTCGGCGGGATCGCCTCGGAGTTCTGTCCGAAGATGCGGACATGGCCGGCCGTGGGCCGTTCAAACCCTGAGATCAGGCGCAGGCAGGTCGTCTTGCCCGACCCCGAGGGGCCGAGCATGGCGAAGAAGCAGCCTTCCTCGATCCCGATCGAGACGTCGTCGACCGCGCGCACCTGTCCGAAGTGGCGCGAGACATGCTCGAATTCGACGGCAAGGGTCATCTGGAAAAACACCGGGGCTGGACCCGGCGGCATTGCGCCGCCGGGCCGGTTTCAGGTCAGGGTGAACGGGCTTAGCGCCCGCCGATCACGCCGATGTAGTCGGACACCCAGCGATAGTAGGGCACGCATTCGCCCTGGCTTTCGCAGTTCGTGACCGGAGTGGTCCAGAAACGGATCCGCTCGAAATCGTCGAAGCCGTTCTTGGTGCAGCCTTCGGCCGTCTGCATGCCGCGCCCGTCGGTGCAGGCCGCCGGCACGCCGGGGTTCGCGCCGAACCAGACGGACAGATCCGACATCAGGTTCGAGCTGAGCGTATGCTCCATCCACATGTAGGCACAGTTCGGGTGTGGAGCATCGACATGCATCATCGTCGTGTCGGCCCAGCCGGTGGCGCCTTCCTGCGGGATGACCGAGGCGATCGGCGCGCCGTCCGCCTGCAGCAGGTTCACCTGGAACGGCCATGACCCCGAGGCCGCCATGCCTTCGTTCTTGAAGTCGTCGATCTGGATGAAGGCGTCGTGCCAGTAGCGGCTGACAAGCTTGCGCTGTTCCCGCAGCAGGTCGAGCGCGGCGTTGTACTGGTCCTGGTTCAGTTCATAGGGCGAGGTGATGCCAAGCTCGGGCTTGTGGAACATCAGGTACTGCGCCGCGTCCGCGATGTGGATCGGGCCGTCATAGGCCTGCACACGGCCCGCGTTCGGGGCGCCGTCGGGCAGGGTCGTTTCTTCGAAGACCACGCTCCACGAGGTCGGCGGGCTGTCGCCGAAGACCTCGGTGTTGTACATCAGGACGTTCGGTCCCCACATGTACGGGACGCCGTAGTGCACGCCGTCAACGACGTACCACGGCGCGTTCTTCAGCCGGTCGTCGACCGTGTCCCACGACGGGATCAGGCTGAGGTTGACGGGCTGGACGCGGTTGCCGGCGATGAGCCGCAGCGAGGCGTCGCCAGATGCGGTGACAAGGTCGAAGCCGCCTTCGTTCATCAGCGCCACCATCTCGTCCGAGGTGTTGGCCGTCTTGACGTTGACCATGCAGCCGGTGGCTTCCTCGAACTTTGTCACCCAGTCGAATTCGGCCATGGTTTCGCCGCGCTCGATGTAGCCGGGCCAGGCCACGATATCGAGCCGGCCTTCGCCGGCGCCGATTTCGGTCATCTGTGCAAGAACGGGCTGCGCTGCGACCATCGCCATCAACGCCGCAGTTCCCAGAAGTCGTGCTGTCATTTTTCATCTCCCCGTGAATGCAGAGTATCGCCGCCAGGACGGCGCCAGTGCCGGGAGGTTCCCCTTGGCTCATGGTCTGCCATGCGCAGAGTGGCAGGCGGACCAGAGTTCGCAATCCGAAAATGATGAAGCCTTGTATCGGAAAAGCCGATAGGCCTAGGGCGCGGCGCGGAACGAGGCCTGCGCAAGGCGGATGAAATCGCGCGTGATATCGCCCAGTGGCGCCCCCCGACGCCAGGCAAGGCCGACCTGGACGGTGGGCAGATCGCCCGAGACATCGCGGATCTCGATCCGGTCGCCTTCGAGCGACCAGGGCCGATAGATGAGGTCGGGCAGAATCGCAAGGCCCATGCCGGTGGCGACGAGGCTGCGCACCGCCTCGACCGAGCGGGTGCGGAAGGCCACATTGGGCCGCGCCCCGAGCGAGGTGATGAGGCCCGAGGTGCTTTCCTCGATCTCTTCGACCGACAGCATGATCAGCGGCTCGGCCGCGACCTCGTCCAGCGTCACCGCCTCGCGCGAGACGAAGGGGTGGCCAAGCGGCAGCCAGAGGCGCATGGCCGAGACCGCGATGCTTTCGACCTGAAGCGCGTGCCGGTTGTGCAGGTTCGAGGTGATGAGGAAGGCCACATCGATTTCGCCGCCGATCAGGAGATGCTCAAGATAGTCGCCGGTATCCTCGATCGCCGCGACGGTGACGGCGGGATAGCTGCGGCGGAAGCGGGCCAGCGCGTCCGACAGGCCGTAGCCTGCAACAAGAGCGGTGACGCCCAGCCGGATCTCGCCGGTGCGGGTCTCGGGGCCGGCGTCGAAGGCGCGGCGCGCGTCCGAGACGTCGTCGCGGATCTTGCGGGCGTGGCGCAGGAACTGGTGGCCGGCGTTCGTGATCTCAAGCCCGTGCGCCTTGCGCTCGAACAGGGCGACGCCAAGGTCGGCCTCAAGCGCCTTGATCGCCTCGGTCACCGAAGACTGCGAGATCGACAGCGCCTTGGCCGCGCGCGACACGCTTTCCTGCTCGGCGGCGGCGAGGAAGAACTGAAGCTGGCGAAGCGTGAAGGCCAAGGCGATGTCCGCTGACGGGTCCCGATGCAGCGCGGATTAGTGCACGGCGGACCGCGACGGCGCAACCGGGCGTCAGAGGCCGGCGAACAGCGCTTCGATCCGCGCGGCCTCGTCCGGCAGGCCATAGGGCGGGTTCAGCACGATCATGCCTGACCCGGTCATCCGATGCCCTTCGCGCACGGGAGGAAAGGCAACCTCGCTGCGCAGCGCGTCGGGGTCGGCGGCGAGGATCGCGTCGACCATCCCCTTGTGCGGTCCATCCAGAAGGATCGGATACCACAGGGCGATGATGCCCACGTTCCACTTGCGCCGGATCGCGGCGATGAACCGCGGGATCGCGGCATAGTCGGCCTTCACTTCGTAGGACGGATCGATCATCAGAAGCCCGCGCCGGGGCGTGGGAGGGCAGATCGACAGCGCCGCGGCGACGCCGTCTTCCTTCCGCACGTCGGCACGGAAGGGGGCCATGACGCGAACAAGTTCGGCGTGTTCGCGGGGGTGAAGTTCGCACAGGTGGATGCGGTCCGAGGGCCTCAGGCCCAGCGCCGCAATCAAGGGGGATCCGGGATAGGCGGAGGGGCCGTAAAAGGCGCGCACCTTCGCCAGACACAGGGAATAGGGATGATCGGCCGGGAAGGCGCCGGCCAGACGGCCGATGCCGGCCGCTGCCTCGCCCGTCTTGGCCGCTTCAGGCGCGTCAAGCCGGTAAAGGCCCCGGCCGGCATGCGTTTCGATGTAGGAGAGCGGTTTGTCCTTGGCGGCAAGATAGGCCAGCATCGCCGCCAGCAGCGCGTGCTTCTGGACGTCGGCCGGGTTCCCGGCATGGTAGATGTGCTGGTAGGACAGCATCGCCCCCGCCTAGCCGGGTTCCCGCGCCCCGGCAAGCGCCGGCACTTTCCGCGCCATCGTCAGCGGGCTAGAAGGCCGCGATGGACTTCGACGCGATCATCCTTGGCGCCGGCGGGGCGGGACTTCTGGCAGCGGCCACCGCCGGGCAGGCGGGTGCGCGGGTGCTTATGATCGACCACGCCGACAGGCCGGGCAAAAAGATCCTGATCTCGGGTGGGGGGCGGTGCAACTTCACCAATACCGGGACAGTGCCCGAGCGGTTCCTTTCCGAGAATCCGCATTTCGCCAAGTCGGCGCTCAGCCGATACACGCAATGGGACTTCCTTTCGCTGGTCGAAAGCCACGGCATCGCCTGGCATGAAAAGACGCTGGGCCAACTTTTCTGCGACGGCTCGGCCCGACAGATCGTGGCGATGCTGCTGGACGAATGCCGGAAGGGCGAGGTCGAGGTGCGGCTGTCGACTCCGATCGGCGAGATCGGTCATTCCGATGGCCGTTTTCAGTTGGCAGGCGCCCGCGCGCCCGCCCTTGTCATAGCCACCGGCGGGCCGTCCATCCCCAAGATGGGCGCAACCGGCGTTGCCTATGACCTTGCGCGCCGGTTCGGCCTGAAGGTCGTGCCACCGCGTCCGGCGCTTGTGCCGCTGACCCTTGGGCAGGACGAGGTCATGTTCCGCGAGCTTTCGGGCGTTGCGTGTCCCGTGCGCGCGCGCGTTCGCGACGTGAGCTTCGAGGAAGCGGCGCTCTTCACCCATCGCGGGCTTTCGGGGCCCGCCATCCTTCAGGTGTCGTCTTACTGGCGGCCAGGGGACGAGGTGTCGCTGCGGCTTCTGCCCGATGCGGCAGGGCGCCTCAAGGCGGCGCGGCGCGACATGCCGCGCGCGCATCTGAAAGCCGCCCTGGCGCAGCACCTGCCGGCCCGACTGGCCGAGGCCATGGCAGGCCGCATCGGCCTTGCGAAAGAGCTTGGCAACCTTGCCGACACCGAGATCGACGCCGCCGCCAGCACGCTGGAGGCGCTGACGTTTCGCCCCACCGGCACGGAAGGCTATGCCAAGGCCGAGGTCACGGCGGGCGGGATCGACACCGATGACCTTTCCTCGAAGACGATGGAGGCGCGGCGGGTTCCGGGGCTTTACGCCATCGGCGAGGCGGTCGACGTCACCGGATGGCTTGGCGGCTACAACTTCCAGTGGGCGTGGTCGTCGGGCGTCGCGGCAGGGCGCGCGATCGCCGAACGGCTTGCCCAGGGTGGCTGAGACAAGGACGCCGGACGGCTACCGACCCGAGACCAGCGGAACACGAAAACACCCCGCGCCGTCACCGACGCGGGGTGCCAGGGGTCAGAAGACCGGGGGAACGATCACATGTTCGCGGCGCGCCAGGCGGCGACTTCGGCCTGAACTTCTTCCTTCGACCAGTCGTTTGCCGGGCCGATGAAGGCGGGTTCCAGGAACGTCGCGGGATCGACTTCGGCGCCGATGACGCCGAACTTCATCATGGCCGGCTGGATCGAACTCCAGATCTCGGTCTGAAGATCGCCCTTCTGTTCGGTGACCGAAACGTTCAGCCGCATTGCGTTGTTGAGGTACTGCTGCCCGAACGTGGGGTCTTCCCATTCTTCCGGAACGGCGGTCTGGGCGATCTTCGCCACGACTTCCGCGTCGATCTCGGCCACGTACATGCCCTTCGACCAGGCCCGCATGAAACCTTCCAGAAGGTCGGCCTTCTCGGTAGTGGACTCGGCCGCCACCACGAAGGTGTTGCCGGGCTTGTTCGAGACCGCAGGCGGGGTGATCAGACGGATCGGCTGTCCGTTCGCCTGAATCGCCAGCCAGTCGGGGCCCGAGCCGGCAATCGCCATGACCGTCTGGTCGCGGAAGGCCGCAGCCAGCGTCGGGCCGGCTTCGCCCACGACGACGGTGGTCACGTCATTCTCGGTCAGCCCCACGGCGTCGAGCGCGATCTTCATCGTCACCATGTCACGCTCGGTGACAAGGCCCACGGTCTGTCCGTTCAACTCGGACATGTCCTGAACCGCGCTTTCGCCAGCCACGGCGATCCCGTCGGGCGCGGTCTGCATCACTTCGTAGACGACCTTGATTTCGGCCCCCGCGGCGACGGCGGTCAGCACTTCGGCGGGGTCGAGCATGGCGATGTCGGCCTGGCCGTTCCGCACGAAGTTGATGAACGGGATCGGCGTCTCGGACGGCAGCAGGTTCACCTCGATGCCTTCTTCCGCGAAATAGCCCAGCGCCTCGCCCACGATCAGCGGGAAATAGTTGGCGGAACGCTGCTTCGGCATGATCGCGTTCACGGTCGTCAGTTGCTGCGCCACCGCGCTTTCTGCGGCGAATGCGGCCGCAAGGGCCAGCAGGCTGGCTTTGGTCAGGTGTTTCATCAGGTCCTCCCTTGGTTGTCGGATGTCGATTCCGGCTCAAGCATGCGTGACCATTGCTGACGTCGCTTGCGCGACACGGCGGTCATGCGGGCATCCCGACGCCAGAAAACGATCCGGTCGTCGATGATCTCGATGATGACGAAAAGCATGAGGCCCAGCAGCGACATGCTTAGAAGCGATGCGATGGCCGCGCCCCCGTTCAGCTGGAAGGCGTAGCGCTGCATGAGCACGCCGATCCCGGCGGTGCCCTGCGAGAATTCGGCGACCACGGCGCCGACAAGCGCCGTGGTGACCGCGATCTTGAAGCCGGCGAAGATGATCGGAAGCGCGGCGGGCAGTTGAAGTTTCCGGAACGTATCACGGCGGCTGGCCCCCATCGACCGAAACATCTCGGCCGTTTCGGCATCGATCTTCGTCAACCCGATCAGCGTGTTCACGAAGACGGGAAAGAAGCAGGTGATGGCGCCAAGCGCGATCTTCGAGCTGTAGCCGAAGCCGAACCAGGCGATGATGATGGGCGTCAGCGCAAGGCCGGGTGTCACGTTCAGAAGCGTGGCATAGGGCGAGACGTAGCGGCGGAAGTTGTCGTTCAGCGCGGACCCCATCGCCAGCAGAAGGCCCATCGTCGATCCGATCAGGAAGCCCATCGCCGCTTCGTAAAGCGTGATCCCGAAGTGCCAGTAGATGGTGGCCTGGGTGAAGTAGAGGTTGACGATCCCCTTCCAGATGTCCGAGGGGCGCGGCACCAGGATGGTGTCGATCAGCCCAAGCTCGGACGCGCCTTCCCACACGGCGATCAGGGCCGCGAAGACCAGAAGGTGCTTGGCGACCTCGACGCCGAAGGCGGATATGCGGCGGGCTGCGCGGATCATGACGTGCCCGTCCGCGACGTCAGGTGGGCCCAGGCCACCGCGCGCTTGCGGCCCATCGCCTCGGCGCGGTCGCGATCGACCCAGAACACGAGCCTGCGGTCGACCGCCTCCATTCCGCGCAGGATGAAGAAACCCACCGCCGACAGGGTCAGCACGCAGACGAAGGCCGACGCCATGTTGAGGTTGCCGGTGTATGTGCTGATGAGCTGGCCCATGCCGGCGTTCGAGGCGATGAATTCGGCCACCAGCGCCCCACCAAGTGCCGAGGCCATGGCAAGGCGCAGGCCTGCCATGATCTCCGGCAGGGCGTCGGGCAGAACAAGCTTACGGAAGGTCTGGATCCGCGTGGCGCGCATCGACCGGAACATGTCAAGCTGGTCGCGGTCGACATTTATGATGCCGTTCAGCGTGTTCACGAAGGGCGCGAAGAAGCACACCAGCATCACGATCACGATCTTCGAGGTCCAGCCAAAGCCGAAGGCGGCGATGACGATGGGCCCGATCGCGATGCGCGGCGTCGCCTCGAGGACGATGACATAGGGCTTGAGGAACCGCCGCACCGTGTCGCTCATCCCCACGATGAAGGCGAGGCTGATCCCGAGGACCGAGCCCGCGACGAAGCCGACGGCGACCTCGGCCATGGTGAGCCAGAGATGGTACCAGACGTTGCCCTGCACGACGTAAAGCCGCCAGAACCCGACCAGGATGTCCGAGGGACGGGGAAAGAACAGCGGGTCGAGAAAACCCGCGCGCGACCCAAGCTCCCACAGGCCGACCCAGGCGAACAGGATCGCCAGGTGGTTGAAGATGATGCGCCCGGCCGACCGGCCCGCCTTCGGCAGGGGCGGGACGTCGATATCCGCCGCCGCCGTCATTCGTGGCCACCGAGGATGGCGCGCACTTCGGCCACCAGCGCGTTGAACTCGGGCGTAAGCTGCAAATCGGGCGCGCGCGGCCGGTCGAACGGCACGTCGACGATGCGCGCAAGCCGCCCGGGTCGCGGGGTCATAACGAAGACGCGGTCGGCAAGAAAGATCGCTTCGCCGATGTTGTGGGTCACAAACAGCGTCGTCGCCATCACCTCGGCCACGATGCGCATCAGTTCGACGTTCAGGCGCTCGCGCGTGAACTCGTCGAGCGCGCCGAAGGGTTCGTCGAGCAGCAGGATATCGGCCCCGGTCTGAAGCAGCCGCGCCAGCGCCACGCGCTGCTGCATGCCGCCCGACAACTGACTGGCAAAGGAAAAGGCGAAGTCCTTGAGGCCCGCCAGCGCGAGAAGATCAAGCGCCTTGCGGCGGTCGGCATCGGTGACGGTTCCGGCAAGCTCGGTGGGAAGCAGCACGTTTTCGACCGCGGTCCTCCAGGGCAGAAGTGTCGGCTTCTGAAACATCATGGCCACGTCGTTGCGCGGGCCCGTCACCTCGTTTCCGTGCACGGCGATCGTTCCCGACGTCCTGTCGATGAGGCCTGCCACGATGCGCAGAAGCGTCGACTTCCCGCACCCCGAGGGCCCGACCATCGTGATGAATTCGCCTGGGTGAACCTCGAACGACGCCTCGTCCAAGGCGATGACGCGGCCCTCGCCGAACGTTTTCGACACGCGCGTGGCGGCGATCACCGCGGGCGCGGATGTCGCGGCGCTGGGTCGGAGGGCCGTCGTCGTATCGCTCATGTCTTTCTCCTGCGGCGCGGGAAGACCCGGCCGTCACCGCCTTCCGGCGGCGATCCTCGTTCTGCAGTCCCCAGTCCCGGCCTAGAGGCCGAGCAAGTTCGATCTGACCCGAAGCAGATGCTTCCGGAGTTCCTGTTCGCCCAGGTCGGCGTCGCGCTGACGCAGCGCAGCGACGATCCGCTCGTGGTCGGCCTCGTACTGGGCGCGGCGTTCCGGCGTGAGGCTGCGCTTTTTCAGCGCGCCCCATTCACCGTGATCGCGCGCCCGCGTGATCAGGTTGTAGGCCTCGACCACCAGCGGATTGCGCGCGGCTTCGGCGATCACCTCGTGAAGCGCGGCATCCCAGGTTTCGAATTCCTCAAGCGTCTTCGCGGCCACGCCCGCCTCGTGGCAGCGTTGCATCGCGGCGAAATCGGCGGCGGTGCCGTTCGACGCGACAAGCTGTGCAAGCTGCGGCTCGATCGTAAGACGCGCCTCCATCACCTGGGCCGGGCTCGTGACCATCGGCAGATCGCGGATGGCGGCGTTGGTGTTCGCCTCGGCACCCGAGACATAGGTCCCGCTGCCGGCGATCCGAACGATCCGCCCCTCGCCTTCAAGGACGGCAAGCGCGTTGCGCACGGCGCTGCGGCTGACGGCGAGCTGTTCGCACAGCTCGCGCTCGGTCGGCAGACGGGCGCCCGGCGCAAACGCCCCGCGGTCGATCGCGCTTGTCAGATAATCCCGCACGTTGTGGTCGCTTCGCTGCATTTTCCTGACCTTTGACGAAAAGCGATAAACCGCACCCTGAATATCTGTCAACCAGTTTTGGCTTTTGGTTGACATTTCGCGGACCTTGGGTGATTTCATCACGAAAGACGAGCATCAGAAAGGGCTTGGGCATGAAGCTTGCAACGGTGGTTTACCAGGGCAACCAGCGCGTCGGCCGCGTTTCGACCGAAGAGACGCGAATCGATCTTTTCGCCGAGGAGTGGTCGGATCTGCGCACGATCATCGTGGCAGGCGTCGATCCCGCGACGCTGGTGGTGCCCGGTCTTTCCGTGCCTTTGTCCAGCGTCAAGTTGCTGGCCCCCTTCCCCCGCCCGCACCGCAACGTCATCTGCGTTGGCAAGAACTATCGCGAACACGCCAGGGAATTTGCGCGCTCGGGCTACGAGGCGGGCGCGGTCGCGGGCAAGGATGTCGACGATTTTCCGGCGATCTTCTCGAAGTTGCCCAGCACCGTGATCGCCCCGGACGAACCCATCGCACTCCATCCCGACGTGACCCAGAAGGTCGACTACGAGGCGGAACTCGCCGTGATCATCGGCACCGGAGGGCGCGGAATTTCCAAGGAAAACTCGTGGTCTCACATCTGGGGCTACACAATCGTCAATGACGTGACCGCACGCGATCTGCAGAAGAATCACAAGCAGTGGTTCCTTGGCAAGTCGCTGGACACCTTCGCCCCGATGGGCCCCTGGGCGGTGACCGCCGATGCGGTGGAGGCGACCGACCTGACGGTCACTTGCCACGTCAACGGCGAACTGCGCCAGAACGCGAACACTAGCGACCTTATCTTCGACATCCCGACGCTGATCGAAACGATCTCGGCCGGCATCACGCTGGAACCCGGCGACATCATCGCGACCGGAACGCCCGCAGGCGTGGGCATCGGGCTTGACCCGCCGACCTTCCTGAAAGCCGGCGACCGGGTCGAGATCACGATCTCGGGCATCGGAACGCTTGCGAATACCTGCGTGTGAGAGGCGAAGAGATGGCGAAACTCACCCTTAGCCTGGCCTGCACCGCCTCGGACCGGACACGACCGATTCTCGATGGTCGAGTCTCCATCCCCGGGGTCGAGATAATTGGTTTACCAGGCGAACCGGAAGAGATCTTCCGCCGCGCCCTTCGCGACCGCGCCTTCGACATCACCGAACTGTCGATGGCAAGCCACATCACCACGACCGCCCGGGGCGACAGCGCCTATGTCGGCGTGCCGGTCTTTCCGTCGCGCGCGTTCCGGCATTCGGGCGTCTTTGTGAACGCCGCCGCCGGCATCGCGGCGGCCGAAGATCTGAAAGGGCGCCGGATCGGGTTGCCCGAGTACCAGCAGACCGCCGCGATGTGGATGCGGGGCATCCTTGCCGAACACCACGGGATCGCCCCATCCGATGTGGAATGGGTGGTCGGCAGCCAGGAGGTTCCGGGGGGCACCGAACGAGTGGCCATCACGCTGCCCGATCATATCCGGATGCGCCGGATCGCGCCGACCGAGACGCTGAACGGACTTCTGGCATCCGGCGAGATCGACGCGCTGATCACACCCCGTCCGCCGTCAAGCTTTCTGTCAGGCACCGGGTCGGTCGTGCGGCTTTGGCCGGATTACCGCAGCGCCGAGATCGCGTTCTACAAGAAGTCGGGGTTCTTCCCGATCATGCACTGTATCGCGATCCGGCGCGAGCTCGCCCAGGACAATCCCTGGCTTCCGGTCGAGATCTTCCGCGCCTTCTCGGCGGCCAAGGCGATCGCCTTGGACGAGGTGCAGCGGAACAATTTCCTGCGCGTTTCGCTTCCCTGGATCGCGGCGCATTACGACGAAACCGTTGGTCTTATGGGTGCGGACCCCTGGCCCTATGGCTTTGGTCGCAACCAGAACGAACTGGACGCCATGACCCGCTTCGCGCACCTCGATGGGCTGACATCGAGGCCACTGCCTGCGCGGGATCTCTTCCATCCAAGCACGCTGGACCTCGTATCCTAGGACCCGCGCGACCGAGCGAGCCTAGCGCACCCAAAAAGAGGCCCGCCCCGCTTAGAAGGCTGTTCGCCCTGAAGCAGGCTTTCCCGCCAGATCGAGGATCAGGGGATCCGCCGGAGTAGCAACCACGCGAGAAGATCGTCGCGACACATCGGCGGGTGACGGTGGTGTCGCAGGACCGGGCGGCGCCGGAAACGGTTGCCAGCGCGAACGCTATCACGACAGGCGACAACGGCGCTCCCGCGGGACGTCGGGTGGGCAGTGAACCTTACCCACGTCGAGCGGATCTGGCGGTGAAATTCTCTACAGCCTGGTGAACGCAAGAAGCATCCTCGGGAACTTGCGGCAGCACTACACCACGACGCACCCGTACATCGGATTGGGTTATCGGCCTCGAGCTCCCGAAGTCATTTCGCAGCCGGCTTCGCCGGTCACACCAGCCGATGCGGCAAGACCGGTCATGCACCGGGACCGAAAGCGGACCATTCGAACGAGGCAAGCCAATCGAACTCGATGGAATGCTGCTGCAAACACCGAACGAAGCATGGCCCGCCAGTGCGGCGGGCCTTGATCAAGCGGCAAGTTCGCTAAAGTTGGTTGCGGGGCTCGCTTTGGATACTGTTTGCCGATGGTCGCGTCAGCGCTGAGACTTGACACATCCAGCTACGCTGGCCCCGCGGGTTGAGCGCCTCAACAGATCAAGAGGATGGCAACGTCCTGCGGAAAACGGACCTTGGGCAAATCGAGTTCGAGGTCCGGTGTCCAGGTTTTTCGAACCAATGCAGATGCAGCAAGATCCGTTGTGCCGTAGAGGGTGTGAGGCACTGGGATCGATCCTTGTCACGCGGACTTGGGTGTGCCGGGCGCGAAGTTCCTGATACTGATGATCCGGGCGCATCCGCCCAGTAATTGGGTCGCTACGAAGAGAGCAGCATTTGGATTCGAGGCGTGATGGCAACCAGCGCCCCCAGGACATCCGGGGGCTCATCGTCGACAATGCGGTGTCGCTGAGCCTCATCGCCATCGTCATTGCCCTTGCCTACCAGGTCTTTGCACCGATGTTCCCCGCGATTCTCTGGGGATTGCTCCTGGCCGTTATCTGCGCCCATCCCTACGAGCGGCTGGTGAGCCGCCTTCGCGGACGCCGGCTGGTGGCAGACATCGTCTTCGCCTTCCTGCTTCTGATGGTTCTCCTGCTCCCGGCGCTTTTCTTCGCATGGGAACTGATCGGTCACTTCCCGGTCGCCGCAGACTGGTTCGAGACGATGTCTGCCGCTCCGGTTCCCACGCCGCCGGAATGGCTCGTCAACCTCCCGGTCGTCGGAGCGTCCATCGAATCCGCCTGGGGCGTGGCCGAGACGGACATGGGAAGCCAGATCCCGGGGATCGCGTCGCATCTCTTGGGCGTGGCCACCTGGGCGACGAGCCGGATCGGGACGTTCGGCGCATTTCTGTTCGAGTTTCTGCTGGGCGCGATCGTCGCGCTGTTCATTCTCCACAATCGCTTCGCCGTCCGGGCGTTCCTTGACCGGTTACTTACGCGCATCGGGGGAAAGTTCGCCGGCAGCCTCTTCGTGAATGCGCTCGAGACCACGCGCAACTCGTTCGCGGGGGTCATCTATGCAGCGACTGCCCAGACGCTTCTTGCCGGGATCGGGCTCTATGTCGCCGGTCTTCCCGCCATCATCCTCTTCGCCGGGTTCACGTTTCTCCTCGCGTTAATCCAGATCGGCCCCATCGTCGTCCTGTTCGTGGCCTCGGCCATCCTGATCTGGGAGGGTTCGTATCTGACGGCGGCGCTGCTCGCGGCGTGGTTCTTCGGTGCCGTCATGACGGTCGACAACCTCATCCGTCCGTACTTCAGCACGCACGGTACGGACCTTCCAGGGATCATCGCGTTCATCGGGACGGTCGGTGGCTTCCTCACCTGGGGACTGATCGGCGTCTTCCTTGGGCCGGTGCTGACCGCGGTGATCTACGAGATGCTTCTCGCCTGGATGGCCGCGGACACCGAGGACACATGATATCGGCGGCGACCGGTTCACGACAAAAGCTGTTGCTACGGTACCCTACCTCGGTCCGTCACCCCCAGGGGTGACTACTCAGTCGGGCAAAGCGGACGTGGATGAGATCCCGCCCAAAGTCTGGAGTGCGGGACAACGCGGCTGCTGATAGGGCTACATCTTGATCGGTCCGCTTCCACATCTCGGGATCGGGCGCCCGCGATCCGCATAGGCAAAGAACATGACGATTTCTTCCGGCGCAGGAGCGTCCGGGACACATAGGGTCATGGTATCGAAATGATCGAAAGACCATGGATTGTCCTTGTGACCGAGCGGCAGATCGATCGATGCGCCAACAGGCCCGACTTTCACGTTAGAAGGTATGACGGCTTCGCCGCCGCCTGCGACTGCTCTCATCGGTGCGCCCAATCGAGGGTGGATCACGGCGCCACCGTGCTCCATGTCGCCAGAGACCCCGACGATTGCGGCCTTGCCATACGAAACCGGCGGACGGTTCAGCAAAGCAATCGCCTGTTCAGCAAGCTTCTGTCCCAGTTCGGCCCCGATATCGAACAGCGGGGACAGATCGCGCTCGAAACGCCCCAAGACTGGATTCTTGAAGACCGCCGCGACCGCCACACGTGAAACTGGTTCGCACGGCTCACCGAGCAAATCGGTCTCAATCAGCTCGCGCAGAATTACAGTCTTGCGGGTCTTCACCATCGCAGCCTTCCTCGCCTAGTGATGGCCGACACGATGGGCTCCTATCGCCACAGGGTCGATCCTTTTCTTTGAAAGGAGCGGTGCCCTTTGATTGGGCGCAGCCGCTCCGGGCTCTTTGCCGTCGTCTGACCGAAAGACTCATATGACCGCTTCGTTGGGCAATGCGGACCTCTAGCAGATCACCGGCGAGGTCTGCTTCGCCCGACACAGCAGTCATCTGACGAGAAGACTCGGTCGTCGACTTCGAGCCCATTTTGGCGATTTTCTGTCTCACGGCGAATGCCCGGTTTCGAACAACTGACCAAATAGCGGCCGAAATTTCTGCCCTGCTGTGCTTTCGAAACAGCAGGGCTATTGGCAGCGCCCCACTGCATCGATTGCAATGATCTTCCGATCGCAGGAATTGGCGTGGCACCATTTCAGCGGCGCAAGCCGATGTCTCTGAGGAAATGCTCATTGGCGTAGCGAAGGTCGACGTGGGAGTTTAGGCGCGGCCCGAAGAAAGACTTCACGAGCGTCGATAGACTGCGCAGAGCGCGTGCGAGCAGCGAGGTCGGAGCTTGGGTCTGCGGCGGCGCCGAAAGATCGGTCATGTCGGGTATCCTTCTGAAGAACTTGCCGGAATGGCCGGTTTGTGAAGCTAGGTTGGCAGCCAGAAGGTTGCATGTCCTGAAACAGCCCGAACCGTTCCGAAGACTTCGGAAACGTTCGGAATGACCGGCAGATTTCTATGTTGACGCCTATGGCTTGAAGGCAGCCACACGCGGCGATGGCCCGAACCCAAAGGGCTGGCTGGCTTGGTTACGCCCGTGCGGCAACCGCACGCGCGTCAAGGTCGCGAACGAGGCGCCGAAAGCGAGGGAGATCGCGCAGGGCGTCGAGGTCGTTATCCTGTCCGACCCAGACCGAGAAGGTGACGGGGTCGACCCGCGTCAGGCACGCTTCGAGCGTATCGAGTGCGGCCTCTGTTTCACCAAGCAGCGCCATTGCGCAAGCAATGTTGTAGTCAATGCTTGGATCATCGGGATCAACGGCCTTGACCCGCCGAGCCCATTGCTTGGCGCGTTCGGCTTCTCCCAATTTCGCAAAGGCACCGACCCCGCTGATCAACGCGTAGGAATCCGACGAGTTCTCTGAAAGCACGCGTTCCGCCCGCACGAGCGTGCGGCGGGCTGAGTCCAGCACCTTCGCATGCTGGCCTGTTGCCCTGTAGCACATCGCGAGATGGGAGGTCGCCGCCAAATCCGCTTCCGAAAGCTCGGATGCGCGTTCCCAGTGCGCGATGGCATCGGCGTGCCGCCCGGTCTGAAAACACGAACGGCCATAGAGAAAGCGCACGTCGTAGGACTCCGGGTCGAGTTCAAGCGAGCGTTCGTGAAGCTCGAAAGCCTCGTCGAAGCGTCCAAGACCGGCGAGGACAAAGGCTTTGGCCGCAAGTGCCTCGGATAGATCCGGATTCAGAGCGAGGGCGCGTTCAGCCGCGTGCAGGCCATGGTCATCCGAGGCCGAAAGGGCGTGAAGCCCCGTCTGACTGATCGCAAGAAGCGCCCATGCCAGATCATACTTGGGGTCGATTTCAAGCGCCTTTTGAGCGAGGCGGCGCGCAATTGCGAAATTCTGCCTGTCCAAGCGTGTGTGGTGATAGCGCGCTTGCAGATAGATTTCATAGGCTTCGGGGTTGTCGGTCGGGCGCGACTGGATTGCCACGCGCTCGGACGGGACAAGCCTGACCCTGAGTGCTGTGACGATGGCTTCGGCAATCTGATCCTGGAGATCGAAGATGTCGGTCAGGTCGCGGTCGAAGCGATCCGCCCAGATCGGATGCCCCGTCGCGCCGTCAACAAGTTGGGCGTTGAAACGTATCCGACCACCGGCCTTGCGCACGCTGCCCTCGACTACATGGGTCACACCCATGCTTTGGGCTGTCTGCGCAACGTCGATGGCTCGGCCCTTGAAGGTGAAGGCCGTGTTTCGGGCGACGACGGACAAGGCGGCGACTTTGGAGAGATCGGTGATGATGTCTTCGCTGATGCCGTCGGAGAAATACTCCTGATCGGGATCGTTCGAGGTGTTGGTGAAGGGGAGGACAAGGACTTTGGGGAAAGCGGTTTTGCGCTTGTCGGCGTCAGGGGCAGGGACAAGCGTGTCTTCCTCTACAGGGAGCACGAACTGGTAGCCCCGGCCAGGTATCGTTGCCAGCGCCTTGGGGCCGAGCACCTTTCGCAAGGCCGACACATGAACGGTCAGGTTGCTTTCCTCAACTGCGATGTTCGGCCAGATGGCGTCGAGGATCTCTGCCTTGGTCAGGACACGATGACGGTTCGCGACCATGAAGCTCAGCATGTCGAAAGCTCTGGCGCCCAGGGGCAATTCGATACCGTCGCGCGTCAGTTTGCGCTCTTCCGTCACCAGGAGGAAATCGCCGAAGCGGAATGATGACAATGATTTCACGCCCGGCTCCGCCTTCGATTTTCCGTAGTATGAGTCTGGCATAATAAATCCGAACGTGCCGGAGCTTCCTATCAAATTTCGGTGCCTGATGCTCTTTCAAGCGAGCGTTCATCTGTGCCAACCGCAGTATCCGCCGGCAAAAAACGGGCGTTGGAGCACAGAGCAGCAGACCTCTCTTGTCCGACCTTGGTGCTCTTCGCGGCATCTGCTGCAAGTCGAAAGCTGCCATTGATCGTTCAGGTTGCACCGTCCGCTTTGTCCGCAAAGCGGACGATCAAAGACCACGGCAGCTAGCTGCGGAAAGCGGACCTTCGTCGGATTTCGGTTAAGGTCCCGTGTACGAAGCCCTGCTGTGGTCGCGGCTGCCGCTGCCAGTCAGATGCAACTTCCACCAGGGCCGTTTCCGACGATCATGGAGTCTCGCTATGTGATCTGCGTCATGTCGCTATAGCCGAGCTCCCTCAGAAGCCATTCCGCCCGCTCGATATGTGTCCGCGCGACACCAAGCTACTTCTCCGGTCTCGCCCGCGTCTCGGGAGAGTTTGCCGAGGGGATCTCGGCCTCGAGTTCGGTCGATTTCCTGCGAAGACTTGCGACAACCCGTTCGATATGGCCCGGCTTGATCTTGCTCGCCTTATCCGGACTCTTCCGGATCGGACCGCCCCGTAGGCTCTCCGTCGATTGGTGAACCCTGGGTAGACCGCCCCTCAAGTCGCGCTCATCTGAAAGTGCCCTCATCCGACAACCGCCAGCAAGCCCCTTGACCGATAAACACAATCTGTCACGCTCACATTCAACCATCACGATTTCGTGGTTTTGGCCCGGAGAGGATGAATGAGGCTCCATGAATTTCAGGCTACACGGAAAAGCATGTGTTCACCTGGTGCGGCGCTCATCTTCCTTGGGCTGGCCGGGACGTCCGCGGCCGTGGCCGATCCGCTGGCTTCGAACAACGGATTTTATCCCGATCAGGCGGCCTATAACGGGCCGTTGAACATCGCCAACCTCGATTATCCCGACACTGCTCCGACCGAGCACTGGTTACCGGGCGGCGGCGTGCTGAACGGGCCTCTGACGCAGGACACGGCGCTGAAGTACATGACAGCGCTGAAGGATTACCTCGAACCATCGATGCGGGCCCTGATCGACACGCCTGAGAAATGGGACGCTCGCGCCGCAGGCTGGTACGACATGGTCTGGATTGGTGCGAGTGACGGCGGCGACCCGACGTCGGGGCGCGAAGCCATCATGAACACCTACGGTGGGCAGATCGTGCCATCGGACAGCTGGTCGTCCCCCTACAAGCCGACCACGCAGTGGATGCAGAATTACGGCGTGATCTACTATGATGAGTTGGCTGCCAGCATGCTGGGCGAGGTCTGGGCCGACGTCTACGAACCCGATCTTGGACAGCTCAACTTTCCTCCCGGATCCATCGTGGTGAAGGCCGAGGCCGCCACTGTGCAGCCGGACCAATGGCCTTCGCCTGACACCGGATCGGTGCTGAAGGGCGCCGCCGAGTGGACTGTGTTTCGCCCCACGACGGATGCGCAGAAGGCGCATCAAGCCGACCCTTCTCTACCGCTGGAGAACGTGGTCCAGACGATCTATCCGTTTCAGCTGGCGATCAAGGTGAAGGATCCCGTTGCGGCGCCTCAAACCGGGTGGGTCTACCTGGCCTATGTCTATGATGCGCGTCAGGCGGGCACCCCCTGGGACAGGTTCCTTCCCGCCGGCGCCATGTGGGGCAACGATCCCGCCGCCGCTACCCGACCCAACGGCCTGCCCGAAAGCGGCGGTCTGACCGAAACCTGGCTGAACCCCGACGCCCCGCCCTTCTTCGCCGATACGCTGGGCTGGGGCGGTCGGCTGGCGGCGCCGATGGACGTTGCAGTGCGTCATGACGTGATCCTGCCTTCGGGCGCGCGCTTCATGGGGGCCGATGGATTCCGCGCGTCCTCCTGCCTCAGTTGCCACGGCACCGCGGAGTTTCCCTTCACCGTCAACCTGTACCCGTCGCCCAACCGCACCTTCCCGCCCGATGGCGCGCCGTTCCCGATGTTCCAGCCCGGCTCGGAGAAATGGGCCGAGTGGTTCCAGAACCGGCCCGGAAAGGTGCCGCAGTCGAGCAATATCGGCGGGATCGCGCTGGACTACGACCTCAGCACGATGTTCGCCCTGGGAGCTTGGGCCGCGGCCACCGGGCAGGAGGCGCACGCCTTCGAGAGGTTCCATGTCCACCACTGAGTCCCAGATGGCCACCGCTTCGGTCGACCTGCCGACCGAGGCCGGATCTGTGGAGTACCGCGGCGTCACCGTGGTCATGGCCGATCTCGTCTCTTCGACCATGCTGATGGAAACGCTCGGCCCGGAACCGTATGCCTTGCTCCTGCGCCGCTTCCACGCCGCCTGCACCGACGCCGTCCGCGCGCGCGGCGGCGTGATTGCGCAGTACCAGGGCGACGGGATCATCTGCTACTTCGGCTTCCCTGTCGCGGCGGAGGACGATGCCTGCCGCGCGGTGGAAGCCGCGCTCGATATAGCCGGCGCCTTCGCTGCGGGCCGCGACGGCCACATGATCAAGACCCGGCTTGGCGTGAGTTCCGGTACTGTGATGCTGCGCGCCGACGGCGACCAGTTCGGCGCCAACTCGGTGGGCGCCTGTATCAACCGCGCCGCACGGTTGGAGGCGTTGGCCGAACCGAGCACGGTGCTGATCTGCGAAGACACGATGCACCTTGTCGGGCGAATGTTCCACCTGCGCGACCTGGGCGACCACAAGCTTGCGGGTTTCAGCAAGCCACAGCGCGTCTACCAGGCTTTGCGCGCCCGTGGCGGGATGAGCACCCGGTTCGAAGCGCTGCGCGGTCACCGAAGCGGCCCGCTGATCGGCCGGTCCACCGAACTGCAACAGCTGGGAGAAGTGTTCCGCACCGCCCGCACGGAAGGCGGGCGCAGCGTGATCCTTGCCGCTGGCCCGGGCTTCGGCAAGTCACGACTGGTATCGGCCTTTCTGCAGGACGAAGCCGCGGCAGGTGCGCCGAGCTTTGTTCTGCAATGCGCGCCCGAACACACGGGCACAACCCTCTACCCGGTGCGGCGCTACCTTGAATGGCTGGCCGGCGCAGCGGGCGGCGACGATCTGGCCGCGCGCCACGCCAAGCTGAAGCGGCTTATCAGCCAGATTTGGGGCGCCGACCCAGCGGAAATCGACCTCCTTCTAGACCTGCTCAGCCCGCTGGGTGCCGAACGTCCGATGGACGCAAGCGAGTCGATCCCGCTGCGGCGCGGCCGTGCGCTGACCCTTCTGGCGAACAAGATCTTCGCCTCGGTCTCGGGCAGCGGCGCGTTTGTCGTGGTGATCGAGGATGTGCACTGGATCGACCCAACCTCTGCGCAGTTCGTCGACGTGCTGATGGGCGGCGTCGGCCCTCACCCCGGACTTATCGTGCTGACGACGCGGCCCGAGCCGCCCTTCGGGAACGGCTGGCCGGAAGCCACCCTCATGACGCTTGCCCCGCTGGACGAGAGCGAGGCACGGGCGCTGGCGCTCGAGGCTTTGGGAGACGCCACTGCGGCCGACGAGGGCGAGATCGACGAACTGATCCGCAAGAGCGAGGGCATCCCCCTGTTTCTGCTGGAATACGCCGAAATGCTGCGCACCACCGAACCACGGGCGCCCGGCTCGATCCGGGTTCCGCTGTCGCTGGGCGGGATGGTGCAGGCGAGGCTCGACCGGTTGACCCCTGCGGAGCGGATTTTCGCCCGCGTTGGCTCCGCCCTCGGGCGCAGCTTCGACCCGGCGCTGGTGGGGCACATCGTCGGGCAGGGCGAGGGCACTGCGAAGGCGGCGACGGAGGCGCTGTTCGCGCAGCGTCTCGCCTATCCGTCGGTTGGCACGCAAGGCTCGGACAGCGTGACCTTCAGCCATGCGCTGATCCGCGACTCCATCTACGGGAACATGACCTCTGACGGGCGACGGCTTGTGCATCAGTCGATCGTGGAGGGTGTTCAGTCTCTGGGCCGCGGCATCGAAGATCACTTTCTGGCCAATCACCTGGCCCGCGCGGGCCGCCCGGCAGAGGCTGTGCCGCGTTTCCTGTCCGCAGCGATGGCCGCTGCCGGCAAGGGCGCGGCGGGCGAGGCGCTGAGCCATCTGGACGCAGGACTGGCCTGCCTCGCCGACCTGCCCGCCGACACCGAGCGCGACCTGCTGGAGCTTCAGCTTCTCGCGGTGCGAGGACCAACGCTGATGGTCACGCAAGGACCGGGCAGCGATTCCTTCGGGGCCTGCCAGGCCCGGGCGATGGAACTGGTTGAAGCTCTGAATTTGGAAGCCGAGATGATCCCGGTGATCTTCTACACGGCCGAACATGCCTGGGCGGTGGCCGACCTGGACCGGGCCGAGAGGCTGGCCGAAACGGTCATCGAGATCGATCGTCGCGCGCCGTCCGATGCCGCCCACATGGCGGGGAACCTGCTGCACGGAATGGTCGCGTTTCATCGCGGCGACAATGCTCGGACGGCTGAAACCCTGGGCCGTGTCATCGAGCGCCACGATCCCGATTTGCATGGCGCGCTTTACGCGCATTTCATCAAGGAATTCGGCGTTTTCGGCCACTTCTACCGGGGGCTCGCCCGCACCGTTCAGGGCGAGTTCGAGGAAGGCCGCGCGCTGGCCGAGGGGGCCATCGCAGTGGCCGATCACCTGAAGTTCCCCCACGAACGCGGCTTTGCCCTGCTGGCGCGGTTCAACACGGCTCTGCTCCGGGGGGATGTGGACACCGTTGCTGCCGCCAGCGCCGAGGCGCGCGATTTCTCCATCGCGCAGGGTTTCCCCGAGTTCGTAGCGATGGCCACCTTCGCCCACGGCTGGAGTGTGGCGCGGCGCGGCGATGTCGTCGAAGGGATCGCTCAGATGGAGACGGGCTTCGCCGCATGGCGTCAGACAGGATTCACCTGCTGGCAGTCGTTCTTCGCGGCGGTCCTCGCTCCCTTCCACGTTGAGCAGGGATCGGAAGACACCGCTGGGTCGCTGGTGGAGGAGTATCTGTCCCTGATCGACTCCACTGGGGAAGATCAGTTCCGAGCACCGTTGCTGCTTGCCCGCGCGATCGTGGAACGCGCCCGCGGCGAGGCGGCTGCTGCCGCGGCGTCGGCCGCCGCTGCGCGCCGCGTGGCTGAAGCGCAGGGAGCGGTGCTCTGGCGGCAGTGGGTTGATGAGGCGTTTCCGGCCGTACTGCCCGGTACGGCATAGGCAGGAAGCGACCGGCATGAACGACAGCGACCTCGGCATTCTGCGCGAAGCCTCGGGCACACGGGCGGAAACCCGTCTTGTCGCTACCTCGGTCGAGACCGGGCGGACGCGGCTATCAGCGGCCGATGTCGCCACGCGGTCGCAAAGCGCGTTCGACCGTTGCGCCCGCGTGGGCCTGCCCCAGGCCCGCCACGTCGTTGACGAGATGACCTATCTGGATTTCCTGACCACCCAGGTCGTCGACTGGGATCCAACCGAGATCGCCCAGCTGAAGCTGATCGTCGCGGCGCTGCGGCCGGTCTTCGCCGGGATCGACATGAGTGTTCCGAAGGTGGTCTATCTGGTGAAGACCACCGGCCGGGAAGAGGCGGCGGCCGCATATACGCGTCACCTGGACACCATCGTCCTGCCTGCCAACATGGTCGCCTCGCTCCGGGTGCCGCCGCCCGGAGGCGACGATCTGCATCCGGCGCAAACCACGGGCTATCTTGCCGGCATCCTCACCCACGAGCTTTTCCACATCCTGTCGAAGAACAACCCGGCCGCCCGCGCACGGCTTTATGCCGAACTGGGCTTCCGGGAACTGGCGGCGCCGCTTGTCCTGCCAGACGACCCGGCTCCATGCGGGCTGCCCTACTCCGCGCTGAAGATCACCAACCCCGACGCACCGTGTCTGAACGTGTGGATCGACCTCGTGCCGCCCGACGGGACTGCGGCGGTGCCGATGATGCCGGTGCTGATGTCGCGCAGCCCATACGAAGGCGGCGCGTTCTTCGCGACGCTCGAGTGGGTCTTTCTGGAACTCGACGGCACAATGAACGGCTGGCGCCGCGGTGCCGATGGGCAGTTGCGCCTGCACCCCTCGGCTGCGCTGCTGTCGCAATACTTGCGGCGGGTCGGACGCAACCTGACCGAGGAGATATTCCACCCCGACGAGATCCTGGCCCAAAGCTTTGTTATTGCCGCCCAGGAGCCCAGCCTGCCGCTGCTGGAACAGCTATCCTTGATGATCTGGCCCGGCCGCAGGACCGATTCCTGAGTTCGTCCGACCGCCGCAGGCGATACTGTCGCGCACGGGATGGTGAGCCGCTCGGTTCCCGGGCAGGACACTAAACGCTGTGCCCCCAGCTGCCGTTCCGGGGAATTTGTCCAAGGACTTGTGTGCGCACTGACCTAAGGGTTTTCCTGTATCCAACAGCAATTGATCCGGCGACCACCATGCCCTGTAGGAATTAGTCATAGGGTCTTGACCCCCAGATCCCGCCCTTTCGAACGCCAGCTTCCGCTTCTCGCAGCTATGTGCCCTGTTGATGTCCGCCACTCGTGGATCCCAGACGGGGCAGCTATCTGCGGTTAGCGGACCTTGGACGGACCCCGAGGAAGGTCCGGTTTGCGGACGAAGCGGTCATTCAAGCGTCGTCCGGTCAACAGGCTGTGGATTTCTGGAAATGATGAATGCGTTCTTGCGCGCCTCGCTTACACGGCGATGTCTTACGTGGTTCTCGTGGTCGAATAGGGCCGCAAGACCGGATGCCGGGCCAGCCAAAGAGCGCACGCTCCGGCTGATCATCGCTTGAGCAAGGCCGCGTCGAAAGAACGGCCGACCGGTTTCCCGCTATGAGCGCGCGGTGTCTCGCCGTATGATGGCCCTATACTTGGTCAACACGGACCCGCCTTTGCTGAGGAGTTTCATCATGACCCAGATCATTCAAGTCGCTGCCATCGCTCTTGCAACAGTTGGCACCGGTGCGGCGACGATGTCGGTTATGAAAGAAGACATCCCCGACCTGCAGGTGCCCGAAGGCAACTGGTCATCTGTTGGCGCCCTTGATGGCCGGTCATTCGAAGTCCTGGGTGTGGACACGGAAAGCGGCGCGGTGCTTGAGGACTTGCTCATCTTCCGCGACGGGAAGTTTCAATCCGTCGACTGCCAGAACTATTGCGATTTCGGCTGGTCCGATTACCAGACCAAGGAAATCGAAGGCGTGATCCACTTTACCGTCCGCACGGTTTGCGCGGACGCACCGCACACCGTCGTTTTCTACGGGCAAGTTGATGGGGATGACATCACTGCGGACGGGACTTGGACTACCCGCCGCTGGTACTGGACAAACCAGATCGTTCTGACGGCCACTGGGAAAGCGGCGCCTGCCGGGACAGAAAGCGCCGAAGGCTGAGGTATCCTACTTGAATTCGGCAAGCGCGTCGCTTCGCACGATTGTTCTGCGGGTCGTTGTTCTCATCGCAATCTTGGTTCTGGCAACATGGGGCGCGCACGCTATTAGAGATGCGTTGAACCTGCAGATCCGGCCGGATAACGAACAGCAGGTGCACCGCGCCATCATGTTAGGAGCGGTGGCTTATATCGGCCTTTTAGCGTTGCCTTTTGTGCCCGGCGCCGAGGTCGGGTTAGCGATGCTCGCCGCGTTTGGGGCAGCCATTGCGCCCTTGATCTATGTATGCACCGTCGCGTCAATGATGCTAGCCTTCGCCATTGGGCGTTTCCTGCCAACCGGTTTGCTAGGGCGCCTTTTGTCGCTTCTAAGGATGCGCCGCGCGGCCGCGCTTGTCGCCCGCGCCGCTCCGCTGTCGCAGGAGGATCGACTTGCGATGCTTCTCGATGGTCAGTCGAAGCGCGCCTTCAGCCTTGCGCTGCGATACCGCTATGTCGCTCTGGCTCTGGCCGTGAACACACCGGGCAACTCCGTGATTGGCGGTGGCGGCGGCATCATGATTATGGCGGGTCTCAGCGGAATCTTCTCGCCGTTGGCGACTCTCCTGACCATCGTGCTTGCCGTCTCGCCTGTTCCCTTCGCCGTGATGTTTCTTGGGTTGCAAATTTGATTGCGGAAAGTGACTACTCTCATGCGCCACTGAAGAGTCTGCTGCCACGGCCAAGGCCCGCTTTGGGCTACAAGGCGACAACCGACTCTTTCTCTCAGATCACCGCTGTGTCGGGCGAAGCGGACGGTCACAGACCACGGCAACTATCTGCGGAAAGCGGACCTTGGGCATTCCAAGGGTGACGTCAGACACCAGAATCAAAGCTGTCATTCCGACGAAACTCTGGTCAGGCTGCATTCGGCCTAAAGAGGTCATTCGTCTGCGGATGACGAAGGTCGGCAGTGGGGAACTTGACGCGGCGATCCCTTACTATCTCGGGGGTCGAGACCTGCACAGGCGCCGAAACGAGGCGGTCGCGTCACGAAGGAACCCTGAAGCTTCGATGAAATCGGAGGCCGATGACCGCAGAAAACACGCCCGGACGGAAGCGCCTGGCCTCCCCGGGACCTGTCCGGTTGTCTCGCGGCTCGCCGGTGACTCTTGTAAGCCCCGAACCCTGCGTGCCGCTCAGGCCGCGAGGCCTGCCTTCATGTGGCTCATCCGCCAGAGAGCGCGCTCCGCCTCGGCTAAGGGCGCAAAGGAGGTCGCCTCGACGTCCCGCGCGGCGTAATCCGGCCAGCCTTGCCGAAGCCGGTCGCGCCAGCGTTCGAGAGCATCGCCGTCCCCGAGTTGGGCGTAGGATAGCGTCACGAAGAGTTGCATCCACCGCGACGGCTCGGGCATCCACTCGACCGCCGCGGCAGACTCCCGGAACCGGTGCACGAAGAAGTAGGCCACGGCTTCGGCATCCTTCCAGATTGATGCCGGATCGAGGCGTTTCGCCCGGTCCACAAGTGCGGCCGCTCGCCTTGACTGTCCGAGCCACGGGAGCACGAGTTCGCCCGCGAACGCCATAATCTCGGGCAGCCACGGCGCGAGAGCGAGCGCTCGGTCCATCTCGGCAAGCGCGGCGTCCCACGTCCGAGTGTACATGTGGTAGTCAGCAAGGGCGGCGCGGGCGAAGGTGTAGTTGCCATCCGCGGCGACCGCTTTCGTTGCCGCCTCCTCCCATCGCGCGGCATCGTCCCGCAGCGACGGACCGAAGCCGGCCCAGACGCGTTGCCCGTAGAGGCGCGCGAGTTCCGCCCACGCCATAGCGGAGCGGGGCTCGATGGCCAGGGCGCCCTGCACGAGGTCGATCGCGGCGTCATTGCCCTCCGGACTCCAGAGCCATCGGTGCTCGTTCGCCAAGAGGACGAGTTCGAAGGAGCGAAGGTCAGCCTCCGGCTTTCGCGCAGCCGCCTCCCGCGCCGCGTCGCGGATCTCGCCGAAGGTCGCCGCGGCAATCTGGTCGCCGAGATCGTCCCGACCGTGGCCGATACGTGAAGTCGGGTAGTCGTAGTCCGCAGACCACAAACGCGCGCCGCTTGTAGCGTCCACGAGCCACACCGTCGCGCGCACGCCTACGGATTTCCGGACCAGTGCGCCCCTTAGGATGAACCTCGAGCCAAGACCGGTTTCCCTGGACGGCGGATCGGTCCCGGCACCGCGGAGTGATGAGGTTATGCCCGTGTCGATCACCGTGATGAGACGCGTCCCCGCCAGGGCACCTGCTACCTGCAGCCACAGATCCCCGGCATACCGCGCGAGCGAAACATCGCCGGTCTCTGTAAGAAACCGTGGAATGCTGAGGACCACGCTGTCCCCGTACACCGAGGCCCCCGTGGCACTTGGTGCGGGCGCCGGTGACCGGAACCGTGCGGCGATATTTCCGACGCCGATCAGCAGCATCGCCGAAGCCCCGACCGTAATGGCCTGCCTGCGTAACAGCGAGTTCGTGTCGTACAGAGGTGCGTCTGCGGTCACCGGCTCGACCTGCGCATTACCATCTGTCCCGAGCGGGCCTGATCCCGGCTGGGTCCGCCGTTCCAGCAGGGATGAAGGCGCCAAGATCGGCCTGTCCAATCCTGCCGCGCCGAAATCGAAGAGGTAACCACGCCGATGGACAGTCCGGAGCAGGGTTCTGCCCGCCGAACCGAGGGCGCGCCGGACCTCGTGGACGCATTGCGTAAGGGAATCCTCGGTCACGGTAACATCTGGCCAGATCGTCGAAAGGAGTTCGTCCTTCGACACAACCCGGCCAGCGTTTCGTACGAGATGGGACAGGAGCGCGAAGGACTTCGGTCGCAGCGGGACATCGACCTTGCCGAATAGAAGTCGCCCGCGGACGACGTCGAGTGTGAAGCCGGAGAAGCAGATCGGAGCGTGAGTTTCCTGGGTCAAGGTCGCCCACTCCACTTCCGGTGAGTTGCACGACAGGATGATATCATTGGACACTCCCTTCTCCAAACACAACGGCGCGACGTCTTCCGCTGCGACAGGCGGGTTAGCACCGCGCCGAGGCGCAGGCTTTCAGACAATTCTCAGGGAAATCTCAGGACACAGCAGGGCGGCCGCCTGAACATGGGAATCTCAGATCCGGTCGTCCGTGCAACGGTCAAGGGGATCACAAATGCTTTTTGCCGCCATTCTGATTCCTCCCTCAGTGGTCCATTCTTGCGCCCCGCTCACAGCCGAGCACCGACAGTTCCGGCGTCCGCCGCGAAGGCTTCCTGCCACGGGGGCCGGACCAAGGTGGGTGCAGCCCTTGATGCTGACCGCGCGGACATTCGTCGCGGCGATCGCGCTGGGTGGGGCCGCTCCCGCGGCGGCGACCTGCGCCGATGTGGCGCTGGTTTTGGCGCTCGACGCCTCGGGCAGCGTGAAGGATGACGAGTACTTCTTACAGCAACAGGGCTATGCCCGGGCGTTCCGGTCCCCGGGTGTCCGGGCGGCGCTCGCCAATGCCGGAATCGTGGACATCGGCGCGGTTGTGTTCAGCGACTCGGTGCGGGACTTGCAGATCATGCCGATGACGAGGCTCGTCAGGGGAGCTGGCGCCGACGATTTGGCGCGGCACCTCGAGACAATACCACGTCCCGTTCGCGGCAACACCGGTATCGGCAACGCGATAGCGGCGGCGACCAGACTCCTCGACGCTCCCGGCGTCTGCGCCTACCGCCGGATCATAAACCTGTCTGGCGACGGTCCCGAGTCGATGGCGCCGCGCAAAAGAACCGCGGTGTCCACGGCTGATGCGCGCTTGCGCGCCGAGGCGCTCGGAATCACGATCAACGCGCTCGCGATTGCGCGAGAGGTTCCCGACCTTGGCGAGTGGTATCGGACAAGGTTGATTGCCGGCCCCGGAGCGTTCGTCATGGAGGTGGAGAGCTTCGAGAGCTTTGCCGCCGCGATCGAAATCAAGCTCCTGCGTGAGATTAGGCCCGAAACTCTCGCGGCGCTGCAATTCGGGCACTAATCCTTAGAAGCCTTCATGCTTGCCGGGCAGTAGGGGCGGGAGCCAGACCTTGGTTGCGCCTTGCCTGAACGTCCGGACCGCTGATCGATTATCAGAAGTAGCTTTCTATCACTGTAGGAGCGGTGAACCGCGCCCTACGCGATTGTTCCCGTCAAACACAACGAGCTTGCGGACGCGTCCTGCCTGTCCCGCTCTTCGGCGGCCCTGATCCTGAAGGATCTTGTCGATCGCGGAATGATCCGGACGGATTACGGGTCGATCACGATCCTCGACGGAAAGGCGCTCGAGTCCGAACTTTCCGAGCGAACCGCGCTCTCGCGCCCGGGGCCAGCTGATTTCTCGGGCGCCCCTCGGACTGCAAAAGGTGAGAGAGCGGACATTGGGACCGCTTGCGGCGAAGGTCCGTTCACCGCCCATCATGTCGAATGCTGCGCTCAAACCGGAGGTCCGAGAAGGGCACGAAGGAGATATCTGACGCGTTCGCTCAGATGACCGCTGTGTCGGGCGAAGCGGACGTGGTCGAGATAGCCCCTGAGGTCCGGTGTGCGGACAAACCGGACTCGTACAAGTTCGGTTCTTTCTTACGTCAACGCCAGTACTGCTGCGGCTCGGATCCCATTGCTCTTCACTCTTCCTCAAGCACGAAACCGGTTTGGAGAGTCCTTTAGACCGCGAACATCGCTCAGACGGAGTCATCGCTGACGAGACGCATGCCGAGGTGTGCCGGCGGCGTTCCCACGGCACAACCGCCGCGCGCGGGGTCCCGGACCAAGTAGGACATCGCCGCAAGGTGCTCGCCACCCACGAAGAACGCCGGGCACCGATCGGGCGGTGTCCCCGCGGCGAGCCCGTCGTAGCATTCCATCGTCCATTCCCAGACGCTGCCATCGAGATCGGCGATGCCCTCCGGCGAGGTCGAGAAGCTGCCCTGGGCTTTCAGCGCTCGAGGAGCCACGCCCTCGACCAGGTAGCTCGAGGCCCAAGTCAGCGAGGGATCGGTGAAGAGCGGGTCGGATTTCTCTGGCAGAACCGGGGCGGCCATGACTTCCCACTCCTCTGCGGTCGGAAGCCGGAAGGCATGACGGCTTCTCTTGTTGATCCAGGCGACGTATTGCTGAACGTCCACGTAGCTGAGCCCGGTTGCCGGTGTCGTTGCTGGATTCTGATCGGGCCCAGCCCGCAGGCCGAGATAACAGGCGCCGTCGTCCTCGCATCTGTTCCACTCGGTCACAGTGACTTCGAATTTCTGCACGTAGACCGGACTCCCGTCCGGCATGACGACCGCCCGTTCGGCCATCTCCGGCAAGAACGCCGGGTCCGGGCCGCGCTGCGAGAGCGCGGCCCAGGCGATGCCCGCCGCCGCCAGACCCAGCATGGTGAAGCGAAGGATCGTCTTTCCAGGTCTTGTCTCGGGTCTTGCGGCGGCGGACATCTGTCCTCCTCCTCCCTCAGGTTTCGAAACTGCGCGGGGCGACGACCTGCTCCATGAGCGCGTTGTCCCACTGGCCTTCGACCACCACGTGAGCGGTCGCGCCGAGCATCACGCCTTCGATCAGGTTGTGGTTGACGTAGGCGTAGACGCCCGGCTGTTCGAAGGTGTACATCGCCGCCACCGCGCTGCCGCCGCGCACGAACCAGGTCTCCATGTCGTGGAGCGGCGGGTCGGTGAAGGACGATTCCCAGACGTAGTTGCCGTGACCCCCGATCAGGTGCGGGCGCGAGTCCCGGTTCGCCTGGTTGTGGATCATCAGCACGGTCTCGCCGACCTTGGCCCTGATGGCCCCTTCCCCGGTCAGGGCGCCCACCGCGCCGTTGAAGACCGAATGCGTCGGGATCAGCCCGCGCATCGCCTCGAGACTGTCGGCATAGTCGTCGCCGGCGGCCTCGAAGGTGCGGTAGTCGCCGTTTTCGTCCTTGGGCAGGTAGTAGTCCTGCTCGCCGAAGTAGGCGATGCTGTCGTAGCGAAGCGGGTTGCCGTTCCTGTCTTTCAGCCCGTCGCGCGGCAGCACCATGATGGCGCCGTTCATGCCGTGGGTGACGTGATAGGGGATCATGTCGCCGCCCGGCGCACAGTGATAGGTGAAGCAGCCCGGCTTCGTCGCTTTCCAGCGCAGGACGCATTCCTCGCCGGGATAGACGTGGGTCAGGCCGCCGCCGCCGAGAGCGCCGGTCGACGCGTGGAAGTCGATGTTGTGCTCCATCATGCTCGACGCGGGGTTGCGCAGGGTGAGTTCGACCATGTCGCCCACGTGCACGATGATCAGCGGGCCGGGGACGGACCCGTTGTAGGTCAGCGCCCAGATGCTCGCGCCGTTGTCCTCGTCGACGACCATCAGCCGCTCTTCGGTCTCGAGCGTGATCTCCACGATCTTCGGGTCGCCGGTCGCGACCTGTTCATGGACGGGTGCGAAGGGCGGGGGAACGAGTTGCTGCTTTACGCGCGTGTAACCCGACAGGTTGGCGGGCTTGGCGTCGCTGGTGGCGTTCTGCGGGTCGGCGGCCTTGTAGAGCCGCGCGGACGCCGCGTTCACGCCGTTCAGCCTGGGCATCCGCGGTGCCGACATCGCGCCGGCCCCGGTCATGGCGGCGGCGCCGGCGAGCATGGTGCCGCGCAGAACGTTGCGGCGGCTGGTCTTGCTGAGGCCGGGATTGAAGGCTCTGGTCATGGGTTCCTCCTTCGGGGATGTGGGACCGGCGACGGGCGCGGTGCCCGCCGACCGTTGGATGGGGTTTAGAGACTGGCGAGCTGCGCCTCGAAGCGCGCCTTTGCTTTTGGCGGCACGCGGCCTTCGAGGAAGCCCTCGGGGACGGTGGCGTCGCCGACGGCGATGGTCATCACCATGCCCATCGCAAAGTGCGGCTTGCAGATCACGCCGTAGACGCCTTCGATCTCGAGTGTGATCTCGATCTCTTCGTTGATCTTGCCCTTGAAGGCTTCGGCGCCGGCGGGGGCCATGCCCGCGTTGATCTCGGCATTGTGGCCCTTGTCGGCCGCGACGAACCTGATCGTGTCGCCGGGCTGCGCCTCGATGAAGGCGGGCTCGAATACCATCCGTTCGCCGTCGGTGCCCTTGTTGAGCATCCGGACCTCGAAGGTTTCGGCGAACGCGGCGCCCCCTATCAGGACGGCGACGGCGAGTCCGGTTGCAACAGTGCGAAGCATTTTCCTCTTCCTTTCAGATCGCGATGTTCGTCGAGGCACAGAATACTCCTCCCAGCGCGCGGGAATTTGCGCTTCCACAAACTCGCGACCGGTTTTCCCGGGGACGTCCTGCCGCCATTTGCGTTGGCGTTTTCGGCTGCATTCGTGGCACAAGTCGGACGTGACCGACCTGGCCCCGCGAAAGATCCTGCCGCGGCTCGACGAAAGCCTGCTGACGCACCTTCCCCCGTTCTCCAGGCTGGAGCGGCCGCAGATCCGCGCGATCCTCGATCAGGCCACGTCGCGGAGATACGACGAGGGGGTCGCGATCTTCGACGAGGGCGCGCCAGCGGAGCGGTTCTTCATGCTGCTCGACGGCTATGTCCGCGTCGTCCGCATCACCCCGACCGGTGAGCGGGTGGCGGCCCTACACATACCGTCCGGTCAGTTGCTGGGCATCGCCAGGGCGATCGGCCGCGAGACCTATCCAGCCACCGCCGTCACGGCGACCGAGTCCATCGTCCTGAGCTGGCCGACGCGGCTCTGGGACAGTTTCGTCGCCGACTACGACGGTTTCGCGACCGAAACCTACAGGACGCTGGGGAACCGCTTCGGAGAGATCCAGAACCGCGTGGTGGAGATGGCGACCCAGCAGGTCGAGCAGCGCGTGGCGAACGCGCTTCTGCGGCTGATCCATCAGACGGGCCGCAAGGTCCCCGACGGGATCGAGATCGACTTTCCCATCACGCGGCAGGATCTGTCCGAGCTGACCGCGACGACGCTGCACACCGCGAGCCGTCTTCTGAGCGCCTGGGAGAAGCAGGGCCTCGTGGAAAGCAGGCGCAAGCGGATCAAGGTCCTCGACCCGCACGCGCTGGTCCTGATCTCGCAGCCGAAGTCCGATCTATGATCGGGCCGCTTCGGCGAGCTCGGCCATGAACGCCGCTTCGTCCAGCCCGTATTCCGCGCAGGCGTCGCCGACCGTGTGAAACGGGCCGACGAGACAGCCGACGCAAAGCATCCTGCGGCGCACAAAGACGGGGATCGTCGACGGCCAGCGCGTCATCAGGTCCGCCAGCGGCATGTCAGGATCGTCGGGCCAGGCGTTTCGCATGTGTCTCTCCCAGGACACCCAGACTAAACCCCTCAAAGCGGCGGGACGTTGTGCTGGCGCAAACTTCGCTACCGGGCGCAGCGCTGGGGATCAGCCATCCCGGGTTCAAGGAGAACGACCGATGGCGGGGCTCCTAAGAAATCCGTGGGCGCGTACACGCTGATGAACACGACCAAGTACGGGTGCTCGGCCTCCCGGAACCGCGGCGCCTGTTCCAATCGCGCCCTGATCACGCGGGAAGAGATCGAGGAGCGGGTCCTGGACGGACTGCGCGAGCGCCTGCTGCACCCCGATCTGATCGCGGAGTTCGTCGCAGAGTATCAACGAGAGTGGAACAGGCTGCAACAGGATGAGATTGCAGAGCGCGTCTCGGTCGAGCGTGAACTCGCGGACGTGAAGCGTAAGATCGACACTATTATCGACGCCATCGAGAATGGCATGTTCCATCCGACGATGAAGGATCGCATGACCGACCTCGAAGATCGAAAAACAGGTCTCGAGCGCCGCATCGAGGATCTGAAGCCAAAGGAGAACCTGGTGCGGCTCCATTCGGGCCTCGCCGAGGTCTACCGCCGCAAGGTGGCGGACCTGGCCGCCGCGCTGAATGCCGAGGGCATAAGGATGGAGGCGGGAGAGATCCTTCGGAGCCTCATCGACGAGATCCGACTGCACCCAGAAGATGACGGCCACGCCATTGAGATCGTGGGAGATCTCGCCGGAATACTATCGCTGTGTGAGGCCGAAACGAAAACACCCCGGCGCGGTAACGCCGGGGTGTCGGATTCGGTGGTTGCGGGGGTAGGATTTGAACCTACGACCTTCAGGTTATGAGCCTGACGAGCTACCGGGCTGCTCCACCCCGCGCCAAAGATGGCCTCATGGCGTCGAATAACGTGTATGAGGCAGCATCGCAGAAGAGAGATACGGCATGTTCCTCACTAGGTTTGGCGGTGACCTACTCTCCCACGTCTTGAGACGCAGTACCATCGGCGCAACGGCACTTAACTGCCGAGTTCGGGATGGGATCGGGTGTTTTGCTCGCGCTATGACCACCAAACCAAGAGAAGAACATGCTCCAAGTCGACACTGTAGTGTGCTTTCGATCAGTCGAAGTCTGGCTTCCACTGAGTCAAATCAAGCCTATCGGGCAATTAGTACCGGTCAGCTGAACGCGTCACCGCGCTTATACCTCCGGCCTATCGACGTGGTGGTCTTCCACGGCCCTCAGGGATACCTTGTTTTGAGGGGGGCTTCCCGCTTAGATGCCTTCAGCGGTTATCCTTTCCGATCATAGCTACCCTGCACTGCTGCTGGCGCAACAACAGGTCCACCAGTGGATCGTTCACCCCGGTCCTCTCGTACTAGGGGCAACTCCTCTCAAGTATCCTACACCCACGGCAGATAGGGACCGAACTGTCTCACGACGTTCTAAACCCAGCTCACGTACCTCTTTAAATGGCGAACAGCCATACCCTTGGGACCTGCTCCAGCCCCAGGATGAGATGAGCCGACATCGAGGTGCCAAACGGTGCCGTCGATATGGACTCTTGGGCACCATCAGCCTGTTATCCCCGGCGTACCTTTTATCCGTTGAGCGATGGCCCTTCCACTCGGGACCACCGGATCACTATGGCCGTCTTTCGACTCTGCTCGACTTGTCAGTCTTGCAGTCAGGCTGGCTTCTGCCATTGCACTCAACGAGCGATTTCCGACCGCTCTGAGCCAACCATCGCGCGCCTCCGTTACTCTTTGGGAGGCGACCGCCCCAGTCAAACTACCCACCACAGAGGGTCCCGGATCCGGATAACGGACCGCGGTTAGACATCAAGCAAAGCAAGGGTGGTATCTCAAGGGAGGCTCCACAAGGACTGGCGTCCCTGCTTCAAAGCCCACCACCTATCCTGCACATGCTTGGCCTGATGCCAATCTGAAGTTGTAGTAAAGGTGCACGGGGTCTTTCCGTCTAACCGCGGGAAGCCTGCATCTTGACAGGCAATTCAATTTCGCTGAGTCGATGTTGGAGACAGCGGGGAAGTCGTTACGCCATTCGTGCAGGTCGGAACTTACCCGACAAGGAATTTCGCTACCTTAGGACCGTTATAGTTACGGCCGCCGTTTACCGGGGCTTCAATTCGGTGCTTGCACACCTCCTTTTAACCTTCCGGCACCGGGCAGGCGTCAGACTGTATACGTCGTCTTGCGACTTCGCACAGCCCTGTGTTTTTAGTAAACAGTCGCCACCCCCTGGTTTGTGCCCCCAGCCACTAGTTGCCTAGCAACTGGGCCTCCTTCTCGCGAACTTACGGAGGTATTTTGCCGAGTTCCTTCAACATCGTTCTCTCAAGCGCCTTGGTATGCTCTACCAGTCCACCTGTGTCGGTTTAGGGTACGGTCTGATGGAGGGCTATTTCCAGGAACCTCTAAGCTGCCCCTCCAATCCGATAAGGAAGAACAACCCTCGAGATCCGTCACATCCTCCTGGCCCAGGAATATTAACCTGGTTCCCATCGACTACGCATTTCTGCCTCGCCTTAGGGGCCGGCTTACCCTGCTCAGATTAGCTTTAAGCAGGAACCCTTGGACTTTCGGCGACAGGGTCTCTCACCCTGTTTGTCGCTACTCATGTCATCATTCTCACTTCCGATCTCTCCACCGGATGCCTCACGGCCCGGCTTCACAGAAAACCCCGCGCCTCCGTAATGCCCGAGGACACTAAAGAGGCATGGAGTTATATCACGGAACGCTCCGCTACCACGTGCATTGCTGCACATCCTAAGCTTCGGCTCGTGGCTTGAGCCCCGTTACATCTTCGCCGCAGGACAACTTAGCTAGACCAGTGAGCTGTTACGCTATCTTTAAAGGATGGCTGCTTCTAAGCCAACCTCCTGGTTGTTTTGGTCGTCCCACATGCTTTCCCACTTAGCCACGAATTAGGGGCCTTAGCTGTAGGTCAGGGTTGTTTCCCTCTTGACGACGGACGTTAGCACCCGCCGTCTGTCTCCCGGATAGTACTCTACGGTATTCGGAGTTTGCTTAGGATCAGTAAGGCTGTGGGCCCCCATTACCCATGCAGTGCTCTACCCCCGTAGGTATTCGTCCGAGGCGCTACCTAAATAGCTTTCGCGGAGAACCAGCTATCTCCGAGTTTGATTGGCCTTTCACCCCTAGGCACAGTTCATCCCGATCCTTTTCAACGGATGTGGGTTCGGCCCTCCAGTACGTGTTACCGTACCTTCAGCCTGACCAT
>NZ_JBOUVX010000002.1:0-667500 GCF_050789285.1 Saliniferula longa | reverse complement strand
TGCGTTCAACCCCGCGCCCTGCTTGGAACTGGGGCGCGCGGATCACGCCCGCGGGGCCCACGGTAACCTTATCGTGAGTGGAAAGCTTAAGCGGGCACGGCTTAGCCCGAGTTCCGTCTCCGTCAAGTGCGACACGCGGAAATCCCCGATGATCCGGCAGTGCGTCGGCTGCGTTTAACCCCCCGATGCCGATAACACGGCATTCACTGAAAGCCATCGAAAGGGACTAACATGATCCGCAGAACTTTCATCGCCCTCACGGCCGCCACCGCCCTCGGCAGCGCCGCGTTCGCCATGAGCCACTCGAAGGACATCGTGGACACCGCCGTTGAGGCCGGGTCGTTCACGACGCTCGTCGCCGCGGTGCAGGCCGCCGGCCTGGTTGATACGCTGAAGGGCGAAGGCCCGTTCACCGTGTTCGCGCCGACCGACGAAGCCTTCGCCGCGCTGCCGGAAGGCACCGTCGAATCGCTGCTCCTCCCCGAGAACCGCGACCAGCTCGTCGCGATCCTCACCTACCACGTCGTGCCGGGCAAAGTGATGTCGGGTGACCTGACGAACGGCATGGAAGCCGCCACCGTCCAGGGTGCCAACGTGACGATCATGACCGAAGGCGGCGTGAAGGTGAACGAAGCCAACGTCGTGTCGGCCGATATCGAAGCCTCGAACGGCGTGATCCACGTCATCGACGCCGTGATCCTCCCGCCGGAGTCGTAAGACCCGGCCGAAAGGCACACCGATGGGCCGGGGCGGGCATTGCGGTCCGCCCCGGACCCACGCACACTGCCCTCCACAGATGCTGGAGGGACACATGAGACGTCGTGCGCTGCTGGCTGGAACGGCCGCCCTGGGATCAACCCTTCTTCTTTCGGCATGCTCGGTCGGACGCGCCGGCAACACCATAATCGACATCGCCCGCGCAACGCCCGATCTGTCAACGTTCGTATCGGCGATCGAAGCAGTGGGTCTTGCCGAGACGCTTGACGGCCCGGGGCCGTTCACGGTGTTCGCGCCGACGAACGCGGCCTTCGCCGCGCTGCCCGACGGCCAGCTCGCGGCCCTTCTGCAGCCCGAGAACCGACGGCAGCTTATCAACCTTCTGACCTATCATGCCTTGGCGGGCGCCAATCCCTCGGCCCAGTTCGCTGGCACTCGGCGCAACGTGCCGACCCTTCAGGGCCAGACCGTGCTCGTCGACGGCACGGGCGGAACCGTGCGCGTGAACGACGCGACTGTTGTCCGCGCCGACATCGTCGCCTCGAACGGGATCCTTCACATCGTCAACCGGGTGATCCTGCCCGCGTGATGCGGCATTCCCTGCCCCTGCCCACTTTCCCCCGCGGCGCACGCAACATATAGTGTCCGAAACCGGCGCACGGCCGGGCAAGGCCGAACAAGGCGGGGGCAGTCAGTGGCGCATATCATCGTCGTCGGCAACGAAAAGGGCGGCAGCGGCAAGTCGACGACGGCCATGCATGTGGCCACCGCGCTTGTGCGGATGGGGCACAAGGTCGGGGTGCTTGACCTCGACCTGCGCCAGCGCAGCTTTGCCCGCTACGTCGAGAACCGCCAGAAGTTCATTGCCAAGCACGGCATTCTGCTTCCCTGCCCCGCCTTCCGCGACCTGCCCGAAGTCGCGCCCGATGCGCTACGTCCTGGTGAGAACATCTATGACCATCGGCTGAGCCAGGCGGTGATCGGGATGGAGGAAGAGGCCGATTTCATCCTGATCGACTGCCCCGGCTCGCATACACGGCTCAGCCAGGTGGCGCATACGCTCGCCGACACGTTGATCACGCCGCTGAACGACAGCTTCATCGACTTTGATCTGCTGGCCCGGATCGACGCGGATTCGAACCGCGTTCTTGGCCCGTCGATCTATTCCGAGATGGTCTGGAACGCGCGGCAGTTGCGGGCGAAGGCCGGCCTCAAGCCCATCGACTGGGTCGTCGTGCGCAACCGCACCGGACCCCAGCAGATGCACAACAAGAAGAAGATCGCCGACGCCGTGCAAGCGCTGTCGAAACGCATCGGGTTTCGTGTGGCGCCCGGCTTCAGCGAGCGTGTCATCTTCCGCGAGCTTTTCCCGCGCGGCCTGACGCTGCTTGATCTCCGCGACATCGGGGTCGTCAAGCTGAACCTGTCGAACGTGGCGGCGCGGCAGGAACTGCGCGAACTCATGCGCGAGCTGCGCCTGCCCGGGGTCAGCGTCGAGTTCTGAACCTTTCGACCGACTCGAGGATCTTCCGCGTCGGACCCGGTTCTGTCTCGCGCGCATCGCGCGCCTGGGCGGCGGCATAGATCTCGTCCTGCGTCGGGATCGTCTGGAACCGGCTTTGCGCCTTTGCCGTTCTTCCCGGGCTCATGCGGCGATCCTGTTCGCCCGGAGGCCGGGGGGCCGGCGTTCTCGGGGCAAAGACATCGGCGCTGCGCACCGACAAAAGCATCGCGCCCAGACCAAGCACGATGCCCCCCCAGAAAAGGGTTCGCTGCAGGCCCGACGACGGCGGCTGCGCAAGGGCCGTAAGCCGTCCGTCGACATAGGGCGACACGGCGATGAAATCGTTGGCGATGGCGAGATTGCGCGCCGCCATGGCGCCCTTCACGACCAGGGCCATGTCACCCGGGGCGACACGTTCGCCGTTGATCTCGACGGCCGAGCCATGGCTGCCGGGCCCGAAACTGCGCGCGACAAGGGACGCCGGGTCGATGTCGCCCTCGGGGGTCGGAAGATCCGCCCAGTGCAGGATGATGCCCAGCGCCTCGGACCGCGTGCGTGTCAGGCTTTCCGGGTCGGGCCGCGGGGCCGGCCGCATCGACCCCAGGGTTCCGTCGTCGGCAAGACGCCGCGCGATTGCCTCGCGCCCTCGGTCGCTGACGGGGAAGAGAGGATAGATCACCGCCGTCTGACGACTGTCCTCCGGGCCAAGGGTCACGACGATCGGATCGCCCAGATCGGCCTCCGCGCGAAGCAGCACTTCGCGCGCGGGCCCGACGTGGCGGGCAGGCTCGAAGCCCTGGATCTCGGCCACGGGCGGCGGACCCTGCCGAAGCGCAAGGGCGCGGTCGGCGGTGCGCTGCGCGTCGATGTAGTCCACGACAAAGCTTCCCGCGATCGAGATCGCCGCGGCCGCCAGCCACAAATGCGGGCTGAGCACCACTTTCTGAAGCACCTGTCGTACCATCACCAACAATCGACCTGCTCTGCCGTCTTCGACGGGTTTCACTTGAGCATGGAATGCCAGTCCAAAAGGGCAGCATCATGGCAGAGAGCGGCCAATTTTTCAGAAGCTTGCGTCAGATCTTGGCAGTGGTGCGGGATCAGGTGCCGACCTGCAGTTCTCCGGTCCCGGCCCCTTCGGCGAGGATCGCCTCGAGCGGATCATGCTCGGCCACGAAATGCCCCGGCCGCACCTCGCGCACGATGGGAACGTGATCAAGCCGTCCCGCCCGCCGGACCGACGGCAGAAAGCGAAGCGCCGCCCCCGGATCGAAGGGCGACGGCAGTTCCCCTGGCAGCTTGATGCGCTGCCGCGTGCGTTCGGCCCGCGGATCGGGGATCGGCACGGCCGAAATCAGCGCCTGGGTATACGGATGTTCGGGACGCTCGTAGATCTCGTGGCTGTCGGCCAGTTCGACCATGCGTCCCAGATACAGCACCATGATCCGGTGCGAGATTTCCCGCACCACCGACAGGTCGTGGCTGATGAACAGCATCGACAGACCGAAATCGGCCTGAAGGGCCTTCAGCAACTCGACGATCTGCGCCTGGATCGACACGTCAAGCGCCGATACAGCCTCGTCGCAGATGATCAGCTTGGGGCTGTTGATCATCGCCCGGGCGATGCCCACGCGCTGATTCTGCCCGCCCGAAAGCTCGTGCGGATAGCGGTTGATCATCCGCTGGTCGAGACCGACTTTCTCCATCATCTCGGCCACGCGCAGCTTGCGGTCGCGCGACGAAAGGCCCGGCTGGAACACGCGCAAGGGCTCGGCGATCGATTCCGAGATCGTCATGCGTGGATTGAGGCTGGCAAGGGGGTCCTGAAAGACGATCTGCAGGTCCTTGCGGTGCGGCACCATCTGCCGGCGCGGCAGGTTCGCGATCTCGCGCCCAAGCCATGTCACCGACCCTGCGGTTGGCGGAACAAGCTGCAGCACCGCGCGCGCCAGCGTCGACTTCCCGCACCCGGATTCGCCCACGATCCCCAGCGTCTCGCCCCGCTGCAGGTCGAAGCTGACCCCGTCGACCGCGCGCAGCATCAGTTTCTTCGAAAAAAGCCCCGCCGATTCCTTAACGGGGAAATGCACCTTGACGTCGCGCACCTGAAGGAACGGACCGTCGCCAACGTGATCGGCGGCGCGCGGGCGCAGCACCGGCCCGGGCTGGTCGATCCTCGGCATCGCGTCAAGAAGCATCCGGGTGTAGGGATGTTTCGGCGCATGGAAGATCTGGTCGATCCCGCCGCTTTCGACGAAGACGCCGTTCCGCATCACCTCGACCCGGTCGCACATCCGGGCCACCACGCCCATGTCGTGGGTGATCAGCGCCACGGCCGCGCCCGTTTCCGTCTGCAGGGATGCGATCAGGTCAAGGATCTCGGCCTGCACGGTCACGTCCAGCGCGGTCGTCGGTTCGTCCGCGATCAGAAGGCGCGGTTCGCACAGCATCGCCATCGCGATCATCACGCGCTGGCGCATGCCGCCCGACAGTTCGTGCGGATACTGGCGCAGGCGTCGCGCCGCCTCGGGGATGCGCACCCTCTCAAGCCAGTCAAGGCAGAGGCGCGTCGCCGCGTCACCGCCAAGACCCCTGTGCGCCTCGAGCACCTCGCGCATCTGCTCGCCGATCCGCATGTGCGGGGTCAGCGCCGTCAGCGGATCCTGGAAGATCATCGTCATCTTCGAGCCACGGATCCGGTTCGACTGCTCGGTCGTCAGATCGAGAAGGGACTGCCCTTCGAAACTGGCGGTCCCGCTGGTGCGGCCGTTCTTCGCCAGAAGTCCCATTGCCGCAAGGAAGGTCTGGCTTTTGCCCGACCCGGATTCGCCCACGATACCAAGGCATTCGCCGGCCGCGACCGACAGCGACACGCCATCCACCGCGCGCACAAGCCCATCGCTCGTGTCGAACTCGACCGTCAGATCGCGAATGTCGAGAACGCCCATCTCAGCGATCCTTCGGATCAAGCGCGTCGCGCAATCCGTCCCCGATGAAGAAGAGGCTGATGATCGTCACGAGGAAGAAGAACAGCGGCACGAGAAGCTGCCAGATCGTGCCGTAGATGATCGTGCCCGCCCCTTCGGCGATCAGCCGACCAAGCGAGGTGTTGGGCTCCTGAACGCCCAGTCCCAGAAACGAGATGAAGCTTTCCACAAGGATCATCAGCGGCACCAGAAGCGTTGCATAGACCACGACGATGCCCAGAAGGTTCGGCACGATGTGGCGCAGCACGATGCGGAACCAGCCCAGCCCCGCGGCCTGTGCCGCCTCGACGAATTCACGATGCTTCAGCGACAGGGTCTGCCCGCGCACGATCCGCGCCATGTCGAGCCAGCTGATGATCCCTATGCCGACGAAGAGCATGAAGAAGGACCGCTCGAACATCACCATCAGAAGGATGATGATGAACATGTAGGGGATGGCGACCATGATATCGACGAAACGCATCATCGCGTTGTCGACCGCCCCGCCCACGAACCCCGCCACCGCACCGTAAAGCGTGCCGATCACCACCGCGACCAGCGCCCCGATGATGCCGACGACCAGCGACGTCCGTGTGGCCTGCACGGTGCGCGCGAAGAGGTCGCGCCCAAGATCGTCCAGTCCGAAGTAGTGCCCGTTGGCAATCGACGGCGCCCCCTGCCCGGCGATGTCGCCCATCAAGGCCCAGTCGATCTCTTCGTTCGACCACTGGGCGAAGAATGGCCCGACCAGAGTGAAAAGGACGACCAGACCCAGCGCCACGCTCGCCCCCACCGCCGCGCGGTTGCGCGCGAAGCGCTGCGCGGCGTTCTGCCAAAGCGACCGGCCCTTGATCTCTTCGCCTTCGGCCAGGCGCTCGATGATGCGTTCGTCGCGAATCCGTGTGTCGGTCATGGCCTAGTACCGGATCTTCGGATCAAGCCAGGCGTAGGTCACGTCGGCGACAAGGTTGAACAGGACGGTCAGCCCGCCGTACAGGATCGTGACCCCCAGCATCACGGCGTAGTCGCGGTTGAGCGCGGCGTTGACATAGGACAGCCCGATCCCGCCGGTCGAGAAGTAGAGGTCGATCACGACCGAGCCGGTGATCATGGCGACGAAGGCGGGACTGAGATAGCTGACCACGGGCAGCATCGCGGGCTTCATCGCGTGCCGCCACAGGATCGTGCGACCAGGCAGTCCCTTGGCGCGGGCGGTGCGGATGAAGTTCGACGTCAGCACCTCGAGCATCGACGATCGCGTGATCCGCGCGATCGAGGCCATATAGCTGGTCGACAGGGCGATCACCGGCATGACCACGTATTGCCACTGCCCGCCGTTCCAGCCGCCGCCGGGAAGCCAGCCAAGCTGCCAGGTGAAGATGATGACAAGGATCGGCGCCATCACGAAGTTCGGCAGCGCCTGAGCGGAAAAGGTGGCGCCAACGGCGATATAGTCGAGAAGCGTGTTGTGCCGGACGGCCGCCAGCACGCCCAGAGAGATCCCGACCAGCGTCGCGATCACGAACGAGATCGTCCCGTAGGTCAGCGTGACCGGGAACCCCTGCGCGATGATGTCGTTGACGTCGCGATCCTTGTAGATGAACGACGGCCCGAAATCGAAGCGCAGGACGATGTTGGCGAGATAGTCCCACATCTGCTTCCACAGCGGCTGGTCAAGGCCGTAGCGCGCCTCGATGTTCGCCAGAACCTGCGGCGGCAGCGGCCGCTCCGAGGTAAAGGGACCCCCGGGTGCAGCGTGCATCAGCAGAAAGCAGATGACGATCAGCACCAGCAGGGTCGGAATGGCGACAAGCATCCGCCGCGCGATGTAGTTGAGCATCGAGATGTCCCAAGAGGGCCGCCGCCGAATTTGGCTTCGGCGGCGGCAACGGCAGGGTTGGCCCTGTTACTCGGCCGTCTTGTAGAGGTTCTTCGAGTACCAGTTCTGCTCGACGTTGTTGACGGGCCAGTTGCCCACGTCAGTGTCGAGCATGTAGACGCCCGCATAGTGATAGACCGGGATCACCGGCATGTCGGTGGCGATGATCTGTTCGACCTGCGTGTAAAGCGGCGTGGTGTCGGCCGCAGTCTTCGCCTCGGTCATCAGCGCGTCGACTTCCGCGTTCGAATACTTGCCGTCATTGTAGCCCGACGGCGTCGTCAGCAGGTCGAGGAAGGTCGAGGCCTCGTTGTAGTCCCCGCACCAGGCCCCGCGCGCCAGTTCGAAGTCCTGCGCGCTGCGGGTATCGAGGAAGGTCTTCCATTCCATGTTGGCCAGAGTGGCCTCGACGCCAAGCTTCTGCTTCCACATCTGGCTCATGGCCACGGCGATCTTCTCGTGGTCGTCCGAAGTGTTGTAGATCATCTGGAACGTCAGCGGGTTGTCGGGGCCAAAGCCCGCCTCGGCCATAAGCTCCTTCGCCTTCGCGTCGCGGTCGGCCTGGCTCATTCCCGCCATCTCGGTCTGCGGTGGCGCGAAACCGGCGACGGCGGCCGGCGTAAAGGTGTAGGCTTCGGGCTGACCGCCGGCGAGCACGTTCTCGGTGATGATCTCGCGGTCCACCGCCAGCGCCAGCGCCTGGCGGACACGCACGTCCTTGAAGGCTTCGGGGCCGGACTCGCTCAGGTTGAAGGTGTAGTAGTAGTTGCACAGCCGCGGGAAGCTGACCGCCTCGTCGGGGTGTTCGGTCATCATGCGGGGATACTGGCCGGCCGGAATTTCGGTCCGGTCAAGTTCGCCGGCAAGATAGCGGGTCAGGGCCTGGTTCTCGTCGTTGATCACCAGCGCCACGACCTTGTCGATGATCGTGTTGTCGTTGTCCCAGTACATCGGATTGCGCTCGCGCACCGACCGTTCGGCGGGCACATGCTCGGTCAGGACATAGGCCCCGTTCGAGACGATGTTGCCGGGCTTCGTCCACTCGGCGCCGTGCGCCTCGACAGTTGCGCGATGCACAGGGAAGGTCGTGGCATGGGTCACCATCTGCGCAAAGTAGGGAAGCGGGGCCGACAGCCGCACCTCAAGCGTCCGGTCGTCTATGGCGGTCACGCCAAGATCGGTGATCGGCTTTTCGCCCGCGATGATCGCGGCGGCGTTCTCGATCGACATGAGTTCCATGAACCACGCGTAGGGCGAGGCAAGTGCGGGGTCGACGGCCCGCTGCCAGGCGTAGACGAAGTCGCCCGCGACGACGGGGTCGCCGTTCGACCATTTCGCGTTGTCGCGCAGCGTGAAGGTGTAGGTCTGCTTGTCGTCGCTGGCTTCCCAGCCCAGCGCGACGCCGGGCACCAGTTCGCCAAGCTCGTTCTGGTTCAGGAGGCCCTCGAAGAGGTCACGCACGATTTCCGATCCGGAGACGTCCTCGACCACCTGGGGGTCGACGGACGAATGCTCGTCCAGGACGCGGTAGGTGAAGGTCTGGTCGTCGGCAAGCGCTTCGCCGGTGACGGGATGTGTACCTGCCGCAAGAAGCGGCGAAGCAAGGAAGGTGCTGGCCAGAAGGACCGCTGCGGCCGTGCGCGAAAGCTGGATCATTGTTGTCTCCCTGTGGGGTCGTCGGTCCCCGGCGGGCAAGTTCAGCGCCCTCCGGCAGACACCGGTTGATACGCGAACTCTAGACCCGTGGCATCCGTCCAAGCAACTCACGCAAGCGCGTGTCGTAGCGTAAATCCGCGGACCGCGGCCAGACTTGCCTTCACGGCCCGGGGCACCCCGAGATGCCCCGGGACGCTTCAGATCCGTTTCACGATCCGGATCAGGACAAGAAGGATCACCGCGCCGATCGTGGCATGGACGATCGACCCGATCATCCCGCCGCCGGCGGCCCAGCCAAGCCGCGGCAGGATCACCCCGGCAAGCACCGCGCCCACCACGCCCACGACCATGTTCCCGAGAAGTCCGAACCCCTCGCCCTTGACCATCTGCCCCGCCAGCCATCCGGCCACGGCGCCGACGATCAGCATCGCCAGTATCGACCCAAGTCCCATGGCTGCTCCCCTTTCCCGCACTGCTTACTGACATCAGAGCACCCAACCGCCCCCGTCCGCAAGCGGGTATGGGCCTTTCGGCCTGTTCCCTGGTCGGTCTGGAAGCCCTTTGCGAAAACTGCGCCCCCGTCTATCGTTGGTGCATCGCTGGAGTATCACCATGATCGAAGGCATCTGCCACTGCGGCGCCGTCCGCTGGAGCTTCAAGGGCGACCCGGGATCGGCGACCGCCTGCAATTGCACGATCTGCCGCCGTTACGGCGCCCTCTGGATCTATGGATGGGAGGGTCACGGGGTCGAAACTTTCGGCGAAACCATGACCTATGTCCGGGGGGAAGGCATCGGCTTTCACTTCTGCCCATCCTGCGGTTGCGTGACCTGGTGGCGGGGGCTGCGTCCACGCCCCGACGGCCGCACACGTATCGCGGTGAACACCCGGATGGCCGAACCGGAAGCGGTCGCCCATCTGCCGATCCGGCATTTCGACGGACTCGATCGTTTCAAGGATCTGCCGCATGACGGGCACACCGTGCGCGACCTGTGGTTCTAGCCCGGATGCGCGCCGTGGTCCTGCTTGCGCTTCTTGCCGCCGGGCCGGCACAGGCCTGGGAATTCACGCCTTTTCCGGTCTGCACCCTGTTCCATGAAACGGCCGAGGCCCGCGTGTCCGTTACCCATGACCCGCGCCTTGCACTGCCCTATACCTTCGCGCTTGTCCTGACGGACACCTGGCCCGCCGGACCCGATTTCTCGATCCGCTTCGACGGTCCAAGGCCGCTGACCATCACCACCAACCGGCACGTCCTGTCGGACGGCGGGCGAACGCTGTCGGTGTCGGATGCGGGCTTCGGCAACGTGCTGACCGGGCTTGAGTTCAACGACACCGCCACCGCCCTGACCGCAGACCGCGCCGTGACCCTGCCGCTTGCCGGTGCCGCCGGCGAGGTGCAGAAGTTCCGGGCCTGCGCCGAGGCGGCATTGGCCTGATCCGCGGCCCCGTTCAGGGCCGGAGAGAGGACACGGGCGGGGTGCAGTCATAGCCTGAGCCATCGGGAAGTCGACAGAGGCGCGCGAAGAAGTCGTCGTCGATCATCCCGTATTCGGGCACCCTGTGGGTGGCGTCGGCACGGTCGAGATAGTCGCTGCAACTGGCCACGTAATAGCGTTCCCTCCGCCAGTCCGACGCGTACCACTGTTCGAACGCCGATCCCAATGCCTGGGCGACCGATCCGCCGGCTTCGCGCGCGGCGGCGTAGGCCGGGCCGATGTCGGCGTAATGCTCGAAGCCCAGAAACGCGTCCCAGACCGCCCCCTCGCCCGCCGCGCGCAGCTCCCAGGCGACATGGGCCAGAACGGCGTTCGCATCGGCTTCCATCGCGAAGGTGGCGCGCGCCACCTCTTCCATCGCCAACCCGTCCGAGGGGCAGATGCCCCGGCCGATCTGGTCAAGGTGCCGGACCTCGTGGATGAGGATCGCCAGGACCTCGGCCGGCTCGAGGCCGCGGTTGATCGCAATGACGTTCGCCCCAAGGTCGAAATGCCCCCGGGCACCGACCGATCGCGCGTCAAGGCAGATCTCGGGTCCGCGCGCCTCCAGCGCCGCGACCAACGAGGGATAGGCCGCCGCGGCATCCCGCAGCCGCCCCACGGCGTCCGCGATCACCTGCTGACCCGGTGTGACGGGATCGGAATAGGGCGGGCCCAGACAGTCCCGCGCCGGAAAGGTCTGCGCCGGCACCCGCACCGCGCCCCCCGCCGTCACCGCGACAGCCACGACGACACAAAGAGCTGCCGGCCGCGTCATCCCTCCGACTGGCTTCGCAGCCAGTCTGCGCGACTGACCGAGCAGCCGAGATCGCTGAGAAGCCCGTCCTTCAGCCCGTAGATCAGCCCATGCACCACCACCTCGGCGCCCCGGCTCCAGGCCCGATGCAGGATCGGCGTGGCCGCCACGGCGGCCACCCCCGCGATCACGTTCAGTTCGGCAAGACGGTTCTCGTGCGCCTCTTTCGTCAATCCGCGCAATTCTTCGCGATGGGTCCGTCCAAGCTGCCGGATCGGTTCAAGCCAGTGATCGGACAACGCGTGGCTCAACTCGGCCATGGCGGCCTTCACGCCGCCGCAGCCGTAGTGCCCGGTCACGATGACCTTGCGGATGCCCAGCATCTCGACCGCGTATTCCAGCGTCGACAGCAGGTTCATATCGGCGGAATGCACCACGTTGGCGACGTTGCGGTGCACGAAGATCTCGCCCGGGTCGAGGCCCGCGATCACGTTGGCGGGCACGCGGCTGTCGGAACAGCCGATCCAGAAGAATTCGGGCGTCTGCTGGTCCGCCAGGCGCCTGAAATACTCCGGCTCGGCGCGGTGACGTTCTGCCGCCCACTCGCGATTGCGCCTGAGAAGATCCTGAACCATCCGCGCCCTCCGTGTCAGCGACGCGATAACACGGCCGCCGCGCGCTTGGCGAGACCCGGCATCAGAAGTCGAACAACTCCTCGAGGAACCCGCCGCGCTTCTTCCGCCGGATGCCCCGATCGTCGTAGCCTCTGTCGTCACCCCCCCGGTCGTACCCGCCCCGGTCGTCAAAGCCGCGGTCGTCGGGGCGACGCGACGCAGCGGGTGGAGGTGGCGGTGGCGGGACTGCGGCCGGGGCACTGCGCTCGACGATCTTGTCAAGCTCCCCACGGTCAAGCCAGACGCCCCGGCACTGCGGGCAATAGTCGATCTCGACCCCCTGCCGTTCGGTCATCACAAGCTGGGTTCCGTCGATCGGGCAAAGCATGAGGACGTTCCTTTCATTCGGGTCCGCTCTTCAGATGGCCCCGCGCCCCCCGGAATCAAGCCGGGGCGCCCGGATCTCCCGGACGCCCCGCGCTGACCAACCCACTCGTTACCCCCACCCGGAAAATGATTAGGTCACTCTTGAATGCTTTCGAGGTAATAGGCGATCGAAAGAACCTCGCCCCGGACGGCGATTTCCGCCGCGTAGGGCCCAATTTCGGACAGCCGTGATTTGAACACCGCGCCATAGACCGGCATCGGCTGCTCATGCGCGCGCACACCGGTGCGCCCGTCGATGACGTGAATGACGTCGAGCATGGGGAAGACACCGTCGTTCCGCGCGTTGAGCTGGGTCAGGTCCGGGATCGGGATCGAGATCAGCTGCCCCAGCGGGCCAGCACCCTTCGCGTCGGCGCCATGGCATGTGGCGCAGTACTGCCCGAATGCCGCCTGGCCCGCGTCATCCGCCATGGCTGGCAAGGCCGCGAGACACAGCGCAAGGCTACCGAAAACCAGGTGTCGCATGTTCTCCTCCGTGCTGACATATCCACGTAGGGACATGGCAACACGGGATCGAAGCGGCGGCATTGACGACAGTCAACCGGCCCGAAGTCTAGCCGTGGTCGAAGCCCGATTTCAGGATGACCGGGACGACAAGGTCTTCCTCGTCGGTGAGATGCCTCTCGAGCATGAGATGGAACCGTCCGAGCAGGGTGTGAAAGTCACTCACCGCCTCGCGCGCGGCAGCCGCGTCGTTCTGGCGCGACAGCACGGCGTTCGCCCCGTGCGCGAAGGCGTCGAGGTGGCCATGCAGCGCATGGTGATCGGCGTCGAGGATTCCGAAGCCACGCTCGATCCGCCGGTCGATCGACATCAAATGCGGGAAATAGTGCACATCCTCGATCTGATGATGACCGTGCAGCTGGTTCAGGAAGAACCCGCCGAACCGTGACAGACGCGGGGCATAGCTGTCGATCCCGGCGCGGCCGTCGATCAGCGCCTCGGAGTCGGTCGTCAACTGCGCCAAAAGCTGGCGGAACATCAGGTGGCGTTCCAGCCAGAACTGGACCATCCCGCCGAAATTCGGATGACTTTCCCAGGCGTCGCGCGGAACCTCGTCCAGAAGCACGCGCAGGGCGTCCGGCAGACCCGTCCGGGTCTCAAGCGCAAGATCCACCCTCAGCCCCCCGGCTGCGTGACCGTAAGGCCCAGCACTCGCCAGCTTTGCATGCCTCCGCGGTAGTAGAAGATGCGCTCGGCCGGATAGCCCGCGTCGATCATCCGCCGGATTGCCTCGGGCGACTGCCCGCACCACAGGCCGTTGCAAAACATCGCGACTTTCCGCGCCTCGGCACACTCCCAGCCTTCGAAATCAAGCTCGCAGCCCAGTTCGCCCAGCCGGTCGGTCATCTCGGTATAGGGCATGTTTACCGCACCGGGGATGGTGCCACCCAGGTACCAGTCAGGCGTCCGGCTATCGACGACCGTCACCTCGGGGTCCTGGAGAAAGGCGATCAGTTCGAGTTCGCCGATGGTCGTGACGCCTTCGGCGGGGCTCATCGGCTGGATGCAGAAGTTGGGGCACGGGCGCGACGTCTTCGCCCATTCGCCCGTCACCACGTTCTCGACGTCCTGGATGCGGCTGATCTCGACGGGGCCTGATGGCGTCTCGACCGTCACACTTGCGATGCCGGGGGCGATGTTGACGCCGTCGGCAAAGGCCGGTCCGGCCGCAATGAGGGCGGCAATGGCCAGATATCGCATGTCTTCTCCTCCTTCAGACGTGTTTTCCCGCGGTCCATCCGGTGGCCCCGGCCAGCCGCGCCTCGCCCTTCGACAGGGGCAGATCCTCAAGCGCCGATCCCATCGAGTCGTTCCAGCGGTTGAGGAAACCGAAAAGCGCGACGACGCCCATGATCTCGACGATCGCCTCTGCGCTCCAGTGCGCCCTGAGCCGATCGCCGACCTCGGACGTGACCCCGTTGGGCACCTGCGTCGCGGCCTGCGCGAAGGCCAGCGCCGCCTTCTCGGCCTCGGTGAACTGCGGGCTGTCCTCGAAGTCGAAGACCCCCGCAAGACGATCTTCCGAGGCGCCGAAGCGTTCGGACGCAAGGATCATGTGCGCCTGGCAATAGAGGCAACCCGACGCGAAGGACGACACATAACCCAGAAGCCGCTTGAACTCGGGCGCGACGGTTCCGGTATCGCGCATCACCGCGACATTGAGGTTGGTGAAGGCGGCCGCGATCTCGGGCCGGTGCGCCATGGTGCGGACCGAATTCGGGATCACGCCCAGGGGACCCTTGAAGAACTGAACCGCCGCGCGCAGCGCAGGGTCCATGTCGTCTTCGGTCAGTGGCTCGACAAGCGCCATGGTGCCTTTCTCCGTCGCGGCGATCCGACCCATATGACCCGGCCCTCAGCCGCTGCGCAACCTCAGTCGAACACGGCCACGACCTCGACCATGACGGGCTCGAACGATCGGCACAGCGCCGTGATCCGGCGGTTGCGCACGCGCATCTCGTCGGTGCGCAGCATGGCCTGAAAATCCTCGCGCCGGCGCCACTGCGAATAGTTGGCGATCCGCGTGCGCGCATCGTTCACATGCAGCGCGGCCGAGACGAAGCCCGGCTGGTTCGAGATGACGTTGGCGTAGGCGTCGCGCAACTCGTCCAGCAGATCGTCGCAAGTGCCGGGCGTCACCTCGAAGGTCGTCAGCACGGTCTGGATGTCCGCGCCAGGCGTGATCATCGGCATCGGCGGCCCTCCCTGTTGGCCACCCTAGCATGGATGGCCATGGGCCGCCTACCGCACGACATGCACGGCGCAGCGCGCATGGCGCACGACCCGCGCCGCGGTCGAGCCCAGGAAGTAATCCGCCAGCCCCGGCTTGTGCGACGCCACCACGATGCAGTCCACGCCATTTTCGTCGGCGAACGCAACGATGGCGCGCCCCGGATGCCCGGTGATGACCACCGGCTTGATGTCATCGTTCCCCTCAAGCTCGTCGCGAAGCGCGGCCATCACGTCGATCGAGGTCCGTTCGATCTGCCCCTCGGGCAACTCGTTCGCGATGAAGGCCGGCACGGGCTCTAGCACCGTCAGAGCGGTGATCTGCGCCCCCTTGTCGGCCAGCAGCCGGGCGGCCGCCAGCGCCGTCTTCGTTCCTTCGCCATGCTCGATCGCGATCGGCACAAGCACATGTCTGTACATCCCGGACCCTCCCTGTCTTCGGGACGAGCCAAGCAGAGTCTGCGGCGCTGCGCCTTGATTTGGGTCAGGAAGCCGCCAGGGATCTTGGCAAGGGGCCCGTGCTGCGCCACCTTCGGCCCACCATGGCTGAAACGTCCCCGATCCGCCCCACTGACGACGAGGCCCGCGCGCTGGCTCGCCGCCTTCTTGACGGCGCGCGATTCGGGGCCCTCGGCGTCCGCGATCCCGAAACCGGCGCGCCCGTGGTCACCCGCATCGCGGTGGCGACCACGCCCGACGGCGCACCGCTCACGCTGATCTCGGACCTGTCGCAGCACACCCGCGCGCTTCGGGCCGATCCCGCCTGTTCGCTTCTGGTGGGAGAGCCGGGGCCGAAGGGCGATCCGCTGACCCATCCCCGCCTGACGATCCAGGCGCACGCGGCCTTCATCGACCGCCGTGGCCCCGGTCAGGCCGCCCTTCGCGCGCACTACCTTGCGCAACAGCCGAAGGCGAAGCTCTACATCGACTTCGGGGATTTCTCGCTTGTCCGGCTGATGCCCACAGGCGCCTATCTGAACGGCGGGTTCGGCAAGGCCTTCGTGCTGACGCCCGAAGACCTTGCCAAAGGCTGACCATCCGAGGCAGGCGCCGTCGGTCAGATCGGCCGGTCGACGCGCGCCGTGACGTGGACCCGCCCGGACAGCGCCTGCGGCCAGGTCAGACGGACAAGATTGTTCCCCGCGCCATCCAGCGTGGTGACGTAGGGCGTCGCGAAGACGGTCTGCCCGCTGCCATTGCGCAACGGCCCTTCGATAACCAGGGCGGTCACCTCGCGCGACCAGCCACCGAAAGGCAGGTAGCCGCTGACATCCAGGACCCAGTTCGTCGCCGCCCCAGACTGGTTGAATTCGAGTGTGACGGGGTTGATCGTGTTCTGGCCGATCCCGTTGAACGTGTTGCCCGAGAATTCGACATTCCGGGTGCGCGAAAAATCGAGCCCCGCAATGCTCGAATCCACCCGCTCGATCCGCGTGGTTGTGCCATTGAGCGACTTGAACGTGTTTCCGGTGACCGACAGCCCCTGGATGAAGTGTCCCGCGCCATAGGGTTTGACGACGAACCAGGAAAACCAGGGGGCGGCATCGTTGACGGTGAAAATATTGCCGGTCACCGTCAGTCCGCCGAACGAGAACTCGGCTCCCATTGCGGGCGTCGCGTCGTGTTCGTTGGTCCATTCGATGAAGGAGTTGTCGATGTAATTGCCGGTGACCACGGACTTCACGTTGGTTTCGGTGAAAACCAGGCCCGCGACCCGTGGCCCGTCGGTGACGTTGTCGCCCTGGAACCAGTGGTTGCCGACGATCAGGTGGCCGTTGCCATGAAGCACCATCGTCGTGCCCAAGCGCTGAAATCGGTTGTCGCGGATCTTGGCGTCGTTGGCGTTGACGTTGAAGCCGATCGACTCGCGCTCGGTCGCCGGGGTCTGCTGCTCGTCCGAGGTGAAGTGGCAGCGGTCGATCTGAAGGTCCTGACAGCCGATCCCGATCGAGGTGATGCCGCGGTAGCGCGGCTTCGTGATGTGGCAGTCCCTGACGTGGAAGGTGTTGCCGTCGGGGGCAAGAAGGATGCCCGAGGCCGCGCCCTGACATTGAAAATCGATGTCGGTCAGCGTCAGTTTCGACAGCTTCGAGAAGCCCGAGAAATCCAGCGCGTACTTGAACCTGCGAAAGGTATAAACTTGGCTGGCCGCGGGCCCGAAAAGCTGCTGACTCAGATCGATCGTGCCGGCAGCGATGTCCTTCGACCGCACGTAGACCTCGCGCCCGACGCCAGGGCCCTCGACCAGGGCGCCGACGGGGATGTTCGCGACGTTCGCGACTGCGGTCAGGCGCAGCGGATCGGCCGTGCTGTAGCTGGCCTGGCTGGCATGAACCTCCGTGTCCCACCCCGCGCCGGGAAGACAATTGAACTGCCCATTCCGGATCACGCGGCGGATCTCATAGATATCCTCGGTGGCGACCGCCGCCTGCATGTCGATCGGCGCCACCAGTTCGATTCGCCGCCCGCCAAGGTCGAGGCTTTCGTGATCGCTGAAGTTCAGCAGCGCCTGAAAGGCCTTCCGGAAGGCCAGGACCTCGTCTCCGAAGGCGTCGATATAGGTGGGAAGCCGGAAGTTCTGGCGCAGGATCAGCCGCTTGTCCTCCGGCATCGTCACCCGCCCTTCGAAACGGACGGCGTTCTCGAAGGTCACGTGATCGGCCAGAAGGAAAATGCCTTCGGACACCAGCACCTGCCGGCCATTGGCGGCGGCATCGGCGGCCTCGAAGGCGGCGCTGTCGTCGGTCACTCCGTCGCCCGCCGCGCCGTAGTCCTTGACGTCGACCCAGTCCATCATCTTGCGGTGGAAGACGGCGGTCACGTCCTCGATCACGATGTCGTCGATCCGGACTGCGCCGCCATTGGGCCCGGTCAGGTCAAGACCGAAATGGCCGTAAAGCACCTCTGGCGTCCATTGAAGATCGACGCCCGTGCGCGCCCCGGTTCCGACGATGGCGCTGACCTCGACGACCTGGCCATAGGCGGCCAGTGCGACCGAGGGTCCGGCCAGTGGCACACCGGTCACTGCGGCGCCACCTGCGCCTCCGGCCCAGCCGGCGATGCGCACCGAGGGCATGTTGCCCGAAAGCGCCTTCACCCGGGCACGGATGCGCAGGTAGCAGCCCGGAAGGATCGGCGTCTCGCCAGTCCAGCGCAGCCGCTGGATACCCTCGGTCTTGACGATCTCGATGGCGCCGCCGAAGTCCTGATCCGCCGGCACGAACGCCGCGTCCGGCGCGTCGGCATAGGTGGCGGATCCCGGCGTTCCGTCCTCGCGCGACCAGACGGCAAGCCCGGTCGCAAAGGCCGGCGGCATCAGCTCCAGCCCGTCGGTGATGGCCTTGTTCATCGAAATTCCTTCCTTCTCGCCGACACCGACCGCGGCGCGCAGCCGGAAAGGGGCCGAAGCCCCCGCCGCAGCGGCTGCACTGTCGGAAATCATGCCGCGGGCACGCCCGTCGCGCCCGGCGCGGAAAGAAGTATCAAGCGATCGTTAACGATGGGCTTGCAAGGCGTGCGCCCTCAGGCGCCGACCTGCGGCGCCTGCAACACCTGAACGCCGTTGATCTGCCAGCCGTCCGGCGTCTCGATCATCTGATAGCCAAGCACGTGCACCGTGCCTGACTGATCCGTGATCATCACCTTCTGCCACAGACGCCCGCCGATCTCTTCAAGCTCCAGGTATTGCACGTCCGCCGGCCGCCAGACCATCGGATAGCCCTGCCGCACCATGACGCCGAAGTTCTCGGGCGTGCCGAACAGCTGCTTGATCGATGGCGAGGCATAGGTGAAGGCCGAGGCGAAGTCGTCCCGCAGGAAGGCGTCGATCTGGTTTTGGATCACGCCGGTGATGGCGCTGTCCGATCCCTCCTGCGCGTGCAGCGGCACGATGAAGAGGGCGGTCGCGAATACGGTTGCCAGGACGCGGCGCATGGGCAGTCTCTCCCCCGAGGACCCGCCAACAGATAGCTCCCGCAGGCGCTCTGGCAAGCCGGGGATTGGCACGACCGGCCCGAATGCCCAGATGTGGGGTTGGAGGCCCGTCCGTGAGCTACGCGTTTTCCCGTTCCGACAAATCCGTGCAGGCCGCGCTGCGCCGAATCGCTATCGAGCAGACCGAATTCGGGCTTGCGCGCGCCTCTGACAGCGGCCCGCTTCCGCAACGTCTGCACGACATGCGTCTGGCGGTGAAAAAGCTTCGCGGGTTGATCCGTCTGGTCAAACCTGCGTTCCCCGACTTCAGAAATGAGGACGCGGCGCTTCGAGATGCGGCACGGCACCTGTCTCCGCTGCGCGACACGCATGTGGTTGAGATCACCCTGACCGAACTTGCAGGTGATCAGGATGCCAGCGGCCTTCTGCCTTGGGAGGTGCATCCGAACGCGGCCGATCCGGCCGGGCCGGTTGCCGCCTACGTCCGGGACATCACCGGGCTGCGCCAGCGCGCGTCCGGCTGGCGACTTGGCGCCCCGGGCTTCGATCCGGTCGCGGCCGGCCTTGCCAGCACCGTCAGGCTGGCCCGCCGGCGCCACCGCGAGGCGCGGGAAAACCCGGATGACGAGACGCTCCACGCCTGGCGCACACGGGTGAAGAACCACTTTTACCAGTCACGCCTTCTGGAACCGATCTGGCCCGAGGTCATGGCGCCCCACATCGAGGCCGCCAACCGGCTGGGCGACCTTCTGGGAGCCCATCATGATCTTGCCGTTCTGGCCCACCGACTGCGCCGCCTCAGCGATCCCCGCGCCACGCAGATGATCGACCGCGCCCGCAACAGGCAGGTCGAGATCTGGGCCGAGGCCGATCTTCTCGGCGCGCGGCTTTTCGCCGAAAAGCCCAAGGCGCTTGCCGCCCGCTGGGGTGCGCTCTGGAAAATCTGGCGGAACGCCTAGCTCAGGTCGCCCTTCAGCCCCGCCTCGATCAGGGCGATCGTCTCGTCGATGCCGTAAAGCGCGATGAAGCCGCCGAAGCGCGGACCCTGGCTTGCCCCCAGAAGCACCTCGTAAAGTGCCTTGAACCAGTCACGCAGCGGCTCGAACGCGTGATCCTTTCCGACTGCGAAGACCATCGACTGCAATTCTTCGGGATCAAGCCCGCCCTGCCAGGCCTTGAGCCGGACAAGCAGATCCTCCATCGCCGCCCGCTCCTTTGCGTCGGGCGCGCGGAAGACCTTCGAGGGCTTCACGAAGTCGTTGTAGTAGCGCACGGCAAAGCCCGCCGCCGCGTCAAGATCGGGATGCGTCTCGGGGCTGGCGTCGGGCGCATAACGCCGGATGAAGCCCCACATCTTCGCCTTGTCCTCGGCGTGGCTGACGCTGGCAAGGTTCAGAAGCATCGCGAAGGGCACCACCATCTTCGACTCGGGCGGGGTGCCGTTGTGGATGTGCCAGACGGGGTTCGCCAGTTGCTGATCCAGCGTCTGCTCGGGGAAGGCACGCAATTGCTGGTGGTACTCGTCGACCGCCTTGGGAATCACGTCCCACCACAGCCGCTTCGCTGTCTTGGGCTTGCCATACATGAAATACGACAGGCTTTCGGTCGCGGCGTAGGTCAGCCATTCGTCGATCGACAGGCCGTTGCCTTTCGATTTCGAGATCTTCTCGCCGCTCTCGTCAAGAAACAGCTCGTAGGTGAAATGTTCGGGCGCCCGTTGTCCAAGGATCTCACAGATCCGGTCGTAGATCGGCGTGTTGGTGGAATGGTCCTTGCCGTACATCTCGAAGTCCACGCCCAGCGCGGCCCAGCGGGCCCCGAAATCGGGCTTCCACTGCAGCTTGCACTGGCCGCCCGTGACAGGAAGCGTCCATTCCCGCCCGCTCTCGTCGTCGAAGGTGACCGTGCCTTCCCTGGCGTCGACGTGCTTGATCGGAACGTACAGAACCCGTCCAGTCTCGGGGTGGATCGGAAGGAAGACGGAATAGGTCTGCTGCCGTTCTTCGCGCAGGGACGCCAGCATGACCTCCATGATCGCGTCGTACCGCTCGGCGGCCAGCAGAAGGGTCTTGTCGAATTGGCCGGACTTGTAGAAGTCCGTCGCGGAATAGAACTCGTACTCGAACCCGAAAGTGTCGAGGAACCGCCGCAGCATGGCGTTGTTGTGATGGCCGAAGCTTTCGAACTTGCCGAACGGATCCGGGACGCTGGTCAGCGGCATTTGCAGATGTTCCCGCAGCATCTCGGGATTGGGGACGTTTTCGGGCACCTTCCGCATCCCGTCCATGTCGTCCGAGAAGCAGATCAGCCGCGTCGGGATATCGCTGATCGCCTCGAAGGCGCGGCGGATCATCGTGGTGCGCAACACCTCGCCGAAAGTGCCGATATGCGGCAGGCCGGAAGGCCCATAGCCGGTTTCGAACAGCACATGTCCCTTCTCGGGCGGCGCGGCCTCATAGCGCTTGAGAACCCGACGCGCCTCTTCGAAGGGCCAGGCTTTCGAATTCATCGCGGCGTCGCGCAGATCGGACATCGTGCAGCTTCACTTTCGTGACAGGGGGATCGGGCAGGCCCCGCTTCCTATTGAACGGTGCCCCCCCCGTCAATATTCTCGGACCGTCACACCCAAGGATGCCCCCGTGCCCGATCTTCCCCACTCACTTACGCCCGAGGACTGCCTCGTCGCGATCATGATCGCCGTCTCCCTGTCGGACGAGCAGATCCGCACCTCCGAACTTGTCGCGATCGAGCGTACGGTGAACCACCTGCCCGTCTTCGCGTCTTACGACGTCGACCGCATCCGCGTGATCGCGCAGACGGTGGCCGACCTCTTCGCCGAGGAAGAAGGTCTTGACGCCCTGTTCGGACTTGTTCGCGAGAACCTGCCCAATCGGCTGTGGGAGACGGCCTACGCGATGGCCTGCGACATCGCCGCCGCCGACGGCACAATTCGCGAGACCGAACTGCGCCTGCTTGAGGAAATGCGATACGAGCTTTCCATCGACCGCCTGCATGCCGCCGCCATCGAACGCGGCGCCCGGGCGCGGCACTTGCGGCTCTGACGCCGTCCGGGCCCTGTCTCTGGCCCAGTCTCTGACCCTGTCCCTCGCCCTGTCTCAGGCCCCCTGAAGGTCCGCCCAGCGCAGGATCAGATCCTGCTGCAGTCGCCGCGATCGGCGCGCCCATTCGCGGGCGCCTTCCGCCTGTTCGCGTTGCTCGATCGGCACCGCGTCGCGCCGCGCCGTGTCCGCGGTGAAGATCGCGAAGGCCATGCCGCGACGTGCTCCCGCTCCTGCTTCCGTGCGGGCAAAGCCGGCAAGGGCACTCACGAAGTTCAGGGTTCCGGTCTTCGCCGACACCTCCAGCCCGGCGATCGGGCCGCGGTCGCCGTCGGCGCCGGAGACGGGGAAGTCCCGCAGGATCGCGCTCAGACCCATGTCGCGCTCGGCCGCCGACAGAACCCGTACCATGTCCGCCGCAGAGATGGCCGATCCATAGCCAAGTCCGGAATGGTCGATCAGGGCCGCGCGCTCGGCCCCGAAGCGCGCCCCGGCCCAGGCATTCATCCGCGCCGCCGAGGCGGCAAGATCGCCCGGCTGCGGCCCGATCGCCTGCGACGCCATGAGGCCCGAAGCCTCGGCCGTCAGGTTCGTCGACCACCTCAGCATGTCGCGCATGAGCGTGCGCAGGTCGTCGCTGTGCCGCTCGGCCACGACGGTGCCCTCAGGCGCGGTTGTCAGCGGCCCGCCCGGCTTGAGCTCGATCCCGTAGGATCGCGAAAGGCTTTGGAAGACCTCTCCGGCATAGGCCTCGGGGCGCCGCACAGGCAACCAGCGCGACCCGCCGTCGCCCAGTGCCTTGCGCGCCACGCTCCAGCGATCGATCCCGTCTTCCTGTCGGTAAAGATAGACCGGACCCTGTTCGGCCCCGATCGACATGCGCGCGATCTGGACCCTGGGGCTGAAACGCTCGGCCCGCGCCTCCATCGACACGTCATAGCCGTTCGCACCGCGCTTCCATTCGAAGTGCACGCGGTTGTAGTTGAGGTTCAACCCGCCGATCGCAGGGTTGTATCCCACATGCGGAGGCTGGTCGGCGTCGATCCCCGGCAGAAAGGGCAGCGCCCCGCCCCAGATGCGGAAGTGCCCCGCCACCTCGCGCACGCCGGCGGCCTTCATCGCAGCGGCCAGATCGCCCAGACCATCGGTGTCCAGCGTGGGATCGCCGCCGCCTGCCAGAACAAGGTCGCCCTCGACCCGGCCGTTCAGGATCGGACCGGTGGCGATGACGCGCGTCGGAAAGCGGAAGTCCGGCCCAAGGATGTCCAGCGCGTAAAGCGCCGTCAGCGTCTTCGCCACGCTCGCGGGCGGCTGCGCCAGAAACGGGTCGCGGACCTCGATCATTCGACCGTCGTCAAGATCGGCCATCGCGAAGCTGACCTGCCCGCCCAGACGGGCCGCGGCGATGATGGCATCGGCGGCAGGCGGCGCGGGCGGCGGCGGCAGAGTGCCGCGCGGCAACGGCCGAAGCGAGGCAAGCGGCGCCGACGCAAGCGCCGGCCCCGCGACAGCCCCTGCAAGAAGACCACCCAGAACGGCCCGTCGCGATACGCTGTGCGTCATTGCGAAAGTAAAGCCACGACGCGCATCTCCCGGCAAGCGCGACCTGTTCACAACTGCGAAGTGCCCGCCCGATGTCGCCCGGAAGCCGCGCCGTCAGGTCCAGTCGCCGCGGGCGCGGATCTCGGTCGACGAGATGTCGACCATCGGCAGGTTCACGAAACACCAGGCTGGTGGAGGCGCAAGGCACAGGCGCGCGGCCTCGCGCATGGGCAGCCGCCAGCGGCGGTACCTGATCGCCGCCGGCGACAGGCAGGCCGGCAGTCCCTGACCCGGTCGCGCCATCACACCCACGGGCACATGCTCCATGATCCAGTCCCACCTCTCCCAGTGGTGGAAGCCGGCCAGATTGTCCGCGCCCATCAGCCAGACGAAGCGCACACCCGGATAGCGCGGAAGAACGGCCGCAAGCGTCCCGGCGGTATAGCGCGTTCCCAGCCGCGCCTCGATGTCGGTCACCACGACCCCGGGGTGCTGCATGATCGCGCGCGTGGCCGCCATCCGCCGCTCCAGCGGCGCCGGTCCCCGCGGCTTGAGCGGATTGCCCGGACTGACCAGCCACCAGACCGCATCAAGGCCGAAGCGCTTCAGCGCCTCGTGGGTGATGTGGACATGCCCGGCATGGGGCGGATCGAACGAGCCGCCCAGAAGTCCGATGCACATGCCCGGCCGCGCCGGCGGAAACCCCGCCGTCATGGGCGCCTCCCTTTCCTGTCAAGGGCTTGTCGGACGGCGCGGCCGGGCTGTCAATCGTTGCCGCCCGCGCAAGGCATCTTCCCACGCCGGGGACCCGTGCTAGGTTTGCCTCGAACCCGCACGGAGACGCCGATGATCGCCGCCGCCCGCCTGACCTTCGCTCTTTCGGCCGCCTTGATCCTTGCCACCGCCCATCCGGCGCCGGCGCAGACCACTGTCAGCCATGGCATCTCGACCTTCGGCGAGTTGAAGTATCCCGCGGACTTCCCGCACTTCGACTACGTCAACCCCGCGGCGCCCAAGGGCGGAATCATGAGCTTTCGCGGCACCGGCGCGTCCCAGACCTTCGACAGCCTCAACGCCTTCATCCTTCAGGGCGAACCTGCGCAGGGTCTGACCCGGCTTTACGACACGCTTCTGGCCCGCGCCTACGACGAACCCGACGCGGTCTATGGCCTTCTCGCCGAACGGCTGGAATACCCCGAGGACCGGTCCTGGGTGGTCTTCACCCTGCGCGAGGGCGCCGCTTTCGCTGATGGCACGGCCGTGACGGCAGACGACGTCGTCTTCACTTTCGAGACGCTCAAGGAAAAGGGTGCGCCACGCTATCAGCTTGACCTCAGGGACGTCGCCTTGGTCACCGCGCTGTCCGAGCGCGAAGTCCGCTTCGACTTCGCCGAGGGCGCCGCGACGCGCGACCTCATCGCCACGGTGGGCCAGTACGAGATTCTTCCGGCGCATTACTACCAGACGACCGACTTCGAGTCCTCGACCCTGGTTCCGCCCCTGGGCTCGGGCCCTTACATCGTGCGCGACCTCACCGCCGGCCGCACCATCACCTACTGCCTCAACCCCGACTACTGGGGCGCCAATCTTCCGGTGAACATCGGCAAGAACAACTTCGACTGCATCCGCTATGAATATTTCGCCGACAACACCGCGTCCTTCGAGGCGCTCAAGGCAGGCGCGTACCTGTTCCATGAAGAGAATTTCTCGGCCCAGTGGGCGACGGGCTATGATTTTCCCGCCCTCGCGAGCGGCTGGGTGATCCGCGAGACCATCCCCGACGACCGCCCGTCGGGCGCGCAGGGCTTCTGGTTCAACCTGCGTCGTCCGCAGTTCGAAGACGCCCGCGTGCGCGAGGCGCTTGGGATGATGTTCAACTTCGAATGGTCGAACCAGACGCTGTTCGCCGGCCTCTACGAACGCACCGACAGCTTCTGGGAAAACTCGGTCCTGCAGGCGTCCGGCCCGCTCGAGGGCGACGAGTTAGTCTTCCTCGAACGCTGGCGCGACCGCCTGCCCGAAACCGTGTTCTCCGGGCCGGCCTTTACGCCCCCGGTCAGCGCGCCCAATGCCCTTGACCGCGCCATGGCCCGGCGCGCGGGCGCCCTTCTGGATGCGGCCGGTTGGGAAGTGGGCGACGACGGGATGCGCCGCGACGCCTCGGGGCAGGCCCTGCGGGTGGAATTCCTGAACGCAAGCCCCACCTTCGAGCGGATCATCCTGCCTTATGTCGAAAACCTGCGCGCCATCGGGGTCGACGCGGTCCACACCCTTGTCGACTTCGCCCAGTACGAACAGCGGCAGGAAGACTTCGACTATGATATCGTCTCGGGGCGCTTCGTCCTGCCGCTGTCGCCCTCGATCGAACTGCGCGAGCTTTTCGGGTCGGACAGCGCCAATGCTCCGGGAACCTTCAATCTTTCGGGACTCGCGGATCCGGTGATCGACGAGATCATCGAAGAGGTGGTCCTGGCCAGCGACCGCGCGACGCTCGAAACCCGCGTCCGCGCCCTTGATCGCGTGCTGCGCGACCGCAGGATCTGGGTGCCGAACTGGTACAAGGGCACGCACTGGCTGGCCTACTGGGATGTCTTCGGCCGCCCCGAAACGAAACCACCCTATGACCGGGGAACGGACTACTGGTGGTGGGACAAGGCGAAATACGACGCGCTTCAGGCGGCCGGCGCGCTGCGCTAGGGCAGCGTCAGTCCGCAGTCCCCCGCCCGTTCAGCTTGCGCCGGCGCCAACGCCGGAACACCCGCACATCCAGCAGGATGACCGCGACCCCCAGCGGCACCATCCAGAAGCCCAGAACGGGCAGAAACCCGAAGATGCCGCCGACGATCAGAAGCACGCCCAGCAGGCTGCGCAACCCGGGCCTGACGTTCGTCCGTATCCACCGCATCCAGGTGCGGTAGGTGCGTTCGCCCTTCTCTTTCCAGGTCTCGGTCATCGGTTTCCCCGCGCGTGCCGGCCACAGGTGATCATTCGCGGGCGCCGGCACAAGCCCGGAGGAACGCCCGCATTGCCCTTGCCCCGCCCCTTGGCTATGTGAAGGCGGATTTCCGACATCAGGGGCACGCGACCGATGGCCAGCTACCAGTACGTCTATCACATGGACGGCGTCTCGAAGACCTACCCGGGCGGCAAGAAGTGTTTCGAGAACATCCGCCTGAACTTCCTTCCCGGTGTGAAGATCGGCGTCGTGGGCGTGAACGGCGCGGGCAAGTCGACGCTCTTGCGCATCATGGCCGGCATCGACAAGGACTTTTCGGGCGAAGCCTGGGCGGCCGAGGGCGCGCGCGTGGGCTACCTTCCCCAGGAGCCGGATCTCGACCCCGCGCTCGACGTGCGCGGCAACGTGATGGAAGGCGTTGCCGCCAAGCGCGCCATCCTCGAGCGTTACAACGAGCTTGCCATGAACTATTCGGACGAGACGGCCGAAGAGATGGCGCAGCTTCAGGACGTGATCGACAGCCAGAACCTGTGGGATCTCGACAGCCAGGTCGACGTCGCGATGGAGGCGCTGCGGTGCCCGCCCGACGACGCCTCGGTCGACAGCCTCTCGGGCGGCGAGAAGCGCCGCGTGGCGCTGTGCAAGCTTCTGCTCGAAGCGCCCGACATGCTGCTTCTGGACGAACCGACCAACCACCTTGACGCCGAAACCATCGCCTGGCTCCAGCAGCACCTGATCGACTACAAGGGCACGATCCTGATCGTCACCCACGACCGCTACTTCCTCGACGACATCACCGGATGGATCCTGGAACTCGACCGCGGTCGGGGCATTCCCTACGAGGGCAACTATTCCAGGTGGCTTGAGCAGAAGGCCAAGCGCCTTGAACAGGAAGCGCGCGAGGACAAGGCCCGCCAGAAGACTCTCGAGCGCGAGCTTGACTGGATCCGGCAGGGCGCCAAGGCCCGCCAGTCCAAGCAGAAGGCGCGGATCGACCGCTACAACGAACTGGCCGAGCAGTCCGAGCGCGAGAAGGTCGGCCGCGCGCAGATCGTCATCCCGAACGGCCCGCGCCTTGGCGGCAAGGTGATCGAGGTCGAAGGCCTGAAGAAGGCCATGGGCGACAAGCTGCTGATCGAGGATCTGTCCTTCGCCATCCCCCCCGGCGCCATCGTCGGCGTCATCGGTCCGAACGGCGCCGGCAAGACGACGCTGTTCCGCATGCTGACCGGGCAAGAGACGCCCGACGACGGCAGCGTCGAGTTCGGCGATACGGTCAAGCTGTCCTACGTCGACCAGTCGCGCGACGCGCTCGACGCCGGCAAGACGGTGTGGGAGGAAATCTCGGGCGGGGCCGAACTCATCAAGCTGGGCGATGCCGAGATCAACAGTCGCGCCTATTGCGGCGCGTTCAACTTCAAGGGCGGCGACCAGCAGAAGAAGGTGGGACTTCTGTCGGGCGGCGAACGCAACCGCGTCCACATGGCCAAGCTTCTGAAGTCGGGCGGAAACGTGCTGCTGCTTGACGAACCGACCAACGATCTCGACGTCGAGACCCTGCGCGCGCTGGAAGACGCACTTGTCGATTTTGCCGGCTGCGCCGTGGTCATCAGCCACGACCGCTTCTTCCTCGACCGGATCTGCACCCACATCCTCGCCTTCGAGGGCGAAGCGCATGTCGAATGGTTCGAAGGCAACTTCGAGGACTACGAGGAAGACAAGAAGCGCCGCCTGGGCCCCGACGCGGTCGAGCCGAAGCGGATCAAGTACAAGAAGTTCGTGAGGTGAGGGGGAACTCCAGGCTGCCAAGGCATAGGCCGCTTGGAGTGAGGGATGCTTCGTTTGGATACCGTCAGCGTGGTAGTCTGGGTAGGTCGACTTTTTGGGATGCGGGAAACGCTGGACTTGCCCGTTAGGGTATTGTTTGCCTCCGTAGACATTACCGGAGATGGTGGGTGGACCCCACCCTGCCCTGTGTTTTGGTCGCCGGATGCAACTTCCCTCACCCGAACGCCGTCCCCGCCTTCACCCCCAGCCACCGGAACACCGTCGCCGCCGGACAGAAGCCGGTGAAGGCGGACTGGAGCAGGTTCAGCCCGATGAAGACAGTGAACCACATCCACACCGGCGAGACATAGACGGTCAGCACGACGCTCAGCAGCACCATGACGCCGGCGAAGGCAAGAACGGCACGATCAAGGGTCATTTCGGGTCTCCTTCCCTGGCCCCGGGTGTCGGGGCATGAAACATTCCTGAAGTGGAATACGAGAATCGGGTTCCGCGCCTTGACCAGGATCAGATCGGCCGAAGGCCTACCCGATCTTCGACTTCGCGTCCTTCCAGGCCTTCTCGACACGTTCCCACGCCGTCTCGAGGCCTTCCCTGACGTCGTCCCAGGTCTCGTCACCGCTGTCGCGCAGCTTGTGAAGCCTTTCCTTCGCCTCCTCGCGTTGCGCGCCCAGCTTCTTGAGCTGTTCGGCGTACTCGATCTTCGCGTCGGCCCCGGCCTCTTCAAGCTTTGCCTTCAGCTTGTCGATTTCGGCCTCCCACTGGTCAAGCCGCGCCTTCGCCTTGTCGATATAGGCTTGCCGATCGGTCATCGTCGGTCCTCCGTTCAAATCCGCGGCAACGCTGCACCCGGGACACGCGCGCTGCATTGACGGGGGTCAAGGCGGGATCAGGGCCGGATGCGCACCAGACCGGTCAGTCGACCCGCCAGACCTTGATCCGGCTCGTCCCGCCCCGGACCAGCGTCAGCCGGCCCTTGGCGATGCCCAGCGCGCGGGCCAGCGCCTCGCGCACCGCGGCGTTCGCCTTGCCGGCCTCGGGTGGCGCTGTCACCCGCACCCGAAGACCGGCGGGGACTTCTTCAACGGTCGTCCGCGCGGCTCCGGGAGTGACGCGCACGGTGATTTCGCGCCCCGGCACGACCAGATGGGAAAGTCCCCCGCGCGGTGTCACCCGTCCCTCCATCTGCCCCGGAACCTTGACTTTTGGCCCCGATTCCATCATATCCGACGCGCTACGTTACTCTCTATCGACCACTGTCTCCCTAACACGGCTTCAGTCCATCGATCACAGACTGACAGGCCGGGCTGCCGCACACCGCGGGCAGCGACACCAGAAGGAGACTTACGGATGGCCAAAGGCACCGTGAAATGGTTCAACACCACCAAAGGCTTCGGCTTCATCGCCCCCGAAGGCGGCAAGCGTGACGTTTTCGTGCACATCACCGCGCTCGAGCGTGCGGGTCTGCGCGAACTGAAGGACGGCCAGGCCGTGACCTTCGACATCGAAGCCGGCCGTGATGGCCGCGAGTCGGCGACCAACCTCGCCCTCGCCTGAGCGATCGACCGGGACCGGGCGGCCTAGACCGCCCGGTTCACCCAATCCACGATCTGTGGCGCCGGCATGGCCCCTGCCTGACGCGCTGTCTCTCGCCCGCCCTTGAAGGCCGCGAGCATCGGAATCCCCCTGATCCCGTACTTTCCGCCAGCCTGCGGATTCGCTTCGGTGTTCAGCTTCACCAGACGCGCCCGCCCGCGAAGTTGACCCGCGGCCTGCGCAAAGTGTGGCGCCATCATCCGGCAGGGCCCGCACCACGGCGCCCAGAAATCGACAACCAGCGGCAGATCGTCGGTCCGCGCCGCCTTCTCGAGCGTCGCAAGATCCACCTCGTGCGGCTTTCCATCGATCAGCGTCGCGCCGCAGGTCCCGCATTTCGGGCTGTCGGCGATCTTCTCACCGGGGACCCGGTTCACCTGCCCACAGTCGAGACAGGTCAGCTTGAGCGCGGCCATCGCCACCCCTCCTAATATATCTTTTTAGGAATATAATGTGGGCGAGGGCTTGCGCCAAGTGGCTCAGGCGCGCAGCGCGGCCACGATCTCAGCCGCCAGTCCTTCGACCTCGGCTGTCCAGGCGCCCTTCCCATGTTCAAGGACGCCGCGCCCCTGGCCAAGGGTCTCGGCATAGGCCACGCGGTGACCAAGGACTGTATGCGCCTGCAGAATCTCCATGGCGGCAACCGATGCGATTACCTCCTCCAGAACCCGCGTCCCTGCCTTGGCACGGTTCAGGACGACCATCGCGGGGCGGTTCTCGCGCCGGGCAAGGTCAAGAACCGACTCGGTCGCCCAGACGTCGACCTGGCTGGCTGCGACCGGAACGAGGACAAGATCGCTTTCGCGCAGCGCGGGGCGCAGGTCGGCGTCGACCTTCGGCGGCGTGTCCACGATGATGAAATCGTACAGTTTCCGAAGCTTGTCGCATTCATAGCTGACGCCCCAGGCGCTTGCGGTGGCGAACTCGAGACCTGGGTCCCCGCGCTCGCGCCGGGTCATGAACCAGCGCCCGAGCGAGCCTTGCGGATCGGTGTCAAGAAGAGCGACGCTGTATCCCGACCGGGCCAGGGCGACCGCAAGGTTGGCGGCGATCGTCGTCTTGCCCGATCCGCCCTTCTGCTGGGCGACCGTGATGACTTTCCCCGGCATCGGCGCCTCCACGACTTTGCTGCACCGCAGCATAGCGGGCGGAGCGCAGAGTCGCAAGCGCCGTGGGGTCGCTCCGGCCACCCCGCCGCCCGGTCGGCCACGGGCGGCGCGGTCAGCGCGGCGGAACGGCCGCCGTCACCTCGATCTCGACCTTGAATTCCGGGCGGGTGAAGCCCGAGACGATCACCAGGGTCGAGGCGGGAAGCCTGCCGACATCCGCCAGCCAGGCGTCCCGCTCGGCCATGTAGTCAGGCATGAAGGCGCGGTCGGTGACGAAGGCGTTGATGCGCACCACGTCCCCGCGGCCCGCGCCCCCCGTGCCAAGGATGGCGTCGATGTTGGCGAAACAGATCCGCGCCTGGGCGCCGACGTCCTCGGGCACCGACCCGTCAGCGGCAAGGCCCAGTTGTCCGGACGTCAGGATCAGGCGATACCCGTCCGGCACGATGACCCCGTGTGCGTATCGCGCGAAGGGAGGCGCAATCCCGGCTGGGGTGAGTTCGTGCATGGCGATCTCCGGCTGGCAGGCTGACGGTCGCGCGCATGAGGCCGCATCCTCCGACTCGGGTCAATCGCCACAAGAGGCGCCCCAAATGGCGGGCGACCAAAAGATGTGCGAATCGAGCGGAACCGTCTAAGCAATAGGCGAAATGAAACCCGGCGCGCGGCACGACGGGGCGACCCCTTTCCTTCGCCAGCGGCAAGCCGAAGTTAAGACCAGATCACCAACGGAGGTTAGGATGTCTTCCAAATACCTGAAGCTCTCGACGGCTGCGGCCGCCGTGGCGATTTCTTCGGCAGCAAGCGCGCAGGAGTTGACCGAAGTGACCTTCGGCACCCACTGGGTCGCCCAGGCCGAACACGGCGGGTACTACCAGGCCGTCGTCGACGGAACCTACGAGGCCTGCGGGCTTGACGTTACGATCCTTCCCGGCGGCCCGCAGGTCAACAACTCGGCGCAGCTCATCGCCGGACGGATCCAGTTCTACATGGGCGGCACACTTGGCCCGCTGAGCGCGGTCAACGAAGGCGTGCCGATGCTGATCGTTGCCGCGAGCTTCCAGAAAGAGCCGCAGATCCTGATGACACATCCGGGCGCGATCTCGTCCTTCGACGAGATTTCGACGCTCGACCAGTTGATCATCGGGGACGAGGGTTTCGTCACCTACTTCAAGTTCTTCGAGAAGGCGAACGGCTGGGATCCGGCAAAGCGTGTCCCGTACACCTTCAACCCGGCGCCCTTCATCGCCAACGCCCGCGCGGCACAGCAGGGCTATGTCACGTCCGAACCCTTTGCCGTCGAACAGGAAGGCGGCTTCAAGCCGGACGTCTGGGTGCTGGCCGACAATGGCTACACGGCATACTCGACCACGATCGTCGGCATGCGCGACTACATCGAAGCCAACCCCGAAGTGGTGAAATGCTTCGTCGATGGCTCGGCCATCGGCTGGGCGAACTTCCTTTATGGCGACAACGCCGCCGCTCTGGCGAAGATCAAGGAAGACAACCCGGACATGAGCGACGACAAGCTCGCCTTCTCGATCGAGACGATGAAGCAGTACGGCATCGTCGACTCGGGCGATGCCCTGACCATGGGCATCGGCGCGATGACGGACGCGCGCATGGAAGACTTCTTCACCAAGATGGTCGACGTGGGCGTGCTGCCCGCCGACCTCGACTACAAGCAGGCGTACACGCTCGACTTCGCCAACAGCGGTGCCTCGCTCGAAGTGAAGGCGGCGCTTGGCCAGTGACGGCACAAGGTGCACCCTCTCCCGCGGCGGTCGCCGCCGCGGGAACTGCGCGCGCCTCCCGGCAGGTGCTCCTGTCGCTTGATCACGTCGACAAGATGTTTGGCCAGAGCACGATCGCCCTGCGCGACATGTCGCTCGAGGTCAGGCAGGGAGACTTCATTTCGCTTCTCGGCCCCTCGGGGTGCGGCAAGTCGACGGTGCTTCGCCTGATCGCGGGGCTTATGCAGCCCACCCGCGGCCGGGTTCGCTGGGCGGACACCACGGCGCGCGACACGCTGGGCGTGGTTTTCCAGGAACCGACGCTGATGCCGTGGTCGACGGTGGCCGACAACGTCTGGCTGCCGCTGCGCCTGAAGGGAAAGACCCGGAAGGATGTTCGTCCCGACATCGAAGAGGCACTGGCGACGGTCGGACTGACCGGTTTCGAAGACGCCTACCCGCGCGAGCTTTCGGGGGGCATGAAGATGCGCGTCTCGATCGCGCGCGCGCTTGTCACCCATCCCCGCCTGATCCTGATGGACGAGCCCTTCGCCGCGCTTGACGAGATCACGCGCTTCAAGCTCAACAACGATCTGCTCGCCATGCGCGACAAGCTGCATTGCACGGTGATCTTCGTGACGCATTCCGTGTTCGAAAGCGTCTTCCTGTCCGATCGGATCGTCATCATGGCGGCGCGTCCCGGACGGGTGATCCGCGAACTTGGCGTCGACGAACCCTATCCCCGGACCGAAGAGTTCCGCACATCGACGGAATACGTCGCCCATTGCCGCGAAGCCTCGGACGCGCTGGCGATAGCGATGGACGGCGTCGCCCACGAAGGATGACCCCATGACCGCGACCGACAGCGCCGAACAGCTTCGCGGGGACGACATGGCCGCCCGTGTCATCGACCGCGAAGAGGACGCGCGCCTGCGCGCCGCCCGGCTTGAGCGGATCGGTCGCTGGGCTTTGCCCCTTTTCCTTTTCGTCGCCCTCATCGGGACATGGCAGTGGTATGTCGTCGCGCGGGAAATCCCGCATTACCAGCTTCCCAGCCCCCTTCTGGTGATCGAGACGCTGATCGCCGACTTCCCGTCGCTGGCCGGAAGCTGGTGGACGACCGTGCGCGTGACGGTGCTTGCGCTTCTGCTTGCCATCATCGGCGGCGGCGGACTGGCGATCCTGTTCACCCAGTCCCGCCTCGTCGAGATGAGCCTGTTTCCCTACATGGTCGTGCTGCAGGTGACCCCCATCATCGCGATCGCGCCGCTGATCTTCATCTACATCGACAGCCACATCGCGCGGGTGCTCTTCATCGCCTGGATCGTCGCGTTCTTTCCGGTGTTGTCCAACACGGCGCTTGGGCTGAAATCGTCCGACCACAACCTGCGCGACCTGATGACGATCTACCACGCCAGCCGCTGGCAGCGGCTGCGATTCCTGCAACTGCCCTCGTCCCTGCCCTACTTCCTGGGCGGCTTGCGTATCGCCGGAGGCCTGTCGCTGATCGGGGCGGTCGTGGCCGAGTTCACTATGGGCTCGGGCGGGCAGGCGGCGGGGCTTGCCTTCCGCATCCTGGAATCGAGTTACCGACTGAACGTGCCGCGGATGTTCGCGGCACTTCTGCTGGTGATCCTCACGGGGGTCGCGATCTACCTCGTGCTGTCCTGGGTCAGCTGGCTGCTTCTGCACAAGTGGCACGAAAGCGCGATCAGACGGGAATGACCATGAACTTCCGCACCCTTCCCGCCGCGCCCTTCACGCTGGCCAACGTCACCGTGCCCGGCTTCTTTCTGGGCGAAACGGCCGACCTCGTCCGCGCGGACCTCGGCATCGTCGCGGGAAAGCTCGCCCCGCCGGCCGGGGTCGAGGTCGACATGAAGGGGGCGATGGTCTTTCCCTGCTTCGTCGACATGCACACGCATCTCGACAAGGGGCATATCTGGGGCCGCGCCCCGAACCCCGATGGCACCTTCATGGGCGCCCTGACCACGGTGGGCGAGGATCGTGCCGCGCACTGGACCGCCGAGGATGTCCGGCGCCGGATGGACTTCAGCCTGCGCTGTGCCTTCGCCCACGGCACCCGCGCGATCCGCACGCACCTTGATGCGATCCCGCCGCAGGACGGGATCAGCTTCCCTGTCTTCCGCGAGGTGGCCGAAGACTGGAAAGGCCGCATCGCGCTTCAGGCGGCCTGCCTGATCGGTTGCGACAGCTTCGACGCCGACGGCGCCTTCCTGAACACGGCCAACATCGTGGCGGCGACGCCGGGCGGAGTGCTGGGCATGGTGACTTATCCCATGCCCGACCTCGCCCAGCGCCTGCGCGCCTTCTTCCGGCTTGCGGCCGACCGGGGCCTTCAGGCCGACTTCCACGTCGACGAAACGATGGACCCGGACGCCGAGACCCTGCGCCTGATCGCCGAGACGGTGCTCGAGACCGGGTTCGCGGCCCGGGTCACGGTCGGTCACTGCTGTTCGCTTTCGGCGCAGGACGAGGCGCGGGCGATGGACACACTCGACCTCGTGGCGAAGGCGGGGCTGAACGTGGTCAGCCTGCCGATGTGCAACCTTTACCTTCAGGACCGCGCGCCGGGTCGCACGCCGCGCCGGCGGGGCATCACGCTTGTGCACGAGATGAAGGCACGCGGCATTCCCGTGTCGTTCGCCTCGGACAACACGCGCGATCCGTTCTACGCCTACGGCGACATGGACATGATCGAGGTGATGCGCGAGGCGACGCGCATCGGCCACCTTGACCATTCCGACAGCGACTGGACGCGCGCCTTCCTGACCACGCCCGCCGCTGCCTGCGGGTTCGAGGCGCCATCACTGGCGCCCGGCGCGCCCGCCGATCTGGTGATCTGCAAGGCCCGCGGCTGGACCGAACTCTTCGCCCGGCCGCAGGCCGACCGGATTGTGCTGCGTGGCGGCCGTGCCATTGACCGCACCCTTCCCGACCATGCTGAACTTGACGACCTGATGAGGATCGGATGAACGCCAACGTCGCCGCGGCCAAGGCCGCCCTGTCCCACCTTGACATCGAAGGAAACGATGCCGCGATCCGCGCGAATTCGCGCGATTTCTTCTGGTACTCGCCTGTGCTGAAAGCCCGGCTCGACCACGTCGTGGCCGATTTCGTCGTCCGACCGCGCACCGAAGCCGAGGTGATCGAGGTGCTGAAGGTCTGCCATGCCCACGACGTGCCGGTCACGACACGCGGCGCAGGCACGGGGAACTATGGTCAGGCCATGCCACTTGCCGGGGGCTGCGTGATGCACCTCAAGCACCTCGACCGCGTGAAGGAGGTCCATCCCGGCCGGGTGATCTGCGAACCGGGCGTCCTGCTCAAGGACCTCGACGCAGCCTGCAAGGCACAGTCGGGGCAGGAGTTGCGGATGTTCTCGTCGACTTGGGCCACGGCCACGATCGGCGGTTTCATCGCCGGTGGCTCGGGCGGGGTCGGATCCTGCACCTGGGGCGCGTTGCGCGACCTGGGCAACATTATCCGGCTGCGCGTCGTGACGATGGAGGCCGAGCCCCGCATCCTCGAGTTCCGGGGCGAAGAGTTGGCCCGCGTCAGCCACGCCTACGGCACGAACGGGATCATCACCGAGGTCGAGATGCCGCTGGCCCCGGCCTATGACTGGGTCGAGATGTTCGTGGGTTTCGACGACTTCATGAAGGCAGCCCGATTTGCCGAGGGCGTCGCGAACGAGGACGGCATCCTGATCAAGCTTGCCAGCGTCTTCGAGGCACCGACGGCCTTCGACTATTTCCAGCGCGTGAAGCCCCATGTGACCGAGGGAACGCATCTTGTGGGCCTCATGGTCGCTCCTCATTCGATGGATGGTTTCCTGACCTTCATGGCCCGCCGGCCCGACGCGCGGATGGTCTATCGATCCGACGACAACGACTGGGCGCGCGGGCCGGGGCCTGTCTTCGAATACGGATGGAACCACACCACACTAAGGGCCCTGAAGGTCGACCCCTCGATCACCTACCTTCAGGTGCGCTATGCCTTCCCGCGACATCTGGAACTTGTCGAGCGGATCCGCAACGACTTCTCGCCCGAGGTGCTCCAGCACCTGGAGGTGATGCGCGAAGGCGGCAAGGTCATGTTCGCGGGCCTCTCTCTGGTGAAGTTCACGACCGAGGAACGCCTGGACGAAATCATTCACCTGCACGAGGCCGCCGGCGCGATGATCTTCAACCCTCACCGCTATACGCTGGAAGAGGGCGGCCGGCAGACGGTGGACGACCGCCAGCTGGCCTTCAAGCGCGAGGCCGATCCCAAAGGCCTGCTGAACCCGGGCAAGATGATCGCCTGGGACGATCCAGACTGGGGTTACGACCGGATGTATGCCTGGCCCGGACTGAAGACGGCGGAATGACGGACGCGGCCAGAGCGGGCTGTTTGCCCCCGCTCGGCTGCGCCGAGCCCCCCGGTGATGGGTCCGGCTCGACGGACACGCGGTGGCGTGCATGACCCGGGCGCTGGTCCTTTTCGCGCACCCCTGCCCCGAAAGCTTTTCGGCAGCCCTTCATGGCAGGGTGGTCGAAACGCTGTCGCGCCGCGGCTGGCAGGTGGACGATTGCGATCTGAACGCCGAAGGATTCTCGCCCGTGCTGACCACGGACGAACGGCGCCGCTATCACGATGTGGGCGCGAATGTCGCCCCGGTCGCCGGCTACGTCGACCGCCTGCGGGCCGCAGAGGCGCTGATCCTGGTCTTCCCGGTCTGGAATTTCGGCTATCCCGCGATCCTCAAGGGGTTCCTCGACCGGGTCTTCCTGCCGGGCGTGTCCTTCCGGCTCGAGGACGGCAAGGTGAAGCCGAACCTCACCCACATCCGCAAGCTTGCGGCGGTGACGACCTACGGGGGAACGCGCCTGCGCGCGATGATGGCGGGCGATCCGCCGCGCAGGTCGGTCACCCGGGCCGTCTGGCACGTCTGCCGGCCAGAGCGGATGCGCTATCTTGCCCTTTACGACATGAACCGCGCCAGCGATGCGAAACGCGTGGCCTTCCTCGACCAGGTCGGGCGCGAGATGGAGAGGTTCTGATGCGCGCGCTTATCGTCTATTGCCATCCGCGCGAGACAAGCTTCACCGCCGCCGTGCGTGACGTCGTTCTTGAAAAGCTGCACGCGGCTGGGGCCGAGGTGCGGCTGACGGACCTTTACGCACGCGGCTTCGATCCGCGTCTGACGGCCCACGATCTCGAAATCTACGAAGACGAGGCCGCAAACCAGCTGGCCCTGCGACAGGACTGCGCGGATCTGAAGTGGTGCGATACGCTGATCTTCGTCTATCCGACCTGGTGGTACGGCCTGCCGGCGATGCTGAAGGGCTGGCTTGACCGGGTCATGGTGCCGGGTCTTGCCTTCCTGATGCCCAAGGGCCCGGGCGAGACGATCGGGCCCGGCCTCACGCATATCACCCGCCTTGGCGTGTTCACCACCTGTGGCGCAAGCTGGTGGCTGACGCGGCTTGTCGGCGCGCCCGGCCGGCGCACCCTTCTGCGCGGCGTGGGCCTTCTGTGCGCGAAGGGCAAGCGCACGGCCTTCGCGGCGCATTACCTCATGGACAGCTCGACCCCGGAAAGCCGCACGAAGCACCTCGCCAAGGTCGCGCGTCAGATGGACAAGCTGATCGGGCGTCTGCCGGCGCGGGCGACAGCAACCGCCTAGGGCGGCGGCAGGCGGGCAAGATCGCGCATCAGCGCGACGAACCCCTCGACCATAGCAGCTATGTCGGCCTCGCCGGCCTCGGCCGTCGCCGCGGCGGCGTTTCCGACCGCCCCCGCGGGATTGAGGTCCTGCGACAGCCAGGCCATGTTCGCCGCCATCATGTGATAGCCAAGCCGCCCGCTGGCATCGACGACCTGTTCCTGCGCGCTGCGGAAATCCCGGGCTTTCGCCATGTCCACCAGATCGGGACGCAGGGCCAGCATCCACGAGGTCTCCGCCTGCCCCGCATGGATGTCGATGACAAGGCCCTGCGGCTTCGGCGCGGCGCTTCCCAGCCGGCCCCAGGCCGTGGTGACCGCGCGCATGCCCAGCCTTTGGCGCAACTCTCGCGCGGCGATCTCCATCGGCGGCACATTGCCGCCGTGGCTGGTGACGATGACCAGCGTCCTGACCCCGGCCCGCGCGACGCTTTCGCCGATTTGCACCCAGGTGCGGATCACCACGTCCCAGTCAACCGTCAGCGTCCCCGGGAAGGCGATATGCTCGTTCGACTTGCAGACCTCCTCGACCGGCAGGAACGTGACCGGCAGGTCGGGGGGCAGGGCGGCGGCGACGCGTGCGACTAGGCCTTCGGCGACGATGGCGTCGACGCCTACCGGCAGGTGCGGGCCGTGCTGTTCGATCGCGGCCACGGGAAGAACGGCGATCCAGTCCTTGGTGTGGTCACCGAAGGCGGAAGAGGGCATGTCGCGCCAGAAACGGGCAGGGGTCATGGGGCACTCGATCTGTTCGGGTTGGCATCAGCTTAGCCCGATTTCCAGCATGCGACAGGACCTTTCGCCAGCGGCGTTTACCAGTGCTTAGGTAATCGCTGCCCTAATCGCTGCGAACCGACGCAGAGGTGACGCATGCCCGACTCGATTGCCGATTTCCTGCACAACGCGCGGCCTACGGCCGAACGGCCGCTGATGGGCCATACCATCCTTCTGGTCGAAGACAGCCGCTTCGCGTCGGAAGCGATGCGGCTTCTGTGCCTGCGTTCGGGCGCGCGTATCCGAAGGGCCGACAGTCTGCGGGCTGCCGGCCGCCACCTGCGCGCCTACCATCCGTCGGTGGTCATCGTCGACCTGGGCCTGCCGGATGGGTCCGGACTTGACCTGATCGCCGAGCTTGCCGCCCCTTCCGCGCGGGCCCTGGTCATCCTTGCAACGTCGGGGGACGTCTCTCTGGTGGATGCGGCGCGGGCTGCGGGGGCGGACGGGTTTCTCGCCAAGCCGATCACCTCGCTTGCGCAGTTTCAGGAAGCGGTGCTGTCGCGCCTGCCGGACGCGGCGCGCCCCACCGGATTGCGCGCCCTGCCGGACGAACACGTACGCCCCGACCGGCTGGCGCTGCGCGACGATCTTGAGCATATCCTCAACCTCCTGGGGGGCGCGCAGGACGCCGGCACCCTGCGTTATGCCTCGCGCTTTCTGGCCGGACTCGCCCGGTCGGCCGAGGATGCCGAACTTGCGGCGGCGGCCGAGGCTTTTGCCGGCCGGGACGGCGACGGAGAGGGCGACCCTGTCCGGATCGGCCGACTGACGGGCCTTGTCGAAGACCGGCTCAGGCGACGCGCCGTGGTTTAAGTCTCAAGCGCCGGCCTGAAGCGCCGGATCGCGCGCGGCAAGGATCGGGGCCGTCAGATCGGACAGCGGCGTTCGCTGCCGGCCCGCACCGTCGAAATTCGCGGGATCGAGCCAGGCTTCGAACGCCGCCCGAAGGCGCGGCCACTCCGCATCGATCGCCGCGAACCAGGCAGTGTCGCGATTTCGCCCCTTGATGACCGCCGCCTGACGGAAGACGCCTTCATAGCTGAAGCCCAGCCGCTGCGCCGCCCGGCGCGATCCGAGGTTCCGTGCGTTGCACTTCCATTCATAGCGCCGGTACCCCGTCTCGAAGGCGCGGGCCATCATGAGCGACATCGCTTCGGTCGCGGCCCGTGTGCGTTGCAGTGCGGGGGCGAAGTTGATGTGCCCAACCTCGATCGTCCCTGCCTCTGGCGTGATCCGAAGGCAGCTTGCCACCCCACACCACCGTCCGGTTTCAAGGTTGCGGATCGCGAAGAACAGGGGATCGTCCCGGCCGGCGACCGTCTCGACCCAGGCGCGATAAGCGGCCGCGTCTGGAAAGGGGCCGTAGGGCAGATACTCCCAGATCGCGTCGCTTTCCGCATTGGCGCGGTGCAGGTCGGCCGCATGAGCCGTCGAGAGGGGGTCGAGCCGCACATACCGGCCCGTCATGGGCGCGCGTGACGGGCGCGGCGGCGGCGCCCAGTCGGGAAGGGCCTGGTTCGGGTCGTGCATGGGTCGGGTCCTTTCGCGCCAGTCGTGCCCCATGACGCAAGGCACGCCAAGCCAAAAGGCCGATGGCCCGGTGACAAGCCGATCGACAGCGACCGTCGCCGCCGCAGAAACCCGGCTGCGGATCGTGCACGCGGTTTGCCATCTCGTTCATGACGAGGTGACGTCGGGCCGGCGTGTCCCGATCCTGGCGGGTGGGCGCCTGACGTGGGCAGATATCCAGCCCATGGGTCCGCCGCACCGGGCCAAGCAAGGGAAGCCTCGGGGGTTCGAAGCATTCCCGATCGTCGTCATTCGGCACTTTCGGCGGAAATGGAAGATCCGCTCGGCCGATGACGCGTCAGTCGCGCGGCACCACCCGCAGGCTCAGGTCCATCAGCTGCTCGGCCGTGGGCTCGGATGGGGCGCCCATCATCAGGTCCTCGGCGCGCTGGTTCATCGGGAACATGATGACCTCGCGGATGTTCGCCTCGTCGGCCAGAAGCATCACCATCCGGTCGATCCCCGCCGCGCAGCCGCCATGCGGCGGCGCGCCGAAGCGGAAGGCGTTGATGAGACCGGGGAACCGGCGGCGCACCTCGTCCACGGCGTAGCCGGCCAGGGCGAAGGCCTTGAACATGATTTCGGGCTTGTGGTTGCGAATCGCGCCCGAGATCAGCTCGTAGCCGTTGCAGGCAAGATCGTACTGATAGCCCAGTACCTTCAGCGGATCACCTGCAAGCGCCTCGACCCCGCCCTGCGGCATCGAGAAGGGGTTGTGGCTGAAGTCGATCCTGCCGGTCTCGGCGTCCTTTTCGTACATCGGGAAGTCGACGATCCAGCAGAAGGCGAAGCGGTTGTGGTCCGTCAGTCCCAGCTCTTCGCCGATGACGGTGCGCGCGCGCCCCGCCACGCCTTCGAAATCCTCGGGCTTGCCGCCCAGGAAGAAGACCGCGTCGCCCTTGCCGAGCTTCATCTGATGCCGGATCGCGTCGGTGCGTTCGGGGCCGATGTTCTTGGCCAGTGGGCCAGCCGCCTCCATCCCGTCCTCGCCGTCGCGCCAGAAGATATAGCCCATGCCCGGAAGACCCTGGCTTTGGGCATAGGCGTTCATCCGGTCGCAGAACTTGCGGCTGCCGCCGCCGGGGGCGGGGATCGCCCGGATCTCGTTGCCCTCGTGCTCGAGCAGGTTCGCGAAGATGGCGAAGCCCGAGCCACGGAAATGTTCGGACACGTCCTGCATCTTGATCGGGTTGCGCAGGTCGGGCTTGTCGGTGCCATACCACTTCAGCGCGTCCGCGTAGGCGATGTGCGGCCAGACCTTGTCGACGGGCCGGCCCTTGCCGAATTCCTCGAAAATGCCCTGGATCACCGGCTGCACCGTGTCGAAGATGTCCTGCTGGCGGACGAAGGACATCTCCATGTCGAGCTGGTAGAAGTCGGTCGGGCTGCGGTCGGCGCGCGGGTCTTCGTCGCGGAAACAGGGCGCGATCTGGAAATAGCGGTCGAAGCCCGAGACCATGATCAGCTGCTTGAAGATCTGCGGCGCCTGCGGCAGCGCATAGAACTTGCCCGGATGCAGCCGCGACGGCACGAGGAAGTCGCGCGCGCCTTCGGGCGAGGACGCCGTGATGATCGGCGTCTGGTATTCGCGGAAGCCCTTGTCCCACATCCGCCGCCGGATCGAGGCGATGACGTCCGACCGAAGCGTGATGTTGCGCTGCAGCTTCTCGCGCCGCAGGTCGAGGAAGCGATACCGCAGCCGCGTCTCTTCGGGATAGTCCTGATCGCCGAAGACCATCAGCGGCAGTTCTTCCGCCGCGCCCAGAACCTCGAGGTCGCGGACGAAGACTTCGATCTCGCCGGTCGGGATCTTGGGGTTCACGAGCGAGGCGTCGCGGGCCTTCACCTCTCCGTCGATGCGGATGCACCATTCGCTGCGCACCTTCTCGACCGCCGCGAAGGCCGGGCTGTCGGGGTCGGCCAGCACCTGTGTGACGCCGAAATGATCGCGCAGATCGATGAAAAGGATCCCGCCGTGGTCGCGCACCCGGTGGACCCAGCCCGACAGGCGGACCGTCTGGCCGACATGCGACGTGTTCAGTTCGGCGCAGGTGTGGCTGCGATAGGCGTGCATCCTTGGGGCTCCTTCGGGGCCGGAAATCCGTCGGGCCGATACACTAGGGTTGGGCCGGGAAGTCAAGGGAACGCCGCTGACGCGGCGTGCCTCCGGCGGGGATATTTGGGCCAAGACGAAGGCTCAGGGGCCGATCTCGAAAACGCAGGCGGGGTGCCCCATGGCGCAGCATTCGACCTCGCGCGCGCGCCAGCCGCCATGGACGAGACTGGTGAAGAGCCGCTCGAAGACGGCCGCGTGCCAGTGACACAGGCGGTGCGACGCGATTTCACCGCGCACCACGGGGTTGTCGTGGATCGCGACCCGCAGCGGTCGGCGCGAGAGCACTTCGAACCGACCCGATCCGGCGAAGGTCCAGGCGTGCTGCGCGATCGCGCGGACGAGAAGCGGCGCGGCAAGCGGAACGGGCAGACCCCGCAGGAGCACAACCACGGGGCCGGGGATCCGGTTGGCGATGATGTAGTCGGCCGTCCGCACACCGGCTTCCCAGGCCAGCGCGGGCGCAAGGTCGGGAATTTGCGCCCGCATCGCCTGGTGCAGGCGCGCGACCGGCGCTTCGTCGACCAGACCCGTCATGTCGGGCAGCACGAAGATGCCGGCCTCGGCCAGAAGCCTGTCGCGCAGACGGGCGCCGCCCGCCCTTTCCAGCAGCGGCAGAAGCTGCGTCAGGGCGTTCGGCCCGATGAGCCCGGCGTGGTCCGCCCCGTCAGGCATCGCTCATCTGCTCGGTCCCGCCGCCGCAGACCCGCACCTCGGCGCCGTTCGGCATCCTGAAGGACCCGCTGCGTTCGGCCGCGCGATCCTTCATCTGGGCGCGCACGGCCTCGCGCCGCTCGGCCGCGCGTGCGGCGCGATCGGCGGCGGCTTCCCAGTCTTCCATCTGCGCCTCGGCGATGGTGCGGGACTCGTCGAAGTCGAAATGCACCTTGTCCTTCGTCTGCGGGCCCCAATAGCCCGCCTTGCCGAGGTCATAGAAAGTGCGGCCGACGCCGGCCTTGAGGAAGGCCTTGAGGCAACCCAGAAGATACCGCCGCCGGAAGCCGGTGCCGCGCCACGGATAGTGGAACAGCGCCTTGCGCATGTAGAAGCGCCGGTAATTCCTCATCACCCCGTCCAGCAACTCGCCCCGTGTCATCGCGGCCGGTGTCATGATCGGGGTGACGAAGTTGTACTTCGAGAAGTCGAAGACCTCGACCTTGTCCTTCAACTCCTGGAATAGCGGGGTGAAGGGCCAGGGCGTGTACATGGCCCAGTTGGCAAGGTCGGGCTGCCAGTCCCAGGCCATCTGGAAGGTCTCTTCCAGCGTTTCGGGCGTCTCGTTGTCGAGGCCGACGATGAACTGGGCTTCGACGAAGATGTCGGCCTCGCGCAGCAGGCGGATCGCCTCCTTGTTCTCTTCGACCTTGGTTTCCTTGTTGAACTGGTCAAGCTTGAGTTGTGCCGCGGCCTCGGTGCCGAGGCTGACGTGGACGAGGCCGGCCTTGCGGTAGAATTTCAGAAGCTCGCGGTCGCGGTAGATGTCGGTTACGCGGGTGTTGATGCCCCATTTCACCTTCTCGTTCAGTCCGCGCGCGATGAGTTCTTCGCAGAACTGGACGAACTTCTTGCGATTGATGGTGGGCTCTTCGTCGGCAAGGATGAAGAAACCGACACCGTGGTCTGTCACCAGCCGCTCGATCTCGTCGACGACCTTTCTCGGGTCGCGCACGCGGTAGTCGCGCCAGAATTTCCATTGCGAACAGAACGAGCAGGTGAAGGGGCACCCCCGCGCCATGTTCGGGATCGCGACCTTCACGCCCAGGGGGACGTAGATGTACTTTTCCCACTCGAGAAGCGTCCAGTCGGGATCAAGCCCGTCCAGGTTCTTGACGGTCGAGGCCGCCGGCGTGGCGACGATGTCCTCGCCGTCGAGGAAGGCGAGACCGTGGATCCTGTGACGGTCGGCGGGCCAGCGCCCGTCTTCCACGGCCAGCATCAGTTCGGTGATGATCTCTTCGCCCTCGCCCCGGACGATGACGTCGATCCAGGGCGCTTCGGACAGGACCTGCTTGAACATGAAGGTCGCGTGGATGCCGCCGAGGACCCGCAGGGCATTCGGCGCCACCTCCTGCGCAAGTTGAAGGACGCGTTCGGCCACATAGATCGACGGCGTGATGGCGGTGGTTCCGATCACGTCGGGCTGCAGTTCGGCGATGCGAGCTTTTAGCGCCTCGTCGTCGAGGTGGTTGGTCATTGCGTCGATGAAGTGGATGTCGTCGAAGCCCGCCGCCTTCAGCGAGCCCGCAAGATAGGCGACCCAGGCGGGCGGCCAGTTGCCGGCGATCTCCGCCCCGCCCGAGTGGTAGTTGGGGTGAACGAACAGAATCCGCATGCCGGCCTCCCTATTTGTAAGTCTTAGTTTACATTATGGTTGACAACTTGAATTGACATGGATCAAGCGAGGCAGGCCGAAGCATCGCAAAACCTTTACGAATCAGTGATTCCCGCACACACTCTCTGACCGGAAGGCGTCGTGGCAGCGATGTCCGGACGCCGTGAGCATGCAAACCGAGCCGGGCGCGGGTGGCGCCCACAGGGGGTGGCCATGTGGCGGTCTTTGTTCATTCGGATGGTGGAAACCGTGGTCCGGCACGGGACCCTTGTCTTGCACATGCCGGATGGCGAGGTGCGGCAGTATGGCGACGGCACGGGAACGCCGGTGACCGTTCGCCTTGGGGATGACGGACTTTTCAAGCGTCTCGTCACCAACACCGAACTCGCGCTGGGCGAAGGCTACACCGACGGCCTGATCACGATCGACGGCGACGACCTGCACGGATTCTTCCGACTGGCGATCGAAAACTCCTCCGCCCGTGGCGCACCGGCCTGGCTGCAGCCGGCGGAAGCGTCCCGCCACCTGTCGCGCCGCCTTCGGCAGTTCAATCCGGCGGCCCGCGCGCGGCGGAACGTGGCCCATCACTACGACCTGTCCGCGGCGCTTTACGATCTCTTTCTGGATGCCGACAAGCAATATTCTTGCGCCTATTTCGCGCGGCCGGACATGACCCTGGACGAAGCGCAGGAGGCCAAGAAGCATCACATCGCGGGCAAGCTTCTGATCGAGCCGGGGATGCGCGTCCTCGACATCGGCTGTGGCTGGGGCGGCATGGGCCTTACGCTGGCGCGGGATTATGGCGCGCGGGTCGTGGGCGTCACGCTTAGCGAAGAGCAGCACAAGATCGCGACCGCGCGCGCACGGGCGGCTGGCCTTGCCGAACGCATCGACTTTCGGCTGACGGACTATCGGGACGTGGATGAAACCTTCGACCGCATCGTGTCTGTCGGCATGTTCGAACACGTCGGCCTGCCGCATTACCGCGAATACTTCCGAACCGTGCACGATCGCCTCGCCCCCGGCGGCGTCGCCCTTATCCACACGATCGGTCGGACCGCGCCGCCCAGCTACACCAGCCCCTGGATCGAGAAGTACATCTTCCCGGGAGGCTATGTGCCCTCGATGTCCGAGATGATCGGCGCCATCGAGAAAGAGGACCTCTACACCACGGACATCGAATACCTGCGCCTTCACTACGCCGAGACGCTGCGCCGCTGGTACGACCGGTTTGTGGCGCGGATCGACGAGGCGGCCCGACTTTACGACGAACGGTTCTGCCGGATGTGGAAGTATTATCTTGTCGCCTGCGAACAGACCTTTCGCCATGGCCGGCAATGTGTCTTCCAGGTGCAACTGGCGCACCGACAGGATGCCGTGCCGCTGACCCGCGACTATCTTTATCGCGCCGATGCCGACGTGATGCGCCACGCCGCCGAGTGACCCTCCGCGACTGGCGACTGCGCTTGCCTGCTTCAGGGCGTCCAGCACATAGTCCCGCAAAACGGCGCGGGATAATCGATCATGAAGCCGAGTCGGCCTCAGCCCGGTGACCGTGAGGGGCGCCCCTGATGGCACCGATCATCCACGACATCGCCGGCGTCCTTGGCGCTTCCTTATATCTTGGGTCCTACGGCGCCCTGCAACTGGGGCTGCTGAACAACAGGGGATACGCCTACCCGGCGCTGAACCTCCTTGCGTCGTCGCTGATGCTGACCTCGCTCATGGGCAGCTTCAACCTTTGGTCCGCGACGATCGAGACAAGCTGGATCGCCCTCAGCATCGTGGGGCTTGCACGCTACTACTTCCTGACAAGCGGCCTGCGCTTCTCGACGGACGAGCGGCAGTTTCTCGACGCCAAGCTTCCGGGTCTGGAACCCTACCTCGCCCGCCGGGTCTTCGCCGCCGGAGACTGGCGCGAGGCCGAGGCGGGAACCGTGTTCACCGAGGAAGGCGCGCCTGTCCCCGCGCTGGTCTACCTTGCAGAGGGGCGCGCCTCTGTCGTGGTGGGCGGGCGCGAGGTGGCCGACTGCAAGGCCGGAGCCCTGGTGGGCGAACTGGGCGTCGCAAGCGGCAGTCCGGCGATCGCGACGGTCACGCTTACCGAACCCGGCCGCATCTTCGCTGTCCCCGCCGAGGCGCTGCGCAAGCTCATGGCGCAGGCGCCCGAGATCCGCATCGCGCTTGATGCAGGGATCGGGGCCGAAGCGCGGACGAAGCTCATCGCGGCGAACGTCCGCGCGGCGGCGATGGCCGGCCTGGCCTAGAACGGCCGCTCGACGTTGCCCGAATAGAAGAAGACCCCCAGGCCCAACGCGAAAAGAATCACGCCGGCGATGCTGTGCGTCACGACGGCCTCGGGGAAGTTTCCGCGCACCCGATAGGACCAGGCGAAGGCCAGACCACCGGCAAAGGTCATCGCGGCGACGATCCAGTTCCAGTACATCAGATGCGCGAGCGCGAAGACGGCGGCGTTCATCAGGATCTGCGCCACACGGCCCTGGGGAAGCAGCGCGCCGTACCTGCGGAAGAACAGCGGCCGGAACACGATTTCCTGAGGGAGGGCCGAAAGCACCGGATAAAACGCCGCGATCATCAGCAGAAGCTGCGGATTGCGGCGCGGAAGGGCAAGGAACGAGGCGGGCGCTGTGGCCTGCACGACGCCATAGCCAACCGCCGCGGTGGCAAGCGCCAGCGCCACGACGCGCCCCCATCCGATCCGGTCCGCGCCCCGCAAAAGCTCGCGCCAACGAAACCCGGGGGTGCGATGCAGCAGAAGAAGCCCCGCACCCGTGACGGCAAAGAGCGCCGGAAACATCGCGGATGGCGGAAGGAACACGGCCAGAACGACGGGCGCCACCACGAAAAGGCCCGCGAATTCCACCGCAAGGCGTCGGCGCGACGGGACGACGCGCATCTTGTCAGTGCCGGACGCTGTCCGACAGCGTGTTGAGCACGACAACCCCCGCAACGATCAGCGTGATCCCGACCACGGCGGCCAGATCGAGCTTCTGGCCATAGACGACCAGACCGATCAGCGCGACCAGCGCCACCCCGGCCCCGGCCCAGATCGCATAGGCGATGCCCACGGGAATGGTGCGCAGCACGATCGCGAGAAAGTAGAAGGCTACGACATAGCCCGTAAGGGAAACGACCGTCGGCCCCAGCCGCGTGAACCCGTCCGTGGCCTTGAGCGCGGCCGTCGCGATGACTTCCGCCGTGATGGCGATGGCAAGATAGACCCAGGTCATCCGCGACTCCGATATGCGCCCCGGACCACAGCCTAGCCTTCCCCGGGACACTGGCAAGGCGCCTGAGGCCTTGCGCCTGCCGCCCCCATCCCTATAACCCACGACAATTTGCCAGCCCGGGGGGCCACGATGCCGAAAAGAACCGACATAAAGTCGATCATGATCATCGGAGCCGGGCCCATCGTCATCGGACAGGCCTGCGAGTTCGACTACTCCGGCGCCCAGGCCTGCAAGGCGCTGCGCGAGGAGGGCTATCGGGTCATCCTCGTCAACTCGAATCCGGCTACGATCATGACCGACCCGGACATGGCCGACGCCACCTACATCGAGCCGATCACCCCCGAGATCGTCGCCAAGATCATCGAAAAGGAACGGCCCGACGCGCTTTTGCCGACCATGGGCGGTCAGACAGGTCTGAATACCTCGCTCGCGCTCGAGGAAATGGGCGTCCTCAAGAAGTATGGCGTCGAAATGATCGGGGCAAAGCGTGAGGCCATCGAAATGGCCGAGGACCGCAAGCTTTTCCGCGAAGCGATGGATCGCATCGGGCTTGAGAACCCCAAGGCCACCATCATCGCCGCGCCGAAGGGCGAGAATGGCCGCTACGATATCGCCAAGGGCCTTGAGCAGGCGGTGGAGGCGCTGGACGAGGTCGGCCTTCCTGCGATCATCCGCCCCGCCTTCACGCTGGGCGGCACTGGCGGCGGTGTCGCCTACAACCGCGACGACTATTTCGACATCTGCCGCCGCGGACTCGAAGCCTCGCCGATGGCGCAGATCCTGATCGACGAGTCGCTTCTGGGCTGGAAGGAATTCGAGATGGAAGTCGTGCGCGACCGCGCCGACAACGCCATCATCGTCTGCTCGATCGAGAACGTGGACCCGATGGGCGTGCACACGGGCGACTCGATCACCGTAGCCCCCGCGCTGACGCTGACGGACAAGGAATACCAGATCATGCGCAACGGCAGCATCGCCGTGCTGCGCGAGATCGGCGTCGAAACCGGTGGCTCGAACGTGCAATGGGCGATCAACCCGGTCGACGGGCGCATGGTGGTGATCGAGATGAACCCCCGGGTCAGCCGCTCGTCCGCGCTGGCGTCGAAAGCCACGGGCTTTCCGATCGCCAAGATCGCCGCGAAGCTTGCCGTGGGCTACACGCTTGACGAGCTGGACAACGACATCACCAAGGTGACGCCGGCCTCGTTCGAACCGACGATCGACTACGTCGTCACCAAGATCCCGCGCTTCGCCTTCGAGAAGTTCCCGGGTGCCAAGCCGGAGCTGACGACCGCGATGAAATCCGTGGGCGAGGCGATGGCGATCGGCCGGACCTTCCACGAATCCGTGCAGAAGGCGCTGGCCAGCCTCGAAACCGGGCTGACCGGCTTCGACGAGATCGACATCCCCGGCGCCCCCGACCCCGCGCAGGTCCGCATGGCCCTGTCGCGCCAGACGCCCGACCGGCTGCGCATCATCGCCCAGGCCATGCGCCTTGGCTTCAGCGACGACGAGATCCAGCAGGTCACAAGCTTCGACCCCTGGTTCCTAGCCCGCGTGCGCGAGATCGTCGAAACCGAGGCCGAGGTGCGCAAGTCCGGGCTTCCGGTGACGGAAGAGGGTTTGCGCCGGCTGAAGATGATGGGCTTCACCGATGCGCGGCTGGCGAAACTCACCGGCCGGACCGAGGACAACGTGAGGCGCGCGCGGCTGAACCTTGGGGTCAACGCCGTCTTCAAGCGCATCGACACCTGCGCCGCCGAGTTCGAAGCGCAGACACCCTATATGTACTCGACCTACGAGAGCCCCGCGATGGGCGACGTCGAATGCGAGGCGCGGCCGTCGGGCGCGAAGAAGGTCGTCATCCTGGGCGGCGGGCCGAACCGGATCGGCCAGGGGATCGAGTTCGACTACTGCTGCTGTCATGCCTGCTTCGCGCTGACCGGGGCGGGCTACGAGACGATCATGATCAACTGCAACCCCGAGACCGTGTCGACCGACTACGACACCTCGGACCGCCTCTATTTCGAGCCGCTGACCTTCGAGCATGTGATGGAGATCCTGCGGGTCGAACAGCAGAACGGCACGCTGCATGGGGTGATCGTCCAGTTCGGCGGGCAGACGCCGCTCAAGCTTGCGGATGCTTTGAACGAGGCGGGCATCCCGATCCTTGGCACCACTCCCGACGCCATCGACCTGGCCGAGGACCGCGAGCGGTTCCAGAAACTTGTCAACGACCTGGGCCTGCGCCAGCCCGACAACGCCATCGCCCATACCGATGCCGAGGCCTTCGACGCGGCGGCCAAGATCGGGTTTCCCTTGGTGATCCGGCCCTCCTACGTTCTGGGCGGTCGCGCGATGGAGATCGTGCGCGACCAGTCCCAGCTTGAACGCTACATCGCCGAGGCGGTGGTGGTATCGGGCGACAGTCCGGTGCTTCTGGACAGCTACCTGTCCGGCGCGACCGAGATCGACGTCGATGCGCTGTGCGACGGCACGATGGTCCATGTCGCCGGCATCATGCAGCACATCGAAGAGGCCGGCGTTCATTCGGGCGACAGCGCCTGTTCGCTGCCGCCCTATTCGCTGCCGCGCAAGGTCATCGACGACCTCAAGGCACAGACCGAAGCGCTGGCGCTGGCGCTGAACGTCGTGGGCCTGATGAACGTGCAATTCGCCGTCAAGGACGGGGTCATCTACCTGATCGAGGTGAACCCCCGTGCCTCGCGCACCGTGCCCTTCGTCGCCAAGGCCGTGGGCAGCCCGATCGCGTCGATCGCGGCGCGGCTGATGGCGGGCGAACCGCTGTCGAACTTCGATCTTGTCGACCCCGAGATCGACACGTTCGCGGTGAAGGAAGCCGTGCTGCCCTTCGCCCGGTTCCCCGGCGTCGACACGCTTCTCGGCCCCGAGATGCGCTCGACCGGCGAGGTGATGGGGTCGGACCCGAACTTCCACCGCGCCTTCCTCAAGGCTCAGCTTGGCGCGGGCACGATCCTGCCGACCTCGGGCAAGGTGTTCCTGTCGATCAAGGACGACGACAAGACCGCGCAGTTGATCGAGACCGCAAGGGTGCTTGTCGACCTCGGCCTGACGATCACCGCGACTCGCGGCACCGCCAGCTTCCTGTCCGCGAACGGTGTCGACTGCGAGATCGTGAACAAGGTGTACGAGGGGCGACCCAATATCGTCGACGTCATGAAGAACGGCGAGATCGCGCTTGTGATGAACACGACCGAGGGCACCCAGGCGGTCGAGGACTCGCGGTCGATGCGCAATGTCGCGCTGATGGACAAGATCCCCTACTTCACCACCGCCGCGGCCAGCCATGCCGCCGCGCTGGCGATGAAGGCCGCCGGTGAAGGCGAACTCAGCGTGCGGGCCCTGCAGGACCGCTAGGCCGGCTTTCGCGCCGGCGTGGGTCTGCTAGACTGCCCGCATCCGAGGTAGAGGAGATTTCCATTGCGCCGTTCGATTCTCGTCGCGACGTCTGCGACCCTTGCCCTGTCCGCCTGCGTCGTGTCCGCGCCCGAGACCGGCCAGGGCGCGACGGTTCCGGCCGAACTGCCACTTTTCGGCGCAGGTTACCGCAGCGAGGGCGATCTGTGCCGCCGCGCCGGGGAAAGCGCCTTCACGAACCAGTTCCTCGATGACGCCGCCGACCTGGTCGCTTGCCCGCCGGGCACGGACCCGGGGCTTTTCACCTTCGAGACCGGCGGACGAGAGGTCGGCCGCCTGGACGGCTGGATCCTCTTCAGCGTGCCACGCCGCTGACGACGGCATTCTGGCACCGAGTGCCGCGTTGCGGGCCACCTGAAACCGGCTCTTCGGAGGGGCGGGACGGAAACGCGGGGGCGTCACTCGCCCTGACGGGCCTTCAGGTCGTCAAGCGTGAGCATCTCGGGCACCGGACCCTCGGCCTCGCGATCGTAATCGGGATCGCTCAGCAGGCATCCTTCGCCGCAGATCTGCCGCGCGATGCCAGCATCGCCGTCGATGAACCAGAACCGTCCACCCGGGGTCGACACATAGCCGTCGATGCCGTCGGACATGTCGCCTTCGATATCCTCGACCGACGGCACTTCGCCATCGGACACGCCGTCCCAGACGCCATGCGTGTGGAAGGAGGCGAAGACACGGATCCGCGGATGCGGCCAGTAGGCGACGCAGGTCGTCTCGCTCCCGGGGCGGGCCTTCACCGCGACGATCGTTCCAGAGGGGTCGCGGCCGAAGAAGCCGCAGTATTCGCGGCCGCTGCGCAGCGACCGCTTCTGCAACGCATCGAGATGCGCCCGCGCGAAGGCGATCTCGTCCGGCGTCTGCGCGCACGCCGCGCCGACCCACCCGGTCAGGGCGGCGGCGATCACGGCGGACCGAAAAAGGCTCAGACCGAGAGGCAAACGTATTTCATCTCGAGGTAATCCTCGATCCCATGACGCGAGCCTTCCCGGCCAAGTCCCGACTGCTTGACACCCCCGAAGGGCGCCACCTCGGTCGAGATGATGCCGGTGTTGATGCCGACGATTCCGTATTCCAGCGCCTCGCTCACGCGGGTGATCCGGCCGATGTCGCGGGCATAGAAATAGGACGCAAGGCCGAAGATCGTGTCGTTGGCCATCGCGATCACTTCGTCTTCCGTCGAGAAACGGAACAGCGGCGCCAGCGGGCCGAAGGTCTCGTCGCTGGCGACCTGCATGTCCTGCGTGACACCTGTGACGATGGTCGGCTGGAAGAAGGTGCCGCCAAGCTCGTGGGCGGACCCGCCGTAGAAGACGGTCGCGCCCTTGGACGTGGCATCGTCGATATGCTCGCGCACCTTTTCGACAGCCGCCGCGTCGATCAGCGGGCCAAGGTCGGCGCCTTCAAGGCCATCGCCCACCTTCATCTGCCCCAGACGCTTCGCCAGTTTCTCGGCGAAGGTGTCATAGACCGCATCCTGCACGTAAAGCCGGTTCGCGCAGACGCAGGTCTGACCGTTGTTGCGGAACTTGCAGGCGATCGCGCCTTCGACGGCGGCATCGAGGTCGGCGTCGTCGAAGACGATGAAGGGGGCATTCCCGCCCAGCTCCATCGAGCATTTCATGACCTGATCCGCCGCCTGCTTCAGCAGGATCCGACCGACTTCGGTCGAGCCGGTGAAGGTCAGCTTTCGGACGATCGGGTTTTCGCAGAACTCCTTGCCGATCTCGGACGAGGATTTCGACGGCACGATCGACAGGACGCCCTTTGGAATGCCGGCACGCTCGGCCAGAACGCCCAGCGCAAGCGCCGACAGCGGCGTCAGCGTCGCGGGACGCACCAGCATCGCGCAGCCCGCCGCCAGCGCCGGCGCGGCCTTGCGCGTGATCATGGCGTTGGGAAAGTTCCAGGGCGTGATCGCCGCGGCGACCCCGATGGGCTGGCGCAGGACGCTCAGCCGCTTGTCGGGCATGTGGCCGGGGATCGTCTCGCCGTAGATGCGCTTGGCCTCTTCGGCGAACCACTCGACGAACGAGGCGCCGTAAAGAACCTCGCCCCGGGCCTCGGCCAGCGGCTTGCCCTGTTCGGCCGTCAGGATCGTCGCAAGATCGTCGGCGTTCGCGACCATCAGGTCGAACCAGCGGCGCAGGATGTTCGCCCGCTCTTTCGCGGTGCGCGCGGCCCAGGCCTTCTGCGCGGCGCCGGCGGCAGCGATGAGGGGGGCCAGTTGCGCCCGGCCGATGTCGGCCACCTCGGCGATGACGTCGCCGCGGGCGGGGTTCCGTACCGAGAAGGTCCGGCCATCCGCGGCATCGACCCAGTCGCCCGCGAGGTAGGCCTGCGTCGCCAGAAGCCCCGGGTCCTTCAGCCGCGAGGCAAGGTCGGTGACGGTGTCGAGCATGGGTCTTCTCCCGGTTGGCAAAGGATCGGGCCGAGGTATACAGAAGCCCGCAGAAGGCCGACAGCATGAAAAACGATCTCGCCTACACGAACAGCGACTTCATCCCCGATGGCGCAAGCTACCCCGACCGATGGGCGACGCTTGCGCGCGACCGGCGCGAGGTCGAGGCCGCGATCGGGCGCGCCCGCCTGAACGACCCCTACGGCCCGGGCGAGCGTCAGAAGATGGACATCTTTCACCCCGCCGGACGCGCCGAGGGCCTCGTCGTCTTCGTGCACGGCGGCTACTGGATGCGGTTCGACCGTAGCTTCTGGTCACATCTGGCCCATGGGGCCACGGCGCGGGGCTGGGCGGTGGCGATGCCCTCGTACACGCTTGCCCCCGATGCACGCATTCCCGCCATGACCCGAGAGATCGCGCAGGCCGTGGCGCACGCCGCCAGCCGAGTCGGCGGTCCGATCCGCCTCACCGGCCATTCGGCGGGCGGGCATCTCGTCGCGCGGATGCTCTGCCCGGACGTGCCGCTTCCGCCCGAGGCTCTGGGCCGCCTCGCCCGGGTCATGCCGATCTCGCCTGTCGCCGACCTGCGCCCGCTTCTCGAGACCTCGATGAACGCGACGCTCGGCCTCGACGCGGACGAAGCGGCGCGGGAAAGCCCCGCCCTGTGCCTTGCGCCACGCGAGGTTCCGGTGACGGTCTGGGTCGGCGCGGACGAACGCCCGGCCTTCGTCGAGCAGGCCCGCTGGCTGGCCAAGGCCTGGCCGCACGCGGATCTGGTGATCGAGGACGGCCGCCACCATTTCGACGTGATCGACGGCCTTGCCAATCCGGACAGCGAGATGATCGCCCGCCTTCTAGGCTGAGAACCGCGTCTGCCAGGTCGGCAACAGGTCGCCCTCTTCCGCACTTGCCGCATGAACCGCCCGCGCGATGGCGCGCGACAGGCACAGCGCGGCGGCGTGGCCGATCGCCAGAACCCCGCCGGCGGGGTCCACCAGCGCCCGCCGTCCGGTCGCGGCGGCAAAGACAAGGTCGCCGTCATGGGGCGTGTGCGCCGGCACGATCGCCCGCGCGATACCATCATGCGCGGCGACCGCGACACGCCGGGCCTGCGCCTTGGTCAGCGCGGCATCTGTCGCCACGATCGCGATCGTCGTGGCCTCTCCGGGCCCCATGCCCTTCAGCCGCATCGGCGGCGGGGGGCCCTTCGGTGCCGGGCCAAGACCGCCGAACTCGCCCCCGATCTCGAACGGTGCCGCCCAGAAATGCGGCCCGTCGCCATAGGTCACCTCGCCGATGGCATTCACCGCGACAAGCGCACCGACCGTCGTTCCGTCCGCAAGCACGGCAGAGGCAGACCCAAGACCACCCTTCAGCGTTGCCGTCATCGCGCCGCTTCCTGCGCCGGCCGTCCCCAGCGTGAACGCCGGACCCGCCGCGGCGAAGGCAGCTTCGCCCAGCGCCGCATAGGGAGACACCTCCCAGCCCTTGTCACCACCGTTCGCCAGATCGAACAGGATGGCCGCCGGCACGATGGGCACGGCGTGCCCGCGCGCCACGAAGCCCCGACCTTGCCGTCGCAAGGCCGCTGTCACGCCCGAGGCCGCGTCGAGTCCGAAGGCCGATCCGCCCGACAGCACCAGCGCGTCGACCGACTCGACTGTGTTTTCGGGCGACAGAAGATCGGTCTCGCGCGTGCCGGGGGCGCCCCCCATGACATGCACCGCCGCGGTGAAGGGGCGGTCCGACGTCAGCACCGTCACCCCTGACTTCAGCCGCGCGTCCCGGGCATTGCCGACAAGGACACCCGGGACATCGGTGATCAGGTTGCGCGGCCCCTGTGTCAGCATGGCCGCTCGGGCAGGGCACGAAGAAGCTGGCCGGGGAAGATCCCCAGCCAGCGCAGCCGATCGCTGTCGCAGGCGGGAAGGGCGCCGGGATCGGTCAGAAGGATGACCGTATCGCACCCTCCGGCGGCGCCCACGATCCGGGTCGCGGTCTTCGGGTCGAAGTAATGCGCAAGCCTTCGCTCCAGGTCCGGCGCGCGCAGCACTTCGATGGCGTCCATGTCCGGGGCCAGTCCCGCCCGGTCGGCCAGATCGAGAAGATGCGCGAAGGCCAGTTGCTGGCTCGCCATCGTCCCCGCCATCACGGCAATGTCCGCAGGGCGCCGTTCGGGAAGCCTCATATGCACCGCCCCCCATCGACCTCCATCGCCACGCCCGTGACCATGCTCGCTTCGTCCGAGCACAGGTACAGCGCGGCGCTGCCCATGTCCTCGGGCGTCGAGAAGCGGCCGAGGGGAATGGTCGCAAGGAACTTCGCCCGCATCTCGGGCGTGTCCTCGCCCATGAAGCTTTTCAGAAGCGGGGTCTCGCCTGCCACGGGGTTGAGGGCGTTCACCCGGATGCCGAAGGGCGCAAGTTCGATCGCCATCGCCCTTGTCGCCGTGATCATCCAGCCCTTCGAGGCGTTGTACCAGTTGAGCCGCGGCCGCGGCGACACCCCTGCGGTAGAAGCAACGTTCAGGATCGCGCCCCGCCCCGCCGCCTTCATCATCGGCACCACCTCGCGCGCGGTCAGATAGACCGACTTCGCGTTCACCGCGAAGACGCGGTCGAACTCTTCTTCGGTGACGTCCTCCATCGGCTTGGGCAGATGCGTGATCCCCGCGTTGTTCACAAGGATGTCGATCCGCCCCCAGGCGGCCCGGGCCGCGGCCGCCATCGCCGCGACCGACGCGGCATCCGACACGTCGACGCCCTGCGCAAGGCCGCCGATCTCGTCAGCCAGCGCCGATGCGCCGCCTGCGTTGACGTCGGCCACCATGACGGCCGCGCCTTCCGCGGCGAAGCGCCGCGCGATGCCCGCGCCAAAGCCCGAGGCCGCCCCGGTTACGATCGCCGTTTTTTCCGCTAGTCTCATGGGGGCAAGTTCTGGCACGAAAGCCCGAACCCGAAAAGCGCCAAAGGAAGCCCCCACGATGCGTTACGTCAAGTGGACCCTGCTTGTCCTGATCTTCGGCACCTTCGCCGCCTTCCTGCACTACACCCTGCCCCGGCAAGAGATCGTGCGCGTGACGGGAACCGAGATTCAGCGGATCAACGTGGGCTGGAACGGCCTTTTCTACGCCAACCGGATGCGCGACGCGCAGGGCAACCTGATCGGCACGGACGTGCGGCTGATCAATACGGTACGGCCAAACGGCGGCACCCGGGTCTTCCGCAACGAGGATACGGGATTCTGGCCGCCCTACTTCAAGTTCGACAGCGCCGATCTTCAGACGCAGGCGCAGGACTTCGTGTCCTCGGCCGAAGCCCCGCGCTGGGTCGTGGTCCGCTACTACGGCTGGCGCAACCGGTTCCTCACGATCTACCAGAACGCCGTCTCGATGCGCCCGATCGACAGCCCGGACGTGACTCTGATCCCCTGGTTCAACATCATCTTCCTGACGCTGCTGGCGGGTGTCTTCCTGTGGCTGTGGCGGAAGTGGGTGAACTTCCGCGAACGCCGGATCGAACCCGTGCTCGACGACGCCGCCGAAACATGGGACCGGATCGACGAACGCGCGGACGAGGCGCGCGGCCGGCTCAGCCGGTGGTGGCGCGGGACGAAATAGACCTGCCGCCTATTCGCCGTAGGGCACCCAGATCGTCTTGACCTCGGTCGCGGCCTGCAGGAAGGCCCGGCCTTCGCCTTCGGCCCCCATCCAGTCGCGCGCGCGGCCATTGTTGACCCAGGTGCGCTTGAGGTTGCCGGCAGCCTCGCGCTCGATCACCGTGGACAAGTCTGACGACGAAAAGCTCCAGACCGCGTCCAGCGCCATGTGCCCGGCCATCTGCGGCGCAAGTTCGGCATGGATGCCGGTCAGGATGTTGACCACGCCGGCGGGCACGTCCGAGGTATCGAGCACCTGGTAGAAGTCGGTGGCCGCCAGTGGAAACGGCTCGGACGCGACGGCGACGACCCGGTTGCCCATCGCCATCGCCGGGGCGATGACCGAGATCAGGCCCAGAAGCGGGGCCTCGTCCGGGCAGAGGGCCCCGATCAGCCCGACCGGTTCGTTCATCGCAAGCGCCACGCCACGCAGCGGCACGCCCTTCGCGGCGCCATCGAACTTGTCGGCCCAAGCGGCATAGGTGAACAGCCGCTGGATCGATGCCTCGACCTCGGCCCGCGCGGCATGCGCGCCGGCGTTGGTCAGGTCGCGAAGGCGGCCGGCAAACTCGTCGGCCCGGGCCGACAGGTTTTCGGCCATGTAGAAAAGGATCTGGGCCCGGCCATGCCCCGTGGTCTTCGCCCAGGACGCCGCGCCCGCCGCAGCCTCGACGGCATTGCGCAGGTCCTTGCGGTTTGCAAGGCCGGCGTGTCCCAGAAGCCGGCCCGACTTCGACCAGACCGCCTTCGAATAGCCGCCGTCGGGCCGCGCCTGCTTGCCGCCCACATAAAGCTTCGCGGTCCGGTCCAGCGTGTCGACCGTGGCGTCCTTCGGCGCGGGCATCGCCGTCAGGGGCGCAAGCGCCCTGGCCTTGCCACGCGGCCGGGTATAGGCCAGCAGCCCTTCCCAACCGCCCTCGCGGCCAAACCCGCTTTCGCGCACCCCGCCGAACCCCGCCGCCGCATCGAACAGGTTCGTGGCGTTCACCCAGACGACGCCCGCCACCAGCTTCGGCGCGATGTCGAGCGCAAGGTTCACGTTCTCGGTCCAGACGGTTGCGGCCAATCCATAGCGCGTGTTGTTGGCAAGTTCGACCGCCTCGCCCGGCGTGCGGAACGTCGTCGAGACGAGCACCGGGCCGAAGATCTCTTCCTGCATCAGCCGGTCGGCCGGGGCGAGGCCGGTGATGAGCGTCGGCGGATAGAAGCAGCCCTGCTCCGGCATCGGAATCGCTGCGTGAAAAACCGTGCCGCCCGAGCCCGCCACCAGTTCGGTGATGGTCATCAGCTGCACCGGGTCCACGACAGCACCGACGTCGATGCACTTGTCCAGCGGATCGCCCAGCCGCAGCCCGTTCATCCGCGCGCGCAGCCGTTCGTGAAACGCCTCGGCAATCCCTTCCTGCACCAGCAGGCGCGAGCCCGCGCAGCAGACCTGGCCCTGGTTGAACCAGATCGCGTCCACCAGACCTTCGATCGCGCTGTCGAGGTCGGCGTCCTCGAACACGATGTAGGGCGACTTCCCCCCAAGTTCGAGCGTCAGGGCCTTGCCCGACCCTGCGGTCGCCGCGCGGATACGGCGGCCGACAGCCGTCGATCCGGTGAAGGCGATCTTGTCGATGCCCGGATGCGCGACGATCGCCTCGCCCACCGCCCCGTCACCGGTCACGATGTTGACGACCCCCTTCGGCACCCCCGCCTCGCGGCAGAGATCCGCGAAAAGAAGCGCAGTGAGCGAGGTGTATTCGGCGGGCTTCAGAACCACCGTGTTGCCCATGGCGATGGCCGGCGCGATCTTCCACGCCAGCATCAGAAGCGGGAAGTTCCACGGGATGATCTGGCCGCAGACGCCCAGCGCCTCGCGGTCCGGCAATTCGGCGTCCTGCAGCTGCGCCATGCCTGCGTGATAGTAGAAATGCCGTGCGACCAGGGGTATGTCGATGTCGCGGCTTTCCCGGATCGGCTTGCCGTTGTCCAGTGTCTCGAGCACGGCGAAAAGGCGCGACTGCTTCTGGATCAGCCGGGCCAGGGCATAAAGTACCCGCGCCCGTTCATGCCCGGGCCGCGCGCCCCAGCCCTTCTGCGCCTTACGCGCCGCGACAACGGCCGCGTCGACGTCCTTTGCTGTTGCCTGGCTCACATGGGCCAGGACCTCGCCGGTGGCCGGGTTGCGGCTTTCGAAGGTCTCGCCCGGCCTGGTCCAGGCGCCGCCGATGAACTGGCCGAAGTGCCGGTCATGGCTGTCAAGCCAGGCCATCGCCTCGGCCGCGCTTTCGGGGGCCGGGCCGTAGTCCATCGTGGCGAAGATCTGCGAGACGGTCATCGGGTCATCCCATCGCGTGCCGCCAGCCGGCCGAATAGCGGCCGGTGACATGGTGTTCAAGCTGCCGCTCGATGTCGCCCAGAAGGCTCGAGGCGCCGAAGCGGAAAAGGTCGGGCTGAAGCCAGCGGTCGCCCAGTTCGTCTTTCATGAGGCTCAGGTAGACAAGCGCGTCCTTCGCCTTTGATATCCCGCCCGCGGGCTTGTAGCCCACGCGGTAGCCGGTACGGGCGTGATAGGCACGGATCGCGCGGATCATGACAAGGCTCACGGGCAGGGTGGCGTTGACCGCTTCCTTTCCGGTCGAGGTCTTGATGAAATCCGCGCCGGCCATCATGCAGACAAGGCTGGCGCGCGCGACGTTGCGCAGCGTGCCAAGTTCGCCCGTGGCAAGGATCGCCTTCACATGCGCCTCGCCGCAGGCCGCGCGAAATTCGCGCATCTCGTCATAAAGCGCCTGCCAGTCGCCCTGAAGGACGTGCCGGCGCGAGATGACGATGTCGATCTCCTGCGCGCCTGCCTTCACGCTTTCGCCGATCTCGGCCACGCGCAGATGGAAGGGCGACAGGCCCGCCGGAAACCCGGTCGAGACCGCCGCAACCGGAATGCCCGTGCCCTTCAGCGCGTCGACAGCCGTGGCGACCATGTCGTGATAGACGCAGACCGCGCCCGTGGTGATCGGCCCCATGCCCAGCGCATCCAGCAAGTCCTGCCGCACCGGATGCGCGGCCTTCGCGCAAAGCCGCCGCACGCGCCCCTCGGTGTCGTCGCCCGCCAGCGTCGTCAGGTCGATCAGCGTGATCGCCTTGAGAAGCCAGGCCGCCTGATGATCCTTCTTGACCGTGCGCCGCCCCGGCAAGGTCGCCGCGCGCCGTTCGATGGCCGAGGTATTGGCCTGAACCGCGCGCACCCAGTCCATGTCCAGTTCCATCCCCGGATTTCGGGCATGTCCCAGCTGTGGCAGCCGGGTGGGAAGGGCGGACTCGGTCGAGGTGGAAACGGCGGACACGGGCGGCAATCCCTGAAGGGCTGGATCGACGCGGAGCGTCGCACGCGCGCCCGCCTAACGCAAGCTTGACCAATTGGTCAAATTTTTGCGGCCCCCGGGGCGTGACACCTGCCCCGCGCCGCGCTAGGACGCCGCCAAAAGGGGAGTGCCGCAGATGTCCTTCGACCGTTCGATCAAGATCGCCCCGTCGATCCTGTCGGCCGATTTCGCCAATCTCGGCGCCGAGATCCGCACCGTCGAAACGCAGGGCGCCGACTGGATCCACGTGGACCCGATGGACGGGCATTTCGTTCCGAACCTGACCATCGGCCCAAACGTCGTGGCGGCGATCCGTCCGCATGTGACGACCTTCATGGACGTACACCTGATGATCGCGCCCGCCGACCCCTATATCGAGGCCTTCGCCAAGGCGGGGTCCGACATGATCACCGTTCATGCCGAGGCCGGCCCGCATCTGCACCGCACGCTCCAATCGATCCGGGGGTATGGCAAGAAGGCCGGCGTCGCGCTGAACATGACGACGCCCCTCGGCCATATCGAACACATCCTCGACCAGATCGACCTGATCCTTGTCATGACGATCAACCCCGGCTTCGGCGGGCAGAAGTTCACGCCCTCGATGCTGCCCAAGATCGCGGCCGCGCGGGCACTGGTCGGCGACCGGCCCATCCATATCGAGGTCGATGGCGGCATTGACCCGACTACCGCGCCGCTTGTCGCCAAAGCCGGCGCCGACGTTCTGGTGGCGGGCTCGGCCGTCTTCAGGGGCGGCTCGGTCGACACGCCCGAGGTCTATGGCGCCAACATCCGTGCGATCCGGGACGCCGCGACGGCAGCGACCTGAGCACGGTCGCCCGCCCGCCCCACGCAGTTTCACAGAAACGAAACAAAACGGTTACGCGCGCGTCACCGCCTGCGGGCACTTCCCAAGTCGTCACACACTCTGGGGAGTCCACCACATGACACGATTGCTGGGGCTGACCTCGGTCCTCGCGCTTTGCGCGGGCGGGGCCATGGCCGACATGAACTTCAACCGAGTCGCAAGCTTCGCCACCCCCGCCAACATGGCCGCGGGCGAAGACCTGTCGCGCGAAAGCTCGGCCGAAATCATCACGGCGACCGACGACGGGATGACGCTGGTCTATTCCGACAGCCCGCTGGGCGTGATCGGCGTGATCGATATCTCGGATCCCGCGAACCCGGCGCCGAAGGGCAACATCGCGCTTGATGGCGAACCGACAGCCGTGTCGGCCCTTGGCAACACCGTCTTCGTCGGCATCAACACGAGCGAAAGCTTCACCAATCCGTCGGGCCACCTACTGCACATCGACCTGGCCACAGGTCAGGCCGTGGCCGATTGCGACATCGGCGGTCAGCCTGATTCGACCGCCGTGGCACCGGACGGGTCCTTCGTGACGGTCGCCGTCGAGAATGAGCGGGACGAAGACGCGGGCGACGGTCGGGTCGGACAGATGCCCCCGGGCCATGTCGCCATCGTTCCCCTGGTGGAGGGCCGCATGAATTGCGAAGGCCTGATCAAGGTTGACCTCACCGGCCTTGCCGAAATCGCGCCGGACGACCCCGAGCCCGAATTCGTCGATGTCTCGCCCACGGGCGAGATCGCGGTGACGCTTCAGGAAAACAACCACATCGTCGTGATGAACGCCGCGGGCGAAGTGCTGTCGCATTTCAACGCCGGCGCTGTCACGCTTGACGGCGTCGACACCCGGGAAGACGGGCGCATCGCCTTCACCGAGACGCTTCAGGACGTTGTCCGCGAACCCGACGCGCTTCAGTGGATCGACGGCGATCATTTCGTCGTCGCCAATGAAGGCGACATGGACGGCGGCAGCCGCGGCTTCACCGTGTTCCGCAAGGACGGAACGGTGGTCTACGACTCGGGGCTGTCCTTCGAACACGCGGTGGCCGAGATCGGACACTATCCCGAAGGCCGGTCCGACGCCAAGGGCGTCGAACCCGAGGGCATGGAAGTCGCCACCTTCGGCGGCGTGCCAATGATGTTCCTTCTGTCCGAACGTGGCTCGGTCGTCGGCGTCTATGACATGACCGACCCGGCGAACCCGGTGCTTGCGCAGATCCTTCCCTCGGGCATCTCGCCAGAAGGCGCCGTGGCGATCCCCTCGCGCAACCTTGTCGCCGTGGCCAATGAGGTCGACCTGGGCGAGGACGGCCTCGCCCGTGCCCACGTGACGGTCTACGAATACCAGAACGCGCCGGCGTCCTATCCGCACCTCACCTCGGCGGGCCTGAAAGAAGACGGACGCCCTGTTGGCTGGGTGGCTAACTCGGGCATGGTCGCGGACGAAGACGGGTTCGTCTGGTTCGTGAACGACAGCTACCTTGGCCAGCAGCCATCGATCTTCAAGGTCGACGTCAGCCAGACGCTCGCGCGCATCGTCGACGTGATCCGCATCACCCGCGACGGCATGCCGGCGCAGAAGCTTGACCTCGAAGGCATCACGCTGGACGGCGACGGTGGGTTCTGGGTGGCCTCGGAAGGGCGCACCGACCAACTGACCCCGCACGCGATCTTCCGCATCGGCGCCGACGGGGCCATCGAAGAGGAAATCGCCTTCCCGACAGCGCTTCTTGCCGTTGAAACGCGCTTTGGCGCGGAAGGCATCACGCGGGTGGGCGACACGCTGTGGATCGCGATCCAGCGCGAATGGGGTGATGACCCGGCCAACCACGCCAAGCTTGTGTCCTACAACATCGAAAGCGCCGAATGGGGCGCGGTCCACTATCCCAAGGCCGAACCCGCGACGGGCTGGGTCGGCCTGTCCGAGATCGTGGCCCACGGCGACTGGGTCTATGTGGTCGAGCGCGACAACCAGGTCGGCGACGCGGCGGTGACGAAGATGATCTACCGCATCCCCGCGGCCGAGATGGTGGCGGCGCCCCTGGGCGGCACGCTGCCGGTGGTGACGAAGGAAGCGGTGCGCGACCTGATCCCCGACCTCAGATCGACTGGCGGCTATGTCCTCGACAAGGTAGAGGGGCTTGCCATCATGGAGGACGGCACGATCTGGGTTTCGACCGACAACGACGGGGTCGACGATCACTCGGGCGAGACGCTGTTCTTCGCGATAACGCCGGAAAACATGTAATCTCCGGCACTTTCCGAAAACACGAACGCGCGGGGGATGCCCCCGCGCGTTCTGCATTTCAGACCGTGGGCGGACGTCAGTTCGCGACGTGCTCGACCGCCTTGCCTTCGAAGGTGTCGCCGTTGGTGATCTCGATCCGGCGCGGCTTCAGCGCCTCGGGCACCTCGCGGACAAGGTCGATGTTCAGCATCCCGTCGGCATGGCTGGCGCCCGTCACGCGCACGTGGTCGGCAAGATGGAACCGGCGTTCGAAGGCGCGGGTGGCGATGCCGCGGTGCAGGAACCGGCGGTCCTTGTCCTCGTCGGACTTGCGGCCCGAGACGATCAGCGCGTTCTCGCGCACCTCGACCGACAGGTCGCGGTCGGCGAAACCGGCGACGGCGACGGAAATGCGCCAGGCGTCGTCTGCGGTCTTTTCGATGTTGTAGGGCGGGTAGGACGTGGTGCTGGCGCCGTCGGTCAGCAACCGGTCCATCAGGTCGGCGATCTGGTCGAAGCCGACGGTCGCACGGTAAAGCGGTGCAAGGTCATAGGTTCGCATGGGTCATCCTCCATCGAGCGATAACGGGTTCCGCCCTCCGACATGGACGGGCGTTCGTCAGTCTGCGGACCCCAATCGGGCGTCCGCGTTTTGCAGATAGGCAGGCGTTTTCAGGCGTTCAAGGGTCAGCCACGATCTCGGTCGCGGGGGCGCCCTCGCCGGCAGGGGTGACCTCGGCCGCCTCGGGCAGAAGGTCCATGACAGGCCCGATCCGGCGCAGCACAGGCGGCGCAAAGCCGATCGGTTGCTGGTCGAAGCGGCTGCGGCTTGACAGCACGGCCGCGATCTCGGGGCCTTGCGGCGACAGACGCAGCACGGGCGACCCGGATTCGCCCGAGGCGACTTCGCAGCCCAGCGCGGCCACGTCGGGCGGGCCTGCGAAGATTTCGCACCGCCGCTCGCGCGCGCGTTCGCCCCGGCCGCCGCGATAGCTGGCAAGGATCAGGCGTTCGCCCACCTCGGGCGCCGGTCCCAGCCTCAGGGGCACGATTCCGGGGGTGTCGATGGGATGCGCCAGGCGCACCAGCGCAAGGTCGAAGCGGATTCGTGTGATCTCGCGCGGGAGGTTCAGATCGTAAAGCGGGTGGAACGCCGTCGCGGCCACCGGCACCGAGATCCGGGGAAGGCCGGGATAGGCGCCCGTCCGGAAGGTCAGGCCGCCGGGCTTTCCGCGCGCGTCGACGCAATGGGCCGCGGTCAGGACGACGTCGGGCGCGATCAGCGCGGCCGAGCACCCGCCTTCGGCGCGGGCGCTCAGCACACCCACCGCCGCCATCGGAAACGCAGACTCGGCCCGCGCGGCCATGGGCGGCAGCGCAAGAAGGCAAAGCAGCAGTCCGGCGATCCAGCGGCGTTTCATCGCGGGGTCCTCATGCGCGCGGCAAGACTAGCGGTTTCGAAGGCGCATGTCGCCGGACAAACGCCGCCGGACGCCCCGGGACCGATCACGGTTTGAGGAAGCGCGCCCCGCCCATGCCCGACGTCGCGCCCGACGTCGCGCCCGGCGTTGTGCCTGAACTCCTGTCCGATCCAACCGACAGACGGCGGGTTTCAACCCCTTCCTCCGGCCAGACGCCGCGACCGGCACGCAGCGCGACCATCAATTCGTCGAAGACCCCGGGCAACTCCATCCCAAGCGAGACCATGTCCCCGGCCCTTGCGCCGCCCGCATCGGATATGGCCGAGATCACCGAGACGATCCGCATGCGGCCGTCCCGGTCCTGAAAGACGGGCGCGCCGGACGATCCGAAGGTGACGTCGCAATCGAAGGCAAGAAGCCCGGCCTCGGCGCCGAGAATCGTGCATTCGCCCTGCCGTGACAGCGCGCCCTCGCGCCCTTGCCCGTAGGACACCACACTGACCCTGCCCCGACCCGGCGCAAGGGCGTCGGTGCGAAACGGATCGGCGTCGGCGACCGAGATCGGCGCCTCGAGCTGAAGAAGCGCCACGTCATGGCGGATCCGCGCCGCTGCATCCTGCGAGAGATAGTCATAGCCCGCCGCGACGACCGCGCGGCGACCCCTTCGTTCGGCGACCGAGGCGCCATCGCTGAGGGCAGCACGAAACGTGAGATCCCGCGGATCAAGCCGCTGACCGGTGCGGGGATCGAACAGGCAATGCGCGGCCGTCAGGACAATGTCGCCCGCGACCAGCGCGCCGGTGCAGAACCCGGAGGCCCCGATGTCGAGGCGACCGACCGCCTCCCATCCCAGCACGTCGCCGCGCAGCGTCAGGCGGCGCAGATCGTCCGACTGCGCCAGCGCGGGCAAGGCGGACAAGGCTGCCAGCAGGCCTGCCAGGGCGCGGGTCAGGCCGTGCATCTCAGGGCCGAAGGAATTTCGCCCCGCCACCCGTGGGGACCTCTTCGATCGTCATCCGCCGCACTTGCGGCCTTGCCTCGGCGGGGGCGAAAATCCCGTCGTTCGCTTCGAGAAGCGCGCGCAGATCGGCCAGAGGCCGCTCCAGCCCGCTGCCAAGCGACACCGGACGTCCCCCGACCTGGGCCTTGGCCGAGACGACCGAGACGATGCGGGGCGTCTCACCATCAAGCACAAAGATCGGCGCGCCCGACGACCCGAAGTCGACCGAACAGGACAGCACAAGGCTGTCCGAGGGACGCGCCAGCACGTGACAGGCCTTCTCCAGCGACGGACGTTCGGCCCGGTTGTGGGCGTAAGAGACGACACCGACCGGATCGCCCTTTCGCGGGCGCTCGGCGGTGGCATAGGGAACGACGCCCGTCTTGCGGATCGGACTGTCAAGCCTGAGGATCGCCAGGTCGTGGTCCACGGACTCCGGGCCGCGCGTGTCGCCGAATTGATAGTCCGGGTGAGGGATGGCCTGGCGGACCCCGCGATAAGCCGTGGCACGGCCATTTCGCCATCCGGCCAGAAACTCGATCTCGTCGGCCGCGACCACGCCGCCGCTGTCCTGATCGTACAGGCAATGCGCCGCGGTGATCACGACGTCGGGGGCGATCAGCGCCCCGGTGCAGAACCCCGTCCGGCCGATGTTCAGGCGACCCACGGCTTCCCAGCCGCGGCTGTCATCGCCCGTCACAAGGCTTGTCAGACCCGCCTCCTGCTGCGCCGACACCTCGGCGGCGCAAAGCAGAACCACGAGGGCCCAAAGCAGTCTTCGCATCACCATTCCCGCCCTGCTGCCCCCCCAGGCCGCCCTTGGTGGTTAGCACGGGGCGGGGGCGGAATTAAGGCGCCTCGCCCGAAGCAAGGGCCGACTGTGACCGGCGAAGCGCAGGCGGCACCGGTCCGCCCGTGGCCCAGTCGAGAAGCTCGACGGTGTGCACGACCGGCACGCCCGTGCCCGAGCCGATCTGCATCATGCAGCCGATGTTGCCCGCTGCGATGACGTCGGGGCGTTTTTCCTCGAGCGTCGCGACCTTGCGGCTCTTCAGCTCCTTCGAGATCTCGGGCTGCATCAGGTTGTAGGTTCCCGCCGAGCCGCAGCACAGATGGCTGTCACGCGGCTCGACCACCTCGAAACCCGCGCGTTTCAGAAGATCCTTGGGATAGGTCTTGATCTGCTGGCCATGCTGCAACGAACAGGCCGCATGATAGGCCACGCGCAGCCCCTTCGGCGCGCCCTCGGGCAGGTCAAGCTGCTTCAGGATCTCGCTCACGTCCATCGCCATGGCGCTGACGGCGGCGGCATCGGCGGCAAGCGGATCGTTGCGGAACATGTGGCCATAGTCCTTCACCGTCGTCCCGCAGCCGCTGGTGTTGATCACCACGGCGTCAAGACCGGCCCCGCGTGCCTCGGCCATCCAGGCGCGGATGTTCCGCGCGGCCGCGTCATGACTTTTGTCCTCCTTGCCCATGTGATGGACAAGCGCCCCGCAGCAGCCCATGCCGCGCGCGATCACGACCTCGCAGCCCTGCCGCCGCAGAAGACGGATCGTCGCGTCGTTGATGTCGGTGTTGAGCGCCCTCTGCGCGCACCCGGTCATCAGCGCCACCCGCATCCTGCGCGGGCCGATCGCCGGAAAGACCTGCGGATCGTCGTTCCGGCTGACCGGCGGGATCTGCTTCGGCGCCATTTCCAGCATCGCCCGAAGCCGCGCATCGGGCATCAGGGCCGCGAAGGGCCGGCCGAGCCTTGCGAAGAACAGCGCGACGCGGAACCGCATCGGATAGGGCAGGATCCGCGCCAGCGTCCAGCGCAGCACGCGTTCCATCGGTGGTCGGGTATAGGTTCGCTCGATATGCGCCCGGGCATGATCGACAAGGTGCATGTAGTGCACGCCCGAGGGGCAGGTCGTCATGCAGGCAAGGCAGGACAGGCACCGGTCGATGTGCTTGACCGTCCTGGCGTCTGCCGGCCGGTCGTTCTCGAGCATGTCCTTGATCAGGTAGATGCGCCCCCGCGGACTGTCGAGCTCGTCGCCCAGCACCTGGTAGGTCGGGCAGGTCGCCGTGCAGAACCCGCAATGCACGCAGGTGCGCAGGATCTCGTTCGACCGGGCGATCGCGGGATCCTCGAGTTGCTTGGAAGAGAAATTCGTCTGCATCAGCCCATGATCCCCGGGTTCAGAATGCCCCGCGGGTCGAACTTCGCCCGCAAGCCTGCCGCAAGCGCCGCAAGCGGCGCAGGTTCGGGATGGAACGCCGGCAGGCCGCCGCCCGCCCCACGCACTCGCGTCGCGTGACCCGCGATGCCGGCCAGCCGGCCGCGCAGGTCCGTCCCCGGCGGCACTTCGGCCCAGATCAGGCTCCCGCCCCAGTCAAGAAGCAGGTCCTCGGCGCCAAGGCGATCGGCCACCCGGGCCGCATCCGTAGGCTTGACCGACAGCCGCCAGACATCGCCCGGCGTGCCGGCAAAACGCTCGGCATCCCGCACCCACGTCCAGATCCGGCGCACCCTGTCGGGGTTCGACTCGATGCGGATCTCGCCGGCGTCCCCCAGAAGCGCCACAAGCTTTTCCGCGCGATAACGGACCGACTCCGCGAACCCCTCGATCCGAAGCATCGCGACCCGAGACCCGTCCGGCCCGGTCGCGGCATATGCCGCGCCCGATACCTCGAAGGGCGACCTCAGCGCGCGCGTCATCACGGCCACGGCCTGACCCGCGTCAAGCCCGCCGATCAGAACGGTCGCGACGGCCTCGGCCGCGGGCAGCACCTTGAAGGATACCTCGGTCAGCACCCCAAGGGTCCCCCAAGACCCCGCCATCAGCTTCACAAGGTCATAGCCGGTGACGTTCTTCATCACCCGCCCGCCGTTGGTGATGACGGTGCCGCCGCCATCGACGAAGCGCACCCCGATCAGGCTGTCGCGGCAGGCCCCGGCCTGCACCCGCCGCGGACCCGAGACATTGGCCGCGACCACCCCGCCAATGGTCGGGGTGCCCTCGGTTCCAAGAAGCCTGCGGTGATCCATGGGCTCGAAGGGCAGCCGCTGCCCTTCGGCGGACAGGATGTCCTCGACGTCGGCCAGGGGCGTTCCGGCCCGCGCGACGATCGTCAGCGCCCCGGGCTCGTAAAGCGTGACGCCGGCCAGCCCCGCCACCGACAGGGTGTCCGCGGCCGCAACGCGTCCGACCGGGCGCGTGCCGCCGCCCCGGATGCGCAGCGGTCCCTTCGCCTGGGCCACGGCGTCGGCCAGTTCCGTCTCGTCCTTGGGGGTCAGCACAGGACCGGTCCTCTTCTTCTGGCGGAAAATACCTTCGGGGGCGCGGGGGCGGACAGCCCCCGCTAGGCCGCCTTCGCAGGGCGCGCGCGCCGGCCCTCGCTTGCCGCCAACGGAAAGACCTTGGCGGGGTTCAGAAGCCAGTCGGGATCGAAGACATCCTTCACCCGCATCTGTGCCTCCAGATCGTCGGGGCCGAACTGCGTCGTCATCAGGTCGCGCTTCTCGATGCCCACGCCGTGCTCGCCGGTCAGGCAGCCGCCGACCTCGACGCAGAGCTTCAGGATTTCGGCCCCGAAGGCTTCGCACTTCTCCAGGTCGCCGGGCTTGTTGGCGTCGAACAGGATCAGCGGATGCATGTTGCCGTCGCCCGCGTGAAAGACGTTGCCGACGTCAAGGCCGAACTCCGTCGACATCTCGCCGATCCGGCGCAGCACCAGCGGCAGCGCCGAAACCGGGATTGTGCCGTCGAGGCACATGTAATCGTTGATCTGCCCCATCGCGCCGAAGGCGGACTTGCGGCCCAGCCAGATGCGCTTGGCCTCGTCCTCGGTCTCGGCTTCGCGCAGCTCGATCGGATCGTGGCGCCGCGCGATCTGAAGGATGAGGCCAAGCTGCTCGTCGATCTCGGCGGGGCTCCCTTCGACCTCGACGATCAGAAGCGCCTCGCAGTCGGGATACCCGGCATGGGCGAAGGCCTCGGTCGCGCGGATGCAGGGACGATCCATGAACTCGATCGCCACGGGCAGCACCCCGGCCTTGATGATGTCGGCGACGCAGGCCCCGGCGACCTCGCTCGAATCGAAGCCCATCAGGACCGGCCGCGCGCCCTCGGGCTTGGGCAGGATGCGCAGCGTAGCTTCGGTCACGACGCCAAGCTGCCCCTCCGATCCGCAGATCACGCCCAGAAGGTCAAGGCCGGGGGCGTCCAGATGCGCGCCACCGATATCGACCACGGTGCCGTCCATCAACACCATGCGCACGCCAAGAAGGTTGTTCGTCGTCACGCCATACTTCAGGCAATGCGCCCCGCCCGAGTTCATCGCGATGTTGCCCGCAATGGCGCAGGCCAGCTGGCTGGACGGATCGGGGGCGTAGAAGAAACCGTCTTCCTCGACGGCGCCGGTGACGCTGAGGTTCGTGCGGCCCGACTGCACCCGAATGAAGCGGTTGTCGTAATCGACCTCGAGCACGTCGTTCAGACGCGCCACGCCTAGGATCACGCTGTCGGCAGTGGGAAGCGCGCCGCCGGCCAGCGAGGTGCCGGACCCGCGCGGCACCACCGGCACGCCTTCCTCGTGGCAAACGCGCAGGACCGCCGCGACCTCGTCGGTCGAAGCGGGCAGAACGGCGCACAACGGCGGACAGCGATAGGCGGTCAGGGCGTCGCATTCATAGGCGCGGGTTTCCGCCTCGTCATGGATGACCGCGTCCCGAGGCAGGACGGCCTGGAGCCGTGCGACGATCCGATCCTTGCGAGACAGGATCGCAGGATTGGGGGTGGGCATCTCCATGGTGATCCTCCCTAGGATTGGTAAGAACTTATTACCAATTCGCCGACCGCACAATCCTCAACTTTCCGTAGCCGTCCCCTGCGACCCCGTGCCGAGCATCAATTCCATATAGACAAGCCAGGGGTCCATCGAGATGTCGTTCTCGGATTCCGGATATCGTGGGACATCGCGAAACCCCATCGAGCTGTAAAGCGCCTGGGCCGCCGTCTGCCACAGGCTTGTGTCGATCAGGACCGACCTCATGCCCATGGCGCGGGCTTCGGCGATCGCGGCCTCGCTCAGGCGCCGTCCAAGCCCCGTGCCGCGCGCCTCGGGGCGGACGAAAAGCCGCTTGATCTCGGCCGCGTCGGGACGGATGCGCTTGAGAAAGATCGTCCCGACCAACCTGTCGCCGGCATCGCGCGCCAGAAACAGGCGGCCGTCCGGCGGCAGGTAGGCGCCAAGATTGTCCATCGTCGCCCGGACCACGGGGGCGACCTCGAGATCCAGTCCGGCTTCCTGACGAAAGGCCTCGACGACCGGCCCCAGATAGTCGCGCAGGATGTCGGAAAGTTCGTCCGGGTCGACGACACGGTCGACCGAGGTGATGGTGATGGTCATCACGGGCTCCTTCGTAACGACCGGGCGCGTCAGACCGTGCCCCGCCGTCCCAGACGACCTTCCCACACCCAGGCCCCCACGGCCAGTAGCGCGGCAACCAGAAGGAAAAGCCACGCCGGCAGGATCGGCGTCACGGTGACATCGGTGGTCACATAGGCCTCGCGCGGGGTGATCCCGATCCAGCCACGTCCCGCCGCAGGTCGGCCTTCGCGCACGGCGCGCACATCGGGTACGCCCTCTTCAAGTCGCAGGATCCCGCCCCGGCTGTCGCGCACGGCTGCCTGCAGGATCTCGCCCGTGGCGATCGTCTGCTCGAACTCGCGCGGGGCGGCCGGACCAAGGGCCATCACCGTCTCGCGGTCGCCTTCACGCAGACGGTAGAGCCCGATCTCGGGCCCCTCGTAGGTCGCCGTGAAGCGCCCCGGCGCCTCTTCGACAAGGTCCACAGTGACGGTGACGCCATCCGGCCCCGTGATTTCGACGGGCCCCACGGCATCGCCCAGGGTCCGGCGCAGGATGGTCATCCTCTGCCCCTCGGCCGAGGCCGTCAGGGCCTCTTCCTCGAGCTCGGGTTCCTTCATCATCCAGTGCGCCAGCCGCCGCAGCAGTTCAAGCTGTGGCCCCCCGCCTTCATAGCCGCGCGACCAGAGCCAGGCATGGTCCGACGCCATCAGCGCCACCCGCCCCTCGCCCACGCGGTCGAGGATCAGAAGCGGCCGGTCGTCGATCCCGCTCATCACAACATTGCCGCCCGTCGTCTCGACGTCGATGGTTCGCATCCAGCGCCCCCAGATCTGACCCTCGATCCCGGTTTCGGGCGAATGCGCCTGCAGGTCCTCGGTCACGGGGTGCCGCGCGCCGATGTCGGTGATCTCCGGCACGAAGGGCGCGTCGATCACCCGGCCGGTCGGCCGTCCAGGGATGACGTCGGACAGCGGCGAGCGATAAAGCGAATCCGCTCCGGCGAAGTCCGGCCCCGCCGCGATCAGCAGCGCGCCTCCGTCCTCGACGTAGCGGCGCACGTTGTCGAGATAGACGGCCGGAAGGATGCCGCGCCGCTTGTAGCGGTCGAAGATGATCAGGTCGAATTCCTCGATCTTCTCGAGGAACAACTCGCGCGTCGGGAAGGCGATGAGCGACAGCTCGGCCACCGGCACGCCATCCTGTTTTTCGGGCGGGCGCAGGATCGTGAAGTGGACAAGATCGACCGAGGCGTCGGACTTCAGGAGATTGCGCCAGGTCCGCTCGCCGGCATGGGGCTCGCCCGACACCAGAAGTACCCGCAGCCGGTCGCGCACGCCGTTGATCTGGACGACGGCGCTGTTGTTGCGATCGGTCAGTTCGCCCTCGGACGCAGGGATCGAGAACTGGATCACGTTCAGGCCGCCGTGCGGCAGCGTCACCGGTAACTCAAGCTCCTGGCCCACCGGAACGGTGAAGGTCAGCGGCTCGTCCCCGTCGACCGAAATCTGAAGCTCGGCCAGATCGGCAAGGTCGCGCGGCACGGTCCCCTGATCCTCGACCTCCAGCGTCAGGGTCACCGGCTCGCCCAAGATCGCGAAGGCCGGCGCGTTGCGCACGATCAGCCGGCGGTCCCAGTCCTCGTCGCGGCCGGTCAGCAGGGCGTGAAGCGGCGCGGGTAGGTCCGGCAGATGCTCGATGTCGTGAAGCCGGCCATCCGTCAGCAGGATCGCCCCGGCAAGCCGGCCGCGCGGCTCATCCGCCATGGCCTCGGCAAGACGGCGCATCAGAAGCGTGCCGCTGTCGCCCTCGCCATCACCGACGCTCACCACGCGCAATTCCGTGTTGGGAAGGGCCGCGATCTCGGCCTCGAGGGCGGCCTGCGCCTCGGCCACCTGATCGGGTCGGTCCGCGATGCGCTGGCTGGCGCTTTCGTCGACGACAAGAATCACGATGTCGGTCAGTGGGCTGCGGTCCTCGACCTGAAGCGACGGGTTGGCAAGGCCGGCCACAAGAACGGCAAGCGACAGCGCCCGCAGCCACCAGCCCGAAAGCCCCCGCCAGACCGCAACCGTCAACAGCACCAGCGCGACCGCCGCAGCGATCCACAGCGCCATCACCGGCACCAGCGGGTCGAAGATGACTGTGGTGTTCATCCCTATTGTCCCAGCCGGTCAAGAAGCGCCGGCACATGGACCTGGTCGGACTTGTAGTTGCCGGTCAGCACATGCATCACAAGGTTCACGCCGAAGCGATAGGCGATCTCTCGCTGGCGCTCGCCGGCATAGCCGCGCCCCACCGGATACTGCCGGTTGCCGGCCTCGTCCGTCGCCCAGGCCGCAGCCCAGTCGTTGCCGCCGATCACCACCGGCGTCACGTTGTCGTTGAGGTTGCGGAACGGCATTCCGTCGACCAGTTCGGCATCGGCGGGCGCGGCTTCGACCCAGACGTCGCGGCTTGTGAAGCGCCCCGGGAAGTCCTGAAGAAGATAGAAGGTCCGTGTCAGCACATGGTCGGCGGGGATCGGCTCGAGCGGCGGGATATCAAGCGGCGCGGCCAGCTGTTGCAGCTTGCGTCCGTTTTCGGTCGCGCCGCCGAACCCCGCGACATCTGCGTCGCGCGTATCGAACAAAATCATGCCGCCGGTCCGCAGATACCGGTTCAGCCGCTGATAGGCTTCGGCGGACGGGGTCGGCTGGTCGGGCGTGACCGGCCAGTAAAGCAGGGGGAAGAACGACAGCTCGTCGGTTTCAAGGTTCACCGCCATTGGCGCGGCGGGTTCGATCGAAGTGCGCCGGTATAGCACGTCGGACAGGCCGCGCAGACCGGCTTCTGCGATCGCATCGACCTGGGCGTTTCCGGTGACGACGTGGGCCAGCACGGCGTTCGACGTGGCCTCGATGGCGAACTGGTCGGAGGCGCTGTCCTGGGCACGGCCTTCACCGGGCAGGATCAGCGCCGCAAGGACCAGCACCGCCAGACCCGCGCGGCCGCTGGAGGCCCGCGGTCCCGTCAGCCGTCCCGCAAGCCAGAGTGAAGCCAAAATGTCGATCAGAAGCGCCACCATCGCCAGCGACAGCAGAAGACCCTTCAGCGCCCGCTCGGGCACGACGGCCAGCCCCTCGACCGCGATCCGGTCAGGCCAGGCCGTGGCCGAGATCTCGGTCGCGGCGTCGATCACGTTCAGCGCGATACGACGATCCTCGCCGGCGTAAAGCCCCGGCGGCAGGTCACGGCCGATCCGCCCCTCGGCCAACACCTCGCCCGGAACGCCCGCCATCGTGCCGGCCTCGTCGACCTCTCCGAAGGCATCGAGAACTTCGTCGGCGACCCAGGTCGTGCCGGCCAGATCTTCGGCCGTGGGGTCGGCCGGACGGGTGGAAATGGCAAGCCGGTCCAGCATCTCGACGAAAAGCACCGACAGCGGCAACGTCGACCACTCGGCATTGGCGGTCACGTGGAAAAGAACCACCTGCCCTGCCCCTTCCCGCTTGCGCGTCACAAGGGGCGTGCCGTCGCTGAGTGCCGCGATGACACGCTCGGCCAGCGTCGGGTCGGGCTGCGCCATGACCTGCGCCGAGACGCTGACCTCTTCCGGCACCGGCAGCCCGAAGAAGGGCGACTCGGGCCCGAAGGGGCGAAGGGTCTTCGGCTCGCCCCAGCTCATCGCGCCGCCGACGCTGCGCCCGCCCGCGCGCAGCCGCACAGGCATCAGCGGGTCTTCGACATCACGGCTCACATCGCTTGCGGCAAGCCGAGGCCCGGCGAAGCGCACCAACAATCCACCGCCCTCGACCCAGGCAAGCAGGCCTTCGGATTCGGCCTCGGTCAGGACCGCGACGTCGGCCAGGATGATGGCGTCCGGGTTCGCCAGAAGGATGTCCTCGAGCGAGCCCTGGATCAGGTCGGCCGTGGGTTCCAGCGCCTGCTCGAGGTAATGCGTCGGCGACAGAAGCTGCAGGCCCTCGCGGTCGTCGATGCCGGCGACCAGCGCCACCTCGCGCCGCCGCAGCGAATCGTCGGTCAGCGATACCGCCCCGGCCGACCGAAGCCCGTCGATTTCGAAGCGTGTGACCCGGTTGCGAAGCTCGGGCGGCAACGACAGTTCGACCAACGCCTCGGCGGACCCGGGCGCGAAGCTGACCGGCGCCGAAGCCAGCGTGCGCGGGGTTCCCGCGGGATCAAGCCCGTGGGCGTTCACGATGATCTCGGCCGCGCCGGCGGTGTCGGCCCGGATCGCCGTCAGGGTCACGACCCCGTCTGCGAAAACCGGGGGCCGCAGGGCGACCACGGGGCGCGGCGATTCGAAGACCGTCACAGGACCCAGACGTTCGAAAGCGGCAAGCAGATCGGGCCGCCAGGGCTGTTCCAGCCCGTCCGACATCCAGAAGACCTCGGCCCCACCGGGGAGCACGCCGTCCGAAAGCGCCTCCGCCCATGCCACGACGCCGTCGGACTCGGGCGTCCAGGCTGCGGGGGCAAGACTTGGCAGGCGCTGGCGCACGGTCTCGGCGGCCTGAAAGCTGACCCCGTCGGCCGGCAGGTCGGTCAGGGTCACCACGGCCGCGGTGCGCCCCGCCCGGCTTGCCTCGGCCAGAAGATCGTCAAGCCGTTCGATCCGGCGCGGCCAGTCACGGGCATCGGCCCAGGTGCCGTCGATGACCACCAGAAGCGGACCGGTCCCTGCGCGTTCCGACTGGGGGTTCAGGACGGGTCCCGCAAAGCCAAGGATCAGCGCGGCGATCGCCAGCGTGCGCAGCAGGAGCAGCCACCACGGGGTCTTGTCGCTTTCGTTCTCGTCGTCCTTCAGTCCCAGAAGCAGGGCGACCCCCGGGAACCGCCGCCGGATCGGTGCCGGCGGCACGACGCGCAGCAAAAGCCAAAGGATCGGCAGCGCGACGAGGCCCAGAAGCAGCCAGGGCGCGGTAAAGCCTATGCCGCCCAGGGTGAACATCAGTGATCCCGCTCCATCGCGCCGTAAAGCCACAACAGCGCCGACGTCGCCGGGGCATCGGTGTGGTGGCAGTGGTATTGCCAGCCGGTGATCCGGGCGAGGTCGGCCAGGGCCGCCTTGCGCGCGGCCAGCCGTTCGAGATAGCGGTCGCGCAGATCGCCCGCCTTCAGCGTCTCGTGGCGCAGTCCGCCGCCCATCGATTCGAAGATCGTTCGCCCGTCGAAGGGGAACGCCTCTTCCTGCGGGTCGAGCACCTGCAGGATCGCCCCCTTCACGCCCTTGTCGGCGGCGGTCGTCAATGCGGCTTCGACCGCCGAGACGTCGCCCAGGAAATCCGACACGAAGACCGCCCGCGACTGCGAGACCATTCCGCGCACTTCAGGCGCGCCGAAATCCTCGTCACCCTCGCGGCTCAGGGCGTCGGCCAGCCGCAGAAGCTGCAGCTGCCCTGTGCGCGGGGGGGTGGAGAGGTTGGACAGACCCACCCGTTCACCACCGCGGATCAGAAGCACCGACAGAGCCAGCGCAAGTGTCGCCCCGCGTTCACCCTTGGGCGGCAGCGCCTTTGAGGAGGTGAACCCCATCGACTGCGCACGGTCGACCCACATCGCCACGCTTTGCGCGGCCTGCCATTCCTTCTCGCGCACGAACAGTGCGTCCGACCGGGCCGAGCGGCGCCAGTCGATCGTTCGCACCTCGTCACCGGCGTGAAGCGGGCGGTACTGCCAGAACTCGTCGCCCAGCCCCGATCGGCGCCGGCCATGGGCGCCAAGAATCACGTTCGCGGCCAGATGCTCGGCCGCAGCCAGAAGTGGCGGAAGCGGCGCGGCAAGGGTTTCCGCCGCCGACCGAAGCGAGAGGGATGCGCTCACGCCGCGGCCTCGATCCGCGTCGTTCGGTCGGTCACCTCGGCGATGACGTCGGCAAGCGCCACGCCGCGCGCCCGCGCTGCGAAGGTCAGCGCCATGCGGTGGCTGAGGACCGGCGTCGCCATCGCCGCGACATCGTCGACCGATGGCACCAGACGGCCGTCCAGAAGCGCCCGGGCGCGAACCGTCAGCATCATCGCCTGCGCCGCGCGCGGACCCGGGCCCCAGCCTACGGCATCGTTCACGATGGCCGGCGCGGCCGCGTCGCCGGGACGGCAGGCGCGCACAAGATCAAGGATCATCTCGACCACGGCCTCGCCCACGGGCATCCGCCGCACTAGCGTCTGCGCGGCGATCAGTTCCGCCGCGGTGAAGACGTTGACCGCCTCGGCCTCGTCGACGCCGGTCGTGGCCAGCAGGATCTCGCGCTCGGTCGCTCGGTCGGGATAGGGCACGTCGATCTGCACGAGGAACCGGTCAAGCTGCGCCTCGGGCAGGGGATAGGTGCCCTCCTGCTCGATCGGGTTCTGCGTGGCCAGAACGTGGAACGGCTTGTCGAGCGGATGGGCCTTGCCGGCGATCGTTACGGACTTCTCCTGCATCGCCTGCAGAAGCGCGGACTGGGTGCGGGGGCTGGCGCGGTTGATCTCGTCGGCCAGCAGAAGCTGGCAGAAGACCGGCCCCTCGATGAAGCGGAACGACCGGCTGCCGTCGGCCGCGGTCTCAAGCACCTCGGACCCGAGAATGTCCGCGGGCATCAGGTCGGGCGTGAACTGCACGCGCGCCCCATCCAGCCCGAGAACGGTCGACAGGGTGTCGACCAGCCGGGTCTTGCCAAGGCCCGGAAGGCCGATGAGAAGACCGTGCCCGCCGCACAGGATGGCCGACAGCACAAGGTCCACGACCCTTTCCTGCCCGATGAAGCGACGGGTGATGCTGGCCTTCGCTTCGGCAAGCTTGCCGCCCAGCACCTCGATCTCGGTCACAAGGTCGTTCGGCTGGGTCATGACAAATCCTCATCAAGCGGTATCTTTGGTGCGATACTAGACCGAACTATGCCGGACGCGCCAAATGGCAAAATCGAAAAGCGCACAAATGATCGTGAAACCTTCAGCCGAGACCCTCGCCGCAAGCGCATCTGCCGCATCCAAGGGCGGATTGCCGCCGGTGCACCTGTGGAACCCGCCCTTCTGCGGCGACATCGACATGCGCATCGCGCGGGACGGCACATGGTTCTATCTTGGCACGCCGATCGGGCGGAAAGAGCTTGTTCGGCTATTCTCGACCATTCTGCGACGGGACGGTGACGACTATTTCCTTGTCACTCCGGTCGAGAAGGTCGGCATCAGGGTCGACGACGCGCCCTTCGTCGCCGTCGATTTCGAAGTTGCGGGAACCGGACCGGGCCAGACCCTGACCTTCACGACCAACACCGGCGACCGCACGACGGCGGGGCCGGACGCCCCGATCCGCGTCGCCCACGACCCGATCACGGGTGAACCGGCACCCTATGTCCTTGTGCGCGCGAACCTCGAGGCCCTGATCGACCGCAAGAGTTTCTACCGCCTTGTCGAGATTGGCTGCGACAGGAAGGGCTGGTTCGGCCTCTGGTCCGGTGGCGCATTTTTCCCGATAGAGCGATCATCGACCGTTTACGAGGACCACCCCGAATGATTCCCGCCCGTCTTGCCCCGATCGCCATCGCCCTGATCCTTTCGGGCATCATGTCCTTCCTTGTCACCGGCATCGCAACGGCCCGGGCGCTTGGAACAGGACCGGGCTTCGGGGGGGCCTGGATGGGTGCCTGGGCCCTTGCCTGGGCCGTGGCCTTTCCGACACTCGTGATCTTCCGCCCGATCGTGACGCGGCTGATCGCGCGGATCACCGCAAAGCCGTAGGCCGGCAGGCGTCAGGCGTCCGCGTGCCCGATGCGCTGCGTGTCGGGGCAGCCTTGGTCGGGCAATTCGGTCTCGAGCGTGGCGTGAGAAATGCCGAAGCTCTTTTGAAGACGCGCGCGGATGTGGTCCTTCACCCGCGCGGCGTCGCCCATTCCGCCTCCGTCGAGGACGACATGCGCCTCGAGCGAGGCGGTGCGTTCGTCCATTTGCCACAGATGCAGGTGATGCACCGACCGCACCCCGGGAACCGCCTCGATCGCGGCGCAGACGGCGTCGGTCTCGACGCCATCGGGACTTGCCTGCATCAGAATGCGCGCGACCGGCACGATGCCGGCGACCGAAAGCCACAGGATGTACCCGGCGATGCCCAGCGTCACGATCGGATCGATCAGGCGCCAGTCGTAAAGAAGGATCAACGACCCCGCCACGATGACCGCCAGCGATCCCAGCGCGTCGGTCAGGTTGTGCAGGAAGGCGGCGCGGATGTTCACGCTGTCCTTCGACAACCGCCAGGTCAGCAGGGCGGTCGCCGCGTCGATCAGCAGCGCGACCCCCGCGACCGCAACGACGATCCATCCCTCGACCCCCGGCGGATCGGCGAAGCGCATCACCGCCTCGGACGCAAGGTAAAGGGCAATCACGATCAGCGTAGTATAGTTGACCAGCGCCGCCACCACCTCGACCCGGCCGTAACCGAAGGTCATGTCGCCATCCGACGGCCGCCGCGCCACCTTCCGCGCCGCGAAGGCGATTACCAGCGACATGGCATCGGCCAGGTTGTGGACCGCGTCCGCGATCAGCGCGAGCGATCCTGACGCGATCCCGGCCACCACCTGCACGACGGTCAGCGCAAGATTGATGATCACGGCCCAAAGCACCCTGCGGTCGCCGACAGCGGGATCGGGTCGATGAACATGGGCATGGTCGTGGGCCATGGCGTTGTCCTAAGGCGCGCCCCATGATTTGCCAATGCATCCCGCCTTCGCGTGTCCGCTGCGGCGCTGCAGCATCGGCGCCGATTTCTTCGCTGGCGTCGTCGCCGCGACTATGTAGGAGTTTCGGCAGTCAGTTGGGATGCGGTCCGGGGAGGCGGGGATGGATACGACGACATCGGCGGCGCTTTTCACCAATATCACCCTGCCTTTCATGCGACTTTACTGGGTCACGATCGTGCTGGTTGTCCTGCTGCCCTCGGCGGTGATCGTCGGCCACAAGGTCGGGTCCGCAGCACGTCGGCGGCGCGCGGCGGTGGGGCGCATCGATGACGCCCCGGGCAACGACGTCGAGGTGGGGGCGATCCTTGCCCTTCTCGGGCTGCTCCTCGCCTTCAGCTTCGGGAACGCGCTCAGCACGAGCCAGGCAACCAAATCGGCCATCACGAACGAGGCCGCCGCGCTTGGCACCGCCTTCCTCCGCGCCGACTATCTTCCGGACCCCGGGCGAACCAACCTTCAGACGGCGCTTCTCGACTATGCCAGGACCAGGGTCGCCCCGCCGGAGCCGCTGAACGACATGGCCTCTGTGCGCGCCTTTCTCGACAATAGTCTGCGCGAACAGGAAAAGATCTGGCCGCTGACGCTTTCGGCCACCGCCGACCCCCTGCCGGCGCCATTGCAGGCCTTCGTCGCCGGCGCGGTCAACGATGCGCTCGACGCGCATCTCTACCGCGTGGAGACGCTGGCGATCCCGGTGTCGGAAGTGGCGCAGACCATGATGCTGGTGGCGGCCCTTGTGTCGCTTTACCTGATCGGCAACCAAGCCGGGCATGAGGGTCGGACACTGAACTGGCGCAGTTTCGTTCTTGCCTCGATCCTGTTCGTCGTGATGCTGACGATCGTCGACACCCAGCGAACCAACGACGGCCTGATCCGCGTCAGCACCGCCCCGATCAGCGCCACGATCTTCGATATGGAGCAGGCGCTGAAGGGCAGGATCTGATCGGACCGCGTCTCAGCGCCGAAAGGGCGGTGGGCGCAGACCGGCGTGCAGGGACGTCACGACGCCCGCAATCCGTGTCGCCCGCGTCTGGTCGGCCTTCGCCGTCTTGATCCATTCCAGCGTCCCACGCCGGACCGACCTGGGATAGGCGTCCCAGGCCGCGCGCAGGTCACCCAGCGCCGCCGCAAGGTCATCGGGCACCTCCAGCCGGTCGACATCGTCAAGAAACGTCCACATGCCGTTCTCCTGCGCTATGCGAACCAGGCGTTCGCCCGCCTCGGTCATCGCGCCCGAGGCGCGGGCGGCCTCGACCTTTGCCTTGTTGACAGCCGACCAGGCCGACTTCGGGTTCCGCGGCGCGATCAGCACGCTGGTCCGGTCCGCGTCGACGCCGCGGGTCTGGCTGTCGATCCAGCCCCAACACAGCAGCTCCTCGATCAGGTCGCCGTACGGCAGATAGTCTGGCATGTGCTTCTTGAAGGTAACGAGCCAGACCGAATCGCCCAAACCATGGTTGCCGGCAAGCCAGTCGCGAAGCTCGGCGCGCGAGCGAACCTCGATCCTGGGCGCGCCTTCGGCGGCCCGCGCCATCATGGGTCTTCCTTCGCCGCGTCCCACGCCTTGAGCCAGCGCTTCGGCGCGGCGTCGCGCCACTGCGCGATGAGGCGTGCCCACGCCCAGCCACGGTCGATCCGACCGCCCCGGACAAGCACGAGGGTGTACGGCGCATAGTGCGGGTGCAGGAAGAAGGTCTCGGGGTCCGCCGCGATCAGCATCTCGCGCTCGTCCTTGCCCGCCTTGAAGACCGCCGCATCCGCATAGGGCGACCACCAGACCCACATCTTGCCATGCGCGCGCAGGCAGGGATGACCCCAGGCGGTTCCGTCCTCGACCTCTGGCAGGCCGAGCGACAGCGCGAACGCGCGCAGGTCGTCATAGGACGACAGCGGCGCGCCGGCTTCCATCTCAGTGCGCCTCGGCCCAGTTGGCGCCCTTGCCCGCATCGACCACGAGCGGCACGTCAAGGTGCACGGCCGGGGCGGCCGCCCCTTCCATCACGTCGCGCGCGATGCCGATCAGGTCGTCGGCGGCGGCGTTGTCGACTTCGAACAGAAGTTCGTCGTGCACCTGAAGCAGCATCTTCGCGGGAAGCCCGTCGATCGCCGCGGGCATGCGGATCATCGCGCGGCGGATGATGTCGGCCGCCGTGCCCTGGATCGGAGCGTTGATCGCGGCGCGCCGGGCGAAACCCGCGTGGGGACCCTTGGCGTTGATCTCGGGCGTGTGGATCTTGCGCCCGAAAAGCGTGCGGACATGTCCGTTCTCCTTCGCGAAGGCAACGGTGGCGTCCATGTAGGCGCGGATGCCGGGGAAGCGTTCGAAGTAACGGTCGATGAAGCCCTGCGCCTCGTCGCGCGGGATGCGCAGGTTGCGCGCCAGGCCGAAGCCCGAGATCCCGTAGATCACGCCGAAGTTGATCGCCTTCGCCTGACGCCGCACCTCGGGCGTCATCTGGTCGAGGGGCACGTTGAACATCTCGGATGCGGTCGCCGCGTGGATGTCCTGCCCTTCGCGGAAGGCCTGCTTCAACGCGTCGATCCCGGCGACATGGGCCAGGATGCGCAGTTCGATCTGGCTGTAGTCCAGGCTGACCAGCACCCGGCCCTCGGGCGCCACGAAGGCCTCGCGGATGCGGCGGCCCTCGTCGGTGCGGATCGGGATGTTCTGGAGGTTCGGGTCCGTCGAGGCTAGCCGCCCCGTCGCCGCCCCCGAGATCACGTAAGAGGTATGCACCCGCCCGGTGTCGCGGTTCACATGGTCCTGCAGCGCGTCGGTATAGGTCGACTTGAGCTTCTGAAGCTGACGCCAGTCAAGGATGCGGCCGGGCAGCTCGTGTTCGGTCGCCAGATCCTCGAGGACATCGGCCGGGGTCGAGTACTTGCCCGTCTTGCCCTTCTCGCCGCCGGGCAGGCCCATCTTCTCGAACAGAATCTCGCCCACCTGGGCAGGGCTGCCGACGTTGAAAGTCTGGCCCGCCAGCGTCTGGATCTCGTCCTCGAGCTGGGCCATCTTCTGGGCAAACGCGTTCGACATCCGCGAAAGCGTGTCGCGGTCGACCTTGACGCCGGCCATTTCCATCTCGGCCAGCACGGCGACCATCGGACGTTCGAGCGTCTCGTAGACGGTCGTCACCTGCTCGCGGTGCAGCCGGGGCTTCAGCGCCTGCCAAAGCCGGATGGTGACGTCGGCATCCTCGGCTGCGTATTTCACCGCCTCGTCGATCGGCACCCGGTCGAAGGTCACCTGCGCCTTGCCCGTCCCCAGAAGCGACTTGATGGGGATCGGCGTGTGTTCGAGATAGCGCTCGCTCAGCAGGTCCATGCCATGCGTGTGCAGGCCCGAGAACATGGCGTAGGACATCAGCATCGTGTCGTCGATCGGCGCCACCGCGATGCCATAGCGCGCGAAGATCTTGGCATCGTATTTCATGTTCTGGCCGATCTTCAGGACGGCCGGGTCCTCGAGCATCGGCTTGAGAAGGGTCAGCGCAGCATCCATCGGCATCTGGTCTTGGGCCAGGGCGTCGGACCCGAACAGATCGTCGGCCGCCCCGGCTTTATGCGCCAGCGGGATGTAGCACGCCTGCCCCGGCTCGACGGAAAGCGAGATGCCGACAAGATCCGCCGTCATCTCGTTCAGGCCGGTCGTCTCGGTGTCGACGGCCACGTATCCCCGCCCATGGGCCAGCGCGATCCAGCGCCGCAACGCTTCGGCGTCCGTCACCCGTTCGTAGGCGTCGACATCGAACGGAAGGGTGTCGGCCGGCGCGTCTTCCGACACCGTCTCGAGCGGCGCCTCGGCGATCACCGGTGCCTCGACCCCCAGCTTCTCGGCCACCCGCTTGGAGATGGTGCGGAATTCCATCGACGCCAGAAAGCCCAGCAACGCCTCCGGATCGGGTTCCTTCACCTCAAGACTGTCGAGGTCGTAGTCGAGATCCATGTCGCAATCGAGTTTCACAAGCTCCTTCGACAGGCGGATCTGGTCGGCGTGGTCGATCAGCACCTGCCGGCGCTTGGGCTGCGGCACCTCTTCGGCCCGGGCCAGCAGGTCTTCGAGCGATCCGAACTCGTTGATCAGAAGGGCGGCGGTCTTGATCCCGATGCCCGGCGCACCGGGCACGTTGTCGACCGAATCCCCGGCCAGCGCCTGCACGTCGACGACCCGGTCGGGACCGACGCCGAACTTCTCGGCCACCTCGTCGACGCCGATGCGCTTGTTCTTCATGGCATCGAACATCTCGATGCCGTCGCCCACCAATTGCATCAGATCCTTGTCCGAGCTGATGATCGTCACCCGCCCGCCGGCGTCGCGCGCCTTGCAGGACAGTGTCGCGATGATGTCATCGGCCTCGAACCCCTCCTGCTCGAGGCAGGCGATGTTGAAGGCCCGCGTCGCCTCACGCGTGAGGGGGATCTGCGGGCGCAGGTCCTCGGGCATCGCCTCGCGGTTGGCCTTGTAAAGATCGTACATGTCGTTGCGGAACGTGTGCGAGCCCTTGTCGAATACCACCGCCACGTGGGTTGGCGCATCCGCCCCCTTCGCCTCTTCGACCTGCTTCCACAGCATGTTCACGAAACCCGATACCGCGCCGACCGGCAGCCCGTCGGATTTTCGCGTCAGCGGCGGCAACGCGTGGAACGCCCGGAAGATGAAGGCCGAGCCGTCGATCAGCTGAAGGTGATGTCCCTTGCCGAATGCCATGTTGGACTCCTCTCGGTGCCCCACAGGCATGGGACAGCGAAGCCGCGAAGTCCAGACGCCTATCCGCCGAAGAGACCGCCATCGAAGATCGAACCGAGGTTTTCGACGATCGCGACGATCATCATCGCCCCGGCGATCAGGGCCGCCACCCACCAGAAGAAGTAAAAGACGATGGCAGCGCCCCCAAGCCCGGCCCCGTAGAAGGGATAATGCCAGTTCTCGCGGCGAACGGCGGAAATCAGGGAAAGGACGATGGCGACGACACCCATGAGCGGTGCCAGAAGCCCAACCGCGATCCACTTCGACTGCGCGGCAGGCTCAGGTTCAGGAAAATATTCCCCACGGAAGGATTCCCAGGCGCTGCGGGCGATGTCCCCGGCAATCTCTCCGATCTGGTTTCCGATCGACGGCTGCGGTTCGAGCGACGGCCCGGCAATCTGGAGAAAGACCAGCATCACCGCAAGTCCGCCCACCAGGACACTCCAGAAACCCCACGTGCCGAACAGATTGTGTCGCGCGTCTTCGAACATTCCGGCCTCCACACTGCAACCACGCCCCATGCACGGCGTTTGTGGCCATTCTGTGAAACCGGAAGGGGACTTTGGTCGGCGGCCGCGACAGCGCGGTCTACTTTGGCTTGTCCGCGAAATCCTCGTGCACGAAGCGCTTGTCGCAATAGCCGCACTCGACCCAGCCCTTGTCATGGGGGATCGACAACCACACGCGCGGATGCCCAAGCGCGCCTTCCCCGCCGTCGCAGGCGACGCGCCACTGGCTTACGATCTCGGTTTCCGGGGCGTCGATTGGCGTCGGGGGCACCTTGCATCCTCGTCTGTGGAAAGGCTGGTCCGGGCATGATAGCGAAGCGCCTGACGGGAACAAGAGCACGCGGACAGGCCATGACCGAAAACGCGATCGAGATCACGGGCCTGCGCAAGACCTATGCGGCCTCGGCGGGCGAACCGCCCAAGGAGGCGCTGAAAGGCATCGACCTCGCCATTCCCCAAGGGTCGATCTTCGGCCTTCTGGGGCCGAACGGGGCTGGCAAGTCGACGCTGATCAACATCCTTGCCGGTCTGGTGCTGAAGACCTCGGGCAGCGTGCGCATCTGGGGCTTCGACCAGGATGTGAACCCGCGCCAGTCCCGCGCCTCGATCGGGGTGATGCCGCAGGAGCTCAACATCGACCCCTTCTTCACCCCGCGCGCCGCGCTCGAGGTGCAGGCCGGGCTTTACGGTGTGCCGAAGTCGCGCCGCCGCACCGACGAGATCCTGCGCATGATCGGGCTCGAGGACAAGGCCGAGGCCTATGCCCGCACCCTGTCGGGCGGGATGCGTCGGCGTCTGCTTCTGGGCAAGGCGCTGGTCCACCGTCCGCCGATCCTTGTCCTCGACGAGCCGACGGCCGGCGTCGACATCGAGCTGCGCCAGATGCTGTGGCGCAATGTGCGCAAGCTCAATGCCGAAGGCATGACGGTGATCCTGACCACGCACTACCTCGAGGAAGCCGAGGACATGTGCGACGAGGTCGCGATCATCAATCACGGCCAGGTCGTCGCCCGTGACCGGACCGCTGCCCTTCTGGGGCGGATGGACGCCAAGACCCTTGTCGTCCACGGCGAAGACCCGGCCCCGGCCGACTTTCCCCTGCCCGAAGGCTGCACCGCGTCCCGTCGCCCCGACGGATCGATCGCCATCGCCTATCGGCGCAGCCGCACCTCGCCGGAAGATATTCTGGCCGCGGTGCGCGCCGCCGGCATCCGCCTGCGGGACGTGGCGACGGAAGAGCCCGACCTGCAGGACGTCTTCCTGGAAATCACCCGCGCCCGTTCCGGCGCCGCCTGACGCGCGGCTGCATCCCCTTCGATCTGCAAGTGTCCTTGGCCCTGCCCCGCGCAGGCGGGGCGTGGGCGCAGTGCCCCCTACCCCTTGCCGCCTTCGCGCGCCGCCACCCAGTCGTGCCAGAGGTCCGGCCGCCGCGCGCGCGTCAGCGCCTCGGCCTGCTCCTGCCGCCAGCGCGCCACGGCGCCGTGATTGCCCGAGGTCAGCACCTCGGGGATCGCGCGGCCTTCCCAGACCGCCGGGCGGGTGAACTGCGGATGCTCGAGAAGCCCCCGCGAGAAGCTTTCCTCTTCGGTCGACGCCGCGTTGCCCAGCACACCGGGCCGCAGCCGCACCGACGCGTCGATCACCGCCTGCGCGGCGATCTCGCCGCCGGTCAGGACGAAATCGCCGATCGACACCTCTTCGACGCCGAAATGGTCGAGCGCCCGCTGGTCGATCCCCTCGAACCGGCCGCACAGTATGGTGACGCCCTCGGCCCCCGCAAGCCGGTGCGCCATCGCCTGGGTGAAGGGCGTCCCCCGGGGCGACATCGCCAGCACCGGCCAGCGCGTCCGGTCGTCCGGCGTTCCTTCGGCGGCCGTCTCGAGCGCGCGCCCCACCACGTCGGCCCGCAGCACCATCCCCGCACCGCCGCCCGCGGGCGTATCGTCGACGTCGCGATGCCGCCCCAGCCCGAAGCTGCGCAGATCCAACGTCGCCAGACGCCACAGCCCGTCCTTCAGCGCCTTGCCCGTCAGCGAGGCCTCGAGAACGCCGGGAAACACCTCGGGGAACAGGGTGATCACGCGCGCCTCCCAGGCCCCGGCGATCACCGGCGTGTCGGTCATCAGTTCTCGGGGACGGGCCGAGGCACCAATCGCGAGGCGGCCATGGGATTTCACAGGTTTTTCCGCTGGTTTTTCCGTCATCTGCTCACCCTTCGGACCTGCCCCTCTCTACGACCCCGCCGGACCATCGGCAACAGACACCCCAGTCTGCGCATTCCCGCACATGGGGCGAGCGGGTATGCGTGTTTCAACGAATTGAGGCGCGGCATAGGTGTTCGTCAACGCTGACCACCACCCGATTGGAGTACCGCACATGAGCACCCCCAAGATCCTTGTCGCCTTCTATTCCACCTACGGCACCAACCACCAGGTCGCCCTTGCCGCCGCCGAGGCCGCGCGCGAGGCGGGAGCCGAGGTGCGCCTTGTCCGCTTCGCCGAAACGGCGCCGGCCGAGGTCGTCGCCGGGCAGGACGCCTGGAAGGCACAGACCGAGAAGGTCAGCGACATCCCGGTCATCAGCCATGACGACATGGTCTGGTCCGATGGATACTTCTGGTCCGCCCCGACGCGCTATGGCTCGTTCCCGAGCCAGGTTCGCGCGTTCATCGACACGCTCGGGCCGCTCTGGATGAAGGGCAAGCTTGCGAACAAGACTTTCACTGCCACCACGAGCGCGCAAAACACCCATGGCGGCCAGGAATCCACGCTTCTTGGCCTTTACACCTCCGTGATGCACTGGGGAGCCGTGATCGTCGCGCCGGGCTACACCGACCAGGTGCTGTTCGCCGCCGGCGGCAACCCCTACGGTTTCTCGACCACCGCCGGCGCCTTCGACGAGGCCGGCAAGGCCGCCGTCGCTCATCAGTCGCGGCGTCTGGTGCAGTTCACGCGCCAGACCGAAGAGGCAAACCGCATCGCGGCCTGAACCACGGCCGAAGACTGGCGTTCCCGCGGGGACGTCAGTCTTCGGGAAACAGTCCCTCGGGCGGGTCGGCGACGATCCGCCCGCCGGCCAGATCGACCGTCGGCACCACGGCGCGGGTGAAGGGCAACAGGACCGTCACCTTCTTCCCGGGAGCGTGCACCTCGAGAAGATCGGATGCCCCATGGTTGAGGACCGCGCGGACGGTGCCGATTTCGGTGCCGCCGGTGTCGACGACGCGCAACCCAATAAGATCGGCGTGGTAGAATTCGTCCTCGCCCACGTCAGGCAGGCGGTCCCGTTCGACATAAAGCCGGACACCCCGAAGCGCGTCCGCCTCTTCCTTCGTGCGCACGCCAGAAAGCCGGGCCGAGAGCCCGTTCTTGACCTGCCCCGTCAGGGTGACGTCGAAACGGCGCGTGCCGGCCTCGTCGGTCAGAGTCCCGTAGTCCACGATCGCGGCGGGCTCGGCGCAAAAGCTTTTCAGCCGCACCTCGCCCTTCACACCGAAGGCGCCCGCGATGGCCCCCACGCAAATCCGGGCCGTCATCGGGCCAGACCCCGGCACAGACCCCGGGCATCGACCGCCCCGCCAGCGTCGAGACAGCGGTCGATCATGGCGGCACGCTGAACCTCGCCACCGGCCCAGAAAGCCGCGCCGCAAAGCGCGACCGTCAGAAGGCGGCGCAGGGTGCCGAGTCCGGGAACGCCAAGCAGGGTCATCGCCGTATCAGGTGGCCATGTCGCCCAGGGGCGCGGCGGATCACTCCGCCGCCTGCTCTTCGGTGGCCTCGGGCGTAGCCTCTGCGGCCGGGGCGGCCGCGGCTTCGGCAGCGGCGGCAGCCTTCGCGGCCTTCTCGGCGGCGCGGTCCTTGGCCTTTTTGCCCGGCTCGGCCTTCTTGAGGTTGGCGCGCTGCTTCTTCTCGACGATGCCGGCCGCTTCCAGCATGCGGCTGATGCGGTCGGTCGGCTGCGCGCCTTCGCCCAGCCAGTATTTCACCCGCTCGACATCCATCTTCACGCGGTCTTCGCTGTCCTTGGCCAGAAGCGGGTTGTAGGTGCCCAGCTTCTCGATGAAGCGGCCGTCGCGCGGCATGCGCGAATCGGCGGCGACGATCGAGTAATGCGGGCGCTTCTTCGAGCCGCCGCGGGCCAGTCGGATCTTCATTGCCATTGTCGTGTCTCCTTCGGATGGCGTTGCAAGGGCGGGCATGACCCGCCGATTTCAGGTCTGGTTCTGGTGTCTCTGGTGGTGCCGGATCACTTCCTGGATGACGAAACCCAGGAACTTCTTGGCGAATTCGGGGTCGAGGTCGGCCTCCTTGGCCAACCATTCAAGCCGTTCGATCTGCTGCGCCTCGCGCGCCTTGTCGCTGGGCGGCAATCCGTGTTCGGCCTTGAGCCGCCCGACGGCCTGCGTGTGCTTGAAGCGCTCGGCCAGCGTATAGACAAGGATCGCGTCCAGCCGGTCGATCGAGGCGCGATGGCCAGCCAGAAGCTCGGCCGCGCGGGCGGCATGATCTGTCATCGGGCGATCCCTTCTGCACGGTGGCGGAAGACGATGGTGTGTCCGTCGTCGTTGGGGCCGGTCAGCGGTGCCTCGGGGTCGAGGACGCCGCCGATGCGACGGGCCAGAGCCTGCGACCGCGCGTTCGCGGGATCGACGTAGCTGACGAAGCCGCGAAGGCCCAGCGTCGTGAAGGCCCAGTCACGCACCGCACGCGCGGCTTCCGTGGCATAGCCCTTGCCCTCGGCCTCGGCGGTGACCTGCCAGCCTTCCTCGAGTTCGGCGTCGCCCCAGTCGTGGTTGATGCCGACGAAGCCCAGCACCTCGCCGGACTCGCGCCGCTCGACCGTGAAGTAGCCGACGCCGCGCAGGAGCCAGCCCGCCACCATCCTGCAGAAGTCGCTCCAGCCCTCTTCGGGCGTGAAGGGACCGCCAAGATAGACTGCGCGCGCACTTGTCCAGCTTTCCTCCAGCGCCGGCCAGTCCTCGACCCGCGGGGCGCGCAGGCGCAGCCGCTCGGTCTCGATGACGGGAACGGCCCGCGCCAGCGCACCCCGAAGCGTCGCCGCCTCGGGCACCGGCCGAAGCCAAGGCGCGTCTGCCGGCGTCGGCGCCGCCATATGAGATTGGGCCCCCGTCACTTCTTCTTCCCGAAGCCCGACAGGCCTGGCGGCAGCTGCATCCCGCCGCCCATGCCGGGAAATCCCTTGGGCAGTGCGCCGACCTGCTTGCGCGCGGCCTCGATCTCGGCCTCGCTCGGTGCGTCGCCCTTGCCGCCGAAGAGGCCGCCAAGGTTCTTCAGCATGCCCTTCTTGCCCATCTGGCCCATCTTCTTCATCGCGTCCGCCATCTGACGGTGCATCTTCAGAAGCTTGTTGAGTTCCGACACCTCAAGGCCGGCGCCGGCCGCGATGCGCTTCTTGCGGCTGGCTTGAAGAAGTTGCGGATTGGCGCGCTCTTTCTTCGTCATCGAGTTGATCAGCGCGATCTGCCGGCGCAGGACGGTGTCGTCGAGGCCGGCCGCATCCATCTGGCCCTTGTACTTCGACATCCCCGGCATCATCCCCATGATGCCTTCCATGCCACCCATCTTGAGCATCTGCTCAAGCTGCCCCCTGAGGTCGTTCATGTTGAACTGACCCTTCTGGAAGCGCTTCATCATACGCTCGGCCTGTTCGGCCTCGAGCACTTCCTGCGCCTTCTCGACCAGGGCCACGATGTCGCCCATGCCAAGGATCCGGCCCGCGATCTGCTGTGGGCGGAATTCCTCGAGCGCGTCCATCTTCTCGCCAAGGCCGACGAACTTGATGGGCTTGCCGGTGACGGCGCGCATCGACAGGGCCGCGCCGCCGCGCCCGTCGCCGTCCATCCGCGTCAGGATCACGCCCGAGATGCCGATGCGGTCGTCGAAGTTCTGCGCGGTGTTGACCGCGTCCTGCCCGGTCAGGCCGTCGACGACCAGAAGCGTCTCGCGCGGCCGGGCCACGTCGCGCACCGCCTCGACCTCGGCCATCAGGGTTTCGTCGATCGACAGCCGGCCGGCGGTGTCGAGCATGTAGACGTCGTAGCCGCCCAGCGTCGCCTGCTGTTTGGCGCGCTTCGCGATCTGCACCGGCGTCTCGCCCTTCACGATGGGCAGGGTATCGACGCCGATCTGCGTCCCAAGGATCTGAAGCTGCTCCATCGCCGCCGGGCGGTTCACGTCGAGCGAGGCCATCAGAACCCGCTTGCCGTTCTTCTCTTTCAGCCGCTTGGCCAGCTTCGCGGTGGTCGTCGTCTTGCCGCCGCCCTGGAGGCCGACCATCAGGATCGGCGCGGGCGGGTTGTCGACCTTCAGTTCGCCCGGATCGTCGTCATCCCCGGCCAGGACATGAACCAGTTCGTCATGGACGATCTTGACGACCTGCTGGCCCGGCGTGACCGATTTCGTCACCGCCTGCCCGGTCGCCTTGGCCTGCACGGCCGCGACGAAGTCGCGCGCCACGGGCAGCGACACGTCGGCCTCCAGAAGCGCCACCCGCACCTCGCGCAGGGCGGTCCTGACATCGTCGTCCGACAGCGCGCCCTGCTTGGTCAGCCGGTCGAAGACGCCAGAGAGGCGTTCTGACAGGTTCTCGAACATCTCGCGCGCTCCTTCCGCGGTTGGCGATCTGGCCCCCAAGATAGGCGGGGACCGCTCAAAGCCCAAACGCCCCCACGGGCGAAACTCGCTGGTGGGGGGCGATCCCCGCTTGGGCGGGGACCGGAAGACTGGACGCTTCCGGCTGACCGGCGCGCAATAGGCCCGACACGCCCGCGAGTCAAGCGCGAGGCGAAATCCCCATTGCCGAGACGCCGCCGCGTGCTAGCCTTCGCGCTTCGGGAGGCACGTCCGGGACCGGATACGATGACAGACGGCGCGATCTACGTGGCCACGGGCCAGGATTACCTCGATCTTGCGCGGGCATCGGCTGCAACGCTGAGGCACCACAACCCGGGCCTGCCGGTCGATGTCTTCACCGATTGCCCCGACGCACCCGGCCTTGAGGTCTTCGACGCCGTCCATACCGTTGCGCGCGTCCATCCCCGCGCCAAGATCGACTGCATGCCGCTGTCGCGGTTCGATCGCACGCTTTACCTGGATTGCGACACGCTGATCCTGGCGCCGTTCGGCGATCTCTTCGACCTGATGCAGCGGTTCGACCTTGCGCTGGCCCATGACATGCGCCGGGCGTCGGATCTTGTGCAGGAAGGCCATGCCGAGCGGACGCCCTATGCCTTTCCGCAGCTCAACTCGGGCGTCGTGCTTTACCGGAACTCGCCCGCCATGGCGCGGTTCTTCGCCGACTGGGCCGCACGATACCGCGCCGCCGGCGCGACCCGCGACCAGGTCGCGCTGAAGGACCTGCTCTGGGCCTCGGACCTGCGGTTCTATGTCCTGCCGACCGAATTCAACCTGCGCCGTGTCACGCTGCTTGACGCGTGGGAGCCGCTCGACGCGCGCCCGACGATCCTGCATTCGCACCGGTTGCTCGACCACCTGCGCAGACTTGGCGTGCCGCGCGTGCGCAGCCTGGGCGAGGTGGTGACACTTGAACGCGCGGCGCTTGCTGCCGAGTGGGCCACCCTCGGCCTTGACGAAGACGGCCGGCGCGACACCGAACGGCTCTTGGCCCTTCTGGGAATGCCCCCGGTCCGCGAGACACGGCCCGCAAGGCTGCGGAAGGCCGCGGTCTGACCCAGTCACGACCATGCATACGTGCAAGTCGGGCGGTCGATTTCACGGAAGATGTGCGAAAATGTGATGCTCCGACACGGGGCCGCGCCTTGCAATCCGGTACGCCGCATCGCAGAACGCCCCCGCAGGACAAGAGGCGCTTCACGATGTCGATCAGCACCTGGGACGAAATCCGGACAGCCTATCACGTGGCCCGCCAGGGCACGGTCAGCGGTGCCGCCGAGGTGCTGGGCGTCCACCACGCCACCGTGATCCGCCATATCGACGCGCTGGAAGAGCAGCTTGGCGTGAAACTGTTCCAGCGCCACGCCCGGGGCTATACCGCGACCGAGGCGGGCAAGGACCTTCTGCAGGTCGCACAGGCGACGGACGACCAGTTCTCGCAACTGGTCAGCCGGATCAAGGGGCAAGGCGAAAGCGTCACGGGCGATCTTGTGGTGACCTCGCTTGGGTCGCTCTCGCCGCTGGTCACGCCCACGCTGGTGTCGTTCCAGCAGGATCACCCCGGCCTGCGCGTGCGCTACCTGACCGACGACCGCGTCTTCCGCCTGGAATACGGCGAGGCGCACGTGGCGATCCGCGCCGGCCAGGCCCCGGAACAGCCCGACAACGTCGTTCAACCCTTCGGCCGCATCGAGGTCGCGCTTTATGCAAGCCAGGGCTACGTCCGACGCAAGGGCTGCCCGAAGAACGACGGCGACTTTGCCGGCCACGAATTCGTGGCCCACGACAACGATACCTCGCGCGCACCGTTCAACGCCTGGCTGCGCGCGCATGTTCCGGCCGCTGCCATGGTCTATCGCGCCTCGCAGACCGAGACGATCCGCGACGCGGTGCTTGCCGGCGCCGGCATCGGCTTTCTGTCGACATGGGAGGCCGAGCGTCTTGACGGGCTGACCATGGTCGTCCCGCCGCGTGAGGAATGGATCGCACGCCTCTGGCTGGTGACCCATGTCGATCTGCACCGTACGCCGAAGGTTCAGACGTTCCTCAAGCATCTGAAGGCCAGCGCCAGGGATTGGAACATCGGCGTCTGAGGCCGGGTCAGCCCCGTTCGAAATAGCGCAACGTGGCCGGAATCGCCTTGAACTCGCGCGACTTGCCGTCGGGGCGGAATTGAAGGGGCTTCGTCAGCCAGTCGATGAAGCGCAGCCGGCGCACCAGCGTGCGCGTCCGCTCCCATATGCCCTGCTCGTCCGCGGTCCGGTAGGCGTCGCGGGCGGCGTCAAGATCGCCCGTCGGCCCGCCCGCTTCGGCAATCGCGCTGAAGACGAAGGTCGCCAAATCGCGGGCGTGGCCGCTTGGCGTGTTGAGCTTGTCGCTGAAGCGCTCGAAGTCGATGAAGGTGATGCGCCCGTCCTTCCAGCAGATATCCTTCAGACGCGGATGCCCGTGCGAGATCCGGCGGGCATGCAGTCCGGCCAGACCCTGGGCCGCGGCCACGAAGGCCGCGCGACGTTCGCCGTCTGCGCCAAGATCGTCACGCACCATGGTCTGAAGCGAGACGCCGCTATCGGGCGTCATGAAGAAATCGGGCCCCTCGGCAAGGATCGGCGGCACAGGCACATCAAGCCCGGCAAGGCGATGCAGGGCCGCGCGCTCGCGTTCGAAGGCCGAGGCGCCCGCGCCTTTCTGAAGCCGCATCCGCAGCGACAGTCGTTCTTCGCGCTTGACCCAGACCACCTGGCCCTGATGCTCAAGACGCTCGATCCGGTCCGTGGTCTGTGCGACACGGGCAATCAGGTCCGGATCGGTATCGGCAGCAGCGGTCATGTCCTGAACCTAGGGGCTGCCGGCAGGCGTGAAAAGATATCGAAACGCAGCGTGGGTGATTGCCACGACCGCGTGACCTTGCGGCCCGGTAGCGGCTCACCGGCAGCTTTCCGCCGAAAGTTCACCGGTTGACCGAGGTCAATGCGTAGTCGTTCCTATATGTAAGAAACTCATCAATGGTTCACGGGGCTTGCGGGACGACAGCAGGCCCTGTTCCGCATTTGACAAGGAGCACACAATGTTCAGACAAGCATCGCTTGCCATCCTTCTTTCCACTGCCGCCGGCGCAGCCTTCGCGGCGGGGCCGACACCCGTTCCGGCCGAAGAGGTTGTCATCGTCGCGCCGGCACCGGTGGCTGCGGCTTGGGAAGGCGGCTACATCGGTGGCCAGCTTGGCTATGCCTACGGCGACTTCAGCCTCGACATCAACGACTTCGACGAAAACAACGTCATCGGCGGCCTTACCGCCGGCTATCTCTGGAGCCTGGGGAGCGGCTGGTATCTGGGGCCCGAGTTCCAATACGACTGGACCGACCTGACGGTGACCGACCCCGACACCGGCGAATCCGCAAGCCTTGACCAGATGGCGCGGCTGAAGCTGATCCTTGGCTACGAGGTGGGCAACGGCCTGCTCTTCGGCAGCGCGGGCTTTGCCTATACCAGCGTCGACGGGGTGTCCGATTTCATCGACGGAAGCTCGGACGGCTATTCGCTTGGCCTGGGCTACGACTGGCGGATGAGCGACGCGTGGACGCTCGGCGGTGAATACATCTACAACTCCTTCGACGGCATCGGATCGTCGGGCGGCGACGTGGACGTGAACGCCGTCTACCTTCGCGCGATGTACCGGTTCTGACGATCCGCTCAGCACAACGGCGCGGCCCGGCTTGATCAGCTGGGGCCGCGTCGATCTTCGTCAGGCGGGGTCCTCGTCCCCGCCATCGTGAAGCTCGGCCGCAAGAAACCGCTCGAAAGCGTCAAGGTGCACAGGCTCGAACTGTCCGAAGCCCTGCATCCAGACGCTTGCGCCCCGCAGTGCGTCGGGTTCGAGCTTGCACCACTTCACCCGCCCGCGTTTCTCCTGGCTGATCAGACCAGCCTCTGCCAGAACGGCCAGATGCTTCGAGATCGCGGCCAACGACATCTCGAACGGCTCGGCCACGTCGGTCACCGCCATATCGTCTTCAAGCAGCATGGTCAGGATCGCGCGTCGGGTCGGGTCCGACAGCGCGGCGAAAACGACGTCTAGGGTGGATGTACGCGTCACGACCCCGCCCTAGCGGCGCGGGTGCCTGCCCGTCAATCCCGGTCGGCGCCGCAAATTCAACTTCCGGGTTGAATATGCCGAAACCGCGCGATTGACGATCCCGAAGCCCGGAACGGAAGGACCGATGCGAGGTGGCGGTAGATAGAGTTCCTCTATTTCAATGCGTTAATGACCGACGACAGCAATCGCCGGCCCCATTGACTCGCCCCCCCTCGCTGCCTAGACATCCCGCGACTGTCCAATGGGGTTTTTCTCATGGCTGACGATCACGATGCGGACCGCCTGAAGGCGCTGGAGCAGCGGATCGCGAAAGCCAAGGGAGGCGACGCGCCCAAACCCCATACGGAGGAACACTATTCGCAGGCGCAACTGGCGTGGCGGATGGTGATCGAACTGGTTGCCGGTCTTCTGATCGGCTTCGGCATCGGGTTGGGGCTGGACACGCTCTTCGGAACGCAGCCCATTTTCCTGATGCTGTTCACATTGCTGGGCTTCGCCGCCGGGGTGCTGACCATGGTCCGCTCGGCGCGCGAGATCCAGGAGAAACGACTGGCCGACGAGGCCGCGAAGAAGAAGGGCTAGGACGTGGCGGACGAAGCGCACAGCGGTGGCGGGCTCGAGTTTCACCCGATGGACCAGTTCATCGTGAAGCCGCTTTTCGGCGGCGACGCAATTCACTGGTACACGCCCACCAATGCCACCCTCTGGATGGCGCTGGCCGTCGCCGCGATCGCGGCGCTGTTCCTGCTTGGCACCCGTGGCCGCGCCATCGTCCCGAACCGCGCCCAGTCCGTCACCGAACTGGTCTATGGCTTCGTTCACAAGATGGTCGAGGACGTGGCCGGCAAGGACGCGCTGAAGTTCTTTCCCTACATCTTCACGCTGTTCCTCTTCATCCTGTTCTCGAACTACCTCGCGCTGATCCCGACAAGCTTCAGCCCGACATCGCACATTGCGGTCACGGCGGTCATGGCGCTTGCGGTGTTCGCAACGGTGGTCGTGGTGGGCTTTGTCAAGAATGGCGCCTCGTTCCTCAGCCTCTTCTGGGTCTCGTCCGCGCCGCTCGGCCTGCGGCCGATCCTGGCCGTGATCGAACTGATCTCGTTCTTCGTGCGCCCGCTCAGCCATTCGGTCCGACTTGCCGGCGCGATCATGGCGGGCCACGCGGTGATGAAGGTCTTCGCCGCCTTCGCCGGCGCCGCGCTGATCGCACCGATCGCCATCGGCGGCATGGTCGCGATCTACGCGCTCGAGTTCCTGGTCGCCGCGATCCAGGCCTACGTCTTCACCATCCTGACCTGCGTCTATCTCAAGGATGCGCTGCATCCGCATCACTGACGGTCAGGCGAACCCAATTCTGCCAATTCCAACGTAAGGAGAAACACGACATGGAAGGCGATATCGCAAGCATGGGTCAATTCATCGGTGCCGGCCTCGCCGCCATCGGTTCGGGCGCGGCCGCCATCGGTGTGGGCCACGTCGCCGGCAACTTCCTTGCCGGCGCCCTGCGCAACCCGTCGGCCGCCGCCGGCCAGACCGCGACGCTCTTCATCGGCATCGCCTTCGCGGAAGCCCTGGGGATCTTCGCGTTCCTAGTCGCGCTTCTGCTGATGTTCGCGGTCTAAGACGTCCTTCGATCCTTACGGCCGGACGTCCGCCCCGCGGGCGTCCGGTGTCAGGCCTTGAAGCGCGCGCGAGGACAGCACGATGGCAACCGAAACCCACGGGGCCGAAGAAGCGGCAGGCGGACTTCCGCAGCTCGACTTCTCGACCTTTTCCAACCAGATCTTCTGGCTGGTGGTCACGCTTGTCGTGATCTACCTGATCCTGACGCGCGTCGCGCTGCCGCGCATCTCTGCGGTTCTGGCCGAGCGTCAGGGAACGATCACCAACGACATCGCCGCGGCCGAGGAGCTCAAGCTGCGCGCGCAAGAGGCGGAAGCGGCCTATGAAAAGGCGCTGGCCGACGCACGCAGTGAGGCGCAGAAGATCGCCGCCGAGGCCCGGGCCGAAATCCAGGCCGACCTTGACGTTGCCCTGGCGAAGGCAGACGCCGAGATCGCGGCGCGCGCCAGCGAATCCGAAGCCCGGATCGCGGAAATCCGCGACGGCGCGATGGACGCCGTCAAGGAAGTCGCCCGCGATACCGCCAAGGAAATCGTCGCGGCGCTTGGCGGCAAGGCCGACGCTCGCACCGTCACCGCAGCCGTGAACGCCCGGATCAAGGAGTGAGACGGATGAACAGGCTTCTCCTTTCCGCCGTCCTCGTGGCCGCAGCACTTCCGGCGTCGGCGGCGACGAAGAACATCTTCTCGGCCGAGTTCTACAAGCTCACGAACACGGACTTCATCGTCACCATCGCGTTCCTGATCTTCATGGGCGTGCTGTGGTACTTCAAGGTTCCGGGAATGATCGCGGGCCTGCTCGACAAGCGCGCCGTCCAGATCCGCTCGGACCTCGACGAAGCCCGCGCCCTTCGGGACGAGGCGCAGTCGCTTCTCGCCAGCTACGAGCGCAAGCAGCGCGAAGTGGCCGAACAGTCCGCGCGCATCGTCGCTCAGGCGCGGGAAGAAGCGCAGCTTGCCGCCGACGAGGCTAAGCGCGACCTCGAGAAGTCGGTCGCCCGCCGTCTGCAGGCCGCCGAGGAAAAGATCGCCTCGGCCGAGGCCTCGGCCATTCGCGGCGTGCGTGATCAGGCGGTGCAGGTGGCCATCGCGGCCGCCGGCGACGTGCTGGCCAAGCAGATGACCAAGGAAAGCGCGGCCGGGCTGATCGACGACGCGATCAAGACCGTCGAAGCCCGCCTGCACTGATCGGGCCCCGCGCTCCAGAGATCGGCCCGCCCCTCGTGGCGGGCCTTTTTCATTCGGGCGACCCAAGCCTCTCCATCGACCTGGAAGTATCCCGGGGGTCCGGGGGCAGAGCCCCCGGCTTGCACCGGACCGCGACTCGGCGGACACTTCCGGCATGTCGGACTATCCCTTTGACCTCGGCGCGCATGGCCGCCCCGTCACCACCGCCGTGGCCAAGGCGCAGGCCTGGTTCGACCGGGGCCTCGTCTGGACCTACGGGTTCCACCACGCCGAAGCCATCGCCTGCTTCAGGCGCGCGCTGGAGGCCGACCCGGACTGTGCCATGGCCTGGTGGGGTATCGCTTACGCGACCGGCCCCAACTACAACCTGACGTGGGATCTGATGGATGGCCCCACCCGGGCCGCCGTCCTGTCCGAGGCGCACGCGGCCACAGCGGCCGGGCTGCGCGCCGCTGGTGCCAGCGCAGAAGAGCGCGCCCTGCTTGAAGCGCTCTCCGCGCGCTATCCGCAGGCCGACCCGATCGACGACATGTCGTGCTGGAACGATGCCTATGCCGACGCCATGCGGGCGGTGCATGCCGCCTACCCCGAGGATCTCGACATCGCCGCGCTTTTCGTCGAGGCGCTGATGGACCGCACGCCCTGGCGGATGTGGGACCTGACCACCGGCGGCCCCGCCCCGGGAGCCGATACGGCCGAGGCGCGCGCGGTCCTCGAAACCGCCTTTCGGCGCACGCCGGCGGCCTGGGATCATCCCGGGCTTCTGCACCTCTACGTCCACCTGATGGAGATGTCGCCCGTCCCGGAAAAGGCGCTGCGGCATGCGGACAGGCTGCGGACGCTGGTGCCGGATGCCGGGCACCTGGTTCACATGGCCAGTCATATCGACATTCTGGTGGGCGCCTATTCGGACGTCCTGCGGTCAAACCATGCCGCCATCGCCGCAGACCGGAAGTGGTACGACCGCGAAGGCGGGATGGACTTCTACACCGCCTACCGCCAGCACGACTATCACTTCGCGATCTACGGGGCGATGTTCCTTGGCCAATACGCGCCCGCGCTGGCCGCTGCAGACGAAATGATCGCCACCACGCCCGAGGCGCTACTGCGCATGCCCTCGCCGCCCATGGCCGATTACATGGAAAGCTATCTGGCCATGCGCCCGCATGTCTTCATCCGCTTCGGCAAGTGGCACGAGCTGATCGCCGAGCCCTTGCCGCATGACGCGGAGCTTTACGCCAATCTCACGGCGACACTGCATTACGCCAAGGGCGTGGCCTGCGCGGCGCTGGGCCGCATCGCCGAGGCCGAGGCGCACCAACGGGACTTTCACGCCGCTTGGGCGCGCGTCCCCGAGACCCGGCTTCTGCACAACAACCGCTGCGTCGACCTGCTGGGGATCGCGGCTGAAATGCTTGCGGGCGAGATCGCCTATCGCAAGGGCGACCACGATGTGGCCTTCGATCACCTCAGGCGCTCGGTCACGCTGGACGACGGACTGCCCTATGACGAACCCTGGGGCTGGATGCAGCCTGCGCGCCACGCGCTTGGCGCGCTTCTTCTGGAACAGGGCCGGCTCGACGAGGCCGAAGCCGTCTACCGCGAAGATCTGGGCCTTGGCGGCCACCTTCCCCGGTCCTCGATCCATCCCGACAACGTCTGGAGCCTGAAGGGCCTTCACGACTGTCTGTCCCGACAGGGCCGCGTTGCCGAAGCCGCCGCACTCCGGCCCCGGCTCGACATCGCGCTGGCGCGCGCGGACGTGTCCGTGGGCGCGTCGTGCTTCTGCGCCCGGGCTGCCGCGCACCAGGCCTAGGGCCAGCGTCAGGCGCCCGGTCGCGTCGCCTGCTGGATCTCGATCTGATAGCCTTCGGGGTCCTCGAAGACGAAGGCGCGGATGCCAAGCGCGTGGTTCTCGAACCGTGGCGAAAGGTTCGGCAGTCCCCGCTCGAAGGCATAGGCATACCAGGCATCGACATCCGACACCCGAAGGCACAGTTGCACCGGTTTGGGATCGGCGGCGCGGTGCATCCCCCGCGCCTCGTCCACAAGGCCGACATGCGCGCCATCACACAGGCGATAGATCTTCGACCAGCCCTGGTCGATGGCCAGGGTCAGCCCAAGCACCTCCTCGTAGAAGGCGGCCGCCGTCGGCAAATCGCGGTAGTAGAGGAAGGTGATGGCCAGTTCGGTGCGCATCTTCGGGGGTGGCATGGTCACTCCTCCATAACGGTTCGGACCTCGGGCGCGGGGGCGCATGCGGTCCGGCATCCGATCGCGGTCCGTGGCAGCCAGCGCCCGTCTCCGGGCCGCGCACGGCAGTGCCCGCCCTCGGCGATCACCCGCCCGCGCTGGATCACGATATCGGGCCAGCCCGTCACGGTCGTACCCGCCCAGGGGTTGTAGCCCACGTTGTCGTCCAGATCGTCGGCGCCATAGGTGGACTGACGCTCGGGGTCCCAAAGCACGAGGTCGGCGTCCGCCCCCACCGCGATCCGACCCTTGGTTTCCAGACCATAGACCCGGGCCGGCGCCGTGGCCGTCACCCTCGCGAAGGCCTCAAGCCCGCCCCGACCCGCGCTGACCATGGCGTCGAACAGAAGCGGCAACCGCGTCTGCAAGCCGGGCAATCCGTTCGCGATCTGGTCGAATCGCGGCGACGGTCCCGCCGCCAGCCTTCCCGTCGCATCGAACCGGTAGGGCGCGTGGTCCGACGAGACAAGATCAAGCGTCCCGTCCGAAAGACCGTCCCAAAGAGCCGTGCAATCGGCCGCCTCGCGCTGCGGCGGCGAGCACATCCACTTCGCGCCCTCGACACCGGGCTGCTTCAGCACCTCGGCGGTGCTCAGAAGATAGTGCGGACAGGTCTCGGCCCAGACCGGCACGCCGCGCGCCCTCGCGGCACGGATGGCCGCCAGCGCCTCGGCCGTCGAGATATGGAACAGCATCACCGGCTGGGCCAGGAACTCGGCGAAGCGGATCATCCGTTCGACCGCCTCGACCTCGGCCAGACGCGGGTGCGACAGCGCGTGGTGCTCGGGCCGGATCAGGCCGGACGCCAGCAGCGCGTCCTTCATCCAGCCGATCATCGCGTCGTTCTCGGCATGGACACAGACCAGCGCACCCGCACGCCTCGCCAGCGCAAGAATGTCCAGGATCTGCCGGTCCGACAGACGGATGGCGTAGGTCGTGAAGACCTTGACCGACCGGTGCCCCGCGCCGATCGCGCGGATCAGGTCCACGGCGAAGTCGGGAACGCCGGGGTCGGTCGCGGTGATATGGAAGGCGTGATCGATCATCGCCCCGCGTCGGGCGCGCGCGGCATAGTCCGACAGCGTCCGGGACAGCGCCTCGCCCTTGGCCTGGGCCGCGAAGGAAATCACCGTGGTCGTCCCGCCCAGAAGCGCCGCGCGTGTCGCCGTCTCGAACGTGTCGGCGTTCATCAGGCCCATCCCCGACATCTGCTCGATGTGGCAATGGGGATCGACCCCGCCCGGCAGAAGCGGCCGCCCGCCGGCGTCGATCTCGTGCGTCCCCCGGCCGCCGACCGCCCCGATCGCGGCGATCGTCTCGTTCCGCACGCCCAGATCGCCCGCCTGCACCCCGTCTTCGGTGACGATCAGCGCGTCGCGCAGGACAAGGTCGAAAGCATCGGGCATGCCCGGCAGTTCACCTGCCCGCGACGGCCCGCGCAAGCCCCTTCTTCTCTTGCCGAAATACTCCGGGGGACGGCGGCGTGCCGCCGGGGGGCAGCGCCCCCACCTAGCGCGACTGCTCGTGCTCGAACCGCTTGCGGGCGACGGCCTCGTTCCGGTCGGCCCTGACCTGCAGGCGCTGGGCCGCCTCGACGAAGTCGAGATGCGCCTCGACCGCCGCCCGTGCGGCCACCGGATCGCGCGCCTGCAAGGCGGCGTTGATGGCCCGGTGCTGGTCAAGCAGCGTGTCGCGCGTCGTGCGCTGGCGGAACATCACCTGCCGGTTGACGACGACGCCCTTCTTGAGAAGCTCGAACATCGACCGCATCATGTGCAGCATGACCACGTTGTGACTTGCCTCGACGATGGCCATGTGGAACTGCGCGTCCAGCGCAGCCTCCTCGGCGGCACTGCGGCGGGCATGGGCGGCTTCCATCTTGGTGAAGATCGCGTCCACCACCCTGAGGTCGGTGTCCGATCCGGCCCGGGCCGCGCGTTCGATGGCAAGCCCCTCGATGTCGCGGCGGAACGCGATGACGTCGAACAGGGCTTCTTCGTGGCTGGCGAACAGCGATGTCAGCGCCGGCGAGAACTGTGCGCCAAGCTCGTCCGACACGAAAATCCCAGCCCCGGGCCGGGCCGTCAGAAGACCCTTCCGCTGCAACGCGGACACGGCTTCGCGCAGCGACGGGCGCGAGACGCCCATGCGCTCGCTCAACTCCCGTTCCGAGGGCAAGCGCTCGCCCGGCTGCAGGATACCGCGCAGGATCAGAAGCTCGATCTGGCGCACCACGGCGTCGGCAAGCTTGCCCTGCTCGACCTTCTCGAACGGCATGAACCCCTCCTCATCGGTAAACACATATGACCAATCCGGGCCCTCGGCAATTCGCTTGACGCAGGCCTCGGGCCGCCGTGATCGCTCACCGCGTGCAGGCCCGGTTTCCCGGAGCCTGCCTTCCCTGAGGTGTGATGCCGCCGGACGCCCGGCCTTGCGGCCGGGCGCGGCGATCAGCTTAGCGGCGTGATGGTGATGTCGACCCGGCGGTTCAGCGCGCGACCTTCTTCGGTCAGGTTCGACGCGATCGGCTGGTTCTCGCCCGCGCCGACCGTGCGCACCCGCGCCGCGTTCACGCCGCTGGCACGCAGGATCGCGGCAACCGACTCGGCCCGTCGCTCGGACAGGGTCTGGTTGTAGCCCGCCGACCCGGTCGAATCGGTGTGGCCCGTGACCGTGACAATGCTGTTGGGATAGCGGTTGAGGCTGCCCGCAAGCACCCGAAGGTCGCTTTCGAGCGCGGGCGTGACCGTGAAGCCGCTGACCGGGAACAGGATATCCTGCGGCATCCGCACGATCAGCTCCGACCCGGTGTTGATCACATCGATCGACCCGTTGGCGAAGCTGTTGTCAAGCTCGGCCTTCTGACGGGCCAGGTCCTGCCCGATCAGCGCGCCCGCACCCGCGCCCAGCGCCGCGCCGACGATGGCGCCCTGGCTGCGGTTGTCGCCGTCCGACAGGGCGGTTCCGATCAGCGCGCCTGTCACCGCGCCCACGGCTGCGCCGGCACCGGCGCTCGGGTTCGAATTGGCCAGTTGCGCGTCGGTACAGGCGGTCAGCGCCGCAAGGCCCACGACGGCGGCAAGGATCGGTTTCGTCTTTTTCATGCTCGTTACCCCTTGATGATGCATGGCATCTCCAACGCCGATATACCGCGTTTGATCAGACGGAAACAGGCGCAAATCATCGGGATTCGGCAAATCCCCGCCCATCAGGCGGTTTCGGCCGCCTCCCAGGCCAGCATCGCGCGCTTGACCGGCAGCCCCCAGTGATAGCCGCCAAGCCCGCCCGACTTGCGCAGCGCCCGGTGGCAGGGAATGAGCCAGCTGACCGGATTGCGCCCGACCGCCGTTCCCACGGCCCGCACAGCCTGCGGGTGCCCGATGGCCTGTGCGATGTCAGAATAGGTCGTGACATGACCGGTCGGGATCTGAAGAAGGGCCTCCCAGACCTTTATCTGGAAGGGTGCGCCGATCAGGAAAAGGGGGGCCTTCCCCGCGCCTGCCACCTTCGGAAAGGCCTGCCCGGCCAGGGGCCCAATCGTCGCCGGGTCCTCGACGAAGGTGGCCTTCGGCCAGCGCGCCCTCATGTCGGCCATGGTGGCGTCGGCCCCCGTTTCGGCGGCGAAGCCGATTCCGCAGATGCCCCGATCCGTGCCCATCAGAAGGGCTGGGCCAAACGGACTGTCGACCCAGGCCCACCGGATCGTCAGCCCGGCTCCGGCGCGCGCATAGTCGCCGGGGCTCATCGCTTCCCAGCGCAGAAAGAGGTCGTGTAGACGGCCCGACCCCGACAGCCCGACGGCATCGGCGGTCTCGAGCGTGGTGTGGCGCTCGGCCAGAAGTCGTCTGGCGTGCTCGAGCGTCAGCCACTGCTGGAACCGCTTGGGGCTGACGCCAGCCCAGCGGCTGAAGATGCGTTGGAAATGCGCGGGGCTCAGGTTCATCTCGGCGGCCAGATCCTCAAGCCGCAACTCGCGCCCGTCTTCGGCATCGATCCGGTCGATCGCGCGGCGCATCAGCTTGTAGTAATAGCTGTCCTCGGGCGTGGTCATCGTCGTCATGGCATCCATCCTCATGCCACAGAGATAGTCGCGCCGCTTACGACCCGCGACCCGAATCCTGCGGCAAAGCACGGCTTGCCCACGCCCGGGCCAGCGGCCATAACGCCTCGCATGGTCGCACAGCTTCCCTACGCCACGATGAAAGAGGTCTTCCTGCGCTTCCAGGCCGCCGAGCCGGCGCCGAGGGGAGAGCTCGAGCATGTGAACGCCTTCACCCTTCTGGTCGCGGTGGCCCTGTCGGCGCAGGCCACGGATGCGGGCGTCAACAAGGCGACGCGGGCCTTGTTCAAGATCGCCGACACGCCCCAGAAGATGCTGGATCTGGGCGAAGAGCGGCTGGTCGAGCACATCAGGACGATCGGCCTCTTCCGCAACAAGGCGAAGAACGTGATGAAGCTCTCGCGCCTTCTGGTCGACGCGTACGGCGGCGAGGTGCCGTCGTCGCGCGCCGCGCTGCAAGGGCTTCCCGGCGTGGGGCGCAAGACCGCGAACGTGGTTCTGAACATGTGGTTCCACTACCCCGCGCAGGCCGTCGACACGCATATCTTCCGGGTAGGCAACCGCACCGGGATCGCGCCGGGAAAGGACGTGATCGCCGTCGAGCGCGCGATCGAGGACAACGTGCCGGTCGAATTCCAGCAACACGCCCATCACTGGCTGATCCTGCATGGCCGCTACACCTGCGTGGCGCGAAAGCCGAAATGCGGCGCCTGCCTGATCCGCGATCTCTGCTCCTACGAGGACAAGACCCCATGAAGACCTACCAGGTTGTCGGCATAGGCAATGCCATCGTCGACGTGCTGACCCAGTGCGACGACAGCTTTCTCGACCTGATGGGGATCGAGAAGGGGATCATGCAGCTTGTCGAACGCAACCGGGGCGAGATGCTCTATGGCGCCATGAGGTCGCCCGTGCAGCAGCCCGGCGGCTCGGTCGCCAACACGCTTGCCGGCCTTGGCAACCTTGGGCTGTCGACCGCGTTCATCGGACGGGTCCACGACGATGCGCTCGGGCGCTTCTATGCGCGCGAGATGATCGCGGGCGGCACCGATTTCCCGAACCCGCCGGTCGCGGGGGGCGAGCTACCCAGTTCGCGCTCGATGATCTTCGTGTCGCCGGACGGCGAGCGGTCGATGAACACCTACCTCGGCATCTCGGCCGAGCTTGGCCCCGAGGACGTCAGCGACGACGTCGCCGGGCGGGCCGAGATCCTGTTTCTCGAAGGCTATCTTTATGACAAGGACAAGGGGAAGGCCGCCTTCGAACGCGCCGCGAAACTCTGCCGCGAAGCCGGCGGGCAGGCCGGCATCACGCTGTCCGACCCGTTCTGCGTCGACCGCCACCGCGGCGACTTCCGCCGGCTTGTGAAAGACCTCGACTTCGTCATCGGCAACGAGGCCGAATGGCAGTCGCTCTACGAGACCGACGACCTTGGTGCCGCGCTTGAAACCGCCGCGGGGGAAGGCCGCCTGATCGTGTGCACCCGGTCAGGCGCGGACGTGGTGATCGTGCGCGGAGACGAGGAAGCGGTGGTGCCCGTGCGCCGCGTCGTCCCGGTCGACGCGACCGGGGCGGGCGACCAGTTCGCCGCGGGCTTTCTCTATGGCATCGCCACGGGTCAAAGCCTCGAGATCTGCGGTCGGATGGGCGTCGTCGCCGCAGCCGAGGTGATCAGCCACTTCGGCGCCCGACCCGAAACCGATCTGAAGGCGCTTTTCCGGAAGGACGGGCTGATCTGACGCGCGGGCGCTGCGCCCGTGCGACGTCGACCGCGACATGTCCCACGCGTCCGGGGGCAAGGCGCTTCGCCTCAGTCCGCCAGCTTCTTGTGAACCTCGTCGAGGTCGATCTCGCCCGTGGGCATCTTGTTCGACGGATCCCAGGGGTCATAGCGGAACAGCTCGAAGTCGCGCTTGTAGATCTCGTAGGTCAGGTGCATGGCGAGGTCGTCGAAGAACGCCTCGACCGGATGCGCCCGCTTCGGCCCGTGGCCCGAGGATTCGTTGAAACGCGGCACCTTGGCCAGATCGACGGTCACAGGCGTCGTCACGCTGTCGAGGACGACCTTCATCCCCTCGTCGAACCGCTCGGTGAAGAAGATGTGGTCATAGCGCCCACCGCCCGCGATCAGCGTCGCGACATGCCCCGACATGGGCGACCAGTGGATGTCCGGGTCCATCGGCTTGCGGAAGCGGATGGTGTCGCGCGCAAACAGAAGAAAGCGCCGGAACGCCTTGATCTGATCGAAGTCGCCCTCGACCTCGATCCCGTATTTCAGCGCCATCTGCGGCACGAGGTTGCCCCGATAGCGCTGCCCGTTGCGCTGGATGCCGCAGATCTTGTCGAAGAAGGACGACAGGATCCGCGTGTAGGGATTGCGCACGCAGGTGAAGGTGTAGGACCCATGCCCGCGGACGTTCGCCTCGATCAGGGGCTGGCTGCGCTCCTGCGCCCATTTGTGAAGCCCCTCCGTGGCGTCATGGATATCGCCATCGAAGTAGCGACCGTGATCGGAATGGAACATGATCTGCCCAATGGTCGAGCAGGCGCATTTCGGCACCACGCGATAGACCATGCTCTCGCTCTCGGTCATCCAGGTGCCGGGAAAACCCATTCTCTCTCCCAAGTCGGGCGCCGGTCTGGCGGGGCAGGCAGGCACACGCATACGCTATGAAGGAAACAAGCAAAAAACGACTGTTTCTTCAACGACCGTTCACGGGTAACAGGTAGGCCACCCCGGACAGCCTGACGAGCCCCCGCATCTTCACATGGCCAGGATCGCCTTCCTTCTTCTCTGCCATCGGGATCCCGCCGGGGTGCTGCAACTGGTCGCCGACCTGACCGCCCCCGGCGATCTTGTGGCGATTCACTATGACGCCCGGGCGCCGAAGGCCGAGTTCCAGATCCTTGCCGATGCGCTGAAGAACAACCCCAGCGTCACTTTCGCCCGTCGTCGGATCCGCTGCGGCTGGGGAGAGTGGAGCCTGGTCGAAGCTACACTTCAGGCGCTGTCGGCCGCGCGCGACGCCTTCCCGGAAGCCACGCATTTCTACCTGATCTCAGGCGACTGCCGGCCGATCAAGTCGGCCGAGCATGTTCACGCCGCGCTTGACCGCGACGACGCGGACCGCATCGAAAGCGTCGACTTCCACACCTCGGGCTGGATCAAGACGGGCTTTCAGGAAGAACGCCTGATCTACCGGCACATCTTCAACGAGCGACGGCACAAGCGGCTCTATTATGCCTCGATCGCAGCGCAGAAGGCGCTTGGCCTGCGCCGCCGTCCGCCGCCGGGTCTGCAGATCCGGATCGGCAGCCAGTGGTGGTGCCTGCGCCGCGCCACGGTCGACGCGATCCTCGATTTCTGCCAGCGCCGGCCCGAGGTGATCCGCTTCTTCCGCCGCACATGGATCCCTGACGAAATCTTCTTCCAGACCCTTGTGCACCACCTGGTGCCGCGCGACGAGATCCGCCTGCGGCCACCCACCTTCCTGATGTTCTCGGATTACGGGATGCCGGTGACCTTCTACAACGACCACGGCGACCTGCTTCTGGGACAGGAAGAGTTCTTCGCCCGCAAGATCTCGCCCGGGGCGACTGCCCTGAAGGAACGGCTTGGGCGGCTCTATTCCGAGACGGGGCACGTCTTCCCGCCTGCCACCGACGCCCGACGGCTTTACGATTTCGTGACGCGGCAAGGTCGGATCGGTCGCCGGCACGGCCGACGCTTCTGGGAAAGCGACACCAGCGTGGGGGCCGGGCGCGAACTTCTGATCGTCGTGTGCAAGAAATGGCATGTTGCCCGCCGCTTTGCCGACGACGTCAGCTTCGTCTCGAATGTCGCGATGCTCGACTACATCTTCGACGAGGAAGATGTCGCCCTGCCCGACCTTGGGGGAATCGGCATGACGATCGGCAAACGGACGCGGCACCGCCGCGCATTCCTGCGTCTGCTCTTCGAGCATTTCGCCACAGACCGCCTTCTGATCTGCCTCGATCCGGCGAACATCGACCTTTTGCGCGATGTTCATGCCGACCGCAACGCCACGCGGACGCTCGCGATCGAGTGCGACCTGTCCGACCATTACCTGATCGGGCACGCGCTGCGGATCGGGCTTGTCAGCCAGGACACGCCACCCGCGACCGTCCGGCAGCTGTTGCCGACCCTGCGCAATACCGTGCATGCCGAAGTCGACGCCATCCGCGATTGTGGGTTGGCCGGGGTCTTCAGGATCCGCGAACGGGCATCGCCTGAAGAAAACGCCAGGGCCATTGAGGGGTTCCTCGGGATTCCCGCCGAAAGCGCCCTGCGCATCGCCAGCCACCCCACCCTGTTTGCAGATTGAGGAGAGAGATGCCCTATTCCTATGACCCCCAGAACATCTTCGCGAAGATCCTTCGTGGAGAGATCCCGAACGACACCGTTCTTGAAACCGCGTACACGTTGGCCTTTCGCGACATCCGCCCGCAGGCGCCTCAGCATGTGCTGGTGATCCCGAAAGGCCCCTATGTGACGCACGACCACTTCTGTGCCAAGGCGTCGGAGGCCGAGATCGTCGACTTCGCGCGCACCTTTGGCCGGGTCTGCGAATTGCTGGGGGTCTGTCCGGGCGAGGGCGGCAACGGCTTTCGCACGATCGCCAACGCCGGCGCGGACGCCGTGCAGGAGGTTCCGCACTTCCACATGCACATCCTTGCGGGCCGGCCTCTTGGCCCGATGCTGATGCGCGCTGGATAGACGGTGGATTGGGGGCTCTGCCCCCGGCTTCGCCTCCCCCGGGATACTTTCGGGTCGATGGAGGGACTTTAGGGGTTTCTTAACGGCGACGGCGGCATGCTGATCCCGCGGTACAGGCGGGGACGCCGATGACCGCGGTCGGTGGAGGCGGGTTCGAAAGAACCGTCCTTGCCCTGGGGGGCGGTTCCAGCGGACCGCCCCCGTTTCCATCGACTTGGAAGTATCCCGGGGGTGGCCCCGCAAGGCGGGGCCGGGGGCAGAGCCCCCAGCACCCCTCGGTTTGGACTTGCTTCGCCGCTTGCCCCGCCCTATACGGCGCGGGTTCGCGGCTGAATCGGCCGGCGGACCCGTCTGGCGTTGTCCGGCCGCATGCTTCTGCGGCCATTCCGGGGCAAGCGGGCGGAACAAGCGAACGACGACCTGAACCTCCGGCGGGCGCCCCTTTCACGGGATTGGGGCGGACCCAGGCGAAGACGCGGAGCTCTGAGGCGGACGAAACCTCTCCGGGAAAACCGGAGGCAGATAGGAGTTGGTCAGATGGATCTGATCGCGCAACTGGAAGCCGAGCAGGTGGCCGCGCTCGGCAAGGATATCCCGGACTTCAAGCCCGGCGACACCATCCGCGTCGGCTACAAGGTGACGGAAGGCACGCGGTCGCGCGTGCAGATGTACGAAGGTGTCTGCATCAGCCGCAAGAACGGCAAGGGCATCGCCGGATCCTTCACCGTCCGCAAGATTTCCTTTGGCGAGGGCGTCGAGCGCGTCTTTCCGCTTCACTCGACCAACATCGACTCGATCACCGTGGTGCGCCGCGGCCGGGTCCGCCGGGCGAAGCTTTATTACCTCCGTTCGCGTCGCGGCAAGTCGGCGCGCATCGCCGAGGACACCACCTACAAGGCCCAGTCGGGCGCTGGCGCGTAAGGGGGATCACGCAATGAAAAAAGACATTCATCCCGACTACCACCTGATCGACGTGAAGCTCACGAACGGCGAGATTCTGAAGATGAAGTCGACCTGGGGTTCGGAAGGGGACACGCTGTCGCTTGACATCGATCCCAGCGTTCACCCGGCCTGGACCGGCGGTGGCACGCGCCTGATGGATACCGGCGGCCGCGTGTCGAAGTTCAAGAAGAAATACGAAGGCCTCGGCTTCTGATCAGCCTCGCCTTGAAGATTTGGAAACGCCGCCCACTCGAGGCGGCGTTTTCATTTCGTGATCGTGGCCCCCGGGCAAGGACCTGAAGCCCCGCTCTCAGCCCGGCCCCTGCGTCCGTGCAGCGGCTTGGCGCATGACCCGAGAGGCCTTGCAGAAAGCGCATCAATGCCGGAACCGAGGCGCCGTCGGACTGGGCAACCCATCGTGGCGATCGTGATGCGGAGCGCGAACAGTTCGGCGCGAATGTCCCGGCGATCCTTGCCATTCCCGTTGCCCTCGGGGGTCTGATCACCAGGGGATCGTCGGCATCTTCCCAGGCCCGGTCAGTGTTGCCGTGTGTTGCCAGCTGGTCCTCGGCGGGCTTGAGGACAAGGCGAACGGCGAGGCGGGCCGAAGGCCTGCCGGATGCAAAAGGCCCCGCGCCACGCGCGGGGCCTTTGCCATCAGGGTCGATGGCTCAGTGGACGACCGCGTCCCCGGGGCGCGGACGGTTCGAGGACAACACACGCTCGCCCACGATCAGGCCATCGGGTCCGGCCGTGACCTGGATGGTGGCGCCTTCGGCGACCTCGCCGGCCAGGATCATCTCGGCCAGCGGATCCTGCAGGCTGCGCTGGATGACGCGCTTCAGGGGCCGGGCGCCATAGACCGGATCATAGCCCTCGTCGGCCAGCCACAGGCGCGCGCCCTCGTCTAGGTCGAGCGTGATCTTCCGCTGAGCCAGACGCTTTTCAAGACGCCCAAGCTGGATTGCGACGATACCATCCATGTCGGACCGCGTCAGCCGGTCGAAGACGATCATGTCGTCGAGGCGGTTCAGGAACTCGGGCCTGAAATGGGCCCGCACCGCTTCCATGACATCGCGCTTGGCCTCGGCCGCATCCGCCCCGTCGGGAAGCCGGCTCAGCGCCTGCGACCCAAGGTTCGAGGTCAGAACGATCAGGGTCTGCTTGAAATCGACCCGATGTCCCTGGCCGTCGGTCAGCACCCCGTCGTCAAGCACCTGCAAAAGCACGTTGAAGACTTCGGGGTGAGCCTTCTCGACTTCGTCGAACAGCACGACCTGATAGGGCCGGCGCCGCACCGCCTCGGTCAGCACACCGCCCTCGTCATAGCCGACATAGCCCGGAGGCGCGCCGATCAGGCGGGCGACCGAATGCTTCTCCATGAACTCGGACATGTCGATGCGCACCATCGCGCTGTCGTCGTCGAACAGGTATTCGGCCAGCGCCTTGGTCAGCTCGGTCTTGCCGACGCCCGTGGGCCCGAGGAACAGGAACGACCCCAGCGGCCGGTTCTCGTCCTGAAGGCCGGCGCGTGCCCGGCGAACCGCGTTCGACACGGCGGTCACGGCCTGTCGTTGCCCGATCACGCGCTTGCCCAGCTCCTCTTCCATCTTGAGAAGCTTCTCACGCTCGCCCTCGAGCATCTTCGAGGTCGGGATGCCGGTCCAGCGTTCCACCACCTGGGCGATCTGCTCGGGGAAGACGGCCTCTTCGACCATCACGTCCTCGTCCTGTTCTTCGGACTGGGCCAGTTGCCGCTCAAGCTGCGGGATCACGCCGTAGGACAGCTCGCCCGCCTTCGCGAGGTCACCCGCGCGCTTGGCCACATCAAGATCCGCCCGCGCCCGGTCAAGCTTTTCCTTGATGTCGCGCGCGGATTCGAGGCGGTCACGCTCGGTCTGCCACTTGGCCGTCATCTCGGCCGAGCGCTGCTGGAGGTCGGAAAGCTCCTTCTCGAGCTTTTCAAGACGGTCCTTCGACGCCTTGTCGTCTTCCTTCTTCAGCGCCTCGGCCTCGATCTGCATCTGCAGGATCTGCCGGTCCAAGGCGTCAAGCTCTTCGGGTTTGGAGTCGACTTCCATCCGAAGGCGGCTTGCCGCCTCGTCCATAAGGTCGATCGCCTTGTCGGGCAGGAACCGGTCGGTGATGTAGCGATGGCTGAGCGTCGCCGCGGCGACGAGCGCCGAGTCCGAGATGCGCACACCGTGGTGCAGTTCGTACTTCTCCTTGATGCCGCGCAGGATCGAGATCGTGTCCTCGACCGTCGGCTCTTCGACCAGGACGGGCTGGAAACGCCGCGCAAGGGCCGCGTCCTTTTCGACGTACTTGCGGTACTCGTCCAGCGTGGTCGCACCCACGCAGTGCAGTTCGCCCCGCGCAAGCGCCGGCTTGAGCAGGTTCGAGGCGTCCATCGCCCCGTCCGCCTTGCCCGCGCCGACAAGCGTGTGCATCTCGTCGATGAACAGGATGACCTCGCCGGCGGCGGCCTCGATTTCCTTGAGGATCGCCTTCAACCGTTCCTCGAATTCCCCGCGATACTTCGCGCCCGCGATGAGCGAGCCCATGTCAAGTGCCAGAAGCTTCTTGTTGCGCAGCGATTCCGGCACGTCGCCGTCCACGATGCGCAGCGCAAGCCCTTCGGCGATGGCGGTCTTGCCGACGCCGGGATCGCCGATCAGAACGGGGTTGTTCTTGGTGCGCCGGCTGAGCACCTGCATGGTGCGGCGGATTTCCTCGTCGCGGCCGATGATCGGGTCGATCTTGCCCTCGGCGGCGGCCGCGGTGAGGTCACGCGCATATTTCTTCAGCGCGTCATAGCCTTCCTCGGCCGACGCGGTGTCGGCGGTCCGGCCCTTGCGGATGTCGTTGATCGCCGAATTCAGCGCCATGGCAGTGACGGCGCCGGCATCCAGTGCCTCTTTCGCCTTCGACTGCACGACGGCAAGCGCGGTCAGGATACGCTCGACCGGGACAAAGCTGTCGCCGGCCTTGGTGGCGATCTTCTCGGCCTCGTCCAGGACCTTCGCGGTGGCCTGATCCATATAGGTCTGGCCGGCGTCGCCGGTGACCTTCGGCATCTTCGACAGCGCAAGGTCGACGGTCTCGGCCACGCGCTGGGGCGATCCGCCCGCGCGCTTGATCAGGTTGGCGGCGAGCCCCTGGTCATCGTCCAGAAGTGCTTTCAGCAGATGTTCGGGCGCAAGCCGCTGGTGGCTTTCCCGCATCGCGATGGTCTGTGCGGCTTGCAGGAACCCGCGCGACCGTTCGGTGAACTTCTCCAAGTTCATCACGTCTCTCCTTCCGTAAGCGCCCTGTCTGGCGGCGCCCGCTTCGCGGCACGCCTCTTTGGGCCTCGCAGCCGATATGGGAAGCCCGTCGGCGCGGCTCAAGCCCAGGCCCGGCGGAATCCGGCTGCCATCGCACGCACCGCAGCGCCCTTGACGCTGCACCGCACAGCGGCGACACCGGACGAGTAAGGCTTGAAGGGGGACGAGGATGGCGGACGATCGGCTGATCGTGGCACTCGACGTGCCTGACGCGCTCGCCGGGCTTGAGCTGGCGCAGCGGCTTGGCGATGCCGTGTCCTTCTACAAGATCGGGCTGGGCATGCTGACGGGCGGCGGTCTGGCCCTTGCGCGTGAGCTCAAGGACGATCACGGCAAGCGCATCTTTCTTGACATGAAGCTGTTCGACATCGGCGCGACGATCGAAGCGGCGGTGCGGGGCCTCGCGCGCTTCGACCTCGACTTCCTGACGGTGCACGGGGATCCCCATGTCGTGGCCGCTGCGAAGGCGGGCGCGGCGGGACGCGAGACGAAGATCCTTGCGGTGACGATTCTGACCTCGCTCGACCGTTCCGACCTCGATGCCTGCCAGGTCCGGGCGGGAAGCGTGCCCGAGCTTGTGGTCGAGCGCGCGGCGCGGGCCTTCGCGGCCGGGGCGGACGGGGTCATCGCCTCGCCGCAGGAAGCCGCGGCCATCCGCGCCCTTCCCGAGGCGGCCGGACGGCTGATCGTCACGCCCGGCGTCCGGCCTGCCGGCGCGGCGCCCGGCGACCAGAAGCGGATCATGACCCCGGCGGCAGCGATCGCGGCGGGGGCCGACCACATCGTCGTGGGCAGACCTGTCTGGCAGGCGTCCGAACCACGGGAGGCGGCGGTCTCCATCTTGCACGAGCTGGGGTGAACCTTTTCGTCGACCTCCTCCTGCCGCTCGGGCTTGCGCTCGTGATGTTCGTGCTGGGGCTTGGCCTGGTTCCCGACGACTTTCGCCGCATCCTGCAGCGTCCGCGGGCCTTCTTCACCGGCGCGGCCTCGCAGCTTCTTCTGATCCCCTGCGTCACGGTCGCCCTGATCGCCCCGGTTCCGCTCGAGCCGGCGCTGGCGACGGGCATGATGATCCTTGCTGTCTGTCCCGGCGGACCGGTGTCGAACATGCTCACCCGCCTGACGGGGGGCGATGTGGCCCTGTCGGTCACGCTGACGGGAACGATGGTGCTGCTGTCGATCTTCACGCTTCCACCCCTGACGGCGCTCGTCGCAGGTCATTTCCTTCAGACAGCGCCACCGGACTTCTCGGTGACGCGGCTGGTGATGACGATGCTTCTGGCCGCCGCGCTGCCCGTCCTGCTTGGCTTCGGGGTGCGCCTGTCCGCTCCGGCCTTCGTGGCCCGGACCGAACCCGCGGCATTTCGCCTTGCCGCGGTGATCTTCACCCTGATCGTCGTCGGGGCCGTGGCGGCGAACTGGGCGCTGCTTGCAGAGCGCTTTGCGGTCCTTGCGCCACTGTGCCTTGCATTGATGCTGAGCCTGCTTGTGCTTGGCTATGCGCTGGCGCGGCTTCTGCGCCTGACCGAGCGGGAAGCGCGGGCCATCGCAATCGAAACAGCGGTGCAGAACGGGACGCTTGGCGTAACCGTCGGCGGGCTGGTGGGCGGCGGGGTCGTGGTCGGAAACGAATTCCTGATGCCCTCGGCCGTCTATGGCGTCCTGAGCTACATCGTGGTGATCCCGGCCGTGCTGCTTTACGCGCGCCTCCGGCCGATCAGTCCTCGTTGATGTCGCGGTCGATGATCTTGATCTGACCCTTGCGCACCCCCAGCCAGCGCCTGAGTCCAAGCCAGCACAGAAGGGATACGACCGCGAAGAACAGAAGAAGCCCCGGAACCGACCCCGCCAGCGCCGCGGCGACCGGCCCCCCGACCAGCAGGACGATGCCCGTCACCGCCGCGCCCAGAGCGAAGCCGAAGAAGACGTAACCGGGAACGACGATCTCGATCAGGCCAAGAACAACGGCGCCCGAGAGCCAGACCCACCACAGGCCCCACATCACCCGCGCCCCTTCAGCAGCTTGAAGGCGTCGCCGAAGGCCTCGAGCGCGGCGGCCGGCAACACGATGGTCTGCTTGCCCTGCCCGGCGCCCAGCGCATTGAGCGCATCCACCTGCTTGAGCGCGACCTGATACTGCGCCGCCTCCAATCCGCTTTCCTTGATCGCCTCGGCGATGACCGCCGTCGAATAGGCCTCGGCCTCGGCGAGGATTCGCTTGGCCTTCGCTTCCTGCTCGGCGGCGTAAAGATCGCCGTCGGCCTGCAGCTCGACCGCGCGCTTCTGGCCTTCGGCCCGCGTCACCTGCGCGCGCCGTTCGCGTTCGGCGTTCAGCTGCTGCAGCATCGCGTCGCGCGTGGCCTGGTCAAGGTTCACGTCCAGGATCTCGGCCCGGGTCACCTCGATGCCCCAGGCATCCACCGCGTCCTCGACACTGGCCTTGATGGTGGTGATAAGCGCCGACCGGTTCGACTGCACCTGATCAAGCTCCATCTTGCCGATCTCGGCGCGCACGATCCCCGCCACCGTCGTCGCGATGGCGCCATCGACATCGCGGATCCGGTAAACCGTCTTCTCAGGCTCGAGGATGCGGTAGAACACGCTGGTGTCGACCTTGACCAGCACGTTGTCGAGCGTGATTGCGTCCTGGCTGGCTGTCGGCAACTGGCGTTCAAGGATCGAGACCTTGTGCGCGACCCGGTCGAGAAAGGGCACGATGAAGTTGATGCCCGGTCCCAGCACCGCCTTCAGCCGCCCGAAGCGTTCGACCACGTGCTTTTCCGACTGCGGCACGATCCGTATCGCAATGAAGACGGAAAGGATGATGAAGCCGGCCAGCAGAAGCGTGAAAAATCCGCCGCCGCCTATGCCCGTCGCGATCTGGTCCATGGGAATTCCTTCGGATGAAAGTCTCGCACGGCGCAGCCTACACCATGCCCATAGGGCGACAATAAGGCGAAAGCGGGGTTGGGCCGGTTCAAACCGGAAACAATCCCACGAGATGTGGCCCGGGGGCACCGCGTGCGGGCGTGCTTCCCGGGGCTCTGGCCCTCGCCTATACTGCCCGCATGCCCGCCCTGTGCCGCGACTGCCTGACCACCTTCGACGCCGGCCGCCGCTGCCCGGCCTGCGGGCGGCCCCGCATCGTCGCGCACCCCGAGCTTTTCGAGCTGTCCATCGCCCACATGGACTGCGACGCCTTCTATGCCTCGGTCGAGAAGCGGGACAATCCCGTGCTTCGGGACAAACCCGTGATCGTCGGCGGGGGGCGCCGGGGCGTGGTCTCGACCGCCTGCTACATCGCGCGGATCCGGGGCGTGCGGTCCGCCATGCCGATGTTCAAGGCCCTTGCCCTGTGCCCCGAGGCAGTCGTCGTGAAGGGCCGGATGGACGTCTATGCCGCCGTGTCGCGGCAGATCCGGGCAATGATGGACGACCTGACGCCGGTCGTCGAGCCGCTGTCCCTCGACGAGGCCTTTCTTGACCTCACCGGCACGGCCCGCCTGCACAAGGCCCCGCCCGCCGTGATGCTTGCCCGGCTTCTCAAGCGCATGGAAGACGAGCTTGGCATCACCGGGTCGATCGGGCTGTCGCACAACAAGTTCCTGGCCAAGGTGGCAAGCGACCTCGAGAAACCGCGCGGCTTCTCGGTCATCGGGCGGGCCGAGACGGCGGCGTTCCTGAAGGACAGGCCGGTGCGCCTGATCTGGGGCGTGGGCCAACAGACCCAGGACGCCCTTGACCGCGCCGGAATCCGCACGTTCGCCGACCTCCTGCGGTGGGAGAAACCCGACCTCGAGGCCCGCTTCGGAGCGATGGGAGAACGGCTTTGGCACCTTGCCCGGGGGCAGGACCATCGTCGCGTTTCGGCCCATGCGCCCGTCAAGAGCATCTCGAACGAGACGACCTTCGACGAGGACACCGCCGATCCCGACGTCCTTGACGGCCATATCTGGCGGCTGGCCGAACACGTCGCGGACCGGGCGAAGGCGAAGGGGGTGGCGGGGCGTGTGGTGACGCTGAAGCTCAAGCGCGCGAACCACACGATCCTGACCCGCCGCACCAGCCTGCCCGACCCCACACAGATCGCGGACCGCCTCTATCGCACGGCCCGGGCCTTGTTCGACCAGCGGGCGGACACGGGGCCCTACCGGCTGATCGGCGTGGGGCTGAGCGAGTTGTGCCCCGAGGCGCAGGCCGACATATCCGGTGATCTTCTCGACCCGCAGGCGGTCAGGCGCGCCGGCGCCGAACGCGCCGCAGACGCGATCCGCGCGCGCTTCGGGTCGGACGCGATCGTGAAGGGCAGAAGCCTGAGGTGAGCCGCTATTCCGCCGCCAGAGGAAGCTGTTTCTGGCCGATGGTGACGATATCGCCGACGATCCGCTGCATCAGCGCGCGGAACGCGCCGAAATTGCCGTTCGGGCGGATGTGCTGCTCGTTCATGTAGAGCGAACGATCGATCTCGACCTGAACGACGTGCTGCGCGCGCGAGGGGCGGCCATAGTGCTGGGTGACATAGGCCCCGGCGAAGGGCGCGTTGCGCACCACCTTCAGACCGGCGGACAGGAAGGCCTGTTCGACCCGATCGACGATTTCGGGATGCGCTGCGGCGCCGAACCTGTCGCCCAGAACGATGTCCGGGCGCCCGCCAGGGTGAACGATCGATTCGAGCGCCTCGTGCGGCATCGAGTGGACGTCGATCAGGATCGCCTCGTCGAAGATCTCGAGGTTTTCCTTCAGAAGCCCCTCGAGCGCCTCGTGATACGGCCGCCAGTAAAGCCGGATGCGCGCCTCGGCCTCTTTCAGCGGGATCTTGCCGCGATAGATCGCCCGGCCGTTGGCGACGACCCGCGGCACGACGCCCAGACCCGAGGCGACGCGCGGGTTGTGCGCGATCTTGCGCACCCCCTCGACGAGCGCGGGGTCAAGCTCGTCGGCGCTGCGGTTGACGTCGATGAAGGCGCGAGGGGCCATCGCCGCAAGAAGCGGCGCGCCAAGCGCGGGCGCATCTTCCAGAAGAAGGTCGACGAAGGCGTCCTCGGACGACCGAATCGCCCGCTCATCGAGGACCGAGCGCCGCAGGAAGCCCCAGGAATAGTCCCTGCCGCTGTGCGGCGACGCGAACACGACGCTTGTCGTGCGGCTTTGTGGCATCTCGAGGCGATAGGCGTGCTTGGTCATCGGCGTTCCGTCCCTCGTCGATAACATAGCGCGATCTTCGCGCCGGCCAAAACCCCTTGCAGTGTCCGATGCGGTCTTTTATAGACCCACCGACCGGCGCGGGGGCAACCTCGCGTCTTGTTCGTTTGAACGCTGGTTGAAATATGGCCGGAGACGGCCGACGGGCGGTTAGCTCAGCGGTAGAGCACTACGTTGACATCGTAGGGGTCACTGGTTCGATCCCAGTACCGCCCACCACCGACCACCGCCGCGCTTCCCGCGCGGCACGAGACCGAAACTGCAGGCGCGCAGGCGCCGCGACCCGAGGAAGAGACCGATGAAAGTCAGGAACTCGCTCCGTTCGCTCAAGAGCCGCCATCGCGACTGCCGCGTGGTCCGGCGCAAGGGGCGCGTCTATGTGATCAACAAGACGCAGCGGCGCTACAAGGCCCGCCAGGGCTGATCCGTCCCTGGGCGGAACAGGCAGGGCCGCCCCGCGGGGCGGCTTTTTGCTGACCGCTTGAAGAGGCCGGGCGAAATGCGTATTTCGCCCGTCAGGACCCGAGACGACCGCCCGAGAGGACCCGCAGATGGCCACGACCAATCCGCTTCAATTCGTTCAGCAGGTCCGCTCCGAAATCGCGAAAGTGGTCTGGCCGAACCGTCGAGAGGTTCTGCTGACCTCGGCCATGGTCTTCACCATGGCGATCCTGACGGCGATCTTCTTCTTCCTCGTCGACTGGATGATCCGGCTGGGGCTTCAGGGGATCCTGGGGCTTTTCGGCTAGGCTATCCGCGGCCGGCCGGCCGGGGCTGCGGCCCTCTTGAACTTCGACGGAATTGCGCGTATTGCGCCGCAACTCCCCGACAATCCGGCTTCGAATCTTTGAAACGGCGCCATTGACGCGGATATCAGATGAATTCCGGCCCCATGCGGCCGGCTTGCAAGGACGGACAGACGGATGGCAAAGCGCTGGTACTCGGTAAGCGTGCTTTCGAACTTCGAGAAGAAGGTCGCCGAGCAGATTCGCCAGGCCGCCGCCGATGCCGGACTCGAGGACCAGATCGAAGAGGTGCTGGTTCCCACGGAAGAGGTGATCGAGATCCGTCGCGGCAAGAAGGTCACGACCGAGCGCCGCTTCATGCCCGGCTATGTGCTGGTGCGGATGGAGATGACCGACGCCGGCTACCACCTGATCAACTCGATCAACCGCGTGACCGGGTTCCTTGGGCCGCAGGGCCGCCCGATGCCGATGCGCGAAGGCGAGGTCGAGGCGATCCTCGGCCGCGTCGCCGAGGGCGAGGAAGCCCCGCGCACGCTGATCTCGTTCGAGATCGGCGAGAAGGTGAAGGTCAACGACGGCCCCTTCGAGGACTTCGAAGGCATGGTCGAGGAAGTGGACGACGACAACCAGCGCCTGAAGGTGATGGTGTCGATCTTCGGCCGGGCAACCCCGGTCGAACTGGAATTCACGCAGGTCTCCAAGCAGATCTGACGTGAGCCCGAGCGTGGGAGGATCGACGGGCGCGCCCGTCGATCCGGACCACGGCAACCAAAGCCCCTCCGACGCGTCGGAGAGGTGTTGAAAGGAGACGGCCAATGGCCAAGAAAGTGATGGGGAAGCTGAAGCTTCAGATCCCCGCCGGCAAAGCGAACCCCTCTCCGCCGGTCGGTCCGGCGCTGGGTCAGCGCGGCATCAACATCATGGAGTTCTGCAAGGCGTTCAACGCCAAGACGCAGGAGATGGATGAAGGCGCGCCCTGTCCCACCGTGATCACCTATTACGCCGACAAGTCCTTCTCGATGGAAATCAAGACGCCGCCGGCGTCCTACTACCTCAAGAAGGCCGCGGGCCTTAAGCCCGTCGGCAAGCGCAACCGCCCCAAGGGCTCGCCCAAGCCGGGCCGCGAAGTCGCGGGCACGGTCACGGTGGCCCAGGTGCGTCAGATCGCCGAGGCCAAGATGCCGGACCTCAGCGCCAACGACGTCGAGGCCGCGATGCAGATCATCCTCGGCTCGGCACGGTCGATGGGTATCGAGGTGAAGGGGTAAAGCCATGGCGAAAATCGGAAAACGCAGCCGCGCCGCACGCGAGGCCTTCGCCGGCAAGGAAAACCTGTCGGTCGAGGCGGCCGTCGCTCTGGTGAAGGCGAATGCCAGCGCCAAGTTCGACGAGACCGTCGAAGTCGCTCTGAACCTTGGCGTCGATCCGCGCCATGCCGACCAGATGGTCCGAGGCACGGTCACGCTGCCGAACGGCACCGGCAAGACCGTGCGCGTCGCCGTCTTCGCCCGTGGCGCGAAGGCCGACGAGGCGAAGGCTGCCGGAGCCGACATCGTCGGCGCCGAAGACCTGATGGAGACGATCCTGGGCGGCAAGATCGAGTTCGACCGTTGCATCGCGACGCCGGACATGATGCCGGTCGTGGGCCGTCTGGGCAAGATCCTGGGCCCGCGCAACCTGATGCCGAACCCCAAGGTCGGCACGGTGACGATGGATGTGGCCGATGCGGTGCAGGCCGCCAAGGGCGGTCAGGTCCAGTTCAAGACCGAAAAGGCGGGCGTGATCCACGCCGGCGTCGGCAAGGCGTCCTTCGACGAGGCCAAGCTGGTCGAGAACGTGCGCGCCTTCGTCGACGCGGTCCAGAAGGCCAAGCCGTCGGGCGCGAAGGGCACCTACATGAAGAAGGTGTCGATTGCCTCGACCATGGGTCCGGGCGTGAGCGTCGACGTCTCGAGCGCGACCGGCAACGCCTGAGAAACCGGGCGATCGGAAACACCGGAAGGCGGGTCATCTGGCCCGCCTTTCGCGTTTCTGACCCGGGCCGGGTGCGGGGGCCGGCCCGCGGCGCGGCGGGTGTCGGGCCGGGCCCTTGCCCCAGTGCGGAAAACCTCCTAAGACGCCACGGTCAGGTCGCCCGTTGATTCGGGGGGCTTGGCATTTCGTCCGAGACGGTGGGTGGGCCGTGTGCCCATAAATCCTGCCTGAGACGGGAACAGACAATTTTCTTCGGGTCGTCCGCCGTGACGTCCGGGGGCGAGATTGCGACGGACCCGTAAGGACTCGTTTGTCGGGCGACCGCCCGGCAAGAAGCTGAGCCGGAGGGTCGCGAGATCCTCCATACTTGGAGTGAAACTGTGGATAGAGCCCAGAAAGAGAAAGTGGTCGAGGAACTCGGCCAGATCTTCGAAAGCTCTGGCGTCGTCGTGGTTGCCCACTACGCAGGCCTCACGGTTGCCGAGATGCAGGACCTGCGTGCGCGCATGCGCGACGTTGGCGGGTCCGTTCGGGTTGCCAAGAACAAGCTCGCTAAGATCGCCCTTCAGGACAAGCCTGGCGTTGCCATGGCGGACCTTCTGACGGGCATGACCGTTCTCGCCTATTCGGAAGATCCTGTCGCAGCCGCGAAGGTCGCCGACAAGTTCGCCAAGGACAACGACAAGTTCGTGATCCTCGGCGGCGCCATGGGCGAGACCGCTCTTGACCCGGCCGGTGTGAAAGCCGTCGCCTCGATGCCGTCGCGCGAAGAGCTCATCGCTCAGATCGTGTCCTGCATCGGTGCGCCCGCCTCGAACATCGCCGGTGCGATCGGCGCGCCTGCTTCGAACATCGCGAGCATCCTGTCGACCATCGAGGAGCGCGCGGAAGCCGCGTGATCCCCGTCGAGTCCTGCGTGGGGTTGATCCTTGCGCGTTGGAACACATCTTAACGAACGGAAAACCGAAATGGCTGATCTGAAGAAACTTGCCGAAGAGATCGTGGGTCTCACGCTTCTCGAAGCCCAGGAACTGAAAAACATCCTCAAGGACGAATACGGCATCGAGCCCGCCGCGGGCGGCGCCGTGATGGTTGCGGGCCCCGCCGCCGGTGGTGACGCCGGTGGTGCCGCCGCCGAAGAGAAGACCGAATTCGACGTCGTCCTGAAGAACGCCGGCGCCCAGAAGATCAACGTGATCAAGGAAGTCCGCGCGATCACCGGCCTTGGCCTCAAGGAAGCCAAGGACCTCGTGGAAGCCGGCGGCAAGGTCAAGGAAGGCGTTGCCAAGGGCGAGGCCGAGGACATCAAGGCGAAGCTTACCGGCGCTGGCGCCGAGGTCGAGATCGTCTAAGGAACACGGGATGCGCAGGTCGCATCCCGCAGCATGAACAGGCGGGATCCGGGCGACTCCGGGTCCCGCCGAACCTGTCTCAGAAAGGGCCCCTGCTCCGCACGGCGGATACGGGACCCTTTCTAAGGTGAGGTTCGCAGATCGGGCGGCGGCCTGTGGGAAGGCCGCCAGGGATTGATCGGAACACCCTTTCACGGGCGCATCGCCGGCCCCCGACGGCGCATGCATCTGCGATGCAAGAGGTATAGACGCATATGGCTTCGACCTTCCTAGGCCAGAAACGCATCCGGAAATATTACGGCAAGATCCGCGAAGTGCTGGAAATGCCGAACCTCATCGAGGTCCAGAAATCCAGCTATGACCTGTTCCTGAACTCGGGCGACGGCGCCGAGCCCGCCGATGGCGAGGGGATCAAGGGCGTCTTCCAGTCGGTCTTCCCGATCAAGGATTTCAACGAGACCGCCGTGCTCGAGTTCGTGCGCTACGAGCTTGAGAAGCCGAAGTACGACGTCGACGAATGCCAGCAGCGCGACATGACCTATTCGGCGCCGCTGAAGGTGACGCTGCGCCTGATCGTGTTCGATGTGGACGAGGATACCGGCGCCAAGTCGGTGAAGGATATCAAGGAACAGGACGTCTTCATGGGCGACATGCCGCTCATGACGCCGAACGGCACGTTCATCGTCAACGGGACCGAGCGGGTGATCGTCTCCCAGATGCACCGTTCGCCGGGCGTGTTCTTCGACCACGACAAGGGCAAGACGCACGCCAGCGGGAAGCTCCTCTTCGCCTGCCGCATCATCCCCTACCGCGGCTCGTGGCTGGACTTCGAGTTCGACGCGAAGGACAGCGTCTTCGCGCGCATCGACCGCCGCCGGAAGCTTCCGGTGACGACGCTGCTCTATGCCCTTGGCATGGACCAGGAAGGCATCATGGATGCCTACTACAAGACCGTCGAATTCAAGCTGAAGAAGAACAAGGGCTGGGTGACCAAGTTCTTCCCCGAACGCGCGCGCGGCACCCGCCCGACACATGATCTGGTCGATGCCGCCACGGGCGAGGTCATCGCCAAGGCCGGAGACAAGGTCACGCCGCGGACCGTCAAGAAGCTGATCGACGAAGGCAAGGTCACCGAGCTTCTGGTGCCCTTCGACAACATCGTCGGCCGCTACGTCGCCAAGGACATCATCAACGAGGAAACCGGCGCGATCTATGTCGAGGCCGGGGATGAGCTGACCTGGGAGGTCAACAAGGACGGCGACGTCACGGGCGGCACGCTGAAGGACCTCATGGATGCCGGCATCACCGATATCCCGGTTCTCGACATCGACAACGTCACCGTAGGCCCCTACATCCGCAACACCATGGCGCAGGACAAGAACATGAGCCGCGACGGCGCGCTCATGGACATCTACCGCGTCATGCGCCCGGGCGAGCCGCCGACGGTCGAGGCCGCATCGGCCCTGTTCGACCAGCTGTTCTTCGATTCCGAGCGCTACGACCTTTCGGCCGTGGGCCGGGTGAAGATGAACATGCGCCTCGACCTCGATGCGCCGGACACCCAGCGCACGCTGCGGCGCGACGACATCGTCGCCTGCATCAAGGCGCTGGTAGAACTGCGCGACGGCAAGGGCGAGATCGACGATATCGACCACCTCGGCAACCGCCGGGTGCGCTCGGTCGGCGAATTGATGGAAAACCAGTATCGCGTCGGCCTTCTTCGCATGGAACGCGCGATCAAGGAGCGCATGTCCTCGGTCGAGATCGACACGGTCATGCCGCAGGACCTGATCAACGCCAAGCCGGCGGCAGCCGCCGTGCGCGAGTTCTTCGGTTCGTCGCAGCTGTCGCAGTTCATGGACCAGACCAACCCGCTGTCGGAAGTCACCCACAAGCGGCGCCTGTCGGCCCTTGGGCCGGGCGGTCTGACACGCGAACGCGCCGGCTTCGAGGTGCGCGACGTGCACCCGACCCACTATGGCCGGATGTGCCCGATCGAGACGCCGGAAGGCCCGAACATCGGCCTGATCAACTCGCTCGCCACCTTCGCCCGCGTGAACAAGTACGGCTTCATCGAGACGCCCTACCGCCGTGTGAAGGACGGACAGGTCACCGACGACGTGACCTACATGTCGGCGACCGAAGAAATGCGGCATGTCGTGGCGCAGGCGAACGCGCAGCTCGATGACGAGGGGCGGTTCAGGAACGACCTGGTCTCGACCCGTCAGGCGGGCGAATACACGCTTGCCCCGCGCGAGCAGGTCGATCTGATCGACGTGTCGCCCAAGCAGCTTGTGTCGGTGGCGGCCTCGCTCATCCCGTTCCTCGAGAACGACGACGCGAACCGCGCGCTGATGGGCTCGAACATGCAGCGTCAGGCAGTGCCGCTTCTGCAGGCCGAAGCGCCCTTCGTCGGCACCGGGATCGAGGCCAAGGTGGCCATCGACTCGGGCGCGTCGATCACGGCGCGGCGCGCTGGCATCATCGACCAGGTCGATGCACAGCGGATCGTGGTGCGCGCGACGGAAGACCTGATGCCGGGCGATCCCGGCGTCGATATCTACCGTCTGCGCAAGTTCCAGCGGTCGAACCAGAACACCTGCATCAACCAGCGTCCGCTGGTGAAGGTGGGCGATCTGGTCGGCAAGGGCGAGGTCATCGCCGATGGCCCCTCGACCGACATGGGCGAGCTTGCGCTTGGCAAGAACGTGGTCGTCGCCTTCATGCCGTGGAACGGCTACAACTACGAGGACTCGATCCTGATCTCGGAGCGGATCGTTCGTGACGACGTCTTCACCTCGATCCACATCGAGGAATACGAAGTCGCCGCCCGCGACACGAAGCTCGGGCCCGAGGAAATCACCCGCGACATCCCGAACGTCGGCGAGGAAGCCCTGCGCAACCTCGACGAGGCGGGCATCGTCTATATCGGCGCCGAAGTGGGGCCGGGCGATATCCTTGTGGGCAAGATCACGCCGAAGGGCGAAAGCCCGATGACGCCGGAAGAAAAGCTTCTGCGCGCCATCTTCGGCGAAAAGGCGTCGGACGTGCGCGACACGTCGCTCCGGCTTCCGCCGGGCGACTTCGGCACGGTCGTGGAAGTGCGGGTCTTCAACCGCCACGGCGTGGACAAGGACGAACGCGCGCTTCAGATCGAGCGCGAGGAAGTCGAACGTCTGGCCCGTGACCGGGACGACGAGCTGGCGATCCTCGAGCGCAACATCTACGCGCGCCTGAAGTCGATGATCCTTGGCAAGACCGCGGTCAAAGGCCCCAAAGGCGTCAAGCCCGGGTCCGAGGTGACCGAAGAGCTTCTGGAAACGCTGAGCCGTGGCCAGTGGTGGCAACTTGCCCTGGGCGAAGAAGCCGAGGCCGCGCAGGTCGAAGCCTTGAATGCCCAGTACGAGGCGCAGAAGCGTGCCCTCGACGCCCGCTTCGAGGACAAGGTCGAGAAGGTTCGCCGCGGCGACGACCTGCCTCCGGGCGTGATGAAGATGGTCAAGGTCTTCGTCGCGGTGAAGCGCAAGCTTCAGCCCGGCGACAAGATGGCCGGCCGTCACGGCAACAAGGGCGTCGTGTCGAAGGTGGTCCCGATCGAGGACATGCCGTTCCTCGGAGACGGCACGCCGGTCGACCTGGTTCTGAACCCGCTGGGCGTGCCGTCGCGCATGAACGTCGGCCAGATCCTCGAGACGCACATGGGCTGGGCCGCGCGCGGCCTGGGCATCAAGATCGACGAGGCGCTGGGCGAATACCGGCGTTCGGGCGATCTGACCCCGGTGCGCGAGGCGATGCGCCTTGCCTATGGCGACGACGTCTACGACGAGGGGCTGAAGGGCATGGGAGAGGACACGCTGGTCGAAGCGGCCTCGAACGTGACCCGTGGGGTGCCGATCGCGACGCCGGTCTTCGACGGCGCGAAGGAGGCGGACGTCAACGACGCGCTGGTTCGCGCGGGCTTCTCGGAATCGGGGCAGTCGGATCTCTTCGACGGCCGCACGGGCGAGAAGTTCGCCCGCCCGGTCACCGTTGGCATCAAGTACCTTCTGAAGCTGCACCACCTGGTGGACGACAAGATCCACGCCCGCTCGACAGGTCCCTACAGCCTTGTCACGCAGCAGCCTCTGGGCGGCAAGGCCCAGTTCGGCGGCCAGCGTTTCGGCGAGATGGAGGTCTGGGCGCTCGAAGCCTACGGCGCGGCCTACACCCTTCAGGAGATGCTCACCGTCAAGTCGGACGACGTCGCGGGCCGGACCAAGGTCTACGAGTCGATCGTCAAGGGCGAGGACAACTTCGAAGCGGGCGTGCCCGAGTCGTTCAACGTTCTGGTCAAGGAAGTCCGGGGCCTCGGCCTCAACATGGAACTCCTGGATGCGGAGGACGAGTGAGGGCGGTCACGCCCTCCTCCACCACCCTCAGATTTAAGGACGCAAGATGAACCAGGAACTGACCACAAACCCGTTCAACCCGCTGGCCGCGCCGAAGCAGTTCGACGAGATCAAGATCTCGCTCGCATCGCCCGAGCGCATTCTCAGCTGGTCCTACGGCGAGATCAAGAAACCCGAGACGATCAACTACCGCACGTTCAAGCCCGAGCGTGACGGCCTGTTCTGCGCGCGCATCTTCGGTCCGATCAAGGACTACGAATGCCTGTGCGGCAAGTACAAGCGCATGAAGTATCGCGGCGTCGTCTGCGAGAAGTGCGGTGTCGAGGTGACGCTTCAGAAGGTCCGTCGCGAACGGATGGGCCACATCGAACTGGCGGCGCCGGTCGCGCACATCTGGTTCCTGAAGTCGCTTCCCAGCCGTATCGGCCTCATGCTCGACATGACGCTGCGCGATCTCGAGCGGATTCTCTACTTCGAGAACTACGTGGTGATCGAGCCGGGTCTGACCGACCTGAGCTATGGCCAGTTGATGACCGAAGAGGAATTCCTGGACGCGCAGGACCAGTACGGTGCCGACGCCTTCACGGCGAACATCGGCGCCGAAGCGATCCGGGAAATGCTAGCGGCGATCGACCTTGACGCCGAGGCCGCCCAGCTTCGCGAAGAGCTGAAGGAAGCCACTGGCGAACTGAAGCCCAAGAAAATCATCAAGCGTCTGAAGATCATCGAAAGCTTCATCGAGTCGGGCAACCGTCCGGAATGGATGGTGCTGACGGTGATCCCGGTCATCCCGCCGGAACTGCGCCCGCTGGTCCCGCTGGACGGCGGCCGGTTCGCCACGTCCGACCTCAACGATCTCTATCGCCGGGTGATCAACCGCAACAACCGTCTGAAGCGGCTGATCGAGCTGCGCGCGCCCGACATCATCGTGCGCAACGAAAAGCGGATGCTGCAGGAATCGGTCGACGCCCTGTTCGACAACGGCCGTCGTGGCCGCGTCATCACCGGCGCCAACAAGCGCCCGCTGAAGTCGCTGTCGGATATGCTGAAGGGCAAGCAGGGCCGCTTCCGCCAGAACCTGCTGGGCAAGCGCGTCGACTTCTCGGGCCGTTCGGTCATCGTGACCGGCCCGGAACTCAAGCTGCACCAGTGCGGCCTGCCGAAGAAGATGGCGCTCGAGCTGTTCAAGCCGTTCATCTATTCGCGGCTCGAGGCGAAGGGCCTGTCGTCGACCGTCAAGCAGGCCAAGAAGTTGGTCGAGAAGGAGCGCCCGGAGGTCTGGGACATCCTTGACGAGGTGATCCGCGAGCATCCGGTCATGCTGAACCGGGCGCCGACCCTTCACCGTCTGGGCATCCAGGCCTTCGAACCGATCCTGATCGAAGGCAAGGCGATCCAGCTTCATCCGCTGGTCTGCTCGGCCTTCAACGCCGACTTCGACGGCGACCAGATGGCCGTGCACGTCCCGCTGAGCCTTGAGGCGCAGCTGGAAGCCCGCGTCCTGATGATGTCGACGAACAACGTGCTGTCGCCGGCGAACGGCGCGCCCATCATCGTGCCGTCGCAGGACATGATCCTTGGCCTGTACTACACCTCGATGCAGCGCGAGGGGATGAAGGGCGAAGGCATGGCGTTCGCGACGCCCGAGGAGGTCGAGCACGCGCTGAACGCGGGTGAAGTCAACCTGCACACGAAGATCATCGCGCGCGTCAAGCAGATCGACGAGGAAGGCAACGAGGTCTGGAAGCGCTACGAGACGACGCCGGGCCGCGTGCGGCTGGGCGCGCTTCTTCCGCTGAACGCGAAGGCGCCGTTCGAGCTTGTGAACCGGCTTCTGCGCAAGAAGGAAGTGCAGCAGGTCATCGACACCGTCTACCGCTATTGCGGTCAGAAGGAATCGGTCATCTTCTGCGACCAGATCATGGGTCTGGGCTTCCGCGAGGCGTTCAAGGCCGGCATCAGCTTCGGCAAGGACGACATGGTGATCCCGGCCACGAAGTGGGACATCGTGAACACCACGCGCGAGCAGGTGAAAGAGTTCGAACAGCAGTACATGGACGGCCTGATCACTCAGGGCGAGAAGTACAACAAGGTGGTCGACGCCTGGTCGAAGTGCTCGGACGAAGTCGCCGCTGCGATGATGCAGGACATCTCGGCCATGCGGAAGGACGATGCCGGCGCCGAGATGGAGCCGAACAGCGTCTACATGATGTCGCACTCGGGCGCCCGTGGCTCGCCGGCGCAGATGAAGCAGCTGGGTGGGATGCGCGGCCTGATGGCCAAGCCTTCGGGCGAAATCATCGAGACGCCGATCATCTCGAACTTCAAGGAAGGCCTGACCGTGCTCGAGTACTTCAACTCGACCCACGGCGCGCGCAAGGGTCTGGCCGACACGGCGCTGAAGACCGCGAACTCGGGCTACCTGACCCGTCGTCTTGTCGACGTGGCGCAGGACTGCATCGTTCGCCTGAACGACTGCGGCACCGAGAACGCGATCACCGCCGAAGCGGCGGTGAACGACGGCGAGGTCGTGTCTCCGCTGGCCGAGCGCATCCTTGGCCGCGTGGCGGCGGACGACGTGCTTGCGCCGGGCACCGACGAGGTGATCGTCGCCCGGGGCGAACTGATCGACGAACGCAAGGCCGACGCGGTGGAAGCCGCGGGGGTCACCAGCGTCCGGATCCGCAGCCCGCTGACCTGCGAGGCCGAGGAAGGCGTCTGCGCCATGTGCTATGGCCGTGACCTGGCGCGCGGCACGATGGTGAACATCGGCGAGGCCGTGGGCATCATCGCGGCGCAGTCGATCGGCGAACCCGGCACCCAGCTGACGATGCGGACGTTCCACATCGGCGGCATCGCGCAGGGCGGCCAGCAGTCGTTCCTCGAGGCCAGCCAGCCCGGCAAGGTCGAGTTCCGGAACGCCAACCTGCTTGAGAACGCGTCGGGCGAGATGATCGTGATGGGCCGCAACATGCAGCTTGTCATCATCGACGAGACCGGCGTCGAGCGGGCCAGCCACAAGCTTGGCTACGGCACCAAGGTCTTCCCGAAGGAAGGCACCATGGTGAAGCGGGGCGACAAGCTGTTCGAGTGGGACCCCTACACGTTGCCGATCATCGCCGAGAAGGCGGGGATGGTGCGTTTCGTCGACCTCGTGTCGGGCATCTCGGTGCGCGACGAGACCGACGATGCCACGGGCATGACCCAGAAGATCGTGACCGACTGGCGGTCGGCGCCGAAAGGCAGCGACCTGAAGCCGGAAGTGATCCTTGTGGGCGACGACGGCGAACCGGTGCGCAACGAGCAGGGCAACCCGGTGACCTACCCGATGTCGGTCGACGCGATCCTTTCGGTCGAAGACGGCGCCCAGGTGAAGGCCGGCGACGTCGTCGCGCGGATCCCGCGCGAAGGTGCCAAGACGAAAGACATCACCGGCGGTCTTCCGCGGGTGGCCGAACTCTTCGAGGCGCGCCGTCCGAAGGACCACGCGATCATCGCCGAGGTCGACGGCTATGTGAAGTTCGGGCGCGACTACAAGAACAAGCGCCGGATCACGATCGAACCCGTGGACGAGACGCTTGAACCGGTCGAGTACATGGTGCCCAAGGGCAAGCACATCCCGGTGCAGGAAGGCGACTTCGTGCAAAAGGGTGACTACATCATGGACGGCAACCCGGCGCCGCACGACATCCTGTCGATCATGGGTGTCGAGGCTCTGGCCGACTACATGATCAACGAGGTGCAGGAGGTCTATCGTCTGCAAGGCGTGAAGATCAACGACAAGCACATCGAGGTCATCGTCCGCCAGATGCTGCAGAAGTGGGAAATCCTCGACAGCGGGGACACCACGCTTCTGAAGGGCGAACACGTCGACAAGGCCGAACTCGACGCCGAGAACGATAAGGCGCTGGCCAAAGGCGACCGTCCGGCGACGGGCGAGCCGATCCTTCTGGGGATCACCAAGGCTTCGCTTCAGACCCGGTCGTTCATCTCGGCGGCCTCCTTCCAGGAAACGACGCGCGTGCTGACCGAGGCTTCGGTGCAGGGCAAGCGTGACAAGCTTGTCGGCCTGAAGGAGAACGTGATCGTCGGCCGCCTGATCCCGGCCGGCACGGGCGGGGCGACGCAGCGGATTCGCCGCATCGCCGCCGAGCGTGACCTGAAGGTGATCGAGGAGGCCCGCCAGGCCGCCGAGGCCGCCGCCGCGCTGGCCGCGCCAGTGGCGGAAATGGCCGACGAGATGGACCCCTTCGCGGACGCCGATCTGGTCGACACGCCGGAATCGCGCGACTGACCCGCGGCACGGCCAAGAACGATGGAAAAGCCCCCGCAAGGGGGCTTTTCTTTTGGCGCTGCACGCATGCACAATCGACGGCATGCGGGCTTTTGTGACAGTGGTCGGAAATGACTGAGGCAGGGGATTCACGGCGCGACATCAATCGCGGCAAGCTTCTTTCCCTTCTGCCGAAAGGCGGGCGCGGCGCCGAAGTCGGGGTGTGGGCAGGAGACTTCAGCGCCCGCATTCTCGACATCGCGGCGCCACGGGAGCTTCACCTCGTCGACCCGTGGGAATTCATGCCTGAGTTCCCGCGAACAGGCTTCGGCCGGGAACAGAACTCCGGCAAGATGGATGAGATGCACGCAGCCGTCCGCACCAGATTCGCGGACGACCCGCGCGTTGTCATCCATCGCGCCAGATCCGAAGCGGCGCTCGCGACGTTCGACGACGGCTATCTCGACTGGATCTACATCGACGGCAATCACCACGCGCCTTTCGTGGATCGGGACATCGAGTTGGCGCAGATGAAGGTGCGGGCTGACGGGATCATCGCCGGGGACGACTACCTTTGGCGCGACGGCGGGGCTTTGCCCGTCAAGACTGCCGTCGATCGGCTGGTCGCAAGTCTTGCGAAGAACGGCGCGTTCACCCGATTTGGCCAGCAATGGCTGGTCATGCGGTCCGCTCAACCGGTGTAGCCGCGCTGGCTGCCGATGACCTTGCGGTCGTTGGGCAGACTGCCCGGCGGCACGATCCAGCCTCACCCACCGAACTGGTCCACCGTTAGGGGTAACAAACGGAGGACCAAGACTGGCGAACAAGCGACAGACGCTTGGTTAGATAGTCACGAAGCTTTGGCAGGTCGGCCTGCTTGTCGGGCAAGGCATGGCGCGGGTGCGGTGGATGATTCCTGCCCTTTCCGTGCCATGATCCAGCCCGAATCGTGGGAAAAGGTGCGATGACGCCCTTGGGGATGGTGGTGGTTCATGTCCCGTACCGACGACTTCGACATCGGCCTGTCGCGCCGTGACGCCGACCGCCTGTTTCGCGAGGATGCGGCGCGCCGCCGGGACGCCGATCCCCGGCTGATCCGCTGGTTCGCACCGTCGGGGGACACCCACGGCGACGACCGGATCGGCCGGCTTCTGACCACGGCCTTCGCCGTGTTCTGCATCGTCGGCGGCCTTGCGATGCTGCTTGGCATGTCCTTCGTGCCGGCGGCGCTTCTGTCGGCCTCGGCCTTCGCCGCGATCGGGCTGGTCGGCCGGCTGTTCTGAGCTGTCTCAGGCAGGTTCCATCATCCGCTGGGCGCACAGGCCCTGCGGGCGGCACAGACACTCGCCCAGCGCCAGCACACCGGCTGATCACGCCTCAGGTTTGCCGCCCAGAAGGGGCTGGCCCCGATAGTTCCCGGACAGCTTCTCAACCACGCCGGTGACTTCCTTGGCCCTCCGGCGGTCTTCGACGGCAGCGGTGACGTGGGGGACGTCGGACCAGGCTCATCAGGATTTTCCCCGAGCCGCGCGCCCGGCGCGAAAGACGATCGACCCAACCGCACCATAGGCCGCAAGGACAAGAAGCGCCCAGACGAAGCTGTCGGTCCAGAGGTCGGGGAAGCCCGTGATCAGCCCCGCGATCCCGAAAAGCGCGCAGGCAAGCGGAACAAGAAGGCTGTCGCCCTTCGTGACATGGCGCCCAAGCACCCAGCAGACGCAAAGGCCCAATGCGAAGAGGATCGGCCCGATCAACGTCATTCGGCGGCCGCCCTTTGCGGGATCTCGTTCACCTTCGGGTCGCGGAGTTCCGGCGTCGCGCGGATCTTTCCCTTGCGCCCATCCTCGTCGGGGACCGCGGCCCGGGTCTGGGCCCGGGTCCAGGTCTGCCAGATGACGAATCCCCTTTCCCGATGAGACGGGTGCGCCGCGTACCGCAAAAGGTTCCGCGCAAGACGCGCAGGAACCAAGACCATATCCCCGGGGCCGCGGGCGAGGCTTGGCACTTTCTCCTCCCGTGTGGCTGTTGCGGCCACTGTCGTCTTCTTTCGGGACATGCTTGCGCAGCAATAGTGCGATTCACCAGAGATGCGTCAACTAATTTTTGAATGATCGTTCAGTTAACGTCGGTGGGAATCCACGTGTTTGCGGCGCGGATCGATCCGTGGCAAACGCGGGCGAAAGACGACGGAGGATCGGGTGACGCATCTTTGGGTAAGGGCGGAAAGCCGCGCGCACGAGGAACGGGTGGGTCTGACGCCCGAAGGGGCGGCGGCGCTCATCGCCCAGGGCATCCGCGTGACCGTCGAGGACAGCCGCGCGCGCATCCTTGGCATCGACGGTTTCCGCGCGGCGGGATGCGCCATCGCCCCCGAAGGCAGTTGGCCCGAAGCGCCGGAGGACGCGCTGATCTTCGGCCTGAAGGAACTGCCCGAAGACGGAACGCCGCTCAGGCATCGCCACATCATGTTCGGCCACGCCTTCAAGGGGCAGCCCGCGGGCCGCGTGCTTCTGGGCCGCTTCAAGGCCGGCGGCGGCAGGCTTTACGACCTTGAATACCTGGTCGACGACACCGGTCGACGGGTTGCTGCCTTCGGATACTGGGCCGGCTTCGCCGGCGCTGCTGTCGCGGCCAAGTGCTGGATCGCGCAACGGCAAGGCGGCGTCGCCGGTCCTGTCGGCGCCTATCCGACGTCCGAGGCAATGCTGACCGAGCTTCGGGCCGAGATCGCGCCGCACCTGTCCGCCAGCCCCGATGCCATCGTGATCGGCGCGCTTGGCCGCGTCGGCACCGGGGCAAGCGACCTTTGCGCCGCAATCGGCATCCCGGTGACAAAGTGGGACATGGCGGAAACCGCCCATGGCGGCCCTTTCCCCGAGGTGCTGTCGCACACGATCTTCCTCAACTGCATCCTCGCCCGGCCCGGCACGCCGGTGTTCGTCCCCCGGGACGCGCCCGTGGCCGCGCGCAGGCTGCGCGTGATCGGCGACATCGCCTGCGATCCGACCAGCGACTTCTCGCCCATTAAGGTCTATGACCGCGTGACGACATGGGACGCGCCCGCGCTTCGCGTGCACGACGATCCGCCGCTTGACGTCACCGCGATTGACAATCTGCCGTCGATGCTTCCCCGTGAATCGTCTCTGGATTTCGCCGGGCAACTCCTGCCCTCGCTTCTGGCGCTTGGCGATCTGGAGGCGGGCGTCTGGGGCCGCGCGAAGGCCGAATTCGACCGTCACATCGCGACCCTTTGAAGGAAGGAAGGACCATGACGATCCATTGGTGCGGCACCGGCCTGTCGGCCGTTCCGGGACTGCGGCGACTGATCGAGGCCGGGCACGACGTCACCGTCTGGAACCGCAGCCGCGACAAGGCCGTGGCGGCGGTGGGCGATCTGACGGACCGGATCGAGACCTTCGACCTCGACGCGCTGACGACCACGCTGAAGCCCCAGGACGTGGTCGTGTCGCTTCTGCCCGCGGACTGGCATGTGCCGCTGGCCCGGGCCTGCATCGCCGCGAAGGCGCATTTCGTGTCGTCCTCCTACATCGCGCCCGAGATGCGCGCGCTGGACGAGGCCGCGCGCGATGCCGGATCGGTGCTGGTGAACGAGGTCGGGCTCGATCCCGGGATCGACCACCTGATGGCGCATTGGCTGGTCGCCGACTATCGCGCAAGCAAGGCCTATGACCCCGGCAATGCGATTTCGTTCCTCAGCTATTGTGGGGGTGTTCCGAAACACGCCAACGCGTTTCGCTACAAGTTCAGCTGGTCGCCCGCAGGCGTGCTGAAGGCGCTGCGCTCGCCCTCGCGGTCGATCCGCGACTATTCGGAACTGTCGGTGAAGCACCCCTGGGATGCGATCACGGGCTATTCCGCGCCCCTTCCCCGCCCCGAAACCTTCGAGGTCTATCCGAACCGCGACTCGCTTCCCTTCATCGAGGATTATCGCTTCGATCCCGGCTGGCGCCTGCGCAACTTCGTGCGCGGCACGTTGCGCCTGAATGGCTGGTCGGACGCCTGGGCCGACATCTTCGAGGCGATCCCCACGATGCCCGACGACGACCTGCGTGCTCTGTCCGACCGGCTATGGAAAGAGAATGCCTATGCCGAGGGCGAACCCGACAGGGTCGTGCTGTGCGTGGCGCTCGAGGCCGAGGGACCGAAGGGACCGGTCTTTCACAAGACCTACGTGCTGGACGCCGAAGGCGACATCCGCGGCAGTGCAATGGCGCGACTGGTGTCGAACACCGTGGCGCTGGCGGTCGAGGCAGTGCTCAATCGCGAGATCCCTGCCGGCGTCCATGCCGCGCCGTCCGATCCGCGCCTTGTCCACCGCTGGCTTGACGACACGTCGCATCAGGCGCAGCACATGCGGGTGGTGGATCACCTCGCCTGACGGCGGGGCGTCACATCCGGTCTTCGGCGTCGGTGACGTCGATGCCCAGCGCCTCGAGCCCGGCCTCGAGATAGTCCGGCAATTCGGGAATACCACTCAGGTAATCCTCGGTCGGGGCGGTGCGTTCGGCGCGTGCCGTGGCCAGCGCCTCGTCCACCTCGTCGGGGCTGAAACTGTCGCGGCCGATCCACATGATCGCGACAAGGCTGACCTGCTCGTCCTCGTTCAGGCCCGAGATGTAGTCGCGCAGATGCCAGCTGTCGGGGCCATACTCGCGCGCAAGAAAGATCACGCGCACCACCTTGCCGTTGCTGATGTCAAGCATCGCCGCCCTCGTTTCTGCCGTCTCACCACAGAAGCGCGATCGGGCGCCGGGGGCAAGCCCCGCGATCAGGCCTTTCCGCGGAACACCCGGTAATACAGCCAATCCGGCCAGAACTGGCTGAAGCGAAAGAGAAGCGAGAACAGGAACGGGAAGCTGGTCTTAAAGCGGTCGGTGGTCATGTGTTCGAACATGACGCGCGCGGCGGCGTCGGGCTCCATGATGAAGGGCATCGTGAAGTCGTTCTTGTCCGTCAGCCGGGTGCGGATGAATCCGGGGTTGGCGACCTGCACCTGCACGCCGGTGCCGCGAAGATCGGCATACATGGATTCGGCAAGCGCCATCAGGCCCGCCTTCGACGCGCTGTAGCCGATCGCGCCCGGAAGCCCCCGAAAGCCGGACAGGGACCCAGTCAGCACGATGTGGCCCTCGTCGCGGCCGACCATCTGCCCGATTACCGCCCCGACGGCACGCGCGGCACCGGTGAAGTTGATGTCGCACATCGCCTCGACCTCGTCGGGGTTCCATGCCTGGGCGGGCATTGGCCAATAGACCCCGGCCAGAAAGACAAGCCCGTCGATGTCGCCGATCCCGGCCGCCGCCGCGCGCACGCTTGCACTGTCGCCGACGTCCACCGGAACCGCATGGGCCTTGCCCGGCAGCTCGTCCGCCAAGGCCTGCAGCGCATCGGCATTGCGCGCGCTGAGGTACAGCTCGGCCCCCGCCGACGACATGCGATGGGCCAGCGCCCGGCCCAATCCTTCGGAGGCGCCGACCAACCAGTACCGCTTTCCGTCGAAACGTCTCAATTGAGGTCCCTGGGGCGCATCGTGGCGACAAGCTCGGCCACCTTGATGCCGTACTTTCGGAACTGGCTGCGGTTCATGATCGCGCCGTTCTCCATCAGGTACATCCAGTCGGTGGTATCAAGGACATGGCCCCCGGCCTCTTTCGGCAGGCGGATCCGGTAATTGAGTTGCACCGCCGAGCCCATCTGCATGCCGGTCCCGACCCCGTCGAGATCGTCGGCCTCGGCCCGGATCGACCCGTCGTTGCCCAGCGTCAACCGCCATTCGCGCGACTGGGTACGACCGCTGTCATAGCGGAAGTCCTCGGTCATGACGCCCTTGTTGCCGTCCCAGCGGGCGTCGAAATCGGCCACGAAGCGCGAAGTGACGCGCCCGGTGGGCCCGTAGATCACGCCTTCGCACAGGATCGGGCCCTTCAGATGCTGCCGAAGGTCGAATTCCCGTGGGGTGTCGGCATAGTCCTGCGGCGTCTGGGCGCGAAAATCGGCAAAGCGCGACCGCATCCAGATCAGGGCGATGACCGCGCCCGCCCCAAGCATGAGGGCGAAGAAGGTGTTCATGCGTCTGTCTCTTTCATTGGGGTCGCGATCAGAAGGACGATCGCGATCAGTTTCAGGAGGCAAGGCACAAGAGCGTAGAGGTAGGTCAGCGTGCGGAGCGCCTCAGGGGGGTTGGCTGCGGCTCCGCTCACGAAGCCCGCCGCCTCAAGGATCGGCAGAAGCAGGACAGCGGCGAAGGCCAGCGTCAGCTTCTGCACCAGCGACCACAGACCAAAGCCCAGGCCCGCGTTGGGGGCGATCTCGGCCATGCGCCGGGCGAACAGGGCCGGCAAAAGGGTCAGATCGGCCCCGATCGTCGCCCCGGTGATCACGCAGATCACCGCGAAGGCCAGAACGTCGCCCGGGCCAAGCGTCAGGACGAAGAGGAAGGCCAGGATCGACAGAACCATCGCCGCAAGAAGCGTGCGACGCGTCCCGAACCGCTGGGCCAGGCGCGACCAGACCGGCGCCGAGAAGGCCGCCGACAGGAAGAACAGGACCAGAAGCGGCCCTTCCCATCCCGGCGCGCCAAGGCGGCTTTCGACGAAGAAAAGGAACAGCGTCGACGACACGGCCAGAGGCGTCGCGTTGACAAGCGCCAGCGCCAGCAGGCGCACAGCGATCCCGTCGCCCAGGATCAGGCGCATCGGCGCGGGCGGCGGCGCATCGACGGGCGCGCGCCACTCGGGCGCCATGACGACCGAGGCGATCACCGCAACCGCCGTGAAAAGGCCCGCGAAGATCGCGAAGGGCTGCCCTGTCACCGGCGCCAGTGCCGTCGGCAGTACGGCCGCGATGCACACACCCAGAAGCGACCCGCTTTCGCGCCAGGCGGCCAGTCGTGTGTGACCGCCCGCGATCTCGCCCGCCTTGGATACGCCCTGGGCATAGAAGTTGATCGTCAGAAAGCTGAACGCGGTGAACAGCCCCGTGACCGTCAGCGCGAACCACCAAAGCGGATCGATGGGCGGCGCAATGGCGAAAAGCGCGATCATCGACACCGCAAGCAGCCCCGCCGCCGCCGCGACCGCCACGCCGCGCGCGGGGCCCAGACGCTCGGACAGCCAGCCGAGGAAGGGATCCTGTGCGAAATCGACCAGCCGCAGCGCGAACAGAACGGCGCCAAGGGCGGCAAGGCTGACCCCGAATGTGTCGGCATAGAGCTTCGGCGCATAAAGATAGATCGGCAGGCCCGCCGCCGACAGGAGGCCGCCGTAAAGCGCATAGGCGCCCAGCCGATCGCCACGGCTGCCAGCCTCGACGGCCATCATCGGCTGACCTCCTGCGTCGGAGGCTTCGGACGCGAATGAAAGCGCGCGCCCTTCCACCAAAGCTTCAGCGCCTGCCAGTGGATCAGGCCCAGCACGCGCCGCGATCCGAAAGGTCGTCGCAAGACGGCACGCAGGATCGCTCCGTTCGTCAGCGGACGGCGGGCACCCGTCAGCGTGGCGATGAGCCCGCCATTGGCCGAGCGATAGTCGATGAAGACGCCGATCTTGTCGTCGCGGATATCGAAGCGGAAGGCATAACCCCCCTCGATCGGCTGGAACGGAGAGACGTGGAAGATCTTGCGCGCCGCCAGCGTCTGGTCGCGGTGAATGGGCGACAGGTCGTCGTGATGCACCAGATAGGAATGTCGGTCGCCGAAGGTGTTCGACACCTCCGCCACGACGACACGAAGCATCCCCTCGGCATCGTGGACCAGCCAGAAGCTGACCGGATTGAAGACGTGTCCCAGAACCCGTGGCTGCGCAAGCAGAAGGATCCGGCCGTTCGCCACATGGTCAAGGCCGGCGTCCCGCAGGACCTCGCGCACCCAGACCGCGCCCGATCCGATCTTCGGTGCGCCGCCGTGGTCGCTGTCGCGCAGCGAAAAGAGGTTTCCCCGGTTGCGCGAGAACAGCCTCGGCCCCGCGACCGGGACTTCGGGATCGAGCATCACGTAGTCGATCGAATAGCGGAAGGCGTTGTCCACCCCGCCCTTCCGACCGTGGAAGGTCTCGCCGTCGATATGATCGACGACGGTGCTCATTCGGCGGCCAGCACGATCTGGTCCGGCCGGGCGGCCATCGCCTCGACCACGTCGACGGCGCTGGCGATGCCGTCCTCATGGAACCCGTTGCGCATCCAGGCCCCGCAGAACCAGGTCCGGTTCTGACCGTTGATCGCGCGCACGGTGCTTTGCGCCGCAAGCGCGGCGACGTCGTAGACCGGGTGCGCGAAGGTCACCTGGTCATAGATCAGTTCTTCGCGGATCGCCCGCGTGGGGTTGAGCGTCACGAACATCGGGTCGTTCATCGGGATCGGCTGAAGCGAGTTCATCCAGTAGTTCACGCCGATCCGGTCGGGCCGCGTGCCGCGCTCTTCGCTGTAGACCCAGCTTGCCCAGGCTGCCCGCCTGCGCGGCATGAGCGCGGTATCGGCGTGAAGCACGGCCTCGTTCGGCTGATAGCGGATTGCCGACAGCGCCGTCCGTTCGACCCCGGTGGCGTCCGACAGAAGCGACAGCGTCGTATCGGAATGGGTGGCGAAGACCACCTCGTCGAAGCCTTCCCATTCGCCCCCGCGCGTCCGGACCTCGACCCCCATGCCGGTCCGCCGGACCCCGACCACGCCCGCCGACAGACGGATGTCCACGCCGCGACGATCAAGCGACGCGCCAAGGCGGTTCACATACTGCACCGACCCGCCGTCGACCGTGTACCACTGGTGGTTCTTCTTGGGGTCGAGAAGCCCGTGGTTCTCGAAAAAGCGCAGCATCGACTGCGCTGGAAAACCCAGGATATCCTGCGTCGGCGTCGACCAGATCGCCCCCGAGAAGGGCAGGATGTAATAGTCGCGGAACCACGGCCCGGTTTCCAGCCGCGCCAGAAGATCGCCGATCGTCATGTCGGGATCCGACGCCAGCCCCGGCGCCTCGGCGTTGAATCGCAGGATGTCCCGGATCATGCGCCAGAAGGCCGGGGTAACGGCGTTGCGCCGTCGCGCCAGAAGGCTTCCAAGCGATCTCAGGGCATATTCGAAGCGCCCCCCATCGATCGAGACGCCGAAGCTCATGTTGCTTTTGGCGACCGGCACGTCGAGCTCGGCGAAAAGCCGGGTCAGGTGCGGATACGTGGCATAGTTGAAGACGATGAAGCCTGTGTCGACCGGCTGGTCGCCGTTCTTCCCGGCCAGAACTGTGCGGGCGTGCCCGCCAAGGCGATCCCCGTCCTCGAACAGCACAACGGAATGATCACGCGACAAAAGATGGGCCGCCCCCATTCCCGCGATACCGGCGCCAATCACGGCAAGTCTTTTCGCCGCATGGCGTCTCGTTTCGAAGGGCATTCATCGGTCTCCAGGAAAGATCGGTCGCTTGTGGATGTTACGCGCGGCGCGCGAGCACGGATTTGAATTGAGCAAAGATATTTTTCCGGTGATCCACCGCCTGACGAGGCGCGTAGAAAAACCATGTTGCACACCAAGTCGGAGTTCGGCGAAACGGATGCATCGACGGCGCGGACAGCCTATGCTGTTCACGCTGCCGGATGGTCCGACGCGGAAACCGAAAAGACCGACATGGGTGACGACAGGACGGAAGGTGATTGGGTCTGGCACGTGCGCCGGATCCGGGATGCGCAGGACCAGGCGGCGTTCGTCGACCTGTTCCGGCACTTCGCGCCCCGCGTGAAGGCCTTCCTGATGAAATCGGGGGCAAGCGAGTCCCTTGCAGAGGAATGTACACAGGAGGTCATGGCGACCCTCTGGCGCAAGGCGCATCTGTTCGATCCGGCGCGGGCCAGCGTTGCGACGTGGATATTCACGATCGCCCGGAACCGCAAGATCGACGTGTTGCGCAAGCAGCGACGCCCCGAGCCCGAGGATCTGACCTGGGGCCCCGAGGCAGAGCCCGACCAGGAAGACGTCCTGACGCTCCAGCAGGAAAGCGAACGGCTGAGCCGGGCCATGGCACAGCTGCCCGAGAAACAAAGGGATCTGATCACCAAGGCCTATTTCGGCGATCTCAGCCACAGCGAGATTGCCGAGCAGACCGGCCTGCCCCTGGGTACGATCAAGTCCCGCATACGACTGGCGCTTGAGAAACTGCGCCACGAAATGAAGTGAGTACGCCCATGGCAACGATAAAGCACCACCTGAGCGATGCGCTCCTCATGGCCTACTCGGCCGGCGCCCTGCCCGAGGCCTTCAACCTCGTGGTCGCCACGCACATCTCGATGTGCGACGACTGCCGTGCGCGGATGGAAAGCTTCGACAGTGTCGGCGGCGCCGTGCTCGACACCTGCGACTCGGCCGCCGTCTCGGACGACAGCCTTGCCGCGACGCTGGCGCTGATCGCCGCCGCCCCGGTGGACCACAAGCGGCCGGCGCCGCGCCCTGCGGGCCTGTTCCCGGCGCCGCTTCGCGACTATGTCGGCGGCGATCTCGACAGCGTTCGTTGGAAGAAGCTCGGCGGCGGGGTCAGCCAGTACCTTCTCGACACCTCGCGCGACGCGACGGTCCGCCTGCTGCATATTCCCGCAGGCCGGGCCGTGCCCGACCACGGCCATCGGGGCACGGAGCTCACGCTGGTGCTTCAGGGCGCCTTCCTCGACGGCAAGGACCGCTTCGCCCGTGGCGACATCGAGATCGCCGACGAGGATCTCGAACACACCCCGGTCGCGGACATCGGCGAAGACTGCATCTGCCTTGCGGCGACCGATGCGCGCCTTCGCTTCAACAAGCTCATTCCCCGGATCGCGCAGCCCTTCATCGGCATGTAGCCGGACCCGTCCGGGGTTCTTCTTGGTGAAAATATCCCGGGGGTCCGGGGGGCAGCGCCCCAGCCGTTCTGATTCGTGTGGTCCCGAATCAATTAGAGGTTGACAGCCCGCCATCTCAGGGCGTTGTTTTGCGCTGCTATGGCGCGCTCACCAACCCTGACGGGCGGCGGACTCGTCCCGAACTTTTCTTCGGCAGCGGATCCGGCCCCCAACTATCTGCCACGGACGGTGGGCGGCTTTACCGTGAACGCCTGTCGGAACCCGCTCTGTGCGTCGTTCGCTGTGCCTCCTACTCTCGCCTCTCAAGGTTCGGGCACCTCTTCCGGGAGCCTCAAACGCCTCAACGACGCACGGTCGTATAAGTGCCGCACCTGCAAGAAAGAAAGCACGATCAAATCAAACAGGGCGCTCGTGGAAGAATACTCCCGGCTCATGCGCTCGCATAGGAGAACAAAAAGGGAATACTGCCCAAATCCAGCGTGCGGGAGCCATGGCGTGCCCAAAAGCTTGATGCCATCGGCCTACCGCACGCATGGAACGACGCCGAAGGGCGACCCACGATTCCAGTGCAAGGCATGCGCGAAGACGTTCTCCATTGGCGCGCCCACGCGGCGCCACAAGGAGACGACCGAGACCGGTGAGATCATGCGGCTCTTGGTTAACAACGTCCCTCTTCGACGGATCCGGGAGATCTCGGACATTCCGGCCGATCGGCTCTATCACCGCATCGACTTCCTTGCCGACCAATGCCGCCGAATGGCGGGATACAAAGAGCAAAACCTGGCAAAAGCTTTCGCCGATCGACATCGTGTTCTCTCCTGCGATGTCCAGATGCTTTTGGCCAACTGGGAACGGAATGGCTCGGTGGACACCGTGCCCGTTTATCATGCTGCCACGGTCGAGAGGAGCACGAGCTACATCGTGGCCTCAACGACAGATTACGACCCCGACCTGGACCCGCAGGAGACCGAGCGGGCCATGCTCATCAATGGAGACTTCTTCGTCCCCAGGGCATGGAGGGACTGCGCGCGAACGTGGACCTATTCCGAGTATGTCGACTCAATCACCCGAGGCGCCACCAACCAGCCCACCCCACCGGGCCCGCCGCCGAACCACATCACTCTGCCAGGCAAGGGCTCACGGATCCGTGCCGAGACTTTCCAGACCGCGCACATGATGCTGGTCAAGAAGCTGGTCGGACAGGACTTTCACAAGCTCCACATCTGCATCGATGGCGACACCGGTTTCGGCGCGCTGGCCTGTATGCTCTTCGCGGGCGACATCATGGCGGGCCGGGTGAATGTGGCGGTCGTCCGGTTTCGGAAAGCGCTCGGGAACAGCAAGCGCGAACAGCGTGTGCTGGTAGGTGAATCCCTGAAGAACCGTGACTCCCTGCACCTTGCGCAGCTCATGCAGATCGCCAAGGCAGCCTATGGCCTCAGGGCGAATGACCCGACGAAAGACGAGATCACTCCCCTCATCGCCGCCCGCTTGATGAAGGAGTTCGCCCTCGCGCCGACCGGCGATCGCGGGCGGTTCCTGGCGGATGAAGGTTTCGAGTGGCGGTATCACCGCAAGGAGGAACCGGACAAGACCATCTACCTCCTCACCGATCGGGGAACGATGTCGTTCGGTGATCTCGCCATTCTCCTCACCCGGAGCTCGATGGCGCCGGTGGACAAATACTTCAACCAGGTCCGCACCCGGATCAAGGCGTTCGATCGGGGAAAGCGCCCGTCATCTGGCGATGGGGCATGGTATCAGCACGCGTTCTATCGACCCGAGATGATCAACAAAGTCTCGACCATCCTGCGGTTCTACCACAACTTCATGCTCGTCGAATCCGAGGACACAGGCATTCCAAAGGCCGAACGTCGAACGCCCGCGGAGAAGATCGGCCTCACCAAGGGCAAGGTTTACATGCGGGATTTGCTCAGCTTTGGATGAACCCGTCGGGCTGATCGAAGCTTCATCTTGAAAAGCGTTCGCTTTATGTTCTATTTCAGTTGAGGGTTCATTTCAGCCGATTCCCTCGTTTGGAGCATTGCGGAGATTCAAGATGACGAAAGACTACAAGCCCGGTGAGAAAGCGCCCCGTAGTGGGCAGTATGAGATTGTGGGGCCCCGCGGGGGCAAGACTGGCGTGGAACGGACGGTGACCAAGGGTGAGCCCCTGCCGCCGACGGAAAGGTCCGGCCAGAAATACATCCTTACAGACCCGACAAAGCACGGTGGCAAGAGCGGGAAGTAGTACCTTGAGCGAACATGAAGCCCGAGATGAGAGCATTCGGATCGCGCACCTGACCATGCTTCAGGGCGTAATCACGCGCATGGGCTCGAACTCCTTCACCTTGAAAGCATTGTCAGCGACCTTTGGAAGTGCGGCAGTCGCGGTAATGGCTACGGCGGACAACCCTTCGCCCCTGTATGCGATTGCCGCGATAATCCCGATGATCATGTTTTGGCTGATGGATGCACAGTACCTGCGTCTGGAGCGGGCATACCGGAGGCTCTATGAGCATGTTCGGAAGGGCGAGGAGATTGAGGCTTACAGCCTCGAGCCCGCGCCCTTCATGAAGGATATCGCACCGGTCTTTCGGCTGGCACTTTCATGGTCGGTGAGTTGGTTCTACGTGGCAATGTTCCTGTCGCTTGCGGCCGTCGCTCTCATCATCTTTCACGGGACATGATCAATGAGTCTCTTTCCGACTCCGATAAAGCGTCGCGTTTTCTTCTCTTTTCATTACCAAAATGATATCTTTCGCGTGAATCAGGTCAGAAACTCTTGGATGTTTCAGCACGATTCCGATCGTGCCTCCGAAGGCTTTTTCGATGGGAGTATCTGGGAGACCTCAAGACGGACAGGGGATGAAGCACTCAAGTCGTTAATCCGCGAGGGGATAAAGAACACCTCGGTAACTTGCGTCCTCGCCGGGCGCGAGACATGCTATCGGCGTTGGGTAAGATATGAGATTGCGCGCAGCATCATTAAGGGCAACGGGCTGCTTACCGTTCAGATTCACAATTTGAAGGATCAGAGTCAAAGGACTTCGGAAGAAGGTGGGAATCCGCTCGACTATATGGGCGTGTACAAGGTTGCCGACGGACGCATCCTTCTTGCGGAATGGGGGGACGGTCAGTGGATTCAGTATAAGGACTTTACCCAAGCCATCGACTTGCCGAGAACATGGATCAGCCCACGCGCAGGTGAGGGCGTGTACCAACTCAGCAACTATGCAAGGAAGTACTGTTACATTCGTGATGACGGTTCTCGAAACTTTCCTACTTGGGTTAGAGATGCTGCACAATCTGTAGGGGCATGAAATGGCTTTCTTGACAATGAACGAGGCTCGCGCCGCGGCCTTGCGCGAAACGAACAGGATAGGAAAGTCGGCAACAGCGATCCTGAGAGAGCACACGTCGACCTCAAGAACTTCCTTTGATATATTCCTCTCTCATTCAAAGATGGATTCAGAGCTTGTGCTCGGCGCCAAGAAGATCTTGGAAGAGAAGGGATATAGCGTTTACGTGGATTGGATAGAGGATCAGCAACTTGATCGCTCACAGGTGAATCGGGAGACCGCAGATCTTCTCCGCAGGCGGATGAGGCAGTGCGCCCTCATGTTCTATTTGCACACAGAAAACGCCGCGCTCTCAAAATGGTGCCCTTGGGAACTCGGTTTCTTTGACGGCCATACACAGTCGAAGCACCGTACGTATATCTTTCCTCTCGTTGCGGGCTCCCAGACCTTCAAAGCGCAGGAGTATCTTGAGCTCTATCCCGTTGTCGAGATCGACAATGTCGGAATGACTTCATTCTCCAAGAACGACGTTTATGGCAAGCTATTCAATGGTGCCCGCATCAGGATGTCGGCTGCTTTATCCGGAATCCACTGACGGGCGTATCCATTGCCCGATGCGGTGGCGGCGCCACGTCGGACGGCATGTATCAGCATGAGAAGATTTCTTCTTGCGCAGTGGTGTCTCCACATCCTTTGTTTGGTTGAGATCAACCGGAGCCAGAAGTGAACCCGACCGAGATCTTTGAGGCCATCGACGCCATTGCGAAGGCGCCGTTCGACGCGGGCGAGTTCCCTTTCGTCTTTGCGGAGGCGACGGACAACGCCAAGGCGACGGTCTCGAAGCTCCGGAATGGCACGACCAACAAGTCCGATCTGCCCGGCGGCGTCCTGGTTGCGCGGAAGTTCCACTACGCCCCTGCGCTTGGCGGCATGGTGGACGTGACTCTCGATGCCCTACGTGGATCCAAGCGCACGGCGACGGCAAAGCCGGCGATCCTGATCGCGACGGACGGCGACATGGTCGCGGCCGAGCACCGGGCGAGCGGCGACACGCTCCACTGCCGGTTTGACGAGATCGGCGATCACTTCGGCTTCTTCCTCCCGGCTGCCGGCAAGGAGCGCTACCGCGCCGTCGAGGAGAACCCGATCGACGTCAAGGCGACGGGCAAGCTGGCCCGCCTCTACGACGCGCTCATCAAGGCGAACCCGGACTGGGCGACCGAAACCCGGCGCCACGAGATGAACCAGCTTATGATGCGGCTCATCTTCTGCCTCTTCGCCGAGGATGTCGGAATCTTCCCGGACAACCAGTTCAGCCGCCTCATCTTCTCCCACGCGGGCAACAAGGGCGAGGAGGCGCGTGAGGCAACCTTGGCGGCGTTCCGGGCGATGAACATGCCCAAGGGCCAGCGCGTCGGCCTGCCGGCATGGACGGCCGAGCTCGAGTATGTGAACGGCGGCCTCTTCGCCGGAGAGATCGACGTGCCCGCCTTCGATCCGGCGGCCTTTCGCTACCTCAAGGATGCGGCTGCCCTGAACTGGCGCGAGATCAACCCTGACATCTTCGGGTCCATGATCCAGTCCGTGGCCGACCCGAAGCAGCGCGCCGAGCTCGGCATGCACTACACCTCCGTCCCGAACATCATGAAGGTGATCGGACCCCTGTTCCTCGATGACCTCGATGCCGAGATCGAGAAGGCGTGGGATCGCTCGAAGGCGCTCGCGCGCATCCGGGACCGGATGGGCGGGATCCGGGTCTTCGATCCGGCCTGCGGCTCGGGGAACTTCCTCGTCGTTTCTTACCGGGAGCTGCGGGCACGGGAGACGAAAATCCTGCAGCGCATCGCCCAGCTTGAGGGATCGACCCAGGTCCAGATGTGGTCGGCCATTCCGATCACGAACTTCTACGGCATCGAGCTCACAGACTTCGCGGCCGAGACGGCCAAACTCGCCCTCTTCATCTCCGAATACCAGGCCAATGCCCGGTTCGGAGAGGTGTTCGGCCAGATGCCGGCCACCCTCCCCCTGAAAGAGGCGGCCCGTATCACCTGTGGAAACGCTCTTCGATTGAACTGGGATGCCGTCTGCCCGCCGCCGGGTGAGGATGAACAGGTCTTCATCGTCGGCAATCCTCCCTTCCTTGGCGACAACTCCCGAAACGACGAACAGAACGCCGACATGGAGCATGTCCTTGGCGGAACCCTCGACGCCTATAAACGCATCGATTTCGTCTCGTGCTGGATGTTCAAGGCGGCAAACTACATCCGCGGGCGCGCTGCCCGATCCGCGCTCGTTGCAACGAATTCGATCTGCCAAGGTCAGCCCGTCGGCGCTCTATGGCCTCACATCTTGGTGGGTGGAGTCGAAATCGGGTTTGCACACCGCTCGTTCAAATGGCGAAACAACGCTTCTGCAAATGCAGCAGTCATCTGCGTGGTTGTTGGGCTGAGAAACACCTCAAGGGATAGAAAGCGGCTGTTTCATGAGGAAATCGAAGAGATAGCCTCCAACATCAACGCATATCTTCTGGATGGGCCAAATATCTTTGTTGCTGCGTCTTCACCATTGTTCGCACTTCCCCTCATGGAAAAGGGGAACATGCCAACTGATGGGGGAAACCTTATTCTCGCACCTCATGAAAAGGCCGAGCTTCTGGAAAAGCATCCAGAGGCGGAAAAGTTTGTGCGACGATATGTCGGATCACAAGAGTTGATTCAGGGTATTGAACGTTATTGCTTGTGGATCGAGCACGCACAGAAGGACGAAGCCTTCTCGATGCCTTCTCTCGCCGATCGTTTCGCGAAGGTTGCAGAAATGCGACTCGCCAGCAAGGCGCCAACGACAAGGCCTCATGCTGCGACCCCCTACCGATTTCTGCAGATCCAAGATGTTGCTCGCAGCCATTCGATTGCTGTTCCGAGTGTTTCGTCTGAGGCAAGGGAATATCTGCCTGTGGATCGCCTCGAGAAGAACGCCATTGTCTCAAATCTTGCTTTCGCGCTCTATGATGCACCTGATTGGTGCCTGTCGCTGATTGCCTCGCGTCTTCACCTCGTCTGGATCGCTACAGTTTGCGGGAAGCTGAAGTCTGATTTTCGGTATTCTAACACGATGGGGTGGAACACATTCCCAGTTCCTCATTTCACGCAGGATCAGCTCGATCAGCTCTCAGCATCCGCCCGTCGCATAATGAAGACCAGGTGGAGTCATTACCCGGCCACGATCGCTGATCTCTATGACCCTGACACGATGCCGGACGACCTCCGGCAGGCGCACAAGGAGAACGACGATCTGCTCGAGTCGATGTATATCGGGCGGCCCTTCCGGAACGACACCGAACGGCTTGAAAAGCTCTTCAAGCTCTACGCCGCCCGAATGAAGCAGGAGGCCGCCGCATGATCCCGATGGTTCATGTCAGCTATGGCAGCTCAGGGAGCGGCACCAACGCAATGGGCATGCGCCCGATGCAGGCGCGCGTCTACGCGGCGCGGGCGGCCCAGTATCTCCTGTTGAAGGCGCCGCCGGCCGCCGGCAAGAGCCGCGCGCTCATGTTCGTGGCTCTCGACAAGATGCGGCATCAGGGGCTCGGCAAGACGATCGTCTGTGTGCCCGAGACCTCAATCGGCGCGTCGTTCCGATCGACCGATCTGCGGAGCGGCGGGTTCGAGGCGGACTGGACGGTCGAGGACCGGTGGAATCTCTGCCTTACGGGTGAAGAGGCCGATCCCCAGAAGGTGCGCGCCTTCACGGCTTTCCTTCAGTCCGACGCCAGGGTCCTGGTCTGCACCCATGCCACATTCCGCTTCGGGTTCGAGGCGGCGCTCGACACCGTGGGCGTCGAAGCCTTCGACGACTGCTTCATCGCTATCGACGAGTTCCACCACGTCTCCGCGTCCGACAACAACCGCCTCGGGACCTACCTTCGGCAGCTCCTCGCGCGGGAGAAGTGCCACGTCATGGCGATGACCGGGAGCTACTTCCGCGGCGATGCCGACCCGGTTCTCCGCCCCGAGGACGAGGTGCGGTTTTCGACCATCACGTACAGCTACTACGAGCAGCTCGAGGGCTACGAGCATCTCAAGGCTCTGGCGATCAACTACCAGTTCTACAAGGGGAACTACCTGAACGGCCTGCCGGGCGTTCTCGACACGACCCAGAAGACCATCATCCACATCCCTCACCGCGGATCGACCGAGGCCTTCGACACGAAGCAGAACGAGGTGGGCCTGATCATGGGGCTCATCGGTGAATACAAGTCACGGGATCCCGAGACCGGCTTCGACCTGATCGAGACCCCGGATGGGCGGATCCTGAAGGTTGCCGATCTCGTCGATGACGGCCCGGGGCGGGACATCGTGAAGACCGCGCTCGGCCGCGAGATCCGGGGACCTAACGGAAAGCGCGATGACGCAGCCGACCGGGCGAAGGTGGACATCATCATCGCGCTCGGAATGGCAAAGGAGGGCTTCGACTGGGTGTGGTGCGAGCACGCCCTGACGATTGGCTACCGGTCGTCGCTCACGGAGATCGTCCAGATCATCGGCCGCGCCACGCGGGACGCGCCGGGAAAGCCCAAGGCCATGTTCACGAACCTGGTGGCCGAACCCGGTGTCGAAACAGGGGTGGTGACGGACGCCGTCAACGACATGCTGAAGGCAATCTCGGGATCGCTCCTCATGGAGCAGGTGCTCGCCCCGAACTTCAAGTTCTACCGGCGCGAGGACGGCGACATCCGCCAACCCATGGAGATCGATGGCCAGGGCAATGTGATGATCGGCATCAAGGGGCTCGTCGAGCCGCCGACAGACCGCGCCAAGGAGATCTGTGAGAAGGACATGCACGACCTGATGGCGGCCGCGTGCCAACAAATGGACAGGCGCGTCCTGGCGCCTGACGCGGCGCCAGAGGTGGCGACCCAGATGGTTCTCACCGACATCATTGGACGGCGGTATGAGAACCTCTCGCCAGACGAGACGGAGTCCGTCCGCCAGCACCTGGCGGCTCACATGAACATCCTGTCGCTCGCGCGGCAGGAGTATGAGAGGGGCTTCGGCGAACCTGGCAAGATCTTCGAGGGGCAGAAGCCCGAGACGCAGGGAAAGGACGACGAGGACAAAATCCCAGAAGCCCCGAACACGCTCCTGCAGATGGTCAAGAAGTTCATCAACGTCAAAGAGGTCGACATCGAGCTCATCGACAGCGTGAACGCCTTCAAGGAGCGGTTCGAGGTCGCTTCGAAGAAGCTCGACTCGACGCTCCTGGCGACCGTGCAGTCCGCCATGGTGGCGCTGCGGGTCGAGATGACCGAGGACGAGGCGCGAACGCTCTGGCCGCGCATCAAGGCCTTCCGCGCATCGGAAGGCCGGGAGCCCAATCTCAACGCAGCTGATGCGCTGGAGAAGCGCATGGCCGAGGCCCTGGCCTGGCTGAAAGCCCAGAAGGCCAAGCGGATGCGCGAAGGGGTCCTGTGATGCCCCGGCCGACGCTCGACGAGATCTTCTCCGAGCCCGACGAGTTCGGCCTCCTCGAGGTCAAGCTGAGGCCTGGATCGGGATCCGCGGGTGCGGACCGCGGTGTCGCCATCATGCGGGAGGTCAGCGCCTTCTTTGAGCGCCATGGACGCCTTCCTGATGCCGATGCTGCCGACCACGAAGAGATGCGCCTGGGAACCATCTGGGAAGCCGTGCGGGGCACTCCGACAGCTGAGATGCGGGAGGCCGACAGCTTCGGACTTCTCGAGGCCGAGGAGCCGCCTGCGCCGACCTCCTGGCGCGACGAACCCGATGCCGCGGCGATCCCCGAGAGCCTGGACGACATCTTCAGCGACGACGATCTCGAGGTCGCGCCCGATGTCGTGAACCTTCGCCATGTGACTCCGGCCGCAGAGCGGCATGTTCCCGACCACCGGGCGGAGTTCACGCCCTGCAGGGACTTCGATCAGTTCGCCCCGAAGTTCGAGGCGCTGCATGCCGCTCTCGAGTCCGGAGAACGACGCGCGATCCCCGTCAAGAAATGGGCTGTGATTGAGCCCCTCGAGGGGGACTTCTTCATCCGTGGTGGTCTCCTCGCCCTTATTGCCGAGAAGTCGGAGATGAGCGTTCGGGGTGGGGCTCGAGATCATCGCCTTCGGGTCATCTTCTCGAACGGCACCGAAAGCGATCCGCTGATGTCATCGTTCCGTAAGTCCCTGAACGACGACAAGACGGCTCGCATGGTCGAGCGCCTTGGTCTCGGTCCTCTGGATCCTGAATGGGAAGCTGACCGGCTCGAGCTCTCGGGGACGATCTACGTGGCCCGGAGCCTGTCCGAGAACCCGGAGATCAAGTCGCAGCGGATGATCCTCCACAAGATCGGAGTCACCAGCCAGGACGTGCGTCGGCGGGTGGCTGATGCCCGGAACGACCCAACGTTCCTCCTCGCGCCGGTTGAGATCGTGGCGACCTACGAGCTCAAGAACCTACCGCGGCACAAGGTCGAGGATCTTCTCCATCGGTTCTTCGCGCCCGCCCAGCCGGCCGAACTGTTCGTAGTGGATCGATTCGGGAAGAAGATCCGGCCGAAAGAGTGGTTCTATGTGTTACCTGAACATGTTGGACAGGCGGCCGAGCTCATTCGATCGGGACGCCTTCATGATTTTCGATATGATCCAGAATCCCAGACCATCATCGAAAAACTGTAGATGATTTTTCGGTCTACATTCTTCATCGATAAGCCAGGCCTATCTCCGATAGAGAATCCTCACCACTTGCAAAAGGCTGGCAAGAGATGAAAAATCCTCCGAACATAATCAGGAGCCTTGACGATATACCCGAACCCTCTCCGGAAGATCAGAAGAAATCTGCGGAGGACTACGAAGAACTTGTGGCTAAACTTGCCGAAAAGTTCTCAGGTTATAGCGAAATATGGCGGCGAGTCGATGAGGCCATCAAGGTCGTCGGCGAGGCGATCAGCACTGTCACCGCAAGGGTGCAACCCATAATCGATGGATTTGCCCACCTTCACGACGCAAAGAAGGCATTGGAGCCATCAGGCCTGCTCCCTCACGCAACGACACCTTGGGGTCGATTCAACAAGAGTGAGCCAGGCTTGTTCGCGGAAACCGCGATCCAATACTATGACAAGGAGTGGGATAACGTTGAGAAAGAGTTCCACTCCATAATCGATGAGTGGGATGTTTTGCCAAGCGCGAAGAAGGCGTTTCGGGATGCTCTTGTTTGCCATCGCGCCGGCCTGTTTCGATCCGCCGTCCTCACGCTTTTCCCTGCCGTTGAGGCGGAGTTTCGATCGTCATTCGACAAGAAGGTCGGCGACAATGCTGCGAGCTTGGAGGAGCTTCGAAAGTTGGTCAATGAGATCCCCGCTGGCTACATCCTCTTCCATGTCGCGCCTCTTCGGCTCTTTGAGCTCTTCAATGCTCATATCTATGCCAAGGTGAAGACTTCGGAAGCGTTCAACCGGTTCAAAGACGACCCGGTACCCAACCGGCATGCGGCCATTCATGGCATAATCGACTATGACACCGCCGTTCACAGCATCAACGCACTCATCCTGGCCGATTACATCTTCTTTCTGATCACTCAGCTCAAGAAAGCCGCGGCCGCTCAGCAAGGGTCACAAGACCACGAGGGGTGATTCGGCTCCACACGAATCAGAACGGCTGGGGGCAGCGCCCCCGGCCCTAGTCCCGCGACAGTGGGAGCACCCGCCCGCGCGCGTCCTCGGCCTCGACCTCGACCTCGTCGAATTCAAAGCTTTCCAGCCGGCCCGCCCGTTTGCCGGCGCGCTCGGCCGCGGTCATGATTCCATCGATGTCCTGACGCGCCTGGGTGAAATGCGTGTCGAGCTTCTGCACGCGTTCTACGACGATCTCGACGTCGCGGTGCAACTGGTGCAGCGTCTTGCGGATCGCCCCGGCCTGCTCGCGCATCCGCGCGTCCTTCAGGATCGCGCGCATGGTGTTCAGCGTCGCCATGCAGGTCGTGGGCGACACGATCCAGACCCGCGCCTGGAAACCCTCCCGCACCACGTCGGGGAAATTCGCGTGCAGCTCGGCATAGACCGCCTCGGACGGCAGGAACATCAACGCCCCGTCCGCCGTCTCGCCGTCGATGACATAGCGCTCGGCGATGTCGCGAATGTGCTTGCGCACCGCCTGGCGCAGATCGCGGGCCGCCTCGGCCGTTTCACGGTCGGACTTGGCGCGGCGCAGCGCTTCATAGGCCTCAAGGGGGAACTTCGAATCGATCACGATCGGGCCGGGCGGGTTGGGCAGGTGGATCAGGCAATCCGCCCGCTTGCCGTTCGTGAGCGTGGCCTGCAGCGTGTAGGCGTCGGGCGGCAGCGCCTTCGAGACGATGTCGGTCAGCTGGATCTCGCCGAACGCGCCCCGCGTCTGCTTGTTCGACAGGATATCCTGAAGGCTGAGAACGTCCCCCGAAAGCTTCTCGATGTTGGCCTGCGCCTTGTCGATCGTGGCAAGCCGTTCCTGCAGCTCGCCCAGCGACCGGGCCGTGCGGTTGGCCGAGCCGTGCAGGTTCTCCTGCATCCGGGTCGACACCTCGGCAAGACGCGTCTCCATCAGCCGCAGCATCTGCGCCTGCGATGCCGCCTGGGCTTCGGAGACGTGGGTAAGGCCGCCGGCAAGCTGCTGCTGCCCGGCCCCAAGTCGCTGCACATCCGCGCCAAGCGCGCTCATCTGCTGAAGGACCGGCCCGAACATCACGGCCTGCCGTCCGGCGCGCCGGAAGGCGGCGATCACGAAGACCAGGATCAGGATCACAAGGGCGAACCCGCCCAGCGCCGCCAGCGTCAGCGGGTTGTCGAACTGCAGCTCTGTCTCGCCGATCCGGATCATGTGCGTTCGAAGAGCTTTTCGATATCCGACAGCTTCAGTGCGATCCAGGTCGGCCGACCGTGGTTGCACTGGCCCGACAGCGGGGTGGCCTCCATCTCGCGCAGAAGGGCGTTCATTTCGTCCGCGCGCAATTGTCGCCCGGACCGGACCGATCCGTGGCAGGCCATGCGCGACAACACCGCGTCGATCCGCGCCTCGATGGCGGTGCTCTGGCCGTCTTCGGACAACTCGTCGACGACATCGCGCAAAAGGGCGGCGGCGTCGACCTGCCCAAGGATCGCCGGCACTTCCTGCACCGCGACCGCGCCGCCCCCGAAGGGTTCGATCCGAAGGCCAAGCTCGGCCAAAGACCCGGCATGGGCCAGAAGACGGGCGGCATCGGGTTCCGGCAGGTCGACCACCTCGGGCACGAGAAGCGGCTGCGACGCCACCCTGCCCGCGTCGCGCCGCAGCGCCTTGAGCCGTTCATAGACCAGGCGCTCATGGGCCGCGTGCTGGTCGACGATGACGATCCCGTCGCGGGTCTGGGCGATGATGTAGTTCTCGTGGACCTGCGCCCGGGCCGCGCCCAAGGGCGCGTCCGCACGATCGTCCCGGACACGGTGCGTTTCGGCCTCCTCGACGCGGGCGGACAGGCCGAAATCCTCGGCGAAACCGGGGGATGCGTAGACTGACGGGGTCACGGGCCGGGGACGATCCATCTGATAGACGCGCGCCGTCTCGGGTGCGGCCCGAAACGCGCCTAGCGCGGCGCCCGAGATGGTCGTGGCGCTGCGATGCCCCGCGCTTGCAAGCGCATGCCGCAGGCCCGAAACGATGAGACCCCGCGCGACACCGGGATCGCGAAAGCGCACCTCGGCTTTCGCCGGGTGGACGTTCACGTCGACAAGCTGGGGATCGCAGTCAAGAAACAGGGCGACCGCCGGGAAGCGGCCGCGCGGCAGGACGTCGGCATAGGCCCCGCGAAGGGCGCCGGTCATCATCTTGTCGCGCACCGGGCGGCGGTTGACGAAAAGGTGCTGGGCGGCGCCCGTCCCGCGCGAGAACGTGGGCAGCGCCGCGAACCCGCGCAGGGAAAGCCCCTCGCGTTCGGCGTCGAGGGCGATCGCGTTCTCGACGAAGTCCCGGCCAAGCAGCCGTTTTAGCCTCTGCCGCAGCGCTTCGGCAAAGGGCCCGCGCTCGGCCGGAAGGTCGACGATCACCCGGGCCGGCCCGTCTTCGGGAACCTCCTGAAGGATGAAGGCCACCTGCGGCTCGGCGATGGCCAGCGACCGAAGCGTATCGGCGATCGCCTGTGCCTCGGCCCGGTCGCTTTGCAGGAATTTCAGTCGTGCGGGCGTGGCGTAGAAGAGATCGCGCAATTCGACCCGCGTTCCCCGCGGAACTGCGTCGGGGCGCACTTCGGGCTTGCCGCCGCCCGACACGAAGATCGCCGCTGCCGGCATCCCCTCGGCCCGCGACGCGATCTTCAGCCGCCCCACCGCGGCAAGCGACGGCAGCGCCTCCCCGCGAAAGCCGAAGGTGCGGATGTTCAGCAGGTCGGTCCCGTCGATCTTCGAGGTGGCGTGGCGGGTGACGGCCAGCGGCAGGTCGGCCTCGGCCATCCCATGGCCGTCATCGACGACGCGGATCAGCTTCTTGCCGCCCGCGGCATAGGCCACCTCGATGCGGGTGGCCCCGGCATCAAGCGCGTTCTCGACCAGTTCCTTGACCGCCGAGGCCGGACGTTCGACCACCTCGCCCGCCGCGATCCGGTTGATCGCGGCCTCGTCCAACTGCCGAATGATCGGTCGGGCCTGGCTTATGTTGGGGTCTGCCGCATGCATGCCACTAGCACTAGCATGCATGACGGCGATTCGACAGGTCAGTTCGACGGCTCGATCCCTTCGGGGCGGCCCACCACCACGAAGTGCAGCGCCTCGGGATCGTAAAGCCCGGCCGCGACACGATTCACATCCGCGACCGTCACGGCGTTCACCTTGTCGTTGCGGGTCTCGATATAGTCGATCGGCAAGCCTTCCATCTGCATGCCGACCAGGATCCCCGCGATCGGGCCGTTGCCATCGAAGCGCAGCGGATAGGCGCCGGTCAGGTAGGTCTTCGCCTCGGCGACCTCTTCTTCGGTAAAGCCCTCGGCTGCGACGCGGGCCCATTCGGCCTTGATCACGTCGATCGCCTCGCCCATGCGGGCGTTTTCCGTGGCGCTCTGACCCAGCAACAGCGGTGCGCCGTCGAGTTCGGCCAGGAAGGTGCCGATCCCGTAGGTCAGACCGCGCTTTTCGCGCACCTCCGTGGACAGGCGGGATTGCAGGCCGCGACCGCCGAAGATCTCGTTGGCGATGAAGGCCGCGAAGAAATCGGGGGCGTCGCGCTTGATCCCGCGGTGGCCGAAGAAGGCGACCGACTGCGGCGTGTCGAAAGGCACGATCGTCTTGCCGCCTTCCAGAAGGTAGGGCGCATCCGTCACCTCGAGGGGCGCGCCCTGGGGCAGATCGCCCAGAAGCGCGTCAAGAAGCTGTGCCAGCTCCTCGGGCGTGATGTCGCCTGCGGCCCCCACGAAGATGTTCGCGCGGTTCAAGACGGTTTCGTGAGCGGCCACGATATCGTCGCGCGTCAGGGCCGCGACGCTGTCCAGCGTGCCGTCGCGGGATGCGCCATAGGGATGATCGCCGAAGACCAGCCCATCGAACGTCTGCGCGGCGATCGCGTTGGGGTCCTGCGCATCGGATCGGATGATCGACAGCACCTGCGCGCGCACCCTTTCGATCGCATCGGCGTCGAAGCGCGGCGCGATCAGGGCCTCGCGCAGAAGCGCAACGGCCTCGTCCCGGTTCTCGGTCAGGAAGCGCGCCGAGATCGACACCGAATCGTCGTAGGCGTCGAACTCGAAACTGGCGGCAAGGCTTTCGCGGGCGGCCGCGAAGGCGCGCGCATCCAACTCGCCTGCGCCCTCCTCGAGCAGCCCCATCATCAGGTTCGTGACGCCCCGCTTGCCCTCGGGGTCAAGCGCCGCGCCGCCCTGGAACCGCAGTTCAAGCGCCACGAACGGGATCGACGGCTCTTCGACCAGCCAGGCGGTGATGCCGCCCGGGCTTTCGACTTCCTGGATCTCGACGGCGGCAAGGGCGGGACCCGCGACGACAAGCGTCGCGGCGACGATCAGGGCGCGGATCACTGGATGACCTCCGTTTCGGCCGGGTTCTCGGCGGGGGCCTCGACCGAGGCCTCGATCGGTGTCGCTTCAGGGGCGGTCAGCCAGGCGGTCACGGCATTGCGGCGGTCGAAGATCCGTTCGGCAGCGGCCATGATATCCTCGGGCGTGACTGCCTTGAGGATGCCGGGCCACGCCTCGATGTCCTCGATGGTCAGGCCGCTTGTCAGCCCCATCCCATAGCGGCGGGCCAGCGACGACAGGTCGTCGTCGCCATAGACCATGGCGGCACGGATCTGCATCTTGATGCGCTCAAGCTGGTCGGGATCTACGCCTTCGGCCATGAACTCGGCCACGGCCTGGTCAAGCGCCGCTTCCGCGGCGTCAAGCGTGACACCCTCCGAGGGCACCACGATCAGCCCGAAGGTCGTATCGTCGAGCGACACGTCGCCGTAGAAGGCGCCGGAATAGACGGCGGTCTGCGTCTCGAACTGCAACTTGCGGCCCAACACCGAAGTGGCGTTCGACCCGCCAAGGATCTCGGCCAGAAGGGTCAGGGCGGCCGCGTCCTCTTGCGCGCCAGCATCGCGTTCGGGGGCAAGATAGGTGCGCAGGACATAGGGCTGCGCCACGCGCGGATCCTCATAGGTCAGCCGACGTTCGGCCAGTTGCGGCGGCTCCTGAACCCGGACGCGCGGCGCAAGATCGGGATTCGCGGGGATCGCGCCGTAATGCTTTTCGGCAAGACGGCGCACCTCGTCCGGCGTCACGTCGCCCGCGACGATCAGGATCGCGTTGTTCGGCCAGTAAAAGCGGTCGTAGAAGGCCCGCGCATCCGCGATCGACAGGTTCTCCATCTCGTGGCGCCAGCCTATGATCGGGGTGCCGTAGGGATGGTTCATGTACTGCGCCGCATTGCGCTGTTCGGCCAGGATCGCGCCCGGATCGCTGTCGGTGCGCTGGTTGCGCTCCTCGATGATGACCTGGCGTTCGGTGTCGACCTCGTCGGGCAGGAACCGGATGTTGCGCATGCGGTCGGCTTCCATTCCCATGACAAGGTCAAGGCGGTCTGCGGCGATGCGCTGGAAATAGGCGGTGTAGTCGTGCGAGGTGAAGGCGTTGTCGCTGCCGCCGTTGGCCGCCACCACCCGCGACAACTCGCCCGAGGCAAGCGTGTCGGTCGACTTGAAAAGCAGGTGCTCGAGGAAATGCGCGATGCCGGACGACCCCGGCGTCTCGTCCGCGGCGCCTGCGCGATACCAGACCATGTGCACCACGACCGGCGCGCGGTGATCTTCAAGGACGACCACCTCCATCCCGTTGCCAAGCGTGAAGGTCGACACCTCGGCGGCGGCCGCGACGCGGGGTCCGGCAAGCGCAAGGAAAAGGGCGGTGAGGGCGGCGGTCCACCGGGCCATGGTCAACTCCTGTCAGCTTCGCCCCGAATACCTACGCCTCGGGCGGCGCGGTTCAAGCCGGTGAACGGTCTTGTTACCCGGCCCTACTGGGCAGCCGCGGGATTGGGAGGGGCGTTCGGCGTGCGCACGCCCGCGCGGCGGAAGCGTTCAAGCTCGGCATACTGGTCAAGCGCGAGCGGCTGATAGGCCTTGTAATAGACCGAGACGTTGAAGGCCCGTTCCAGAAGACGGCCATCGTTCCGGCGACGGTAGTCGAGGTCGGCCCTGGCGAGGGACGCGCGAATGTCGCCGTCGACGCCGAAGCGGGTCGTATAGGACAGAAGTCCGCCAGAGCCGCCGGGCGCCGCCGCCGCGTTGCCGCCAAGCGCCGCGATCATGTCCTCGCGCGGGGTTGCGCCGGCAAGGTTGCGCCCGCCGGGCGTGGGCGTCGGAAGCGCGGCCATGTCCTCGGGCATGACGAGCGGCTTGTTGGGGACGATCAGGAACTCGTCCGGACCGTCGCTTGAGCTGCGCAGGTTCATCAGCTGCGGATCGCCGTCGCCCGCGCAGGCCGACAGCGCCAGCGCGGCGGCAAGCGAGAGGCACAGCTTTGAGGCGTAACGGCGCATCCTGATCCCTGAAAGGCCCTTGCTTCGTCTTCTAGCGTCGGAACGCATCGCCGTCACGCCTTCTTGTCCTTGGCCGCGTCACGGCCCTTGTCGCGATCGCCGCCGGTGAAGAAGATCAGGCCGACCGCGCCCGCGAAGATCGCGATGTCGGCGACGTTGAACGTGTAGGGGTTCTCGATCCCGCAGCAGGACATGTTCAGGAAATCCGCGACCGCGCCGTAAAGCAGCCGGTCGACCACGTTGCCCAGCGCTCCGCCGATCAGCAGCCCTGCCGCGACTTCGGCCCGGGGCCCGTGGTCTTCGCTTCGCATCCACCACCAGACCCAGGCGACGATCCCAAGGGCGATGGCGACCAGAATCCAGCGCATGACCTCGTCGCCGCCCGAAAAGAGCCCGAAGTTGATCCCGCGGTTCCACCCCATCCGGAAGTTCAACAGCGGCGGCAGCACGTCGATCGAGCCGACCTCGCGCAGGTTCATCGCGTGGACCACGATGACCTTCGTCACCTGATCCAGCAGGAAGACCGCGAGAGCGACGATATGAAGACGCAGGGGCTGCACGTCAGTGCCGGAAATGCCGCATGCCGGTAAAGACCATGGCAAGGCCTGCGGCGTCGGCCGCGGCGATCACCTCGTCGTCGCGCATCGACCCGCCCGGCTGGATCACGGCCGTCGCCCCGGCCTCGGCCGCCGTCAGAAGGCCGTCGGGGAAGGGGAAGAAGGCGTCGGAGGCCACGACTGCCCCCTTGGCCGGCGACCCAGGCAGGTCCAGCGCCTCGGCCATGTCCTGCGCCTTGCGCGCGGCGATGCGCGTGGAATCGACCCGGCTCATCTGACCGGCCCCGACGCCCACGGTGGCGCCACCTTTCGCATAGACGATGGCGTTCGACTTCACATGCTTGGCCACGCGCCAGGCGAACAGAAGATCGGCAAGCTCGGCCTGGGTCGGCGCGCGCCGGGTGACGACCTTCAGGTCGGCGGCCGATACGCTGCCATTGTCGCGCGACTGGACGAGGAAACCACCGGCGACCGGCATGAAGACCGTGCCCGGCGCCGTGGGGTCGGGCAAGCCGCCCGTGGTCAGCAGGCGGAGGTTCCTTTTTGCCGCGAAGACGGCCTTCGCCGCCTCGTCGGCGTCGGGGGCAATCACGACCTCGGTGAAGATGGTGGCAATCGCCTCGGCCGTGGGGGCGTCAAGCGGCACGTTCAGCGCCACGATTCCGCCGAAGGCCGACGTCCGGTCGCAGTCGAGCGCGCGCCCGAACGCCTCGGCCGGGGTGGCGCCGGTGGCGACGCCGCAGGGGTTGGCGTGCTTGACGATCACGCAGGCCGGGCCATCGGCCGGGGCGAACTCGGCCACGCATTCGTAGGCGGCATTCGTGTCGTTGATGTTGTTGTAGCTGAGTTCCTTGCCCTGGTGCTGCACCGCCGTCGCCACGCCGGGGCGCTTCGAACCATCGGTGTAGAAGGCCGCCGACTGGTGCGGGTTCTCGCCATAGCGCAGGGTCTGGGCCAGGCTTCCCGCGAAGGTGCGGCGGCGCGGCGCGGTGATCCCCTGTGCCTCAGCCATCCAGGTCGACACCGCCGAGTCGTAGGCCGCCGTCCGGGCATAGGCGGTTTGCGCCGCCTCTTTGCGGAAGGCCAGCCGCGTGCCGCCACCGGTGGCGCGCATCTCGTCGAGCAGGGCCGGATAATCCTGCGGATCGACGATCACGGTGACGGCACCGTGGTTCTTGGCTGCCGCGCGGATCATTGCCGGGCCGCCGATGTCGATGTTCTCGATGATCTCGTCCTCGGCCGCGCCCGAGGCCACGGTCGCCTCGAAAGGATAGAGGTTGACGATCAGCAGGTCGATCGGCGCGATGCCATGCGCCTTCATCGCCTGCAGGTGCGCGGGATTGTCGCGCAGGGCCAGAAGACCACCGTGCACCGCCGGGTGCAGCGTCTTGACGCGCCCGTCCATCATTTCGGGAAAGCCGGTCACATCGGCGACGTCGCGGACCGCAAGCCCGCGGTCGCGCAGCATTCCCGAGGTGCCGCCGGTCGAGATCAGCTCGACCTCCATGTCGGCGAGGGCCGAGGCAAGCTCGACCAGCCCCGTCTTGTCGGACACCGAAATCAGCGCCCGGCGGATCGGCATGGTATCGGTCATTCTCTGTCGGCCCCCTGGATCCTTCCGGTGTCACTCTGGCGCGAACCGGTCTTCCATCTCGAAGTCGCGCACATGCGACGGCGTGTCCTGCGCCTTGGCCAGCGACCAGCTGACCTTGGTCGCATAGTCCATGGCGCGGCCCGCCAGCACGATCTGCTTCGTCGCCCGCGGGCTGAGCCGGCTTTTCTCCAGATAGACGCTGGGGTCAAGGGACATCGCGGCGTCGCCTTCGGCGCGGAAGATCCAGAGTTCGCCGCTTTTCAGTGCAAGCGACACGGCGGTGCCCCCCATGTCGAGCTTCGCGTCGACGTCGGGATGCAGGTGAAAGCGGACCGAGAAGGGGATGCCCGCCGACTTCGACCGCATGAAGGCAAGGTCGAACAGCCGCTCGCCCTCGGGGCCGATGGCAACCACCGCGTCCTCCCCCGTGAGACCGCGGCCGTTGAAGGTCAGCTGAAGGTTGCGCACATGGGTCAGGCCATGGGTCCGCACATAGCCGTCGTGGCCCATGCGAAGGATGGTTCCGATCGGATCTTCGGCCCGTTCACAGCGCACGTCGCGCGGTGCGTCGACCAGAAGCTCGGCCCGGCGGCCCGACACGATCCCGGCCACACCAAGGCGCGACGACGAATACCCCTCGATCCCCAGGGTCGAATGCGAGGCCGTGGCCCGCCCCGCCCGGCGCCAGCTTTGCCCGAAGGTCCCGCCCGAGCCGCAGTTCACGATGACCGGGCGACGCCCCGAGGTCAGTTCGAAGGCCAGCGTCGAGGCATGGGCATTGGCCGAAGCGCCGGGCTTCGGGGGGGGCGCGGCATCGACGATGACGCTGGTGCGGCCGTGCGCCAGCCGCGCGAAGCCCATCGCAAGCCCGTTGTGCAGCGCCACGCGCACGCCTGAGGCGGCCAATGCCTGCTCGAGCCGGCCTTCAAGCCCTCGACCGCCGCCATGGAACCGCGCCAGTCCTCCGTCCGAATGGCGCAGGGTGCGCAGCGTCGGCGCGATCGCCTGGATCGCGTCCATATGCGACCGGCCGGGCATCCGCCCGGCCTCGGCCAGCGCTTCCGCGGCCCAGTTGAGCAGGGTGAAGACCTCGAGCAGCTCTTCGGGGTTTCGCGTCGACAGACCGCCATTCCGGTCGATTTGCGCCGCGCATTCGCGCGACAAGGCCCGCATGGCATGTCCCACGTGCCGGTCCATCCCGGTCAGGGCAAGGCCGGCATAGACAAGTCCTGTCAGCGCCTCGAACCGCGGCAAACCGGGCGATGCGGCGCGCCAGCGGCGGCTGAGAAAGATCGTCTGCCGCGCGAGCGAGCGGAAATAGGCCTCGCTCACGTCTCGGTCGCTGCCGTTCAGCAGAAGGATCGCGTGGTTGATCTGGCGGATCAGGCGGCGGCCGGTCAGATCCGGCGTCCAGCCCGGGCCCTGCCCGTTGCCGAACCGCGCGGTCCAGCCATGGGTCCAGTCCCGCGCCCGTGCGCAGGCGACCGTGTCGCCGACCGCTGCCAGATCGTCAAGCCAGGTGAAGCCGTGAAGCTCGGTCTCGAAGGCGGCGTCGGGCATGGGCAGGTCCCAGATGCCGGTATCGGGCGCTTCGACCAGATAGCCCGAGAACAGGAAATTTCCGGCGCTCAGCTGCCGCCCGCGGGGATAGCTGCCGATGGTGCGCGGTTCCGGTTGGCTCACGAATCCCGTGGCCGGCCGCGCCAGGCTTGCAAGCCTTGCGTGCAACCGGTTCATCGCGCGCGTTCGCCGCGCCGACCAGCTTTCTCCCTGCGACACTGTTCGTCCTGCCTCCGGACCCGGGGTGACGGGTATCCGGCCGCCACTTTAGGTGAGCGGCCTCACGGTGTCATGGCCGATTTCGCGCCTTGGCCCGGCTTTTCCAGACGCGCGATGAAGAAGCCGTCCATGCCGCCCAGTTCGGGCCAGAAATCCGGCCGCAGACGGACGGCGCCGGCCGGCGTCAGCCAATCCGACCCGATCCCCGGGGCGGCGACAGGAGCAACGCGTAGACCGGGATGACGGGTGAGCGCCGCCTCGATCTGGCGTTCGCCTTCGTCCTTGAGAAGCGAACAGGTGCAGAAGACGACCCGCCCGCCCGGACGCACAAGGTCCAGGGCGCGGTCGATCAGACGCGCCTGCAACGACACGAGGGCAGAGAGGTCAGCCCCGATCTTGGCGAAGGGCAGGTCGGGGTGGCGTCGGATCGTTCCGGTTGCGGAACAGGGCGCGTCCAGAAGCACCGCGTCGAAATCGGCCGGCCCGTCCCAGGTCAGGGCGTCCGCTTCGATCACCTCGGCGGCAAGACCGGTGCGGGCAAGGTTCTCGCGCAGACGGGCAAGGCGCGCGCCCGAAACGTCCAGGGCGGTGACGACTGCCCCCGCATCGGCCAGCTGGAGCGTCTTGCCACCCGGCGCGGCGCAAAGGTCAAGAATGCGCTCGCCCGATCGCGGGTCCAGAACCCTTGCCGGAAGGGCCGCGGCCGCGTCCTGCACCCACCAATGGCCTTCGGCAAAGCCTGGCAGCGCACTGACCTGGACCTGTGCGCCCAGCCGGACGCTGCCCGTGGGCAGAAGCGTGCCACCCGTGGCCCTGGCGACGTCCTCGGCGTGGCCCGCCTTCGCCGTCAGGTCAAGGGGCGCACCCCGGGCATGTGCGGCTTCGATCGCCTCGACCGCGCCCTTTCCGTAGTCGGCCAGCAGCGGCTTGCGCAGCCACTTGGGCAGCGGCGGCACGGCAAGCGCGTCCCAGTCCGGGTCTCCGCGCAGGATGTTGCGCAGCACCGCGTTCACCATGCCCGCCGTGCGGCGGGTTTCCGGCCGGGCGCGCGTGATCTCGACCGCGCTGTCGACCACGGCGTGCGAGGGCGCGCGGTCGCCCAGCATCTCCCACACCGCCAGGCGAAGGATGTTGAGCACCTCTTCCGGTGGGCGCTGGCGGATGTAGGGGCCGATCAGACGGTCCGACCGGCCGGCCCAGCGCAGCGCCTCGGTGGCAAGCCGCTGCGCGCGGGCGCGGTCCTGCGGCCCAAGGGGCTCGAGCACGGCGGGCATCGCCTCGCTCAGCACCTGGTGCCCTGCGGTGACCGCCGTCATCAGATCGCACGCCGCGCGGCGCGCACCAAGACCCTGTTTCGCCATTCCTGCTGCTTCCCGGGTTGAGCGGTGGGTTCCCCGGCGTATATCAGGGCCATGACCCGGACAAGGACGGATGCGATGACCGACGAAACAGGCGCCGACGCCCCGGCCGACCTTCCCCCCGCCGCCCTTCGCGCCCTGAAGGAAGCCGAAGAACGGCGCAAGGCGCAGAAGCCGGTGGACCTTCCTGCCGAACTTGGCGGACGTGACGGCCCCGAACCCGTGCGCTTCGGCGACTGGGAGAAGAAGGGGATCGCGGTCGACTTCTAGGCGCTATTCCAGCGTCAGGTCGGCATAGATCCCCTGCCCGCGATCCGAGGTGAAGCGGATCGTCTCGCCCTGCACCTTCACTTCCTGGCAGTTCGGGCCAAGGTCACGGTCCCCGTAAAAGAGGGTTCGGCAGAAATAGCCGTCGCTCCACTGCCAGTTTCCGCTGACCGGACGCCCGAAGGCGCGGCCCCGGATCTCGCCATCCGGCGTGACCGTCAGCTTGATGCCGAAGCGCGTCAGTTCGCGCCCCGACACGAGATTCACGAAACGGTCCTGTTCGCGGACCGTCTGGAATTCCTGCGCGGCAGGGGCGGTCGTGGCAAACATCAGCGACAGGACAAACGACGTCAGGACGATGCGCATCATGTTCCCTTCCCTTGTTGGGGGAGGATACGAACAAGTCAGCGGCGCGGATCAGTCAAGGCCAAGAACGTCCGCCATGTCGTAGGCGCCGGGATGCCGACCAAGGCCCCAAAGCGCGGCCCGCAGCGCGCCGCGCGCGAAGATCGCCCGGTCGGTGGCCACATGGCTTAGCCGGATACGCTCGCCCGGCCCGGCGAAGATCACGTCATGCTCGCCCACGATGTCGCCGCCGCGGATCGCCGCAAAGCCGATGTGACCGGGCGTGCGCGCCCCGGTGATGCCGTCGCGGCCACGATCCGCGACCTGGGCAAGGCGGACACCGCGCCCTTCGGCCGCCGCCTCGCCCAGCATGAGCGCGGTGCCCGATGGCGCGTCGACCTTGTGGCGATGATGCGCCTCGACGATTTCGATGTCGAAATCCTCGCCCAGCGCGGCGGCGACCTTGCGCGTCAGCCCGACGAGAAGGTTCACCCCGAGGCTCATGTTGCCGGCGCGGATGACCACCGCATGCCGGGCGGCAAGACGCAGCTTCGCGATCTGATCCTGGTCGAAGCCCGTTGTTCCGATCACGTGCACGGCCCGGGCCTGTGCCGCGAGCATCGCGAACTCGACACTGGCCTCGGGCGACGTGAAGTCGAGGATCGCCTGCGCCTGCGCGAAGGCCTCGAGCGGATCGTCGCCCACCGTCACGCCCAGCGCCGCGCCTCCCATCGCGACGCCGACATCGCGGCCGATCCAGTCATGGCCCGGCCGTTCAAGCGCGCCGACAAGGCGGGCGGCAGGGCTTTCGGCGACGAGGCGGATCAACATCTGCCCCATCCGCCCCGAGGCGCCCGTGACGACGATGCCCGGCAGGTCGCTCATCCGTGGTCTCCCGTTTCGCTTCGCCACCCCGTCTAGCGCCATGTCGCCGGCTTGGCAAAGCCCGCCTTGAAGCGGGGCATGCGAAGGCGTAGATGGGCGGCATGGCGAAATCGAGATCTCATGAAGGCACCGGCCCCTCGCAGCGTCAGTTGCGCGTCGGCGAACTGATCCGCCGGCGCCTGTCCGAGGTCCTGTCGCGGGGCGAGGTGCATGACCCCGAACTGAACGCACTGTCGATCACCGTGGGCGAGGTGCGGACCTCGCCCGACCTCAAGACGGCCACCGCCTATGTGCTGCCGCTGGGTGGCGAGCATCGGGACGAGGCGCTTGCGGTGCTCAACCGCAACCGCTCGGAAATCCGTCGCAGCGTGACGAAGGGGCTTGCCCTGAAATACGCGCCCGACATCCGCTTCGTGCTTGACGAAACCTTCGACCGCATGGACGAGACCCGCCGCATGCTGTCGCAGGCCAACGTGCGCCGTGATCTCGACTAGACCGGCACTATCCGCCCTTCTTGCCCTGACCTTCGCCGCCTTCGCGGCGCCGGCCACGGCCGACTGTCGGCGCGACGTGTTCGAAGGCGTGCCCTTCTCGGTCTGCACCGCCGACCCTGCCTCGGATGACCTGCGGCTGTTTCTGACCGATCCGGACGGCGCGATCCTGGGCAGCTTCCAGCGGGTGCGCGACACCCTTGCAGATGAAGGCGCCGACCTTGGCTTTGCCATGAACGCAGGCATGTTCCACACCGACCGATCGCCGGTCGGGCATTACCTCGATCCCCGGGGCGAGGCGCGCGGGGTGATCACCTCGGCAGGCCCCGGCAACTTCGGGATGCTGCCCAACGGGGTCTTCTGCATCGGCGACGGTTGGGCACAGGTCATCGAAAGCCGCGCCTATGCCGCCGACCGGCCGGACTGCCGCTTCGCCACCCAGTCGGGGCCGATGCTGGTGATCGACGGCACGCTTCATCCGCGCTTCATCGAGGGCGGATCGTCGCGCTATGTCCGCAACGGCGTGGGCGTCACGGCCGACGGCACCGTGGTCGCGGCAATCAGCGACCGTCCGGTGAACTTCCACACCTTCGCGCGCTTCTTCCGCGACCAGATGGGCACGCCCAACGCGCTTTACCTCGATGGCAACGTCTCGCGGCTTTACGCGCCCGCGCTGGGGCGCAACGACGTGGGGCTGCCGATGGGCCCGATCATTGGCCTGGTCGTGCCCGCCGACTGACGGCAGGGCGACACCGGATTGACGGCGGCGGGCGCGGCGGCTAGCACGGCGGCCCCCGAACAGACATCGAAGGCAGGACCATGGCGCGCCGGAAATCAGGCAAAGCGATCAACGGCTGGGTGGTGGTCGACAAGCCGGCCGGGCCGACCTCGACCGCGGTCGTCAACAAGGTCCGATGGGCCTTCGGCGCGCAGAAGGCCGGGCACGCGGGCACGCTGGACCCGGCGGCGACCGGGGTTCTGGCCGTGGCCTTCGGCGAGGCGACGAAGACCGTCCCCTTCATCGCGGATGCGCTCAAGGCCTATCGCTTCACGGTCCGGCTGGGCGCGGCGACGAACACCGACGACGCCGAGGGCGAGGTGATCGCCGCCTCGGACCTGCGGCCCACCACGGCCCAGATCGAGGCCGCGCTGCCCCGCTTCGTCGGCGATATCCTGCAGGTGCCGCCAAAGTTTTCGGCGGTGAAGATCGACGGCGAACGCGCCTACAAGCTTGCCCGCGAAGGCGACGATCCGCAGATCGAGGCGCGGCCCCTTTACGTGGAAAGCCTGACTCTGATCGACCGTCCCGATCCCGACCACGTCGTGCTCGAGATGGTCTGCGGCAAGGGCGGCTATGTGCGCAGCATCGCCCGCGATCTGGGCGAGGTCCTGGGCTGTCACGGCCATGTCGAGGCCCTGACCCGCCAGTGGTCGGGCCCCTTCGATCTGGAAGACGCGATCACGCTCGACGCGATCGAGGCCGCCGCCGGCACCGAGGCGCTCGACGCCTTTCTGCACCCGCTCGAGATCGCCCTGTCCGATCTGCCTCAGGTTCGCTGCACCCCGGAAGCCGCCGCGCGCCTGCGCCATGGCAACCCGGCGCCGGTCGTGGCGTCGGACGCCGACTATGGCGAAACGGCCTGGGCGTCGTGCAAGGGTCGGGCGGTGGCGATCGGCACTTATCGCGGGGGCGAGCTGCATCCGACGCGGGTGATCCTTGAATGATCAGCCGGGCGCACAGGAAGGGCGATGCCGACAGTCTTGCCGTCTATTCCGATTGCGAAGCCTACCGCTATGAACTGACCCGCGTCTGGAACCCGGCGGGGAGCAAGGCACTTTTCGTGATGCTGAACCCGTCGACCGCGACCGAGACACAGAACGACCCCACGGTCGAACGTTGCGAACGGCGCGCCCGTGCGCTGGGCTTCGGCGCCTTCCGGGTCTGCAACATCTTCGCGCTGCGCCAGACCGACCCAAAGCTGATGCGCGCCCACCCCGACCCCGTGGGGGCCGACAACGACGCGGCGATCCTGCGCGGCTGCGCCTGGGCCGACAGGATCGTCTGCGCCTGGGGCGCCCATGGCGAGCATCTGAATCGCGGCCCCGAGGTCGAGGCGCTGATGCGGGCCACGGGGGCGAAGCTTCACGCGCTGGGACTGACCCGGCAAGGTCACCCACGCCACCCGCTTTACGTCAGCTATGCCGCGCGCCCCGAGCCATGGCCTGCGGGTCCGTCGGTCTGAACCGGACGCGGCCGTCCTAGGCAGAAACCGTGACGCGGATCTGCGAGGGCTGCACGCCCGCGGCACCGGGCAGCGTCGCGACGGGCAGCCCGTCAATGAGGACGACCGACCCTGTGCCCGCCTCGTCCGGCGCGACGGTGATGTCCAGGGCTGCCTTGGCGGCCGACGGCGACAGCGTGACCGCAAGAAGATCGTGGGCGCCGAAGTCGTTGATCAGGACGGCGATGGGCAGGCCGGTCTTCGGGTCGACGTGGATCAGCGATGGCTCGTGACCGGACGTCGTGTCGCCGTCCGGCCCCTGTCCCGACGCGTCGTCGCGCTCTGGCGCAAGAATGCCGGTGTCGCTGGGATCATCGGGTGGCAGGTCCGGAAGATCGGGATCGACGGGGGCCAGGGCCGTCACACCGCTCAGCGGAACAGGAAGCCCATCGGGAAGGTCGGGGGCGATCGGGGCCAGCGGCGCGAAGGGGTCGACCGTGCCGGGGAAGTCTTCGGGGACGTCGGCGGGGGAGGCCGGCGAAATCTCGTCGGCGGCGGCGAAGACCTCGGCGAGGGGAAGCACGGTCGGACCCGATCCCTCGCCCGCGTCGATGCGCAACGCGATCGCTTCGACCGGAACGCGGCCGAGGTCGGGGAAGTGCAGCCGCGTCATTTCGCCCGAGGCACTGGTGAAGCAAAGCATGGCGCCCTTGCCCGACGGATCTTCCGCCAGCGAGAATTCGCTGTCCCAGGTGTCGGTCGTGATGGTGCAGGTGTCGCGGGCGGCGTCGAAGTCGCCCAGAACGGCGTCGCGGGCCTCGACCGGGATTTCGTGATCCGTCCCGTCGTCCTCATCCTCCGAAAGGTCGTTTCCGGTGTTGTCGCGCGCGTGGCCCTCCACGCCGTCATCCACGCCGTCGTCGGCAGGGCCGTCGCCCGGCAGGGTCGCGGCCTTCCCGCCTGTGGCGCCTGCGCCATCGTTCAGGGGATCGTCATCGTCGACGAGGCCATCGAATGCCGCCGGCAAGATCGCCGCGGCCGCGAGCCCCGCAAACAGAAGCACTGCCAGCATGTCAGGTCACCCCGTCCGTTCCCCGTGGCCAGTCTAGCGCCAGTGAACTGCGACAAGGTGGAGATAACCGGGACAATTCGCGGCAAAATCGGGGTATCGTCGACCATGGCGAACCGATTGCATCTGCCCGTCACTTCAGCGAAACAGCAAGGCATGAGCGCCCAGAACAGACCCGACAAATCCTCGGCGACGCCCCCCGACATGAGCGACGAGATCGCCGCGCTTCGGGACGAAATCGCCCGGTTGAACGCGCACCGCCTTGTCCGCATCTCGAACAGCCCGTGGCGGTTTCTCATGATGCGCTTCATCTCGGGACTCGCGACAGGTCTTGGCACCGTGATCGGCGCGACATTTCTGGTTTCGGGACTGGTCTGGTGGCTGCAGGGGATCGACTGGGTGCCGGTGATCGGCGAATGGGCGGCCGAGATCGCCACGCGCATCCAGGAGGATCTGCCGCGCGACAGGATCGCTCCCGCGGCCGCCGAACCGGCCCCGGCGCCGGACAGTGGCACGATGCCCCAGGGCCAGCCGTGACCGACGAGCCAGGGCAATAGGCTCTTTCCTTTTTCCCGCCGATCCCCTATACGCGCGCATCCTTCGCCGCTTTCGGCCGAAGGGAAATCTCCAAGGGCCCTGCTGGACGACATCCCGGCTTGCGCCATTCCTCTTTCCCGAAAGGAGACCACGATGTCGATCACGGCTGAAGAAAAGCAGCGCATCATGAAGGAATTCGCCACGAAGGACGGCGACACCGGTTCGCCGGAAGTCCAGGTGGCCATCCTGTCGAGCCGCATCGCGACGCTGACCGAGCACTTCAAGACCCACAAGAAGGACAACCATTCCCGACGTGGTCTTCTGAAACTCGTGGCCCAGCGCCGCAAGCTTCTCGACTTCACCCGCGCCAAGGACGAAGCACGGTACCAGGCGCTGATCGAGCGCCTTGGCCTTCGCCGCTGACGCTACCCGCCGCGCCCTTCGGGGCGCGGTCGCTTTTTGGCCGGTCGCCACGCGCGGCAGGCCGCAGGGATCCGATACCACCGGCGCCAGGCCCGAAGTCGGTGGCAGGATGAACGAAAGGGCCACGGGCAATGGGGCCCGTACGCAACAGGCCGAAGGGGATCCGCCCCGGGCGCCAGACCAGGAAACAAGATGTTCAAGGTAGTCAAGAAATCCATCCAGTGGGGGGAAGAAACCCTCACCCTCGAAACGGGCAAGATCGCCCGCCAGGCCGACGGCACCGTCATCGCCACCTACGGCGAAACCACCGTCATGGCCAACGTGACCTTCGCGAAGGAACAGAAGCCCGGTCAGGACTTCTTTCCTCTGACCGTTCACTACAACGAGAAATACTATGCCGCCGGGAAGATCCCGGGCGGCTTCTTCAAGCGTGAAGCGCGTCCGACCGAGAAAGAGACGCTGACCTCGCGCCTGATCGACCGGCCGATCCGTCCGCTTTTCGTCCCCGGCTTCAAGAACGAGGTGCTGGTCATCTGCACCGTGCTGAGCCACGACCTTGTCAACGACCCCGACATCGTCGCGATGATCGCCGCCTCGGCAGCGCTGACGCTGTCGGGCGCCCCCTTCATGGGGCCGATCGCCGGCTGCCGCGTGGGCTTCACGGACGGCGAGTATGTGCTCAACCCCACGGTCGAGGACATGCACCATCTGCGCAACAACCCTGATCAGCGTCTCGACCTTGTCGTCGCCGGCACCAAGGACGCCGTGATGATGGTCGAGTCGGAAGCCTACGAACTGTCCGAGGACGAAATGCTGGGTGCCGTCACCTTCGCGCACCAGCAGATCCAGCCGGTCATCGACCTGATCATCGATCTGGCGGAAGACGCGGCGAAAGAGCCGTTCACCTTCACGCCGCCGGATTATTCGGCGCTTTACGAGATGGTGAAGGCCGCCGGCGAAGAGAAGATGCGCGCCGCCTACGCCATCACCGACAAGCAGGCCCGTGTCACGGCTGTTGCGGCCGCGAAGGACGCCATCAAGGCCTCGCTCACCGAAGAGCAACTGGCCGACGGCAACCTTGATTCCGCGATCAAGAAGCTTGAGTCGTCGGTGCTGCGCGGCGATGTCGTCAAGCATGGCCGCCGCATCGACGGACGCCGCACCGACGAGGTGCGTCCGATCGTGGCGGAAACCGGCCTGCTGCCCCGCACCCACGGCTCGGCGCTTTTCACCCGGGGCGAGACGCAGGGCCTTGTGGTGACCACGCTTGGCACCGGCGACGACGAGCAGATGATCGACGCGCTTGAGGGCACCTACAAGTCGAACTTCCTGCTGCACTACAACTTCCCGCCCTACTCGGTCGGCGAAGTCGGGCGCTTCGGCCCTCCGGGCCGCCGCGAGATCGGCCACGGCAAGCTGGCGTGGCGGGCGTTGCAGGCGGTTCTGCCGGCACCGACGGACTTCCCCTACACCATTCGTCTGGTGTCCGAGATCACTGAATCGAATGGTTCGTCTTCGATGGCCACGGTCTGCGGGTCGTCGCTGTCGATGATGGATGCGGGCGTGCCGCTGAAGTCGGCCGTTGCGGGCGTCGCCATGGGCCTTGTCCTGGAAGACGACGGGTCCTACGCGGTTCTGACCGACATCCTGGGCGACGAGGATCACCTTGGCGACATGGACTTCAAGGTGGCTGGCACCGAGAAGGGCATCACTTCGCTTCAGATGGACATCAAGGTCGCGGGCATCACGCCCGAGATCATGAAGACCGCGCTGGCGCAGGCCAAGGCCGGCCGGATGCACATTCTGGGCGAAATGAACAAGGCGCTGTCGGAAACCTCGTCCTTCAGCGTGCATGCCCCGCGGATCGAGACGATGACGATCCCGACCGACAAGATCCGCGAAGTGATCGGGTCGGGCGGCAAGGTCATCCGCGAGATCGTCGAGGTCTCGGGCGCCAAGGTCGACATCAACGACGATGGCGTCATCAAGATCGCAAGCTCGAACGCGGATGCCATCCAGAAGGCCCATGACATGATCTGGTCGATCGTCGCCGAGCCCGAGGAAGGCAAGATCTACAAGGGCAAGGTCGTCAAGCTGGTCGATTTCGGCGCCTTCGTGAACTTCTTCGGAAAGCGCGACGGCCTTGTTCACGTCAGCCAGATCGAGAACCGCCGCCTGAACCATCCCTCGGATGTCCTGAAGGAAGGCCAGGAGGTCTGGGTCAAGCTTCTGGGCTTCGATGACCGCGGCAAGGTCCGGCTGTCGATGAAGATGGTCGACCAGGCCACGGGTCAGGAAATGGCGAAAGAGGAAGTGGCCGAATAGGCCGCCGGCCTTTCGCCCCTTCTTCAGGAAAACCGCGCCCCGCCTTCCGGCGGGGCGCTTTCGTTTCAGACCCGGGGCGTCTCAGGTCCGGGGCCTCATCCGTCAGGCGCCGATGATCCCGCCGTCGTCGCGGGTGATCACGATGGTGGCGGATCGTGGCGGGATCGCCGCGTCACCATCGGGCCAGGTCGAGCCCATATTGCCGGCCGCGAAATCCTCGGCCGATGCATGGGCACCGGGATGCTGGAAGTTGACGAACATCGTCCGCTGGTCCGGCGTCGTGACGACGCCCGTGCATTCCTGCCCCCAGGGACCGGTCAGGAAGCGCCGGATCTCGCCCGTTGTCGGGTCGCCGGCAAGCATCCCGTTCATCCCGAAGTCCTTGAGCGGCCCGTCATAGCCGGGACCGATATCGCCCATGTCGGTCTGAATCCAGAGCCGCGAGCTTGGATCGCACCAGATGCCGTCGGGGCAGGCAAAGATCGAGGCGTCATCCAGGGCTTTCCCGGCGAAGGTGGCGGACTGCGCGGCGTTGCCCGCGATCACGAAGAGATCCCAGTCAAAGGTATTGCGGGTGTGATCGCCGTTTGGGTAACGCCAGCGGACGATCTGACCGAAGTTGTTGACCGCGCGCGGGTTCACCGCATCCACCTGCGCCTGGGTGCGGCGGGTGTTGTTGGTCAGCGTGAAGTACACTTCGCCCGAATTCGGATCGACGGTGCCCCATTCGGGACGGTCCATCTTGGTTGCGCCGACGAAGTCGGCCGCCGCGCGGGTGTTGACCAGGATATGGGCAAGGCTGTCGAAGCCGTTGGCCGGCGTCAGACCATTCCGGCCCGGCGCAAGCGCGATCCATTCACCGGTGCCGTCGTCGTCGAACCGCGCCACGTAAAGCGTGCCGCTGTCAAGGATCGCGCCGTCGGTCTCGCCCGGGACAAAGACCCCGTCAGAGACGAACTTGTAGATGTATTCGAACCGGGCGTCGTCGCCCGAATAGCACACGACCGGCGCGCCCTCGACCGCCGGGGCGAACACCACGCCCTCGTGGGCGAAACGGCCCAGCGACGTGCGCTTGACCGGCGTCGCGGCAGGATCAAACGGGTCGATCTCGACCATCCAACCGTAGGTGTTGGGCTCGTTGCGATAGTCCTCGACGGCCGAGGCGCCCTTGGTCGAGGCATCGAAGCGCACGTAGTCGTCGGCGCCGGACGCGGCCAGATGCCAACCGTAGCGATCGCCCTCGCGCGAGGTCGAGACGCCATAGCGGGCATGTTCGCGGGGAAGGTCGGGCTTCTGATCCACCGAGTCGGTGTTGGTGAAGTAACCCGCCCAGTTCTCTTCGGCCGCCATGTAGGTGTTCCAGGGCGTCACGCCATGGGCGCAGTTGTTGACGGTGCCCCGCGTCCGGGTGCCATCGGGCGAGAACCGCGTCTTGACGAAATCCGATCCCCGGACCGGTCCGCCGATCTCGATTTCGGTCAGGGTGGTGACGCGGCGGTTGCGCGGATCCTCGACGATGGCCCAGGCCCCGTCCGGCTGTTTCGCAACCCTGTAGATGGACACGCCGTGGGCGTTCATCTCTTTCAGAACCTCGTCGTCGTCGCGCAGCCCGTTCGCATCATAGACGACCGTATCGGCGTCGATCGCCTGTCCCTTCCATTTCCCGGCGTGCAGGAAGCGCGGCTCGATGTATTCGTGGTTGACGACGAGAAGCCCGTCCTCGGACGATCCTTCGATCGGGAAGAAATGCATCCCGTCGTGATGCTGGCCGATCTGCAGACCCTGCTCGGCACCGCTGTTCGAGGGCGAGAAGGCCGGCATGTCGCCCGCGATCGGTTCGCCCCAGGCGCCGAGAACCTGAACCCTGTAGCCCTCAGGCACGACCACGGTGTCGTCGTAGCTGACCGGCACGGGCGTGAACCCGAGAAGCGACGAAGCCGACGCCGATTGCGCAAGCGCGCCCCGCGTGGTCAGCGCCGCGCCGAAAAGCCCCGTCGCGATAGTGGCGAGTCCCCCCATGAGAAAGCCGCGACGCTTGAGGTGCGTGTCCATGACATCGTAGAAATTGCGATTTTCGGACGGGTTGCAGGGCGGTTCGTCCCCATGCTCGTAATAGGGGGCGGATCTGTGGTCCGGGTAATCGTTCTCGAAGTCCTTCATGGATGGCTCCCTGGCGGTTCGCGTGACGGTGGCTCGCGCGGCCTGGGACACTGGACCGGAAGCTGCGCGATGCACCGCGTCTAGCGCCTGCCGGTAACAGCGCGGTGACACCCTTCGATTGAATGTATTCCCGCGTCCCTGTGGGGCTGCGACGGCCGTCAGTCGAGAGGCCGCGCCTCGCTTGCCAGCATGATGGGGATGCCGTTCCGAATCGGATAGGCCAGATGCGCGGCCTTGCTGATCAGTTCCTGACGCTCGGCGTCATAGCTCAGCATGGCATGGGTCTGCGGGCAGACCAGCGCCTCGAGCATGCGACGGTCAAAGCCGTTGGGGGTGTCTTCGGTCACTGCATCAGCTCTTCGTTCGATCCGCCGCGCAGCGCGAATTCGATCAGGGTCACCAGCGTCTCGCGGCGCGTCGACAACGACGGCGCCTCGAGCAGCGCCTGCTTGTCCTCGGCGTCGAAAGGACACAGCATCGACAGCGAGTTGATCAGCAATTCGTCCTCGGCCTCTTTCAGGCTGTTCCAGTCCGTCGAAAGGTTGTTCGCTTCGAAGTAGCGGGACAGAACGGCCAGAAGCCGCGCGCGGTCGAAGCTGTCGTCCTGCTCGGCCGCGCCAAGATCCCGTTCGAAGCCGGACCAGTCCACCTCGCAGCGGATATAGGGGGTGAAGCCTTCGACCTCGGACTTGATCCGAAAGCGCGAGACGCCGGACAGCGTGATCATGTAGCGCCCGTCCTCGGTTTCCGAAAACGCCGTCAGCCGGCCCGCGCAGCCGATCGCGTGAAGCCGCCGCGCCCCGGACTTTGGGCCCTCGCGCGGCTGGATCATCCCGATCAACCGGTGAGATGTCTTCATCGTGTCATCGAGCATGGCAAGATAGCGCGGCTCGAAGATATGCAGCGGAAGCCGCGCGCGGGGCAGCAAAAGCGCCCCCGGCAGGGGGAAAACCGGGACCGTGTCGGGCAGGTCGGCTGCGTTCAGCATGACTGTCACCTAGCCCGGACAGCCGATCAGGCAAATATCATTGACGACAGCTTCCGCCGTGCGGCCAGCGCGATCGGATCCTGCGGTTTGAGCGCCTCGAAGATCGTGAAGAGCTGCTTTTTCGCTGCGCCGTCGTCCCATTCGCGGTTGCGGCGGAACAGCTCGAGAAGGTGGTCGACCGCGCCCTGAACGTCGCCCCGGGCATAAAGCGCCCGCGCAAGTTCGAACCGCGCCTCGTGATTGTTGGGGTCGGCGTCGACGGCCGCGGTCAGGTCCGCGATCGGACCGGCGTTCTGCGCCTGACGCGCCAGTTCAAGCTGGGCCCGCGCGGCTTCGACCTCGGGCGCCGACGTCAGCGCGGGGGGGACCGCTCCAAGCAACGCCTCGGCCTCGTCAAGCTGGCCTGCCGCGATGTGGGTGCGCACGAGGCCGCCAAAGGCGGCGGCGCTTTCGGGCTCTTCCGCGAGGATCGCCGCGAAGGTCTGCGCCGCGTCCGCGAAGGCGCCTTCGGCCAGCATCGCCTCGGCCGCCTCAAGCGCTTCGGCAAGCCCGCCGTCACCGGCCAGCGCGGCGACGCGGTCGATGAAGGTCTTGACCTCGGATCCAGGCAGCGCGCCCTGGAACCCGTCGACCGGCTGGCCCTGCCAGAAGGCATAGACCGTCGGGATCGACTGCACCCGAAGCTGCGCGGCGATCTGCTGGTTTTCGTCAACGTTGATCTTCACCAGTCGCACCTTGCCACGCGCCGCGGTGACGGCGCCTTCCAGCGCGGGAGTCAGCGATTTGCACGGGCCGCACCAGGGCGCCCAGAAATCGACGATGACCGGAACGGTCTTCGAGGCCTCGACCACATCCGACATGAACGTGGCGTCAGAGCCCTCGGCAATGAGCTTGGGTTCGGGGTTCAGCATGGGTTTGGTATCCTGAAGACTGAGCTTGCGGCCTATATGGCCCTTTCGGACCGCAAGTCCAAGAGCGCTTGTGGCGGATGCCACGGTTGCCTAGCCTTGCGTTCACACGCAAGGAACCCATGACATGACGCGCACACTTCTGTGCTTCGGCGACAGCAACACCCACGGCACCCTGCCCTTCAGCCGCATGGACGAACCACGCCGGCGTCATGGCCCCGACGTGCGCTGGCCCTGCGTTGCGGCACGCCATCTTGGCCCGGACTGGGCGCTTGTCGAAGAGGGCCTTCCCGGCCGGACGGCACAGTTCGCCGATCCGCTGATGGGGGCGCATATGGACGGCCGCACGGGGCTGCGCATCGCGCTGGAAAGCCACGGTCCGATCGACCTTCTGGCGGTGATGCTGGGGACCAACGACGTCAAGGCGATGTTCGGCGCAACGCCCGAAATGGTGAGCGCGGGGATGGCCGCGCTTCTGAACATCGCGGTCTCGCCCGAGATGCAGGCCCGCCATGGCGGGTTCCGGGTGCTTGTGATCTGTCCGCCGCCGGTCGAGGAAGCCGGCTGTCTTGCCGGCATGTTCTTCGGTGGCCGCGCCAAGGCGCTGGCCCTGCCCCCACTTTACCGAAGTCTTTCTGGGGCACTGGGCGCAGGCTTTCTGGACGCGGGCGAGGTGGTCAGCGTCAGTCCGATCGACGGCGTGCATTACGATGACGCGGCGCATGCCGCGCTGGGGGCGGCCGTCGCCCGAAAGGTCGAGGCGCTGATGGCGTGACGTCGGCCCGTGATCTCAGCCTGCGCCGCCGGACCTAAAGATCGAAGGTCGCGAAAACCGGGGCGTGGTCGGATGGCTGCTCCCACCCCCGGGCGTCCCGCAGGATGCGCGAGCCGTGCGCGGCCAGGGCGATGTCGCCTGTGGCCCAGACATGATCCAACCGGCGGCCCTTGTCGGCGGCGTCCCAGTCGGGCGCGCGATAGGACCACCAGCTGTAGAGCGGACCCTGCGGGATGTCCTGCCGGGTGACGTCGACCCAGCCGCCCGCCTCCTGCATGTCGCCCAGGTGGGCGACCTCAATCGGTGTGTGACTGACGATCTTCAGAAGCTGCTTGTGATTCCACACATCGTCTTCGCGCGGGGCGATGTTCAGGTCGCCTACAAGGATGGCGCGGTCTTGCCGGTCGTTTCGAAACCAGTCCCGCATGTGGGACAGGTAGTCGAGCTTCTGCCCGAACTTCTCGTTTACGTCGCGGTCGGGCACGTCGCCGCCGGCGGGCACATAGACATTGTGGATCGTCACCCCGTTCTCAAGTCGCGCCGCGACATGGCGGGCGTGGCCGAGGCCGGCGAAGTCCATCTCGCCCGCGTCGTCGATTGGCAGCTTCGACAGGATCGCGACGCCGTTGTAGCCCTTCTGCCCGCGGGCGACGACATGGCCGTAGCCAAGCGCCCGGAACGCGTCCAGCGGGATCTTCTCGACCGGCGACTTGCATTCCTGAAGGCACAGGATGTCTGGCGCCTCCTCGCGCATCAACCGCGCGACCAGCCCTTCGCGCAAACGGACGGAGTTGATGTTCCAGGTCGCGATCGTGAATGCCATGTCAGGGGTCCTTTCCACGCCGTCGCGACCCTATGGGGCCGCGGCGCGGGCTGCAACCGCACGACCGCAACCGGACCGCGGCAGATCCGCGATGAGCGCCGCGCCGAAGAAAAAAGGCCCGGGCGCGAAGCCCGGGCCAGTCCAACAGGGAGGTAATGCCGCTTCATAACCCCGAAGCGGCCAGGGGAACCTTGATTTCGATCAATCACGCTACCAGACGGTAACCGCCAGATTCGGTCACAAGAAGGCGCGCGTTAGACGGATCGGGTTCGATTTTCTGGCGCAACCGGTAGATGTGGGTTTCAAGCGTGTGGGTCGTCACGCCGGCATTGTAGCCCCAGACCTCGTGCAGAAGCACGTCCCGCGCCACGACGCCCTCGGTCGCCCGGTAAAGGAACTTGAGAATGTTGGTCTCTTTCTCGGTCAGGCGGATCTTCTTTTCGTCCTCGGTCACCAGCATCTTCTGTGCGGGCTTGAAGGTATAGGGCCCTAGCTGGAAGATCGCATCCTCGGACTGCTCGTGCTGGCGAAGCTGGGCGCGAATGCGCGCCAGAAGAACCGGGAACTTGAAGGGCTTGGTGACATAGTCGTTCGCCCCGGCATCGAGGCCCAGGATGGTGTCGGCATCGCTGTCATGGCCGGTCAGCATCAGGACCGGGCATTTCACGCCCTGCTTGCGCATCAGACGGCACAGCTCGCGTCCGTCGGTGTCGGGCAGGCCGACGTCGAGGATCACCAGGTCGTAAAGGCCGGCGCGCACCTTCTCCATCGCCTCGTGGCCGTTGGCGGCTTCGAAGACGTCGAAGTCCTCGGTCATCACCAGTTGCTCGCCCAGCGCCTCGCGCAGATCGTCGTCATCATCGACCAGAAGGATCTTTTTCACGTTCGCAGGCATGGCTGCCTCCTTCACACAGGTTGCGCGACACAGATGTTGGGCGCACACGGCACTGGCAAGAATTGCTGCAGAAACCTCACGCGGTCGTGTCGCCACCGCGGCAATTGTTTCAAAACGCCCGGAGAGGGGCTAGAGGAAGGCGATGACCCACCCCATGATCCCCCTTCTGGAACCGACCGATGCCGAGCGCGTTGCCCGTGCTCTGGGGGATCTGCGCCTCGGGCTTCCGGTGGTGCTGCGCGAGGGGGACCGATCGACCATCGCCGTCGCGGCCGAGGGGCTGAACGGCGCGCGGCTTGACGCGCTTCGGCAGGTCGGGACGCCGACGCTGGCGATCACCGACTGGCGCGCGGCTACGTTGAAGGCACGCGCCTATGATGGCGATCTGGCGCGGCTGTCGCTTCCGACGGATGCCGAGGCCGCGTGGGTGCAGGCGGTGGCCGATCCGGCGACAGACCTGGCCAATCCCCTTCTTGGCCCCTTCCGCGAGATGCGGGGGGGCGACGCATCCGCCGCACGTCTTGCGATCCGGCTGGCGAAGGCCGCGCACCTGCTGCCCGCGGCCGTTCTTGTGGACCTGCCCGCCGACGCGGCGACCGGCGATCTGACGGTCCTGCCCATGGCGGTGACCGAGCGCCTTCTTTCGGCGCCGGTCCGCCACTATCCGGTCGTCAGCGGCCGCGTTCCTTTGGCGGTCCATGCGGCGGGGCGCGTCCACGTGTTCCGCCCCGAAACCGGCGGCGACGAACACTACGTGACCGAGATCGGGTCGCCCGACCGCGCCAAGCCCGTCCTGGCGCGGCTGCATTCGGCCTGTTTCACCGGCGATGTGCTTGGATCGCTCAAGTGTGACTGCGGGCCGCAACTTCACGCCGCCCTGGCGCGGATCGCCGAGGAAGGCGAGGGGGTGCTGATTTACCTCAACCAGGAAGGGCGGGGCATCGGTCTTGCCAACAAGATGCGCGCCTACAGCCTTCAGGATCAGGGGTTCGACACGGTCGAGGCGAACCACCGCCTTGGCTTCGAGGATGACGAACGCGACTTCCGCATCGGCGCCGACATCCTGCGCCGCATGGGGTTCGGGGCCGTGCGCCTGATGACGAACAACCCGGCGAAGGTCGCGATGATGGAAAGCTGCGGGATTCGCGTGGCCGAGCGTGTGCCGCTCAAGGCCGGGCTGAACCCGCTCAACCAGGACTATCTCGACGTCAAGGCGAAGAAGTCGGGCCACCTGCTGTGACACCCCTTGATCTTGTCCTGACCCCGTCCGGCCTTCGGTTTCTTGGCCGCCGGTTTCCTTGTGCGGTGGGCCGTGGCGGCCTGAGCGGTCGCAAGCGCGAAGGCGACGGGGCGACGCCCGTGGGGGTGCATCGCATCGTCGGCATGCTTTACCGGCCCGACCGCATGGCGCGGCCCGCGGACTGGGCGCTGCCGATCCGGCCCGGCGATCTGTGGTCGGACGATTCGGACGATCCCGACTACAACCTGATGGTCAGGGCCCCCCACCCCTTCGGGCATGAAACGCTGCGGCGCGCAGACCGGCTGTACGATCTGGTGATTCTCACCGACTGGAACTGGCCGCAGGCAGAGCCCGGCCGGGGCTCGGCGATCTTCGTGCATTGCTGGCGCAAGCCCGGTCATCCGACCGCGGGCTGCATCGGGCTTGCGCCCGAGGACCTGCGCTGGATCGCCCCGCGCATCCGGTACGCCACGCGGCTGATCGTGCCGCCGCTTGCCGGGCGCCTCTAGACCGCCGCGCGGGACCCGAAGATCGCCGATCCGACGCGGACATGCGTCGCGCCCTGCATGACGGCCTGCTCGAAATCGTCGCTCATCCCCATCGACAGACCCTGAAGGCCATTCCGGGCGGCGATCTTCGCCAGAAGCGCGAAGTGCAGGGTCGGTTCCTCGTCGACGGGGGGGATGCACATCAGCCCGCGGACCGGCAGGTCCATGGCCCGGCATTCGGCCACGAAAGCGTCGGCTTCGGCTGGGGTGACACCCGCCTTCTGCGGCTCTTCGCCCGTGTTGACCTGAACGAACAGCCCGGGACAACGGCCCATGTCCTGCGCAAGCCGCGCGATGGTCGCGGCCAGCTTCGGCCGGTCAAGCGAATGGATGGCGTCGCAAAGCTCCATCGCCTGCCGGGCCTTGTTGGTCTGAAGCGGGCCGATCAGGTGCAGTTCGATCCCGTCATAGCGTTCGCGGAAGGCGGGCCACTTGCCCGCGGCCTCTTGCACGCGGTTCTCGCCAAAGACGCGATGGCCGTCCTTCAGCACCGCCTCGACGCGCGCATCCGGCTGTTGCTTCGACACCGCGATCAGTGTGACGGCCCCCTCGGGCCGGCCAGCGCGCCGCTCGGCGGCGGTCAGACGGGTGCGGATTTCGGACAATGACATGGCGCGCCTCCTTTCCCGCTATCTGCGCCAGGCACGCCCAAAAGAAAAGAGCGGGCACAAGGCCCGCTCTTCCCAAGTCGGTCGTTCAGGTTCGATCAGAACGTGAACGAGATACCGAAGTCGTAGGTGTCGTTGTCGTACGACTCGCCAGCGGCGACGTCCGTCAGGTCGCCATTCGCCCAGCCGCCGACCAGCGACGCACCGCCGCCCAGGTCGTAGGCAGCGCCGATGCCGTAGGCTTCGACTTCCACGGCGGTCTTGATTTCCGACCAGCGGTAGTACGCGGTCAGAGTCGTCGCGCCGAAGGTGTAGTCACCCGAAACGGCCCACTGCTCGATGTCGAGATCGCCACCAGCGGTTTCCGCGTCACCCCAGCCGTACTGGGCCTTACCGGTGAAGTCGCCGAAGCTGGCGGTACCACCGACCACCCAGTGCGTGGCGGGCACGGTCGTCTGGATGTTGACGTTCAGATCCGGGTCGCCGACTTCGATCGTCGCCGCATCCGTGTCTTCGTAGCCGAGGCCGAAGGTGAAGTTGCCGAACGAGTAGTTGGCACCAGCCGCCCACGCGTCGAAGTCGGTGTTGATGCCCGACGCGAGCGTGATCGACGAGCCCGGTGCGTCGGCCGACAGGTAGAACCCGAAGTCACCGAAGCTGTACTCGTAGAGGGCGCCCGGAGTGTCGGGGCCGACGTTGGCGACGTAGATGATCTCGTTCAGGTCGCCGAGGCCGGTGAGGCCAACGCCCGAAACGAAGCCGACGGCAGCGGCCGCAGCACCGTCGACGTCACCCATCGACAGCTTGCCGAAGGCGCCTTCGACGAAGACCGAACCGTCGTTGCCCGCAGCGCCGCCCGTGGCGTTGTCGGCACGGATGCTACCACCGAAGGCGAGGCCGCCATCGGTTTCGCCCGAAGCCGCGAACGAAATCCGGATCCGCGACGTGAACGTCAGTTCGCTGTCAACGGAGTCGATGATGTCGCCCGTGTTCGGATCGGTTTCGACTGCGCCGGGCAGGAAGCCCTTGATCACACCCATCCGGCCGTCACCGCCAACCGACACGTCAGCAGCAGCGAAGCCAGCCGACATGATCAGTGCGGTCGAGGCAAGGAGAACCTTTTTCATAGTTGTTTCCCTCGTGTTTCAATTACACCTCAATCCGGCTAGCCCGAATTGATTGGCATCTATCTCTGCCTCTTGAACCTTGAATGCAAGCGAAGCAGGGCGGGCCCCGGGATTCGTCCCCGGCGTTGGTGCAGCTTTGCCACAGTGACCCCGGGTCACCTCAAAACGGCGCACGGACAGCCCCCGGGACGGTCCCGGAAATGGTCCGGGACGGCCCCGCACGGCACCGCGCGGGGCAAAAGCGCTTGTCGCCGGGAATCGCCTTCGATACTAACGACACAGCCCTTTCCGACGCGGGACCAAGTCGTGAAATCTCAGTCCGGAACCCTTCTGATCGCCCTGTCGGTCCTGGCGCTTTCAGCCTGCGACGGGCTGACGCCGACCGAACGCACCGGCCAAAGCGCGGCCCAGCGCGCCGCCGAGCAGAACCTGTATCCGGACGCAAACCCGACCAGCGCAAGCGTGGTCCAGGAGTCGTCGATCTTCGACCTGTTCTCGAACGAAAACGATCCCAACACGACGGTCGAGGTGAACAAGTACATCTGGAACGCGGCGCTTCAGATCCTTGACTTCATGCCGATCGAAACGGTCGACCCCTTCTCGGGCGTGATCGTGATGGGCTACGGCACGCCGCCCGGCAGCGGCACCGCCTACCGTGCCACCGTCCTGATCGACGACCCCGCGCTTGACGCGCGTTCGCTGAACGTCGCGCTGGCCACGCGCAACGGGCCGGTCGACGCCGCCACGACCCGCGCGGTCGAGGATGCGATCCTGACCCGCGCGCGCGAGCTTCGCATCCGCGACAACGCGCTCTAGACCCCGCGCTTCCGCACAAGTATCACCTCGCCCGACCGATCCCCGTTCGCCCTGTCACGCCCCCGGGCCCGCCGGCGGGACGACGAAGTCCAAGGAATGCAGGCCATGTCGCGCTACGAGCCAGCGAAGATCGAACCGAAGTGGCAGGCCGCCTGGGAGGCCGGGGGCACCTTCACGGCCCGCCGCGACCCCGCGAAGCCGAAATACTACGTGCTCGAAATGTTCCCCTATCCGTCGGGGCGCATCCACGTGGGCCATGTGCGGAACTACACGATGGGGGACGTGATCGCGCGCTACAAGAAGGCCAACGGGTTCTCGGTCTTGCACCCCATGGGGTGGGATGCGTTCGGCATGCCGGCCGAAAACGCCGCGATGGCCTCGGGCGGGCATCCGAAGGACTGGACCTACGGCAACATCGACGTGATGCGCGGGCAGATGAAGCCGCTTGGCCTGTCCATCGACTGGTCGCGCGAATTCGCCACCTGCGACCCGGACTACTATGGCCAGCAGCAGGCGATGTTCCTTGATTTCCTCGAGAAGGGCCTCGTCTATCGCAAGAACGCGACGGTCAACTGGGACCCGGTCGACATGACCGTTCTGGCGAACGAGCAGGTGATCGACGGCAAGGGCTGGAGGTCGGGCGCGGCGGTCGAACGGCGCGAACTGACGCAGTGGTTCTTCCGCATCTCGGACTTCGCAGAAGAGCTGCTGGATGCCATCGACGGCCTCGATTCGTGGCCCGACAAGGTCAAGCTGATGCAGCGCAACTGGATCGGCAAGTCGCGCGGCCTGCAGTTCGCCTTCGACGTGGTGCAGGACGGCGTCGCCCCGATCGATGTCTATACCACCCGGCCCGACACGCTTCTGGGGGCCTCGTTCGTCGGCATCTCGCCTGACCATCCGCTGGCGAAGCAGCTTGAGGCCGAGAATCCCGAGGTCGCCGCCTTCGTTGCCGACTGCCGGCGCATGGGCACCTCGGAAGAGGAGCTGGAAAAGGCCGAGAAAAAGGGCTTCGACACCGGGTTGCGCGTGCGTCATCCGCTGAACCCCGACTGGCACCTGCCGGTCTGGATCGCGAACTTCATCCTGATGGATTACGGCACCGGGGCGATCTTCGGCTGCCCGGCGCACGATCAGCGCGACCTCGACTTCTGCCGGAAGTACGGCCTGCCGGTGATCGACACCTTCTTCGCGCTCGACGCCCCGGCGCCCGTTACCGACACGGCCTTCGTGCCGCCGAAGGACCAACGGGTGCGCTGGGTCGACCACTTCACCGGCATCGACGAGGCGACGGGACAGGAAGCGATCGACGCCACGATCGCCTTCGCCGAAGCGAAGGGCTGGGGCAAGGGCGTCACCAATTTCCGCCTGCGCGACTGGGGCCTGTCGCGCCAGCGCTATTGGGGCTGCCCGATTCCGGTGGTGCATTGCAACGCCTGCGGCGTGGTGCCCGAGCGGAAGGAAAACCTTCCCGTGCGCCTGCCCGACGACGTGAGCTTCGACAAGCCGGGCAACCCGCTTGACCGCCACCCCACCTGGCGCGACGTGCCCTGCCCGGCCTGCGGCAAGGCGGCGAAGCGCGAAACCGATACGATGGACACCTTCGTCGATTCCTCGTGGTACTACGCCCGCTTCACCGCGCCCCGCGCGGCGACGCCGACCGTGGCCGAGGACGTGGCCTACTGGATGAACGTCGACCAGTACATCGGCGGGATCGAACACGCGATCCTCCACCTGCTTTACTCGCGCTTCTTCGCCCGCGCGATGCAGATCTGCGGTCACCTGCCGGCCTCGGCCGTCGAACCGTTCGATGCGCTGTTCACGCAAGGGATGGTCACGCACGAGATCTACCAGACCCGCGACGAGAAGGGCCGCCCCGTCTATCACCTGCCCGAGGACGTGATCGAGATGACGGTCGACGGCAAGCGCCACGTCGCGCTGCGCCATGACCTTCTGGTGACGCAGGGCGCGTCGGACGGGGCGCGCCTCGATCTGGCGAAGGGCGCCGATCTTCTGGTCGAGGTGGTGCCTTCGGCCAAGATGTCGAAGTCCAAGAAGAACGTGGTCGACCCGATGGCGATCATCGCGCGCTATGGCGCGGACACGGTGCGCTGGTTCGTGCTGTCCGACAGCCCGCCCGAGCGTGACGTGGAATGGACCGCCGCCGGGGCAGAGGCCGCGAATCGACACCTTGCCCGGATCTGGCGCATGGCGGCCGAAATCGGCGACGCGCCCGACAACCCCGAGGCCGACCTCGATCTGCGACGCGTCATGCACAAGACGATCGACGGGGTGACGCGCGACATCGAAAGCTTTGGCAACAACGCCGCCATCGCGCGCCTTTACGCCTTCGCGAACGCGATCCAGCGGTCCGAAGCCGGCGCCGCGACCCGGCGCGAGGCGATGCGCGCCATGGCGCAGCTGATGGCGCCCTTCACCCCGCACCTTTCCGAAGAGATGTGGCAGATGCTGGGGGGCACGGGACTGATCGCCGAGGCGGCCTGGCCCAAGGCGGACCCCGCGCTTCTGGTCGAGGACAGCGTGACCCTGCCCATTCAGGTCAACGGCAAGCGCCGGTCCGAGATCACCGTGCCAAAGGACATGCCCAAGGACGAGGTTGAAAAGCTGGTGCTGGCCGACGAAGCTGTGCGGCGGGCGCTTGACGGTGCCCAGCCGAAGAAGCTGATCGTCGTCCCGGGCCGGATCGTGAATGTCGTCATCTGATCGCCGCGCAGTCCTGTCGTTCGCGCTTCTCGCGCTGGGCGCCTGCGGGTTCTCGCCGGCGCTTGCCCCGGGCGGGTCGGCCGAGGGCTTGCAGGGCCAAATCGCGGTCGATGCGCCGTCCGCAGTCGAATCCTTCGAATTCGTGCGCGCGCTCGAGGCCCGGCTGGGCCGCCCCGAGGCCCCGCGCTATCGCCTGTCCGCCGACATCGTGGTCGCCGAGGAAAGCATGGGCATCCTGCCGGACCAGACCATTACGCGCTATAGTGTGCTGGGCGAGGTGGAGTATCGCCTGACAGAGATCGTGACGGGCCGGCTTGTGACCTCTGGGCAGGCTTCGAATTTCACCTCCTACGCCGCCACCTCGACCACCGTGGCCACGACCTCGGCGCAGGCCGACGCGCGTCGCAGGCTGATGACGATCCTTGCGGATCAGATCGTCGACGACCTTTACCTCTCGCGCCGGGACTGGCCGGCATGAAGCTTTCGTCCCGCGATGCCGCCGCCTTCTTCGCGCGGCCCGACCCGCGCCGCGCCGGCATTCTTGTTTATGGCGAGGACGCGATGCGGGTGGCGCTGAAGCGGCAGCAGGTGATCCTTGGCCTGATCGGCCCCTCGGGCGAAGCGGAAATGCGTCTTGACCGGATCGCGGCCGCAGACCTGCGGCGCGACGGGGCACTTCTGGCCGACGCGGTGAAATCAAGCGGGTTCTTCCCCGGCCAGCGCGTGGCCTTCGTCGAAGATGCGGGCGACGGCCTGGCCGAGGTGATCGGCGCCACCCTTGGCGAGTGGCGCGAGGGGGACGCGACCATCGTCGTGACGGCGGGGGTGCTGTCGCCGCGCTCGGCCCTGCGCAAGCTGTTCGAGGGACACTCCAACGCCCTTGCCGCGGCAATCTATGACGATCCGCCGTCACGCGCCGAGATCGAGGCGTCGCTGCGCGCGGCGGGCCTGTCCGACATCCGTCCGGACGCGATGGCCGCGATCAACGACCTGGCACGCGACCTTGATCCGGGCGACTTTCGCCAATTCATTGAAAAGATGTCGCTTTACAAGCTGGGCGATACCTCTGCGCTGACGCCGGTCGAGGTCGCCGCCTGTGCGCCCGCCTCGACCGAGGCCGAGGTGGACGACCTTCTTCATGCCGTCGCCGAAGCGCGCGCGGCCGAGATCGGGCCGCTTCTGCGCCGGCTCGAGGCGCAGGGCGTTCTGCCGGTCACCCTGTGCATTGGCGCCGAACGGCACTTCCGCACACTGCATTCGGCGGCGGCAGATCCGAAGGGCGCGGCGTCGGGCATCACGCGGGCGCGGCCGCCGGTGCATTGGAAGCATCGCGACCGGATGCAGCGGCAGGCCGAACGCTGGGGGGTCGCACGGCTGGAACAGGCGCTTGGCATGCTGGTCGACACCGACCTTGCCCTTCGGTCGACGACGCCCGTGCCGCCGCTGCCCATGATGGAACGCACCCTCGCCCGGCTGGCAAGGATGACCCAATGACACGTTACACCGTGGTCGGACACACCAAGAGCCGCACAATGCGCGTGCTGTGGATGCTCGAAGAGATCGGGCAGCCCTACGACCTGAGGCCCGAGCTTCCGCGATCGGAGGCAGTGCGTGCCCTGAACCCCCTGGGCAAAGTACCGGTGCTGATCGAGGGCGACGCGGTGCTGACCGATTCGACGGCGATCCTGACCTATCTTGCCGACAAGCATCACGCCCTGACCTTTCCTGCCGGAACGATCGACCGCGCGCGGCAGGATGGCCGGACGCAGTTCGTCCTGGACGAGATGGACGCCGTCCTGTGGACGGCGGCGCGGCACAGCTTCGTGCTGCCCGAAGAGCACCGCGTCCCAGAGGTCAAACCCAGCCTGAAATGGGAGTTCGAGCGGTCTGTCCGCGCCTTCGAGACCCTGCTTGGCCAAGGGCCGTTCCTGATGGGCGAGGTGATGACGATCGCCGACATCATCGCCGCCCACTGCGGCGGGTGGGCCATCGGCGCGAAATTCCCGGTCGAGTCGCCGGGTTTCCGGGACTATATCGACCGGATGCGCGCCCGCCCGGCCTTCGCGCGCGCCTCGGCGGCTGGAAGCTAGGCCGTCGCCAGACGACGCGCGGCGGCACGCCCCGCCCAGCGCCCGGTCGCAAGACAGGCGGTCAGCAGGTAGCCGCCGGTCGGCGCCTCCCAATCGATCATCTCGCCCGCCGCGAAAACACCGGGCGCCGCGCTCAGCATCAGGTCGTCGTCCAGACTGTCCCAGGTCAGCCCCCCGGCGGTCGAGATCGCCTCGTCCAGCGGGCGCGGTCCGGCGTGACGGATCGGCAGCGCCTTGAGAAGCGCCGGCAGCGCCGCGTCCGGCGGCAGCGGACGGCCGAATTCGTTCAGAAGCGCCAGGCGCGCCGGATCAAGCCGAAGCGCCTTGCGCAGGCGGTTCGTGCGGCTGTCCCGCGGCGAGGCGCGGGCAAGACGCGCGGCGATCTCGTCCTGCGACAGATCGGGCAGCAGATCGGCCTGAAGCGCGGCCCCGTCGCGGACGGCGGCGAAGACGGCATAGAGTCCCCCGCCCTCAAGCCCGCGGTGCGAGATCACGAATTCGCCCCGTGTCCGCAGATCGCCGGCGGACAGGGCCGCGCCCTTGACCGGACTTCCATGGTGCCGCGCCATCTCGGGCGACCAGGCGACGGACAGGCCCGCGTTCGACGGACGAAAAGGCGCCACCGTCGCGCCCCGCGCCGCGACCGCGCCGACCCACGCCCCATCCGAGCCAAGCCGCGCCCAGCTTGCGCCCCCCAGCGCAAGGATCGCGACACGGGCGCGAATGGCGATGTCGCCCTCGGGGGTCGCGAAGCGGTGCAGGTCGCCCTCCCACCCATGCCAGCGCCAGCGCGTGCGGAGTTCGACGCCAAGGCCATCAAGGCGGGCCAGCCATGCCCTGAGCAGCGGCGAAGCCTTCATGGCGACTGGAAAGACGCGGCCCGAGGACCCGGTGAATGTCTCCTGTCCCAGATCGCGCGCCCAGGCACGGATGGCATCGGCATCGAAGGCCTCGACCATCGGACGCAGTCTGACCGCGGCCGGGCCGTAGACGTCGACAAGTTGCGTGGCGGGGACGTCGAAGGTCAGGTTCAGGCCGCTCTTGCCCGCCATCAGGAACTTCCGGCCAACCGTGGGCTTGGCCTCGGCCAGAAGGATGGATCGGCCCGCCCCGCCCAGGACGTCCGCCGCCATCAGTCCCGCCGGCCCGCCCCCGACGATCAGCGCGTCGACAGACCTTGTCCTTTCGCCATCCTGGGCCAAGCTGTCCGGCATGACCGACGATCCCCTTTGCCCGCTCTGCGGCCGGCCGATTCCGCCCGACGTTCCGCAAAGCCTGCATCACCTGACGCCAAAGCTGCGCGGCGGCAAGGGTGGGCCGACCGTTCTGTTGCATCACATCTGCCACAAGGAAATCCACGCCACCCTGTCCGAGACCGAACTTGCGCGCCAATTCAGCACGATCGAGGCCCTTCGGACGCACCCGCGACTTGCTGCCTTCGCCGTGTGGGTTGCGAAACGTCCGCCAGAGTTCATCTCGCGCACTGCCGGCCCGCGAAGACAGGCAAGGCGGCGCTAGGCTGGCGATGGGTCGGTCCGGTCGAGCTGGGGGTGGCGACGCGGTCGGTCGGGTCGTCTGCGGACCGGTGCCCGAAGGATCGGATCTGGTCCCAGTCCGACCCGCCCGGTGGCGCAACATGCGCCACCAAGAGCGGATCGGGGTACTCGGGAACTCATTACGAACAAGTCAATATAAGCTATCCTAATTTGTCATTAGTTTGAGTGAATGTTACAGAAATTGGGCATCTTTCCTGTCCCGCGACCGAGCCTCCCCCCGGCACCCTCGGCCGCGCGCTGGTCACGCGAACTAACATCTTGATTTTACACTTTTTATCGAGGCGTGGGCGCCGGACGCAGAAGACGGGATGCCTGGGGCGGATCTGTGAACGCACCGTGGCGGCGATGGAAACAACGCGCGGCGCCGATCTTGCAGCCGTCAGACTTCCGATCGCCGGATGGCCTGACGAGCCTCGCAGGCTAAGGCGTCCAGCTCTGGACTGCGGCGAAGGCAGCCGCCGAGATCGCGATGGCAAGGCCCACGGGAAAACCCTCGCGCCGCTCGAACGCGGCCCAGCCCGCGGCCGGAACGGCATCCCACCTGCGCAAGAGCGTCAGGCCACCGATCCCCAGCGCCAGGCCGAAGGACAGACAGAACAGATAGGTGGCGACGTCGCCTGCAGGCACGAAAAGCAGAACCACCGGCAAAAGCTTTGCGTCCCCTCCGCCCATCAGACGCAGGCCGAACAGGATGAAACAGATCGCGAAGGTCACGGCTCCCTGAAGCAGACGGGCCGCCACTTCGTCCGAACCCGGAATGACCGCCGTTGCAAGAAACAGGGCAAGCGCAAGTAACACCAACAGGTTCGGAATCCGGTAGTGACGCAGATCGAAGACGGCCGCGACGAACAGGATCGGCAGAAGCAGAAGGAACGGTGTCATCCTCTGTCCTCAGGCGATCAGTCGATGGCCTTGACCCCGCGCGGCCTGCCCCTCGGCTGCGATCAGGCGATGGGCCAGTTCGTTGAACCCGGAAACCCCGGTCTTGGCATAGATGCTGCGCAAATGGGTTCGGATCGTCGTCACCGACAGCGCCAGCTCTTCCGAGATGGCCCTGACCGTCAGACCGCGTCGCACCATGGTGCAGACCCGGAACTCCGACCTGGTCAGCCCCGCAGGATTGAGGTCGGAAAGAAGTGGAACGTCTGCCGACATTGCGTTGCCCCCCGACACGCGCTGAAGCTTGCGGCGGCCAAGACAGTCGGTCACCAGACCGGGCTTCCGGTTCGCCCAGAAACGGGACAGCAGCGGCCCGAGCATGTCGAGTTTCGCCTCGAACGGCCGACCGGCCTCCTGCCGCAGATGGATCTCGAGATAATCCGAATGGCCGTTGCGGCTTTCCAGCACGACGACGACGATGTCCTTCAAGCCACGACGGCGCATCCACCCGGCGACTGCGGGGTGCGGCTCACCGCCCGACCCGGCGAGATGGCGCGACAGCGACCACGTTGCGCCCGTCTTCAGTCGGTCAAGGTAAGGGCCAAGAAGCTCGGCCACGAAGGCGCGTTCCAGCGGCGCGCTGCACCGCTGCGCATTTCCATCGCAGACCGCCACGATGCGAGGCGCCGAGGAATTGAAGGTGTTTCGGGAAATCGCGATCGCCTCGGCACCGAGAAAACTCTGAATCGCCCCCAGGCCGCCATCAAGCGGAATTCTTTCATTTGTCGATTCAAGGAATTGAAGAACCGGACCCAGTATTTCCACACCATTAACGGAATCGGAAAAACCGGGGCCTGCATACGGACCATACTCGCCGAACATGTCAAAATCCAAACACCACACACTCTTGAACGCAGGGGGCGGATATTGGCAAGACACGCCGGAACACTGTGCCGACCCCCTCGAACCCAAGGCAAAGGAAAGGCAAAATCTGGGCAAAAATCAAGGTTTCCGTGCCCCAATCGCAACCCAGCAGGCCGATTGATGAACCAACATGTTCAATGGTCGGAAGTATCAGGTTAAGCCGCAAGCGCCGAAACTTCCGTTCATTTTCGGCTTAACTCGAATTCATTTTCCGTTCATCTACGGTTAATGAAGCGTTAATTCTACAGGTCACGAGGCGAAATAGCGGATATACCGAATCACGACCGGGCCTAGAGTGATCATCACGATCGACGGCAACATGAACGAGGCAAGCACCGCGGACATCTGCACCGGAAGCTTGTTCGCCTTTTCCTGGGCACGCAATTCGCGGAAAATTCGCATCTCCCGGGAATAGGTGGTCAAGGCCTCACCCATCGGGGTTCCGAACTGGATCGACTGGAGCACGACGCTGACGAAGGAGGCGATCGTCTCGACCCCGGTTCGGTTGGCCAGTGACATCAGTGCCTTCGACCGTTCCTGCCCGGCCTGGATCTCGGCCTGGGCGATCATGAACTCTTCCGAAAGTTCGGGGGCGACCGGCGCGATCTCCTGCGCAACGCGCATCATGGCAGCATCAAAGCCCAGGCCCGCCTCGACCGAGATCTGCAGAAGGTCGAGTGCGTTCGGGAAGGAGGCCTCGATCCGCCACTTGCGTTCGGCCACGCGACGGTCAAGCCAGTAGCCCGGCAGGACGTAGCCGACATAGCACAGCAACGCGAGGCCGATCAGCGTGGCCATGCTGCCAAGTCCGTTCAGCCAGTCGGTCAGCATTTCGGGCAGAAGCGGACTGCCCGCCTGCGCCAAGGCCAGAAGCAGCAGGAAAAGGCCCGGCAGCACCAGTCCGGAACCGGCACGGAACAGGAAGAAATTGCGCACCGCATGCGGCCCCTGCAGACCGGCGCGGGCAAGTTCGCGCTGGACCTGAACCCGCTGGCGGTCGTCGTCCGCAAGGATGCCGGCGGCGAATTCCGAGGCCCGCGAGTGTTCGTCCTTGACCAGCGTCTGGCGCTGTCCGGTGGACCGCGGCCGGCCGTACTGCGCGATGCGCGTCGCCGCGACGCTCTTGTCGGACATGACCTGGGCCACACCGACGACGGCAAGCATCGCGCCCGCGCCGACGGCGCCAAGGATCAGCAGGTTGGTCGAAATGCCAATGGATTGAAGATCGAACATCGGATGTCTCTACCCTCGTCAGAACCGGAAACGGACAAGCTTGCGCAGCAAGACGGCATTCACCGCGATGAAGACCCCAATGGTGACAAGCATGGGGACGTACAGCGGGTCGTCGGACACACCGTTGTAGTAGGACGGCGTCGTGACCGACATGAAGAAGAAGATGAAGACCGGGATGCAGGACAGGAAGATGGCCGAAAGCCGCGATTCCGCCGAGATGGCCTTGATCTTCTGACGCATCGTGGCGCGATCGCGGATGACACGGGACAGCGTGTCGAGGATCGCGGCCAGATCCCCGCCGGTGCCATGCTGTATCCCGACGCTGACCGCGAGATAGTGCATGTCCTCGACGTCGATGCGCTCGGCAAGTTCGCGCATCGCATCGCTCAGGTCGTCGCCATAGGCGACCTGGTCGACGACGATGCCGAATTCGGACCCGATCGGATCGGACATCTCGTTGGCCACACTTGCAAGCGTCGTGTTCAGGGGATGGCCCACGCGCAGCCCGCGCGCCATGCGTTCAAGCGCATCGGGCAACTGGTGCACGAAGGCGTTGAGGCGGCGGTTCCTCAGGTGCCGCACGATGAGGGGCGGCACGATCAGGAACAGCCCGACCGCAAGGGAAATCGCGATCGCCGGGTTGATCACCTGCGACCCGGCAATTGCGAAGATCACCGCCCCTGCGACGATCGCCCCGAAAAACGCTTCGGGGCGAAGGGTAAGACCCGCCTGCCGCAAGGCATGCGGCACGCTTCCAAAAAGGGGAACGGCCTCGAACCCGGACTTGCGTGCTGGCGGCTTGAGAACCTGAAGGATCTGTTCGGTGGTCGCGCCGGCCTTGATCATCCTCATCCGCCGGCTCTTGGCCTCGTCCTGCCTCTCGCCGCGCGACAAGAGCTGGCGAAGACCCTCGAACGCCAGAAGCGTTCCCAGGAAGAGGCCGACGAAGATCACGAACCGCGCGTCGAGCGCGCCAAGGTTCAGCGCGCCCAGACCCAGGGCATCCAGATCGAGATCGCGAAGGTCAATCATCTTTCGGCGCCCTCTTCACGAACGAAATGCCGCTCATGTCGACGCCGGCGGCGATCAGCTGTTCGGCCGACTGGGGGCGGATTCCGGTTGGCGTGAAGTAGCCCCTCACGCGGCCGTCTGCGTCCTTCCCGGTGCGCTTGAAGACGAAGATGTCCTGCATGGTGATGACGTCGCCTTCCATGCCGGTCAGTTCGGATATGCTGGTCACGCGCCGGCGTCCGTCGCTGAGGCGGGTAAGCTGAACGACGAAATGGATGGCCGAGGCAATCTGCCCGCGGACGGCCGAGTGCGGAAGTTCGAAGCCGCCCATCGTGACCATCTGCTCGATCCGGCCCAGCGCATCGCGCGCCGTGTTGGCGTGGACCGTGGTCATCGATCCGTCATGACCGGTGTTCATGGCCTGAAGCATGTCGAAGGCTTCCGGCCCCCGGACCTCGCCCACGATGATGCGGTCGGGGCGCATCCGCAGCGCGTTGCGCACCAGGTCGCGCTGGATGATCGCGCCGTTGCCCGACGGGTTCGGAGGACGCGTTTCAAGGCGCACGACATGCTCCTGCTGAAGCTGAAGCTCGGCCGCGTCCTCGATCGTCACGATCCGCTCGCGGTTGCTGATGTAGGACGACATGGCGTTCAGCATCGTCGTCTTGCCGGTGCCCGTCCCGCCCGAGATGAGGATGTTCAGGCGCGCCTCGACAAGACCGCGCAGAAGGCGCGCGGCGTCTTCGGACAGCGTGTCGATGTCGATCATCGACTGCATGGTCAGCGGGACGCGGGAAAACTTCCGGATCGAAACCGATGGCCCGTCAATGGCGCAGGGCCGGATGATCGCGTTGACGCGGCTGCCATCCTCAAGACGGGCGTCGACCCAGGGAACGCTCTCGTCGATCCGGCGCCCGATGCGCGAGACGATCTTGTCGATGATCCGCAGCAGATGCCGTTCGTCACGGAACCGGACGGCCGTCCGCTCGAGCACGCCGCGACGCTCGACGTAGACCTTGTCGAACGAATTGACGAGGATGTCGTTGATCGTCGGGTCGGCAAGAAGCGGCTCGAGCGGGCCTAGTCCAAGCACCTCGTCGAGAAGTTCGTCGACGATCTGGCGGAAATCCTCGCTTCGCATCGGACGGCCGAGGTCCTTCAGGACTTCGGCGACCAGGCCGCTCACCTCGCGCCGAAGTTCGTCCTCCTGGATCTTGTCCAGCACCGCCAGGTTCAACCGCTCGAGCAGCACGTCGTGCAGCTTGCTCTTGAGTTCGAGTCGGGACTGAAGGTCCGCGTCCACGACGGCGCGCGGCGGTTCGGGTGCCGGAGCGACCGGCGCCGGCCGGTTCTGCCCGAACCGAACGACGTTCGGCGCGGTCGCTGTCTCACCTGTCTGGAACTCTCGGAACATTGTTGGCCCCTTTTGGTCTTTCAAACCGCTGCGCGGCAGTCGCTGTTTCTTGAAGCAGGTCGCGGCGCTCAGACTCTGGTGGTCTGGGGGCTTTCGAACTTGCGGATCGTGGCCCTGGCGAGTTTTCGCATGCTCTTGGCAAGGTCCGAATGCGGCGCCGCGCGCGACAGCGGGCAGCCGCGGTCGACCGTTTCCCGCGCGGCCCGGTCGTTGCGGGGCAGCCAGTAGCTGAAGTCATGTGCCAGAAGCTTTGCGGCTTCGCGGTGATGGCTGGCCAGAAGCACCGGCTTCTTCTCGAAGTTCACGACGATCTCGATGGTGAGGCCGGGCTGCTCGGCAAGGAAGAAGTCCATCAGCTTCCGAGCGGCGCGCACCGAGGGGACGGTCACGTCCGTCACCAGGATGACCTCGTCCGATTTCGCAAGGATCGGCTCGAGCCAGCTGACCAGCGCCCGCGGCAAGTCGACCACGACATAGTCGTAGCTTTCCTGAAGAACCGTCAGGATCGCCTCGACCTGCGCGACCTTCAGCGCTTCGAGCGGTCCGAACTTCGAGGGCGCGGGAAGCACCGCAAGCCCGCTGTCGACGGTGACGATGCACTGTTCGACATAGTCCCGCGTCGGCACGAACCCGTCCATGGCAAGCTGGATCAGCCCGTCGTTCGCATCGACGTCAAGCATCGTGCCGACTGTCCCGAACTGGAAGTCGAGGTCCACGATGACCACGCTGTGCTTGTTGTGCTTCTTGCGGAAGCCGGTCGGTTCAAGCAGCTGGTCGGCAAGGTTCACGGCAACAGTGGTCGATCCGACCCCGCCGCGCGCCTGGGCGACGGTGATGATGCGCCCCTTCTTCTGCGGCCCGGCCCAGACGGCCGGCAGCATCGCATCGCGCCGCTGTTTCCATGTGGCAATCTGGGGGCGCAGTTCTTCCCTGAGCGCGCCCTTCGGCATGATGTCGTCGACGCCGCAGCGCGACAGCTTGCGCACCTTCGACAAAGGCAGGTCGTCGTCGGTCAGCGCGAAGAAGACGGCGTTCGACGCACGGTTCGCCGACAGATCCTCGATCGCCTTCAACTCGTCAGGGTCGTCGGGATCCGTGGTGAAGACAACGATGTCGTACATCTTTGCAATCGACGCCGCCGATCCGTTCATCTGCGCAAGCGTCCCCGATTTCGTGACGACATTGATCATGCCGTCGTCTGCGAGGGCGCTCTGAACGTCGAGCGAGACCGCGTCGTCGCTCGAAATCAAAAGCAGGCTCGTGGGACTTTGATCCATTGTCGAAACTCCTGAAAAGGTGGGCTTCAATTGAAAGTGTCGGGTCATCCGTCGCCTCCTTGGGCAAGGTCCTCGCCGGGGAGAGAGACGCTGATGGTGGGGAACGGAATGTCGTTGTCCCCACGGGTGCCCGCGTTGGCCACGCCCGCGATACCGGCCAGCCGGCCCAGCGGGGTGGTGTAGCGGAAGTCGAGGTCGCGCAGTTCGACGGTCACGATCGGCACGAAGGGACCGCCAAGGAACCCCAGATCGGGGTCTGTGGTGTAGCGGAACACCAGGTGGCGGGGCTCGGCGTTCGAGGGCAGAACCTCGCGGATGCCCGGAACGCCGCCCGGCGCACGATCGGCCCCCCACCAGATTTCTGCGACCGTCGCGTTCGACAGATCGCCCTGACAGGTGATCTCGGCCGGGGTGGCGCAGACGACGCCCGGCGCGGCGCGGCAAAGCGTGCCATAGCGCGGGGGGGTCGTGCCGGGAAGGAACGCACCGGGCTGGTGCGTCTCGGGCACTCCGGGGCAGGCGGCCGGGCGCGTCGCCGCGACGCGGACCGCGCGCTGAAGCGCCTTTTCGGCCATGACGTAGTCCGACCCCATGCGGCCAAAATCCAGGACCGCGAAGAACAGCAGCAGGAACAGCGCGATGACAAGCGCCAGTTCGACCAGGGTGGTGCCGGATTCGTCGCGCGCGAACCGCCGGGCCGAAGCGCTGTTGATCGTGCGAATCCCCCGTTTCATAGCCCGAAGATCCTTGCTTCATCGCTGACATCGACGATCACCGAGTCCTCGACCCCGCCACCTGCAAACGCGAAGAGGCTGGCGAAGGGGTGGGTGATCTCGACCCGCGCGGTCAACTGGGCAACCGGGGCCGGGCTGATGCGGTAGGCGCCGACCACGCAGTCAAGCGTCGCGGTCACGTCGACCAGATCGACCCCGCGCGGAAGGATGCTCTCGCCCGTTCCGATCCGGTCGCGGATGATGGCTGTCAGCCTGTCCGCCTGGTCGTCAAAAGTGGTCCCGCCGGGTTGGCAGACATCGGCCGGCGTGATCCGCGCAAGATACCGCGTGGCATCCCTGACGCCGGAAATGCTGTTCTGGAAAGACCACATCAGGCGGCTGCCTTCGATGATCATGCCGAACACCAGGATCATGAGCGGCAGGCAGATCGCGAACTCCACCAGCGCAAGCCCGGACTCGTCGCGGCCGAAGCGGCGCAAAGCGGAAGGGATATGACGACGGATGCGCATGACTACCGGTAAAGCTGCACTTGTTCGCGGAAGATGCCCGCTTCGACTTCCTGGCCGCCGCCCGGTCCGCCCACCGACTCGACCACCTCGACCCAGAGGTCGAAGACCGGTGGAGAGACGGTCGAATTGCCGACCGGGCGTGTCAGGAAGACCCGGACGAATTCGGCAGGCTTCACGTCCTTCGCCGCCCCGGCGATCGCGGTGCCCCCGGTCGCAGGGTCGCAGTTGATCCCCGCGGCCACGAAGGTCCGGCGCTCGGGGTTTGGGTTGGGCGTCGCCTTCGAACACTGCGGGCGGCCGGTTTCGCGCCGATTGGTCAGGATGTTGCCGGTGCCCGCGGCCGCGATCTCGGCCTTGTAGACCTCATAGCGTGTGGGCGACGTGTTTGAGCCAAGGGCCGTGAGCACGCGCTGACCGTTGGCGTTCAGAACGACGTTGCCATTGGCGTCGCGCACGAGATTTCCGGTCGCGTCCTTTACGCCGTAATTGGTTGCGAAGTAGGTCGCGCGCCCGTCGGACCAGTCGGCGTCGCCGAAGCGGCCGTTGCCGATTGTGCAGCCCGAAGAGCTGCCGAAGCAGTCGTCGGCAGGAAAGGCCATGGTGTCGCCGGCGCTGGGGTTGTTGCCGATGCACTGGTTGCCCTTGGTCGGAACCTCGAACCCCGAGATGACGTGCGGCGCCGGCGCATAGTGCGGGTTGTTGCGCTTGTTGTTCATCGTGCCGGTGTAGATGTCGAAGCGCGTGTTGAAGACCGCGTTCTCGATGCCGACCTTCTGCCCAGGCTCGATGTCGACACCGTTTGTGCGGACGCACTGAAGCAGATTGCCCGAGGCCGCGATAAGGCAGGTGTCAAGCTGCACACCATTCAGGCCCGCGCAGGGTCCACGCTGATCGACGCCGATGTCGCTGGGATCGAGAAAGCCGAAGTCGCCCGGGCCCCACTGGCTTCCGTTTCTGCCCGAACGAAGAAGGATCGTGCTGCCGACGTTGTCCTCGGCCTTGAACGTCGGCGAGGGCAGGCAGAACATCAGGACGGGAACGTCGCAGACATAGGCGGTGAACCCGGCAATCGCCGTCGCCCCGACGTTGGCATCGATGGCCTGCTGGCCGGTGATCGCAGAGAAGGCCGCGGCGATCGGCGTCGCCACCCGGCGGGGCGTTATGACGACCCGAGCATAGGCCGCGGCGGTCGAGTTTGTGGTGACGAAGCCCGAGGTGTCGGCCGTGTCGTCCGCCGGCAGATCAGACAGGAACGTGAGCGTATAGTCGGCCACGCCCAGAAGCGCGCCGCCATCCCCGAAGGTCTGGATGTCGTCGATCAACTCGGCCGCGGCCGCGGTGGCGCGGGCGATGGCCCCGTCCTCGCCGTCAAGTTCACCGGCGGCGGCAAGCGCCACGTTGTCGGCATAGGACTGAAGCTCGGACTGGGTGGCCGCCATGCGGCCCGTGTCGAAGGCCAGCGCGATCATCCCAAGCATCACCGCGAAGAGGATCGCGAAGAAGACGAGGACCGCCCCTTCGTCGGCCTTGGCGAAGGCCCGCATCCGCGTGGTGTATGGTGAAGGACGTGTCATCGCTTGCGACCTGTGAACCGATCCTTGGTTTCTCAGTTGATCGAGACTTCGACGGGAACTTCCTGGGCTTCCTCGACGCCCCGGCGCACCCGGACGACGTTGCGCTTCGCCTCTTCCTCGACGGGCGAAGTCTGCTGGAGAAGGTCGGACAGGCGCACCGAGTCGAGCGGTTTGTCTTCGCTGTTCTCGAGCGAGCGAAGCGACAGGCTGAGCGTGCCGGCGCGCTCGGCAAGCGCCAGCCGCTGGCCCTGTTCGGGCGTCACCTCGACGGTGACGGTGCGGGCGACAACCGGCCTGTCGGTCTGCTGGTCGGCGGTCTGGTCGACGCCGATCACGCGGATGTTCTGAAGGATGGTGAAGGTGCCAAGCTCCTCGCCCGACCCCTGCGTCAGCAGGATGTCGACGGAATCGCCCGGGGTGACGAACCCGCCGACGGCGGTCGACGCGCTCACCTGAATGGCCATGGCGCGCGTGTTGTCGCCCAGGCGCTGGACGATGGTCACCTTCTCGCCGAAGTTCGACACCTTCGAGGCAAGAATGATCTCGCCCTGGGCAAGACCGCTTTTCGCGCGGCGGGCATCCTCCCGCGAACCGGCGATCAGTGACTCTTTCGAGGTAAAGGCCCCCTGCGGAACGGCCTCTCTCGGCCAGGGGATGGTCGTGACCATGTGGCCTTCGATGGCCGCGCCATAGGGAATCTCGCGGGCGGCGGCATAGACCCGGACGATGCCGGTTTCCTGCTGCGCCTTCTGTGCGGCGACTTCATCGGCGATATAGCCGCGCGCCATGTAGACCGACCCGCCGGCGACGCCGATCCCCACGAGGGCAACGATCAGGGACTTGATGCGCATCTTTTGGGTTCCTTCCGATGTCAGGGCTGGTCCGGGAAGCTGGCGCCCGCCCCCACGAAGGGAGCAGGCGCCGCGTCTTGCTGGTTATTGGGTGCCGAGGCCGGCGGTCCCGACGGTGCCACCGGTGGCTTCCATGACGCCTTCGGCCTGGCCCAGTTCGTTGTTGATCTGGGCACCAAGCTGGGTCAGGGCCACGGCCCCGACGGTGACGGCCAGGATCGCACCCACACCGTATTCGACCAGCGTGAGGCCTTCTTCGTTGCCCAGAAGACGGTTCCAGGTCTTGATGACTGCGTTGCGCATAAAATCGCTCCTTCGTTAAGCAGGTTTCACACACCATCCGATTGCCGGACGGCGACAGGCCCCGACCCCCTACGGCCTCGACCTGTCGTTGATCCTACGAGGCCGGCGACGGCCCCGCCTCATCACCAACGCGCAGATTTTCAACTTGAGGATGTGAAACCGAGCGGATTCGGCGCTCCACGGCCCTCATCGGGCGCAGGACGAATCACGCAAGGTCACGCGGCCAGGGCAGCGATGCCGACCGGGGAAAGGACAGTGGGCCGCGTCCTGTCAGGGTCTGGCCGTCACTCGGCGAACCGGGCGCCCTCTGCATCGGACGAGCGGACCATGACCGAGTCTTCCAGGCAGTCGCCAAGCCGCGTGGCGGCGCCAAGAACCTCGTCGATGTCGCTTGCGGCCTCTGTCGCGCTTGCCGCATGGACAACCTTGAGAACGGGCAGGGCCGCCGCCGCGAATTCGCAGGCCTCCAGCGTCAGGGACTCGTAGTCGGCCTGCAGCGCCTCGTTCGTTACGGCAAGCTCGTCCCGCTCGGCCGTCGCCAGTTCAAGGCGCGTGCTCATGTCGTCCATGATCGCGTCGAACAACCCGACGCGCGCCTCGATCTCGGGCAGGCCCCAGGTGGCGGCGATGGCGATCTTGGGAAAGACGAAGGCAAGGTCGCTGGTGATGTCACGGCAACGGTCCTCGAACGGGGTGGTACCGTCGAGGCCGGAAAAGACCCAGTGCTGCGCGCCCTCGAATTTCAGAAACGAGGTATAGGCCACCTTCACACCCTGAATATCCACGTCCGGCTCGGTCATCGCGAACAGGCCGTCCGCATACTGGACGTGCAACTGCGGATACTGTGGCGTGCTGAGCCGGCCATCGTGGTCCTGCACGATCGCGAAGAAGCCGACCTTCTCGCAGACAAGCACCTTCGCCCCGTCCTCGATCGTCAGCGGCTCATCGGCCGGCTCGGCCACGGCCGGCGCGCCAAGCACGGCGCCGACGACAAGCGTCGCGACCCACCTGGCACCTTCACGGCGACGCCCATAGCCGGGCAACGTAAAGGTCTTCATTGCAGACTGCCCCCACGCCCACTTCATCGCGTTTGCAATGTTTATACCTCGGATTTCCCGAATCCTCCAGATATATTCCGAGGCCCGAATAGTCGTAGGAGAAGTGGACTTCGTTACCATATGCTGTGACGCGTCGACCGCTTCGCGTCAGTCGCGGCACATCCGCTTGATCGCTGCGGCGTGGTCGGGCGCAGCGCCCAAGGCATCGGCGGCAAGTTCCCTGCTCCGCGCCAGCAGCCGGTCCCCCTCGACGATCTCGTCCACCAGACCGAAGGTCAGCGCATCCGACGCGCCGATCCGTGCCCCGGCCATCAGGATCAGTCTGGCCCGGGACGGCCCGACCAATGCGACAAGACGCGCGGGGTCCGAGGGCTGGGGCAGGAAGCCCAGCTTCATCACCGGATAGAAAAACCGCGCCTCGGGCACGGCGATCCGCAGGTCGCAGGCCAGCACCATGCCGAAGGCGCCGCCCGCCACCGTGCCGTTCAGCGCGGCGATCGTCAGGCATGGAAGATCCGCGATGGCGCCCGACAGCTCTTCCCAGACAGGATCGGTCGCCAACCCTGCGCGCGCCGCGTCAAGATCGGCCCCGGCGCTGAAGACGGTGCCGGCCCCGGTCAGGATCACCGCCTTTGCCTGCTCGCGCGCCGCAGGCACGGCCAAGGCAAGGTCGGCCAGCATCTGGCGGGTAAGCGCATTCGCCTTGTCCGGGCGGTTCAACCGAAAGGTCCAGAGCGCGCCATCCTGCGTCACCTCGATCATGGGACAAGCCCCACGCGACGGCGGATCGCCTCGTCCCGCAGCATGACGTCCTGGCCAAGGTAGTCGTCGGCCGCGGTCGAGCACATCCACAGAAGCGCCCGCGCCGGCCATTCGGGCGGGATGTGAACCGACCAGTCAAGCTGGCTGACGGCACTGATGCCGCTTTCCGCGATCTCGCGCTGCATCTCGGTCGCCACGGTGCCCGGCGACAGGCCAAGCACGCGCAGTCCCAATGCACGGCCTTCCTCGTCGCCGCAGCGGGTCAGCATGGCGGTGCCGGCCTTGGCCGCGCAGTAATGGCTCCAGCCTTCGACGGGCGCGCGCGCCGCACCCGACGAGACGTTGATGATGGTCCCGCCGCCTGCCGCGATCATCACCGGCATCGCCGCGCGCATCCCGTGATAGGCGCCCTTCAGATTGATATCGACGGACTGCCCCCAGCCATCGGGGTCCGAGTCGACAAGATGCGCGATCGGTTCGATCACTCCGGCGTTGTTGATCAGCACGTCAAGCGAACCGAACGTCGTCACTGCCGCTTCGACCGCGGCGGCGACTTCCCAGTAGCGGCTGACATCGCAGGGAACGGCAAGCGCGGCCTCGCCGATTTCACCCGCGAGATCGGCAAGCGCCTCGGCGCTGCGGGCCGTCAGAACGACACTGGCGCCGGCATCCGCGAAGACGCGCGCAGCCGCCGCGCCGATGCCGCGGCTTGCCCCCGTGATCAGAACCGTCCGTCCCGTCATGTCCATGGCGTGCCCCTCCGTCTCTCCGTGCCTAGCCCAAGGAATCCGGCTCGGCCAGAGAAAGGCGGCTTGACGCCCCGTGGCGCACGCCCGAAGCTGCGCCAACTCCCCTTGGTTCGAGATCCATCATGTCAAAATCGTTTCTTTTCCCGACCGTTTTCGCCGTTCTTGCGGCCTCGCCCGCCCTTGCAGATCTGACCGCCGCGCAGGTCTGGTCCGGCTGGCAGGCCTTCGCGTCGCAAAACGGCTATCAGCTTTCGGCGACGTCGGAATCGCAGTCGGGCGACACGCTGACGGTCTCGGGCGTCACGATGGCGATGTCCGAGGCCGACGCGACCGTCTCGGGCACGCTGGGCGACTTCACCTTCATCGAACGTGGGGACGGCACCGTCAGCGTCGACCTTCCCGCAGACTGGCCCATGACGTTCTCGGGCACCGATTCAGACGGCGTCGACTTCTCGGCGACCCTGACGCTGTCCCACACCGGGCTTGATCTTGTGGTGTCGGGCCAGCCGGGCCAGACGCTGCACACCTACACAGCGCCCGAGATCTCGCTCACCTCGACGGGATTCGAGACCGGCGGAGAAGCCGTGCCGGTGGACCTTGACGTCACCCTGACGAACCTGGCCGGCGAATACGAAATCGTCGACGGCACGCCGATGAGCATCCGAAGCGACATGTCGGCGGGCGGGGCAGCGGCCGCGTTTTCCGCCGTGGACACCGAAGGCAGCGGGGATCGGGTCAGCTTGCTGGCCTCGATGACCGACATGGTGTCGACATCGGTGGGCACGATGTCGTCGTTCACCGCCATGGCCGGACTTGGCGAGATGATCGCCGAGGGCCTGACATCGGAAGGAACGCTTAGCTACCGCAACGCAAGCTACCAGATCGCCGGCAGCGGCGAGGGCCAGGACTTCGAGCTGAGCGCGGGGGCCGGGTCGGGGCAGCTTGACGTGTCGGTGGGCGAGAACGGTCTGTCCTACGGGGGCACGAACAGCGACGTCACGGTGAATGTGGCCAGTTCGCAGATGCCCCTGCCAGATGCCTCGCTGGCGATGGCGAACTCGTCATGGAAGTTCGACATGCCGATCGCCGTCTCGGCCGAACCGCAGGATTTCGCGCTTCTTCTTCGGATCGACGGGCTGACGGTCAGCGACACGCTCTGGTCGATGTTCGATCCGATGAGCACGCTGCCGCGCGATCCGGCGGCGCTGGTCCTTGACCTTGCCGGCAAGGGCAAGTGGCTGGTGGACATCACCGACCCGGCGCTTGCGGAAACCCCGATGGAAGGTCCCCCGGGCGAACTTCAGGCCCTGACCATCCGGGAACTCCGTCTGGATGTCGCCGGCGCCGAGCTGACCGGAACCGGCGATCTGACCTTCGACAACAGCGCCATGCCGCCGGTGCCTGCCGGCGCGATCGACCTTCAGCTTGTCGGCGGCAACGGTCTGATGGACAAGCTTGTGGCGATGGGCCTTCTGCCGCAGGAGCAGGCGATGGGCATGCGGATGATGCTTGGTCTCTTCGCCCGCCCCGGCGCGGGAGAGGACACGCTGGTGTCGACGATCGAGCTGACGCCGGATGGCGGCATCGTCGCGAACGGCCAACCCCTGCGCTGAGCGGCGGCCCCCGACATGACCCGGTGCCTTGCGAAGGGCGCCGGGCAAGACTAGGTCCGGGGGGACCAGATGCAAAGGCCCCCTTCCATGCCGGCAGACCTTGACCTCCTGACCGTCCAGCTTCTCGACGCCGCCCGAAAGGCAGGGGCCGACACGGCCGACGCGATCGCAATCGACGGCACATCGCTGTCGATCGACGTCCTGAAGGGGCGGCTTGAGAACGTCGAACGCAGCGAAGGGGTCGAAGTCGGCCTGCGCGTGCTGATCGGCAAGCGGCAGGCTTGCGTGGCCTCGTCCGACGTCGGCGATGCGGCGATCGCGCGGATGGCCGAGCAGGCCGTCGCCATGGCGCGCGAGGCGCCCGAAGACAGCTCGGCCGGGTTGGCCGATCCGTCGCAGCTGGCCCGGAATTGGGACCTCGCCAGGCTTGACCTCGACGATCCGGCGCCCGAACCCAGCCCCGCCGACCTGCAGGAGGACGCCCGCCGCGCGGAAGCGGCGGCGCTGGCCGTTCCCGGCGTCAGCCAGACGCAAAGCGCAGGCGCGAGCTATGGCCGCCGGCGCGTTCATCTGGCCGCCACCAACGGTTTCTCGGGCGGATATGCGCGGTCCCAAAGGTCGACCTCGTGCGTGGCGATCACCGGGTCCGGCACGGCGATGGAACGTGACTATTTCGGCGAAACACGCACCTATCAGACCGACCTTCCCGACCCCGAAACGATCGGTCGGATCGCCGGGGAACGCACCGCGGCCCGGGCCGGGGCGCGCAAGCCGCCATCGGGCCGCTTCCCGGTGGTTTTCGACGAACGCATCGCCGCGTCGCTTGTCGGCCACCTTCTGGCCGCCGCGAACGGCAGCGCCATCGTGCGCGGATCGTCCTGGCTGCGCGACGCGATGGGCGAACAGATCCTTCCCGCGGGCCTTGACGTGGTCGAGGACCCGCTGCGCCCGCGGATCGGCGGCTCGCGGCCCTTCGATGGCGAAGGGCTGCCCGTGGCCCGGCGCGCCGTTGTCGCGGACGGTCGGCTGACAAGCTGGACGCTCGATCTTGCAACGGCGCGACGCCTGGGCCTTGAAAGCACCGGCAACGCTAGTCGGGGCACCTCTGCCCCGCCGTCGCCGTCGGTCACCAACATCGCGCTGACGCAGGGTGCGCAGACGCGCGACGACCTTCTTGCCGACATGGGCACGGGGCTTCTGGTGACCTCGCTGATCGGCTCGTCGATCAACCCGACCACCGGGGATTACTCGCGCGGGGCCTCGGGCTTCTGGGTCGTGAACGGCCAGATCGCCTATCCGGTGAACGAATGCACGATCGCCGGAAACCTGCGCGAGATGCTGCGCAGCATTCGCCCGGCGAACGACGCGCGATCGCATCTGTCGCATGTCGTGCCGTCGATCCTTGTCGAGGGGCTGACGCTTGCCGGAGAGTGACCTTGCCCTTCTGACCGACGCCGCGCGACAGGCGGGCGAGATCGCCAGCGGCTTCTGGTCGGGCACCAATCGCGTCTGGGACAAATCGACCGACGATCCGGTGTCCGAAGCCGACCTGGCGGTCGACACCTACCTGCGCGAGCGGCTGCTTGCCGCACGCCCCGACTATGGCTGGCTTTCCGAAGAGACCGAGGATGATCCCGCCCGGCTGAAAGCCAGTCGGGTCTTCGTCGTGGACCCCATCGACGGCACCCGGGCCTTCATCTCGGGCGAGAAGACATGGTCGCATTCGCTGGCGATCGTCGAAAACGGCCTGCCCGTGACCGCCGTCGTGCACCTGCCGCTGCGCGGACGCCTTTTTTCAGCCGAAAAGGGGAAGGGCGCCACGCTGAACGGCGAGGCGATCGCCCATTCGGGCTGGACCGGAGGACCCGAGATTCGGCTTCTGGCGAACGCCGCCTCGATGGACGCCCGCCACTGGCCGGTCGGCCAGCCGCCCGTCCGCCGGTCGTTCCGGCCCTCGCTGGCCTACCGCCTGTGCCTTGTGGCGCAGGGCCGGTACGACGCGATGGTAACCTTCCGCGACAGCTGGGAATGGGACATCGCGGCCGGCGCGCTGATCGCCGCCGAAGCGGGTGCCCGGGTGACGAACCGCGCGGGTGCGGCGCTGGCCTTCAACAACGACAGGCCGGCCAATCACGGGGTCGTCGCGGCCACGCCCGGCGCCTACGACGTTCTCATGGCGCACCGGGCGGGTGCTTGACCGCCCGCGCCAAAGCCGTAGGGTCTGCGCACATCCAAGGATCGGAGGGTCTTTTGTCCCAGCGTCTGCACCTCGTTTTTGGGGGCGAGCTAGTCAGCCCGTCCACGACCGTCTTCAAGGACGTCAACGGCATCCATGTCGTCGGCATCTTCCCCGACTATGCCAGCGCCTATGCCGCCTGGAAGGCCGAGGCGCAGCGCACGGTCGACGACGCCCACACCCGCTATTTCATCGCGCATCTTCATCGGCTGAGGGACGAAGAGACGCCTGCCTCGGCAACCGAGGAACTGGGGGATTGATCAGGGCATGGGCGCGAACCCGGCCCTGACGCTGCTGCGGAAGGTCTCGGCGCTGGCCGGCACCCTCCGGTGGCGCGGCCCGGTCGGGGACGACGCCCGGGCGCAAGCGCTCGACGCCGAGGTCGCCCTCCCGCAGGTTCCCGACAGGCCGGCCGGACGCCTGATCTGGTGCCACGGCGCCACGACCGACGACGTGGCTCCGATCGAGTCACTGGTTCCGCGTCTTTCGCAGGCGATGGGCGAAGGCTTCGGTTTGCTGGCAACGACGCCGGGCCCCCTGGCCGACATGCGCCTGGGGCCGGGGGTCCTTCACCAGCCTGCTCCGGGGGACTCGGCCCTGGCGACGTCCAGATTCCTCGATCACTGGCGGCCTGACGTCGGCATCATCTGCGGCGGCGCGCTTCACACCGCGCTGATCCAGGCGGCCAAGGCGCGCGGGGTTCCCCTTTTCTGGGTCAACGCCCCATGGGAGCGGTCCTCCCATCGCTGGCGCCGATGGGCCAGTGACACCGGGATGGCGGACTTCGTGCGGATCTTCCCGGCAACGCGCCGCGACGCCGACGAGCTTCGTCTGACCGGTGTCGATCCCGAACGAATCGAGATCCGCGGCCTTCTGCGCGAAGCCCCAGTCCCCCTGCCCTGCAACGAAGCCGAACGCGACGCGCTTGCCCGCCGTCTGGCCAGCCGGCCCGTCTGGCTTGCCGCGGGGCTTGGCGATACGACCTTCGTGGCGGTGGAAGCCGCGCATCGCCACGCCTCGCGCCTATCGCACCGGCTGCTGCTGGTGGCGGTGCCCGACGAGGCCGGCGGTGGACGGGCTTTGGCGGACCGGTTCGAAGCCGAAGGCTGGGAGGTCGGCCTGCGCTCGGCCGGCGATCGTCCCAATGCCGAAACCCAGGTCTTCGTGGCCGATACGGAAGGTGAGATGGGCCTTTGGTACCGCCTCGCCCCGGTCAGCTTCCTGGCCGCGACGCTTGACCCCGAGGGCACAGGGCCAAGTCCCTACGACCCGGCCGCGCTGGGTTCGGCGATCGTGCACGGGCCGCACCCCGGCATCCACAAGGCGCGGTTCGAGCGCCTGTCGCTGGCCGGCGCATCACGGCAGATCGCATCGGAGGCCGACCTTGGGCCGGTGATCGCCGAGCTTCTTGCGCCCGACAAGACGGCGGCCCTGGCCGAGGCGGCGTGGCGGGTGACTTCGGATGGCGCTGTCGTCGCCGACCGCGTCATCGAAGCGATCGCGTCCGTGCTCGAGGGCGAAGGGATCGCGGCGTGAGGCCACCCGCCTTCTGGTCACGCCCGCCGGACCGGCCGGGCTGGCAGGCGCGCGCGCTTGCCCCTCTGGGCATGCTTTACGCCGCGGCGACGGCGCGGCGCGTGGCCCAGCCGGCCACCCACCGGGCGGCTGTCCCTGTGATCTGCATCGGCAACATCAACACGGGTGGCGCGGGCAAGACCCCGACGACGATCGCCCTTGCCCAGCACCTCGTCGCGGCCGGGCATCGGCCGCATGTCGTCTCGCGCGGGTATGGCGGAAGCCTTGCCGGTCCTGTCGCGGTCGATCCGGCACGCCACACCGCCGAGGCGGTCGGCGACGAACCCCTCCTTCTGGCCGCCTTCGCACCGACCTGGGTCGCGCGCGACCGGGCCGCCGGCGTGCGCGCCGCCGAGGGCGCGGGGGCGGATTGCATCCTGATGGACGACGGTTTCCAGAACCCGGCCGTGGCGAAGGATTTCTCGCTTGTCGTGGTCGACGCCGCCGTGGGTTTCGGCAACGGGCGGGTCCTTCCGGCAGGGCCGCTGCGCGAACCTCTGGGCGCGGGGCTTGCGCGGGCCGATCATCTGCTGCGGATCGGCGATTCCGAGGCGCAGCGCGGGTTCGATGCGCTGTGGGGCCCTTCGGTTCGGGTTCCGTCCTCGCTGGGCGAGCTTGTCCCGCTGGAAACCGGGATGGATTGGAACGGCATGCGCGTCTTTGCCTTCGCCGGCATCGGGCGGCCCGCCAAGTTCTTTGCCACCCTGCGCGGCCTTGGCGCCGAGGTTGCGGGGGCGCGGGCGCTTGATGATCACCAGGGCCTGTCCGCACCGCTTCTGGCGCGGCTCGAGCGCGAGGCGGCGGATCTTGGGGCACAACTGGTGACGACGGAAAAGGATGCCGTGCGCCTGCCGCCGGACTGGCGCGGCAAGATCCTGTCGGTTCCGGTGCGGCTGAAGCTGAGCCGCGACAACGGGCTTACCGCTGCCCTGATGGCCCTTTTCCCCTGAGTTCGTGACGAATCCCGTCGCCATGTTCATTCAGGCGGGGGGACGGGCGGTCGGCCGGAACCTCGGCCCCGGACATCAGGATCGGGGCCCGGACGGCCGGGATGCCATCGACCGTCGACACCATGCCGCGCGCCGCGATCTGCGGGTCGGCAAAGACCTCGGCCATGTCGTTGATCGGCCCCGCGGGCACGCCGGCCTCCTCGCAGGCGGACAGCAGCCTTGCCTTCTCCCATCCGGTGGTCAGGGCCGACAGCCGTGGCTCGAGCGTCGCGCGATTTCGGACCCGGGCGGGGTTCGTGGCGAATTCCGGGTCATCGGCCAGCGGGGCGGCGCCCAGAAGCGCCGCGAAGCGCCGGAACTGGCCGTCGTTGCCGACCGCGATGATGATCCAGCCGTCGCGGCAGGGGAACGCCTGATAGGGCATCAGGTTGGGGTGCGCGTTTCCCATCCTGCCCGGCGGGGTGCCGGTGGCCAGATAGTTCATCGCCTGGTTCGCCGTGATCGCGGTCGCCACGTCGAAGAGGCTCATATCGACCTGCTGACCCAGACCTGTGAGGTCACGCTGGCGCAATGCGGCCAGAATCGCGGTGCTTGCATAGACCCCGGTGAAGATATCGGTCACGGCGACGCCCACCTTCTGCGGCGGGCCGTCGGGTTCGCCGGTGATCGACATCAGACCGGACATGCCCTGGATGATGAAATCATAGCCTGCGCGGTGCGCGTAGGGGCCGGTCTGCCCGAAGCCGGTGATCGAACAATAGACAAGGCGCGGAAACCGGGCGTGCAGCGTCGGGAAATCAAGACCGTACTTGCGCAGCCCGCCGACCTTGAAGTTCTCGATCACCACATCGGCCTGTTCGATCAGGCCCAGCGCCACCTCGCGGTCCCCGGCGTCGCGCAGATCAAGCGCGATGGACCGCTTGCCGCGGTTGCAGGCATGGAAGTAGGCGGCCGTGCGCTCGCCCGCCCGTTCGACGAAGGGCGGGCCCCACTGACGGGTATCGTCGCCTTCGGGGCTTTCGATCTTGATGACGTCGGCGCCCAGATCGCAAAGAAGCTGGCCGGCCCAGGGGCCGGCCAGAATGCGCGCAAGCTCGACGACCTTCAGCCCCTCGAGCGGCCTCATCAGCCAGCAAGTTCCTCGTCGAGGATCGCGGCGAAGTCGGCGTAGCTCATGTTCGAGTGCTTCTTGCCGTTGATCAGGAAGCTTGGCGTGGAATCGACGCCGTCGCGCTCGGCGTTTTCCTGGTAGACGGCGACCATCGCCTCGGCCATGCCGCGGTCCTGCAGGCAGGCGTCGACCTGTTCGTCTGTCAGACCGGCGGTGCGGCCGATCTTGCGAAGGTTGTCGGCGATGGTCGCGGGATCGCCGTCGGCCAGCCAGTCGCGCTGCTGCTCGTAAAGCAGGTCCGAAATGCCGAAGTACCGCTCGGGTCCGCCGCACCGCGCGACCATGGCCGCCCAAAGGCCGAAGCGGTCGAAATAGACTTCGCGGTAGATGAAGTGCACCTTGCCCGTATCGATATAGTTGGCCTTCAGGTCCCCGAAGGCGCCGTCATGGAAAGCCTTGCAGTGCGGGCAGGTGAACGACGCGTATTCGATGACCGTCACCGGCGCGTTCGGATCGCCAAGCGTCATCTCGACGACGCGCGAGGTGTCGGGCGCGGCTTCCTGGGCGGCGGCGCTGCCGAACGTCACTCCGGGTTCTACGCCGCCGCGGCCGAGAACCGCATAGCCGCCGCCCAGAAGCGCCGCGCTGCCGGCAAGAAGTGCAAACCGTCTGTTCATCTCGTCAACCTTCCTTGGGTGTCGATACGGCGGACAGGACATGCCCGCCAAGTCTTTCCAGCGCCGCCCGCAGCCCGGGATCGGTCACGCCATCCGCCACCTTGCGGGCCCTGGCGACCGATGCCTCGGACGGAGCGGCCGGCTCGGCCGGGGCCTTCGGCGCATGCGAGAAATCCGCCTGTCCTTCGGCAAAGCCCGTGGGCGCGGTCTGGGTGATCCGAACGCGCGAAATCGCGGCGTATCCGTAGCAGGCGTTGACACGTTCGCGGATGCGGTCGGCCTGCATCTCGAGCATCGGGGCCTGCGCGCCTGTCGTCAGCAGCGTCAGCGTCGCGCCGAAACCCCCGCGGCCATAGCTGACTTCAACCGGACGGCTGACGGCGGCGATGTCTTCGCCCACGACCTCGGGCCAGTGCGTCAGCAGGCGCGACACGGCGAACCCCCGGGTCTCGCCCGCGGCGCGTATGCGCTGCGCGACCAGGCTCGAGGTCCGCTCGAACCCGCGCATGCGGCGCGGAGGGGAAGTGGTGTCGCTGCCTTTCACGCCCTGTCCAATCCTTTGTCAGACGTTATCTTAATCATGGCATGGCCATGCACCAGTCCAAAGGATCAGGAGGCAGCATAACAGTTGCGTGACGCTTCGCTGAGCGACGGCCTTCTGGCCTGGTACGACGCCAACGCCCGCGTCCTGCCCTGGCGCGTCTCGCCGCATGACCGGGCGGCAGGAGTGCGCCCCGACCCCTATCGCGTGTGGCTGTCCGAGATCATGCTGCAGCAGACGACCGTTGCCGCGGTACGTGACTATTTCAGGCGATTCACGCATCTGTGGCCTGATGTCGAGGCGCTGGCGGCAGCCAACGACGCGGTCGTGATGGGCGAGTGGGCCGGGCTTGGCTATTACGCGCGCGCCCGCAATCTTCTGAAATGCGCCCGCGAGGTCGTCGCCCATCATGGTGGGCGATTTCCCGAAGATCGCGCCACGCTTCTGACGCTGCCGGGAATCGGGCCCTATACGGCCGCTGCCATCGCCGCGATCGCCTTTGACCGACCCGAGACCGTGGTGGACGGCAACGTCGAACGCGTCGTCGCCCGGCTTTTCGCCGTCGAAACGCCGATGCCGAAAGCAAAGCCCCGGCTGGAGGCGCTTGCCTCTGCCCTGACCCCGGCGCACAGGCCTGGAGACTACGCCCAGGCGATGATGGACCTTGGCGCGACCGTCTGCACCCCGCGCAGCCCGGCCTGCGGGATCTGCCCGCTAATCCATGCCTGCGAAGCCCGGCGGGCGGGCATCGCGGCCACGCTTCCGCAGAAGACGGCGAAGGCGGCCAAGCCGCTGCGCCACGGAATCGCCTATCTTGGCCGGCGTACCGACGGGGCCTGGCTGCTTGAACGCAGGCCCGACAGCGGGCTTCTGGGCGGCATGCTGGGCTGGCCGACTAGCGACTGGTCCGACGCGCCTGCCGACAGCCCGCCGCTTGCGGCAGACTGGCGCGACACGGGGCTTGAGGTTCGGCATACCTTCACCCATTTCCACCTGCGCCTTGCGTTGCGGATCGCCGATCTTCCGGCGACGGCCGCGCCGGAACGGGGTGTGTTCGTCACGCCGGCCGATTTCCGGCCGTCCGACCTGCCCACGGTGATGCGCAAGGCCCATGACCTTGCGTCGGGCGCATTCGAGACCCGTTGAGCGAAATCGCATCCGGCATATGATCGGCACCAGGAAAGACCCGCAGAGACCCCTTGATGACCTCGTCCGTCCAGATCCCGCGCATTGGACAGGCCTTGCCCTTCTGGCTTTCGCTTGGCCTTGTTCCGCTTGCGGCGCTCGGCGCGGTGCACGGCGGCTGGACGGTCTTTCTGCTTCCGGTGGCGACGTGGTGGCTGTTCGCCTTTCTCGACCACTTTCTTGGGCTGAACACCCAGAACCGCGACCCCGAGACGCCGGACGACGCCCTGCGGTGGTATCGCGCGATCACGCTGATCTGGGCGCCGATCCAGTTCGCGATGATTTTCGGCGCGCTGGCCTGGGTCACCTGGACCGGAACCCTGGCCACGTGGGAACGGATCGCCCTTTTCATCGGACTCGGCGTCGTGAACGGGGCGGTCGGGATCGTCTATGCGCACGAACTGATGCACCAGAAGACGCGGCTTGAACGCTGGCTTGGCGACATCCTGATGGCCATGTCGCTTTACGGGCACTTCCGGTCCGAGCATCTGCTTGTCCACCACCGGTATGTCGGCACGCCGCGCGACACGGTGACGGCCCGCTTCGGCGAAGGGTTCCACCGCTTCTTCCTGCGCGTGCTGCCCGAAGGCTATCGGTCGGCCTGGGCTGCCGAGACGGCGCTTCTGGCGCGCAAGGGCCTGCCGTGGTGGGACCGCTCGAATCCCTTCTGGCGTTACGCCACGCTGCAGCTTGCCATGCTTTCGCTTGCAGTCATCGTCGGCGGCTGGGCGGGGCTTGGGCTGTTCGTGCTTCAGGCCTGTGTGGGCGTCTGGCAGCTTGAGCTGATCAACTATATCGAACACTACGGGCTGACCCGAAAGCATCTGGGCGACGGGAAATACGAACATGTCCGCCCACGCCACTCCTGGAATGCCGCGCACAGGGCATCGAACTGGCTTCTGATCAACCTTCAGCGCCACTCCGACCACCACTACAAGCCCGACCGGCGCTATCCGCTTCTTCAGACCTACGACGCCACCGAGGCGCCGCAATTGCCGTACGGCTATCCGTTGATGGGGATCATCGCGCTGATCCCGCCGCTGTGGCGAAAGGTCATGCACCCGCGCATCCGGGAATGGCGGCGGACCTTCTACCCTGAAGTCACCGACTGGACACCCTACATCCGGGGTGAGACCCCGATGCCGCGCTAGCCCGAGAAATAGTCGCGCAGGATTCGCCCGTAGATCGCCTTGAGCTGGTGGATGTGGTCGACGGCGACATGTTCGTCGACCTTGTGCATGGTCTGGCCGACAAGGCCGAACTCGACCACGGGGCAGTGGTCCTTGACGAAGCGGGCGTCCGACGTGCCGCCCGAGGTCGAAAGCGCAGGCCGAAGGCCGGTTTCGGCCGCGACCGCATCCGCGACCAGATCGCTGAGCGGCCCCGGTGGCGTCAGGAAGCTTTCGCCCGACACCTTCACGTCAAGCGCAATGGTGACGCCGGTTTCCGCCTCGACCCTGCTGGCTTCGGTGCGCAGCCAACCGGTCAGGCTTGCCGAGGTATGCGCGTCGTTGAAGCGGATGTTCACCGTGGCGCGGCAGGTCGCGGGAATGACGTTCGTTGCCGGATTGCCGGTGTCGAACGTCACGACCGCCAGCGTCGACGGGTCGAAATGCGCGGTGCCGCCATCCAGCGCGTGAGTTGCCAGACGGTCTACAAGGCGCGAAAGCGCGTGAACCGGGTTTTTCGCCCGGTGCGGATAGGCGGAATGGCCCTGGACCCCGGTCGCGACGAGAAAAGCGGTCATCGACCCCCGCCGGCCGATCTTCATCGTGTCGCCCATGCGCTCGGGGCAGGTCGGCTCACCCACAAGGCAGACCGACATCGCCTCGCCATGGGTGGCCATCCAGTCGAGAATCGCGACCGTGCCGTCCTGCGCATCGCCTTCCTCGTCGCCGGTGATCGTCACGATCACGGCCCCATCGGGCGGCGTGGAACGAACGAAATCTGCCGCTGCGGCCACGAAGGCGGCCACGCCCGACTTCATATCGGCGGCCCCACGGCCCCAGATCGCGCCCTGGGCGATCTCGGCGCCGAAGGGATCGTGGCGCCAGTCCCCGGGGTCGCCCACGGGCACGACATCGGTGTGACCGTTGAAGCCGAAGGTGCGCGGGTGACCCTTCGCGCCCCAGCGGGCGAAGAGGTTGGGCGTCCCGTTCCGGTCGACGCGCGTGCAGGCGAACCCGGCCGCGTCGAGCACGGCCCGAACCTCGGCCAGGGCGCCGGCGTCGGCGGGCGTGACCGACGGGCAGCGGATGAGACGGGCGGTCAGATCAAGGGGATCGACGGGATCGGTCGGGGACATGTCCCCTCGATAGCGCGCCGGCCCCGCCGCCGCAATCGCCCCCGCGCCGGGGATGAGTCCGCGCGGCCACGCCGCGCCGATCCGTTCTGCGGAGACGTCGAAGTCCTTGGCCAAGAAACCCCGCAGAACGCATAATGTGGTGCAAGCGTATCGAGACACCGCGAAGGTCGCAGGAGCAGGGCAATGGTCGCAGGCGTCGAACTGAACTACAACACCGCCGCCACGGCGCTGCAGATGGCTCAGACCATCTTTGGCTCTGGCGTGACAATCGTGTCGGCGACCTACACCGGGGATGCGCGGGCCTCGGCGATCTATACGGGCGGGGATGCGATCTCTCCGACGGCGACCCCCTCGAACACCGGCGTGATCCTTTCGACAGGACAAGCGCAGGCGTTCACGACCGTGAACGCCACCCAGTCGAACACGGCAACGAACACCACGACAGCCAACAACGGGCCGTCGAACGTGCTTGGCGCAAACACCTTCGACGCCTCGATCCTGAACGTCACGTTCATTCCGACCGGCGATACGCTCACGATGCAGTTCCTGTTCGCATCCGAAGAGTATCCCGAGTTCGTCGGGTCGATCTACAACGACATCGTGGTGGTCGAAATCAACGGTGTCCGGGTGCCTCTGAGCGTGGCCACGGATTCCGGCTCGGTCGGATCGATCAACCCGGGAAACAACGCCTCGCTCTACTTCGACAACACCGCCGACCAGTACAACACCGAGATGGACGGCTTCACCGCGACCCTGACGCTGAAGATGTCGGTCAATCCGGGCGTGGCGAACACCATCCGGATCGGCATCGCCGATGTCGGCGACGATACCTACGACTCGAACCTGCTGATCGCGGCCGGGTCGGTGCAGACGGCCTTTATCGCGAACGACGACAGCCGCACGATGTTCGTGAACCAGGAAAAGACGCTCGACATCCTCGGCAACGATGACGCTCCGTCCGGGTCGACCCTGACGCTGACGCATATCAACGGCCTTCCCGTCGTGGCGGGCCAGCAGATCACGCTTCCCACGGGGCAGGTGGTCACCGTGAACGCCGACGGCACGATCAAGGTGCTGACCGATTCCGACCTTGAGACGGTATCGTTTTCCTACACCGCGCAGACGTCGACCGGGGTCAGCGACAGCGCGTTCGTCACGATCCAGACCATCCCCTGCTTTACCGCGGGAACGCGCCTTGACACCCCGCACGGTCCCCGGCCGGTCGAGGATCTGTCGGTCGGCGACATGGTGCTGACCCGCGACGAGGGACCCCGCCCGATCCGCTGGATCGGACATCGCCGCGTCCCGGCGACCGGGCGTTTCGCGCCGGTGCGCATCGGGGCCGGCGTGCTGGGCGCCACCCGGCCACTGATGGTGTCGCCGCTGCACAGGGTGCTTGCCCAGGGGTCCGTCGCCGAACTTCTGTTCGGAACGCGCGAAGTGCTGGTCGCCGCGCGCGACCTTGTCGACGGCCGCGACGTGCAGGTCGTGGAAGGGGGATGGGTGGATTACTTCCACCTTCTCTTCGATCGCCATCAGGTCGTCACGACCGACGGGCTTCTGTCGGAAAGCTTCCTGCTGGGACCGCAGACCCGTCACTGTTTCGATCAGGCCGCGGTCGAGGAAATCTGCGCGCTTTTCCCCGATCTCGACCCGGCCACCGGTGGTGGCTACGGCGCAAGCGCGCGGCCCGCCCTGCGCCCGTTCGAGGCGCGGCTACTGGTCGCCTGAGCGGCGCGCGAGAAAGCCCAGCACCGCCGTGCCCAGCGCCTCGGGCCGGTCGATCCGAAGGCGGGCCCGCCGATGCTCGTCGCCTGTCCCATAGCCCCAGGCAACCGCGATCGCATCCATTCGGTTGGCGCGCGCCGCGTCGATGTCATGGTGGCGGTCGCCGACCATCACGGCATCGCCGGGGTCCTCGCCGGTCAGATTCAGCGCATGGGCCAGAAGCTCGGCCTTGTCGTTGCGGGTCCCGTCAAGCTCGGGCCCGAATTCGGCGGTCATGAAGGGGGCAAGGCCGAAATGCGCCGTGATCTTGCGCGCATAGGCATGGGGCTTGGCGGTCGCCACGTAAAGCCGGTGCCCGGCGTCGCGCATCGCGGACAGGGACGGCAGGATGCCTGGAAACACGGTCGCGTCGTAAAGGCCGCCGGCGTTGTAATGGGCGCGGTAAAGTTCGAGCGCGGCCTGCGGGTCGGACGCGCCCAGCCGCCGGAAACTGTCGATCAGCGGCGGACCGATGGTCCAGGCAAGATCGTCGGACGACGGTGCGTGCAACCCGAGGGACTGAAGGGCATGGCGCACGGCCGCCGTGATCCCGGGCTTGGGGTCGGTCAGCGTGCCGTCGAGATCAAGGAAGATCGCCGCCATCAGTCGAAATCGGGCGAGACCTGCGCCACGATCACGGCGTTTTCGGCCAGCGCGCGGTCCATCAGGGCCCGTTCCTCGTCGGGGATGTCGTGGCCCAGCGCTTCGCGTTCGGCAAGCGTGCCGTAGCCGCTGACCTCCAGCGGGGCAAGATCGGCCGCCTTCAGAACTGCGACGGTCTCGCGCACGGCCTCGGCCTCGTCGACGCCGGCGGCATAGCAGATCATCGCCGCCCCGGTCGCCCTGTCCGGCAGACCGTCGCCCGCCTTGCGGCCAAGCTGCACAAGCAGCGTAAAGACCTCGGGTGCTTTCTTCGGTTTCGTCATGGGCGCCAGAGGTTTCAGAGATCGGCGCCCCCGGCAAGCCCTCATCGCGACGCGTGAGGCCGGTCGGCGATCGTCAGCAGTGGGATAAGCCGTGCCCGGTGATCGGTCGGGTCGAACAGCGCCTGCGGATAGGGCTGGAAGGCCGGGTCGGTTTCATAAAGATGGCGGATCCCCGAAAGGACGGCCCAGCGGGCGGCCGGCTCCAGACGTTCGTAGGCAAGAGCCTGCTGTTCCCACCTGTACGAGAACCAGCCCTGCTCGTCGCCCCGCGACAGGGCCGTGACAAGCAGCACCACCGTCGCCACAAGATGGCCCGGATGCGCCGGATCGTGGGAGGCGAGTTCCAGCACCTCGGAGGGCGTCCACGCCTGCCCCGGCAACAGGACCGACCCTTGCGCAGCGATCACGTCGCGCAGGGCGGACAGGTGCTCAGCCGCGCGGTCGCCATAGTCGGCGGCTGCGATCGCGGACAGCACGTTATCGGGCGCGCCTTCGGCGATTGCGCGCAGGTCCGGCCGCACGCGGCCAAGATCGACCCCGCTTGTGGCCTGCAGATGGATGCTTCCCGCGGGAAGACGCCCGGCTTCGGCCAGCCCGTGAAAGCCGCGAAGGACAGCGGCCCTCTCGACCGGGCCGGCGGTCAGATAGTGTTCGGCATTGGCGTCCCAGTGCCAGTAAAGGTCATCTGGCCCGGCGCCGCCCTGAAGCCGGTCGGCAAGCAGGATCATTGTGGCCAGGACGAAGGCCTCGAAATCCTCGTCAGGAAGGGTCGCGGCAAGAAGCAGCGTTTCATGCAAGGGAAGCGTGCGACCCGCGACCAGGCGACACCGGTCCTGGTGGACAAGGGCGGCCAAGGCACGCAACGCGTCGTCCTGCGCCATATCGGCCGTCGGCACGCCGGCCGCGATCCGCCGCAAGGTGGACAGCGGGGCCTGCCTGGCCAGATGGACCAGATCATGGCTGGCCTGAAGGGGGCGAAAACCGACCGCGAAACTCATGACACTCACCGAACGCCGCAAGGCTACGCGGCCTGCAGGGTGTCGGACCAGACGATTCAGGGTCGGTTAGGCACGAATCCCGAAACAGTCTGTTCAGTCGCGCAGAAGTTCGTTGATCCCGGTTTTCGACCTGGTCTTCTCGTCCACGCGCTTGACGATCACCGCGCAGTAAAGGTGGACGCCGCCGGTGGACGGCATCGACCCCGCCACGACCACGGAATAGGGCGGAACCTCACCATACATGACTTCGCCCGTGGCGCGGTCGACGATCTTGGTCGACTGGCCGATGAAGACGCCCATGCCAAGGACCGACCCCTCGCGCACGATCACGCCCTCGACGACCTCGGAGCGCGCGCCGATGAAGCAGTTGTCCTCGATGATCGTCGGGCCGGCCTGCATCGGCTCGAGCACGCCGCCGATGCCTACGCCGCCCGACAGGTGCACGTTCTTGCCGATCTGGGCACAGGATCCGACCGTGGCCCAGGTGTCGACCATGGTGCCGCTGTCCACATAGGCGCCGAGGTTCACGAAGGACGGCATCAGGACGACACCGGGCGCGATATAGGCCGACCGGCGCACGACGCAGGTCGGAACGGCGCGGAAGCCGGCTTCCTTCCAGTCCTTCTTCTTCCAGCCCTTGAACTTCGAATCGACCTTGTCCCACCAGTCGCCGCCCTGCGGGCCGCCCGACTGCTTTTCCATGTCCTGCAGCCGGAACCCCAGAAGCACGGCCTTCTTGGCCCACTGGTTGACGTGCCAGCGTCCGTCCTCCTGGCGCTCGGCCACACGCAGGCGTCCGCGGTCAAGCGCGTCCAGCGTCTGTTCGATGGCGTCGCGGGTCTGGCCCGTGGTCGCGGGGCTGATCTGGTCGCGCGCCTCCCATGCGGCTTCAATGGCGGCTTCAAGCTGGCTGTTGGATACGCTGTTGGACACGGGCGGCTTCCTCTGATTCAACTGAAACACGCGGTTCCCCGGCCTATAGTGTCTGCCGGCACGGGGCGCAATCCAACCGAAAGGGACAGACCAGCATGATGGACGACCGCGACAGACCGTTTCCCGACGCGCAGGAAGACGCGAAATCCGTTCATGTCGTTCCTGACACGCCGCAAACGCGATCGCCCGCCTATCGCCTTGCCTACGACGACCCCGACTTCCTGTGCCGGGACGAACTGCGCCCGGTGCGGCTTCAACTTGAGCTTCTGAAGCCCGAGATGATGATGACCGAATACGGCATCGATTCGACCATCGTCCTGTTCGGCGGGGCCCGCATCCCCGAACCCGCCCGAAAGGACACGGCGAAGACGCCGATGCTGGCCGAGTTGTCGAAATACTATGACGAGGCGCGCCGCTTCGCCCGGCTGATGACGGAACGGTCGGCCCGCAACGGCCATCGCGAAGGGGTCATCGTCACCGGGGGCGGACCCGGTGTGATGGAGGCGGGAAACCGCGGGGCGGCCGACGCCGGCGGCGTCTCGATCGGGCTGAACGTGGTGTTGCCGCACGAACAGGTGCCGAACGAATACGTGACGCCCGACCTGTGCTTCAACTTCCACTACTTCGCCATCCGCAAGATGCATTTCCTCATGCGGGCGAAGGCCATGGTGTTCTTTCCCGGCGGCTTCGGCACACTGGATGAACTGTTCGAGTCGCTGACCCTGATCCAGACCGGCCGGATGCGGCAGGTTCCGGTGCTGCTTTTCGGGCGCGAGTTCTGGGAACGGCTGATCGACTGGTCCGCGCTTGCCGATGCCGGCACCATCGCGCGCGAGGACCTTGAGCTTTTCCGCTATGTCGAAAGCGCGGAAGAGGCTGTCGAAATCATCGACGGCTGGAGCGACTGGTCGAAGCGAACGCGGGTGCCCGGCCACTGAATCGTTAAGACTTTGCCCACAAGAAGGCCTGCTTTCGTTTCTATTTCTTCCGACTTCTGCCGCCTTTCATCCGTATGAATGTATCTGAAGCCGCAGAGGATGCGGACGACATTAACCATTGAAAGGACCGTGTGGAGGGCCAGGACGGCGCCCCGCGGCGGAAGGTTCGAGTGATGATGAGATATCCAAGCACCGCACGGGGAGGTCGCCGGATGACCTGCCCCCCCGCAACCGGACTTCGGGCCGGGGCGCGCACCAGGGCCTTCGTCCGGGACACCGACGGCGCGATCACGGTCGACTGGGTGATGGCCTGTGCGGTCGCGGTGTCGCTTGCGCTCGCCGCGGCGTTCAGCGTCTGGCAGGGCACGATGGATGTGGCGCAGGACACCGCCGAGGCCATCGAGGGCCGCGTCGACATGTCCGATGCGACGACGAAGACAAAGAAGGATGCGACCGCCCACGGTGATGACAACGTGACCTATGACCAAGCCCCAAGCGCGGGATGGACCGACAGCGGGTCGGACAGCGCGGCGGGCAGCGGGTCAGGCGGCGCCTCGGGCGGTGCCTATCAGGGCGGGTCGGGCTCGGGTGGACAGGGCGGCTCGGCGCAGTACGGCAATGCCCAGAGCGGCATGGCGGACAGCGGCACGACGTCAACCGGCTCGTCCGGGAACGGCACGTCGTCGACGAGCACGACGGGAAGCGGCACGACATCATCCGGCACGACCGGGAACGGCACGTCGTCCACCGGGGGGGCGCCCTCGGACAACGGGTCGACCGGGTCCTCGGGCGGGACATCCACCGGATCGTCGACCGGAAGTTCGTCCACGGGCTCCAGCCAGGGTGGGGCAGTCACGACCAGTTCCGGTTCGGGTGCTTCGGGCACCGGCGGATCGGGAGGCGGCACCGCCGCGGTGTCTTCGGGAAGCGGCACCACGACCAATCCGGCCACCGATCCCAACGCTCAGGCCAGTACCGACGACGACTGCAAGTCGAATTCGAACGGCAAGGGCAAGGGACTGGCCACCGCGCCGGGTCAGCAGAAGTGCAAGTGACAGGTGCGCGGGGGCTTCGGGCCCCGCGTTTCCGCGTCAGCCCAGACCGGCTTCGGCCTCGATCTGGGCGCGGCTCTTTCGGGCGCGTTCGGTCGCGGACTTGAGCTGCCCGCAAGCCGCCATGATATCCTCGCCCCGCGGAGTCCGGATCGGCGAGGCATAGCCGGCCTTGTAGACGATATCGGCAAAAGCCTCGATCCGCGCCCAATCCGACCGCTCATAGGGGGCGCCGGGCCACTCGTTGAAGGGGATCAGGTTGATCTTGGCGGGAATGCCGCTGATCAGCCTGACAAGCCGCCGGGCATCCTCGTCGCTGTCGTTCACGCCCTTCAGCATCACGTATTCGAAGGTGATCCGTTCCGAGTTCGACAGCTTCGGATAGGCGCGCAGCGCGTCAAGCAGCTCGGCGATGGGCCACTTCTTGTTGATCGGCACAAGCCGGTCGCGCACGTCGTCCGTGGTGGCGTGGAAGGACACCGCCAGCATGCAACCGATCTCTTCGGCGGTGCGCGCGATCTCGGGCACGACGCCGCTGGTCGACAGCGTGATCCGGCGGCGCGACAGGGCGATCCCTTCGCCGTCCATGGCGATCTTCATCGCGTCGCGCACGGCCTCGAAGTTGTACAGAGGCTCGCCCATGCCCATCAGAACGATGTTCGACAGAAGCCGCGGCCCGGCCTCGCCCGTGCCGACGCCCGGTTCGGGCCATTCGCCAAGGTCGTCGCGGGCGACCATGACCTGGCCGACGATTTCCGCCGCGGTCAGGTTGCGCACAAGCTTTTGGGTGCCCGTGTGGCAGAAGGAACAGGTCAGCGTGCAGCCCACCTGGCTTGAGATGCACAGCGTCCCGCGGTCTTCCTCGGGGATATAGACCGTCTCGACCTCGTGCCCCCCGGCGATCCGCACCAGATACTTGCGCGTCCCGTCGGCCGAGACCTGGCGTGACACGATCTCGGGGATCTCGATCACGAAACGCTGTCCCAGCTGGGCGCGGCAGTCCTTCGACAGGTTGGTCATCGCGTCGAAGTCGCGCACGCCCCAGTGGTAGATCCATTGCCAGATCTGTCCCACCCTCATCTTCGCCTGTTTCTCGGGCGTGCCGGCGGCAATCAATGCCTCGCGCAGACCCTCGCGCGTCAGGCCGACAAGGTTCTGCCGTCCGTCCGCGGCCGCGGGCAGCTTGCGGGGGATCGTCAGCACGTCCTGGGTGATCGGGGCGTTCGCGCTCATCGGGTCCGACTCCTCTGTCGATCCGCCGATATAGGCGATCGCCGGGCATTTGCCAAAGGCAATCCGCCCGGGTCCGCGGCGCCGGATCGGATCAGCCGGCGCAGCGCTTCTCGGCGTCCTCGATCATGGCGGTCGCCCCCATGAGCGAGAAGGTGTCGCGCGTCTGCGTTCCCCGGGCCGAGCGCCCAGTCAGAACCGCCTGCGCGCCACGCTTCAACGCCGCGACGATGCGCGCGTCATCCCCGGCCGACGCACCCCAGGCGAATTCGCCGTTGGTGAACAGCTCGAAGCTGTTTTCCCCGATCTCGAGCGTCACGGTCGAGCCTTCCGCAAAGGGATAGCCGCCGGTGAACGACACCTCGCCCACCACGTTCGCCTCGGGGCGATACGACACGAACAGAAGGATGTCGCCGCGCCGCACCGACACGGTTCGCCCGTCGCGCGTGTTCACGGTTTCCTTGGGGGCGCTCACCGCCCAGCATTCCTTGGGGCTGTCGCCGGTGAAGACGGACCAGTCGGTCTGTGCGGCCACGCGGTTGGTGGATTCCTGCGCCATCGCGCCGGTCGCACAGAGGACCGCCACGGCAAGTCCGATGCCTTTGAGCGTCAGAGATGTCATGTCGCGTTCTGCCTTTGCCTCGTGCCCCGACCCCGTCGCCCCTTTGTCTTCCGGGTGCTTGCCGGTGTCACGGCATGTTTCTACTCTGTGGCGACAATAGCGCGTTCAAGCGCTGCTGTTAAACCCCCAACGGCGGAAAATCGCTTAAAGGAAAGGCGTCCTCACGCATGTCTGATCCGGTTCCCCTGTGCGACGTCTGGCGCGGCGATTTCCTTGAGTCGCGCCATCGCGGCCATGTCGTAATCGCGCATGTGGACGACGGCCCGCTCGCCACCTGGGGCGACGCTGCCGCGATCGTCCTGCCGCGATCTTCGTCGAAGATGTTGCAGGCCTTGCCGCTGGTCGAAAGCGGGGCCGCCGATGCGGCGGGGCTGACGACCGAGAATCTGGCCCTGGCCTGCGCGTCGCACACGGGGGCGGCGATCCATACCGATCGGGTGACCGCCTGGCTTGGCGCGCTCGGATTGACCGAGGCCGACCTGCGTTGCGGTCCGCAGATGCCCGAAGACCCCGAAGCACATCGCCACTGCTATTGCGGCGGGCATGCCCCGGGGCAGGTGCACAACAACTGCTCGGGCAAGCATACGGGCTTTCTTACGCTGGCCCGGCACCTCGGGGCGGGACCCGAGTACATCGAAGCCGACCATCCGGTTCAGGTCGCGGTCCGCGACGCCTTCGAGGACATGACCGGCGCGCCCAGCCCCGGCTGGGCCATCGACGGCTGTTCGGCGCCGAACTTCACCACTTCAGTCGCGGGCTTGGCGACCGCCATGGCGCGCCTTGCCGGCGCCCGCGGGACCGGCGACGCCCGTGACCGCGCCGGGCATCGCCTGATCGCGGCGATGGTGGCCCATCCCGACCTGATCGCCGGCGAAGGCCGCGCCTGCACGGACCTCATGCGCGCGATGGGCGGACGCGCCGCGATCAAGACGGGCGCCGAAGGCGTGTTCGTGGCGATCATACCGGAACGCCGGATCGGCGTGGCGCTGAAGATCGCGGACGGGACGACGCGTGCCGCAGAATGCGCCATTGCGGCGATCCTGGTGGCGTTTGGCGTGCTCGACCCGCTTCACCCGGCGACGCGGAAGCGGTTGGATGCGCCGATCCTGAACCGTCGCGGAATCGACGCCGGCCGGATCACCACCGCGCCGGCCTTCGCCAAAGACCTGCGCCGTCTCTAGGCCGGCACGAATTCGTCCCGCGCATAGCCCTGAAGATACAGAAGCGCGGTCAGGTCGCCGAAGTTGATCCGCCGGTCCACTTCGGCCGCGACCACGGGCTTGGCGTGAAGTGCGACGCCCGCCCCTGCAAGCCTGAGCATGCCAAGGTCGTTCGCCCCGTCGCCCACCGCCATTACATCGGCCGGGGTGACACCCAGCGCCGCCGCCGTTTCGTGCAGGGCCGCGACCTTCGCCTCGCGCCCAAGGATCGGTTCGGCGACGCGACCGCTCAGACGGTGGCCATCGACCAGCAGCGTGTTCGCGCGATGCTCGTCGAAGCCCAGCGCTTCGGCCACATGCGCGGTGAAGGCGGTGAAGCCACCCGACACCAGCACGGCCCGTGCGCCGGCGGCCTTCATCGTCGCGATCAGTTCACGCCCACCCGGGGTGAAGGTGATCCGCTCGCGCAGGACAGTCTCTATCACGGCGGAATCGAGGCCTTTGAGCAGGGCAACCCGTTCCCGCAGCGCCCCTTCGAAATCAAGCTCGCCGTTCATCGCGCGGGCCGTGATGTCCTTCACGCGGTCGCCCACGCCTGCCATGTCGGCCAGTTCGTCGATGCATTCCTGCCCGATCATGGTGCTGTCCATATCGGCCAAAAGCGCCCGCTTCCTGCGACGTTCGGCAGGCTGGATGACAAGATCGATGCGCAGTTGCTGCAACTCGGCCCAGACCTCCCACAGGTTGGCCGGGCGAAGGGCCACGGGAAACTCGGCCGCCTCGTCGGGGGCAAGCCACTGTGCCGCCCCTCCGCCCCAGGCGTTGCGCAGGCTGTCCACCAAGGCCGGTTCCAGCGTCGGTGCGGCGGGCGAGGTCAAAAGCGTGACGACATGCATGGGGCGCGTTTCCGATAGTGAACGGCGGGCGCCTCTGTCGCGCCCGCACCGGCAAATAGCCGCGTTTTCCCGCTTGCGAAAGGGCCGGGCGCGGCGTATCTGCGGCGGTGGGACACCCCTCCCCAACGAGGGGCGTATATCTGTAAGGATATCAGATATGAGCACGACCTACCCGGCATCGCGGCCGGTCAATCCGCGGTTCTCCTCCGGCCCCTGCGCCAAACCCCCGACATTTTCGCTGGACAAGCTTGCCGATGCGCCCCTCGGGCGGTCGCACCGTGCCGCTGTGGGCAAGGCCAAGCTCAAGGCCGCCATCGACGGCACGCGCGAGATCCTGGGCATCCCCGACGACTACCGCGTGGGCATCGTGCCCGCGTCGGACACCGGCGCGGTCGAAATGGCGATGTGGACGATGCTGGGCGCCCGCCCGGTCGAAATGCTGGCCTGGGAAAGCTTCGGCGAAGGCTGGGTGACCGACGCGGTCAAGCAACTCAAGCTCGACGCGACCGTGCGGAAAGCCCCCTACGGCCAGATCGTCGACTTCGCGCAGGTCGATTTCGACAAGGACGTGGTCTTCACCTGGAACGGCACCACCTCGGGCGTGCGGGTTCCCGAAACAGTCACGATTCCGGCCGATCGCGCCGGTCTGACGATCTGCGACGCGACCTCGGCCGCCTTCGCGATGGACCTGCCGTGGGACCGTCTCGACGTCACGACCTTCTCCTGGCAGAAGGTTCTGGGCGGTGAAGCTGCGCATGGCATGATCGTTCTCAGCCCCCGCGCGGTCGAACGTCTGGAAAGCTACACGCCGGCCTGGCCGCTGCCCAAGATCTTCCGCCTGACGAAGGGCGGCAAGCTGATCGAGGGCATCTTCTCGGGCGAAACGATCAACACGCCTTCGATGCTGGCGGTCGAGGATTACCTCTTCGCGCTGGACTGGGCACGCTCGGTCGGCGGGCTTTCGGGCCTGATCGCCCGCGCCAACGCCAACTTCGCCGAGATCGACCGCTTCGTCGCCGCGAACGACTGGATCGGCTTTCTGGCCGAGGATCCGGCCACGCGATCGACGACCAGCGTCTGCCTCAGCTTCACCGATCCGTCCATCGCGGACGGGGCGGCCTTCGCCAAGGCCGTGGCGAAGCGGCTTGAGGCGGAAGGCGTGGCCCTGGACGTCGGCGCCTATCGCGATGCACCGCCGGGCCTGCGCATCTGGTGCGGCGGGACGGTCGAGACCGGCGACATCGCGGCCCTGATGCCGTGGATCGACTGGGCCTACCGGACCGAGCTTGCCGCCCTCCAGGCCGCCGCCTGACCGCCTGACCCAACGAACGACACTTTTTCACAGGAGCCCCAGATGGCGCCCAGAGTTCTCGTATCCGACAAGCTGTCGGACACCGCCGTTCAGATCTTCCGCGACCGCGGCATCGACGTGACCTTTGACCCCTCGGTCGGCAAGGACAAGGACAAGCTGCTCGAGGTGATCGGCCAGTACGACGGCCTCGCGATCCGCTCGGCCACCAAGGTCAGCGCGAAGGTGCTTGAGGCGGCGACCAACCTTAAGGTCATCGGCCGCGCCGGGATCGGCGTCGACAACGTCGACATTCCGGCGGCGTCGAAGAAGGGCGTGATCGTCATGAACACGCCGTTCGGCAACTCGATCACCACCGCCGAGCACGCCATCGCGATGATGTTCGCGGTCGCGCGCCAGATCCCCGAGGCCAACGCCTCGACCCACGCCGGTCTGTGGGAGAAGAACCGCTTCATGGGGGTCGAGCTTTTCAACAAGACGCTGGGCGTCGTGGGCGCGGGCAACATCGGCTCGATCGTCTGCGACCGCGCGCAGGGGCTGAAGATGAAGGTGATCGCCTACGATCCCTTCCTGAGCGAGGAACGCGCCGATCACCTGGGCGTCACCAAGGTCGATCTGGACGAGTTGCTGTCGCGCTCGGACTTCATCACCTTCCACGTGCCGCTGACCGAAAAGACGCGCAACATCCTGTCGGCAGACGCGATCGCAAGGCTGAAGCCCGGCGTGCGCATCATCAACTGCGCACGCGGCGGCCTGGTCGACGAGGCGGCGCTGGCCGAGGCGTTGAAATCCGGCCACGTCGCGGGCGCCGCCTTCGACGTTTTCGCCGTCGAGCCCGCGACCGACAGCCCCCTGTTCAATCTGCCGAACGTGGTCGTGACCCCGCATCTCGGCGCCTCGACCACCGAGGCGCAGGAGAACGTGGCCCTTCAGGTGGCCGAGCAGATGGCCGACTACCTTCTGACCGGCGCCGTGCAGAACGCGCTCAACATGCCGTCTGTCACCGCCGAAGAGGCAAAGCTCATGGGTCCCTGGGTAAAGCTGGCCGGGCACCTGGGCGCCTTCGTGGGCCAGCTCACGGACGAGCCGGTGAAGGCCATCAACATCCTTTACGACGGCGCGGTCAGCGAGATGAACACAAACGCGCTGAACGCAGCGGTCGTCGCGGGGATCATGAAGGCGTCGAACCCCGACGTGAACATGGTGTCGGCCCCGGTCATCGCGAAGGACCGTGGCATCGACATCTCGACGACGACGCAGGACCAGACCGGCGTCTTCGACGCCTATATCAAGCTGACCGTGGTGACCGACACGCGCGAACGCTCGATCGCGGGCACGGTCTTTTCGGACGGCAAGCCGCGCTTCATCCAGATCAAGGGCATCACGATCGACGCCGAAATCGGCCAGCACATGGTCTATACCACGAACGAGGACGTGCCGGGCATCATCGGTGCGCTGGGCCAGACCATGGGCAAGAACGGCGTCAACATCGCCAACTTCACCCTTGGCCGATCGCAGAAGGGCAAGGATGCGATCGCGCTGCTTTACGTGGACGATCCGGTGCCCGATGCCGTGCTGGACGCGCTGCGGTCGACGGGGCTGTTCCAGCAAGTCCGCGCGCTGGAATTCGAGGTGGCCTGACGCGGGGCCAGTTGCAAGGGGCGCAAGATGCGCATCTACGCCATCGGCGACATTCATGGGCAGCTCGACATGCTTCGGGCTGCCCATGCCCGGATCGAGGCCGACCGCAGGGCAGTCCGCGACCCGGGCGCGCCGGTGGTGCATCTGGGCGATCTTGTCGACCGCGGGCCCGACAGCCGCGGGGTCATCGACCTTCTGATCGACGGGACCTTGGGGGGCGCGCCGTGGATCGTGCTCAAGGGCAATCACGACCGCATGTTCGTGAACTTCGTGCGCCTCGGCGCCACGGGCGATCCCGGGCTGCGGCCCGAACTCACCTGGCTTGACCCGAAACTTGGCGGTGCCGAAACGCTTGCCTCCTACGGGGTGCGGTCCCGGCGCTGGACGTCGCGACAGGGCGCCTTCTCGGCCGCAGCCGACGCGGTGCCGGAGCACCACCTGGCCTTCCTCGACGCCCTGCCCCTGATGCATGTCACGCCACAGTTGCTGTTCGTCCATGCTGGTATTCGCCCTGGCGTGCCCCTGCCCGATCAGGTCGAGGACGACCTGATCTGGATCCGCAGCCCCTTTCTTGAGGATGACCGCAACCACGGCAGACTGGTCGTTCATGGCCACACACCGGTTGCGACGCCCGAGCACTATGGCAACCGGATCGATCTTGATACCGGCGCGGGGTTCGGGCGCAGCCTGACTGCGGCAGTGTTCGAAGGCCGCGACTGCTTCGTGCTGACCGACGAGGGGCGCGTCGCCCTGCCACCGCCGCCGGGATACGGCTAGTCGCCGGTCCCGTCGCGCGGGGTCCGCAGAAGGCGCCGCGCCGTCCAGATGGCCGTGCCGCCGAAGAACAGCCCGGCCAGGCCCACGACCTCGACAAAGGCCGGCCCGGTCGGGATGCCGCGATAGAAAAGCGCGAAGACCATCAGCGCAAGGCCTGCGACCGATACCGCAAGGCGGAATTTCAGCTCGCCCCGCGTCGGGCCGAAGCGGCTGCCGTGGCGGTCGTCGGCCATCGGTTCAGTCGTCCTTGCGCCGGCGCCGCTGCAGCCAGCGGAAGACAAGGAAGAAGACGATGAAGATGACGATCCAGAAGATCAGGTCCGTCAGGGCTTGCGACATGGGTCCTCCATTCCCTTCCACTTATGCCGGGTCAGCGCCCGGGCAAGATGATCGAGGGACGGCATCAGTCGGCGTCAACGACTTCGCGGGGTCGCCGCGCGACCTGCACCGCCAGGATTCCGCCCCCGATGATCGCCACCCCAAGCAGATCGAGAGGGCCCAGTGACTCGCCCAGAACAAGCGCGGCGATGGCGACGCCGAAGAATGGATTCAGGAAATGGAACGTCGCGGCCCGGACCGCGCCGATGCGGTTCACCAGCGTGAACCAGATCCAGGTCGCCGCCAGGCCGGGCACGAAAGTGGTATAGAGGAAGGCCGCGACAAGACGGCCGCTCCAGGTCACCTGCCAGGTTTCGGTCAGGGCTGAGACCACGCCCAGGATGACGCTGCCCACCAGCATCTGAAGCCCCACGATCATCAGGACGTTGCCCCCCGACGAGGCGCCGCGCAGCAGAAGCGTGGCGAAGGTCAGCGCCAGCACGCCCGCCCCGCACAGCCCGACGCCCATCAGGTCGACGCCCGCGTTCACCCGCGTCCCCATGATCAGCGCTGCACCCAGAAAGCCGGCGACCAGCCCCGCAATGCCCAGCGGCCGCAGGCGTTCGCCCAGAATCAGCCAGCTTGCAAGGCCCACCAGAAGCGGCAGGGACGACGCGATGATCGACGCAAGCGAGGCCTCGACGGTCTGCATGGCGACGAAGTTCAGCCCAAGATAAAGCGCGTTCTGGCACAGCCCGAAGACCAGCGTCGCGATCCATTGCTGACGGGTCAGGCGCCAGCTCTGGCCCAGGGCAAGGGCCAGGGCGATCCCGATCACGCCCGACAGGAGAAACCGCAGCGACAGCGAGGCCAGCGGCGGCGCGTCGGCCACGATGATCCGCGCAGAGGTGAAGGCCGACGACCACATCAGGGCGAAGGCCATGCCCATGCCCAGCGCGACAAGGTCCAGGCCGGCGCCGTCGCGCCCCCCGCCGGATGGGTTCGTTCGCATGAAGATCCGCTCGCCGTCCGAAAAAACAGAAGGGCCGCCTCCCGGCGACCCTATTCCGCTTGCACGACGCCGTGCAATCAGTCGTTCACGCTGTCCTTCAGCGCCTTGGCGATGGTCATCTTCACGACCTTGTCCGCCGGCTTCTTGATCTGCTCGCCCGTGGCGGGGTTGCGGACCATGCGCGCGGGACGCTCGCGGCAGTAGATCTTGCCGACACCCGGAAGCGTCACGGCACCGCCGCCCCCGACTTCCTTGGTGATGAGCGCGACGATCCCGTCCAGCGCGGCGCCAGCGGTCTTCTTGTCCGACCCCATTTCTTCGGCCAGAGCGGCGACGAGCTGGGTCTTGGTCATCGGTTTTGCCATGTATTGTCTCCTCGTTGGCCCTTGTGCTTGTGGGCTCGGTGGCCTTTTTTAACTGGATATTGGGGCTTCATACAACAATTAGTGGACTTCCCCGTGCGGAAATCCGGCGTTTTTTGCCGATTTTCGCCTGTGACCTAGAGGAAAGCCGTCTCTTCGAAGGATCGAAGCTTGCGCGAGTGGATCCGTTCAAGTGGCATGTCGCGCAGCCGCTCCATTGCCCGAATGCCGATCAGAAGGTGCCGCGTGACCTGGGTGCGGTAGAAATCCGACGCCATCCCGGGCAGCTTCAACTCGCCATGCAGCGGCTTGTCGGAGACGCACAGCAAGGTGCCATAGGGCACCCGGAAGCGGAAACCGTTGGCCGCGATCGTGGCGCTTTCCATGTCAAGCGCGATGGCGCGGGACTGGCTCAGACGCTGCACCGGCCCCGACTGGTCGCGCAGTTCCCAGTTTCTGTTGTCGATGGTCGCGACGGTCCCCGTCCGCATGATCCGCTTGATGTCGAACCCTTCGACATCCGACACGCTGGCCACCGCCGTCTCGAGCGCGATCTGGATCTCGGCCAGCGCCGGGATCGGCACCCAGACCGGCAGGTCGTCATCAAGAACGTGATCCTCGCGCAGATAGGCATGGGCCAGCACATAATCGCCCAGCCGCTGCGAGTTCCGCAGCCCCGCGCAGTGCCCGACCATCAGCCAGGCATGCGGCCGAAGCACCGCGATATGGTCGGTTGCGGTCTTCGCGTTCGACGGACCGACCCCGATGTTGACCAGCGTGATGCCCGCCCCTCGCGGCCGCTTGAGGTGATAGGTGGGCATCTGGGGCAGCTTCGTGGGCAGCGGAAGCGGCGCCTTGGGATCCGTGATCTCGATGTTGCCGGGCCCGACGAAGGCGGTATAGCCGCTGTCGGGATCGGCCAGTGCGGCGCGGGCATAGGCCTCGAACTCGTCCACGTAGAACTGGTAGTTCGTGAACAGAACATGGTTCTGGAAATGATGCGCCGCCGTCGCCGTGTAGTGGCTGAGCCGCGCCAGGGAATAATCGACACGCTGTGCCGTGAACGGCGCAAGCGGGTGCGAGCCGTCGGGATAGGTGAAGCCGAAGCCGTTGACGATGTCGTCATGGGTGGTCGACAGGTCAGGCACGTCGAAGATGTCGCGCAGCGTATAGTCCAGCGCGCCTTCGTGCGGGACCGTCACGCTTTCATCGCCCGCCATCGCGAAGTGTACCGGCATCGGCGTCGACGAAGCGCCGATCACGACCGGAACGCCGTGGTTCTCGATGACAAGGCCGATCTGCTGGATCAGGTAGTTCTCGAAAAGGTCCGGCCGGGTGATCGTGGTCGTATAGGTCCCGGGCTGCGCGACGTGGCCGAAGCTCAGCCGGCTGTCGACGGCCGCGAAGCTTGACGTCGTCAGCCGGATCTCGGGGTAGTAGGCGCGGTAGCGCACACCGGGCATGCCCTTGGCCAGGACCTCGCCGAAACGGGCACGCAGAAACCCGGTGGCCGCGCCATAAAGCTCTTGCAGGCGCGCAACCGCCGCGGCGGCGTCGGTGAATTCCGCTGGCTCGGGCACCGGCGGCGTCAGGATCGGCAGCGACGTGTCCGGGGCGTTCATGTCTTGTCCTCGAAAAGATCGGTCAGCTCGAAGCGCGTGACGTCGACAAGGCCAAGGTCGGAAATCCGAAGCTCGGGGATGACGACCAGCGCCAGAAGCGAATGTTGCATATAGGCGTTGTTCAGCGTGCAGCCGCAGTCGGCCATCGCCCGCACCATTGCCTGCGCCTTGGCGGCGACCTCGGCGGCTGGGCTGTCGGACATGAGGCCCGCCACCGGAAGCTCGACCAGCGCGATCTCGCGCCCGTCCTTCCAGACCGTGACGCCGCCGCCGACCTTGGCCAGCCGGTTCGCGGCCGCCGCCATGTCGACGCGGCTGGTGCCGACGACGATCATGTGGTGGCTGTCGTGCGCCACGGTCGAGGCGATGGCCATCCGTCCCTGATACCCGAAGCCCGACACGAAGCCGTTGACCACCTTGCCGGTGCCCTGATGACGTTCGACCAACGCAATCTGACAGACGCCGCCGTCGCCCTCGACCACGCCATCGACGACCGGAAGCCGCGCCGTCAGCGCCTTCGTCGGGGCCTGGTTCTCGACCACCCCGATGACCTTCGCCGTGACGGTGTTCGCCCCCTCTGGGGCGGGGATCTCGAAGTCCGTCTCGATCTTGGGCATGCCCAGGTGCACGGTCGCGCGCGTGTCGGCCGGCCAGTCAAGGTGCGGACAATCGACCTGAATCTCGCCGTTCAGCGCCACGGTCCGGCCGCGGGCGATGACCTGAAGGATCGGCAGCGTCTTCAGATCCGAGGTCAGCACCACGTCGGCCCGCCGCCCCGGCGCGATCGACCCAAGCTCGCGCTCAAGGCCGAAGTGCGTCGCGGTGTTCACCGTCGCCATCTGAAGCGCGATCAGCGGATCGCAGCCGCAGGCGATGGCGTGGCGCACCACGCGGTTCATGTGCCCCTCGTGCACCAGCGTGCCGGAATGGCAGTCGTCCGTGCACAGGATGAAGTTGCGCGGATCAAGGCCGCGCTGCGTCACCGCTGTGATCTGCGCCTCGACATCGTACCAAGCCGACCCCAGCCGCAGCATCGCCCGCATGCCCTGACGGACGCGGGCGATGGCGTCGGCTTCCTGGGTGCCTTCGTGATCGTCCGCCGGCCCGCCCGCCGCATAGGCGTGGAAGGCCGTACCAAGATCGGGCGAGGCATAGTGCCCGCCCACCGTCTTGCCCGCGGCCTGGGTCGCGGCGATCTCGGCCAGCATCTGCGCGTCGCCCGCGACGACGCCGGGGAAGTTCATCATCTCGCCCAGACCGATGATGCCGGGCCAGGTCATCGCCTCGGCGACGTCGGCGGCGGTGATCGCGAAGCCCGTCGTCTCGAGGCCGGGGGCCGACGGCGCGCAGGACGGCATCTGGGTGAAGATGTTGACCGGCTGCATCAGCGCCTCGTCGTGCATCAGCCGCACACCGCGCAGGCCAAGGACGTTCGCGATCTCGTGCGGGTCGACGAACATCGTCGTCGTGCCGTGCGGGATAACGGCGCGGGCGAACTCGGCGGGCGTCAGCATGCCCGACTCGATGTGCATGTGCCCGTCGCACAGGCCCGGGATGGCGAAAAGGCCATCGGCCTCGACCACTTCGGTCGACGGACCGATGCAATGTCCCGCGTCGGGCCCGCAATAGGCGAAACGCCCCTCGGCGATGGCGATGTCGTGGCGGGCAAGCACCTCGCGCGAGTGGACGTTCACCCAGCTTGCGCCCCGGATCACCAGATCCGCAGGAACGCGGCCCGCCGCAACGGCGACAAGGCGGGGGGCCGTTTCGGCCCAGGTTCTGACGGTCTCCGACATGCACTAATTGTTCCGAAGTCGCGGGCGTGCGCAAGGGCGTGACGGCGATTTCGCGAAAGCTTCATGTGGCGCGCGGGGCCGGGGCGGGCTATCTCCTGCCCATGACCGGCACGCTTCTGTCCTTCGGCCATGGCTACTCGGCCCGCGCGCTTTCCGCGCGGCTTCTTGCGCAGGGCTGGCGCGTGATCGGAACGACGCGCACCCCCGACAGGGCGGACGAGATCGCCGCGACGGGGGCCGAGCCTCTGATCTGGCCCGGGGCGCCGCTTGAGCCCGCGCTGCGGGCAGCGACGCATCTTCTTGTCTCGGCCGCGCCGGACGCCGACGGCGATCCCGTGCTTCGCGCCGCGGGCGAGGCGATCGCCGCCCATGCCCGCCACGTCGTGTGGATGGGCTATCTGTCGACCACCGGCGTCTACGGCGACCACGGCGGCGACTGGGTGGACGAGGATACCCCGCTTCACCCCGCAACCGAACGCGGCCGCCGACGGGTGTCGGCCGAAACCGCCTGGCGCGCGCTGGCGCAGGACACCGGCCTGCCGCTGCATATCTTCCGCCTGGCCGGGATCTATGGCCCCGGACGCGGCCCCTTCGAGAAGGTCCGGAACGGCACCGCACGGCGGATCGTGAAACCCGGACAGGTGTTCAGCCGGATCCACGTCGACGACATCGCGCAGGTTCTGGCGGCCTCGATCGCCCACCCGAACCCGGTGCGCGCCTACAACGTCTGCGACGACGACCCTGCCCCGCCGCAGGACGTCATCGCCGAGGCGGCACGACTTCTCGGGATGCCGCTTCCGCCCGAAGTGCCGTTCGAGACGGCCGACCTTGGCCCGATGGCCGCCAGTTTCTATGCCGAATCGAAAAAGGTCCGGAACGACCGGATCAAGTACGAACTGGGCGTGCGGCTTCTCTACCCGACCTACCGCGACGGACTTCGCGCGGTGAAGGCGGACGAGGGGCTTTAGGCCCGGCGGCTGGCGATATCGGCCACGCCGAGCACCTCGAGCACCTTGCGCTCGATGTCGGGGGCGTTCATGCCGGCGATGGCATACATGTCCTCGGGGCTGGCCTGGTCGATGAAGGTATCGGGCAGGACCATCGACCGGAATCGCAGGCCGTGATCCATCACGCCTTCCTCGAACAGAAGCTGCGCGACATGGCTGCCGAAGCCGCCCACCGCGCCCTCCTCGATCGTGATCAGCGCCTCGTGTCCCGCGGCAAGACGCAGGATCAGGCCGCGGTCCAGCGGCTTGGCGAAACGCGCATCCGCGATCGTCGGCGTGATCCCGCGCTGGGCGAGCGACTCGGCAGCCGCCTGAACCTCGGCCAGGCGGGTGCCGAAGGACAGGATCGCGACGCGGTTGCCTTCGGTGATAATCCGCCCCTTGCCGATGGGCAGCACCTCGCCCCGCGACGGCAGCTCGACACCCACGCCTTCGCCGCGCGGAAAGCGGAACGCGATGGGTCCGTCGTCATGGGCGGCGGCGGTTGCGACCATGTGCACCAGTTCGGCCTCGTCGGCCGCCGCCATCACGGTGAAGCCGGGCAGATTGGCAAGAAAGGCAATGTCGAAGGCCCCGGCATGGGTCGCGCCATCGGCACCCACCAGCCCGGCGCGGTCGATCGCGAAGCGCACCGGCAGACGCTGGATCGCCACGTCATGCACGACCTGGTCGTATCCGCGCTGAAGGAAGGTCGAATAGATCGCGCAAAAGGGTCGAAGCCCCCCGGCCGCAAGCCCCGCCGAAAAGGTCACGGCGTGCTGTTCCGCGATGCCCACGTCGAAGCACCGGTCGGGGAAGCGTTCGGCGAAAAGGTTCAGGCCGGTGCCGTCCGGCATCGCTGCCGTCACGGCGCAGATCCGGCTGTCGCGTGACGCCTCGTCGATCAGGGTCTGCGCGAAAACCTTGGTGTAGGACGGCGCATTGGATGGGGCCTTCTTCTGCTCGCCCGTCACCACGTCGAACTTCGCCACGCCGTGGCCGCGGTCGCGCGCCGCCTCGGCCGGGGCATAGCCCTTGCCCTTCCTGGTGATGACGTGGATCAGGATCGGCCCCGTGGCCCGCGCCTTGACCGTGCGCAGGACAGGCAGAAGCTGGCCCAGGTCGTGGCCGTCGATCGGCCCGAGATAGGAAAAGCCCAGCTCCTCGAACAGGGTTCCGCCGATCACCGAATGTTTCAGCAGATCCTTCGCCCGCCGCGCGCCCTCCTGGAAGGGCTCGGGCAGAAGGCTGACCGCCCCCTTCGCCGCCGCCTTCAGCTCCTGGAAGGGCGCCCCGGCGTAAAGCCGCGACAGATAGGACGACATCGCCCCCACGGGCGGGGCGATCGACATCTCGTTGTCGTTCAGGATCACGATCAGGCGCTTCTTCAGGTGGCCGGCGTTGTTCATCGCCTCATAGGCCATGCCCGCGCTCATCGCGCCGTCGCCGATCACCGCGATGGCGTCGCCCAGCCCATGCTCGGGCACGCCGCCCAGATCGCGGGCGGCCGCGAAACCCAGAGCGGCCGAGATCGAGGTCGACGAATGCGCCGCCCCGAAGGGATCATAGGGGCTTTCGGACCGCTTGGTGAACCCGCTCAGCCCGTCCTTCTGGCGCAGCGTGCGGATGCGGTCGCGCCGCCCCGTCAGGATCTTGTGCGGATAGCACTGGTGGCCCACGTCCCAGATGATCTTGTCGCGCGGCGCATCGAAGATGGCATGAAGCGCGACGGTCAGTTCCACGACCCCAAGCCCCGCGCCCAGATGCCCGCCGGTCACGCTGACCGCGCTGATCGTCTCGGCACGCAGCTCGTCGGCCAGGGCGCGCAACTCGGCGTCGCTCAACCGTTTCATGTCGGCGGGCGTGGACACGCGGTCAAGGATCGGGGTCTTGGGTCGGTCGGACATGCCTGCCTTCTTGCCGGGTCGGTGATCGGATCTCAGAATTCGCGCGAGATAACGAAGCGCGCCGCCTCCCGCAAGTTTTCCGCGTCCGAACCATAGGGCGCAAGGGCGGTTTCTGCCTCGGTCACAAGGTCGCGGGCACGTGCCTTCGCCCCCTCCAGGCCAAGCAGCGACACGAAGGTGGCCTTTCCGGCCTCGGCATCCTTCTGCAGGCGCTTGCCCGCCTTCGCGACGTCGCCCTCGACGTCAAGGATGTCGTCGGCGATCTGGAAGGCCAGCCCCAGCGCCCTGGCATAGGCCGCCATCGGGGCCACATCGGCCCGCGCCATCCGGGGCCCGGCACATCCGGCCCATTCGATCAGCGCGCCGGTCTTCTTGGCCTGAAGCGCCGTGATCTCGTCAAGGGTCAGCGGCCGCCCCGCCGTCTCGGCGGCGATGTCCAGCGCCTGACCGCCCACCATGCCTGCCGCGCCCGCCGCCTGTGCCAGGCTGCGCACCAGATCTGCCGCCACCTCGGACGGCCCGACGGCGGGATCCGAGACAAGCGCGAAGGCCAGCGTCTGAAGCGCGTCGCCGGCAAGAACCGCCGTCGCCTCGTCCCATGTCACGTGAACGGTGGGCTGGCCGCGCCTCAGATCGTCGTCGTCCATGCAGGGAAGATCGTCATGCACCAGCGAATAGGCGTGAAGCGCCTCGATCGCGGCAGCCGCATGGGCCGCCCGGGCCGCCGGCACGCCGTGAAGCCGGGCGCCCTCGACCACAAGAAAGGCCCGCAGGCCCTTGCCCCCTTGAACGGCATAGCGCATGGCGGCCACGACCGGCAGGTCGCCCATGTCGGCCATCGCCGCCATCAGCCGCGCCTCGGTCAGGACGGCGGCCTCCTTCAGGCGCTCGGCGAACACGTCAGTCGGAATCGAGCGGACGGGTCCCCGAAGGTTCGCCCCGGTCGGACTTCATGATCAGCTCGACCTTCTCTTCGGCGGTCTTCAGCTTGGCCTCGCAATGGGCCTTCAGCACGGCGCCCCGTTCGTAAAGCGCGATGGATTTCTCAAGGTCGACGTCGCCATCCTCAAGCTGCCGGACGACCGCCTCCAGTTCCTTCATGGCGTCTTCGAAGGACATCTCGCCAACCGGCTTTCCGCTCATCCGCCCCGCTCCATCAAGACCTGCATATGCGCCGCGACACTGGCGCCCAGTGCCTTCAGATCATAGCCGCCCTCGAGTGTCGAGACCACGCGCCCCCCGGCGTGGGTATCGGCCAGATCGCACAGCCCTTCCGTCAACCAGGCGAAATCGGCCTCGGTCCATTCAAGGTTCGCAAGGGGATCGGCAGCATGGGCGTCGAAGCCTGCCGAGATGATGACAAGCTCGGGCGCGAAGTCGTCAAGCGCGGGCCAGACCTCGCGGTCATAGGCGCGGCGCATCTCGACCCCGCCCGTCATCGGCGCGAGCGGCAGGTTGATGACGTTGTCGAAGGCCCCGGTTTCGTGCGCGTCGCCGGTCCCCGGCCAAAGCGGCAACTGATGGGACGAGACAAACAGCGTTCGTTTCTCCGACCAAAGAAGCGCCTGCGTGCCATTGCCGTGATGCACGTCGAAATCGACCACCGCCACGCGCGACAGGCCGTGATGATCCAGCGCCCGCTTCGCCGCTATGGCGGCATTGCCGAACAGGCAGAACCCCATCGGCGTCGCCGTCTCGGCGTGGTGGCCGGGCGGGCGGCAGGCGACGAAGGCATTCGCGACCTCGCCCGCCAGAACGGCGTCGACCGCCGCGACGCAGCCGCCCACCGCGCGCAACGCGGCGCGAAGCGATCCGGGCGAGACATGCGTGTCGGCATCAAGCGCGACGAACCCCGCATCGGGGATCGCGGCCTCGATCTGCGCGACATAGGCCTCGGGGTGCACGCGCAGAAGCTCGGCCCGGTCGCAGACCGGCGCCTCGCGACGATCCAGCGCCTTGAAACCCGGTCCCGACAGCGCGGCGCGCACCGCCTCGAGCCGCGCCACGCGTTCGGGGTGGCCGTCCGGGGTCACATGCCCGTCGAACTCGGGATGCGTGAAAAGCGCGGTCGCCATGGCTGTGCTCCGATGCTGCTTCTTCTGGCTGCAAATACCTTCGCCGAAGGCGATCCTGCATTCCAGTGCCGATCAGGCCCGCATGTGGGTCAAAGCGGCAATCCCCGGCTCAGCCGCGGCAGATCGCCGGTCAGGCCGGCCGCCTCGCGGATGAACCCGCGTCGCAGCCCGGGCAGGCGTCCGACAAGACCAAGCCCAAGGTCGCGCCCCAAGCGCAGAATCGAACTGTCGTTCGAGAAGAGCCGGTTGAAGGCGTCGGTGGCGATGGCAAGGGTCATCGTGTCGAACCGTCGCCAGCGCTCATAGCGTCGAAGCACGTCGACGCGCCCGATATCCTCGCCCCGCCGCCGCGCCTCGACCAGCACTTCGGCAAGAGCGGCCACATCCTTCAGCCCCGCGTTCAGCCCCTGGCCGGCGATGGGATGCACGGCATGGGCGGCATCCCCTGCCAGCGCCAGCCGATCACCGACGAAACGCTCGGCGACCGACAGCGAGAGCGGATAGGTGAACCGTGCGCCGGCCAATCGGATCTCGCCCAGGAAGTCGCCGAAGCGCGGCCGCAGCGCCGCGAGATAGCCGGCGTCGTCCAACCCCGCGATGGCCCCGGCCGTGGCGTGCCGCTCGGTCCAGACGATGGACGACCTGTTGCCGGGCAGGGGCAGGATGGCCAGCGGGCCGGGCGGCATGAAGAACTGGTGCGCGGTGCCGTTATGGGGCTTGTCGTGCTCGACCGCGCAGACCAGCGCGGTCTGGCCGTAGGCCCAGCCCATGCGCCCGATCCCGGCCCGCGTCGCGGTCGGGCTTTGCTTGCCATCGCAGGCAACCAGAAGCTCCGCCGTGATCCGGCGACCATCCGACAAGGTGACGGCGACATCCGGCCCCGTGGCGGTATGATCGGCGACGGACACCCCCGGAAGATGGGTCACGCCCTCGGTGCCGGCCAGGGCCGCAAGCAGCGCGGGCCGCAGGACCCGATCCTCGACCATGTGGCCCATCGGGGCTTCCTCGATCTCGGCGTGATCGAACTCGAGCGCAAGCGGCGAGGCCCCTTCGCCGGCGCGGCCGTCGCTGACGGTGATGTGCAGGATGGGCTGGCTTTGCGCGGCGACCTCGCGCCAGACGCCGATCGCCGCAAGCAGCCGCTGCGAGGACAGCGCCAGCGCATACCCCCGCCCGTCGAAGGCCCGATCGCCTCGGGTTTCGGCCGGCAGCGGATCGACCAGAGTCACCCGAAGTCCGGCCCGGCCCAGCGCAATCGCCAGCGCCGTGCCGTTAAGGCCGCCGCCCGCGATCAGGATATCGGTCTTGTCGCTCATGGGTGCCAATATGCCCCCCCGGCCGGCATTGTCCATGTGCCCGCCCGACGTTACGGTCGCGCCGATGACGGAGGTACGAAGATGTCGCAGGACTGGCTTTCAAGAAGCGCCGCGTCGCTGGGCCGCGACATCGGCGCGGGGCGGATCGACCCCGTCGCGCTGACCGAGACCCATCTCGACGCGATCGCCGCCCATCCGGTGGCGCCACGCATCTATGCCCGTACCACCCCCGACCGCGCCCGGTCCGAGGCCGAGGCAGCCGCGCGCCGCGCGAAGCTTGGTCAGCGGCGCTCCGTTCTCGATGGGGTGCCGGTGTCCTGGAAGGACCTCTTCGACACGGCCGGAACCCCGACCGAGGCCGGGTCCGCACTGCTTGCGGGACGGACGCCGGATCGTGATGCCCGCGTCCTTTCGAACGCGACCGCCGCAGGTCTTGTCTGCCTTGGCAAGACCCACATGACGGAACTTGCCTTTTCCGGCCTGGGCCTGAACCCCGTCACCGCCTCGCCGCCCTGCGTGAACGACGCGGATGCGGTTTCGGGCGGCTCGTCGTCAGGCGCGGCGACCTCGGTCGCCTTCGGCCTTGCCGCTGCGGGCATCGGGTCGGATACGGGCGGGTCGGTGCGCGTGCCCTCGGCCTGGAACGACCTTGTCGGGCTGAAGACCACGCCCGGGCGCCTGTCGCTGGAGGGCGTCGTGCCGCTGTGCGCGCGCTTCGATACCGTGGGTCCGCTGTGCCGCACGGTCGAGGATGCGGCCCTGCTTCTTGCCGCCCTCGAAGGCCGCACCCCAGCGGACCTCGGCGGGGCCGATCCTGCGGGGCGGCGCCTGCTTGCGCTGCGCACTGTGGCGCTTGACGCGGTCGAGGACGCCCCCGGAGCCGCCTTCGAAGCGGCGCTTGCCCGCCTGTCCGCAGCGGGCGCAACGATAGAGACGGGCGACGTGCCGGCCGTGGCCGACGCCATGGACCTTGCCCCGATCCTTTTCGCGACCGAAGCCTACGGGACGTGGAAGGACACCATAGAGGCGAACCCCGAGGTCATGTTTGCCCCGATCCGCGAGCGCTTCCGCGGCGGGGCCGTGTTCTCTGGCGCAGACTACGTCGCGGCCTGGCACAGGCTCGACCGGCTTCGGACGGACTATCTTGCCGCGACGGCGGGCTACGACGCCGTTCTCTTGCCGACCTGTGCGATCCTGCCGCCGAACGCCGAACGCCTGCTGTCCGACCCGGCCCATTTCACCGAGCGCAACCTGCTGACCCTGCGCAATACCCGCATCGGCAACCTGATGGGACTTCCGGGGGTCACGCTGCCCACCGGAACGCCGTCCTGCGGCCTGCTTGTCCAGACACCGCCGGACAGCGAAAGGCGGTTGCTCAGGCTTTCGGCGGCCATCGAGCGGGCGTTGACCTAAAAGCCACAGATTCCCGCAAGCTCCGGCAATCGCGGCATGAATCTGGACCGGCGCGCGCGCTTCGGGTTAGAATCCAGTCAAACGGGGCGGCACGACCCCGTCATCGAGGCAGTAATGACGTTTCCTGAGCGGTTTTCACACCTGCCGGAGTATGCCTTTCCGCGTCTGCGGAGGTTGCTTGACGCCCATGCGCCGGGCGGGGACGTCATCCAGATGACCATCGGCGAGCCGCGCCATCCCTTCCCGCGCTGGATCCTGGACGAGATCGCGAGCCACGCCGACGGCTTCGGGAAGTATCCGCCGAACGAGGGGACGCCCGCGCTTCTGGCGGCCATCGCCGCCTGGCTGCAGCGTCGCTACGGGGTCACGGTCGACCCGGCAACGGACGTGACAGTGCTCAACGGCACGCGCGAGGGGCTGTTCAACGCCGCCATCGCGCTGTGCCCGGAAACCGTGCGCGGGCGCAAACCCGTGATCCTGACGCCCAACCCCTTCTATCAGGTCTATGCCGTGGCGGCCCTGACCCTGGGGGCCGAGGCCGTCTATGTGCCGGCGACGACCGAGACCGGACACCTTCCCGACTACGCCGCGTTGCCGGCCGAAATCCTTGACCGCGTGGCGATCGCCTTTCTCTGCTCGCCCGCGAACCCGCAGGGCGCGGTCGCGGACGGGGCCTACTGGCGCCGTCTGATTGCGCTGGCCGAGAAGCATGATTTCCGCATCTTCGCCGACGAATGCTATTCCGAGGTCTATCGCGACGACCCGCCGCCCGGCGCGCTTCAGGTCGCCCGCGCCATGGGCGCCGACCCCGAGCGCGTGGTGATCTTCCATTCGCTGTCGAAGCGGTCGAACCTGCCCGGACTGCGGTCGGGCTTCGCCGCCGGCGGACCAAGGTCGATCGCCGCGATCCGCCAGTTGCGTGCCTACGCCGGCGCGCCCCTGCCGCTGCCGCTTCAGCACGCGGCCGAGCGGGTCTGGGCGGACGAAGCTCATGTGGATGAAAGCCGGACGCTTTATCGGCGCAAGTACGCGATCGCCCAAGACGTCTTCGCCGGGCACCCCCAGATCGAGGTGCCCGACGCAGGGTTCTTCCTGTGGCTTCCGGTCGAGGATGGCGAAGCCGCGGCCCTGAAGCTCTGGCGCCAGACCGGCGTTCGGGTTCTGCCCGGCGCCTATCTTTCGCGCGACGTCGACGGCGTGAACCCGGGCCACGGCTATATCCGCGTGGCGATGGTCGCCGAAGAAGAAGAAATGCAGCGCGGACTGACCGCGATCCGCGACTGCCTCTACCATACGAGGGACACGTAGACATGGCGTATCAGGCACGGCAGAGAGACCCGCTTTTCGATCGCGACACGCAGGCCGTCCTCGAGCGGCGCGCGACCGAACTTCTGGGGCTTGCGCTTCTCTGCCTCGGGATCGCGACGGCGATGGTGGTTGCCTCGTATTCGCCCACCGATCCCAGCTGGCTGTCGGCCACCGACGAACCCGCGCGCAACCTGCTGGGCCGGTTCGGGGCGTCGATCGCCTCGCCGCTTTTCGTCATCGTGGGCTACGCAAGCTGGACCATCGCCGCGATCTTCACGCTGTGGGGCGCGCGGCTTCTGGCACATGTCGGCGAAGACCGGCTTCTGTCGCGCATCATCTTCGCGCCAATCGCCGTGGCTTTGGCGTCGGTCTATGCCTCGACCCATGTGCCCGGCGCCGACTGGGGCCATTCCTTCGGTCTTGGCGGGCTTTTCGGTGACACGGTGCTGGGGGCGATCCTGGGCGTGGTGCCGGTGCAGGCGACGCTGGGGCTGAAGGTGCTGTCGTTCTTCATGTTCTTCGGCGCGATGGCGATGCTTCTGTTCGTCCTGGGCGCGACAATGGCCGAAATGCGCGGCTTCGGACTGTTCCTGCTGCGCGGGACGGTGATGCTTTACGACCGTCTCGTGGCGCTTGTCGTCTGGGCGATCCGAGCCGGGATGACCTCGGCGGGCAACGCCCGGGCACGCCGCGCCGAACGGGCCGCGCGGGCCGAGGAACAGGCCTTCGAGGCCGCGCCCTTCGCCGCCCCCAAGGGCCTGCGCCTGCGGCGCGAGCCGCCGGTGGCCGGCACCGCCGAAACCGCGCCGGCAAAACCCGGCCTTCTGGCCCGCATGTCGCCGCTGATCGCCCGCAAGGCCGAGGCCGCCGCCGCCCCCGTCGGCGCGGGCGAGGACGCCGCCGGCGAGGACGACCGGATCAAGGCGCGTATCGCCGACATCATCCGTAATCGCAGCCGCGAACCCGTTGCCACGGTGGGTCGCGCGGAACCGCCGGTGACGGCCGCCCGCCACCCCCGGGGGCCGAAGCCCATGATCCTCGACACCGCGCGGACCCTTGCGACGCCGCCCTTCGCCGCGGACGACGAGGCGCTTTTCGCCGACGTGGAACTGCCCGAACCCGAACTTGTCGAACCCGAGCCGATCCGCCCCGGCGCGATGCCGATGTTCGAGACCGGTCGGCTGATCCCCACGGAAGGCAGCGTCGTGCAGCACGCCGCGCGCAAGCCCCTGCAACCCTCGCGCCAGGCGCGGGCCGAGGCGCAGCCCGCTCTGCGCTTTGACGACAAGGCGCCGGCCTACGAGACGCCGCCGCTCAGCCTGCTGGCAAGCCCCGACCGGATCGAGCGCCACCAGCTGTCCGACGAAGCGCTGGAAGAGAACGCGCGCATGCTCGAGAACGTCCTCGACGACTACGGCGTGAAGGGCGAGATCGTAAGCGTCCGTCCCGGCCCGGTCGTCACCATGTACGAACTTGAACCCGCGCCCGGCCTCAAGGCCAGCCGCGTGATCGGCCTTGCCGACGACATCGCGCGGTCGATGTCGGCGCTGTCGGCCCGTGTCTCGACCGTGCCGGGCCGGTCCGTGATCGGGATCGAGCTTCCGAACGAAAAGCGCGAGAAGGTCGTCCTGCGCGAAATTCTGTCGGCCCGCGACTATGGCGACGCCAACCACCGCCTGCCGCTTGCCCTGGGCAAGGACATCTCGGGCGATCCGGTGGTCGCGAACCTGGCGAAGATGCCCCACCTGCTGATCGCCGGGACCACCGGCTCGGGCAAGTCGGTTGCGATCAACACGATGATCCTGAGCCTTCTCTACAAGCTCACGCCCGAGGAATGCCGGCTGATCATGATCGACCCCAAGATGCTGGAACTCAGCGTCTATGACGGCATCCCGCATCTTCTGTCGCCCGTCGTCACGGACCCCAAGAAGGCGGTCGTCGCCCTGAAATGGGTCGTGGGCGAGATGGAAGACCGCTATCGCAAGATGTCGAAGATGGGCGTGCGCAACATCGAAGGCTACAATGGCCGTGTGCGCGAGGCGCTCGAGAAGGGCGAACTGTTCAAGCGGACGGTCCAGACCGGCTTCGACGACGAGACCGGCGAACCGGTGTTCGAGACCGAGGAATTCGCGCCCGAGCTCCTGCCCTACATCGTCGTCATCGTCGACGAGATGGCCGACCTGATGATGGTCGCCGGCAAGGAGATCGAGGCCTGCATCCAGCGCCTGGCGCAGATGGCGCGGGCTTCGGGGATCCACCTGATCATGGCGACGCAGCGCCCCTCGGTCGACGTCATTACGGGCACGATCAAGGCGAACTTCCCCACCCGGATCTCGTTTCAGGTGACATCGAAGATCGATAGCCGAACGATCCTTGGCGAACAGGGCGCCGAGCAACTTCTGGGCATGGGCGACATGCTTTTCATGGCTGGCGGCAGCCGGATAACCCGCGTCCACGGCCCCTTCGTCAGCGACGAAGAAGTCGAGGAGATCGTGAACCACCTGAAATCCTACGGCGCGCCGGAATATGTGACCAGCGTTCTGGAAGGACCCGACGACGACCGCGAAAGCGACATCGACCTTGTCCTTGGTCTGGGCGGCGCCTCCGACGGCGACGATGCGCTGTACGATCAGGCGGTGGCCATCGTCATCAAGGACCGCAAGTGCTCGACCTCGTATATCCAGCGCAAGCTGGCCATCGGCTATAACAAGGCCGCACGCCTGGTCGAGCAGATGGAAGAGGAAGGCGTCGTCAGCCGCGCCAACCACGTCGGCAAGCGCGAGATCCTGGTGCCCGAACAGGGCTGACGGGCGATGACACGCGGCTGTTATTGCATGGCAATGGCAGCCGCGCCGATCTGGCTCTATATCGGAGTGCACCAGAGAGGCAGACAATGAACCGACGCACGTTTCTCATGACCGGCACGGCCCTTGCCCTGACGGCGGCCGCCCTTCCGGCGCAGGCGGCGCAAATTCCGCTGAACCGCATCTCGGCCTATCTGAACGGCCTTCAGACCGTCGAGGCCGGCTTCACCCAGATCAACCCCGACGGGACGATCTCGACCGGGCGCGTCTTCATCAGGCGGCCCGGGCGCGCGCGCTTCGAATACGATCCGCCGGAAGCGGCGCTGGTCATGGCGGGCGGCGGGCAGGTCGCGATCTTCGACGCGAAGTCGAACCTTGGCCGGCCCGAGCAATACCCGCTTGCCCGCACGCCGCTGTCGATCATCCTTGAACAGAACGTCGATCTGGCGCGGCGGAACATGGTCGTGGGCCATACCTACGACGGCACCGCGACCACGGTCGTGGCGCAGGACCCCGAGCATCCCGAATATGGCCGGATCGAGCTGAACTTCACCGACAACCCGGTCGAGCTGCGCCAATGGGTCGTGGTCGACGGGTCGGGCGCGCGCACCACGATCATCCTGCGCGACATGAAGGCTGGCGGCGATCTTGCCGCCTCGCTGTTCAACATCACGCTCGAGACGCAGCGGCGGAGTCGCTGACCGCGCTAGATCTTGCCGCAGGCCCGAAGCTGCGCGTCGTACATCTGCGCCCGCGAGGCGACGCTGTCGGACACCCTCAGAAGCCAGGGCTTCGCGTTGTAGCTGCCGCGCGCATAACCCGAACGCCCTTCGTGATAGGCCAGGTACTGGTTGCGCGCGTCGGCCTTCGAGATGCCCAGGCTCTCGTTCGTCTTGTGCATGTACCAGCCCATGAAGTCCGTCGCGTCGCGGAAGTTGTCGCGCTTGGCGCGGCGGTTCCCGGATTCGGCCAGGTATTCCTCCCAGGTTCCGTCCAGCGCCTGGCTATAGCCGAAGGCCGACGACTGGCGGCCCATCGGGATGATGCCCATGGCATAGCGGAACGGCGTCCGGGCATCGGCGTCGAACTTGCTTTCCTGGTGGATGGTAGCCATCTGCACGGAAACGGGCACGCCCCAGCGGCGCTCGGTCCGCTGCATGTCGCGCAGGTAGGTCGGGCGCTGGCTCACGATGCTGCAGGCGTCGTCGAGGTTGCGCGGGGGCGAGTCATATCGCGCGCCGCAAGCCGACACGAACAGCACAAGGATAAGAGCGCGCAGGGGTCTGCTCATCTGCCTCTCGCTCGAACATTCTTTTTCTTGGAGGCACTCTAGCGCAACTGAGGCGCGGGGAAAACGGGCAAAAGCGTCGCTAGGCGATCACGAATGCGATGAGCCCCGGCAGAACCGCGACCGACAGCAGGGTCGAGACGACAACAAGCCCGGCCACCGCATCGGCATCGGCGCCGTACTTCTCGGCGATCAGGTACGAGGTGACGGCGACCGGCGTCGCAAGCTGCATCATGAGGACAGCGAAAGGGACCGGGTCAAGGTCGAACCAGCGTCCGATGACCCAGCCGATCCCGATGCAGACGCCCGCCTTGAGAAGCGAAAGCGCGGCCGCAGGCCCAAGCCGGGTCGGCGCCAACCGCGCCACGGCGACACCAAGGGTGATCAGCATAAGCGGGATCGCCAACTGGCCGATCAGCGACAGCGTGTTGGTCAGGAACGTGGGCGTCGTCCATCCCTGCCAAAGGAAGAGAAGCCCCAGAAGCGTGGCCGCCACCATCGGTTCGCGCACCACCTTCAGGGGCGATCCGCCGCCCGCGACAAGCCAGATGCCGAAGGTGAAGGAATAGACCGCCATGATCGCGAAGATGACGACGGCGAAGCCAAGCCCCTGGTCGCCAAAGGCGAACAGCGCAAGCGGCAGCCCCACGTTTCCGGTGTTCCCATAAACGAGCGGCGCGAGATAGGTTCGCACCTCGAGCCGCCAGAGGCGGACGACGACCCACATCGCCAGCGTGATCGCCGCATAGGAAAGAAGCGCCGCCAGCGACACCGCCGACAAGGCCGAGGGCGCGATTTCGGTGGTCATCAGCGCGGTAAAGATCAGAGCGGGCACGCCCAGGGTCATCGACAGCTGGGTCACGAATCGGATTCGATACTCGAATCCGAGGCGCACCCAGACGAAGCCGATGCCGGCCAGAAGGAAGACCGGCGCCACGACTTCAAGAACTGTAAGGCCAAGGTTCACAGTCTGTTTCCCGGAAATTCGGGCCCGCGCATGGACATGAACCCGGTCGCGGGACTACTAACGACACTACGGGGGTAATGCCATGCTGAAGACGCGTGCGAAGTATTCATTGGGCCAGGTGGTCCGTCACCGGAAGCATCCCTTCCGGGGGGTCGTCTTCGACGTCGACGCAATCTTCTCGAATACCGAAGAGTGGTACGACGCAATTCCCGAGGAAAGCCGCCCCGCGAAAGACCAGCCGTTCTACCATCTTCTGGCCGAGAACGATCAAAGCTACTACGTCGCCTACGTCTCGGAACAGAACCTTGTCGCCGACTATTCCGGCGAGCCGGTCGATCATCCCGACCTGCCCGACCTCTTCGGCGATTTCCAGGATGGCCACTATCCGCTGTCGGTCCAGTTGAACTGACGCCGCGCCCTAGTAGCCCAGCGCCAGCCCGTCCTTGCGCGGGTCCGACGCCCCTTCAAGCACACCCCTGTCATGGTCGATCCGGATCGCCTGCGCGCCGCCGATGGGCGTCTCGGGCGTGACGACCTTGTGTCCAAGGTCGGACAGCGCCTGACGCACTTCGGGTCGGTAGCCGCGTTCAAGCGCAAGCTGCCCGTCACTCCAGAAGCTGCGCGGCGCGTCGATCGCCGTCTGGAGGTCAAGCCCGTAATCGACGAGGTTCGTAAGCACCCGCGCGTGGCCGTTGGGCTGATAGCCGCCGCCCATCACGCCGAAGGGCAGGGTCACCCGCCCGCCTTCCCGCAGCATGGCGGGTATGATCGTGTGCATCGGTCGCTTGCCGCCGCCGGCCTCGTTGGGATGGCCCGGTTCCAGCGTGAAGCCCGCGCCACGGTTCTGGAACAGGATGCCGAACTTCTTGGACGCCACGCCCGAGCCGAAGCCCGAATAGATCGAGTAGATCAGCGACACCTTCATCCCGTCGGCATCGACCACCGTCAGATAGATCGTGTCCTTGTGCACCGTCTCGGTCACCGCTCTTGGGTCGGCGATGACGCGGGTCGGGCTGATCAGCCCGGCTAGCCGCGCGGCGGTTTCCGGCGCAAGCATGTGGGCAAGCCGCGTCGTATGGTCCGGGTCGGCGATGAAGCGGTTGCGGGCGTCATAGGCCAGTTTCGCGGCCTCGGCCTCGAGATGGGCGCGCGCGGGCCCGAACGGGTCCATCGCGGCCAGGTCGAAATGCGAGAGGATCTTCGCCATCAGGATCGCCGTCGCGCCCTGCCCGTTCGGTGGATGTTCGACCAGATCGACCCCACGATAGTCGCCGCTGACCGGTTCGGTATAGTCGCAGGCCGTCGCCGCGAAATCCTCGGCGGTGTGGACGCCGCCGTGGGCGCGCAGGCTCGCGACCATGTCGTCGGCCACCTCGCCCTCGTAGAAGGCAGGCGCGCCGTGCGCTGCCACGCGCCGCAGGACCTCGGCTTGGCCGGGGGCGCGAAAGACCTCGCCCACGGCGAAGGGGCGGCCGGCGTTCAGGAACAGGTCGCGGGCACGTCCGACAAGGACCTCGCTGTCTTCGGCCAGATCGAAGGCCACGCGCGGGGCGATGGGGATCCCGTCTTCGGCATACCGGATGACGGGGGCGAAGACGCGGTCCCGACCAAGCCGGCCCCAGTCGTCAAGAAGGCGACAGAACGCGTCGATGGCGCCGGGAATGGTGACGGGCACTGCCCCGCCCTCGGGCATCCGGGAATGGCCGGCGGCCCGAATCGCCTCGGCGTTCAGCGCAGCCGGCGCGCGGCCCGAGCCATTCATGGCCAGCACGCGCTCTTCCCCCGGCGGGGTGAACAGAACGAAGCAATCGCCGCCGATTCCGGTCATCTGCGGCTCGGCGATGCCCTGAAGAAGTGCCGCCGCAATGGCCGCGTCCATGGCGTTGCCACCGGCCTTTAGCGTCTCGACCGCGACCAGCGTGGCCAGGGGGTGGGACGTCGCCGCCATTGCGTTAGTGGCAAGAACCGGCGATCGGCCGGGCAGGTGGAAATCGCGCATGACAGGGATCCCTTTCGTCTTGCGACGAAAGCTATCGCCGGGGCGCGCCGTTGCCAATCGACGAACGCAACGTGCCGGCGTGACCTGTCTTTTCCTCGGGGAGATAAACCTCGGCGCCGCGCACTGGGTGGGGGCTGTTAACACGCGGCGCCGAGGGAAGCCGTTTGCAGCTACCCGATCAAGATCGCCGACCTTTCAGGCCGACGTTGGGTCGCAATAAGGCATTTTCGGGGCAGTGGGTGCGGAGGGCTCACACTGGATCACGCGGCTGCCGAGTGCCCCCGGACGGCGATCCGGAAGGTTAGCACGTTCTGATCATCGGCCCGGCGATAGTCGAGCTCGCGTGCAAGGCTTCGGATCAGGAACCACCCGAATCCGCCCTCGGGCTGATCATCAAGCACGGGGGCCGGGCCGGCATAGGCCCCGATCGGCGGCCGGCCATCCGGCATGGGGCTTCCCGAATCGCGCAGGCAGCAGTGCAACCCGTCGCACGCGGCGACCACCGAGATGTCGATGCGCCCGGGCTTCACCCCGACGTAGGCGTGTTCGACGATGTTGTTCAGCGCCTCGGCCACGACAAGTTCGACCGACCCGCTTTCCTCTTGCGACAGCTCGAGCGGCGACATCGCACGGATCATGCCCGAAAGCGCGCTGCGCACCTCTTCGTGCGTGGCGTCGATCGACTGGCGGAAGACCGGCCGATCATCCGGCATGGGCAAGGTCCCCGATCCCGAAGGCGCTGTCCTCGTCAGGGAAGATCGCAAAGACGGTATCCATGCGCGTCAGGCGAAAGACCTTCTGGACCGCGGGCGTCGGGGCCATCAGATCAAGCCGCCGGGACGGACCAAGCACCTTCATGGCCGCGACAAGGGCGCCCAGCCCGCTGCTGTCGAGAAAGCCGACCTGCGACAGGTCGAGCACCACCCGTGCGGGGCCACCCTCCGTCACCTGACGCATCGCGTCCTTGAACTGCACCGCGACGGCGGCGTCGATCCTGTCTTCGCGCACCGCCACCAGAAGATCGCGCCCGCGCGGCATGGCATCCAACTGCATCTCCGGTCCCTTCGCCGATCCGATCGCGGCAACGCTAGACGCCAGTCGTTAGCATTCGGTAAGCAGGGGCGATCGCATCGAAGGGACAGCGCATGACGGGGGTCTGGATCACGGGGGCGGCGCGCACACCCATCGGCGGATTTCAGGGCGACTTCGCCGATCTCGAGGCGGCGGCCCTCGGCGGCGTGGCGATCTCGGCCGCGCTGGCGAACGCGGGTGTCGACCCCGCTTTGGTCGAGGACCTTCTGATGGGCTGCGTCCTGCCCGCCGGCCAGGGGCAGGCCCCGGCCCGGCAGGCCGGTTTCGCGGCCGGCCTCGGCGACGGGGTGCCGGCCACCACCATCAACAAGATGTGCGGATCGGGGCTCAAGACAGCGGCGCTGGCGGCCGACCAGATCGCGTTGGGGCAAGCCGGCATCGTGGTCGCCGGCGGCATGGAAAGCATGACCCGCGCGCCCTACCTGCTGCCGAAGATGCGTGGCGGCGCGCGCCTCGGCCATGCCCAGGCCATCGACCACATGTTCCTCGACGGGCTCGAAGACGCCTACGACAAGGGCCGGCTCATGGGCACCTTCGCCGAGGATTGCGCCGAGGCGTTCCAGTTCACCCGCGCCGCCCAGGACGACTATGCGCTGGCCTCGCTTCGCCGCGCGCGCGACGCACAGGCCTCGGGCGCCTTCGCGGCCGAAATCGCCCCTGTTGCGTTGGGCGGACGCAAGGCGGGGGTGACGGTCTCGGCCGACGAGCAGCCGGCCAAGGCGCGGCCCGAACGGATCCCCGACCTCAGGCCGGTCTTCCGCGAAGGCGGAACGGTCACCGCGGCCAATTCCTCGTCGATCTCGGATGGCGCGGCGGCGCTCGTCCTTGCTTCGACAGCCGCGATCGAGGCACAGGGCCTTCAGCCCCGCGCCCGGATTCTCGGCCACGCCAGCCATGCCCAGGCGCCGGCGCTCTTTCCCACCGCGCCGGTCCCGGCCGCACGGACGCTGCTCGATCGCCTGGGCTGGCGCGTCGCCGACGTCGACCTGTGGGAAGTGAACGAGGCCTTCGCCGTCGTCCCCATGGCGTTCATGCGCGAACTCGACGTGCCGCACGACCGGATGAACGTCCACGGCGGCGCCTGCGCCCTTGGCCACCCGATCGGCGCCTCGGGCGCGCGCATCATCGTGACCCTTCTCAACGCGCTTGAACGTCACGGGCTGCGGCGCGGCGTCGCCGCGATCTGCATCGGCGGGGGCGAAGGCATGGCCATCGCGATCGAAAGGCCCTAGACCCTGCCCGGTCTTCTTCTGGCGAAAAAATACCTTCGGGGGTGAATTGCCCCGGAACCCGGGGCAAGAGGGGGCAGACAGCCCCCCTTTCTTTCAAGGATGGCCATGCGCGCAGACTACACCACCCTTGCGGCCACCGTCGCCGCTCTGACCGAAGGCGAAACCGATGCCGTGTCCCTCATGGCCACGGTCGCGTGCGAGGTGCACCACGCCGATGACCGCTTCGACTGGACCGGCTTCTATCGCGTGACCGAACCGGGCCTGCTGAAGATCGGACCCTACCAGGGCGGACACGGCTGTCTCGTCATTCCCTTCGACCGTGGCGTCTGCGGCGCGGCGGCGCGCACGGGCCAGGTCCAGATCGTTCCCGATGTCGAGGCTTTCCCGGGCCATATCGCCTGCTCGTCTTCGACACGGTCCGAGATCGTCCTGCCGGTCCATGACCGCCAGGGCCGCCTGATCGGCGTCCTCGACATCGACAGCGACCTGCCCGCCGCCTTCGACGACACCGACGCGCGGGGCCTCGAAGCGATCCTGACCGCCACTTTCGGACGGCTGGGATGACCGGCGCCTACGATCCGCCAAAGACGCCGCTGACGATCCTGCACAAGGACCACGAGATCCTCGTGGTCAACAAGCCAGAGGGTCTGCTGTCTGTTCCGGGGAAGGGCGAGGACCTTGCCGACTGCCTGCTGACGCGCGTGCAGGCCGCCGTCCCCGGGGCGCTTCTGGTTCACCGCCTCGACCGGGACACCTCGGGTGTGATGATCTTCGCCCTGACACCCCGCGCCCAGCGCCATCTTGGCCTGCAGTTCGAACGACGGCACGTCAGGAAGACCTACGTCGCCCGCGTCTGGGGCGAGGTGGCGGATCGGGCCGGCACCATCGACCTGCCTCTGATCGTCGACTGGCCGAACCGGCCCAGGCAGAAGGTCGATTTCGAAACCGGTCGGGCCGCCCGGACGGACTGGCGCGTGGTCCGGGTCGAAGACGGGACGACCCGCGTGCGCCTTTACCCCCACACCGGGCGGTCGCATCAACTGCGCGTCCACATGACCGAGATCGGGCACCCGATCCTTGGCGATCCGTTCTATGCGACAGGCCCGGCGCGGGAATTCCCGCGCCTGATGCTTCACGCCGAAGCGTTGCGAATCCGGCACCCGGATGGCGGCGCCGGGATCGGGTTCAGCGCACCCTGCCCGTTCTGACCGGTCCCGCCGTCGCTTCGTCGTCCCGGCCATCCGGCGCCGCGACAAGCAGCGCAAGGGTCGAACTCAGAAGACCGCAAAGCAGAAGAAGAAACGCCAGACCGACGACCAGGACGGCGGTCGAGGCGCCGATCCAGATCAGGGCGGCAATCGCCATGCCGGCAAGGACCCCGAACACAAACACGAAAAAGACCATGACACACACCACTGGCAGCACTGTGAACGATAGCACGATGCACCCGAGTCGTGGCGTGAATTTGACCGCCCGCGGGTCGCGGCGGGGTCTTTTCGTGCCGGATCAGGGGGCCGAAGGCGTCAGGAACCGCTGGATCGACCCAAGTTCTTCCTGCCGGATCTCGTGCCCGCCGGGATGCCAGAAAGTGGAGACCGCGGCCTTCTGTGCCAACAGGTAGGCAACAAGCGCCTGCGTCAGCGGCGCCGGGCAGATCGGGTCACGCTCGCCCGCCGTGACATGGACACGCCGCCCCGAAAGGCCCGGCTGCGGCGCGGGCGTCCACGGGATGAGCGGGTGCATCAGCACGAGGTCGTCGACAAGGTCGGGGTGCAGAAAGGCCACCGCGGCAAGGATGTTCGCGCCATTCGAATAGCCCAGGGCAAGGACCCGCCCGGCCCCTGTTCGCGTCTTCTCGGCGGCGATGAACGCGGCCATCGCCTTGGTCCGCCGGGCCAGGTCGTCCATGTCGTAGACGCCTTCGCCGGTCCGGCGGAAGAAGCGCGCGGCGCCCATCTCGGAGACGTCGCCGCGGGGCGACACGACATGCGCCCCCGGCAGAAGCTGCTCGGCAAGCCCGTGGAACTGGTCCTCGGACCCGCCGGTCCCGTGGAAGGTCAGGAACAGGGGCGCCCCGTCGCGCCCGTCCGTCCGCCGTGCGACATAGGACATGTCAGTCTCCGATGGGTTCAAGATAACGCTCGAGCCGTTCGCGCAGGTGGGCGTGCTGCGCGGGAAGCTTCAGCGCCTCGCCCAGATGCGCGGTGTCCTCGTCGCGGTCGAAGCCGGGTTCGTTCGTGGCCACCTCGAACAGCACACCGCCGGGCGTGCGGAAGTAGATCGCCCAGAAATAGTCTCTGTCGATCACCGGCGTGACCTGCCAGCCGGTGTCCATCAGCGCCTCGCGGACCTCAAGCTGCCGGGCGCGGTTCTCGACGGCGAAGGCGATGTGATGCACCGACCCAGCGCCCTGTCCCGCGTGGGGGGCGCCCGACACCGTCTCGATGTCGATGACATCGGCGCCGTTGCCCCCGGCCACGGCGAAACGCGTCACCGCCCCATCGCGGTCGATCTCGTCATAGCCCATGAAACGCAGAAGCTCGGCCGTGGCGCCAGCGTCGCGCAGCCGCATGGCGGCCGAGTGAAAGCCACGGATCGCCATGTCTTCGCCGACACCGTTGCCGGTCCAGGGCGCGCGCGGGTCATCCGTCGTGCCGACAAGGGCGAAACCGTCGCCGTCGGGCCCTTCGAACGCAAGGACCGGGTCGCCGAAACGCGTGCCGCTGGCCATGCCCTCGACCCCGAGGGCGGACAGTCGTTCAGCCCAGGCCGGCAGGCTGTCCGCGGGCACCGAGAAGGCGGTCGTCCCGACCTCGCCCGCGCCCTTGCGACCGCGTGCGGCCATCGGGAAGGGGAAGTAGGTCATCACCGTTCCCGGCGAACCCGTCTCGTCGCCGTAGTAAAGGTGATAGACGTCGGGCGCATCGAAATTGACGGTCTTCTTGACGCGCCGCAGGCCCAGCCCGTGGGTGAAGAAGGCGTTGTTCTCGACCGCGCCCGAGGCCAGCGAGGTGACATGGTGAAGGCCCTTGATCTGCTTGAGCATGATAGTGCTCTCCTGGAAATCGCTGAGCCTCAGATAGCACGTGCACAAGCGCGATTAACCCCTAAACATGCGCCCCGCTTGTGCGCTTGCGCACATGGGCATCCTCGCCACCCTGGCAGCTTGACCTTGCTCAATGTCGAAGGACGGGAACACGGCAAAAGATAGGGGCATGAACCACCGATCCGCCCCGCGCCCGCACTCCCGCCGCCCCACGGCGATCGGCGCCCCCTGGCTTGGCGCGATCTATGTGGCGGTCGTGCTTCTGCCCCTTGTCGCGGCCCTTTCGGGCGGCAGCGGCCATGGCCTGCCGCTGATGCGCCTGTCCGCCGCCGCGGGCACGGCCGGGGCCGCGATGGTTCTGCTTCAGATGCTGTCGAGCGGCCGGTTCGAGCGGCTGTCCGGGGGCGTGGGCATTGACGTCACGATGGCCTTCCACAAGTGGGCGGCCCCGGTCGCGCTGTTTCTTTCGGCCCTCCACGTGGCCGCACTTGTGGGCCCGCCTGATCCGGACAGGCCGGGACGGGTCGCGCGTCGGGCCCAGCTGTTCTGGTCGTCGGACGCCTTGCTTGATGCCCGGCTTGCCCTTCTTCTGCTGGCGCTTCTCGTCATCGTCGCCCTGCTGCGCGATCGCCTGCCGCTGCGGTACGAAACCTTCCGGGCTACCCATGCCCTGGGCGCCGTCGCTCTGGTCGGGCTTCTGACCTGGCATATCCTTGGCGACGCGCGCGGCGGGACATCGACGACGACCTTCTGGCTGGCGCTGACGGCGGCCTGCGTGCTTCCCGCGCTTTGGGTCTATGGGCGCCGCCTGTCCACGCCGGACGACGCGCTGTGGAGCGTGGCCGAGACGCGGCCGATCGCGGACGGGCTTTGGGAGCTTCTGCTGACCCCGCCGCAACGCGGTGGCTTGGCCTTCGCCGCCGGCCAGTTCGCCTGGATGGCGGTGGGTCGACGGCGCCTTCCACTGTGGGATCATCCCTTCTCGATCGCTTCGGCGCCGGACGATCCGCGTATACGCTTCATCATCCAGGAGGCGGGGGACTTCACCTCCGCGATCGGCGATCTTGCGCCGGGCACGCGCGTGGCGCTTGACGCGCCCCACGGTCGCTTCGGTGTCGGCGACGACAGTTCGGGGCCCGTCGTGCTGATTGCCGGCGGCGTCGGTATCGCACCGATCCTGTCAATCCTCACGGACCTGGCCTCGCGCGCCGGCACACGGAAGGTCCGGCTTATCTACGCGGCGCGCAGCCCCTCGGCGATGATACCGCCCGAGCTTTATCTTCCGTCCTGTGAACGCCTTGGGCTCAGGCCGGTGCTGCTGGTCGACGAGGGGGCCGAGGCGACGCCAGGCCTTGGCCAGGGGCCGCTTCGTCCCGAGCATCTTGCCGAGGCGCTTCAGGGTCTTGAATCTGCACGGACGACGGCGCTGATCTGCGGCCCCGGGCCGATGATGACGGCGGCGGCCGATGCGCTGTGGCGCCTTGGGGTGCCGCTTGGGCAGATCGACTACGAACGCTTCAGCTATTCCGCCGGCGGCGCTTCGGCCAAGGATCGCCGACGCCTTCTGGCCTTCGCTGCCACTTTCGCAGCGATCTGCGCGGGGGTCGTCGCCTACTCGGCCCTCTGAGCCAGCAGCCAGTCGACCAGGATGGCGCGGGTCGCGGGATCGGGCGCGCGGTGGGTTGCAAGAAACGGGTCGAGCCACTGGCGCCGGTCGTCCGACGTGGCACCGGGCAGGGCCGCGACGACCGCGGCCGCGTCACGATGACAGCGGGCGCAACTTCGGTCCCAGGCCGCCTGCGCCTGAGTGGCGGACTGCGCCAGGACGGGCGCCGCCATGATCGCCAACGCGACGGCTTCAATAATGACACGCCGCGCTGCCGGCCGGCGTTTCCGCTTCCGCGGCATCCCGTCGTCCTTACTGCCGAACGTCAATGCGCGGCTGCCTCCTGCATCGGATGATCAGGGGCTTCGTCCTCGGCGCCCAGCATATCGGAGCCAAGAACCGGTGTCTGCCGATGGCGCGGCGGCCCCGCGCGGCGGATCAGCCAGGCCGCGCCGACGAGGTCGGGAATGCCGACCAGCGCCCGCGACAGGTTTCCGTATTTCGACTGCCCGCCCTGTCGTTCACGATGGCTCACGGGCACCGTTTCGATGCGCCATCCTTCGCGCAGCATCATCGCCGGCATGAAGCGGTGGATGTGATCGAACCAGGGAAGATCGAAATAGGCCTCGCGGCGGAAGGCCTTCAGCCCGCATCCCGAATCCCTGACTCCATCGCGCAGCAGCGACCCGCGGATCACGTTCGCCACGCGCGAGCCCAACTTCTTCGCCAGACTGTCGCGACGGCCCTGGCGTTCGCCCTGCACCAGTCCAAGCGACCCGGATGCGTCATTGTCGAAAGGCGCAAGCAGGCGCGGAATCTGATCGGGCGGGTTCTGGCCATCGCCATCGAGCGAGACGACGATACCGCCCCGGGCGGCGCGCACCGCCTGGCGGATGGCCGACGACTGCCCCACCGAGGACCGGTTGCGGTACCACGAAAGCCAAGGGTACTTCGAAGACAGCGCGGCAAGCCTGTACCACGTTCCGTCCGACGACCCGTCGTCGATCACGATGACCTCGAAGGACTTCCCCGCCAGGACGCTGCCGATGTCTTCGATCAGCGGACCCAGGGCGACGATCTCGTCCCGGGCGGGGATGACGACGCTGATGTCGGGTGTGTCGGTCATGGTTCAACCTCCTGTGAGGGGGCATCGGCGACATTCCAGATGCCATAGGACGAATTCCGGAAAAGAAGCGTCTCGCGTGGGCTCCAGCCGGGCGCGCGGCGATCGGGACGGGCGATGATGACGCCCTGCGGATGGGCCTGGGCCCAGGCCTGCAGTTCGGCCTCGTCGTCGGGCGTGGCGACCGGCCGCGTCAGCCGACCGGTGAAATTGAACTCGGCGTGGTAGGTCTGACCGTAGAGGGCGATGCCCGCGCCCTCGTGCGGCGCGATCATCCGCGCGACACGGCCGGTTTCGTAGAGAGTGGCCGCGGCCGACAGGCCGGTCAAAAGGTTCAGCGACAGCACCAGTCCCAGCGTCAGAACCGCCCCGCCGCGCAGCCCGCCCGTCCGGACGCCCAGCCAGACGATCGCGATCATCACAAGGCCCCAGGCCAGAAGCCGGGAGGGCGGATCGAACAGCTGCAGGACATCCTCGGACGGCAGAAGCCCCGCGGCCACGGCGATGGCGAGGCCGGCGAGGACCAGCAGCGGGATGCCCGCCCAGAACAGAGTGAAGCGCGGAACGTCCCGCGACACCCGCGCGACGATCAGCGCGATCGCCGCAAGCTCGGGGACCATGTAATGGATCTGCTTGCCGCTGATCGCGCTGAACAGAAGCATCGCCCCAAGGACCCAGACGGCGGCAAGCCTAAGCCCCGCCTCGGACCAGGCCGCGCGGGCGAGGCCGCGCAGAAGCGCGGGCGCGAAGACCCAGGGGAAAGCCAGGGCCGGAAACACCGCAAGATAGAACCACCACGGGCGGGCATGGGCGAAGGACTGCGACATGCGTCCGGCGCTTTGCGTCCACAGGATGGCCCGGCGATAGTCCTCGCCGCCCAGAAGCGCGGCCGGACCGACCCAAAGCGACACCGCCGCCAGCGCCGACAGAAGCGCGATACCGACGCCTGTCAGCCCCTCGCGCAGCGGCATCTCGCGCAGCGCCTTGCCCCAGACGGGGGCGAGCAGGGCCGCGGGACCCAGATGGAAAAGGATGACTGGCCCCTTGGTGATCACCCCAAGGGCGATGGCAAGACCAAGCGCCACCCACCAGCGGCGCAACCCGGTCTCGACGGCGCGCACCAGCGCCAGCATGCCCGCCAGCGTCGCCACGGCGAGCATCGCGTCGAACATGGTCAGGCCGCCGGACAGCGCGAAGACCAGCAGACCCGCAAGCGCAAGCGCGGCGCGGCCGCCAATGTCGGGGTCGTCGGGCCAAAGGCGCGCGGCCAGTCTTGCGACAAGTGCGATCGCCGTCGCCGCCGCTGCCGGACCCACAAGGCGCGCCGCGATTTCCGACACGCCGGTGAACAGCCAGACCAGATTGATCAGCCAGAACAGAAGCGGCGGCTTGTCGGTGTAAAGGGCGAAGTTCTTGGTCGGGACCAGATAATCGCCCGCCAGCCACATCTCCCAGGCCACCGAAAGATACCGCGTCTCGTCGACCGGAAGGGCCGGGCGCAAGAGGACCCCGGCGACCGCCACCAAGAGAAAGCCGGCGATCGCGCCGGCGACAACCTTTCCGTTGCCCATCAGGCGGCCTCGCGCCGGCTTCGGCCGATCAGGATCAGGTTGCGGGAATAGACGACAAGGCCAGTGGCCTGCCCAAGGATGAAGACCGGGTCCAGGCGCCAGATCGCATAGGCAAGCAGGGTCAGACCGCCCGCAAGGCTCAGCCACCAGAACGCAAGCGGGATGACGCTTTCGCGCCGCCGTTCGCTTGCGATCCACTGGACGAGGAACCGCGAGGTGAAAAGAAGCTGGCCGAGAAATCCGATCCCGATCCAGAATGTGCCTTCCGACATTTGCGCAGACCAGCCCTTTCCGCGACAAGAGGTTATGCGCCCGATGACGGTTGAACCTTACGGTTCGCTGACGGGGGCGATATCGTACCGCGATCGCGGGAAAGGACGCCGATGAGAGTGCTGGTCGTCGAGGACGAAGCGAACCTTGCGCGCGCGGCGGTCGAGCACCTGCACGCGGCGGGCTATGTCGCGGACCATGTCGGCACGCTGGACGACGCGCGGGCGGCGGTTCTTGCGACACCCTTCGCGCTGGTCCTACTTGATCTGCGCCTGCCCGACGGCGACGGAATCACACTGCTGCGCGAGATCCGCGCACGAGGCATCGATACCGCGGTTCTCATCGCCACGGCCCGTGACAGGATCATGGAGCGGATCGCAGGGCTGGACGCCGGCGCCGACGATTACCTCGTGAAGCCCTACGACCTTGACGAAATGGTCGCCCGTGTCGGGGCGATCCTGCGGCGACAGGACGAGCACCGCGCGCCCGAGCGCGTTTTCGGCGCCCTGCGGATCACGCCGGCGACCAGACAGGTGCGTGTGGGCGACGACGAGGTCGCGCTGACCCCCAAGGAATGGTCCATCCTCGACCGGCTGAGCAGGCGGCCGGGGATCATCGTGTCGAAGGCGGATCTGGAAGAGGACCTTTACGGCTATGGCGACGAGGTCGAAAGCAACGCGATCGAGGCTCATGTCAGCCGACTGCGCGCCAAGCTCGGGACCGGTGCTGTGGTGACCGTGCGGGGCTTCGGCTACCGGATGGGAGAGGTATGACGAACGGCATCCCGATCTCGCAACGGGTGACCTTTGGGGCGGTCGGCGGCCTTGTGGTCGTCTGGTTGCTGTCCGTCGTGTCGATGGGCCTGGTTCTGCGCATCGAGCAGACCGAGTTGTTCAACCTTGAATTGCGCGAGGTTGCCGGGGTGATGCTGCCGACGCTGACCCGGGAATACGTCGCGTCAGGCCAGCCCGCCGCGCGCGGCGATCCCGGCGCCCTGCCCGCAGACGCGGGGTCGTCATCCCTTCCGATGCCGGCGTCGGGCGAGGACGTGGTCTGGGTGCTGATTGACGCGGGCGGTCAGGTCCTGAGCGCGTCTGCCGCGGCCCAGGCCGCGGAACTGCCGGTCGGCCCCGCGACCGAGGGTTACACCCTCACGAGTACGCACGTGTTCTTCACCTCGGCGGTCAACGACAGCGGCTTTGCCGTCCGTGTGGGCGATGGCCGCGTCGAACGGCGCGAGGTGTTCACCGAAAGCTTTCTGGCCTACCTGCTGCCGATGCTTGCGATCCTGCCTCTGGCCTACCTGATCGTCGGCTGGACGACGCGGCGCGCGCTTCAGCCCCTTGACCTGCTCAACCGCGAGATCGCGATCCGACGCATCGGTCGTCTCGACCCGATCGACGCTTCCGGCCTTCCGCCGGAACTGCGCGCCATCGCCGCGACGCTGAACGGGCAGATGATCCGCCTTGGTCAGGCGCTTGACGCCGAACGCGCCTTCGCCACCAACGCGGCGCATGAATTGCGCACGCCGCTGGCGGTGGCGCTGGCCCAGGTGCAGCGCCTGCGCGCCACGGTGGAAGGCACCGCCGATCCGCGGCTGGGCGATCTGGAAGACGCGCTCAGGCGGATGGGGCGCCTGGTCGAGCGGCTGTTGCAGCTTGCGCGGGCCGAAGCCGGCCTCAGCACCACGGACACAGCACAGGACCTGCGCCGGGTTCTGGAGGTGACGCTCGATCAGTTTCGCGGACAGATCGGGATACACGACCGGATCGACCTGACGCTTCCCGAGGCGCCGGTCCTGTCACGCGTCGATCCTGACGCCTTCTCGATCATGGCGGCGAACCTGATCGAAAACGCCTTGCGCCACGCGCCGCCGGGATCACCCATTCGGGTGGTCCTGTCGGAAAACGGAACCCTTCAGATCATGAACGAGGGTGCCACGCTTCCCGCCGCGGATCTGCGCCAGTTGACGCGACGCTTCAGCCGGCGGGCGGCCGCGACCTCGGGGCTGGGGCTTGGACTTCAGATCGTCGACAGCCTCGTGCGTCAGGCGGGTGGCACGCTTACGCTTCTGTCGCCGGCCAGCAACCCGCGCTTCGCCTTCGAGGCGGCCGTCAGCCTTCCGGTCGAGGCGCCGCCCCGCTAGGCCCGCGCCTTGCCGAAGTCGGCCACGGCGATGCCAAGCGCCTCGGTCGCGGTGCGGGCGATATCTGCCGCGGTCAGACCGGCATCGGCATACATGTCGGCCGGCCCCGCATGATCGATGAAACGATCCGGAAGCGTCATGGTGCGCACCTTCAATCCCCGATCAAGAAGCCCCGCACCAGCCATATGATGCAGGACCTGGGCGCCAAAGCCGCCGGTCGCGCCCTGTTCCACGGTCAGGAAGACCTCGTGGTGGCGGGCCAACTGGGCGACGAGATCGGTGTCAAGCGGCTTGGCGAAACGCGCGTCCGCCACGGTTGCCGAGATTCCGCGCGCGTCAAGCGCCTCGGCCGCGGCAAGGCTTTCGGCAAGATGCGCCCCAAAGGACAGGATCGCGACCGATGTCCCTTCGCGCAGGACGCGGCCCTTGCCGATCGGCAGGGCGCGGCCTCTTTCGGGCATCTCCACGCCCACGCCGTCACCGCGCGGATAGCGGAACGAGATGGGGCCTTCGTCGTGCGCGGCGGCGGTGGCGACCATGTGCATGAGTTCCGCCTCGTCGGCGGCGGCCATGACGGTGAAGCCGGGCAGGTTGGCCAGATACGCCACGTCGAAGGACCCCGCGTGGGTCGCACCGTCGGCGCCCACCAGCCCGGCGCGGTCGATCGCGAAGCGTACCGGAAGGCCCTGCAGGGCGACATCGTGGACGACCTGATCGTAGCCGCGCTGCAGGAAGGTCGAATAGATCGCGCAGAAGGGCCTGAGACCGGCAGCCGCCATGCCGGCGGCGAAGGTCACGCCGTGCTGTTCGGCGATGCCCACGTCGAAGACCCGCGCCGGAAAGCGTCGCGCCATGATGTCGAGACCGGTTCCGGACGGCATCGCCGCGGTGACCGCCACGACGCGGGGATCGCGCTCGGCCTCGGCGGTCAGTGCTGCGCCGAAGACGGCAGTATAGCTGGGCGCGTTCGACTTGCCCTTGGCCTGTTCGCCCGAGACGACGTCGAACTTCGCCACGCCGTGATACTTGTCGGCCGAGCTTTCGGCCGGGGCATAGCCCTTGCCCTTCCTTGTCAGCACATGGATCAGCATCGGCCCGGTCGCCCGCGCCCTTGCGGCGCGCAGGACCGGCAGAAGCTGGCCCATGTCGTGCCCGTCGATCGGGCCGACATAGGTGAAGCCAAGCTCTTCGAACAGCGTCCCCTGTCCCCCTGCCGCGCCGGTTACAAGCTGGCGCGCGCGCCGTGCGTGATCGCGCAGGGGGCCGGGCAGCGCCGCCTCGAAGCCCTCGGCCATCTGGACAAGGGGCGTGTTGGCGTAAAGACCCGACAGGTACTTCGACATCGCGCCCACCGGCGGGGCGATGGACATCTCGTTGTCGTTGAGGATGACGAACAGCCGCCGGCCTTCGTGGCCGGCGTTGTTCAGCGCCTCGTAGGCCATGCCCGCACTGATCGAGCCGTCGCCGATCACCGCGATGGCGTCACCCGTGGGCTGCCCCATATCGCGTGCCACCGAGAAGCCCAGCGCGGCCGAGATCGAAGTCGAGGAATGGGCCGCACCGAAGGGGTCGTAGTCGGATTCCGACCGCTTGGTGAATCCGCTCAGCCCGTCCTTCTGGCGCAGCGTGCGGATGCGGTCGCGGCGTCCGGTCAGAACCTTGTGCGGATAGCACTGGTGACCCACGTCCCAGATCAGCTTGTCGAACGGGGTGTTGAACACGGCATGGATCGCCACGGTCAGTTCGACCACCCCAAGCGACGACCCGAGATGGCCGCCGGTTTCGCTGACGGCCGATATCACTTCGGCGCGAAGGTCCCGTGCCAGCAGCTCAAGCTGGTCGTCGCTCAGCGCCTTCAGGTCGGCGGGTCCGGCGACACGGTCGAGAGTCGGAGTGGCGGGACGGGTCATGCGGTGTCTCCCATGGAGGGGCGATGAAAAAAGGCGTCGCGAGGGGGTATCCCAAGCGACGCCAGGTTCCTGTAGCCAACAGGAAGGGAACCGGGGTGTGGAGGCCCCGAAGACCGGGCGTGGCTAGACGCCCGATCCCTTTGGGCCGATGCGGCGGCGTCGCCCGCCGCGCCAGCTCATGCAAAGGCGGTGATCAGCCGCCCTGTCGTATCAAGCAGTGCGAACGGGTCCTCGGGCAGGATGAAGCTGATCGCCCGGATCACCAGGATGAAGGCGATCAGCCCGAACAGCACCAGGGCCGCCCAGACCGCCCCCATCGCCATGTTGCGGAACACCCACATGTACAGCGACGGGGCCTTCTCGGTCTTCAGGTACCACTTGTCCGTGTCAGCCATGGCTCAGTTCTCCGCAGGCAGGTAGGGAAGGAACTCTTCCGGTGTCAGCGCCGGGACATAGTTCGCCGCTGCGCCGTAGCCGTGCTCCTGTGCCCAGACGAACCAGTTGTCCACGACCGTGCCCGTCAGCAGGATGCCGATTCCGCCTGTAAGCGTCGTCAGCACCGCGAACCACCAGGCCCAGCGGTGGATCCCTTCCATCGTGGCGTTGAACCCCATGGTCCAGCGCCAGAACAGACCCGCGCGCTCGGCCGCGGTGCCGCGGTCGTAGATCTGCTCGAGTTCCCGGTCGCCGCCAAGGCGGGAGACCGCAAGGATAGTCGCCCCGTGCATCGCGAAGAGCAGGGTCGAACCGTAGAGGAACACGATCGAAAGCGCGTGGAACGGGTTGTAGAAGAGGTTCCCGTAGGTCAGCGAGAAAAGGTTGGTCCAGTCGAGGTGGGTGAAGACGCCGTAGGGCACCGCCTCGGACCAGCTTCCCATGAGGATCGGCCGGATCAGGCCGAGCACCAGGAAAAGCCAGATCGCGCTGGCGAAGGCATAGCAGACGTGCTTGCCCATCCCCAACTGGTTGGCCAGGACCCAGGACCGGACCCACCACGCCATCACCGCCACGAGAAGGAAGAACGAGGCGATGAGGTAGTAGCCGCCTTCCGCCAGCGGCGGGAAGGACAGGCCGTATTCGGGCGCCGGCGGCTCGAGCGAGAGGTAGAACAGATCCCGCATGAAGACGGCCGGGTTGAAATCGACCTGATACCAGTACCAGGCGCCCACCATGGTGAACCAGATGATCCCGCTCATCAGCGAGAGCACGCCGTAGGGTCCAAGGTAGACCGGGCCGAGCTGGGCGTTCCCGAGCCATCCGAAGAGGGTCGAGAAGCCGGTGCCCGTGGTGCGGTCCTTCAGGTCGACGCCTGCCTCGACCACACCCATCTCGGCCGGACCCTGAACCTGAACCTGGGCGAAGATGTTCTGATAGTTAGCCATTGACGCCTCCCGGAATGTCGGCCCACCAGGGCAGCTGGATGTACCAATCCCACCAGGCGATCCACTGGTCGAACCAGACCGTTCCCGAGATCACGATGCAGACCGCGCTCCAGAAACCGGCGTTCAGCGCCAGGAGAAGCCCCAGACGGTGAATGCCCAAGGGCCCGATCGAGTAGCCGATGAAGTCACGGAAGAAAGTGTCTTCATGCTCGGGCGAACGGACTTCCTTGCCCTTCTCGGGGTTGGCCGCCGACAGGATCAGCGACCCGTGCAGCGCAAGCGCCAGCGTCGTGGTGAAGAAGAAGGTCACCGCGATCATGTGCGCCGGGTTGTAGTGGAAGTTGCCGTAGAGATAGCCGGTGTAGCTGACCCAGTCGAGGTGGCTCCAGATGCCATAGGGGAAGGCATGCCCCCAGGCGCCCATCAGCACCGGACGGATCACGACCAGCGTCGTGTAGGCGAGGATCGCGAAGCCGAAGGCGAAGGGCACGTGATAGCCGATGCCAAGCTTGCGACAGATCTCGACCTCGCGCAGGGCCCAGCTGATGAAGGCCCCGTGGGCGCAGATCGTTATGATCTGCCACAATCCGCCCTGATCGAGCGGCGCCGGCCCAAGCCCATAGGAGATCGGCGGCGGGTTGATCGAGATGAGCCACGGGTTCCACGTCCCCTGAAGGGTCGCTCCGTAGAAGATGAGGATGGTCCCGAGGCCGGCGAAGAAGATCGTGGTCACTCCGAAGAAGCCCACGAAGAACGGACCGACCCAGAAGTCGAACAGGTCGCCGCCGACGAGCGTGCCTCCTGGCACGCGGTATTTTCGTTCGAAGCTGAGCAATGCCATACTTCTTACTCCGTTTGATGGCGGCCTGACCTAGGTGTCCCCCAAGAGCCGTCGTTCAGTTGGTAGCCGCGGGCGGAACGCGCGCCCCGCCCGCAGCGGTCGTTGAACTGGTCATGCGTCTCAGAACGGACGCCACCGGCATTACATGCCCGAGGCGGTCCGCTCCTGAACCATGGCGAACCAGTTGTAGCCGTCCGGCCCCGTGCTCAGCAGGACGAGATGAATCATCGCTGCGAGAAGGAACAGGAACACGCCCTGTGCGACGAACACGCGGCGAGGATCGAAGATCAGCCAGATCTTGTAGAACTTGCTCATTTATCTTCCCTCCTCAGAACCACGGCTTCCAGATGAACACTGCCAAGTGAGCGACGACGGCGACGGCCACGAAAAGCCAAAGCCCGCTCATGTAGACAGAGTGCAGTTCCTGCGCCTGTTCGTCGGTGAGACCTGTGAAAGACAGGTCGGTTCTATCAGCCATTAACTCTCCTCCGGATCGTTAGACTGACGCCGCGATCCCCGCGGCCGGGTCCCCTCCAGGCGCCTTGCCCGTCGGGTATCCCCCGCCCCTTTCGGGGCAAGGGAATTCGGTGGCGGCCCTCAGGGGGCCGAAAAGATCATGGGCGTGATGATCCGCGCCTGGCTCCAGGCGCGGGCCACGGGCCCCTTGTCGGTCAGGCTGCGGCTCTTTATCGCCGCAAGAGCCCAGGTCAGCGACGCAAGCGGAAGCGTCGCCAGGAAGATGATCCCGAAGTAGACGTAGAACTCGGTCGTCGGGCGCTTCGTCGCGATGCGTTCGACCGTCTCGGTCATCATCACGTCCGTTGTCTGATCGGTCATCTCGACCCTCCCTGCATGGTCGGCGCACGAAGCGCCTCGACCGTTTCCTTCACGACCCGCTCGGCCCCGCTTTCAAGCGCGGCCCTCTCGGCCGCGTCCCTCAGCGCCTTGGCGGCGGAAATTCTGGTAAGCACCGGATGCTCGGCCACGATCCGGTCGAGCGCGGCCTGCGCGTCCTCGTCCCAGGGGAAATCGCGGCGCAGCGTCGTCGGTGTGGCGGCCGCACTGTCCATTTCGGACCCAAGCGGCAGGATGTGGAACAGGGCGTCGAACAGGCCGTTGCAGACCTCTTGCACCAGATAGGTCGCCCCCGCGTAGCCCATGAAGGGCGTGCCCGTGGCGCGGCGGATCGCGGCGCCGGGGAAACTTGCCGGCAGGAAGGTCGGCGCCGGGCCATGGCCGGACTTGAGTTCGGCCAGGTACATCTTCTCGTTGATCGAGCCCATCAGGATCAGCGGCCGGGTCTGGGCGACAAGGGCGCGGACTTCCTCGTTGTTGGTCTTCTTTCCGGCAACCCGCGCGACGGCGAAGGAGCACGGCAGACCAAGGTCGGTCTCGAGAAACAGGCGGATGCCGCGGGCATAGGTCTCATTCGCGACGATGCCGAAACTGGCGGTGGCGAAGAAGTCCTGCGTGACCGACCGCCACAGGTCCCACACGGGCTTGATGGTCGAATGCTTCTCGCGTGCGATGAAAGGTTCGGGGTCGAGGCCCAGAAGCTCTCCAAGACTGCGCAGGAACCTTGTTGTCGAGTCGATGCCGATCGGCGCCTGCAGATAGGGCTTGCCCAGAACCTCGGCCAGGCCGCGCCCGAATTCGCGGTACATCACGATGTTGACGTCGGCGTTCACGAGGTTGCGCATCTCGGCCAGATGCGCGCCAAGCGGCATCACCATGTTGACCTCGGCGCCGATACCTTCGACGAGGCGCCGGATCTCGTGCAGGTCGGACGGCATGTTGAACGTGCCGTACATCGGACCCAGGATGTTCACGCGCGGCTTGTCGCCCTCTTCGCGCTTCTTCTCTGGCGGCATCCGGCCCTTGGTCATGCCGAATTCGGTGAAGATCCAGGTCATCGCCCTGTCGGCCGATTCCCACTGGTCCTCGTCGATTGTGCGCGGCAGGAAACGCTGGATGTTGGTGCCCTGCGGCGTGACGCCGCCGCCGATCATCTCGGCGATCGATCCCGTCACCACGACCGCCGGCAGCGCCGGATCGAGCGTGCCCCAGGCCCGCTTCATCGCGCCTTCGGTGCCGTCGCGGCCAAGCTCTTCTTCGCCAAGGCCGGTGGTCACGATCGGCAGTTCGTGCGGCGGCAGCGCGTCGGTGTAGTGCAGCACGGACGTCACCGGCAGGTTCTCGCACCCCACCGGCCCGTCGATCACGACCTGAAGGCCCTTCACCGCGGTGAAGGCATAGACCGCCCCCCAGTAGCCGCCGGCCCGATCATGATCCTGGATCAGCATCAGATCATCTCCTCGGCCTTGGCGGCGCGCGCCAGCTTGTCGAGCTTCTTCTGATGCTGCGCCCGGAAGTCGGGTCGCAGGTTCGGATCGCCTTCCCAGACGCCGGCGGTATCGCCTTCGCCCACGCCTTCGAAGAAGGCTTTCATGTGGTCCATGCGGGCCTTGTTGCCGATCGCGGCGTTCACGACCTGTGCAAGGCTGCCTGCGCCGGCCGGACCCATCAGGGGCCGCGCCGAGATCAGGTTGGTGAAGTAAAGGCCGGGCACGGCCAGTTCCTTGGCCTTCTGCACGACGGGCGTCGTGCCGATGGCGAGGTCGGGCCGGATCGCCTCCATCGCGGCGCAATCATCTTCGAGGCTTGCGCGGTAGACGACCTTGACGCTGCGCGCCTCAAGCCACTGGCGGTCCCATTCGGATTGCTTCGTCTTCGGGCAGGCGGTCCCGACGTACGGCACCTCGGCCCCGCTTTCGATCAGCAGCCGCGCGACGAGAAGCTCGGACCCTTCATAGCCCGAAAGCGTGATCGTGCCCTTGATGGGCGATCCGGCCAGCGCGCCCCTGATCGCGGGAAGGAAGCGGTTCTGCGCCTCGGCGATACGGTCGGGCGCGACCCCCATCGCTTGCCCGATGTTCTTCAGCCACTCGGCCGTGCCGTCGTGGCCGACCGGGGCGGACCCGACGATCGGTCGGCCGGCGGCATCGAATTCGCGCATGGCGGCGGTGTAGAAGGGATGGATGGCGGCGGCCACGCCGCAGTCGAGCGCGGCGTAAAGCTCGCGCCACTCGCGGCAAGGCACCACGGGGCCGGCGGCAAGGCCCATGGGATCGAGCATCGCCCCGATCATCATCGGATCGGCCGGGAACATCTCGCCCAGAAGGGCCACGGTCGGACGCGCCGACTTGCCGCCCACTGGGGCCTGCACCGGCCCGGCCTCGATTTCGGCGCGGGCGTAGTTCAGCATCGCGCCGGCCAGGATGTCCTTGGCTTCCGCGTGGGTCGGCACGCCGAAGCCGGGCACGTCGATGCCCACGATCCGCACGCCGTTGATCTCGGACGGCAGAAGCCGCAAGGGAACGCCCGACGCCGTCGGCACGCAAAGGTTCGTGACCACGATCGCGTCATAGCGGTCGGGATCGGCCATCTCGTGGACGGCGTCGCGGATATCCTCGAAGAGCTTCCCAGTGACGAGCGATTCCGAGTTGAAGGGCACGTAGCCCACCGACCGCCGCGCACCGTAGAAATGCGACACGAAGGTCAGGCCATAGACGCAGCAGGCCGAGCCCGACAGAACGGTCGCGGTGCGGCGCATCCGAAGGCCCACGCGAAGGGATCCGAAGGCCGGGCACATGCTTTGCGGCTTGTCGTGGGGTCCCTGCGGGTAGTCCTTCGCGTACTGGTCAAGGATGTCTGACATCCCCGCCATACGCGCGGCCTTTTCCATCTCGGCGCCGGAATGGCAGCCGAGGCCGTCGACCGGAACCGGTGCGGCGTCCGCGTCCGAGCGATCACTTCCCTCGATGATGCGGACCTGTCCAGCCGCGTCGTAGCCGACCTCGTATCCCTCACGCGTCGTCATAGACCACCTCGAGAGAGACCTTCGGCTTGGCGTTCTTGCCGCGCATGTCGGCATCGCTGGCGGGCTCCAGCACGTAGTCCCCGCCGGTGTCCTTGCTGTCGAACAGCGCCAGCAGTCCGTCCTGGTCCAGCGCCGCGGGGCGCATCGGCGGGGCGCTGGCGACGTTGTCCCCAAGCTCGGCGAAAAGCGCGCCCCATTCGGATTGGGAGGTGCCGACAATCTGGTAGTTCGCCGACTTCTTGCGCAGGTCGTCGTTCTGCGGGATCGAGGCAAGGATCGGTATGTCGACGGCCTTTGCGAAGGCTGCCGCCTCGCCCGTGCCGTCGTCCTTGTTGATGACAAGGCCGGCGACGCCCACATTTCCGCCCAGCTTGCGGAAGTATTCCACCGCCGAACAGACGTTGTTGGCGACGTAAAGCGACTGAAGGTCGTTCGACGCCACAAGGATCACCTTTTGCGCCATGTCGCGCGCGATCGGCAGGCCGAAGCCGCCACAGACCACGTCGCCCAGGAAGTCGAGCAGGACATAGTCGAAGTCCCAGTCATGGAAGCCCAGCTTCTCGAGCAGTTCGAAGCCGTGGATGATGCCGCGCCCGCCGCAGCCGCGACCCACTTCGGGGCCGCCCAGCTCCATCGCGAAGACACCGCCGCGCTTGAAGCAGACGTCGCCGATCTTGACCTCTTCGCCCGCCAGCTTCTTGCGGGTCGACGTCTCGATGATCGTGGGGCAGGCCTTGCCGCCGAACAGAAGGCTGGTGGTGTCGGATTTCGGGTCGCAGCCGATCAGCAGCACGCGCTTGCCCTGTTCGGCCATCATGTGGCTGAGGTTGGCCAGGGTGAACGACTTGCCGATGCCGCCCTTTCCGTAGATCGCGATGATCTGCGTCTTCTTGGTGGGCTCGCCCTGCGGAACCTCGAGCGTCGGCTCGGACGCCTCGTCGGCCAGGCGGCGGTCGTAGTCCTTCAGGTTCGGAACTTCGTCCTTCACGACTGGTTCTCCCATTCGAGGATCATCTTGAGGCAGGCGGCGTCGTTGAAAGCGGTGTCATAGGCCTCGGCCGCCGCGGCGGCGGGCCGGGTGTGGGTGATCAGGCCCGACAGCGACAGCGCGCCGGCGTCGATCAGGGCGCGCGTGGCGATCAGGTCGTCGCGGTCCCATTCGGCGGCAATGCGCAGACGCGCCTCTTTCATGAAGGCGGGCGGGAAGGCAAAGCTGATCGGCTGCGTATAGAAGCCGGCAAGGACGATCTCGCCGCCCTTGCGGATGTGCCCGATCAGCTTGTTCAGCAGTTCGCCATTTCCGGAGGCGTCGTAGATCGCGCGGTAATCGCGGCGATCGTCCGCGTCAGGGTGGACGACCGCGTATCCCATTGCGCCGGTCGTGCGGTCGGGATCGATTTCCCAGACCGTCGGAGCCGGAGCGCCCGCGGCGATGGTCAGGCGGGCCAGAAGCCGGCCCAGAACTCCATGCCCGACGATGAGGTCGGGGGGCGCCTTGTGCATGCCGGCCATGGCGTGGCGTGCCGTGGCGGCAAGGGCCAGAAGCGCGCCTTCGGCGCCCAGGCCGGCGTCGATCTTGGTCACGCGGTCGGCCGCCGTGACAAGGCGGCGGGTCGCGCCGCCGAACAGTCCGAAGGCGCCGTCATAGCAGTTGGCGCCGGGAACGAAGACGCGGTCGCCCGCCTTGAAGGGTGTGTCGGGGCCGGCCTCGACCACCTCGCCTGCGGCCTCGTAGCCGGGAACCAGCGGATAGCCCATGCCCGGGAAGGGCGGCATCGTGCCCGACCAGAAGAGCTTCTCGGTTCCGGTCGAAATGCCCGAATGCGAAATCTCCACCACCAGATCCCCGGCGCCGGGCGCGGTCAGCGCCAGCTGCCCAAGACCGATGTCCTTCGGCCCTGAAAGGATGATGGCAGTGGTTTGCAAGACTTCGCTCCCCGGTTTGGCGGCGGCTGCACAAGCCCGAGACTCAATGCCGCAGCTCACCCGTGTGTGTCAGTTTAGCCTGACAGTTGTATCTGTCAATCTGTTTAGACATGAATTCCGTCACCCCGGCCTGACAGCCGTGACGACGCTGGTCACGAAGGGGCGCGCCGTGCGCAAGGCTCGAGGCTCGGCGAAGCCGGCTGCAGCAAGCAGGGAGCAAATCCGCGCGGCGGACCGGGTGCGGCCCGTTCCCATCGCCAGCGTGTAAAGGGCGAAGTAGGTGTCGGTCGCCCGATCAGGCCGTGCGCCGCCCGACATCGGTTCGGAGACGACGACGCGTCCGCCCGGTGGAAGCGCAGCGAAGACCGCCGCAAGCAACGCCGCGACCGTCGTGTCGGAATGATCGTAAAGGACCCGCACAAGGCTGATCGTGTCGGCGCCGCCGGGAAGGGGATCGGTTCGGAAGCTGCCCGGAACGACCGACAGGCGGTCCGACAGCCCGTCGCGCGCGAATCGGCGGGCGGCCTGGGCGGCCACCTCGGGAAGATCGAAGAGCACGCCGCTGACGTCCGGGTTGGCCTGGGCGGCCGAAGCAAGGAAGACGCCCGTGCCGCCGCCCACATCCATCAGGCATTTCGTGCCGCGGAACGAGACCGCGCGCAGCGTCTCTTCGGCGACCAGCGCCTGGCTGTCGGTCATCAGGTCGGAATAGCGTTCCGCCGCCTCGGGGTCGACGTCGGCGCCGGGTCCGAAGACATAGGGCCAGAAGCCGGCCAGCTCGGGCTTGGTCTCGCCGCGCAGGAAGGCCACCGGGTTCTCGAGGTCGCGGTATAGGACTCGGTGATGCCGGATCATCGCCGCCAGCCCGGGCACCCCCAGAAGCGCGGCGCCCCGGCGGGTCAGCGAAACCCGGTCGCCCCTGCGGTTCAGAAGCCCAAGCGCCGCGCCCGCTTGCGCAAGGATCTCCATCCGCTCGTCAGCAAGACGGTGCCGGTGGGCCAGCGCCTTCAGCGTCTGCGGACCGTCGCGCAGCGTGTCGAGCACGCCAAGCTCGACCAAGGCCATCAGGACCTGGCTGTGAACGAAGCCCGCGACCAGGTCGAACATCGCCTCGCCCTCGCGCCGGGCGGTGCCGCGGGTCAGAGGAAAGCGGCTTGCCCAGGACTGGAAGCCCCGCGAGGACACAAGGCGATTGCGCCAGCCATTCAGGCTGAACCGGCGCCGCGAGGCCGGAGTTGGGGCCTCGGCGATGCCCGCGTCACTCACCGGGGACCGTCCGGCGCATCGGCGAGGCCGGGGCATGGACGGGGGTCAGCTTTTCGGCCGTGGCGCGCACCATCTGCGCCAGCTGTGCCTCGCCCGGGCAAGACGGGATCGAGGCGATCGCCCCGGCGAGGATGTCTTTCAGACGACCGATTGCCCCCTCGACACCGAAGGTGCTGACCGCATTCGGACGGGCGTGAACCTCGTCCTGATGGGCAGGCTTGCCCAGCGTCGCCTCGTCACACAAGGCGTCCCGCAGATCGTCGGCAACCTGGAAGGCCTCGCCGATGCGGGCGCCAAGCTCTTCCCATTGGTCGGCGTCCTGCCCGGCCGCGATCGCGCCCATCTGGGTCGCCGCGATGAACAGCGCCCCGGTCTTGGCGCGGTGATAGGCGGACAGGTCCACCTTGGGTTCGCTTTCCCAGCCCTGCCCGGCGCAGATGCCGTTCGGCATTCCGCTGCGTTCGGACAAGACGCGGATCAGCTTCAGCGCCCGCCCCGGATCGACGTCGCCTGCCCGGGCGAGGATATCGAAGGCAAGGATGATCAGGCTGTCGCCGGTCAGAAGCGCCAGCGGCTCGGAATAGGCGCGGTGGACCGACGGCTTGCCACGCCGGATGTCGGCGTCGTCGAAGCAGGGCATGTCGTCATGGACGAGGCTCGCGCAGTGGATGAGTTCCAGCGCCGCGGCGGCGGTATCCGCCATCATTGGCTGATCGTCCCCACACGCCATGGCGACGGACAGAAGAATGGTGGGGCGGATGCGTGCGCCGCCCGGCGTCACCGCGTAGTCGAGGGCCGAGGCCAGCCGTGGCGGTGCCGTCAACCCAGGCCGGGTCCTTTGCCCCAGCGTGATCGCCCGTGCGACCGCGGCTTCGATCCGGGGGGTAAGTGACATCGGCGGCTCCTGCTGATGAGCGGACGCGGTGGCCTGCAACGCCGCATTGTAAATTCAACATTACATTACAGACTGTAAATCATACTGGACATATCTTGGGCCCGAGTCAACAATCCCGACATGACAGCGACTTCGGACCGCATCGTCGTGATTGGCGCCGGAATGGGTGGCCTCGCCGCCGCGGCGCGGCTGGCCCACGCCGGCTGCGACGTCACCGTGGTCGAGGCGCAGGGCTATCCCGGCGGCAAGATGCGGACGGTGGACAGCCCCGCGGGGCCGGTCGACGCAGGGCCGACCGTGATGACGATGCGGCATGTCTTCGACGCGCTTTTCGCCGACTGCGGGGCGCGGCTTGAAGACGCGGTCACGCTGCACCAGGAGCCGCTTCTGGCGCGGCATTTCTGGCCGGACGGCGCGACTCTTGATCTGTACGACGACGTCGACCGCAGCGCAGAGGCCGTGCACGGCCTTGCGGGCGCCAGGGCCGAGGCCGAGTTCCGCAGCTTCTCGACACGGGCGGCACGGCTTTTCGATGCCTTCGAGGCGCCGATGATGCTGTCGCCAACGCCACGGATCGGCGGGTTGACGGCGCATGTGATGAAGCACCCTGGGCTGATCCCGGTGATGGCCCCCTTCTCGTCCCTGGCCTCGGTGCTGAAGCGGCAGTTCACCGACCCCCGCCTTCGACAGCTCTTTGGACGCTACGCCACCTATGTCGGCGGTTCGCCCTTTTCCTCGCCCGCGGTCCTGGCGCTGATCTGGTCGGCCGAGGAACGCGGTGTCTGGCGGGTCGAGGGGGGCATGCACCGTCTGGCACGGGCGATGGCGGCGCTGGCCGAAGGCCAGGGCGCGCGGTTCCGCTTCGGCGCGCGGGCCGTCCGGGTCGAACGGCAGTCGGGTGCGGTGCGGGCCGTGCACCTTGAGGGTGGCGAGCGGATCGGCTGCGACCGCGTGGTTTTCAACGGCGATCCCCGCGCGCTTGCCGCAGGCCTGCTGGGCGACGGCCTTCGCGGCGCGGTGGCCGACACCGGCGTCAACCCGCGCAGCCTGTCGGCCCGGGTCTGGACCTTCGCCGCGACGCCACAAGGGCCCGACCTTGCGCATCACAATGTCTTCTTCGGGGCCGATCCGCAGGCCGAGTTCGGCCCGATCGCGCGCGGCCGCGCGCCCGAGGACCCCACGCTTTACGTCTGCGCCCAGGATCGCGGCATGGGACTTGTCCCGCCCGACCTGGAACGCTTCGAGATCATCGAGAATGCCCCGCCCCTGCCCCACGCCTCTGCCGAGGAGACCGAGACATGTCGGACACGCACTTTCCAGGCACTCGCCCGTTTCGGGCTGCGCTTCAGTCCGGCGCCGCCAGATGGCGCGCTGACGACGCCCCAGGGGTTCGAGACGCTTTTTCCCGCGAGTCTCGGATCCCTTTACGGCCGCAGCCCGTCGGGGATGAGGGCGCCGTTCCAGCGGCCCACGGCGCGAACGGCGGTGCCGGGGCTTTACCTGGCAGGCGGGGGGGCACATCCGGGGGCGGGGGTGCCGATGGCCACGCTCTCCGGGCGGCACGCGGCCGAGGCGATCTTGACGGACCTCGCTTCGACCTCGACGTCCCGAGCGACGGCTACGCCTGGTGGTATGTCGACGGCATCAGCGATGACGGCAGCCGCGCGGTCTCGGTCATCGCCTTCATAGGCTCGGTCTTTTCGCCCTGGTATCGCTGGTCGGGGCGCAGGCGGCCGCACAACCACGTCTGCATCAACGTGGCGACCTATGGCCCCGGCGGACGCTTCACGATGACCGACAGGGGCGAGGCGGCGCTGCGCCAGACCCCCAGCGTCTTTCAGGTCGGCCCCAGCATGCTGCGCTGGACGCAAGGGCGGCTCGAGATCGATATCGACGAGGTGTCGTCCCTGCCGCTGGTCAGCCGGGTAAGGGGGCGGATCACGGTGACGCCCTCGGCCGTGACGTCGGTCGAACTGCCGCTTCTGGCGAACGGCACCCATGTCTGGCGGCCCTTCGCGCCCACCGCGACGATCGAGGTCGACCTCAACCGCGGCTGGCAGTGGCGCGGGCATGGCTATTTCGACGCGAACTTCGGGACCCGCGCGCTTGAGGACGATTTCGACTACTGGACCTGGGGCCGCTTCCCGGTGACGGGCGGCGCGACCTGCTTTTACGACGCGGTGCGCCGCGACGGCTCGGACATGGCGGCGGCCGTGCATTTCACCGAGGACGGTCGCGCCGAAGCGGTGTCGCCGCCGCCCCTGACGCGGTTCCGGCGGTCGAACTGGATGGTGATGCGCGAGACGCGGGCCGACGCGGGCTTCGTGCCGCGGCAGGTCAAGGCGATGCTCGACGCGCCGTTCTATTCGCGATCGGCGGTGCGCACGAGGATCGGCGGGGAAGAGACCGTGGGCGTGCACGAGGCGCTGGATTTGCGCCGCTTCGCCTCGCCGCTGCTGAAGCCGATGCTCGCGGTGCGGGTTCCGCGCCGGGCGGGGTGGCACTTTGACGTCTAGGGCCGGTGGGGGCTGTCTGCCCCCACGCCCCCGAAGGTATTTTCAGCCAGAAGATGCAACCGGGGCAGGATCGTTCCGGCGCCAGACAGCGTAGTTGAGCGCGGCCGCGATCGAGACCCAGCCGAGATAGGGCACGAAGAGAAGGCCCGCGAGGGTATCGAGCTGGAAGAAGAGGGCCATGGTCACGGCGACCGAGATCCAGAGCGCAACGATCACCAGCATTCCGCCGCCCATCTTGCGCAGTCCGAAGAAGACCGGCGTCCAGAGCGTGTTGAGCGCGATCTGAAGCGCGAAGGTCGCCATCGCATAGGCGCTGCCTTCGACGGGCGCCGCGCGGGCGGCGGCGCCGGCAATGCAGAGATAAAGCGTGAACCAGGCGACCGGAAAGACCCAATCGGGCGGGGTCCAGCGCGGCTTTTCAAGGGACCGGTACCAGTCGCCGGGCTGGAACAGCGCGCCGGTCGACCCCGCTGCAAGGCAGGTGGCAAGGAAGATGAGGAAGAGGATCCAGTCCATACCGTCAAGATAGGGCGGACTCAGGCCCCTTCCATCCCCCCGCGATCGCGCGCCTCGAGCTCGGCGAAAACGGCAAGGAGAGTCCCGGCGCGCCCATCGCCCCAGCCCAGCGCCCGCGGCGCGGTGCGGGCTGCGGCGTCGACGAGAAAGGCGGTCTCTGACAAGGGCCGGGCATAGAGCACCGCCGAGCGCGGCAAAAGCGTCGTCGCGCCCGCGCGCAGAAGCGACAGACCCAGCCATCCGGCCTTCTGCGCCCGGTTCGTGCGCCCCCGCCACGAGACGGAATCGAAGCCGTTGCGCGCGATCGCGCCGCCGATGCCGGCATAGACATGGCGCGCGGCATAGATGCCGGGCCGGGCCGCGAGAGGCAGTTCGGGGATGCCCGCCTCGGACCGGTCGTAGAGCTTGCGCGCCTCGAACAGGAGGCGGCGCGTCATCGCGCGGATGCGATCGTCGGGCAGGGGGTCGGCAAGGAAGGCCTCGGGGTCGACCCCGGCTTCGGCGAACCAGTCCAGCGGCAGGTAGAGGCGCCGTGCGCGCGCATCCTCGCCCACGTCGCGGGCGATGTTGGTCAGCTGCATGGCAACGCCAAGGTCGCAGGCGCGCGCCAGGGCATCGGCGTCGCGCACGCGCATGAGCACGCACATCATGGCGCCGACCGCGGCGGCGACGCGCGCGGAATAGTCGAAGACGCCCGAGAGCGTGTCGTAGCGCCGGCCCATCGCATCCCAGGCCAGCCCTTCCAGAAGGCCTTCGGGCAGGGCGAAGGGCATGTCGAATTCCTCGATGACGGACGCGAAGGCCCGGTCTTCGGGGGCGTCCTTGGGACGGCCGGCATAGATCGCGTCCAGCCGATCGCGCAGGCGGAAGACGGCGGCCGTCTTTTCCTCGTGCAGGTCGACGGCGTCGTCGGCCAGTCGGCAGAAGGCATAAAGCGCCAGCGCCGGGTCGCGCACCGACGCGGGCAGCAGCCTCGACGCCGCGTAGAAGGACAGCGATCCGTGGCGGATCGAGGTGCGGCAATGGGCAAGGTCGCGGGGATGGATCATTCGGCCGCCAGTCGTTCGGGGATCGCGACGCGCGGCGCGTCGGGAACCAGTTTCGCCAGAACCTCGGCCGAGGAGACGACGCCCGGCAAGCCGGCGCCCGGATGGGTGCCCGCGCCGACAAGGTAGAGGCCCTTCGCCTCTTCGCTGACGTTGTGGGGTCGGAACCATGCCGATTGAAGGATGCGCGGCTCGATCGAGAAGCCGCAGCCGTGGGGCGACAGGTAGCGGTCGCGGAAATCCTCGGGGGTGAAGATCAGTTCGGCCGACAGATGATCCTGGAACCCCGGCATCGCCTGGTCGAGAACATCGGCCACCTTGGCGCGGTAGCGGTCGCGCATGGCCGACCAGTCGACCGGGTCGCCGTGCCCGAGATGGGGCACCGGCGACAGGGCATAAAACGTATCCCCGCCGTCGGGTGCGACCGTGGGATCCGTCACCGAGGGGCGGTGCAGATAGAGGCTCATGTCGTCGGCAAGCTTGCCCTTGATGAAGATGTCGCGCAGCAACCCTTCGTAGCGCGGGCCCGACAGGATGGTGTGATGACCGACGTCCGACCAGAGGTCGCGGGTCCCGCGTGTGCCGAAGTACCAGACGAACAGGCCCATCGACCAGCGGCGCGCGTCAAGCTTCGGGTCGGTCCAGCGGCGTTTCCCGGCATTGCGCAAGAGCCGGGAATAGGTATGGCCGGCGTCCGCGTTCGACACGACGATGTCGGCTTCGATCACCTTGCCGTCCGTCAGGCGAACGCCCCTTGCCCTTCCGCCGGTCAAAAGGATCTCGTCGACCTCGGACTCCAGCCGAAGGTGGCCGCCCTGCCCCGTGACGACGCGCGCCATGGCGTCGGCGATGGCCTGCACGCCGCCGATCGCATAGTGCACGCCGAATTCCTTTTCCAGGTGGCTGACAAGGGCATACATCGACGTGACGTGCATGGGGTCGCCCCCGATGAAGAGCGGGTGGAACGACAGCGCCATGCGCAGCCTCTCGTCCTTCACCCGCGCCCGCGCCAGACCCAGGATCGAACGGTCGGCGCGCAGCACCGCGAACTCGGGCAGCACCTTCACGGTGTCCCAAAGCCGGTGCATCGGTTCGGCCACCATGCCCTCGAAGCCCACGACATAGCGGCGGCGGCTGTCGTCGAGAAACCGAAGGTAGCCGTCGACGTCGCCAGGGGAAAGGCGCCGGACTTCTTCGACCATGGCGTCGGTGTCGCCGCGCGCGGTGAAGTGCGACCCGTCGGGCCAGCGGATCTCGTAGAACGGATCGAGCGGGCGCAGATCGACGTCGGCGTCGAAATCGCGGCCGCAGGCGGCCCAAAGGGTGCGGAAGACCTGCGGCACGGTGACGATGGTCGGCCCAAGGTCGAAGCGGTGCCCATCGACCGCGATCGACGAGCCGCGCCCGCCCACGGTATCGAGCCGGTCCAGAAGGGTCACGGCATAGCCCTTGGCGCCCAGACGCATCGCCGCGGCGAGACCGCCCAGACCGGCCCCGATGACGATGGCGCGCGAGGCGACGTGATCCATGGCCCGTTCCCTTTCGGTGTCCACCGTACCTTCCTTCCAAGGATAGGACTGTCTAGCCAGATTTACAATCATCGATTTGCGTCGAGGTGTCGCAAGGCTTTGTCTCTTTTGTTTTTCGACGCACTCTGTCATGTTCAGTTTACAGAACAAGGGGAACCGACCGATTCAGACCGTGACGCTCAGCCTGCATCGCTTTGCCTCGCCGCAGGCCCGGCTCTGGGCCTTCGGACAGATGGGCGCGGCCCGGCTTTCGTTTCGGGCGATGCCCGAGGTCGGGTTCTGGAAGCTTTGCGGATCGGGCGTGGGCGAAGGCTTCACGCCGATACCCAACACATCCGTCTGGGCGATTCTCGCCACCTGGCCGGACGAGACGACCGCGCGGGCCATGGTGGACGAAGCCCCGGTTTATCGCCGCTGGCGCGACCATGCCGCCGAAGTCTGGACCGTGTTCCTGACCGCGTCTTCGGCGCGGGGGCGGTGGTCGGGCGTCGAGCCTTTCGACGTGACCGGGCCGCCCGGCGACGGCCCTCTGGCCGTGCTGACCCGCGCAACGCTGAGGCCGCGTATCGCACCACGCTTCTGGGGGCATTCGCCCGACGTGTCACGGATGATCGGCGCCGACCCCGACGTGATCTTCAAGATCGGCATCGGCGAGGTGCCGTGGCTGCAGCAGGTCACCTTCTCGATCTGGCCTGACGTGACCTCCATGGCACGCTTCGCCCATCGCGACGGCGCCCATCTTCGGGCCGTCCGCGCCGTCCGCGAGGGCGGATGGTTCCGCGAAGAGCTTTACGCCCGATTCCGCATCCTCGGCGACACCGGCACGTGGGAGGGACGCCCCCCGCTTGCCCAGCTTGAAAGGCAGGCCGCATGACCCAACCCTTCCCCTTCTCGGCCATCGTGGGCCAAGACGAGATGAAGCTGGCCATGGTTCTGACCGCGATCGATCCAAGGATCGGCGGCGTCCTTGTCTTCGGCGACCGGGGCACCGGCAAGTCGACCGCCGTGCGCGCGCTGGCGGCACTTTTGCCGCAGATCGAACAGGTCGAAGGCTGCCCGGTGAACTCGGCCAGCCTCGGGCAATGCCCGGAGTGGGCCGAAATAGGCTCACAACGGATCGTGAAGCGACCGACGCCGGTGGTCGACCTGCCGCTCGGGGCGACCGAGGATCGGGTGGTCGGCGCGCTCGATATCGAACGCGCGCTGACACGGGGCGAGAAGGCGTTCGAGCCTGGGCTGCTTGCGCGGGCGAACCGCGGATATCTCTACATCGACGAGGTGAACCTGCTTGAGGATCATATCGTCGACCTTCTGCTCGACGTCGCGCAATCGGGCGAGAACGTGGTCGAACGCGAAGGCCTGTCAATCCGCCATCCGGCACGCTTCGTTCTGGTGGGCTCGGGCAACCCCGAAGAGGGCGAGCTTCGGCCGCAGCTTCTGGACCGCTTCGGACTGTCGGTCGAGGTGTCGTCGCCCACCGACATCGACGACCGGATCGAGGTCATCCGCCGCCGCAATGCCTATGAGGACGACACCGACGGCTTCCTGAAACGCTGGCGCGCAGCCGACACGAAGCTGCGCAAGCGCATCCTTGCCGCGCGCGACCGCCTCGCCCGGGTGGATACGCCCGAGGCGGCCCTGCGCGACTGCGCCGAGTTGTGCGTGACGCTGGGCTCCGACGGGCTTCGCGGCGAATTGACACTGCTGAAGGCGGCGCGGGCGCTTGCGGCCTTCGACGGCGACGCGGCGATCTCGCGCGCGCACCTGCGCCGCGTGGCCCCCCCGGCGCTGCGTCACCGCCTGCGGCGCGATCCACTGGACGAGGCGGGGTCGACCACCCGTGTGGCGCGCGTGGTCGACGAGATGTTCGGCCAGTTCCAGACCGCCGCGGAATGACCGGCGCGTCCGCCTCTGCCGCATGGGACCGGGCCTGCACTGCGGTTGCTGTGCTGGCGGTCGACCCCCTCGCGCTGGGCGGACTATGGCTGCGCGCGCGGTCCGGTCCGGTGCGCGAAGCGTTGCTTGACCGCCTCGACGCCCTTCCCCTGCCCCGCCGCCGCATCCAGCCCATGGTTTCCGACAGTCAGCTATTCGGCGGCGTCGATCTGTCGGCGACGCTTGCGGCGGGTCGCGTCGTCCACGAGCGCGGGCTTTTGGCCACGCCCGCGGTCCTTGTCCTTGCGATGGCCGAGCGCAGCCCTTCGGGCCTGCCCGCGCGGCTTGGACAGGCGCTTGACGACCGCAGGTGCGCGCTTGTCGCGCTTGACGAAGGGGCCGAGGCCGACGAGATGCTGCCCACGGCCCTGCAAGAGCGGCTGGGCCTGTTCGTCTGCCTCGATGACCTTCCGGTTGCCGTCATCGACGCGTCGCGGCGCTGGACGGATGCCGACATCACGTCCGCTCGGGATCGGCTACGGTCAGTCACTGTTTCGGCGGAAAATGCCGATGAACTGGTGATCCTTGCTGCGACCCTCGGCATCGGAAGCCTGCGCGCCCCGCTCTTTGCCGTCAGGGTTGCGCGCGCGCTTGCGGCGTTGAACGGCCGCGCGGCGCCGTCGCGCGACGACCTCGCGCAGGCAGCGGACCTCGTCTTCGCCCATCGTGCCCTTGCGTTCCCCGACCGGGACGAGGCCGAAGTCGCACCCGAAGCCGATCAGGCGGACCCGGACACGCCCGACGACAGCCATGACGACAGCGACAGGTCGCGCGATCCTGCCCTGCCTGACGACATTCTTCTCGACGCCGTGCGCGTCGCACTGCCGCCCGATCTTCTGGCGCAACTGGCCGGGAACCGCGCGCGGGTGCGCGGCGGCACGGGGTCCGGGTCGGGCAGCCGCAAGCGCGGCAACCGGCGCGGGCGCCCCCTGCCGTCGCGTCCCGGCCACCCCGATGGCCGATCGCGCATCGACATCGTCGCAACGCTGCGGGCCGCGGCCCCCTGGCAACCCATGCGCCGGGCCGCGTCCCCGCATGGGCATCTGCTGCACATCCGCCCCGCGGACATCCGCCTGCGCCGGTTCGAGGACCGGTCGGATCGCCTTCTGATCTTTGCGGTCGACGCCTCGGGGTCGTCGGCGATGGCGCGTCTGGCCGAGGCCAAGGGTGCGGTCGAACTTCTTCTGGCCGAGGCCTATGCCCGGCGCGACCACGTCGCGCTCGTGGCCTTTCGCGGCGCGGCGGCCGAATTGCTGCTGCCGCCTACGCGGTCGCTTGTCCAGACAAAGCGGCGGCTGACCGCCCTGCCCGGCGGCGGCGGCACCCCCCTGGCCGCCGGACTGCGCGCGGCACAGGAAACCGCGATCCACGCAAGGCGTCATGGCTTGACGCCATCGCTGGTCCTTCTGACCGATGGCCGCGGAAACGTCGCGCTTGATGGAAGGGCGGACCGCGCGCAGGCGGGCGAGGACGCCGAAGCCGTGGCCCGGTCGATCAGGGGCCTGGGCATGTCGTCCCTTGTGGTCGACACCGCAAATCGCCCGCAAGAGGCGCTTCGCGCCCTGTCCGGGACGCTGGGCGGCACCTACCTCGCCCTGCCGCGGGCCAGCGCCGAGCGCCTGTCTAAGGCGGTCTCGTCCGCGCTTGACGGCTAGGACCATGGACTGGGCGCGCGACGGGGCGGACTGGCCGAACCGCGAACATTCGCGCTTCGTGACGGCCCGCGCCCATCGCTGGCACCTGCAGGACACTGGCGAAGGTCCGACGGTTCTTCTGCTGCACGGGGCGGGCGGTGCGACGCAAAGCTGGCGCGATCTTCTTCCCCGCCTTGGCGGGACGTTCCACGTCATCGCCCCCGACCTTCCCGGTCAGGGCTTCAGCCGATGCGGCGCGCGGCACCGCCTGTCGCTTCCGAAGATGGCCGAAGATCTTGCCGCGCTGGCGGCCAGCGAAGGCTGGCGGGTCGATCTGATCGTGGGGCATTCCGCCGGAGCGGTCCTTGCGCTCGAGCTGGCGCGGCGCCTGCGTCCGCGCGGGGTGGTAGGGCTGAACGCCGCGCTGGGAAAGTTCGACGGCGTCGCAGGGTGGCTTTTTCCGCTCATGGCCAAGGCCCTGGCGCTCAACCCGTTCGCCGCCTCGATCCTGACCCGCATTCCCAACACCGAAGCCCGCGTGCGCGAACTGCTGGCGACCACGGGGTCACGCTTCGACGACAGGACGCTGACGCTGTACCGCCGCCTCGCGGCCGATCGGGATCATGTGGCCGGCACGATCGCGATGATGGCCCAGTGGAACATCGACAGCCTGCTTGCGCAGCTTGAAACGATCGAGTGTCCGGTTCTGCTTCTGGCAGGCGCGAACGACGGAACCGTGCCGCCCGAGATCTCGACGAAGGCCGGGGCAAGGCTGCCGCAGGCCGAGGTCGCCCTGCTGCCGGGGCTGGGTCACCTGATGCACGAGGAAGCGCCCGACCTGGTGGCGGAACGCATCGAAGCCTTCGCCCGCGCGCTTGGTCTCATGTCCGTGCCGAAACGATCTGCCACCCCCTGACGAACACGCGGATGCGGCAGGCACAAAGCAAAGGGCCGCCCGGAAGGGCGGCCCATGCCGACAGGTTTCCCGCCGATCAGTTCGTCGCAGGAGCCAGCGAGGCGAGGTAGGCGTAAAGGTTCTTGGCGTCCTCTTCCGAGCGCACCTTGAAGGCCATCTGGCCACGGGCGCCGTTGTCGCCAAGGAACTCACGCAGGAACGGCGTCGGGTCCTGAACATAGGCAACGAAGGTCGCTTCGTCCCAGACAAGGCCCTTCTCGCCCGCCTCGACCATCGAGGCCGAGTAGCGGAAGCCCTCGACCGTGCCGGCCGTGCGCCCCGAGACGGCGTAAAGGTTCGGCCCTGTCCTGGCGTTCCGGCCGGCAAGCGTTTCGCCCGCCTCGTTCACCACGACATGGCAGGTCTGGCACTGGCTGAAGGCCTTTTCGCCCGCGGCCGCGTCGCCGTCCTGTGCAACAGCCGCACCAGCGGCAAGAACACCGGCGGTCGCGACGATCCAACTGAACTTCATGGAAGTCTCCCTTTTCATTCCGACGTTGAGACTAATGCACCTCGACCGCAGGTAAAGCGCGCCAGCGCAGATTCTTCAAGCCACCTGGCGCGCAATCGCACAGCGCTTCCACAGCGACTCGAGCGCCGTGACCAGATGATCGATGTCGGCATCGCTGTGATAGGGCGACGGCGTGATGCGCAGCCGCTCGGTTCCTTTCGGCACGGTGGGATAGTTGATCGGCTGCACGTAGATGCCCCAATCGGCCATCAGCATGTCCGAGATCATCCGGCATTTCACCGGATCGCCGATCATCACCGGGATGATGTGGCTGGGGTTGTCCATGTGCGGGATGCCACGCGCCTCGAGCGCCTCGCGCAAATGCCGCACCTGACGCTGCTGGCGCGCGCGCTCCATCTGGCTGACTTTCAGGTGACGGATCGACGCCGTCGCGGCCGCCGCCACCGCGGGCGGCAGGGCTGTCGTGAAGATGAACCCGCTCGAGAAGCTGCGAATGAAGTCGCACATCACCGCCGAGCCCGTGACGTAGCCGCCGAACGTGCCGAAAGCCTTGCCCAGCGTTCCCTCGATCAGGGTGATGCGGTCCATCAGCCCTTCCCGTTCCGCCACGCCGCCGCCGCGCGGGCCGTACATGCCGACCGCGTGCACCTCGTCGATATAGGTCATGGCGCCGTGCCTCTCGGCGACCTCCACGATCTCGCGGATCGGCGCGATGTCGCCATCCATCGAATAGACGCTTTCGAAAGCCACGATCTTCGGCCGCTCGGCCGGGAGTGCGGCCAGCTTGCGGTCAAGATCCTCGGGGTCGTTGTGCCGCCAGATCACCTTGTCGGCGCGGCTGTGGCGGATGCCCTCGATCATGCTGGCGTGGTTCAGCGCGTCCGACAGGATCACGGCACCCGGCAGACGGCTGCCAAGCGTGGACAGCGCCGCCCAGTTCGACACGTAACCCGACGAGAACAGAAGCGCCGCCTCCTTGCCGTGCAGGTCGGCCAGTTCCTCTTCGAGGATCCGGTGATGGTGGTTCGTGCCCGAGATGTTCCGCGTCCCGCCCGCGCCCGTGCCGCAGGCCTGGGCGGTCTCGACCATCGCCCGCACCACGTCGGGGTGCTGGCCCATGCCCAGGTAGTCGTTCGAACACCAGACGGTGATCTCGCGCTTGCCGTCCTGGCCATGCTTGTCGGCCCGCGGGAACTTCCCGCACTTGCGCTCGAGCTCGGCGAAGATCCGGTAGTTGCCTTCCCGCTTCAACGCGTCGAGCTGGGCCTTGAAAAGTGCGTCAAAGTCCATGGCGGTCCTCTCGTATCAGTCTGTCGGTTTGTGGTTTGTGCGCGGGGATCATCCAGCGCCAGAGTTTTTCGTCGGGCAGCGGCAGCACCATCAGCCAGTGCTCGAGCAGCGCCAGCCCGGTGAGCGACGCCAGAAGCGCGAAGCCCGCCGCCTCGGCCGCGGTCTGGGCGGAGTAGATCCGCTCAAGCCAGCAGGCCACCGCGAAGGTCAGCGCGGTGATCGAGATCGGGAAAAGCCAGTTCATCGGCGCGCGCCGGAAATGGCTTGGAAGGTGCGACAGCGGACTGGGAAGGAATTCGACGTTGATCTTCGGCACGCCCAGGAACAGGTTCAGCTTGGCCGAGATCCGCGCGAAGTAGAGAACCGCGAAGGTCCAGAACCCGAACATGTTGACCGCCCCCCACGACGCATAGGCCATCAGGATCAGCGACACCGTCAGCAGCATCTCGTGATAGGCCACCGTGCCCCAGGCGCGCAGGAACCGCTCGAAGCCCTCAACGCCGGGCGGGCAGTCGCGGGGCGCGGGACCGGCGATGGTGCCCGTCAGGAAGGCCAGTTCGATCCAGCCCCAGATCAGGAGCGCCGCGAAGAAGCCGGCATAGATCCCGCCGACGCCCGCGGCCGGCAGGCTCTCGGCCAGCATGTAGAGGCCCGCCCCAAGGAAGGGCAGCCCCACCATGACCGCCCAGAAGTGCCCGTGGGTGCCCTGGTTGTCGGCGCGCCGGACCAGCCACAGGATCGCCCCGGTGGAAAACCACCAGGTGAACAGCGCGGTCATCGCGGCGATCCAGGGCGTTTCGAACACTCGGCCGGTCCTTCTTCTGGCGTCAAATACCTCGGGGGTCCGGGGGCGGCGCCCCCGGTCCAGGTTTCAATAGGCCGGCTCCAGCCGGGTCGAGACGGGCACCCGGTGCTTGACGGCGGGGATCGTGTAAAGCGACAGGAAGGCCAGCGCCGCGCGGGTTCCCGCCCATGCCTTGCCGATCGCCCCGCCGATGCCGCCCTGCTTCTTCGCCCGGTCCATGTCGGCCGAGGCCTTTTGCAGCCGCTTGAGGCCCGGCATCCAGCGCGGATGATCGATATCAAGCGTGATCGGGAAGACCTGCTTCGAGATTTCCGACGTCTTGCGGAACACTTCCTGCCCGTACCAGTCGGTATCGACGCCCAGCGCCTTGTGGAACGCGGGCCGCTGGTGGTCCCGCACATGCATCGTCGAATAGACCGCCGTCAGGAAGAACTTGATCCAGAGGACATTGACCCCGCTGGTCAGCTTGGGGTCGGTCTTCATCAGCAGGGCGAAGGCCTCGCCATGGCTGAACTCGTCGTTGCACCACTCGCGGAACCACTTGAAGATCGGGTGGAACCTGTGCTCGGGATGCGCCTCGAGGTGGCGGAAGATGGTGATGTAGCGCGCATAGCCGATCTTCTCGGACAGGTAGGTCGCGTAATAGATGAACTTGGGTCGGAAGTAGGTGTACTTCTTCGCCTTCGTCAGGAAGCCCAGGTTCACCGCCACGCCCGCTTCGCGCAGCGCATCGTTGATGAAGCCGGCGTGGCGCGCCTCGTCCCGGCTCATGTAGCTGAACAGCTCGCAGATGTCAGGGTTGTTGCCGCGCCGCTTCATTTCCTTGTAAAGCACGCAGCCCGAGAATTCGGCGGTGCAGGAGGACACGAGGAAGTCGATGAACTCTTTTTTCAGTTCCGGCTCCATGCCGTCCCAGTCGATGTGGTCCCAGTCCTCGTTCTTCTTGAAATGGCCCTTGTTGGGGTCGGACTTCATCTGCGCCAGAAGCGCGTCCCAGTCCGCACGCACCGGGGTGACGTCGATGGCGTCCATCTCGTCAAAGTCGGTGGTGTAGAAGCGCGGGGTCAGCAGGGTGTCCTGCATGGCAAGCGCGGTGGCGGTTTCACTGTCGTGGACGGCCTGCGCCTCCTGGATGGCAAGGCCTTCCTCGGCGGTGGTGGCGTCTGCGGTGTGGCGGATGTTCTGGACGTTCACAGCGTGGCCTCCTCGGAGAAGGAAAACTCGCAAAGCTCCATGAACTCGAGGTCCCCGGTCATCCGGGTCCACAGACGCTCGATGGCGCTTGCGCGGGTGATGCGCGCGATGCGCTGTTCGATGATCACCTCGCCATAGGGCGCCATCACCGGCGGCCCCTGCACCAGCACTTCGTCACCCGGATGGATGATCGCGCCGTTGTCGAAGCGGACATGGGCGTGCAGCGCGTCGAACTTGTGGCTGACCTCGACCGTGCAAGGCGCCGTCTCGTAGTCCCGTGTCAGAAGTCCCATCTTTTGGTTCCCTTTCTTTTTTATCTCGTCACGAGGTCGTGCCAGACGCCCAGGTTGCCGGGTCCGAAGGACGCCAGTTCGGTCGTCCATCCGGTTGCCGGGTCGGTCAGGTTCAGGCGTCCGTTTTCGTATTGGGTCAGGATCACCGGCGGGTTGCCCTCGACCTTGTGCACGGTGCGCGCACGCTCGAGCCCGTCGATCACGACCGAGATGAAGCCGCCCTGCGGCGTGTCCAGGATCGTCTCGCCGACCTCGTTTGTGGCAAGCACGGCGTTTCCGTTTCCGGTCAGCGTCAGGGTGCGCTGGAACGCCACCGGCGCGTCCTTGGGCTGGCCGGTCAGGGGCCGGCCGGAGACGACCGCCGCCGAGACGATCACCAGCGCCAGAAGCGCCAGCGAGAACATCATGTAGACCAGCCGGGTCGAGATCATTTCGGTCTTGTAAAGCGGCTTCCGGCCGCCTTCGGCCTCGACGAAGAGACCCGAGTTGGTGCGGTCCATGGACATGGTTCCTTCTCCCTATTCCGCGGCCATGGGGCTGGGCGCGCGCGCAGCGATCTGCGGTTCGCTCACACGGGTTTCCGCCGCTTCGGCCAGAATGCGCGCCACGCGTTCGGCATCGGGAACCGACCGCAGGGCGGGCTGGGTCTGCTTCATCCGCCAGGGGCGCACATGCGGCCAGAGGACCAGATAGGACAGCCGCGTCTCGCCAAGCGTGGTCAGCGCGATCGTCCCGGTGCCATCGCGGCGCAGCTCGAGGTCGGCCGAGGCGATGCGCCGGAACGGCAGGTTCAGCGTCACGGTCAGCGCCGCGCCGACGCGCATGGCCACCCGCGCGGTGGTGATCGTGTAGACCGTCGCGCGGGCCTGCATCCAGCTGACGAACAGGATCAGCCCGCAGGCGATCAGCCCGAGGATGAGGAACGGAATCGCAAGCGGCAGCGCACCGGCAAAGCCCATGTCGACCGAGGACACGCCCACCCGCCAGACGGCAAGCAGGGCGAAGTAGCCCGCGACCCAGTACATCGCCAGCGAATCCCGGGCGAGCGCCCATGTCGCCGGCCGACCCTGCCAGAGGATATGTTCGCCCGCGGGCGGTCTTTCAGGCAGTCCGTTGACCGCCTCGACCTGGATGTCGTCTTCGTCAGGCATGGTTCAGCCCTTTCGGTTCCCGTGTTTTCGGACGCCCGGGTTGTCCCGGGCGCCCGCCGTCCGCATCAGGAGTAAAGCGCGCCGCCGGCGTACCAGCCGCAGATCTTGTCTTCCTCGAGCTTGGTCACCTGGCTGGCCGAGGCCGTCCGGGGCACGCCCGCGAAGTGACCGCGGTTAAGCGACGAAACCTCGACCCAGCGGCTCTTGATCTTGGCCATGGTGATCGGGACAAGTCGCTTTCCCTGCCCGTATTCGGACTCGAGTTCGAACTCGAGGTAGCGCACCTCGTGCTCGCTGGGATCGATCCACAGGTCGGTGACATGCGCCACGACCTGATCGTCGCGGCTCAGCACCGGCAGGCCGCGCGGGTCATAGCCGGCCGAGACGAAGAAGTCCTCGTGGCCCGACATCGGCACGATCTTGGCATGCCCGTGGGCGTCAAGCTCGGGGATGTCCTCGCGCGGGGTCCAGCTTGCCGGGCCGACGCCATCGGCCATCGGATCGCCCGTCGGCGCGTGGGGAAACCCCTCGTTCCGCGCGGTGCGGGCCATCGCCAGATCGGTGCGCCGGTGCGCCGCTTCGTTCGCGGTCGAGGGCACCACAAGATCGCCCTTGCCATCCCGCAGGTGGAAGGTCTTGGGCTTGGGGACGGGGAAGGGGCCCTGGTTCGCGGCCGGATTCCCGTCCTCGTCCTCGAGGGGGTAGCCCTCACGCATGTTCTCGGTCTGCAGATAGATGATCAGCCCGGCGAAAAAGATCCAGAAAAGCCAGATACTCAGGCTTGCCAGATCGAAGTTTCCGAAGAAGTTCACACCAACCATTGCATGGTCCTCCGCTGGTTAGGTCGGGAAATCGGCAAGCCCGATCTTGCCGCCCCGGGTGTCGGTCGTGGGGTTGAGGAACGACAGCCGCACGAGCGGGCCAAGGGCGACGAGCGTTCCGAAGAGAAGAAGAATTTCAATGTGATAGACGACCGAATAGCCGGTCGCCGGAGTGTTCAGCGCCTCGCCGAGGCGCCCGGAAAGCGCCAGGGCATTGACCCCGTCGCGCAGGGCGCCGCCGAAGGCCACGGCAAGTCCGGCCGCGGTGGCCTGCGCGGCACCCCAGGCGCCCAGCGCCAGGCCGCGCCCGGCAAGGGTGCCCGCCGGCATGGTCATCGCCGCCGTCAGCGTCGAGACCGAGAATAGCCCCCCGCCAAGTCCGATGGCGGTGGCGCCAAGGAAAAACAGCGCGGGCGATCCCACGGGATCCGAGAAGATCACGCAGGAAAACGCCGCGATGCCGATCAGGATGCCCTTGGCGCCCATGCGATAGGCGCTGTCGCCCCGCGCCAGCCAGCGCGCGGCAAGACCGAAGCCGAGAAGCGCGCCTGCGGCCCAGGTGGCGGTCAGAAGCGTGGTCGACGACACCGACAGGCCCAGGATCTGCCCGCCATAGGGCTCGAGCAGGACGTCCTGCATGTTGAAGGCCATGGTGCCAAGGAAGACAACGGCCAGAAGCCGCCCCGCATCCCCGCCGCTGGCGAAATCGTTCCAGGCGTCGCGGAACAGTGGCCGCGGTGCCTCGCGTTCCGCCTTCGACATCGGGCGGACATGCTCCTGCTTCCAAAGCGCGATCAGGTTCAGAAGCAGCGTGACCAGGGCCGTGCCCTGCACAACCTGGACCAGCCGCAGGGGCGAGAAATCGCGCAGAAGCCAGCCGACGATGATCGACGAGGCCGCCATCCCGATCAGGAACATCACGTAAAGCAGCGCCACGACCCGCGGCCGCGTCTCGTCCGTCGCGCGGTCGGCGGCCAGCGCAAGGCCCGCCGTCTGCGTCATGTGCATCCCCAGCCCGGTCATCAGGAAGGCGACGGCGGCCAGCGCTTCGCCCGCCCAGGGGGGGCCAAGCGTCTGTTCGCCCGACAGCACGATAAGCGCGAAGGGCATCACGGCAAGGCCACCCATCTGCCAGAGCGACCCGAACCACAGATAGGGAATGCGTTTCCAGCCGATGGCCGACCGGTGGGTGTCCGACCGGAACCCCAGAAGCGCGCGGAACGGCGCCGACAGCACCGGCAGCGCGATCATCAGCGCCACGACGGCGGCCGGCACGCCAAGTTCGACGATCATCACCCGGTTCAGCGTGCCCAGAAGCATGACCGTGGCCATGCCGACCGACACCTGGAACAGCGAAAGCCGCAGAAGCTGGCCAAGCGGCAACTGGTCCGACGCCGCGTCGGCAAAGGGCAGCCAGGCCGACGAGAGGTTCTTGAAGATTGACTTCGGGATGATCATCGACGCACCTCGAGGCATTGCGAGATGTAGAAACCGCGCGACACCCGCGCGACCGGATGCAGACCCGCCACGCGGGCGGCAAGCTTCGGAGCGCTGTGCGGGATCATCACCGGCGACCGGTCCGCGCGGGGAAACAGCTTGCCCAAACCCCAGAAGGCCATCAGGAACGGCGTCCGCGGCGCAACGGTAAAGACCACCGCCGCCTCGGTCCGTGCGGCAAGCCCGTTCAGCGCCGAAGCCAGATCGCCCTCGGCGTAGTAGATCAGACTGTCCATCGCGACGACGAAGTCGAACCGGCCAAGGTCCGGCGACAGCATGTCGCCCGAGGCGAAGGACACGCGATGCGCCACGTCCTGCGGCAGGCGCGCCCGCGCGATGTCGACAAGCTGCGGCGAGATGTCCACCGCCACGACGTCGGCCCCGCGCGCGGCCAGTTCGGCCGTCATCTGGCCCGCGCCGCAGCCGGCGTCGAGCACGCGCGCGCCGGCAAGATCCTCGGGCAGCCGCGACAGCATGATCGCGCGCATCCGATCGCGCCCTTCGCGCACGGTCTGCCGGATCCGCGACACCGGCGCGTCCGAGGTCAGCCGCTCCCACGTGCGGGTGGCGGTGCGGTCGAAGTAGTCTTCGACACGGGCGCGGGTGGCGCCGTATGTCGCCGTTTCGATCATCAGTCGAATCCCAGAAGTTCGAAGATGCGCCGATCCTCGAGCGGTTCGGGCGCCAGGCCCTCGGTCCCGTTCCAGAGCGTCTCGGCCAGCCGGACATATTCGGCGCGGGCCATCACGATGTCCTCGTCGTCGGGCATCTCGAACAGCGTCTTCTTCTTCAGCCGCGACCTGCGGATCGCGTCGATGTCGGGCATGTGCGCGATCCGCTTGAAGCCGACCTCCTTGCAGTAGCGGTCGACCTCGTTGGTCTCGCGCGAGCGGTTGGCGACGCAGCCGGCAAGGCGCACGTTGTAGTTCTTCGACTTGGCCTGCACCGCCGCGATGATCCGGTTCATCGCATAGATCGAATCGAAGTCGTTCGCGGTGACGATGACCGCCCGGTCGGCGTGCTGAAGGGGGGCTGCGAATCCGCCGCAGACCACGTCGCCCAGGACGTCGAAGATCACCACGTCGGTGTCTTCCAGCATGTGATGCTGCTTCAGCAGCTTCACGGTCTGGCCCACGACATAGCCGCCGCAGCCCGTGCCGGCGGGTGGCCCTCCCGCCTCGACGCACTTCACGCCGTTGAACCCTTCGGCCACGAAATCCTCGGGGCGCAGCTCCTCGGCGTGGAAATCGACCTCCTTGAGGATGTCGATGACCGTCTGCTGAAGATGGCCCGTCAGGGTGAAGGTCGAATCGTGCTTGGGATCGCAGCCGATCTGCAGGACCCGCTTGCCCAGCTTCGAGAAGGCGACCGACAGGTTCGAGCTCGTCGTCGACTTGCCGATCCCGCCCTTGCCGTAGACGGCAAAGACCTTGGCCCCGTCGATCTTCATCGACGGGTCGAGATGGACCTGAAGCGATCCCTCGCCGTCCTCGCCCTTCAGGATCGGCGGCGCGGAAAGGCCCCGCGCCTCGAGCCCGGCCTGCTCGCGCGCGTTGGCGCGGGCGGCGGGGGGATGCTTGGCGTCAAGCGGACTCATGCGGTCATGTCCTTCTTCTGGCCGGAAATACCTCGGGGGTCCGGGGGCAGAGCCCCCGGCGCGCCCCGCGATATCTCCGGTCTGATCCTCATTCCGCCGCGATCCCTTCGAGACGGTCCTCAAGCTCGTCGGCCGCGTCCTGAAGGGCGGCCAATGTCTGCGCGTCGGGGTGCCAGTACTTGCGGTCATGCGCCTCGAGCAGGCGGTTCGCCATCCGCGCCGACGCCTGCGGGTTCAGCGCCGACAAGCGCTTCCTCATCTCGGCGTCCAGAACGAAGGTCTCCGAGATCCGCTGATAGACCCAGGGCTCGACCTGGCCGGTCGTCGCCGACCAGCCCATCGTGTTCGTCACCTGCGCCTCGATCTGGCGCACGCCCTCGTGGCCGTGGCGCAGCATCCCCTCGAACCATTTGGGGTTGAGACTGCGCGACCTGGTCTCAAGCGCGACCTGGTCCTTCAGCGTGCGCACCTTCGCCTCGCCACGGGTCTGGTCGCCGATATAGATCGCGGCTTCCACGCCCTTCGCGCGCTTCACCGCCCGGCTGATGCCGCCCAGCGTATCGAAGTAATGGTCGACCGTCGTCACCCCCAGTTCGACCGACTCGAGGTTCTGGTAGGCGACGTCCACGTCCCTGAGCGTCCGCTGCAGCAGCGCCGCGTTCGCCGAGGCCTTGCCGAAGCGGGAATAGGCGAAGGACTTGCGCGCCTCGTAGGCGTCCGCCAGTTCGTCCTCGTCGCCGAAGGCCGAACTGTCGACCAGCGCATTGACGTTCGATCCATAGGCGCCCTCGGCGTTCGAAAAGACCCGCAGGGCCGCGGTTTCCATGTCGCAGCCCATCGACTGGGCATAGCTCAGCGCGTGGGCCCGGATGAAATTCCGCTCGGCCGGTTCGTCCTCGGCGGTCGCGCATTTCCAGGCCGCCTCGGCCAGCATGCGGGTCTGAAGCGGCAGAAGATCGCGGAAGATCCCCGACAAGGTCATCACCACGTCGATCCGCGGGCGACCCAGTTCGGCAAGCGGAATCAGGTCGGCCCCGCACAGCCGGCCATAGCCGTCGAAGCGCGGCTTCGCCCCCATCAGCGCGAGGGCCTGCGCGATCGGCACGCCATCGGACTTGATGTTGTCGGATCCCCACAACACCAGCGCGACCGTGCGCGGGATGGCGGAATGGGTGTCGAGCAGCAGCTGCGCCTGCCTTGCCCCGTCAGCCAGCGCGAAGGCGGTGGGCATCCGGAACGGATCGAAGGCGTGGATATTGCGGCCCGTGGGCAGGACCTCGGGCGACCGGATCAGGTCGCCGCCGGGAACCGGCGCGATGTACCGGCCCGACAACGCCCTGAGCAGGGCCGGCAGTTCGGTCTGCTGGCGCAACAGATGCGCGACATGTACGGCCGTGTCGGCGTCCTGGTCGGCCATGACCTTCAAATGCTCGCGGATCGCGTCCTCGGCCATCGGCCGCCCGACAACATGAAGCCCGTCCGGGATCAGCGCGTCCTCGGTTTCCAGAAGCATCAGCCACAGCCGCTGCGGATCGGCGCCGTCCAGGTCGACCGCCGCGGCCTGGTCGCGGATCAGCGCGGCCAGCTCGCCCGCATCGGGCGCGCCTGGCGACAGCCCCCGCCACCGCGTCAGACTATCCTTGAGCTCGAGCAGCCCCTTGTAGAGGCCCGACGCGGCCAGCGGGGGCGTCAGGTGCGTGACCGTCACGGCGTTCGACCGGCGCTTGGCCAGCGTCGCCTCCGAGGGGTTGTTCGAGGCATAAAGATAGACGTTCGGCATCTCGCCGATCAGGCGGTCGGGCCAGTCGCGGGCGCCCATTCCCGACTGCTTGCCCGGCATGAACTCAAGCGCGCCGTGCATGCCGAAATGCAGCACGACGTCCGCGCCAAAGGTGTTGCGGACCCACAGGTAGAACGTCGCGAAGGCGTGGGTCGGCGCGAAGCCCCGCTCGAACAGAAGGCGCATCGGGTCGCCTTCGTATCCGAAGGTCGGCTGCACTCCGACGAAGACCTTGGCGAATTGCGCCCCCAGAATGAAGACACCCTTGCCATCCGACTGGATGCGGCCGGGGGCCGGTCCCCAGACCGCCTCGATCGCCTTCAGCGGCGGCGTGGTGCGCACGATGGTGTCGGCGTCGACATAGGCCGCGACGTTGGCCTCCTGTCCGTACTGGGCGGCGTTCCCCTTCAGGATGGCCGCGCGCAGATCGTCGACCGTGGCCGGCGGCTCAAGGTCATAGCCTTGCCGCTTCATCGCGTGCAGCGTGTTGAACAGGCTTTCGAAGACCGAAAGGTAGGCCGCCGTTCCGACCGCTCCGGCGTTGGGCGGAAAGCCGAAAAGGACGACCGCCACCTTCTTTTCGGCGTTCTCCTGTCGGCGCAGCCGCGCAAGGCGCAGGGTCTTTTCCGACAGGCTTTCGATCCGCTCGTGGCAGGGCGACATCGCGCGGCTGTGCTCGTGCCGGGCGCAATTGTGCGAACACCCGGTGCAGCGATCCTCGCCATGTCGGCCGGCAAAGACGGTGGGGTTCGTCGCGCCGTCGATCTCGGGCAGGGCGATCAGCATCGTCGTCTCGACCGGCCCCAGCCCGCCCTCGGACGCCGCCCACTGGCCCAGGGTCTGGAACTCGAGCGGGTGGGCCGCAAGATAGGGAACGTCAAGCTCCGTCAGAACCGTGACCGCCGCCGCGCTGTCGTTGTAGGCGGGCCCCCCGATCAGCGAGAAGCCGGTCAGCGACACCATCGCGTCGATCCGGCCCTTGAAATAGGCCTCGATCGCGGGACGGCCGTCGAGACCGCCGGCAAAGGCCGGGATGCAGCGCATGCCCTTCGCCTCGAAGGCGCGGATCACCGCATCGTAATGCGCCGTGTCCGAGGCCAGGATATAGGACCGCAGCATCAGCAGGCCCACGGTCGCCACGGGCGCCTTGGGCCCGGGCAGATCGGCAAGATCAGTGACGATCCGGTGGCCCGGCAGGTCCGGGTGGTACAGCCCGACATCGGGATAGTCGATCGGCGCCGCGGCCTGCTTTCCGCGCCAGGCGCGTTCGCTGGAATAGCGGGCGACCAGGAAGCGGATCATCGCCTCGACGTTGTCGTCCGAGCCGCCCAGCCAGTACTGCATCGTCAGGAACCAGGCGCGCAGGTCCTGCGCCTTGCCCGGGACGAACTTCAGGATCTTGGGCAGCCGGCGCAGGAGCCTCATCTGCTTCTCGCCGGACGACGCCGACGGCTTGCCCGACCCGCGCAGCTTCTTGAGAAGCTGCATCGCGCCCGAGGCCGGCTTCGACATGTCGAGGTCGCCCATCCGCGTCAGCTGCACGACCTGCGGATCGGCGATGACCCCGATCATGGCGTCGCAGGCGTCGCGCCGGGCCTTGAGCTCGGGCAGGATCGCGGTGATGTGCTCTTCGATGAACAGAAGGTTCGCCACGACAATGTCGCCGTGCCGCACATCGTCCTTCGCACGCGCCAGCGCCGCGGGGTTCTCGGCCCACTCCGCCGCCGCATGGACCGTCACCGTCAGCCCCGGAAAGTCGTCGGCCAGCCGTTCGGACACCCGTGCCGCCGGCCCCGCCGAATGGGCATCGAGCGTGACGATCACCACGCGGTAGCCGCTGATGTGACCGTCATCGCGCATAGTGGGCCTTCGCCTCGTACAAAGTCTCGACGCTGATCCGGGTCACACCGCGCTCTGCGGCGAAGGTCTCGGTGTTGCGCCGCGCCTTGCCGCGCACGAAGAACGGAATCTTCTTCAATTCGCGCTCGGCATCCGGCTGCCAGATCACCGAGCCGTCCGCCTGAACGACAGGAATCTCCGGGTCGTTCTTCTTGGCGGAAATATCCTGGGGGTCCGGGGGCAAGGCCCCCGGCGCAGCCGCCGGCTCGGTCATCTGTTCGGAAAGCGCCCGTGGCGCATGACCGCCATGGTGGCTGGGCCCGGCCGCGTCGTGAAACTCGAAATCCTCGCGGAACATGTGCAGAAGATGCTCTTCCAGCCCCATGACCAGCGGATGCACCCAGGTGTCGAAGATGACGTTGGCGCCTTCCCACCCGACCTGCGGCGAATAGCGCGCGGGGAAGTCCTGCACATGGACGGGGGCCGAAATCACCGCGCAGGGGATGCCAAGGCGCTTGCCGATGTGGCGTTCCATCTGGGTGCCAAGGATCATCTCGGGCGACAGGCGTTCGATTTCCCCCTCGACCTCGAGATAATCGTCGGTGATCAGCGCCTCGACCCCGAAATCGGCGGCCAGCCTGCGAATGTCGCGGGCGAATTCGCGGTTGTAGCAGCCCAGCCCGCAGACCTCGAAGCCCATCTCGTCACGGGCGATGCGGGCGGCGGCCTTCACATGGGTGGCATCGCCGAAGATGAACACCCGCTTGCCGGTCAGATAGGTCGAATCGACCGAGCGCGTGTACCACGGCAAGCGCAGGCGCGATGAATCGGCGGCTCCGGTCACTCCGGTCAGGGCACGCACTTCCGCGATGAAGTCATGCGTCGCTCCGACGCCGATCGGGACGGTCTTCGTCCAGGGCATGTCGAAGCTGCGCTCGAGGAACCGCGCGGCGGCCTCGCCCGTCTCGGGGTAGAGAAGCACGTTGAAATGCGCCGCGGGAAGGCGTGCGATGTCCCCCGGGCGCGATCCCATCGGGGCCACGACGTTCACCCCGATCCCGAGATCGTGCAGCAGGGCCGACATCTCCTCGATGTCGTCACGGTGGCGAAAGCCAAGGCCGGTCGGGCCCAGAATGTTTGCGGTGACCTGCGCGGTCCTTTCCTGGGGACGGCACAGATGGCGGCAGATCTGGAAGAACGTCTCGTCCGCGCCGAAGTTCTCCTTCCGCTGGTAGGACGGAAGCTCCAGCGGAATGACGGGCACGGGCAAGCCCATCGTCTCGGCAAGGCCGCCGGGATCGTCCTGGATCAGTTCGGCCGTGCAGGATGCGCCGACGATGATCGCTTCGGGCCTGAAACGTTCATAGGCCTCGCGGCAGGCTTCCTTGAACAGATGCGCCGTATCCGAGCCAAGGTCGCGGGCCTGGAAGGTCGTGTAGGTGACCGGCGGGCGGTGATCGCGCCGCTCGATCATGGTGAACAGAAGGTCGGCGTAGGTGTCGCCCTGGGGGGCGTGAAGGACGTAGTGCAGCCCCTTCATGCCTGTCGCCACGCGCATCGCGCCGACGTGCGGCGGGCCCTCATAGGTCCAGACCGTCAGCTTCATGCTCCGGCCCCCATCTTCAGCTTCGCGCGCCGGCGCAGCGGGCGCGAGAAAAGGCCCGCCAGATCACCGGCCTGTTCGTAGAAATGCACCGGGGTGAAGACCAGTTCGATCGCCCACTTGGTGGCAAGCCCTTCGGCCTCGAGCGGGTTGGCAAGGCCAAGGCCGCACACCGTCAGGTCAGGCCGGGCGGTGCGGGCGCGGTCAAGCTGCAGGTCCACGTCCTGCCCTTCTGAGATCACCGGGCCTTCGGGCAAGAGGTCAAGGTCGGGGCCGACAAGACCCTTGTGAAGGAAGGGGGTGCCAACCTCGATCGCGGTCATCCCGCATTCGCGGGTCAGGAACCGGGCGAGCGGAATTTCGAGCTGGCTGTCGGGGAAGAAGAACACCGACTTTTCGCGCAGTTCGGCGGCCTGGGCCGCGATGGCCCGGCGCGCGCGGGCACGGGGGGCCGCGGTCACGCGGTCGAAAGTTTCGTCGTCCACGCCAAATTCGGCGGCCACCGCCCGAAGCCACGCCGTCGTGCCTTCGTCGCCGAAGGGGAAGGGGGCCGGCAGGTGCCGGGCGCCGCGGCGTTCAAGCGCGGCGTGGGTGTCGCCAAGGAAGGGCTGAACGGCTGCAAAGACCGTGTTGGGCCCCACGGCAAGATCGCTGTCGGCGCGCGGCGCGGGAAGAACCCGAACCGGTCCGACGCCAAGATCGGCAAGAAGCTTCAGTGCCTGATCCTCGACGACGTCGGGAAGGGCGCCGACCACCAGCAGCTGGCGCGCATCGGTTTCGGGCAGAACCGGAACCATAGCGGCAAGGCAGGCGTCTTCCCCCTGCGTGAAGGTCGTCTCGATCCCCGAGCCGGAGTAGTTCAGCACCCGCACGTGCGGGGCATGAACCTTGGTCAGCCGCTCGGCCGCGCGGGCGAGGTCAAGCTTGATGACCTCGGACGGGCACGAGCCCACGAGGAAAAGCTGGCGGATGTCCGGGCGTCGCTCAAGCAGGCGGGCGACCTCGCGGTCGAGCTCCTCGTGCGCATCGGCAAGTCCGGCAAGGTCCTTCTCTTCAAGGATCGCGGTGCCGAAACGGGGTTCGGCGAAGATCATGACGCCCGCGGCCGACTGCAGAAGATGCGCGCAGGTGCGGCTGCCCACCACCAGGAAGAAGGCGTCCTGCATCTTGCGGTGCAACCAGATGATGCCGGTCAGGCCGCAGAAGACCTCGCGCTGGCCGCGTTCTTTCAGGACGGGGGCGTTGCGGCAGCCCGGACCGGCAGGAAGCGGCGCGAGGTCGTTCATGCCGCAGCCTCCATCCCCGAAGTTCGCGCTTCGGACTGCGCTTCAGACCGAGCTTCGGCTTCGGCCTGAAGCCGGGCCATGCGCAGCTTCCACAGGAACTGCGCGGCGTTCACGACGTAGGCGGCATAGGCCGCCAGCGCGAGAACCATCAACGCACGCGGCGCCAGAGATCCGGTCAGCAGCGCCCAGATATAGGCGGTGTGCAGGGCGATCACGACGAAGCTGAAGACGTCTTCCCAGAAGAAGGCGGGGGCGAAAAGCCACTTGCCGAAGACCACCTTCTCCCAGATCGAGCCGGTAATCATGATGGTGTAGAGCACACCCGTCTTGATCACGATCGACCAGGTCGCGGCTTCGTACCCGGCACCGGTCCAGAGATAGCGGACGACAAGGCCCAGCGAGACGAGGAAGACCAGGAACTGAACCGGGGCAAGGATCCCCTGGACCAGGGTCCAGACGGTGGAATCGCGGCGGGCCCGCTCTTCGTCGGTGTAGAGCTTTCGAGCCCTTTCCGAACCTGACCCGTCACGGGGCATCGACCTCTCCCTTTTCGTCTCGTGCTGGCAGGTTAGCGACTCCTTATCCCGAGTGTCAATTAGAACTTACACTTGATGAGGCTGTATCCCGCGAGTGGCCGCAGGCGGTTTGGACGCGACCAGAGCGGATATAAATAATTGTTTAGGCTAGATTTTTTGAATTGCCGTTCTGACGGAGAAGCGTCGCCATCGGCAAATATGTCAATTTTCTTTGACATTCCTCGGCCGGTGTCCGAGACTGCGCGCAAGGTAACTTCAGCCGAGTCGACCGCATGCCGGCGACAGGAGTCCCTGATGTCCGAGCGACTGGAAGAACTCAGAGAAATCGTCGAAAATCCTGGCACGATCGACCTCGGGCCGGCAGAGACGCAATCGCGGTCCAGCAGCGCAGCAAGGGGCGGCGCAACGCTGGCCGAGCGTCGGCGCGTCGCGACCGAACGCCTGTCCGAGCAGTTCGTGAGGGCCTTGCAGGATGCCGTGCTGCGCGACGAGGCCGATCTGGCCGGCACCGTTCTTGCGGCCATGCGCGACACGCGCGTGCGCAGCCACGACGTCATCGATCAGTACATTCCGGAGGTCGCCCGCCGCCTTGGCGAGGACTGGCATCAAAACCGCCGCAGCTTCGCCGACGTAACCATTGGCACCGCACGGCTGCAGTGCCTCCTGCGCGAGATGGCCGCGCAGGGGCCAGGCGACGCGATCCGTGACGCCGACGCGCCCGGCGTCGCCGTCATCGTTCTCGAGAACGAATTCCATACTTTGGGCGCAATGGTCCTTGGCCAGCAGCTTCGGCGCGCCGGCGTCTCGGTGCAGATGATCGTCGGCCAGACCGAGGCCGAAATCGTTCAGAGTGTTGCGCAGGATCGCTTCGATGCGATCCTTGTTTCGGTCTCAAGGCCCGAGCGCCTTGCATCTGTCAGAAAACTGGTCGAAAAACTTCGCGACGCCACCGTGACCGCCACACCTGTGGTGATCGGCGGGCGTGCCGTTGGTGACGAGGGCGAGATCAGGACTCTGACCGGTGCAGACCATGTTGCAACCGATGCGCAGGATGCCCTGCTGAAATGCGGGCTGAGGACATATCTTCAAGGCGCCGGTCTGCGCGCGAATACGGCGTAGAGGATGAGGCGTCCGGCACGCCGTCAGGAGGAAGTGCCGTGAGTTCCCGTGGAACCAAGTATTGGAATTCCGGCGCGATCCCGCTGATCGGGCCCGACGTGCTTGGCGACATCATCGCCAATGCCGCGGACCTGGCCGTGGTGATTTCCGATGTCGGCAAGGTGCTGAGCGTGATGGTCAACCCTGGCCATCCCGGGCGCGGCCGCATCGACCATTGGGAAGGCCGGGACATCCGCGATTTCCTGACGCCCGAAAGCATCGAGAAGCTCGAGACCCAGCTGTCACGGTTCGTGTCCGGCAAGGGTCCGGACATGGCGATGGAGCTGAACCACTCCGACGCCTCGAACTGGGAATACCCCGTGCGATACTCGCTGCACGAGATCGGGCCGGACGGTGCGATCCTGATGCTGGGCCGTGACATGCGGCAGATCGCCGAGATGCAGCAGCAGCTTGTCAAGGCGCAGATGGCGCTTGAGCGTGACTACGAGGTGCAGCGAAAGGCGGATACGCGGTTCCGGGTGCTTCTCGAATCAAGTCGGGACGCCATTGCCTTCGTGTCGATCGGCAGCGGGCGCATGACCGAGCTGAATACGGCCGCGGCGATGCTTCTTGGCGCGACGGTCGACGATCTTCAGGGTGCGGCCTTCGCGCAGGAGTTCGAAAGCCGCCGGCGGGGCGAGTTCATGACCTCGCTGTCGGCATCCGCGGTCGCCGATCAGAGCGCGCCGATTGAGCTGACGACGCGGCGCAGCCGGCGGCCGGTGACGGTGACGCCAACGGTGTTCCGTGCGGCGGGTGAACGGATGCTGATGTGCCGGATCGAGCCGACCGATGAAGCCGAGCAGCCGGTGGACGAGCTGACCGAGAACCTGTCGGGCCTTTACCAGGAAGGCGTGGACGCCATCGTCTTTACCGACAAGGACGGCATCATCCGGGCCGCGAACGAGGCCTTCCTGAACATGGCCGATGCGCCGCACCTGACCGTGGTCAAGGGCAAGCCGTTGTCCGATTATCTTGTGCGCGGGGCGGTCGACACCAAGGTGCTGATCGAGAACGCCACGCGCAGCGGCAAGATGCGGCTCTTCGCGACGAAGCTTGCGTCCGAATACGGCACGCAGACAGCGGTCGAGATCTCGGCCACCTACCTCAACGACCGGATGCACCCGGTCCTCGTGTTCGTGATCCGTGATGCCGGCCGCGCCGAGGCGCTGCGCAAGCCTGGGGTCGCCGTGAATGACGACAGTGTGCGCAGCGTGATGGAACTTGTGGGGTCGGCAACGCTGAAGGACATCGTCAACGAGACGACCGAGGTCGTCGAGAAGATGTGCATCGAGACGGCGGTGGAGCTGACGCGGAACAACCGCGTCGCCGCGGCCGAGATGCTGGGGCTGTCGCGGCAAAGCCTTTACGTCAAGCTGCGCAAATACGGTCTGCTCAGCCGCGGCGACTGAGCCGCGGCATCATGGCGGTCAAGAGGGGGCGCTGCCCCCGCCGCCGCTTCGCGGCGCCCCCCCGGAGTGTTTTCAAAGAGAAGAACATGCGGGCAGGCGCGGGACATTCTGCCACGCCCGAACGATCACCAAGGTGTTGCGCGACTCGTGGGTGTAGTGTTTAGTTGACACATGAGTGTCAGCGACAATTTACATTCACCCGTGGCGATGACAAGGCGCTGGCCCGAGCCGTCTGCGGCGCTCGAGCTGATAAAGCCGATCACCTGGTTTCCGCCGATGTGGGCCTATCTTTGCGGCGTCGTGTCGGCCGGCGTCTGGCCGGGCGCGGCCTGGGGCGTGGTGGTGCTGGGCGTGATCCTGGCAGGGCCGATCGTCTGCGGGATGAGCCAGGCCGCGAACGACTGGTGCGACCGCCATGTCGACGCGATCAACGAACCGAACAGGCCGATCCCGTCGGGACGCATTCCTGGCCGCTGGGGGCTGTGGATCGCGCTGGCGATGACGGGCGTGGCCCTGGCGGTGGGCTGGCAGCTTGGGCCCTGGGGATTCGGCGCGACGGTCGTCGGCGTGCTCGCCGCCTGGGCCTATTCGGCCGAGCCTGTGCGCCTGAAGCGCTCGGGCTGGTGGGGCCCCGGGTTGGTCGGCCTGTCTTACGAAACGTTGCCGTGGTTCACCGGCGCCGCGGTTCTGAGCCTGGGTGCGCCGTCCTTTCCCGTGGTGGCGGTGGCGCTGCTTTACGGGCTTGGCGCGCACGGGATCATGACGCTGAACGACTTCAAGGCGCTCGAGGGCGACCGGCAGATGGGCCTGCGCTCTCTTCCGGTGGTTCTGGGGCCCGAAGTCGCGGCGAAGATCGCCTGCATCGGGATGATCGTTCCGCAGATGATCGTGGTCTGCCTGCTGCTGATCTGGGGCCGGCCCTGGCACGCGCTGGCGGTGGCGGTGGTGCTGGCCCTGCAGGTCGCGGCGATGCGGGTTCTGTTCCGCGACCCCAAGGGCAAGGCGCCCTGGTACAATGCCACCGGAGTGTCGCTTTACGTGACCGGGATGATGATCACCGCCTTCGCGGTTCGCACGCTTGGGGCCGGCGGATGACGCTGTCGTGGCTGTCCATCGTCCGGCTTGGCCTGGTGCAGATGGCGCTGGGATCGGTGGTGGTGCTGACGACATCGACGCTGAACCGGCTGATGGTCGTCGAGCTTGCGTTGCCGGCCGTGCTGCCCGGATTTCTTGTGGCGCTGCATTATGGCATCCAGATCACGCGGCCGAACTGGGGGTTCCTGTCCGACCGGGGCGGGCACCGCAACCGATGGATCGTCGGCGGCATGGCGGCGCTTGGCCTTGGCGCGATGCTGGCGGCGACGGCAATCCCGGTTCTTGACGGGCGCTTCGGTGCGGGCCTTGCGCTGTCGATCCTGGCCTATGCCCTGATCGGACTGGGCGTCGGCGCCTCGGGGACTTCGCTTCTTGCGCTTCTGGCCACCGCGACGGCTCCGCGGCGGCGGGCCGCGGCGGCCACCATCACCTGGCTGATGATGATCTTCGGCATCGCGATGACCGCGGTGCTGGTGGGCCGCTTCCTCGAGCCCTACAGCCCCGAACTGCTTCTCAGGATCGTGGCCGTGGTGACGTCGGGCGCCTTCGTCCTGACCTGTCTTGCGGTCTGGGGCGTCGCCCGCGGCATCGAGACCCGGCCCGAACCCGAGGCACAGTCCTTCCGCCACGGGCTGGCCGAGATCTGGGCCGAACGGCGGGCGCGCAACTTCACCGTCTTCGTCTTCCTGTCGATGACGGCCTTCTTCATGCAGGAACTGATCCTGGAACCCTATGCCGGGCTTGTCTTCGGGTTCACGCCGGGACAATCCACCCAGCTTGCCGGCGCGCAGAACGGTGGCGTGTTTCTTGGGATGCTGATCGTGGGCATCGCCGCCACCGGCCTGCGCCTTGGAAGCCTGCGGGCCTGGGTGATGGCGGGGTGCCTGGGGTCGGCCGCGGTCCTGGCGCTGATCTCGATGATCGGTCAGACGGGCGCGCCGCTGCTGGTGCCGGCGGTCATGCTGCTTGGCCTTTTCAACGGCATGTTCGCGGTCGCGGCCATCGGGTCGATGATGGCGCTGGCCAGCGAAGGCCGCGACAAGCGGGAAGGCACGCGCATGGGCCTGTGGGGCGCCGCGCAGGCGATGGCCGCGGGTTTCGGCGGGCTTCTGGGCGCGACAGCGGCCGACGCGATGCGCGGCCTGACCGATGACGCCACGGCCTTCGGTACGGTCTTCGTCGCCGAGGCCCTTCTTTTCGTCGCGGCGGCCGTCATGGCCGCGCGCATCATGGACCGCGCCCCCGCGCGGTCGTCGCCCCATCTGGTTCCGGGAGAATGACCATGGTCTACGATGTCGTCGTCATCGGTGGGGGGCCATCCGGCGCCACCGCCGCCGAGGATCTGGCGCGGGCCGGCCGGAAGGTCGCCTTCCTTGACAGGGCAGGCCGGATCAAGCCCTGCGGTGGGGCCATTCCGCCCCGACTGATCCAGGACTTCGACATCCCCGACAGCCAGCTTGTCGCCCGGATCAATACCGCGCGCATGATCTCGCCCACGCACCGGATGGTCGACATCCCGATCGAGAACGGCTTTGTCGGCATGGTCGACCGTGAACATTTCGACGAGTTCCTGCGCAAGCGTGCGGCGAAGGCAGGGGCGCACCGCAATACGGGCACCTTCAAGCGGATCGAGCGCGACGCGACCGGCACCCATGTCGTGTTCCGCGACAAGGTCTCGGGCAACGAGATGCGGCTGACGGGCAAGATCGTGATCGGCGCGGATGGAGCGCGGTCGAACGTGGCGCGGACCGAGGTGCCGGGGGGCGAAAGCATCCCCTACGTCATCGCCTATCACGAGATCATAAAGGCACCCGAGCGCAATGCCCGCCCGGGCGAGGCGCTGGATCTTCGCGCCTATGATCCCACGCGCTGCGACGTGGTCTATGATGGCGCGATCAGCCCCGACTTTTATGGCTGGGTTTTCCCGCACGGAGCGTCGGCCTCGGTCGGGATGGGAACGGAAGATCCCGATTTCGACCTGAAGAAGGCCACCGCGGACCTGCGCGCCGCCGCGGGTCTGACCGACTGCGAGACGATCCGCAAGGAAGGCGCGCCGATCCCCCTCAAACCGCTGGACCGCTGGGACAACGGGCGGGACGTGGTGCTTGCGGGCGACGCGGCAGGGGTGGTTGCGCCGTCCTCGGGCGAAGGCATCTATTACGCGATGGTCGGCGGGCGCGTGGCTGCGACGGCGGCACAGGCGGCGCTTGCCTCGGGGCGGGCGCGCGACCTTGCCCTGGCGCGGAAGCTTTTCATGAAAGAGCACAAGACCGTCTTCAAGGTGCTGCGCTCGATGCAGGACGCCTATTACCGGTCCGACGAGCGGCGCGAGCGGTTCGTCAGCCTGTGTCACGATGTCGACGTGCAGAAGCTTACGTTCGAAGCCTATATGAACAAGAAGCTCGTGAAGGCGCGTCCGCTGGCGCACCTCAAGATCGGGCTGAAGAACCTTGCCCACCTGACCCGGCTGGTACCGGAAGCCTACGTATGACCGACTTGATCCCCGCCTGGGTGAACGGCCGCCTGACCCCCGTCGAGAAGCTCGAGGTGCATCGCCGCGGGCTGCGCCACAAGGCCGTGTCGGTCTTCGTGATGGCCGGCGGCAAGGTGCTGATCCAGAAGCGCGCGGCGACCAAGTACCACACCCCGGGCCTTTGGGCGAACACCTGCTGCACCCATCCGCTGTGGGACGAGACGCCCGTCGATTGCGCCGTGCGGCGGCTGCGTGAGGAGTTGGGCATCACCGGGCTTTTCCCGTCGCATCGCGACAGGGTGGAGTATCGCGCCGACGTGGGCGCCGGGCTGATCGAACATGAGCTGGTGGATATCTTCCTGGCCGAGGCGACCCTTGACCTGAAGGTCGCGCCAAACCCCGAGGAAGTGGCCGAGGTGCGCTGGATCGACATCTACGACCTGGCCGCCGAGATCGGGCGCTGGCCCGAGCGCTTCACACCCTGGCTGCAAATCTACATGGAGCAGCACAAGGCGCGCATCTTCGGGTCCCTGGTTCGGGCCTGACGGCGACGCCGACGCCCCGGATCAGGTCCGCCGATGGCGGCCCGGCGTGCCATCCCCGGTCTTCGCGACGCGCTGCCGACACGGCGAGTGTTGGTCGCGCAGCCACGGACGCCACGCATCGACCTGACCGCGTTCAGGCGAACTGGAAGTCGGCCGCGCTCAGGTCGGCCGCATCGAAATCGGCCAGCGTCAGCACGTCCGCACCCGGTGTCGCCAGCGTGATCCGGGTGTTCGCGCCGGACTGCTGGATGACCAGGTCCGACAGCGCGTTGACGCCCGAATGCAGCGCGAAGTTGAGCCGGTCCACCCCGTCGGTGAAGTCTTTCACCACATCCTTGCCCCAGGCATCGTCGAAGACGAAGACATCCGCGCCGCCAAGACCCAGCAGGAAGTCGTCGCCGGCGCCGCCGTTCAGGCTGTCGTTGCCGGCATCGCCGATCAACGCATCGTTGCCCGCGCCGCCGAAGACGGAATCGTTCCCATCGCCGGCGTAGAACAGATCATTCGCGCTGCCGCCGATCAGCGTGTCGTTGCCCCCGCGGCCATCCAGGATCAGGGTCCAGGCATAGCCGGTCGCGTCGATCGCGTCGTTGCCGGTGAAGCCGTTCACCCGCTCGACCCCAAGCCAGGTGCCGATCGCGATCGACACGCCCGCGGCGTTGTTGATCTGCGCCTTGTCGAATCCGGCGTTGCCGTTCCCCACGAAGTCGCCGGATTCGCCGATGAAGAACGTGTCGTCGCCGTTCCCGCCGTAGAAGCTGTCGTTCCCGGTTCCGCCAAGCATCTGGTCGTTGCCGTCTCCGCCGAGCAGAACGTCGTTTCCGGCGCCCCCAAGCAAGGTATCGCCATGCGGACTCGCCGCGAGAAGGTCGTCACCATTCTCGCCCGACAGGACCCAGGCCGTCGACGCGGTTTGGGCGTTGAGGGTGTCATTGCCGTCGAACCCGTTGACCCGTTCGATCCCCTTCATGACAAAGGCGTTGAAATTCACCCCGGTGACCGAAGTGATGAAGGCCTCGTCATAGCCGACGGTGCCAGTGTCGTTCAGGAGGTCGAGCGCGTCGGAAAGAAAGTAGCGGTCCGAGTTCTCGCCACCATCCAGCGTGTCATTGCCGGCGTCGCCATAAAGCGTGTCCTGGTTGATGCCCCCCAGAAGACTGTCATTGCCGCTTCCGCCGAAAAGAAGATCGTTTCCGGCGCCGCCCTCAACCCTGTCGTTTCCGGCGCCGCCGCGAAGCGTATCGTTGCCCCCTCCGCCCAACAACTGGTCGTATTGCGAAGACCCGGTGATAAGGTTGTTGGCTGCCGTGCCCTCGATCCGCACGACATCCTCGGCGCCCCAGTTCGAGAAGGTGAAACCTGCCGCCGAGAAGTTGGTGACCGAGGGGGTGGTAGCCGGCGGGCCCGAGGTGCGTTCCATGTTGATCCACAGGCTATCGACGAACGCGCCGGCATTCGCCCCCGTGATCTGCAGGGTTTCGGAAAGTCCGCTGGTCACCGTCAGATTGCCGTGGTTGCCCACGAACTGGCTGGCCTCGAAGGTGATGTTCAGCCCCGAATCGATCAGCGGATTGTAGATAAGGGACTCGATCCCGGTGATGGTGGCAAACTGCAAATATGCAAATATGCCATTGAATTTAACAAGGAGACGGTCGTTGCCGGCGCCGCCGTCATAGACCGCACCGATCGGGATACCGCTTTCGATGTTGAGGGAATCGTCCCCCGACCCGCCATACAGCGCGTCGATCCCCGCATTGGCTTCGAGGGCATCGTTGCCGTCCTCGCCCCACAAGGTGTCATTGCCGTCGCCGCCGGCGAGAACGTCGTTTCCGCCGCCTCCGAACACCTGGTCGTCGCCGGCAAGGGCGAGGACCAGGTTGTTCTCGGGCCCGCTGCGCAGAACATCGTTGAAGGCACTTCCGATGAAATTCTCGATGGAGATCAGCACGTCGCCGGTGGCGTGTCCGCCGGTGATGACGCCCACCGCGGACATCGTGACGCCCGCGTCCGAACCGCTGTAGTCCGCAAGATCGAGGCCCCCGCCACCGTTCAGGGTGTCGGCGCCTGCCCCTCCGATGAAGTCGTTTTCCAGATCGTTTCCGATCAGGTTGTCGTTGCCCGCATTTCCGACAAGGTCCCGTCCGGTCGCACCCAACCGCAGCACATCGTCGAAGTTCGAGCCGATGAAGTTCTCGATCCCGATCAGCACGTCACCCGTAGCATGGCCGCCGGTGATCGTGCCGGGCGCTGCCATCGTCACCCCGGCGTTCGACGCCGAATAGTCTGCTACGTCCTCAGAACTGTCACCGCCGTCCAGCGTGTCGGCGCCGGCGCCCCCGATCAGCGTATCCCTCGACCCGAACCCGCGCAGCAGGTCGGCGCCGCTCGACCCTTCGATGCGATCGCGCATGGGCGTGCCGTCGATCTGGACGTACTCACCCTGTCCGCCCCAGGTCTCGAAGGTGAAGCCGGCGGCGGAAAACTCGGTGACCGTGCGGTCGGGATTGGCCGACGTCATGGTGACCAGGACGATCTCGCGCGAGGTCTGCGTGAACGCGGCGCCGATGACGTGCAGGTTGGCGGCAAGACCGTTCGTGGTGGTGAAACTTCCGTAGCCGCCGTCGAACTGCTGCGCTTCGAACTGCGCGATGCGGTCATTGGCGATGGCCTGCGAGAATTGCAGCCGCTCGATCGACCGGACCAATGCCCCCTGAAACTGCGCCCCAACCGCGTTCGCGATCACCAACGTGTCGGTGCCCGCGTCACCAGAAAACTCGCTTGAAGAGTGCTCGGTATCTGTGTCGGAAAGGATATCGTCGCCATTGTTGCCGCGAAGATGGTCGTTTCCGGCACCACCGGACAAGTTGTCGTTCCCGTCTCCGCCAAGGAGAAGGTCATTGCCCGTTCCCCCATCCAGAACGTCGTTGCCGCCCCCCCCTTGCAGCGCGTCATGTCCACCACCGCCGCGCAGCGTGTCGTGTCCGCCCTCTCCGAACAGGTGATCTTTCTGTGATGAGCCAACGAGGGAGTCGTTTCCAGCCCCGCCCCGTACTTCGATTACTTGGGTGCTGTTGCCCCACGATGGGCCAAAGGTCCAGGCGTTCAACAGAAGGCTGGTGGCACCATTCATGTTGATGAGGATTGTGGCATTCCCGATCTCACTGTTTACGAACAGCGAATTCGAAAGTCCGCTACCGAACTGTTGGGCATTGAACTCGGCGTAGAAAAAGGCGACGGCCCCAGAGGGGTCAGCGATTTCCAACCGCTCGATACTCACGATCTCGGCAAGGCGCAGATCGATGTAGGCGCTGACAGTCGTCAGGGGCGACAGTTTCAGCGTGTCGACTGCACCCGGCGTTTCCGTGGCGCCATCTATCCCGGAGATGATGCTGCCCGGTTGAAACGCGGCCGAACCGCTGAACCGGATCTCGATGATGTCGCTGCCGATGCCACCGTACAGATATTCGTCGTTCGCGTCGCCGATCAGCAGGTCGTTGCCCGTGCCTCCGAACAGGCGGTCGGCGCCAAGTCCGCCGACCAGCGTGTCGATCCCGTCATCGCCGAACAGCGCGTCATCATCGTCGCCGCCGTCGATCGAGTCGCTCCCGGCGCCGCCGCGCAGGATGTCTTCGCCGCCGCCGCCATTGACCGTGTCGTTTCCGATGTCGCCCAGGATGCTGTCGTTGTCGGCTTCGCCGAACAGCAGATCCGCGCCGGTGCCACCGACAATCGTGTCTGCACCGCCACCGCCATAGACAACATCGTTGCCGTCGCCGCCATCGACGCTGTCGTTGCCCGTTCCGGCAAAGACGGTGTCGTTTCCGCCCAGCGCGAGGATGATGTCGTCGGACGTGGTCCCATTCAGAAGGTTGGGATTGTCGTTACCGGTAATGAAAGCCATGAATTCACCAGGAAAGAAGTTGCGAACACATCAGAATGGCAGAACCTGCCAGCCCGGAAGTTCGCTCGTTCCCCGGCGTGCACCGGTTGAATGACGCTCGCGTCAGAGCCTCGCATCACGTCTCATGTTCAGTAGAAAAGTGTTTCTGTAAACAAAATTGTGATCCATGAAGCATTTGTGGTGATCGCATCGGACCCTTCCGAGGCGCCCCCCCCCGCACCGGTCAGGACGCGTAGCGCAGCCAGAGCAGCAGCATTGCAGTCGCCGCGAAGAGGCCGCCCATGATCAGGCCGCCCTTGGCGCCAAGCTCCTGCTCGGCGCTGATCGCGTCGGGATGATCGGTCGACAGCAGGAACGGCTTTCCGCGCGCCGCCGTAACGGACCATGTCGCGCGGGACATGTCGGCGGCGATCACGTCGTCGGGCGTGGGGAACTGGCCCAGGCGCGACGGCTCGGGCCGCCAGAGATCCCCGGACCCGCCGTCATCCCCGAAGCCCGCGTCCGGGTCGGCATCGTCATCGTCTTCGTCGTCCGGTTGGTACAGCGCGGGGTCGGATCGGGTGACCTCGCCCAGGGCGAAGAACGGCACGTCGATCCCGATGGTCTGCTCGACATAACGGAAGCGGGGGCCAAAGGTGCCCTGCACGTCATGCCGGATGCCGCCACCCGGCGCGCCGGAGGCATTGAGGGGAGGCGAACGGTCCTCGGGCGGGAAGTTCTGGCCACGCCAGTCCGACCATTCCGAGGACATCACGGTTGCGCCGTTGGCCCAGACTGCCGCCCAGGTCCTGTCGTCCCCGAACAGAAGCGGTCGGTCGGATTCTTCCTGCGCGATCTGTCGCCAGACGTGGCGATACTTGCCCGAGGCGTCCGCTTCGCGCACCGACTCCCAGACCTCGGCCTTCCACCAGACGCAGGGACGCCGGGTCAGTGGGGCCGCAAGTTCGGGTCCGACGGTTCTGCCCCAGGCCAGGTGGAGACCTTCGGAAAGGTCCGACACATCCCGCGGGGTCTGCGCGCCGATCACCTTGGCGTTCCGACGCGCCCACCACGTCGCGTAGAGCGAGCCCGCGGCAAGCAGCGCCACCATCCCCCAGCCCCACCAGAAGACCACTCCCGGAAGCGTCCTCAGCCAATCCATCTCATGTCTCCCTGCTGCCACGTGATGGGTAGAGCACGCGGGAGATTCCCAGAAGAGAAATTGCTGGCATGGGCGTCCATTCACCGCCCTGCCCGCGATCGACCGCCCCTGCGGCCCGGCGCAGGACCCGCCGACGTGCCACGGCCAGCAGAGCACTTGATTCAATCCAGTCCTCGCGCGGCCAACTGGGTTCAGGAACTACCTGATACAACGGGCCCTCAGCACTCTTGTCATTCCCGCGGCACCGTTTGCGGCGTTCGCCGAGGGGCTGATCATCGAGCGGACCATCGCCTTTTCGGACGGCGCCACGCACGACGAACGGGTGACCTTCCGGACGCGAGAGTGTCTTCGGCGGCAATGGCGCGACTGTACCAATCGGGCCCTGTCGGTGGAGGTGAGCGACTTCGACCCGGACAACGGCCGAGCGCAGAGCTTTGCCTCCATCGTCGACCTCGGCGTCAGCGTCCATATCGGCGTGACCGAATGGGACGCGCCTGTCGCGGTTGCGGAACCCGTGTCGGTCACCTCGGGACTTGCCTCGGATCAGTGACACGTCCGATAGGCGACGCAGGGGCGCTAAAGGTTGGTATCTGCCGGGCCCATCGACGTGCTTTTGATCGGGCAGCCCCGACGATCCGGCGGTCACTGCCTTGCCGCTGGTCCCGCCGGCAATCGCGGGTGTCGGCGCGTTGTGGCACCTTGCAGGGGCGCGTTTGGTGCCGGCGCGGTTCACGTTGGCGCTTTTCAAAAGCGGCATTACCGTCGGAAAGAGGGCGAGGGGGGTCTCATCGCGACGAAATTTGCTCAACGCATTGAGCAAATTACTTCTTCTCTTGGTGAGTGGTGCCGCTGAAGGGACTCGAACCCCCGACCCCATCATTACGAATGACGTGCTCTACCAGCTGAGCTACAGCGGCGCCGGCGCGGCTCTTACCAAGGTTTCGCGCAGGGTGGTAGCCCTAAGTTCGGGTTTTTTGCGTCTCGTCACTCGACGCCGCCTCGGCCGCGGCCTCATCGACGACGACCGCCTCCTCGACGACAGCTACCTCGGCGGACTCGGGCGCGGCAGGTGGTGTGACCTTGCCCACGATCAGCGGCAGCATCTCGGCGCCCGCGGGCATCAGCCCGCTTTCCTTCGGCGGACGGGTCCAGGACAGGGTGTCGAAGCCGCCACAGTTGTCGCAGACCGGCATCCAGGCCACGTGGATCGCATGGCAACTGTCGCAAACCCACTGGGGTCCGCGCGGCGCGCTCAGCGCCCGGGCCAGCCAACCCTTGACGACCGCATCCTCGGCGCCCTCGCCCCGTTCGATCGCCGCCATGATGGTCAGCGACCGCGCCGTTGGATCGGTTTCGGCAAGCGGGCCCAGCGCACGCCGGGCTGCGGGGAAATCCTCGGCCGCGATGTTCAGTTCGGCCAGAAGCATCCGCGTTTCGGGGTTCTCGGGCGCAAGCTTCGTCAGCGCCTCGAAGCGCTTCAGACGGGCCTTCGGGGTTTCGTTGGGCGCGATCTCGGCGAAGGCCGCGGCAAGGTCGGGATGGGGATGCACCGACCATGCCTTCTTCAGAACGCGCGAGGCGTTGCGGTGCTTGCCCTCGGCCACAAGGGCACGCGCCGCCATCGCCGCTGCGGGGATCAGATCCGGCGACAGGCGATTTGCCTCGATCGCCGCCTCGCGCGCCTCGATGGTGGCGTTTTCGTCAAGGATGTCCTTGGCCTCTGACAGGGCAAGGACGGCATCGCGGCGCCTGTAGACGTCGCGCGGCAGACTGCCGTGCTTGAGCTTGGCGGCAAGCGTCTTGCGGGCGCCTTCCCAATCCGAGGTGTCGGCCTGAAGGCGCAGCAGGGTGTCCTGCGTTTCCTCGTGGCGCGGCTTCAATGCAAAGGCCTTCTGGGCAAGCTTCAGCGCCATCTCGGTGTCGCCTTCGGCCAGTTTCTGCTTCATCAGCCCGCGCACGCCAACGAACCGGGTCCGCTCGTCGGTCAGAAGCCGCTTGTAGACCTCGGTCGCCTTCCTGGTGTCGCCGGCCAGTTCCGCGGCCTGGGCCGACAGAAGATTGGTCAGTTCGGGCCGGCCAAGGTATTTCTCGGCCTTGGCGGCCTTGGTCATGGCCACCCGCCCTTCGCCCGAGGCAAGGGCCATCATGCCGTCGGCCAGGGCCTCGAACCCCTTGCGCTCGCGGTTGCGGCTGAACCAGCGCGTGATCGCGGTTTCGTCGCCGCTGAGGAAGCGGAAGACGGCGACTACCAGTCCGGCAACGCGCAGGGCGACCCAGGCGGCAAGAAGCAGAAGCAGGATCGCGATGATCGATTGCAGCGGGCCGAACGTGAACTCCATCGTGCCGACCGACACGCGCAGCCCCGCGCCCAGTTCCATCAGATGGGCCGCGCCAAGGGCGAGACCGGCCACGATGCAGACGAAAAGGACGATCTTCAGAAGGGACCAGAGCATGGGTGTTCGTCCTCAATTCGTCTCGATACGGCTGCGCAACTCGGACAGGGCGTCCAGCGCGGCCTGCCGGGTTTCGGCGGCGGTCTTCCAGTCGGCCAGGGCGGCGAGGCCGGCCTCGGGCAGGCCTGACAGCTCGGATAGGGTCGCGGCAAGATCACCGTCGCGCAGGGCGGCCTCGGCGCGCGACAGCACGGCGTCGGGGTCGTCGCCCTCGCGCGGGGAAAGCGACCGTGCCCCAGTCTGGGTGCGCAGGAAGGCGATGGCGCGGTCCATGGCCGTGCCGGCCTCGCTTGCCCGGATCGAGGCATCAAGCGCGGCGCGGGCCGCATCGGGGAAATCGGCCTGAAGCACCGGCAGCGTGGGCACTCCGCCTTCGGCACCCGCCGACAGGACGGCAGGAACCTCGGCGCCGGCCGCCGCGACAATGGCGAGGGGGTCGGCAAACCCGGCACCCGTATCGACCGCCGCCGCGATCTGTTCCAAAGCCGCAGCGGCTGCGGCGCGTTCCGCCGCGGCGGCCGCTTCGGCTTCGATCCGCGCGGCCTCGGCCTGGGCGGCCTCGATCTGGGCGCGCGTCTCAGCCACGGCGGCGTCGAGGCGGGCCTGGAAGTCCGCCATCTGGTCGTCCGTCGGGGCGGCAGTGACACCCGGCTCGGCGGCAAGCGCCTCGATCCTTGCAGCAAGATCGTCGATCCGCCCCTGCAACGTCTCCAGTGCGCCCGCGTCGGTCGACGCGGGAAGACCGGCGATGATCTGGGCGCGCAGGGCATCGACATCGAGGGGCGCGGCGGCCTCTGACGCGGGCCGTTCCGCCAGAGCGGCGACCTGTCCGGTCAGTGCCGTCAGCTGTTCTTCCAGGGCGGTGACGCGGGCCGTCTGCGCGTCAAGCGCGGCGATGACATCGGTCGCCGGGCCGCGGTTCGCGGTCGGCCATCCGTCAGGCATGCCATAGCGCGCAAGCCCAAACCCCAGCGCGGCGGCCGCGACACCACCAAGAAACAGGGGAAGAAAGCCCGGTCCGCGAGGCGCCGGTGCCGGTGGAGGAGCCGTCATGGCGGCAGAATGCTCTGGCTCTGGCTCTGGCTCTGCCTCTGCCTCTGCCTCTGCCTCTGCCTCTGCCTCTGCCTCTGCCTCTGAACGAGCCTCGGACTCCATCGTCGAGTCGGCAACGGCGGCTTCGTCCCCTGCTCGGTCAGTGGCTGCAAGATCGGCCGGCGCGTCACCATCTGCCACCGTATCTGCTTTGCTCTCTTTTCCTGGGTCTGCCGCCGCGTCGACATCCTCGGTCAGAAGCAAAGGCGCCTCGGCGCCGGGCGCATCCTCTGACAGATTGTCCGTGGGGTCCGGGGCTTCGCTTGCGTCAGCCGGGGGTTCCGAGCCCGTCTCGGGCAAAGTGGGCGCGACCGCGGCGATTTCTTCGTCCCCGCTTGCCGGGGTCTCGGGTGACTTGGGCTTTCTCGAACGTGCCACGGGCGGCGCCTCTTCCAGCTGATCCGTCAACTTCGCCTGACAGGCAGGGTCCCAAGTAACCTAGCCCCGCCCCGAAGGGTCAACAAGCCGCGTCATTCCCGAATTCGCCCCGAACGAGGGAAAGCATGGCGTTGGCGGTCGGTTCCCGGGCGATCTTCGCGAAGGGCGGGCCGGCGCCCCAGGCGGCGGCGACCCGCGCACTCATCGCAAGGGGAATCACCGATGGACCGATCTCGGGCGCCTCATCCCGAACAAGGCGGGCCGAACGGGGCGAAAACAGTGGGAGAAGCACTGGCCGATCCGACCCGCGCAGCCAGCGCCGCGCCGCAGGGGTCAGCGGTTGCGCGACTTGGTCATAGATCACGACGGCCTTTGTCGGGACGCCGCCAGCGGTGAGCCGCGCAGCGGTATCGTCGGCGACATGAGCGCCCCGCAGGTGAAGAAGCGGGCCCTCTGGCCGGTCCGCCAGGATCAGCGCCACCAGATCGGCGGCGTCACCGTCCGCGGAAACGGCATCGAAGCCGGCGGCGGCGGCCGCCTCGGCGGTCTGCCGCCCCACGCACCACGCCCGCAGGCCGGTCCGCCAGGGTGCGTCCCCCAGCGCGGCAACCGCGTTTTCCGAAGTGAAGATCACGCCGGCAAGGCCCGAGGCGTCGTGGTCGAACTCACGCGCGACGATGGCGATCACGGGCGAGACGATCGCCTCGACGGGGTGCCCAAGCGCCGCTTCGCACTGGGCGAAGAACCGCTCCGACTGGGCGGCGGGACGGGTCAGAAGCAGAATGGGGGGCACCTTGGGCACGCGGCGCTCCTGTTGTAAGGGCGGATGCGCAGTGTTACCTGCCCGAAACCGAGGGAACAATCGGCTCCGATGTCCGACATGATCACGCTTCTGGGGATCGAGACAAGCTGCGACGACACGGCGGCCGCGGTCGTGCGCCTTTCCGATCGCGGCCCAGAAATCCTGTCGTCGGTCGTGTCCGGCCAGGCCGATCTGCATGCGGCCTTCGGCGGGGTCGTGCCCGAAATCGCCGCCCGTGCCCATGCCGAACGGATCGACCATGCGGCCGAGCGCGCGCTGAATGACGCCGGCACGCGCCTTTCGGACCTTGACGGGATCGCCGTGACCTCGGGGCCCGGGCTGATCGGCGGGCTTCTGTCCGGCGTGATGTTCGCCCGCGGCCTTGCCGCCGGAGCGGGACTGCCGCTTTTCCCGGTGAACCACCTGGCCGGTCATGCCCTGACGCCGCGGCTGACCGATGGCCTTGCGTTTCCCTATCTCATGCTTCTCGTTTCGGGCGGACATTGCCAGTTTCTTCGGGTCGAGGGCGCCGACGCCTTCCTTCGCCTTGGCGGAACGATCGACGACGCCCCGGGCGAGGCTTTCGACAAGACCGCGCGCATCCTTGGCCTGCCCCAGCCCGGCGGGCCGCATGTCGAAGTCTGCGCCGCAACGGGCGATCCGGTGCGGTTCGCCTTTCCGCGTCCGCTGCTTGACCGGCCGGGGTGCGATCTGTCCTTTTCCGGGCTCAAGACCGCGATCCTGCGGGCGCGCGACGCGCTTGTCGCGGACCAGGGCGGGCTGACGGAAGGGGATCGCGCCGATCTTTGCGCCGGCTTCCAGACGGCCGTGGCCGAGGTCCTGAGTGAAAAGTCGCGGCGGGCGATCGACGCTGCCGGGCCGGGGTTGACGGCTTTCGCGGTGGCCGGCGGCGTCGCTGCGAACGGCGCGATCCGGGACGGCCTTCGCACCGTCGCCCAGGCAACCGGCCTGCCCTTCGTCGCGCCGCCGCTCAGGCTGTGCACCGACAACGCCGCGATGATCGCCTGGGCCGGGATCGAGCGCATCCGCGCCGGTATCCCCCCCGAACACCACTTCGCGACCCGCCCGCGCTGGCCGCTTGATGCGACAAGCCCCGCGCTTCTGGGCGGCGGCAGGAAGGGAGCGAAGGCATGACCGGGGTCGCCATTCTCGGCGCGGGCGCCTTCGGCACGGCTTTGTCGATCACGCTGGGGGCGCTGGGGCCGGTCACGCTTTGGGCGCGCGATCACGACCAGGCGGCGCGGCTGCGCACAGACCGGCGCAACGATCGCCACCTTCCCGGGGCGGAGCTGCCCGAGACAGTCACGATCACGGCTGAAATTGCCGATATCGACGCGGATACCGTGCTTCTGGCGGTGCCGACGCAACTGCTTGACGCGTTCCTTTCGGCCCATGGCGCGGCCATCGATGGACGCCGGCTGGTTCTGTGCTGCAAGGGAGTCCACCTTGCCTCGGGGCTGCGGCCAAGCGCGCTTGTCGCCCGGTTCTGCCCCTCTTCGCCGCTTGCAGTGCTGACTGGCCCCAGCTTTGCCGCCGATATCGCGCGCGGCCTGCCGACCGCGCTGACCCTTGCCACGACGGATGACGGCGCGGATCTGCAGGCGCGGCTTTCGACGCCGACGCTGCGTCTTTACCTCAGCAACGACGTCATCGGGGCCGAACTTGGCGGTGCGCTGAAGAACGTCGTCGCGCTGGCGGCGGGCATCACGATCGGCGCCGGCCTTGCCGACAGCGCCCGCGCGGCCGTCGTGACCCGTGGTTTCGCCGAGATGACGCGCTTCGCAGTGGCCGCAGGGGCCCGGGCCGAGACGCTGGCCGGCCTGTCGGGCCTTGGCGACCTGATCCTGACCTGCACCTCCGAGAAATCGCGCAACTTCACCGCGGGCCTTGCGCTGGGCCGGGGCATGGGCCTTCCCGACGGCATCACCATCGAAGGCGTCGCCACGGCGCGCGCCGTTTCGGTTGGCGCGCAGGCCGCCGGGGTCGAGATGCCGCTGACCGACATGGTCGCGGCGGTGGTCGATGGGCGGATCACGGTCGATGACGCTGCCGCCGCCCTCATGGCCCGCCCGCTCAAGAAGGAGACCTGAACGATGCTCTACGCCCTGATCGCGCTCGACAAGCCCGGCGCGCTGCCCATCCGGCAGGAAAACCGCGCCGCCCATCTGGCCTATATCGACGCGACCGGTTGCGTCGCGCAGGCGGGCCCGTTCCTGAACGACGCCGGCGAGATGGTCGGCTCGCTGATCATTCTCGACCTTCCCGACATGGCCGCGGCCGAAGCCTGGGCCGCGGGCGATCCCTACGGCAAGGCCGGGCTGTTCGACAGCGTGACGATCCGTCCGTGGAAGCGGGTGATCGGCTGATGGCGTTCTGGCTTTTCAAGTCCGAACCCGACACGTGGAGTTGGGAGGACCAGAAGGCGAAAGGGTCCGCCGGCGAGGAATGGAACGGCGTGCGCAACTATCAGGCGCGCAACAACATGCGGGCGATGGCGCTGGGCGACCAAGGGTTCTTCTATCACTCGCAGACGGACAAGGCCGTGGTCGGCATCGTCGAGGTCTGCGCCGAGGCGCACCCCGACAGCACCACCGACGACCCGCGCTGGGAATGCGTGGACATCCGCGCGCTTCGCGACATGACGCGGCCCGTCACGCTTGAGATGTGCAAGGCCGACCCACGGCTGGCCGGGATGGTGCTGGTGAACAACTCGCGGCTGTCGGTGCAGCCCGTGACAGACGAAGAGTGGCGGATCATCTGCGCGCTTGGCGGTCTGACAGAGTGACCCCTATGGAATGAAAATGGAGGGTTCCGGACCTGCCGGAACCCTCCACCACCCCACGTGCCACGCTCACCGCACGCGTCTGATAAAGGGTCCGGCCATCCTGGCCTTCCGTCGTCAGTCCTACCGCAAAAGCGGGCCGCATGCCAAATGGAAAGCCCATAAAACTTGGCTCAATTCCGGCGGGCAACCCTGTCAGGGAAAGTCCCTGTCCCGGCCGAAGTGCTTGACCAGCATGTAATAGACGACCACGCGCTTCTTGGCCGGTTCGGACGGGCCGTACATCTCCAGAACGGTCTCGATCGCCTCGATGAGGTCCGGTCCCTCGTCGAGGCCAAGCTTGCGCATCAGGAAATTGCGCCCGATCCTTTCAAGGTCGGCGCGGTCCGTCGGGTCGACCGTCGCAGCGACGGGATCATAGATCAACGGGCCACAGGCGGCCGTCACCCGGTCAAGCAGCGCCATGTCGGGCTCGATCCCGCATTTCTCGCGAAGATCTTCGGCGTAAGTCGCGATCAGATCGTCCCGCCGCCCCATCCGTGCCCCCCTTGGCCCGGCCATGACGCAGGGTCAGGCAAACCCTACGCGGATTTGACCAACTTTGCTAACCCTTGGGAAACAGAAGCGTCACGACGAACCGCGCGCCCCAGCCCTCGGGTCCGCCCGGCGTCGAGTCCGCCCAATACCGCGCACCCGCCCCGAAACTGACGGGTTGGCTGCCAACCGTCGCCATCTTCGAAACAAGGGCGTTGATGGGAACGGACCAGTCCTCGGCTTCCCAATCGTAGGTCGACTCCGAATTCAGGGTGAAGGACCATGCCGTGGGCGTGGTGTAGGACACGAACGGTTGAAGGAAGGTCTGGTTGAGATCGGTGTCGCCGGTGAAATTGACGATGTGGTTGCCCAACGCGCCATAGGTCCATGGGCCCTGCTGGCGCAAGGCGACACCGGTGACGCCCCCGCCCCATTCCCCCAGTCCGAAGCTCGACCCCGACGAGGTCGGCAGAAGCAGAACCGGACCGACACCCCAGATCCAGCCGCCGGCGGTCGGCGCCTTGGGCGAGAAGAAGAAGCTTTGAACGGTATCTCCGAATCCAAGGTCCGAACCGGCACCCGGGGGAATCCCGTCGATCGACACGACGGGAAGGATCGTGCGCGAGATCAGGTTCCAGTCCTCGCCGATCGAAAAGGGGAACACGGGCTGGAGGTTCAGGGTCCAGCGTGATCCGCCGTCATCGGGGCCGATGTTGTCGTCGTAGTTCAGCTGGAAGGGAACGCTGACCAGGGCGGCGAGAGGGTTCGAAAGCTTCTTTGCAAGGTCCGACGCGCTTTGGGCGGAAGCGCCGCCCCCAGCCGCTGCGAAAGACACTGCAAGCGCCACAAATAGCGAACGCGACATGGCCAGCCCTCCGGATAAGACAGCCGAAGCTTCGCCTATCCGTGAGGGCTGGTCAACGACAGCGTCAATAGCGGTAGTGTTCCGGCTTGAACGGTCCCCCGGGCGCCACGCCGATGTAGTCGGCCTGGTCCGGACGCAGCATGGTCAGCTTTGCACCGACGCGACCCAGATGCAGCATCGCGACCTTCTCGTCGAGGTGCTTGGGCAGGATATAGACCTTGTTCTCGTACTCCCCGCCCTTCGTCCAAAGCTCGATCTGGGCGAGGACCTGGTTGGTGAAGCTGGCCGACATCACGAAGGACGGGTGGCCGGTGGCGTTGCCAAGGTTCAGAAGCCGGCCCTCGGACAGCAGGATGATCCGGTTGCCCGAGGGCATCTCGATCATGTCGACCTGGTCCTTGATGTTCGTCCACTTGTGGTTCTTCAGGCTGGCGACCTGGATCTCGTTGTCGAAGTGGCCGATGTTGCCGACGATCGCCATGTCCTTCATCTCGCGCAGATGCTCGATGCGGATGACGTCCTTGTTGCCGGTCGTGGTGATGAAGATGTCGGCGGTCTTCACCTCGTCTTCCAGAAGGGTCACTTCATAGCCGTCCATGGCGGCCTGAAGCGCGCAGATCGGGTCGACCTCGGTCACCTTCACCCGTGCTCCCGCGCCGCGCAGGCTGGCGGCAGACCCCTTGCCCACGTCGCCATAGCCGCAGACCACGGCGACCTTTCCGGCCATCATCGTGTCGGTCGCGCGGCGGATGCCGTCGACCAGCGATTCCTTGCAGCCGTACTTGTTGTCGAACTTCGACTTCGTGACGCTGTCGTTGACGTTGATCGCCGGGAAGGGCAGGTGCCCCTTCTCCATCATCTTGTAGAGGCGGTGAACGCCTGTCGTCGTTTCTTCCGAAACGCCCTTGATCATGTGCCGCTGCTTGATGAACCAGCCCGGGGTTTCGGCGATCCGCTTGCGGATCTGGGCAAACAGCGCCTCTTCCTCTTCGCTGGTGGGCACCGCGATCAGGTCGTCCTCGCCTTCCTCGACGCGCGCGCCCATCAGGATGTACAGCGTCGCGTCGCCGCCATCGTCAAGGATCATGTTCGCCCCGCCGTCCGGGAACTGGAAGATCTTGTCGGTATAGGCCCAGTAGTCGACGAGGGTTTCGCCCTTGATGGCGAAGACCGGCGTGCCGCCTTCGGCGATCGCCGCTGCAGCGTGGTCCTGGGTCGAGAAGATGTTGCACGACGCCCAGCGCACGTCCGCGCCAAGGGCGGTCAGCGTCTCGATCAAGACGGCAGTCTGGATCGTCATGTGAAGCGACCCGGCGATGCGCGCGCCCTTGAGCGGCTGCGCCGCCCCGTATTCCGCGCGCAACGCCATGAGGCCCGGCATCTCGGTCTCGGCGATCGCGATCTCCTTGCGGCCGAAATCGGCCAGAGAGATATCCTTGACGATGTAGTCCTGGGCCATTGTCCGCTCCTGCGAAAATCATCACTGTCGACGGGCGACATAGCCGGGCAGGGCGGCAAGTTCAACGGCACGCTGTTGCGCACAGGGGGTTGGCTGGGCTAGGCCCGGCCCGAGGCAGGGGACACCGGGGTCCAACGTGGCACGAACAGCACGGGCATGGCAGCGGATGCTTTCGGGGCGCAGGCTTGACCTGCTGGATCCGACCCCGGTCGACGTCGAGATCGAGGACATCGCGCACGGCCTTGCCTTCGTCGCCCGCTGGAACGGGCAGACCTTGGGCGACTGGCCCTATTCGGTGGCCGAGCATTCGCTGCTTGTGGAAGAGCTGTTCGGGGCCATGTCGCCCGGCCAGCCCCCGCGCTGGCGTCTGGCGGCGCTACTGCACGATGCGCCGGAATATGTCATCGGCGACATGATCTCGCCAGTAAAGGCGGCGGTGGGGCCGGGATACGGGGCGCTCGACGCGCGTCTGTCGGCGGCCGTGCACCTGCGGTTCGGCCTGCCGGCCGAGATCCCGGCGAACGTGAAGAAGGCGATCAAGGCGGCCGACAAGGTGTCGGCATGGCTCGAGGCGACGCAGATCGCAGGTTTCGAAAGGGACGAGGCGGATCGCTTTTTCGGCAAGCCGCCGGGACCCATCGTTCTTGGTCGGCGGATCACGCCGAGGCCGCCCGCGGAAGTGCGGGAAGCCTATCTGGCGCGGCATGCGGCGCTGATGGAATTGATCTGAGGCAGGGGTGGGCGGGCGCTTGCCGACCGCGCGGGCTACGAACTTTTCGCAGCGCTGCGCGGCCGGTTGCTGAGCGTCACTTGCGGACCTCGTTCGCGCGGTTGGACAGGCCCCGATTGGGGGCGGTGTCCCGCGGCGTGTGGCCATGCACGTCTCTCGGGGTCTCGTGACCCTGGGGGGCGGCGTCATGGCGGTGCCGGCTGCGCTCGAACGAACGGTCCATACGGGCGGCGATCAGCAGGGCTTCTCCGATAAGGTTAAACATCTTCTAGTCCTCCTGAAGATCGTGTGCCGTTGCTATATGGTGCGTTATCCGCCATATGCACGTCAGAAAACTTTCAGACTTGTTAGCAGAAGTTACATATGCGCCTGCCGTCCCTGACCGCCCTTCGCGCCTTCGAGGCCGCGGCCCGCACCGGTAGCTTTTCGGCCGCCGGGCGTGAGCTGAACGTCACCCATGCCGCGGTGGCGCAGCAGGTCCGCGCGCTCGAAGCCGGTCTGGGCGTGCCACTAGCCTTTCGCGACGGACGCGGGCTGGCCCTGACCGGCGAGGGCGCGCGGCTGGCGCAGACGCTCACCGACAGCTTCAAGGCGATCAGCACCGCGCTGACGGAAATCACCGCCGAGGACGAGGACCGCCCGTTGCGGCTGACGATCACGCCATCCTTCGCATCGAAGTGGCTGATGCCGCGGCTCGGCAAGTTCTGGCGCCAGCACCCCGAGATCGCCCTGACGCTCGACCCCGACGACCGGGTGCGCGACCTCAACCGGGACGGCTATGACCTTGCCATCCGCTATGGCAAGGGCGGCTGGCCGGGGGCCGAGGCCGAGATGTTCCTGCCGACCCAGGACGTGATCGTCGCCGCCCCGTCGCTCGCGGGCAACCGTGAGCGTCTGACCATCGAAGAGATGCAGGAGATGCCCTGGATCACCGAGGCCGGCTGGCCCGAACAGATGGCCTGGCTGCGCAGCCTCGGACTTGATCCCGACCGGCTCGACGTGACCGAGATGCCGACCGAGGAACTGGCGAACCTTGCCGCCCGCGAAGGGCTGGGGCTTTTCGTCGAGCTGACCGCCCTTGCCTCGGCCGACCTCAAGGCGGGGCGTCTGCGCATCGTCTATACCCCGCCGAAGGAAGGCGACTTCGGCTATTGGATCGTGACACGGCCGGGGCCGAAGAAACCTGCGCTGCGAACCTTCATTCGCTGGCTGAAGTCCGAGGCCTGAGCCTCAGGCCGCGGCGCAGACCCGACCCGCCGAGGCGCCCGTGACCTCGGTCCAGCCGACGAACGACCCGCGGTCGAACCAAAGCGTCAGGCCGTTGTCCCAGCGGGCGGCGGTCAGGGCACAGCCGGCGACCGCGCCACGAAAGGCCGGCGCCTCGCCCAGAAGGCGCGAGACCGCCGGGATCATCCCCGGCTCGGCCCGACCGAAGTCGATCCGCAGGGCCGTGCCGTTCGGCTGCAGCCCCAGCGCATCCGGCACCAGTCCGACGGCTGCCGCCCGGTTCGACGCGGGCGAGGGCCCGGACGACGGCGCGCAGGCGGCAAGCAGCACAAGCGCTGCGACCCCTGCGGTGGACCTGATCACTTGGGGCTGCGCTTGGCGAGGATGCGCTGCAAGGTGCGGCGGTGCATGTTCAGCCGCCGCGCCGTCTCGGACACGTTGCGGTCGCACAGTTCATAGACGCGCTGGATGTGCTCCCACCGCACGCGATCGGCCGACATCGGGTTCTCCGGCGGCGGCGGCAGGGCGTCGCCGTCCGACAGAAGGGCGGCGGTGATGTCGTTGGCGTCGGCAGGCTTCGACAGGTAGTCCGTCGCGCCGATCTTGACCGCCGCCACTGCGGTGGCGATCGCGCCATAGCCTGTCAGAACCACCACCCGGCTGTCGGGGCGGCGTTCGCGGATCGTCTCGACCACGTCAAGACCGTTGCCGTCCTCAAGCCGAAGGTCCACGACGGCGTAGGCAGGGGGACGCGCCGTCGCGACCGCCTTGCCGCCGGCCACGCTTTCCGCGGTTTCGACGTCGAATCCGCGCTTTTCCATCGCCCGCGCAAGCCGTTTCAGAAACGGCTCGTCGTCGTCCACGATCAGAAGGGACTTGTCCCCGACGATGTCGATTTGCGCGTCCTCGGCCATGCGGTCCCCTTCAGCGATTTTCGCTGTCAGCAAGGGACGATAGGGCGACTGGGGTCCTGCGTCAAATTGCATCACGAGGCAGTGACGAAGCAGGCAATGCTTTCGGCCATCTCCTCGGGCGAGGCGTCGCGCCGGTAGAACTCGGCGAAGCCCACGCCGGGCAGCATGAGGTAGGTGAAGGTCGAATGATCGACGAGGTAGAACTCGTCGTCTCCGTCCTGCTTGCGGTAGTAGGTCTTGAAGGCCTGGCTGGCGGCCTTGACCTGCTCGTCCGTGCCGGTGAGGCCGATCATGTTCGGGTGCATGTTGGCGGCGAAGTTGCCCACGGCCTCGGGCGTGTCGCGCTCGGGGTCGATCGAGATGAAGACGGGCGTGACCGGAATCCCCATCTCTTCGAGGATGTCCACGGCAAGGGCGTTTCGCGCAACGTCGAAGGGGCAAACATCCGGGCAGAAGGTATAGCCGAAGTAGATCAGCGTCGGACCGGTGATGATGTCGGCGTCGGTCACGCTTTGACCTTCGGAATTGACAAGCGTGAAGGGCCCGCCAATGTCGCCGGTTCCGCCCGCGACAGCGGACGACCGGCATTGGGCAAACTGGTCGTCCGGCGCCCGCAGCATGGTGTAGGCAAGCGTCCCACCCACGGCAGCAGCGATTGCGGCGACGGCCAGCCCGGCATAGAGTTTCATCATTCTGCGTCTCCCCTGCGGTCGAGTGCGACATGGACCGACGGCGCGCCCGGCGCAAGCGGACAAACCGGCGCGGGAGCACCGCAGAGATAGGCGAGGCCATGAGCGATCCAACACCCCTTGTGTTCAGCGAACACCGCCGATCGAACTGGGTCCGGCTGCGCACACTGATCGTGCTGCGCTGGATCGCCGTGGCGGGTCAGCTTGTGACACTGACCGCCGCGCAGCGGATCTTCGGCCTCGATCTCGAGCTTGGCCTGTGCTTCCTGGCGATCGGCGCGGCGATCACTGCCAACCTCGTGGCGATCTTCGTCTATCCCGAGAACAAGCGGCTAAGCGAGAACGAGGTGGCGATGATGCTGCTGTTCGACATCTCGCAGCTGTCGTTCCTGCTGTTCCTCACGGGCGGGCTGCACAATCCCTTCGCGCTTCTGATCCTGGCGCCGGTCACGATCTCGGCCACGGCGCTGAACCCCCGAACGACCGTGGTTCTTGGCACGGTCGCGATCGCGCTGATCAGCTTTGTGGCGCGCTACAACCTGCCGCTTCGGACGCAAGGCGGCGAGGTCATGCAGATGCCCGAGGACTTCGTGCTGGGCTTCTGGATCGCCATCGTGATCGGCATCGTGTTCCTTGCGGCCTATGCCCAGCGCGTCACCGCCGAACTTCATGCGATGTCGGATGCGCTGGCGGCCACGCAGATGGCGCTTGAGCGTGAGCAGAAGCTGACCGACCTCGGCGGCGTCGTCGCCGCCGCCGCGCACGAGCTTGGAACGCCGCTGGCGACGATCAAGCTGGCCAGTTCGGAACTGGGCGAGGAACTGGCCGACCAGCCCGAGCTTCTGGCCGACGTCGACCTGATCCGCGAACAGGCGGACCGCTGCCGCGACATCCTTCGGTCGATGGGCCGGGCCGGCAAGGACGACCTGCACCTGCGTCACGCACCGATCGGCACCGTCGTGCGCGAGGCCGCAGACCCCCACAAGGATCGCGGCAAGGAGATCCACTACGACATCGCCCCGATCGACGGCGGCGACGCCCGCCAGCCGGTGATCGAACGGCGCCCCGAGGTCATCCACGGGCTGCGCAACCTTGTCCAGAACGCCGTCGACTTTGCGGAAGCGAACGTCTGGATCGACATCGGGTGGAGCAGCTCGCGCATCCTCGTGCGGATCGTCGACGATGGGCGGGGGTTTCCGCCGCAAGTGCTGGGCCGCATCGGCGATCCGTTCGTGCGCAGCCGCCGGGAAGACAGCGCGAAGGACGAACGCCGCCCGGCCTATGAAGGCATGGGGCTGGGGTTGTTCATCGCCAAGACCCTGCTGGAACGGTCCGGGGCGGAACTGACCTTCGCCAATGGGCGCGATCCCTTCTCGGCGCCCCCTCAACCAGGGGACCGGTCGGGCGCGATCGTGGAATGCGTCTGGCCACGGCGCGTCCTGTCGCCTGCCGAACAGCCAGACCGCCGCGCGCTGGGCCAGAACCGGCCAATCCAGATCTGACCGGGCGCGTCGTGGCCCGGCACGCGGCACTTTACCTTTGATTAACCATTACCGCTGAAGACTTCGGCAGGGCAGGGGTGATCAGTCAGGGGAGCATCGTGATCCTTCCGCAAGTCTTCGATGTGGCCCTTCATGCGGTAACGGCCTTCGCGGCGGCGGCGCTGGCGTTGGCCCTTCTGGCGGCGCTTGATCTTCGGGGCCGCGCGGACCGCCGGTCGATCCTGGCGCAGACGGACGATCGCACCGTCTTTCTTTTCGACGACGACGGCCTTGTCGATGCCACACCCGACGCCCGGCGCCTTCTGGGCGCGGCGCCGGGCGAAGGCGCAGACTGGACGCGGCTGATGTCGCTGTTGTCGCCGCGCTTTCCCGGCCTTGAAGCCGCGCTCGAGGCGCTGCCGGAACAGGGCGCTGTTCATCGGGCGGGCGAAGACGGCGGGCTGCGCCTTTGCGCGGAACTTCGCGGCACGCTCATCCGCCTGTCGCTGTACGATCCGGACGCGCCGAATGTGCCCGTGACGATCGACGCCCAAAGCCTCGATGCGATGGAACGCGAACTTCAGTCCCTGCGCGCCATCGCCGAACAGACGCACTTCCTGATCTGGCGGCAGACGCCGGACGGACGCATCATCTGGGTCAACCGTGCCTATCTCGACACCGTCGAACGCCTGCACGGGCCCGATGTGGCCGGCATCTGGCCGCCGCCCGCATTGTTCGAAACCTCGCGCCTCGCGGCCGGACAGATGCGGCCGTCGCGGCGCGTGTCGCTGACCCGGCCCGGACTGACCCGGATCGACTGGTTCGAGTGCCACGCTGCGCCGCTGGGCGAGGACGTTCTGTTCACCGCGGTCGACGCCAACCCGACCGTCGTGGCCGAGGACCAGCTGCGCGAGTTCATGCAGACCCTGACCAAGACCTTTGCGCATCTGACCATCGGCCTTGCCGTCTTCGACAGGGCGCGGCGGCTTGCGCTGTTCAATCCGGCCCTGACCGACCTGACCGGTCTGCCGGTCGACTTCCTGACCGGGCGTCCGACCCTGTTCGGCTTTCTCGACAAGCTGCGCGAACGCCACATGATCCCGGAACCCAAGGACTACAAGGGCTGGCGACGCCGCCTCGTCGAGCTTGAGGCCGCTGCCGCCGACGGAAGCTATGCCGAGACGTGGTCGCTTCCGCATGGGCTGACCTACCGCGTCACCGGGCGACCCCATCCGGACGGCGCGGTGGCCTTCCTGTTCGAGGATATCTCGGCCGAGATCTCGCTGACGCGCCGCTTCCGGTCCGAGCTCGAGATCGGTCAGGGGGCGCTTGACGCCATGGACGACGCCATCGCGGTCTTTTCGGGGGGCGGCATCCTGATCCTTGCGAACGCCGCCTATGCCCGTCTTTGGGGCGACGACCCAGACACGTCGCTCAGCGATATCGACGTGCTGCACGCCACCCGCCGCTGGATGGAGCTGACCGCCCCGACCCCGGTCTGGGGCGACCTGCGCGACTTCATCACCCGCACCCATGACCGGTCCGACTGGTCGGCCGACATCCGCCTGAAGGACGGCCGATCGGTCACCTGCCGGGTCGCCCCGATCTCGAGCGGTGCGACCATGGTCCGGTTCCAGCAGGGCGCCGAGGCCGAGGCCCCGCGCAAGGCAATCGCGGCCTCGCGTCCCGCGTGATGCGGCCTTGCGGGTCTGCCGTGGCAGCGGCAGACTGCGCGCATGCCTGCCGAAGCGACGCATCCGCGCCTTGTCCTGTCCAGCCCTGACGCGACCGCCGCCCTTGCCCGGCGGCTTGCGCCACAGCTGCGGCCCGGCGACGTGATCCTCCTCGAAGGGCCGATCGGTGCGGGCAAGACCCACTTCGCCCGGGCGCTGATATCGTCCCGGCTGGAAAGCGGGGGGCGAGCCGAGGATATCCCCTCGCCGACCTATACGCTTGTCCAGACCTACGACGACGGCGTGGCCGAAATCTGGCACGCCGATCTCTATCGCCTGTCCGGCCCGGACGAGGTCGTGGAGCTTGGCCTGACCGAGGCCTTCGACACCGCGATCTGCCTTGTCGAATGGCCCGACCGACTTGACCCGACCGCTGCGCCCACGGCGCTGCGACTGACGCTTGCTACCGCAGCCGAGGAGAACGCGCGCCTCGTCACGGTCAGCGGCGGCTCGGACCGTCTGCGCCGGGCCTTCGAGCGCGCCATGGACGCAGCGCATGACTGACCGCGCCACCGCCATCGAGGGATTTGTTTCCCGCGCGGGCTGGGCCGATGCGGTGCGCCGGCCGCTTGCCGGCGATGCCTCGACCCGCCGATACGAACGCCTCAGCCAGCCCGATGGCAGGACGACGGTGCTGATGGACGCGGGCGGGGACGGTGCCGGGACGACCCGCTTCTGCCGCATCGCGCGCCATCTCCAAGGGCTTGGCCTCACTGCTCCCACGATCCTTGCCGAAGATCACGGCGCCGGCCTGCTGCTTCTCGAAGATCTGGGCGACGCCGTCTTCGCGCGGGTGCTCGACCGCGACCGTTCGGGCGAAAGTCGTCTCTATTCCAGCGCAATCGACGCGCTTGCGGCCATGGCCACGGCACCGGTGCCCGGCGATCTGCCGGTCTTCCGCGCGCCGCAACTGGTCGCCACGGCGGCAGCCGCGGTCGGCTGGTATCCCGGGGTGAGCGAGACCGCAGGCCAGTCGATCCTGGGTGCCTTGGCCGAGTCTCTTGCCCCGCTCGATGCCGTGCCCCGCCGGCTTTGCCTGCGCGATTTCCACGCCGAGAACCTGATCTGGCTGCCCGAACGCAAGGGTGTGCAGCGGGCCGGAATCCTCGATTTCCAGGACGCCGTCGCGGGGCATCCGGCCTATGACCTGGTGTCGCTGCTCACCGACGCCCGCCGCGACGTGGCCCCGGCGACGCGAACCGAGATGACGGCGCGGTTCCTTGCCGCGGCGGGCCTTGATCCGGCGCGCTTCGCCGCCGATTTTGCCACCCTGTCGGCGCAGCGCAACCTGCGCATCCTGACCCAGTTCGCGCGCCTTGCGATCCGCGACGGAAAGCCGGGGTATCTGCCGCTGATGCCACGGGTCTGGGGCAACCTGATCCTTGCCCTTGAACACCCCGATCTGGCCCGCCTCAAGGCCGAGGTCGCCGCAGCGATCCGTCCGCCCGATACCACCGTTCTTGCCGAGATCCGTGCCGCATGCGTCCCGTCATGATCTTTGGCGCGGGCTTCGGAACCCGCATGGGCGCATTGACAGCCGCGCGCCCGAAACCCCTGATCGAGGTCGCGGGTGTGACTCTTCTGGACCGCGCCCGGGCGCTTGCGCACGAGTCCGGCCATTCCCCGGTGGTGGTCAATACCCACTACAAGGCCGAGGCGATGGCGCGTCACCTTGCAGGCACCGACGTGCGCCTGTCGCCGGAGGCCCCGCGCATTCTGGATACCGGGGGCGGGCTGCGTCACGCGCTGCCGCTGCTGGGCGATGGTCCCGTCGCGACGCTGAACCCCGATTGCGTCTGGTCCGGCCCGAACCCCCTACGCGTTCTGGAAGGCGCCTGGGACCCGGCGCGCATGGGCGCGCTGCTGCTTGTCGTTCCCTTGGGGCGGAGCCACGCGCACGAAGGGACAGGCGACTTCGATCTGGCTGACGACGGACGGCTTCGGCGCAAGGGGCCATACGTCTATACCGGGGCGCAGATCCTTGACCCCGCCGGCCTTGGAGAGATCGCGGACGAGGTGTTTTCGCTGAACCTTCTGTGGAACCGGCTGGCCACCGAACGGCGGCTCTTCGGCGTCGTCTATCCCGGGCGCTGGTGCGACGTCGGGCATCCCGCGGGCATTCAGGCGGCCGAGGCGCTTCTTGGGCAGGGTCCCGGCGGTGAGGCCGATGTTTGAGCCCACCCCGGCCCCGCGCGTCTTCGGGATGCCGCCGGGCGTCGACTTCCCCCGGGCGCTGGCGCGGGGCCTCATCGACCGGCTTCGCGACGCCCCGCCCGAGGCTCTGGCCCGGGTCGAGATCATCGTGAACACCGAGCGCATGGGGCGTCGCCTGTCCGAGCTTTTCGCACAGATGCGTCCTGGCCTTCTGCCGCGCATCACCCCTGTCGCACGCCTGCCCGACCGGTTCCCGACCCCCGGTCTGCCGTCGCGCCGCGCACCGCTTCGCCGCAAGCTTGACCTTGCCCGCCTCATCGGCGCGCTTCTGGACATCCAGCCCGACCTTGCGCCGCGGCACGCGGTCCATAGCCTTGCCGATGGCCTGGCCGACCTCTTCGACGAGGTGCTGGGCGAAGGCGTGTCGCCCGACGCCGTGCTTGCCCTTCCGGTCGACGATATGTCCGGCCACTGGACACGCAGTCTGACCTTTCTGCGGATCGTGCGTGACTATCTGGAGACGGCTGACGGCGACGCACAGGACGACGCCGCGCGAAATCGCGCGACCGTGGCCGGGCTTGCCGCGCGCTGGGCGCTGAACCCGCCAGAGACCCCCGTGATCGTCGCGGGCTCGACCGGGTCGCGGGGCACGACCGCGATGCTGATGCAGGCGGTGGCGCGGCTGCCGCAGGGGGCGCTGGTTCTGCCTGGATTCGACTTCTGCCTTCCGGACGATGTCTGGGCCGCCCTCGGCCCCGAGGCCGAAGACCACCCGCAGGCGCGGTTCGCGCGCCTGCTGTCGGGACTCGGCCTGCCGCCCAGGGCAGTCGCCCGCTGGAACGCCGAGACGGGCGATGCGTTGCGCAACGCCCTTGTCTCTCTGGCGCTGCGTCCAGCCCCGGTGACCGACCAGTGGCTGCGCGACGGGCCCGGTCTTGGCCCGCTTGGCCGCGCGACGGACGCGCTGTCGCTGATCGAGGCGCCATCGCCCAGGATCGAGGCGCAGGCGATCGCACTTTGCCTGCGCAAGGCAGCCGAGGATGGGCAGACCGCGGCGCTGGTTTCGCCCGACCGGACGCTGACACGACAGGTGACGGCGGCGCTGGGACGCTGGGGGATCGAACCCGATGACAGCGCCGGTCGGCCGCTTGCCCTGTCCGCGCCCGGACGGCTTCTGCGCCATGTGGCGGGCCTGATCGGACGGCGCATGACCTCGCAGGATCTGATCGTCCTTCTCAAGCATCCACTGGTCGCCACCGGAGCCGCGTCGAGGGGCGGCCATCTGTTGCTGACGCGCGAACTGGAGCTTCACCTGAGGAAGACGTGGACCGCCTTTCCGGACGCGGGCATCCTGCGTCACTGGGCAGAAGATCGCGACGACAGGACGCGCGCCTTGGTGGACTGGATCGTCGCGGCCCTTGATGGACTTGCGGAGTTGCGGGCGGCCCCGCTTGGCGCCCTCCTCGACCACCACGTCGCGGTGGCCGAAGCGCTTGCCGCCGGACCGGGCGGGGGTGGCTCGGGCGGGCTTTGGCAGAAACAGCCGGGCGAGGCTGCGCGCGCCGCGATCGACGACCTGCGCGCCGCAGCCACTGCACAGGACGAGATGACGGTCGCCGACTACCGCGCGCTTCTCGACTCGGTCCTGCAATCGCGTGAGGTGCGCGATCCGGTGGCGCCGCACGCCGGGATCATGATCTGGGGCACGCTCGAGGCGCGGGTGCAGGGTGCCGATCTGGTGATCCTTGGCGGCCTGAACGATGGCGTCTGGCCCGAGCATCCGGCGCCGGACCCCTGGCTCAATCGTGCGATGCGGCGGCAGGTGGGGCTTTTGCTGCCAGAGCGCAACATCGGGCTGTCGGCCCACGACTTCCAGCAGGCGATCGCCGCGAAAGAGGTGGTGCTGAGCCGCGCGCGCCGGGACGCCGATTCGGAAACCGTGCCGTCGCGCTGGCTGAACCGGCTGACAAACCTTTTGTCGGGGCTTCCGGACCAGGGCGGGCCGGAAGCCCTTGGCCGGATGCGGGCGCGCGGCGCGCGGTGGGTGCGGTCGGCCGTGGCCCTTGAACACCGCGCCGCGCCTGTTCCGGCCGCGCCGCGCCCGTCGCCTCGCCCCCCCGTCGAAGCCCGCCCCCGCAAGCTGTCCGTCACCGAGATCGAAAGGCTCTTGCGCGATCCTTACGCGATCTACGCCCGTCGGGTGCTGGGGCTGCGCCGTCTTGACGCGCTGTCCCGCGCGCCGGACGCGGCGCTGCGCGGAACGGTCATGCATGAAATCGTGGAACGAATGCTGATCGCGATCCGCGACGGCCGCTTCGACCCGACAGCGCCCGAGGCTGCCGGTCGGATATCGGCAATCGCGGAGGCCGTCCTGGACGAACTTGTTCCCTGGCCCGCGACGCGCCGTCTGTGGCGGGGCCGGTTCCTTCGGGTCGTGCCGCGCCTTCTTGACGGAGAGGCGCGACGGCTTGCGGAGGGCGTTCCCTTTCCGCCCGAGCGTGAAGGGACGCTTGTGTTCGCCGATCTGGGCTTTGCCCTGACGGGCAAGGCCGACCGCATCGACCGGCGGCACGACGGCACGCTGGCGATCTATGACTACAAGACCGGCGGCGTGCCCGCGGAAAAGGTGGTGCGGTTCTTCAACCGCCAGCTTCCGCTCGAGGCGGTGATGGCCGAATCCGGCGCATTCGAGGGCGTTCCGGCCGAAACAGTGACGATTCTCGGCTACATCGCCCTTGGCCCCTCGGCCAGCGACCGGGCATTCGCCCCAGCCGACGAGTATGGCACCGGGCGCGTCGGTGCCGAGCTTCGAAATCTGGTCACGGCCTACCGCGACCGTGCGCGGGGCTACACCTCGCGCCGGGCGGTCGCGACGACGACGTTCGACGGCGACTTCGACCAGCTTGCGCGCTTCGGCGAATGGGACGAAAGCGACCCCCCCGCGGGCGAGGATGTCGGATGACCCCGCCGAACGAAGCGACCCTGCGCCAGCATCAGGCGGCCGCGCCCGATCGGTCGACCTGGCTTGCCGCGAACGCCGGGTCGGGAAAGACGCGGGTGCTGACCGACCGGGTGGCCCGGCTTCTGCTGGAAGGCGTCGATCCTCAGAACATCCTTTGCCTGACCTACACCAAGGCGGCCGCGGCCGAGATGCAGAACCGGCTTCTGGGGCGCCTGGGCGCCTGGGCGATGCTGGACGATGCCGCGCTGACGCGAGCCCTGGCCGAGATCGGCGTGGCCGAGCTGGATGATCTTGGGCGGGCGCGGACGCTGTTCGCGCGCGCGCTCGAGACGCCGGGCGGGCTGAAGATCCAGACCATTCACGCGTTCTGCGCCTCGATCCTGCGGCGGTTTCCGCTTGAGGCCGGCGTGTCGCCGCAGTTCACCGAGATCGACGACGCCCAGACCCGCGCGCTTCTGTCCGAGGTCCTCGAAGCGCTGGCCGAAGGCCCGGCACGCGGGAGGCTGGACGCGATCGCGCAGCAGATGTCGGTCGAGACGCTCGAGGATCTGGGGCGCGAGGTCCTGTCGAACCGGGACGGATTCGCGCGCCCCCTTGGCCGAGACGAGGCCCTTGCCCTTTTCGACCTGCCCCCCGGGTTCGACCTGTCCCGCGTCGAACACGCGGCCTTCGCGCCGGGCGATGCCGCGCTTCTGTCGGCGCTTGTCCCGGTGCTGGCAGCGGGAAGTCCGACCGATCAGAAGGCGGGCGAACGGCTTTCACCGCTTGCCGGCCGGCCGCTGACCGTCGACGATCTGCAGGTTCTGGAAGGGGTCCTTCTTTTCGGCGAGGGGGCAAAGGCGCCCTTCGGATCGAAGGCGGGGGCCTTTCCGACCAAGGCCACGCGGCTGGCCCTTGGGTCCGTGACCCAGACGCTTGACGACCTGATGGACCGCATCGCCACCGCCCGGCCCCTTCGCCTGGCTCTGGCCGCCGCCGAGAAGACCCGTGTCGTTCACGACTTCGCCGCCGCGTTCCTGCCGGCCTACGATCGCGCCAAGGCGGACCGGGGCTGGCTTGATTTCGACGACTTAATCGCGCGGACGCGCGCCCTTCTGCGACATGCGCCAGCCGCGGCATGGGTGCTTTACAAGCTTGACGGAGGGATCGACCACATTCTTGTCGACGAGGCGCAGGACACCAGCCCGGCGCAATGGGACGTCATCGCAGCCCTCGCCGAAGAGATCGCGGCAGGGGCGGGCTCGCGGCCCGATGCGCCACGGACGCTTTTCGTGGTCGGTGACAAGAAGCAGTCGATCTATTCGTTCCAGGGCGCGCGCCCCGAGGCCTTCGAGGACATGCACGGGCTTTTCCGCGATCGACTACGGGGGAACGGCGGCCTTCAGCGGCTGCAACTTCAATATTCCTTCCGCTCGTCGGCGGCGGTCCTTTCGGCCGTCGACCGCACCTATCGCCTCGACGACGACGGGCAGGACGGCCAGCGCCATCGCGCCTTCAACGCGGCGCTTCCCGGACGGGTCGATCTGTGGCCGGTGATGCCGCCGGAAAGCATCGAAGACCCCGACGATTGGTGGAACCCGATCGACCTTCAGGGCGCGGACCATCACAACGTCCGGCTGGCCCGGGCCATCGCCGACTTCATCCGCGACACCATCGCGACCGGCACCCTGCCCGAGAAGGACGGCACGCGGCGGCCGGTTCACGCGGGGGATTTCCTTGTCCTTGTGCAACGCCGGACAAGCGGACTTTTCAACGCGCTGATCCATGCCTGCAAGGCCGCGGGCCTGCCGATCGCCGGGGCCGACCGGCTTCGGCTTTCGGCGGAACTTGCGGTGCGCGACGTGCTTTCCGTGCTGCGGTTCCTTGCCCTGCCCGAGGATGACCTCGCACTGGCCGAGGCACTGCGTTCGCCCCTTCTGGGCTGGTCGGAAGATGCGCTTTTCCGCCTCGCGCATGGGCGTGACGGCTATCTCTGGGTCGCGCTTCGACAGGCGCGGGACCGCCATCCCGAAACGATCGCGTTTCTCGAGCCGCTTCTGGACAAGGCGGATTACCAGCGCCCCTACGAACTTGTGGAAGAGATCCTGACTGGCCTGGGTGGGCGCGAAAAGCTGATCGCGCGGATGGGCGCCGAAGTCGAGGACGGGCTGGACGAACTTCTGAACCAGACCCTGCGCTATGAGATGACCGAAGTTCCAAGCCTGACCGGCTTTCTTGACTGGCAGCAGTCGGGCGAAGTCGAGGTGAAGCGGCAGGCCGAGGGCGCGGGCGCGCAGATGCGCGTGATGACGGTTCATGGCGCGAAGGGGCTCGAGTCGCCGATCGTGATCCTGCCGGACACATTGCGGACCGACCGCGAGCGGCGCAGCGAACTTGTCATGGCCGGCGACACGGCGCTGTGGCGCGTGTCATCGGCGGAAAGCCCCCCCGCCATCGCCAAGGCGCGGCGCACGGCCGCCGAAGCCGATCAGGCCGAACGGCGGCGGCTGCTGTATGTCGCGATGACGCGGGCCGAGCGGTGGCTGGTGGTCTGCGGCGCGGGCGAGCGCAAGCCCGACGGCGCCACCTGGTACGACGAGATCGAGCGCGGCCTGACCGAGGCCGGGGCCGTCCCCCACCCGATGCCCACGGGCGAGGGCCTGCGTCTGGCCCATGGTGACTGGTCGGCGGGCCCGTTGGTCAGTGCCCCGACCGGCACCGACGCGGGCGGCTCGATCGACGACTGGATGACGCGCCGCGCCGAGCCCGCCCAGCGCGCGGCACGACCGCTGTCGCCGTCGGACCTGGGCGGCGCGAAGGTCCTGCCCGGGGAAGGCGTCGAAGGCGACCCGGCCGCGATGGAGCGCGGCACGATTCTGCACGCCCTTCTCGAACACCTGCCCGGATGCCCCATCGGAATGCGGGCCAGCCTTGCCCAAGCCGTCCTCGATGGATTGGGCCTGCCGCTTGTGTCGGTCGAGGGCGACGTTCTTGTTGCGCATGCGCTGCGCCTGATCGACGACCCCGCCCTTGCCCACGTCTTCGCCGACGGAACGCTGGCCGAGGTTCCTATCTTCGGGCATCCCGAGGGCCTGGGCGGGCGGGCGGTGGCCGGCACGATCGACCGGCTGCTGGTGGCCCCTGAAACGGTGCTTGCCGTCGACTACAAGTCGAACCGGCTGGTCCCCGATCGGGTCGAGGACACGCCGGAAGGTCTGCTGCGGCAGATGGGCGCCTATGCCGCGCTTCTGGCCGGGGCCTATCCTGGCCGGCGGATCGAGACGGCAATCCTGTGGATGGCCACCGGCCGGCTCATGCCGCTGCCGCACGAGATGGTGATGGAAGCCTTCCGGCGGACCGCCATATCTTGACGGCCGCATCTTGACGTCGCAGGACCGGGTTCATACCTTCCCGCCCTGTTCCGGGATTCCAAGGAGAACTGCCATGGGCACCGTCGCCGTCACCGACGCAACCTTCGACGCCGAGGTCCGCCAGTCGGACATCCCCGTGGTCGTCGATTTCTGGGCCGAATGGTGTGGCCCCTGCAAGCAGATCGGTCCCGCGCTTGAAGAACTCAGCGCCGAATTCGCGGGCCGCGTGAAGATCGTGAAGGTCAACGTGGACGAAAACCCGAACTCGCCCGCACAGATGGGCGTGCGGGGCATCCCGGCCTTGTTCCTGTTCAAGGACGGTCAGGTCGTCTCGAACAAGATCGGCGCCGCGCCCAAGGCCGCGCTGCAGAACTGGATCGAAAGCGCCGTCTGACGCGCGCAGGGCCTGGCGCCGCGGTCGCCGGGCCTAGACCTGCCACCCGGCACGACGGGCGGCCGCAAGGATCTGTTCTTCGGCCCCGTCACTTCCTGCGCCGATCGCGTTCTTCTTGAGAAACCACCAAAGGTAGCGCGCCGTGTCAGGGGCGGGCGCGGAAAGGCGGCTCAGCGCGCCCTCGACCCCAAGCTCTTCCACCTTCGCGGCGATGTGGTGGAAATCGATCCGGGCGAAAAGCACCGCCGGCACACCAAGAAAATAGCCCGTGAAGGCCACGGCCGAGTTCTGGCAGACGACGGCCGCGCAATGGTGCAGGACCCTGTCGCTGCGCACCTCGGACAGGCTGAGGTTCGGCAACGTCTGGGCGAGGCGACCCAGGCCGTCACGTTCGGCGGGGGTATAGGCGTACTTCGGGTGAAGGGTGGCCACGACCGGCGTGGTGGGCCGGGCGCGGCAGACGGCCTCGACCATCGCAAGGGGCGACATGGTCTGAAAGCGCCGGTGATCCAGAAGCCGGCCCTGCAACGGAATGAACAGCCGATCGCCTTCGGTCCGGTTCATTGTTGCGGCGCCGAAAAGCTCGGCCCGCCAACGGCGAAGGAACCGCAGCGCCTCGTCCCCGTCGACGCTTGCCGGGTCGAAATCCTGTCGCGCGACGTCGAAGTCCCACCGCTTTTCGGTCGGCTCGAGCCGCCAGAACGCCCCGACATAGGCGCGCCGAAGGACCAGTCCGCGCGAATCGACGGGGTCGGTCGCGTGAACGATGCTGTGGGCCCCCGCCGCCCGGGTGCGCAGGCGTTCGACCAGGGTGTCCTCGGCGAAGGTCACGTCGAAGCCCGCACCCCGGAAGGCCTGGACGATGCGGTTGGTCATCGCGTGGCGGCCATCGCGCGCTCGGACGTGAAGCCCCTGCGGGTAGAGAATCCGAAGCGATCCGCGCGTGCCCATCCCCCGCCTTATCGGCAGCAAGCGCCATCGCCACAAGCCGGGTGCTTGCCCCGCGACGACGCGGCGTCCATATACCGCCGGACATCGGATGGAGCAACAGATGAGCCAGAACGACTTTCCCGGCTGGCATGGCACGACGATCATCGGCGTCCGCAAGGGCGGACACGTGGTGATCGCGGGCGACGGCCAGGTGAGCCTTGGGCAAACCGTGATCAAGGGCAGTGCGCGTAAAGTGCGGCGCCTGCGCCCCGGCGGGCACGAGGTCGTCGCAGGGTTCGCGGGGTCGACGGCCGATGCCTTTACGCTGCTCGAGCGGCTCGAGGCAAAGCTCGAGTCAACGCCGGGCCAGTTGCAGCGCGCCTGCGTCGAGCTGGCGAAGGACTGGCGAACGGACAAGTACCTTCAGAAACTCGAGGCGATGCTGATCGTCACCGACGGGGCCGAGCTCTACGTGGTGACCGGTGCAGGAGACGTGCTGGAACCCGAACACGACGTGACCGCAATCGGGTCTGGAGGCAACTACGCCCTTGCGGCCGCACGCGCCCTGATCGACAGCGACCTGTCGGCAGAAGACGTGGCGCGCAAGGCGATGGCGATCGCCGCCGACATCTGCGTCTACACGAACGGCAACCTAACGGTGGAGACGATCTCGAAATGACCGACCTCACACCCCGCGAAATCGTGTCCGAGCTGGACCGCTTCATCATCGGCCAGCGCGACGCCAAGCGCGCGGTCGCCGTGGCGCTGCGCAACCGTTGGCGGCGGCGGCAGTTGCCCGACGACCTGCGCGACGAGGTCTATCCCAAGAACATCCTGATGATCGGCCCCACCGGGGTCGGAAAGACCGAAATCTCGCGGAGGCTGGCGAAGCTGGCCCGCGCTCCCTTCCTTAAGGTCGAGGCGACGAAGTTCACCGAGGTCGGCTATGTCGGCCGGGACGTCGAGCAGATCGTGCGCGATCTGGTCGAGGCCGCGATCACCATGACGCGCGAACAGATGCGCGACGAGGTCAAGGCCAAGGCGCAGGCCAACGCCGAGACCCGCGTGATCGAGGCCGTCGCCGGCACGGATGCGCGCAGCCAGACGCGCGAGATGTTCCGCGAAAAGCTGCGGCGCGGCGACCTTGACGACACGGTGATCGAGCTTGAGGTCGCCGACACCTCGACGCCTTTCCCGATGATGGAGATGCCGGGCATGGCGCCGGGACAGGGCGGGATGATGAACCTTGGCGACCTGTTCGGAAAGGCCTTCGGCGGTCGCCGCGTCCGCAAGCGCATGACCGTGGCCGACAGTTATGAGGTGCTTCTGCGCGAAGAGGCCGACAAGCTGCTGGACGAAGAGACGGTCACGAAGACCGCGCTTTCCGCCACGGAAGAGAACGGCATCGTCTTTCTGGACGAGATCGACAAGGTGACGGCGCGGGCCGAGACGCGCGGCGCCGACGTCAGCCGTGAAGGCGTGCAGCGGGACCTGCTGCCGCTGATCGAAGGCACGACCGTCAGCACCAAGTACGGGCCGGTGAAGACCGACCATATCCTGTTCATCGCCTCTGGCGCGTTCCACATCGCGAAGCCTTCGGACCTGCTGCCCGAGCTTCAGGGCCGGTTGCCGATCAGGGTCGAGCTTCGCGCCCTGACCGAAGCGGATTTCGTCCGCATCCTGACCGAGACCGAGAACGCGCTGACCCGGCAATATGCAGCGCTGATGGGCACCGAAGAGGTCGCCGTGACCTTCACCGAAGACGGGATCGCGGCTTTGGCGAAGATCGCGGCGGACGTGAACCGGACGATCGAGAACATCGGCGCCCGGCGCCTTTACACGGTGATGGAGCGGGTCTTCGAAGAGCTGTCCTTTACCGCGCCCGACCGCGCCGGTGAGGCGGTCGTCGTCGATGCGGCCTTCGTCGATACGAACCTGGGCGAGCTTCTGAAATCCACGGACATGAGCCGCTACGTTCTCTGACCGCCAAGGGGACTTTTCTTTTCACGGGAAGGCGCAGAGAGAAGGCGAATGAGTTTCGCCCGCTTCCTGCGCGCCAATGCGCCGTTCCTGTCTGTCGGGGTCCTGCTGACGTTCCTGTCAAGCTTTGGGCAGACCTTCTTCATCTCGGTCTTCGCGGGCGAGATCCGGGCCGAGTTCGGGTTGTCGCATGGTGCCTGGGGCGGAATCTATTCGCTGGGCACCACGGCGTCGGCGGCGCTGATGATCTGGCTGGGAACGCTGACCGACCGGCACCGCGTCCGGGTGCTGGCACCCTTCGTCCTTGCGGGACTGTCGGCCGCCTGCCTGTTCATGGCGGCGGTTCCGGTGGTCTGGCTTCTGCCGCTGGCGATCTTCTTCCTGCGCTTCCTGGGGCAGGGCATGTCCACGCATATTGCCGTCGTCGCCATGGCGCGCTGGTTCGTCGCCTCGCGCGGGCGCGCGCTGTCCGTGGCGACGCTGGGGGTTGCGGCGGGCGAGGCGCTGCTTCCCCTTCTCTTCGTGGCGCTTCTTGGGGTTTACGACTGGCGCACGCTCTGGCTGGTGGCGGCGGTCGTCATCGCGGTGCTGATCCCCGTGATCGGGCCCCTGCTGCGGCTTGAGCGAACGCCGCAGTCGATCGCCGAAAGCGGGGCCTCGCTTGGGATGGAGGGGCGCCACTGGACACGGCGCGACATGACGCGACACTGGCTGTTCTGGCTGATCGTGCCCGCGCTTCTGGCGCCGCCCGCCTTCGCCACCGCCTTTTTCTTTCAGCAGGTGCATATCGCCGAATCGAAGGGCTGGGCGCACCTTCAGATCGCGGCGATGTTCCCCGTCTTCACGCTGTCGGGGGTTGTCGGACTTCTGCTGTCCGGGGCTTTGATCGACCGGATCGGCACGGGGCGTCTGATGCCGCTGGCGCAGCTTCCCATGGCGCTTGGTTTCTTGCTGTTCGGGCTGACCGAAAGCCTGGTCGCCGCCGGCGTCGCGATGGCGCTCATGGGTCTGTCGCAAGGGGCGAACTCGACCGTGCCGAATGCCTTCTGGGCCGAGTTCTACGGCACCCGCCACCTTGGCGCGATCAAATCCCTGACGGTGGCGATCATGGTCTTCGGCACCGCCATCGGCCCCGCGCTGACCGGGGTGCTGATCGACGCGGGCCTGGCGTTTACCACGCAGATGCCGGGGATCGCGGGGTATTTCGTGTTTGCCGCATTGCTGGTCGGCCTTGGCATGGCCTGGGCGCGGCCGCTGCTGTCACCTCCGGCGGAGGTAGACATAGAACGCGCCTGAGCCGCCGTGCTTCTGGTGCGCATCGACGACCTGAAGAATGATCGGCGCCAACGGCGGAAGTCCCAGCCAGTGCGGGACCTGCCGGCGAAGAACGCCGCGGGCTTCCGGGATCGGCCCGCCCCGGTCGCCGCCCTGACCCTTGCCGGTGATGACCAGCACCAGCCGGCGCCCGTCGGCGTGGGCGCGCAGGATGAACGCCGTCAGGGCGCCGTGGGCATCGGCCACCGTCATGCCATGCAGATCGATGCGCGCTTCGGGCTGGAATTTTCCCCGCTTCAGCCGGTCATGCACACGCTTGTCCATGCGCAGGTGTGGTTCGCGCCCGGGGGGAACGAAGGCTGAAAGCGCGCGTTCACCGATGCGGAAGGACGGGATCGTCGCCGGAGCGCCCTGTTGCCCCGTCTGCGTCGCAGGCGGGGGGGTGAACTCGGGCGTGGGTTCAGGAATCGCGGGCGCGTGTTCGTGCAGCGGGCCTGGCGCTTCTTTCCGAAGCGGTGCGGCGGATTTGACGACTTCGGCCCACAGGGCACGTTCGCGCGCGTCCAGGGTGCGGGGTTTGCGCCGGGACATCAGTCCCCGGACCCGGCCTGGGCAAGCGCGGTTTCGATCGGAAGCAGGACGACCATCCGGCCTGGATCCCGGATGCTGCCGGCGGCATCGCCGGCCGCGTCTCCGGTGCCGTAGAAGATGTCGGCACGTTGCGCCCCCTTGATCGCCGACCCCGTGTCCTGCGCCACCATCAGGCGCCGAATTGGCTGCGCGCCCCGTTTTTCGATCCACACCGGCGCGCCCAAGGGCACGAAGTCTGGGTCGACGGCGATGGTCCGTCCCGCCGTGACCGACCGGTTCATCGCGCCCAGCGGCCCCTTGTCGGCGGGAACGCGGCTGACTTCACGAAAGAACACGTACGACGGATTGGCCTGCAACAGCAGGCGTCCCGCGTCCGGGTTCTGACGCACCCAGCGGCGGATCACCCCCGCCGACACCTGATGCGCCTGGAACAGGCCGCGGCGCACCAGCTCTTGACCCACGGAGCGGTAGGGGTGGCCGTTCTTGCCGCCAAAGCCGACGCGGATGCCGCGCCCGTCGGGAAACCGGATCCGGCCCGACCCCTGGACCTGAAGGAAGAACTTGTCGACCGGATCGTCGAGCCAGGCGATTTCAAGACCGCGCCCCTGAAGGATTCCACTTTCCTCGATCTGCGCGCGGGTCAGCCAGGGGGCGCTGCCCATCTCGGGCGGTCTGCGGTAGATCGGAAAGCGGAACCGATCCGTCCGGACAGGCGAGCCGGTCAACTCCGGCTCGTAGTATCCGGTGAAAAGTGCGGGCGTGCCGTCCTCGATCAGGACGGGGCGAAAGAACAACTCGAAGAAGGCGCGCGGCTCGGGCCCGGTGGCCGCAAGGGCGCAGATCGCGGCCCAGTCGCCGCCCTCGATATCGTCGCAGGTTTCAAGAAACACCGAAAGGGCGGCGGCATGGTCGTCGTCCGTCCAGCCGTCGAGGTCGCGCCAGTCGAGAAGCGTCCGCGTGGACGCGGACTGGGCCGGACCGGTCACGGCCGTGGCGGCGACAAGGACCGCTGCGACCGCAAGGCGCCGCACGTCATTCCCCGGTGGCGACCAGGTGCCAGTTCGGGTCGTCGGCACCCATCTCGCGCGCGAAGGTCCAGACGTCGCGCTGGCGCTTGATCTCGTTGGGGTTGCCTTCGACGATGGCCCCGGTTTCGTCGCGCACGACCGAGGTGAGTTCGCCGATGAAGCGCACGCTGACCTCGCCCATCCTGGTGTCGCGGTCGAAGGTCGCGTTGGTCAGCGTCACCTCGCGCACGCCGATGAAGCTTGCCTGGATGCTCAGCCCTTCGGCCTTGCGCTGGGCGATGACCTCATCGAAGGTCTGGGCCACGTCGGGCGCAAGGAAGCCGCGCACGTCGTCGATGTCACCGGCCTCGAAGGCCATGAGGATCATCTCGTAGGCGCCGCGCGCGCCTTCCAGAAACTCGCCGACGCCGAAACCGGGTTCGGCCATCTTCATTGCTGCAAGGGCCTTCGCGGCCTCCGACCCGTCCTTGACGTGATCGATGATGTCACGGTCGGGCCCGCCTTCGATCACATCGAACTCGGGCCGTCCGTTACGCTTTTTCTCGGCCGGGCCGGGCACCTGAACGGGAGGTTTCTCGAAGCCTTCACGGGTGCCCAGGACGCTGCGCAGTCGCAGGATCAGGAAGATGGCGATGCCAGCAAGAACCAGCAGTTGAATGATGGCAGAACTCATCGGATCCTCGCGTCACGGGCGACAGGTTTGTTTCGGGCGCGCACCGCACATATGTAGGTTACCGACCCGGTCAAGTCCACCGCGCCTGCAACAGGGAAACCTTTCATGTGGTTGTTTCTTCCGTTCCTTCTGGTCCCGCTGATCGAAATCGCGCTTTTCATTCAGGTCGGCGGTCTGATCGGCCTTTGGCCGACGCTGGCGATCGTGGTTCTGACGGCGATCATCGGCACCGCTCTGGTGCGTAGCCAGGGGATGCGCGTGCTGTCCGAGGCGCGGGCCTCCTTCGAACGCCTGAGCGATCCGACCGAGCCGTTGGCGCATGGCGCGATGATCCTGTTTTCGGGCGCGCTTCTTCTGACGCCGGGGTTCTTCACCGACGCCCTGGGTTTTGCGCTTCTCGTTCCGGCGATCCGGGCTGCGGTCTATCGCTGGGTCCGGGCCCGGATCGTGGTCGAAGGTGTCTCCTTCGGCCCAGGTCAGAGGCCCGGTCGCCCGGTCGATCCGGAGGTGATCGAAACCGAGTACCACGAGATCCGTCCGACCCATCGCCCGGACGGACCGTCCGGCTGGACCCGGCATTGAGGCCCCCGGCGGCCTCTGCTAGACAGCGCCGAACCAAAACGATGCCCGAGGAGCAAGACAATGGCCGAGGCTGACAACGGCGCGGCGGCGCAGGCGCCGCAGGTGCGCATGAGGATCCTGGGACAGTACATTCGCGACATGTCCTTCGAAAACAACCTGGCCCGGAAACCGGTCGAGGGCGAAGTCACGCCCGACATTCAGGTTCAGGTCGCGCTCGACGCGAAGAAACGGCCCGCCGACAATCAGTACGAGGTTCTGTCGAAGTACAATGTGACCTCGAAGAACAAGGCCACGGGCGAAACCCTCTTCCTGCTCGAGCTTGAGTATGTCGGCATTTTCCTGATCGAGAATGTTCCGGACGAACAGATGCATCCCTTCCTGCTGATCGAATGTCCGCGGATGATGTTTCCCTTCGTGCGCCGGATCGTGGCCGACGTCACCCGCGATGGCGGCTTCCCGCCCCTGAACCTTGAAGTGATCGACTTCATTCAGCTTTATCGCCAGACGCTTGCCCAGCGTCAGGCGGCCGCGCAGGCCAGCGACGCTCCGAAGACGCTTAGCTGAACCGTTTCCACACGGCGTCGTCGCCAAGTGCGCCGACGAAGCGGGCGTGGGCGGCGGCCTCCTCTTCCGTCAGGCGCGGGGCGAGCGGGCGGGGCCGTGGCCCAAGCCGCCCCGCTCCGACCGAGATCTCGGCCCGCGTTTCGGTCGCTGAAAGAACGAGTCCGGGCTGCCGCCCACCGATCAGCTCGAGATAGATCTCGGCGAGGATCTGACTGTCGAGCAATGCGCCGTGCAGGGTGCGGGCGGAGTTATCGATGCCGAAGCGGCGGCAGAGAGCGTCAAGCGACGCCGGAGAACCGGGGAATTTCTTTCGCGCGATGGCAAGTGTGTCGATCGCACGGTCGAAGGGGATCCCTGGACGCCCAAGCCAGCCAAGCTCGGCATTGATGAATTTCATGTCGAAGCTGGCGTTATGGATCACCAGCGTCGCATCCTCGAGGAAGGCAAGGAATTCGTCGACGACGGCGCGGAACACCGGCTTGTCGCGCAGGAAATCGTCCCCAAGGCCGTGGACAGCGAATGCTTCGGCCGACATGGCGCGTTCGGGGTTGATGTACTGGTGATAGGTCCGGCCCGTCGGCATGTGGTTGAACAGCTCGACGCCGCCGATCTCGACCAGACGGTCCCCCGACTCGGGGTCAAGCCCCGTGGTTTCGGTATCAAGCACGATCTCACGCATGGGAGAGCTTTCTTTTCACATCCTCAAGCACAGACTGCACGCCGGATCGCGCGTCCTCAAGCCCGGTGGTGGCGATCACATAATCGGCACGGGCGCGTTTTTCCGCATCGGGCATCTGGCGCGCGAGGATCGTATCGAATTGATCGACCGTCATTCCCGGGCGGGACAGCACGCGGTCGCGCTGAATGTCCGGCGGGGCGGACACAACCACGACGGCATCCGCCATCGCATCAGCGCCGATCTCGTAGAGAAGGGGAATATCGAGAAGGACGATCGGCGCTGCGGCCGTGGCAAGGAACGCGGCGCGGTCCGCGGCCACAAGCGGGTGCACCGCCTTTTCGATCCGGCCAAGCGCTGCGGGGTCTGACGCGATCCAGGCCTTCAGGGCTGCGCGGTCGACCCGGCCGTCGATAACCGCCTGGGGTCGCAAGGCGCCGATCACTGGAACCGCGGCGCCACCGGAATCGTAGAGCCGGGCGACGGCGGCATCGGCATCCCAGACCGGGATGCCTTCGTCGGCGAACATCCGGGCCGTGGTCGACTTGCCCATTCCGATCGAGCCGGTCAGACCAAGAACGAACGGTCGCGTCATTCCCCCAGAACCGCGGCCCGCGCCGCGGCATCGACTTCCGGGCGCACGCCGAACCAGCGTTCGAAGGCGGGGGCCGCCTGGTAAAGCAACATGCCGAGCCCATCCACCGTGCGGCAGCCGATGTCCGCGGCGTGCTTCAGAAGGGTCGTCTCGAGCGGGGCATAGACAAGATCGGTGACGACCGCATCCCGCGACAGCGCGTCAAGCGGGACACGGAATTCCGGCTTGCCGACCATGCCCAGCGAGCTTGCATTGATGACCGTCGCCGCGCCGTCGATGGCGTTTCCGGCCTGAACCCAGTCGTAGACATTGACCTTGGTTCCGAACTCCTGCCGAAGGGCATCGCTTCGGGCGCGGGTGCGGTTTGTCAGGCGGATCTCTGTCACACCCACGTCGATGAGCGACGCGATGACCGCACGCGCCGCGCCGCCCGCCCCGATCACGGCCGCCGGACCGGCGTTCGCATCCCAGCCAGGAGCACCCTGGCGAAGATTCTCGATAAAGCCGTAGCCGTCGGTGTTGTCGGCGTGAATCCGGCCGTCGGCGCGGAAGATCAGCGTGTTGGCGGCACCCATGACGGCAGCCCGGTCGGTGACAAGATCGGCGAGCTTCATCACCCGCTCCTTATGAGGGATCGTCACGTTGGCGCCGACGAAGCCCATCTTGGGAAGGGCGCGCAAGGCGTCTTCCAGATCGGCCGCCGCCACGTCGAGCGGAACGTAGAAGCCCTCTATTCCGTAGCGCTTCAGCCAATGCGTGTGCAGCGCCGGCGAGCGCGAATGCGAGACCGGCGATCCGATGACACCGGCCAGAGGAATGCGGTCATGGCTCATGTCGCGAGTTTTCCGCGAAGCACGAGGAACGACAAGAGTTCGATGAGCGGCAGACCAAGGATCGTGAAATGATCTCCGTCGATGCGGGAAAAAAGACGCACTCCCTCTTCCTCGATCTTGTAGCCCCCGACGCTGGAGCGAATGCTGTGCCAGTTGCGGGTGACGTAGGCGGCAAGAAAGGCGTCGGAAAGGCTGCGCATGGTCAATCGCGTCTGGCCGACATGCCGCCAGATCGGCGTCGGGCCATCGAACAGGACGGCCGCGGAAAAAAGGTTGTGCGTCCGTCCCGACAGAAGTGAAAGGTGGTGGCGTGCCTCGTCTTCATCGGCCGGTTTCGACAGGATCCGGCCATCAAGATCGAGCACCTGGTCACACCCAAGGACCCAACGTCCCGACAGCTTGTCGGCGACGCGACGCGCCTTGGTCTCCGCCAGAGCGTCGGCGATATCGCGGGGCGGGGCGCCTTCCGCCATAAGGGACTGGAGAAGCGCTTCCTCGTCGATCCGCGCTGGGCGCACCTCGATCTCCACGCCCGCGCGGCGCAGGATCTGAGCCCGGATTTCAGATCCGGAGGCAAGAACAAGGGGGTCGGACATCGGGACAGACCTGTGGATGACCAGGTGATGACCAACTGAATAGGCGGCGCGGTCCAGAAGCGGAAGCGGGAAGATCGACCAAAGCGGTCCGCGTCACTTTCGGCCGGTGAAACTTATCCACGGTGGGCGACTCGCTCGGCGGTTATCCCGACCCCTCGGCAAGCAGAGAGATCTGACAGAGTTATCCACCTGCTTTTTCACAGTGAACGCCGCGTAAAGCTTTGGTTTTCCTGTGAAATGCGCACGATGTGGAGGAACGGGCGCTCAGGTTTCCGCGCCGCGCGCCCAGCGGACAGCGCGGTGGACAACTTAGAAATCCGAGTTGTCCCCGCCCTATACAAACACATCATCTTTTCTTTCATATCTTTTCTTTTTTCGATAGGCGGGCGGCATGACCGACTTTCTGATCGCGGCCTATCCCTGGACAAAAACACTTCACGTGATCGCGGTGATCGCGTGGATGGCGGGCCTGTTCTATCTTCCTCGTCTCTTCGTCTATCACGTCGAAAAGGTCGGAACCGGCGGTGAGACGGATGCCCTTTTCCAGACGATGGAGCGGCGCTTGCTCAAGGCGATCATGAATCCCTCCATGATTGCCAGCTGGCTTTTCGGGGTTGCCCTGGTGATGACGCCCGGTGTCGTCGACTGGGGTGCGGTTTGGCCCTGGACAAAGGCGGCTTCGATCCTGGCGATGACGTGGTTTCACATGTGGTGCGCAGCGCGCCGAAAGGACTTCGTGGCCGGGACAAACACCCGAACGGGACGGCAGTACCGGATGATGAACGAAGTGCCGACGCTTCTTCTGATCGTGATCGTCGTCTCGGTCATCGCACGGCCTTTCTGACGCGCGATTGACTAACCAGCGCTGACGGCTTATGTCGGCGCCGAGTGGCCGTCCGGCCGCCTCGTTTCCCGACCAGATATCGACCGCGCCGCACGCCATGCCTGCGCGCAGGTCCCGCAGGATCTCCCAGATGACCGCTGAACGACTGAACCTTGCCGATCTCAAGTCCAAGAGCCCGCAGGAACTTCTTGCGATGGCCGAGGAGCTTGAAATCGAGAACGCGTCGACCATGCGCAAGGGCGACATGATGTTCTCGATCCTCAAGGAACAGGCCGAGGAAGGCTGGGACATCGGTGGCGATGGCGTGCTCGAGGTGCTGCAGGACGGCTTCGGGTTCCTGCGGTCGCCGGAAGCGAACTATCTTCCGGGACCCGACGACATCTATGTCTCTCCGGACATGATCCGGCAGTATAGCCTTCGGACCGGAGATACGGTCGAAGGCGTGATCCGGGCACCGAACGACAACGAGCGGTACTTCGGGCTGATCAAGGTCGAGAAGATCAACTTCGAGAACCCTGAAAAGGCGCGCCACAAGATTAGCTTCGACAACCTCACGCCGCTTTATCCCGATGAGCGGCTGAAAATGGAGATCGAGGATCCGACGATCAAAGACCGGTCGGCACGCATCATCGATCTGGTCGCGCCGATCGGCAAAGGGCAGCGAAGCCTGATCGTGGCGCCGCCGCGCACCGGCAAGACGGTGCTTCTTCAGAACATCGCCCACTCGATCGAGGTCAACCACCCCGAGTGCTACCTGATCGTTCTGCTGATCGACGAACGTCCTGAAGAGGTCACCGACATGCAGCGGTCGGTGAAGGGCGAGGTGATTTCCTCGACCTTCGATGAACCGGCCAGCCGCCATGTCGCCGTCGCCGAGATGGTAATCGAGAAGGCCAAGCGTCTTGTCGAACACAAGCGGGACGTCGTCATTCTGCTCGACTCGATCACCCGTCTGGGGCGCGCGTTCAACACCGTCGTGCCGTCTTCGGGCAAGGTGCTGACCGGCGGCGTCGACGCCAACGCCCTGCAGCGCCCGAAGCGCTTCTTCGGGGCCGCGCGGAACATTGAGGAAGGCGGCTCGCTCACGATCATCGCGACCGCGCTGATCGACACCGGAAGCCGCATGGACGAGGTGATCTTCGAAGAGTTCAAGGGCACCGGCAACTCCGAGATCGTTCTTGACCGTAAGGTGGCGGACAAGCGCGTGTTCCCGGCGATGGATATCCTGAAGTCGGGCACGCGGAAGGAAGATCTTCTCATCGAGAAATCCGATCTTCAGAAGACCTACGTCCTCCGTCGCATCCTGAACCCGATGGGGACGACCGATGCGATCGAATTCCTGATCTCGAAGCTCAAGCAGACGAAGTCGAATTCCGAGTTCTTCGACTCGATGAATACCTGATTATTTATTGAAATCAATGGGTTAATCCCATGGACACGATCTTTGCCCTGGCCAGCGCGCGTGGTAAGGCCGGGGTTGCGGTCGTTCGTATCTCGGGGCCACGGTCCTGGACGGCGGCCGCGGCCCTGGCGGGCGACCTGCCGCCGGCCCGCCAAACGGCGCTCCGCCGACTGACGGCCGCAGACGGCATGGCCCTGGACGAGGCGCTGGTGCTGCCGTTTCGGGCCGGCCACAGCTTCACCGGGGAAGACGTCGTCGAACTGCATCTTCACGGAAGCCTTGCAACGGTTCGCGCCGTATTGCGCGTTCTGGGCGACATGGAGGGGCTGAGACTGGCCGAGCCTGGCGAGTTCACCCGCCGTGCGCTGGAAAACGAGTGCCTGGATCTTGCCCAGGTCGAAGGCCTGGCCGACCTCATCGATGCCGAAACCGAAGGTCAACGACAGCAGGCCCTGCGCGTCCTGTCCGGCGCCCTGGGGCGGGCGGCCGAGGGGTGGCGGACCGATCTGATCCGCGCCGCCGCGCTTCTTGAGGCGACGATCGATTTCGCGGACGAAGATGTGCCGGTCGACGTCACCCCCGAGGTGGACGCCTTGATCGGCCGTGTGATGAGCGCCCTTCAGCGCGAGGCCGATGGCGCCGCCGTTGCCGAACGCATCCGCGAGGGGTTCGAGGTGGCGATCGTCGGCCCGCCGAATGTGGGCAAGTCGACCTTGCTCAACGCTTTGGCGGGGCGCGAGGCCGCCATCACCTCGGACATAGCGGGGACCACGCGCGACGTGATCGAGGTTCGAATGGACCTGCACGGTCTTCCGGTCACGGTTCTTGATACGGCAGGCTTGCGCGAAACGCAGGATGTCGTCGAGGGACTTGGCGTGAAGCGCGCGATCGAGCGCGCGAAACTGGCCGATCTGCGAGTCATCCTCAAGGAGGCGAACGACGAGGATCCGCTTTTGGCCCCGACCGGCGACGATATCGTTGCGGTCGGCAAGGCAGATCTGGGGCGGCAGGGGGGGCTTGCGATCTCGGGCTTGACGGGGGTTGGCCTTGACCGCCTGGTCGAGATGATCGTGTCCCGGCTCGAGGTGCGCGCCTCAGGCGTGGCGACGGCAACGCGCGAGCGGCACCGGGTCGCCATTGAACGTGCAATCGGGGCGCTGACGTTGGCGAAGGACGAACTTCTTCATGGCCCGGAACGGTCGGAACTTGCGGCGGAAGAGCTTCGCACGGCAATTCGTTCGCTCGACTCACTTGTCGGACGCGTGGATGTAGAGCATATCCTCGACGAAATCTTCGCAAGCTTCTGCCTGGGCAAATAGGGGCGTTTCACGTGAAACACCGCGATTTCGACGTCATCGTGATCGGCGGCGGCCATGCCGGCGCCGAGGCTGCGGATGCAGCGGCCCGCATGGGCGTGCGCGTCGCTCTGGTGACGCTCAAGCGCGATGGCATAGGGGTCATGTCCTGCAACCCCGCGATCGGGGGGCTTGGCAAGGGCCATCTTGTCCGCGAAATCGACGCCCTCGACGGCATCATGGGACGGGCCGCGGACGAGGCCGGGATACAGTTCCGGCTTCTCAATCGTCGCAAAGGTCCAGCAGTTCAGGGCCCGCGGGCGCAGGCGGATCGCAAGCTGTATCGCCAGGCGGTGCAGCGCCATTTGGCCGCAACGCCGGGCCTCGAGGTGATCGAGGGCGAGGCGGTCGATTTTCTCATAGAGAGCAATGCCGTCGCCGGGATCGAGTTGGCGGACGGATCGGCGCTTCGCGCTGGAGCGGTGGTGCTGACCACGGGAACGTTCCTGCGGGGCGTCATCCACATCGGGGACGAGCGGCGCCCGGGCGGGCGGATGGGCGATGCCCCGGCGGTGCGGCTGGCTGAGCGAATCGATAGCTTCGGCCTTCCCTTGGGGCGGCTGAAGACGGGGACGCCGCCGCGCCTTGATGGTCGGACGATCGACTGGGACCGTCTGGAAATGCAGCCGGGCGACGAGGAGCCCGCGATGTTTTCGTTCCTGTCGCGTGGTCCGGTGGCCCGGCAGATCGCCTGCGGGATCACCCACACCAACGAACGCACCCACGACATCATTCGCGAGAACCTGGGGCGGTCCGCCATGTATGGCGGCCATATCGACGGCGTCGGGCCGCGATATTGTCCGTCGATCGAAGACAAGGTCGTTCGGTTTGCCGACAAGCCGTCGCACCAGGTCTTTCTCGAGCCAGAGGGGCTGGACGACCACACGGTCTACCCGAATGGCATCTCGACCTCGCTTCCGGCCGAGGTTCAGGAGGATTACGTTCATTCGATCCACGGGCTTGAACACGCAGCCATCCTGCAGCCGGGTTACGCGATCGAATACGATTACGTCGATCCACGCGCCCTGCGGCGAACGCTGGAACCGCGCGATGTCCCGGGCCTTTTCCTGGCGGGCCAGATCAATGGAACGACCGGGTACGAAGAGGCCGGCGCGCAAGGTATCGTGGCTGGCATCAATGCCGCCCTCAATATTTTGGGTCGTGAGCCGGCCATTTTCCAGCGATCGGAATCGTACATCGGCGTAATGATCGATGACCTTGTCACCCGGGGCGTGACCGAGCCCTACCGCATGTTCACCTCGCGCGCGGAGTTCCGTCTGTCGCTTCGCGCCGACAACGCCGACCAGCGGCTGACGCCCATTGGTCTGTCCCTGGGGTGTGTGAGCGAATCTCGCAAGATCGCGTTCGACGCAAAGATGGGCCGACTGTCGGCCGCGCGCCGAAGACTCGAGGCGATGTCCTGGACGGCGCGCGAACTTGCGGGGGCGGGCGTGAACCTGTCGCCCGATGGGCCGCGCCGCACGGCCATTGACGCGCTTGGCCTGCCCGATGTCGAGTTCTCGTCGCTTCTTTCCCTGGACGCGTCGTTGTCCGAAATCGATCCTGACATCCGCGAGCAGATCGCCCGCGACGCGCTTTATGCCAAGTATACCGACCGCCAGAAGCGCGACGTCGAGGCGATGCGTCGGGACGAGGCCGAGGCAATCCCCGAGGATTTCGACTTCATGCCGCTGTCGGGCCTGTCGAACGAGCTGAAGCAGAAGTTGACGCGCATCCGCCCGGCAACGCTTGCCCAAGCGGGCCGTGTCGAGGGGATGACGCCCGCGGCCCTGACGCTGATCCTTGCAAAGCTTCGCCAGGCGCGGCGAAAGTCGGCATGACGGACGGCGCAGCGGCCTTCGCCGCGCAGGTGGATGTTTCACGTGAAACGCTCGCCCGCCTGTCGACCTACCACGATTTGCTGCAAAAGTGGGGCAAGCACATAAATCTTGTCTCACGCGGAACGCTGGATGCGGCCTGGGCGCGCCATTTCCTGGACTCGGCCCAGCTTCTGAGCCTCGCCCCTCAATCGGCGCGGCGTTGGTGCGATCTGGGGTCGGGGGCAGGGTTTCCCGGCCTCGTTATTGCGATTCTGGCGACCGAATCCCGACCGGAGCTGAAGGTCCGCCTGGTGGAGTCCGACCAACGCAAGGCCGAGTTCCTGCGCGCCGTGTGCCGCCAGACGGAGACGCAGGCAGACGTCCTGGCCGCCCGGATCGAATCGGCCGAGCCTTGCGGGGCGGATGTTCTGTCGGCGCGGGCGCTTGCCCCGCTTGCCGATCTTCTGGGCATGGCCGAGCGTCATCTTGCGCCCGGCGGGATCTGCCTTTTTCCGAAGGGCGCGCGCCATCGCGACGAGGTCGCAGCCACGCTTGAAACCTTCACCTTCGACTGCGAAGAATATCCCAGCAAGACGGGCGCAGATTCCGTCATCCTGAAAATCGGAGGCATCGGGCGTGTCTGACACCCCCCGGCCCGGCGGGCCCAAGATCATCGCGGTCGCCAACCAGAAAGGGGGCGTGGGCAAGACCACGACCGCCATCAATCTTGGGGCGGCCCTGGCCGAGGAGGGCTTCAGCGTTCTTCTTGTCGACCTTGACCCGCAGGGCAATGCCTCGACGGGGCTGGGCATCGATCCGTCCGAGCGGGAATACACAACATATGACCTTCTTCTGGAAGACGCCCCACTGGATCGTGTGATCCGCAAGACGAAGGTGCCGGGGCTTCTGATCGCCCCGGCGACCACGGACCTCAGTTCGGCGGATATCCAGATGGCCACGAACGAGAAACGCAGCCTTCTGCTGCGCCGCGCCCTGCGGCAGCCGGGGATGGCGGACTACCGCCTTGATTACATCCTGGTGGACTGCCCGCCTTCGCTTAGCCTTCTGACGGTGAACGCGATGGTCGCGGCCGATTCCGTTCTTGTTCCGCTTCAGGCCGAATTCTTCGCGCTGGAAGGTCTGTCGCAACTGATGCTGACCCTGCGCGAGGTGCGCGCCTCGGCCAACCCGGACCTGAGGATCGAGGGCGTGCTGTTGACGATGGCCGACCGCCGGAACCGGCTGAGCCAGCAGGTCGAGGCGGATGCCCGCGCGACCTTGGGCGAACTGGTGTTCGAAACCGTGGTGCCCCGCAACGTTCGCCTCAGCGAGGCGCCATCCTATGCGATGCCGGTCATGGAGTTCGATCCAACGTCCCGCGGAAGCATCGCCTATCGTGCGCTGGCACAAGAAATGGTATATGGTCGCGAGACTGTAACGACATGAGGTGGTGTCATGGCTGAGCCGAAGAAACTGGAACGCCGCGGTCTGGGCCGCGGACTGTCGGCGCTGATGGCGGATGTTGCGGCCGATACGACGGATACGGGGGGCCAGCGTCCGGCTGAAACGCTGGTGCCGATCGAAAAGATCGTGCCCAACCCCGACCAGCCTCGGCGAAGCTTCACCGAAGAAGCGCTGGCCGAGCTGACGGACTCGATTCGCGCCAAGGGCGTCATCCAGCCGCTGATCGTTCGACGTAACCCGCGCCGGGAGGGCACGTTCGAAATCGTGGCCGGCGAGCGCCGTTGGCGCGCCGCCCAGCGGGCGCAGCTGCACGAGCTACCGGTGATCGTCCGAGACTTCGACGATACCGAAGTGCTCGAGGTCGCGATCATCGAGAACATCCAGCGCGCTGATCTGAATCCGGTCGAAGAGGCGGCGGGCTATCGCCAGTTGATGGACCGGTTCGGCCATACGCAGGAAAGAATGGCGCAGGCCCTGGGCAAAAGCCGCAGCCACATCGCCAACCTTCTGCGGCTACTCACCCTGCCGGAAGACGTCATCGAGATGCTGCGCAGCGGTGCGCTGACCGCAGGCCACGCGCGCGCGCTGGTGACGGCCGACGATCCGTCCGGCCTGGCGCGCGAGATCGTCCGCAAGGGCCTGTCGGTGCGCGAGGCCGAGGCGCTGGCAAAGCGCGCCAAGCCCAAGACGTCGACAAGCCGCGTCTCGCAGGCGCCGGCGAAAGACGCGGATACCCGTGTGCTCGAATCGGATCTTGCGGCTGCGCTGGGCATGAAGGTGTCGATAGACCACGACGAGGCGACAGGATCGGGGCGGCTGACGGTCAGCTATCGGTCGCTTGATGACCTTGACGATCTTTGCGGCCGCCTTTCGGCAACCGGCAGGCCGGACTAAGCGAAGATCGCGCGCAGAACGGCGTTCAGAAGCGGACGGCCCCGGGCGGTTGCGGTAAGCCGCCCCGTACGATCTTCAAGCAGGCCGTCCGATATCAAGTCATTGATATTATTATTAATAATTGGATCGGCGCGTAGCGGCGCCGCGTCAATTCCTTCGCTCAGGCGAAGACCCATGAGGGCGAATTCCTCAAGCTGTTCCTCGGGTGGAACGACCTCGCGCGGACGCTCGCCCGATCCCTGTTGATCCACGGCCTGTAGCCATGCGCCCGGCGCGCGCAGGGCTTCCGTCGCAAGGCGCCGACCGTCCAGCGTGAGGCGGCCATGCGCTCCCGGACCAATTCCTGTGTAATCCCCCGATCGCCAGTAGATCAGGTTGTGCCGCGATTCCGCCCCCGGCCGGGCGTGGTTTGACGTCTCGTAGGCCGGAAGGCCGGCGGCTTCGCACAGCTCTTGCGTCAGGTCGTACATGTCCGCCGCCAGATCCTCGTCCGGCAGTCCCCGCAGCCGCCCCCGGCGGAACCGGTCGCCGAACGCGGTGCCGTCCTCGATCGTCAGCTGATAAAGCGACAGGTGATCGGCCGCCATCGACAGGGCCTCGGACAGTTCGTCCTTCCAGTCGTCAAGGGTCTGGTCCTGGCGCGCATAGATCAGATCGAAACTGATGCGGTCGAAATTGGCGCGGGCAATGTCGAAGGCGGCACGCGCCTCGGCCACGGAATGCAGGCGGCCAAGGCGGCGCAGGTCGTCGTCGCGCAGCGATTGGACCCCCATCGAGACCCGGTTCACTCCGGCTTCCGCATAGCCGCGGAAGCGCCCCGCCTCGACCGAGGTCGGGTTCGCCTCAAGCGTGATCTCGGGGTCGTTCGACATGGGCCACATCGCCCGCACCGCCTCGAGGATCGACGCCACAAGATCCGGTGACATGAGGCTGGGTGTGCCGCCGCCGAAAAAGACGGTGCTCAGAACCCTCCCCTGGGTCTCGGCGCCGATGCGCTGAATCTCGGAAAGAAAGGCACCATTCCAGCGGGATTCGTCGATTCTTTCGGCGACATGGCTGTTGAAATCGCAGTAGGGGCACTTGGCCTGGCAGAAGGGCCAGTGCAGGTAAAGGCCGAAGCCGGCCCTCTGCCAATGGTCAGGCGCCAAGTGCTTTCACCAGCTTGTCCAGCGCCACGGCGCGGTGGCTCATCCGGTTCTTTTCCCAACGGTCCATCTCGGCGAAGGTCTGGTCATGTCCATCGGGGACGAAGATCGGATCATAGCCATGGCCCTGGGTGCCGCGCATCGGCCAGACGACTTGTCCTTCGACCTTCCCTTCGAACGCGGCGTCTTCCTCATCCGGCCAGGCCAGCACAAGCGTGCAGCAGAAGCGCGCCGTCCAGGGTGCGGACGCGCCGCTTTCGACAAGAAGCTTGTGCGCCTTGTGCATCGCCAGAACGAAGTCGCGGCCGGCCGGGGTTTCGGCCCAGTCGGCCGTATAGACCCCCGGTGCGCCGCCCAGTGCGTCGATCTCGATCCCGCTGTCGTCCGCCAGCGCCGGAAGGCCGGTGGCCGTCGCGGCAGCATGGGCCTTGATCCGCGCGTTCTCGATGAAGGTCGTTCCGGTCTCGTCAGGCTCGGCAAGGCCAAGGTCCCGCGCGAAAACGGTGCGGATGCCAAGCGGTTCGAGAAGCGCCGTGAGCTCCTCGAATTTCCCCGCGTTGTGGGTCGCGATGAGAAGGCTGTCGTCCAGCCGCCGCATCAGGCCACCGCAGCCTTCTGCGCGGCGACCAGTTCGGCCGCGCCCTTCGCGGTCAGGTCGAGCAGGTTGGACAGCTGGTCGTGCGAGAAGGTCGACCCTTCTGCCGACATCTGCACCTCGACCAGGCGGCCGCTGCCCGTGACCACGAAATTGCCGTCCACGCCCGCTTCGCTGTCTTCGGGATAATCGAGGTCAAGCACCGGCACACCCGCGTAGATGCCGCAGCTGACCGCCGCGATGTGGTCGGTCAGCGGGTCGCTCAGCACAACGCCTGCGGCCATCAGTTTCTTCACGGCCAGCCGCAGCGCGACCCAGCCCCCCGTGATCGAAGCGCAGCGCGTGCCGCCATCGGCCTGGATCACGTCGCAATCGATGGTGATCTGGCGTTCGCCCAGCGCCACGCGATCAACCCCCGCCCGCAGCGCGCGTCCTATAAGCCTTTGAATTTCCTGAGTTCGGCCGGACTGCCCATCCTTGGCTTCGCGCCGCATCCGGGTGTGGGTGGCGCGTGGAAGCATCCCGTATTCGGCCGTTACCCATCCAAGGCCCGTGTTCTTCAGCCAGGACGGCACACGTTCATCCACCGTGGCGGTGCACAGGACATGCGTGTCCCCGCACTTGATGAGGCACGAGCCCTCGGCATGGCGCGTCACGCCCGTTTCAATGAGGATCGGGCGCATTTCGTCGGGTTGGCGGCCAGAAGGGCGCATGGCTTGGTTCCTGTTTTCTGAGCAGGCGACTGATACGCAGTCCGTGTGCGAAGATTCAACCCCGATTGACGAAGCGCGGGCGTTCACATTTAGTGCGTCGACCCTACGTTACTAACGCAATGACCGAGGCTACGAAACTTCTGGCCGAGATGAACGCGCGAAGCCGCGAGGTCTTTCGCCGCGTGGTCGAGGGGTATCTTGATTCCGGCGAACCCGTGGGTTCGCGAACCTTGACGCGCACGCTGAGCGAACGGCTGAGCGCGGCCACCGTGCGCAATGTCATGCAGGATCTCGAATTCCTTGGTCTTCTCGACAGCCCGCACATTTCGGCCGGGCGCATCCCCACCGAACTTGGACTGCGGTTGTTCGTCGACGGCCTGCTCGAGGTCGGGGATCTGAACGAAACCGACCGTCAGAAGATCGACGCGACGATCCGCAGCAACGACACCGACGTCCCGTCGATGCTGAACCGGGTCGGCGCGGCGCTGAGCGGGATCACCCACGGGGCAAGCCTTGTCCTGGCGCCAAAGCGCGAAGCCCCCATCGCGCATATCGAATTCGTCAGCCTCGCGCAGGATCGGGCGCTTGTCGTTCTTGTGTTCGAGGACGGCCATGTCGAAAACCGCCTTTTCACGCCGCCCATCGGCCAGACGGCGTCGTCCATGCGCGAGGCCGCGAACTTCCTGAACGCCGTCGCCGCAGGCAAGACCCTGGGCGAGCTTCGGGGTTCGATCGCGACCGAGGTCGCGAGGCGGCGGCAAGAGCTTGACGGGCTGGCGCGCGAGCTTGTCGAGAACGGCATCGCGATCTGGGACAATGCCGGCGAGCCGACCGAACGTCTGGTCGTCCGCGGGCAGTCGAACCTTCTGGATGGCACGGTGCCCGAGGCCGATCTGGAACGCATCCGCACCCTTTTCGACGACCTCGAGCGCAAGCGTGATATCGCTGCTTTCCTCGAGCTTGCGGAAGACGCCGATGGCGTGCGGATCTTCATCGGGTCCGAGAACAAGCTTTTCTCACTTTCGGGTTCCTCTTTGGTCGTCTCTCCTTATATGAACGCGGACCGGCGACTCATCGGGGCTGTCGGCGTGATCGGTCCGACGCGGTTGAACTATGGCCGGATCGTTCCGATTGTCGATTACACGGCGCAGTTGGTCGGCAGGTTGCTGTCGGACCGCGGCTAGCAGGTGATACATGGCGAACGCGAAGAAAGAACAGAAACTCGAGGATCTGGAACAGATGGCGCAGGCGGAAGGTTTTGCCGAGGACGGGGCGGACTTGGATGGCGTTCCGCTTGGCGAGTCGCTTGCACTCGAGGACGAGATCGCGACCCTTCGTGCGGAACGCGACGACCTTCGCGACCGGTTCATGCGCGCCCTTGCCGATGCCGAAAACACCCGCAAGCGCGGCGAACGGGACCGTCGCGAGGCCGAGATGTACGGCGGCACGAAGCTGGCCCGCGATCTGCTGCCGGTCTACGACAATCTTCAGCGCGCCCTCGATTCCATGACGGACGAGCAGCGCGAAAAGGACAAGGCCTTGATCGAGGGCGTCGAACTGACGATGCGCGAGCTTGTCAACGTCTTCAAGAAACATGGGATCGAGCCGATCACCCCGCAGCCCGGCGACGCCTTCGAGCCGCAGCAGCATCAGGCCGTGTTCGAGGCCCCGGTTCCCGGAACCAAGGCGGGCGAGATCATTCAGGTCATGTCGGCAGGCTTCATGATTCACGAACGCCTGCTGCGTCCGGCGCAGGTTGGCGTCAGCTCGATGCCGGCGAACTGACGCCCTCGGCAAGCAATCCGCGAAGCTCGTAAAGCAGCGACAGCGCCTCCAGCGGCGTCAGCGTGTCGGGGCTGATGCTTCGCAACCTGTCTTCCACGGCCGACGCCGCGGACCACCGCGGCTGTGCCGTTGCCGGCCCCCGCTGCAAGGTCGAGAAAAGCGGCAGATCGTCCAGAAGGGCATCGTGCGCCTTGGCCCCTTCGCGGTCTCCCTTCTCGAGAAGGTCCAGAACCTGTCGCGCCCGTGCGATCACTGGATCGGGCAGCCCTGCAAGACGGGCCACCTGCACGCCATAGCTGCGGTCGGCGGTCCCCGGGCGCACCTCGTGCAGGAAGATGACCTCGCCTTCCCACTCTTTCACCGCGACGGTGGCGTTGCGCACGCCGCTAAGCCGGTCGGCCAGTCCCGTCATCTCGTGGTAATGGGTGGCGAAAAGGGCGCGGCACCCGTTCACCTCGTGCAGATGCTCGAGCGTGGCCCAGGCGATGGCAAGGCCGTCATAGGTCGCCGTTCCGCGTCCGATTTCGTCAAGGATGACAAGCGCGCGGTCGTCGGCCTGGTTCAGGATCGCCGCGGTTTCGACCATCTCGACCATGAAGGTCGATCTGCCCCGTGCCAGGTCGTCCGACGCTCCGACACGGCTGAAGATCTGGCTGACGCGGCCGATATGGGCTGACCGCGCCGGAACGTAAGACCCCGCCTGCGCCAGAAGGCCGATCAGCGCGTTCTGCCGCAGGAAGGTGGATTTGCCAGCCATGTTGGGCCCCGTCACCAGCCAGACATGCGCCCCGTCGCCCCCGTCCGACAGGTCGCAGTCATTGGCGATGAAGGGCGAGCCGCCCTCGGCGCGCAGCGCTGCCTCGACCACGGGGTGGCGCCCGGCTTCGATGCGGAACGCGCGCCCCTCGTCCACCACCGGGCGGCAGAAGCCCTGGTGCAGGGCCAGTTCGGCAAAGCCGGCGGCGACGTCGATTTCCGCCACGGCGCGCGCGGCCGCCTGAATGCGGTCGGCGATGGACAGGATTTCCCCAGACAGGCTTGAATAGAGACGCTTTTCAATCTCGATGGCGCGCGATCCGGCGTTCAGGATCCGTGCCTCGAGCTCGGACAGCTGAAGCGTGGTGAATCGAACGGCATTCGCAGTGGTCTGCCTGTGGATGAAGGTTTCCGACAGGGGGGGCGACATCATTCTTCCCGCGTGCGTCGCCGTTGTCTCGATGAAGTAGCCCAGCACGTTGTTGTGCCGGATCTTGAGCGACGGAACTTCGGCAAGTCGGATGTAGTCCGCCTGCAGCGCCGCGATCACGCCCCGGCCTTCGTCGCGAAGCGTTCGCGCCTCATCGAGATCCGCGTCGTACCCGGCCGCGATGAACCCGCCGTCACGGGCAAGAAGCGGCGGCTCGGCCACTAGGGCCGCGTCCAGCATGGCAATCAGGGCGTCGAAGCCCACCAGGCTTGCGGCGGCTTCGGAAAGCACGTCGGGAAGATCCGCCTCGCCCAGCAGGGCTGCCATCGCGGCGGCCTGCGTCAGACCCTGCCGCACCGCAGCCAGGTCACGCGGTCCGCCACGATCCAGGGCCAGGCGCGACAGGGCGCGGTCGATGTCAGGCACCTCGCGCAGCCTCGCGCGCAGGTCGTCGCGCAGATCGGTGTCTTCAAGCAGCGTCGAGACGGCGTCAAGCCTGTGCTGGATGACATCGACGCGCGCCGATGGACTTGCGATCCGCCGCTCGAGCAGACGACCCCCGCCCGCGGTCAGCGTCCGGTCGACGCAGTCAAGGACCGACCCCTTGCGTCGCCCATCCGGCCCGCGCGTCAGTTCAAGGCTGCGCCGGGTGGCGGCGTCGATCTGCACGCTCGCGCCCTGTGCCTCGCGGACGGGTGGCCGCAGAAGCGGAAGCCGCCCCTTTTGCGTCGCATCGAGGTAATCGACCAGCGCGCCCATTGCCGAAAGTTCGGGTCGTGAGAAGGCGCCAAAGGCATCAAGAGTGGCGACCCCGAACAACCTCTGGAGCTTCTCGGCGGCGCCCGTGCTATCGAAGGCGAGGGGGGGAAGGCGGGTGGCCGACCCGCCAAGGTCAGTCACTGTTTCAGCCCAAGTGGCCCCCGGCGTATCCGCGACAAGCACCTCGCGCGGGGACAGGCGGGCAAGCTCGGGGCCGACCGCGACGGGCGGCAGCGGCATCACCCGGAAGTCGCCTGTCGAGATGTCGGTCCAGGCCAGCGCCGCCTCGCCGCGAATATCCGCCAGGGCGGCGAGGTAGTTGTGGCGCCGCGCCTCAAGCAGGCTGTCCTCGGTCAGGGTTCCGGGCGTGACAAGCCGGACCACACCGCGCCGGACCACGGCCTTGGACCCGCGCTTCTTCGCCTCGGCGGGGTCTTCGAGCTGTTCGCAGACCGCCACCCGGAAGCCCTTTCGGATCAACGTCAGAAGATAGCCTTCGGCCGAATGGACCGGGACGCCACACATCGGGATATCCTCGCCCAGATGCTTGCCGCGTTTCGTCAGCGCGATGTCCAGCGCCGCAGCCGCCGCGACCGCATCGTCGAAGAACAGTTCGTAGAAGTCGCCCATGCGATAGAACAGAAGCGCGTCGGCATGTTCGGCCTTGATGTCGAGATACTGCGCCATCATCGGCGTCATCGCGGCGTTTTCGGCAGCGTTGGCAGCGGTCACGGCATCCCCCGACGGCAGTGTCCGTCCATGCTTACAAAGCCCTCCGGGGCTGCGAAAGACCAAACCTCCGGTTGCGGGCTTGCGCGTCGCACCTTAAGCAATCGCGACAGGCAGGGGGAGGAGACGCAATGACAAAGGCCCGCATCACCCGCGAGGATGCGCTTCAGTTCCATATGGAGCCCACGCCGGGAAAATGGGAAGTCCGCGCGACCGTCCCGATGGCGACCCAGCGCGACCTGAGCCTGGCCTACAGCCCCGGCGTCGCCATCCCCTGCGAGGAAATCGCAGCCCAGCCCGAGACCGCCTATGACTATACCAACAAGGGCAACCTTGTTGCCGTGATCTCGAACGGGTCTGCGGTGCTTGGCCTTGGCAACCTCGGCGCGCTTGCCTCGAAGCCGGTGATGGAAGGCAAGTCCGTCCTCTTCAAGCGCTTCGCCGACATCAACTCGATCGATATCGAGCTTGATACCCAGGACGCGGATGCCTTCTGTCAGGCGGTCCGGCTGATGGGTCCGTCCTTCGGGGGGATCAACCTGGAAGACATCAAGGCGCCCGAATGCTTCATCATCGAGCAGCGCCTGAAGGAAGAGATGGACATCCCCGTCTTCCACGACGACCAGCACGGCACCGCCGTGATCTGTGCGGCCGGGCTGATCAATGCGCTGGCCATGACCGGCAAGCGGATCGAGGACGTGAAGATCGTTCTGAACGGGGCAGGGGCAGCCGGCATCGCCTGCATCGAGCTTCTGAAATCGATGGGTGCCCGGCACCAGAACTGCATCGTCTGCGACACCAAGGGGGTCATCTATCAGGGCCGGACCGAGGGCATGAACCAGTGGAAATCGGCCCATGCGGTGAAGACCGACCTGCGCACGCTGGACGAAGCGATGAAGGGCGCCGACGTCTTTCTTGGGGTGTCGGTCAAGGGCGCGGTCACGCCGGCCATGGTGATGGCCATGGCGCCCGACCCGGTGATCTTCGCCATGGCGAACCCCGACCCCGAGATCACGCCGGAAGAGGCGCAGGAAGTGCGCCCCGATGCCATCGTCGCCACCGGACGGTCGGATTACCCCAACCAGGTCAACAACGTCCTTGGCTTTCCCTATCTCTTTCGCGGCGCGCTCGACATCCATGCGCGCGCGATCAACGACGAGATGAAGATCGCCTGCGCCCGTGCCTTGGCCGAACTTGCGCGTGAGGACGTGCCCGACGAGGTCGCCATGGCCTATGGCCGCAAGCTGACCTTCGGCCGCGACTACATCATCCCCACGCCCTTCGACCCACGCCTGATCCACCGTATTCCGCCCGCCGTCGCCCGCGCCGGGATGGACACCGGGGTCGCGCGACGGCCGATCATCGACATGGATGCCTACGAGCTTGCGTTGAAGTCCCGAATGGACCCGACGGCCTCGATCCTTCAGGGGATCAACGCCCGCGCCCGTGCCGCGCAGGCCCGGATGATCTTCGCCGAAGGCGACGATCCGCGCGTTCTGCGGGCGGCCGTGGCCTATCAGCGCGCCGGGCTTGGCAAGGCGCTGGTCGTGGGGCGCGAGGCCGACGTGAAGGACAAGCTGGAGGCCGCCGGCCTTGGCGATGCCGTCGCCGAACTTGAGGTTCTGAACGCGGCCAACACGCACCACCTCGAGACCTACAAGGCGTTTCTCTACAAGCGCCTTCAGCGCAAGGGCTTCGACGCGCAGGACATCCACCGCCTTGCCGCCCGCGACCGGCATGTCTTTTCGGCGCTGATGCTGGCGCACGGGCACGGTGACGCCCTTGTCACCGGGGCCACGCGAAAATCGGCGCATATCCTTGACCGGATCAACCATGTCTTCGACGCGCGCCCGGAACACGGAGCGGTCGGCGTGACCGCCCTTCTGCACGGCGGCCGCATCGTCTTCATCGCCGATACGCTGGTGCATGAATGGCCCGACGAGATCGACCTCGCCAACATCGCCGAAAAGGCCGCGGCCGTCGCACGGACGCTTGGCATCGAGCCGCGCGTCGCCTTCCTGTCCTTCTCGACCTTCGGGTATCCGGTCAGCGAAAGGGCCACCAAGATGCACGAGGCGCCCAAGGTGCTGGACCAGCGCGGCGTCGACTTCGAGTACGAGGGCGAGATGACCGTGGACGTCGCCCTGAACCCGAAGGTTCAGTCCCAGTATCCGTTCCAGCGCCTGACCGGCCCCGCCAACGTCCTTGTCGTGCCGGCCCGGCATTCCGCCTCGATCTCGGTCAAGCTCATGCAGGAGATGGCGGGGGCCACCGTGATCGGCCCGATCCTGACCGGCGTCGACAAGCCGATCCAGATTTGTTCCAGCGTCGCGACGGTGAACGACATCCTCAACATGGCCAAGCTCGCGGCCTGCGAAGTCGGGGCGGCGCGATGACGGTCTGGAACGTCGGCTCGATCAACATCGACCATTTCTACGATGTGCCGCACATCCCCGCACCGGGCGAGACGCTGGCCGCGACCGACGTGCGCACGGGCCTTGGCGGCAAGGGTGCGAACCAGTCGGTCGCAGCGGCCCGTGCGGGCGCGCGCGTCCACCACATCGGCGCCGTCGGACGGGACGGCGGCTGGGCGGTCGACCGCATGGGCCGGTATGGCGTCGGGACCGACCACATCCTCGTGATGGACGTGCCGACCGGCCACGCGATCATCACCCTCGCCTCGGATGGCGAGAACGCCATCATCATCTTCGGGGGCGCGAATACCGCCATGCCCGCCGATCACGTCGTCGCGGCCCTCGTCGCGGCCCGTGCCGGCGACGTTCTGTTGTTGCAGAACGAAACCCTTTATCAGCCGGCAGCCGCCAGCGCGGGGCAGGGCGCGGGACTGCGGGTGATCTATTCCGCCGCACCGTTCGACGCCGACGCGGTCGTCGCGGTCCTGCCCCACGTTTCGCTTCTGGTCCTGAACGCGGTCGAGGCCGCGCAGCTCGAGGCCGCGCTTGGCACCGCTCTGGGCGACCTGCCCGTCCCCGAGATCGTCGTCACGCGCGGTGCGGCAGGCGCCGACCTGCGTGACACAAGAACCGGCGCAACCGTCCATGTGCCTGCGCCGACGGTCGATGCCGTCGATACCACGGGCGCAGGGGACACATTCGCCGGCTACCTCGCCGCAGGGCTGGACGCCGGTCTTCCCACGGTCGAAGCGATGGCGCGCGCCGCGGCCGCCTCGGCGCTCAAGGTCACGCGACGGGGAACCGCCGACGCGATTCCCGATGGCGACGAAGTGGCCGCCTTCCTTCTGACGCAGGCCTAGCCGGAAGCACCGGCAAAAGGCGCGGCATCGCCCCAAAGCTCTCGCACCCGGCCATCGCGCCCGCAGGCGGTGCGATACAGCTTGTAGGCCTCTTCCTTCGAGCGTGGGCCGAAGCGCGTCAGGATCAGATCGTCCTGCTTGTAGTAGTCCTGGTGATAGTCATCCGCTTCATAGAAGGGACCGGCATCCAGGATCGGGGTCACGACCTTGCGCCCCAACTCGGCCTCTGCCCGCGCCTTCGCGGCCTCGGCTGCCGTCCGCTCGGCCTTGCCCGACACGAAGATGGCGGTGCGGTAGCTGTCGCCCCGGTCGCAGAACTGCCCACCGGCGTCCGTCGGATCGACCGACCGGAAGAAGGCATGAAGCAGGTCTTCGTAGCTGACCCTGCCCGGGTCATAGGTGATCTCGACCGCCTCAAAGTGCCCGGTGCCGCCGCGCACGACCTGTTTGTACGTCGGGTTGGCGACGGTTCCGCCGGTGAAGCCCGAAACCACCTCGCGCACGCCCTGCACCTTTTCGAAATCGGCCTCGACGCACCAGAAGCATCCGCCCGCGAAATAGGCGCGCTCGGTCCCGGCCGCCTCTGCCTGTCCGCAGTGCGCGGCGTATCCAAGGGCGATGGCAACCCCCAGCACCAGTGGTTTCAGCCGCCCCAGCCCGGCAACGATCGCAGTGTTCATGTCGCGTCTCCTTCGTCCGCGACCCTGCCCACCCCCCGCCCTCGGTTCAACTCACTGGCGCGTGAGGTCACGCACAGGTGACCGTTGTTTCACCCCGCCGCCCCGGATAGCGTCGACCCGAAAGAGGACTGTCCATGACCCAGCACGCGACCCCCGCCGACGCGCCCGTCTCGACCCACCAGGCCGAGGACGACCCGCGCAACGCCTCGATCCTTATCCACGTCGACGGTGTTCTGAAGCCGCGCGCCGAGGCGCTGGTCAGCGTCTACGATTCCGGCTTCATGCTGGGCGACGGCGTCTGGGAAGGGCTGCGCCTCTACAACGGGCGCTGGGCCTTCCTCGACGACCATCTTGACCGGCTTTTCGAGGCCGCGAAGGCCATCGACCTCGACATCGGGCGGACCCGCGACGAGGTGGTCGAGGCGCTCGAAGCCACGCGCCGCGCCAATGACATGCAGTCGGACGCCCATGCCCGCCTGATGGTCACCCGCGGGGTGAAGACACGGCCATTCCAGCATCCTGGTTTCTCGCGCTCGGGGCCGACCTTCGTGATCATCATGGAGCATTCGCGCCCAAAGATCCCGCGCCCAATCCGGCTTGCCACCGTTCCCCACATCCGGGGCCTGCCGATGAGCCAGGACCCCAAGCTCAACAGCCACTCGAAGCTCAACTGTATCCTTGCCTGCATCGCAGCCGAAAAGGCCGGCGCGGACGAGGCGCTGATGCTGGATGTCCACGGCTTCGTCAACACGACGAACGCCTGCAACCTCTTCATCGTGCGCCGGGGCGAAGTCTGGACCTCGACCGGGGACTACTGCATGAACGGCATTACCCGCCGCAAGGTGATCGAGCTTTGCCGCGCGAATGCCATTCCCGTCCACGAACGCAACTTTTCGCTCGTCGATACCTATGGCGCCGACGAGGTCTTCCTGACCGGCACCTTCGGCGCGCAGACCCCGGTCGGCAACATCGACGGCCGGGTGATCGGCTCGGGGGAAATGGGTCCCGTCACGGCGCGCATCCGCGATCTCTACAAGGCGCTCGTCGGCGCATGAGTTCTTCTTGGTCCAAATATCCCACGGGGGGTGCGGGGGGTGTGAAACCCCCCGCCTGCCCTGTCAGCAAAGGGTAGCACCGATGCGCCTTGCGATGTGGTCCGGCCCGCGGAACCTCTCGACCGCGATGATGTATGCCTTCGGCAACCGTCCCGATTTCGCGGCCTGGGACGAACCCTTCTACGCGGCCTATCTTGCCGCTTCCGGCATCGACCACCCAATGAAGGATCGGATCCTCGCGGTCGGGGAAACCGATCCCGCCTTGGTGGCCGCCCGCTGCCTCGGCCCGATTCCTGGGGATAGGCCGCACTTTTACATGAAGCACATGCCCCACCACATGCTTCAGGGCTTTCCGCTCGACTGGGCCTCGGGCTGCGTGAACGTCCATCTCATCCGCCACCCGGCCCGCGTGGTCGCCAGCTACGGCGCGAAGCGGGACGAGGTCACGCTGGACGACATCGGCTTTCGCCAGCAGGCCGAGCTTTACGACCGTATCGGCGGCCTCGTCATCGACAGCGCAGAGATCCGCGACGACCCCGAGGGGATGCTTCGCGGACTCTGTGACGCGATCGGTCTGTCCTTCGATCCCGCGATGCTGCGCTGGGAGGCAGGCCCAAAGCCCTTCGACGGACCCTGGGCGCCGCACTGGTACGGCGCGGTTCATCGCAGCACAGGCTTCGCCGGTCCCGAAGGCCCACTGCCCGCGCTCTCGGGCCGCGACGCCGACCTGGTGGCCGGCGCGCTGCCCCACTACGAGGTGCTTCGTCGCCACGCCATGCCGGCCGGCCCGGCGATGGCCGGCTAGCGTTTCAGCCGCCGGTTGCGCGCAGCGATCAGCTTGAGCCGAAGCGCGTTCAGCTGGATGAAACCTGCCGCGTCCTTCTGGTCGTAGGCCCCAGCGTCTTCCTCGAAGGTCACATGGGCCTCGGAATACAGGCTGTGCTCCGACCAGCGACCGACCGTGCGCGCAAAGCCCTTGTAAAGCTTCAGCCGCACCGTGCCGGTGACATGCTCCTGGCTCTTGTCGATCAACGCCTGGAGCATTTCGCGCTCCGGGCTGAACCAGAAGCCGTTGTAGATCAGTTCGGCATACCGCGGCATCAACGAATCCTTCAGGTGCCCCGCCCCCGAATCAAGGGTGATCTGCTCGATCCCGCGATGCGCCTCAAGCAGGATCGTGCCGCCGGGCGTCTCGTAGATGCCGCGCGACTTCATGCCGACAAAGCGGTTCTCGACGAAGTCGAGCCGGCCGATGCCATGCTTGCGGCCCGCCTCGTTCAGCGCGGTCAAAAGCGCGGCCGGGCTCATCGGCGTGCCGTCGATCGCGACGGCATCGCCTTTCTCGAACGTGATCTCGATGTAGTCCGCCGTGTCCGGGGCCGCTTCGGGGTCGACCGTGCGCTGATAGACATAGTCCGGCGCCTCTTCGGCGGGGTTCTCAAGCACCTTGCCCTCGGACGAGGTGTGCAGAAGGTTCGCGTCGACGCTGAACGGCGCCTCGCCGCGCTTGTCCTTCGCAATCGGGATCTGGTTCTTCTCGGCGAAATCGATCAGCCGCGTCCGGCTGGTCAGGTCCCACAGCCGCCAGGGCGCGATCACCTTGATCTCGGGGTTCAGGGCATAGGCCGAAAGCTCGAACCGCACCTGGTCATTGCCCTTGCCGGTGGCGCCGTGGGCCACGGCATCGGCGCCGGTCATCGCCGCGATCTCGATCAGGCGCTTGGAAATGAGCGGCCGCGCGATCGAGGTTCCAAGAAGATACTGGCCCTCGTAGACCGCGTTCGCCCGGAACATCGGGAAGACGAAGTCGCGCACGAATTCCTCGCGCAGATCCTCGATATAGATGTTCTCGGGCCGGATCCCCAGCAGCAGGGCCTTTTCGCGCGCGGGCTCCAGTTCCTCGCCCTGGCCAAGGTCGGCGGTGAAGGTCACGACCTCGCAGCCGTATTCGGTCTGCAGCCATTTCAGGATGATCGAGGTGTCGAGTCCCCCCGAATAGGCAAGGACGACTTTCTTCGGCGCGGACATGGATCCCCTCCGGCGTTGATATCGCCCGCGCTCTATTGGGTTTTGGGAACGGCGGCAAGCGGCCAGACCCCGCCCGCCGCTTGCCTCACGGTTCGGCCGAGGCCAGGAATTCCGCTTTCGAGCGGTCGTAGATCCGCAGGACTTCCGCAAGATGCGCGGCCAGCGCCGCCGGATCCCCGCCCGTCGGCGCCTGCCCTTCGTGGCACAGCGCGCCCAGGGCACGAAAGCCGAGGTTCAGCGCGCTGCCCTTCAGGAAATGCAGGTCCTCGCGGTAGCTTTCCAGGCTGGTCGCGCCGCGCATGCGGTGCATCACCGACTCGACCTCGTCGAGGAAGATCGTCACGACTTCGGCGAAATCGTCGTCGCCGACCTCGTGACGCAGTTCGTTCACGCGGTCCCAGTTGATCATGCCCGGCCTCACACAAAGCGCCCCTGGCCAAGCCTTAGCCTTCGGCCCTTAATCGCGGCTTACCGAAAGGCGGGGCCAGATCGCGGAATCGGAACAGTTTTAGGGTTCATCACGCGTTAACGGGCCTCGGGCAGAGCATCGCAGCATCGGACACCGAATGATGCACGCAAAGACCGCCACCAGTTCCCGCCATGCCCACCTGCCCGCGCCGGCGGCCGGTCCCGCGATCACGCCGGGCGCGGGCACCATGCGGCGGGTCCTCGTGGTCGATGACAGCCGCGTGCAGCGCAAGATCCTGGCATCGCTCCTTGGGCAATGGGGCTATGAGGTGACCGAAGCCGCATCGGCCGAGGCGGCGCTGGATCTTTGCCGCAGCAAGCTGCCGGACCTGATCCTGTCGGACTGGATGATGCCCGGGAAAAGCGGCCTCGACCTCTGCGAGGCGATCCGTGCGCTGGCCGGCGACAGTTATCCCTATTTCATCCTCCTGACCTCGCGCGGGGACAAGGCGGACATCGCGCATGGACTTGGCCGTGGGGCTGATGACTTCCTGACCAAGCCCGTCAATGCCGCCGAACTGCGGGCGCGCCTGACCGCGGGCGAGAGGATCCTTGCCATGCACGGCGTCGTGACCGAAAGGAACCGACAGCTCAACGCGACGCTGGGACAGCTTGAGACGATCCAGCGCGATCTTGACCGCGACCTGCAAGAGGCGCGGCGGCTGCAGCAATCGCTCGTGCCGCGGCGCTTTCACGAATTCGACGGGGCGACCGTCTCGTTGCTCTTGCGGCCAGCGGGCCATATCGGCGGCGATCTTGTCGGCGTCTTTCCCGCAGGCACGGGACGCATCGGCTTCTTCGGAATCGATGTGGCCGGGCACGGCATCGCGTCGGCACTGATGACGGCGCGGCTTGCGGGATACTTCTCGGGCGAGTCGCCAGACCGCAACCTCGCTCTTGCCCGGGATCCGGGCGGCGCGCCGGCCATGCGGCCGCCGGACCAGTTGTGCGAGATGCTGAACCGGATGCTCGTCGACGACGTCGAGACCGGGCAATACTTCACGCTTCTCGTCGGGGAACTCGACCTTGCCAGCGGCCGGGTCCGCATGGTGCAGGCTGGGCATCCGCCCCCGCTTGTCCAGCGTCGGACCGGCGCGACCGAATTCGTGGGCAATGGCGGTCTTCCGATCGGACTTGTCGAGGGCGCCCGGTACCGGTCGATCGAACTTGTGCTTGGTGTCGGAGACCGGCTTCTGGTTCATTCGGACGGCATCACCGAATGCCCGGGCCTTGCCGGCGCCACTCTGGATGACGACGGTCTGGCGGTCATCGCGGCACGCAACGCGATGTTGCGTGGGCCTGCGTTCCTTGAAGCCATGGTCTGGGACCTGACGGACCATGCCGGCGGTCCCGACTTCGCCGACGACGTGTCCGCCGTTCTTATCGAGCGTTCAAATCCCGCGCCGGGCAAGGTCTGACAGGAACTTCCGGTCGCCCGCGCTGGCCACAAGGCTGGCGGCCGTCGTGATCGGCGCCCAGATCGCGGTATGCCCGGCCTCGGTCGGGGCGCCACGGCAAAAGGCCGGACGGGCCAGAAAGATGTGGCACAGCTTTTCCGCCCAGAGATCGTATTCCGGCATGTAGGTGAAACGCCGGTAGGCCCCCAGCCGCCGCACCGGTCCGATGCGCCAGCCGGTTTCTTCCATGACCTCGCGGTGAAGCGAAGCGATCGGGGATTCCCCTGGATCGATGCCACCGCCGGGCAGCTGGTATTCCGGGATCGGCGCAGCCTGATGGGTCAGAAGAACCTCGCCGCCCCGCGCAAGGATCGCATAGGCGCCGGGGCGCAGGCGATAGCGGATGTCGCGGCGCGGGCTTTCGCCCAAGCGGGGAATCACGGGGGTTGGTCCTTCGGTTGCTGTGCCTATATCTTGGCGGTATGCCAAGGGCCGGGCCCCGAGGAAACCCCCAAGGAAACCCGCCGAAGGAAACACCATGACGCTAGGATCACGCATTGCCTGGGACGACACTGTCCTGCCCTTCCAGCTTGACCGACCGGACATCCGCGGCCGGGTCGCGCGTCTTGACGGCGTGCTCGACCGGGTGCTCGCCCAGCACGACTATCCCCGTCCGATCGAGGCACTGGTGGCCGAGGCGACGCTTCTTACCGCGCTTATCGGCCAGACCATCAAGTTGCGCTGGAAGCTTTCGCTGCAGGTCCGCAGCGACGGCCCCGCACGGCTGATCGCCACCGACTACTTCGGCCCGACCGAAGACGGACAGCCTGCGCGCATCCGGGCCTACGCCAGCTATGACGAAGCCCGGCTCGACCCCGACGGCGATCCCTTCTCGCAGATCGGGCGGGGATACTTCGCCATCCTGATCGACCAGGGGCCGGACACCGTGCCCTATCAGGGCATCACACCGATCGCCGGCGGGTCGCTTGCGTCGTGCGCCGAGGCCTATTTCGCGCAGTCCGAACAGCTGCCGACGCGCTTCGCGCTGAGCTATGGCCATGGCCAGGTCGCTGGCGCAGCCCCGGGCTGGCGGGCCGGTGGCATCATGATACAGCACATGCCCAAGTCGCAGCTTGTGGCCCGGGACGGGGGAAGCGGCGAAGACGGGCTTCTGATGCCCGAGGATTTCCTGGACGGCGACGCGGGCGAGAGCTGGACGCGCGCCACCATGCTGCTCAACACCGTCGAACCGCTCGAACTGGTGGGGCCAGTTGTCCATCCGACCGACCTTCTGGTGCGGCTGTTCCACGAGGAAGGTCCCCGCGTCTACGACGCCCAGCCGGTAGAGTTCGGGTGCACCTGCTCGCCCGACCGGGTGCGGCGCAGCCTGTCGATCTATTCGGCCAAGGACATCGCGACGATGACGACCGATGAAGGCATCGTCACCGCCGATTGCCAGTTCTGCGGCGCGCATTACGAATTCGACCCGGCGACGCTAGGGTTCGAGGCCGTGCACGGCCCGTCGGATGACGCCTGATCCGCTGAAGGACCGGGTCACGGCGGCGCTGGCCCGTGCGGGCCGGCCGTCGTCGGACTTCGACCTCAACCGCGATTTCGCGCCGCCTGCCGGGCGGCGACTGACGCCGGCGGCGGTCCTTCTGGCCGTCACGGCGGCCGAACGTGTCATCCTGACCAAGCGGGCCTCGGGCCTGCGCCATCACCCCGGACAGATCGCCTTTCCAGGAGGCAAGCTTGACCCGGGCGATGTGGACGCGCCCGCGGCGGCCCTGCGCGAGGCGCAGGAGGAGGTCGGGCTTGATCCCGCGCATGTCGAGGTGCTGGGCACCATGCCGCCGCACGAAACCGTGACCGGGTATTCGGTAACGCCCGTCCTTGGCCTGATCCGTTCGCCTTTCGCCGGCGTCCCGGAAGCGGGGGAGGTCGACGAGGTGTTCGAGGTTCCCCTGGCGCATGTCGCGAACCCGGCGAGCTACGTGATCGAGGGCCGGATGTGGCGTGGACAGCGCCGGCTGTACTATGCCGTGCCCTGGGGGCCCTACTATATCTGGGGCGCGACGGCGCGCATCCTGCGGGCTTTCGCCGACAGGCTGGGCGGATGACGCGACTGTCCGCCCCCTGGCTTGACGCGCCAGCCACCCGCCGCGTCGTCGCGGCATTGCGTGACGCTGGCCTTGGTGTGTGGTTCGTCGGTGGCTGCGTGCGCAATGCGCTGCTTGGTCAACCTGTGGCCGATATCGACATCGCCACCGACGCCCCGCCCGACCGGGTGGTGGCGGCGTGCGGGGCCGCGGGACTTCACGTCGTTCCCACCGGGATCGACCACGGCACCGTCACGGTGGTCGCGGACGGCACGGCGTTCGAGGTCACGACCTTCCGCCGCGACGTCGAAACCGACGGCCGCCGTGCAACCGTGGCCTTCGGCACCGATCTGTCGAGCGACGCGCATCGCCGCGACTTCACCATGAACGCGCTTTACGTCACGCCCGAGGGCGAGATCGTCGATCCCGTTGGCGGCCTGACCGACCTGCACGCCCGCCGCCTGCGCTTCATCGGGTCTGCCGACGCGCGCATCCGCGAGGACTACCTGCGGATCCTTCGCTTCTTCCGGTTCCATGCCTGGTATGCCGACACCACGCAGGGCTTCGACCCCGACGCGCTTGCCGCCATCGCCGCGACCCTGGACGGTCTTGACCGGCTGTCGCGCGAACGGGTGGGCGCCGAGATGATGAAGCTTCTTGCCGCCCCCGATCCGGCACCCGAAGTCGCCGTGATGGACCGTCTGGGCATCCTCGCCCATGTCCTGCCCGGCGCGGACGCAACCGCACTCGCGCCGCTGGTCCATTTCGAGGCCCAGACCGATCTGGCACCCGACGCCGTCCGGCGGCTTGCCGTCCTGGGGGGCGATGATCCAGCCGAGCGTCTGCGCCTGTCGAACGCAGACGAACGTCGTCGGGCCACGATTCGTGGCGCAGCGCTTGATGGTGCTGCGCCGGCCGAGACCGCCTATCGCCACGGCGCGGAGGCAGCGCGTGACGCCGCGCTTGTGCGGGCCGCGCTGACCGGGGCCCCCCCTGACGCGGGCACGCCCGCCGCCATCGCCCGGGGTGCCGACGCCCGGTTCCCGCTTCGCGCGGCCGATTTGATGCCTGCCTACGCCGGCCCCGCCCTTGGAAAGGAGCTTGCCCGGCTGGAACAGGCCTTCATCGCGTCGGACTTCACGCTTGACCGCGCGGCGTTGCTTTCGCTTGCGGGACGGGGGTGACAGGACAGGCGTTTCGCGATAAGGACAGGCCCTGACCTGACGGAGGGCCTTCGATGGATCGTGCACGCACCAGCTTCAGCTTCGCCTGAGCTCAGCCTGCACGCGCGTGGGTGACGGCCAAGGCCCCACCCAGCTTTCTCCATCGTCGTCTGTCCTTCGGGAGCCCCCGGATGTTCCGCTTCTTCGAAACCCTCGTCGACCCTTACGTCGACTACCGTGAAACCGACAGCCCGCCGCAGCGGCTCTGGCCGTTCCTGCGCGAATACGCACGTCCGTTCCAAGGCGTGCTGGCGGTGACCGCGATCCTCAAGATGGCGGTTGCCGGCGTCGAGGTGCTGCTGATCTGGTACGTCAGCCGGATCGTCGATCTTCTGGGCAAGGGCCAGCCCGAGCTGATCTGGCAAGAGCACGGCCGCGAGTTCGTCTTTGCCGCGCTCTTCGTGCTGATCGCACGTCCGCTGATCTCGGGCATTGACGTGGCGCTTCTGCACAACACCATCCTGCCCAACTTCGGCACCCTCATCCGCTGGCGGGCGCACCGCCACGTGCTGCGCCAGTCCGTGGGCTGGTTCGAGAACGACTTTGCCGGCCGCATCGCAAACCGCATCATGCAGACGCCTCCGGCGGCGGGCGAGGCGGTGTTCCAGCTTCTCGACGCGGTGGCTTTTGCCGTGACCACGCTGATCGGGTCGATCGCGCTTCTGTCGGGCTTCGATCCGCGCCTGGCGCTGCCCATGATCCTGTGGATCGGCGGATACCTTCTGCTCATGCGCTGGACGATCCGGCGCGCGGGACCGGCGGCGACGGCCAGCTCGGACGCGCGCAGCGCAATCACCGGGCGCGTGGTCGACAGCTATACCAACATCCATTCGGTCAAGATGTTCGCCCACGACGACCGCGAGATCGCCTATGCGCGCGAAGCGATCGAAAATGCCCGGACGGCCTTTCAGCGCGAGATGCGGATCATCACCACGATGGACGTGACGCTGACCACGCTGAACGGATTCCTGATCGTGTCGGTCACCGGCCTGGCGATCTGGCTTTGGGCGCAGGGCTCGGCCACCGCCGGCGTCGTCGCGGCGGCGGCCGCGCTGGTTCTGCGGCTCAACAACATGACCTACTGGATCATGTGGGCGACGACCAACCTTGTTCAGAACCTTGGCGTCGTGGCCGAGGGGATGGAGACGATCGCCCAGCAGGTCGACCTTGTCGATCCCGAAGGCGCGAACCCGCTGTCCCTGACGCGTGGCGAGATCCGGATCGAGAACCTGTCGCACCACTATGGCCGGGGTCGGGGCGGGCTCGACAACATCTCGCTGACCATCGCCCCGGGCGAGAAGGTCGGGCTTGTCGGGCGCTCGGGTGCGGGAAAGTCGACCCTCGTGAAGCTGCTGCTAAGGTTCTACGACGTCGAGAAAGGGCGCATCCTTCTGGATGGCCAGGTGATCCGCGAGCACACGCAGGACAGCCTGCGCGCCCATATCGGCGTGGTGCAGCAGGATTCCTCGTTGCTCCACCGGTCGGTGCGCGAGAACATCCTTTACGGACGCCCCGACGCCACCGAGGACGAGATGATCGCCGCCGCGAAGCGGGCGGAGGCCCATGACTTCATCCTTGGACTCGAGGATCAGGAGGGCCGTCGCGGCTATGACGCGCAGGTGGGCGAGCGCGGCGTGAAGCTTTCGGGTGGACAGCGCCAGCGCATCGCGCTGGCCCGGGTGATCCTGAAGGACGCGCCGATCCTTGTTCTGGACGAGGCCACGAGCGCGCTGGATTCCGAAGTCGAAGCCGCCATCCAGAAGACGCTTTACGGCATGATGGAGGGCAAGACGGTTCTGGCCATCGCGCACCGCCTGTCGACGATCCAGCACATGGACCGCATCGTCGTCCTGGATGGTGGCCGCGTTGTCGAAGACGGCAGCCATGCCGAGCTTCTTGCGCTGGGCGGTCTTTACGCCCGCTTCTGGTCGCGCCAGTCGGGCGGTTTCCTGGGGTCGGACGACGGCGACCCGGCCGAGGCCGCGGAATGAGGATCGACCCTTTCGTCCGCGTGGGCGAGGCCCCGCCCCAGACGCTTGTCGCCTTTCTGCGCTGGGCGCTGGGCGGGTCCTGGGCGATGCTGTCGGTCGCGGGGCTTGTCTCGATGCTGGCGGGCACGTTCGAGGTCGTGTCGGCCCTGATGCTGGGCTGGATCGTCGACGCTGCCCTTGCCTCGTCTCCGGCGGCGTTCTTCGTGGACAACCTGTGGCTTTTCGTTGGTTTCGTGGTCTTCTACGTCATCCTGCGCCCGCTGGTGTTCGGCGCCTCGGCGCGTACCCAGTCGGTCTGGGTCGCGCCGAACCTGATGCCGCAGGTGCTGTCGCGCATCCACCGCTTCACCCTTGGGCAGGCGGTGACGTTCTTCGACAACGACTTCGCCGGGCGCGTCGCGCAGAAGCAGATGCAGACCGCCCGCGCGGTGACCGATGTCGCGACCGAAGTGATCAACACCGTCCTTTTCGCGCTGGCCTCGGTCGTCGGCTCCGCGATCTTCCTTCTGGCGATCGACGGGTGGATGGCGCTGGGACTGTCCTTGTGGCTTCTGGCCTACATCGGGCTGATCCGGTTCTACATGCCGCGTATCCGTGAACGGTCCACCGCCCGCGCCTCGGCCCGCGCCAACGTGACGGGGCAGGTCGTCGATACGATCACCAACATCAAGACGGTCAAGCTGTTCGCCCACGCCGAACACGAAGACCGCGCCGCGCTGCGCAGCATGGACCAGTACCGCGAGCGCGCCCATGCCTTCGGACTCGTCTCGGCGTCGTTCCGCTTTGCGCTGATGGTGGTCGCGGGCCTTGTTCCGGTGATCCTTGTGGGTGGCACGCTGATGCTCTGGACCCGGGGCGCGGCCTCGGCCGGTGACATCGCCGCCGCCAGCGCCATCGCCTTCCGGCTGTCGCAGATGACGGGTTGGGTCAGTTTCACCCTCATGTCGATCTACGCAAGCCTGGGCGAGATCGAGGACGGCATCCGCACCCTGACCCCGCCGCACACCCTGCAGGACGCGCCGGGCGCGCACCGGCTTGACCGGGTGCGGGGCGAAATCGTCTTCGATGATGTGGCCTTCGCCTATGGGCGGCGCAGCGGAGGTGTCGAACACATCAGCCTGGCCATCCGTCCGGGCGAGAAGGTGGGTATCGTCGGTGCCTCCGGGGCAGGCAAATCCACGCTCGTCGCGCTTTTGCTGCGGCTTTACGACGCCGAGGCCGGGCGCGTTCTGATCGATGGCAACGACGTGCGCGACGTCACTCAGGAAAGCCTGCGCCGGCAGATCGCGATGGTCACGCAGGAAACGGCGATGTTCAATCGCTCGGCGCGTGACAACATCCTTTATGGCCGCCCCGATGCGACCGAAGAGGAATTGATCGACGCCGCCAGGCGCGCCGAAGCCCACGACTTCATCCTCAAGCTCGAGGATTTCAAGGGCCGCACGGGTTATGACGCGCATCTGGGCGAACGCGGTGTGAAACTGTCGGGCGGTCAGCGACAGCGCATCGCCCTTGCCCGCGCGATCCTGAAGGACGCGCCGATCCTTGTGCTTGACGAGGCCACAAGCGCGCTTGATTCCGAGGTCGAGGCGATGATTCAGCACGCGCTTGAAAACGTGATGGAGGGAAAGACGGTGCTGGCGATCGCCCACCGGCTGTCGACCATCGCGCGCATGGACCGGATCGTCGTGATGCAGGATGGCCGAATCGTCGAAGAGGGCAGCCATGCCGGGCTTCTGGCCCAAGGCGGCCTTTATGCCCGGTTCTGGGAGCGGCAATCCGGCGGGTTCATCGGAACCGAACCCGCGCAGGCGGCGGAATAGCGAAGGCACTGGCGCAGCGCAGGGATTTAGGGCAGCGTTTCTGTCATACCGCCGGAGACCCGCATGGATTTCGAAACCGTTCCCGCAGATCAGTTCGGACGCAGCCTGTCCGGCCTCGGCGTGAACCTTCTGTCGCCGGACGTGCGCCGCCTTGCGGAATTCCTGTCGGTGACCTTCGGGCTCGAGGTGCATCGGCTGTCGGGCGATTTCGCCATCGTCCGGCATGGCGACAGCCTGTTCCAGCTTCATGCCGACGCGACCTTTGGCGCGCATCCGCTGCACGGTCTTCTGCCCGAGGCGGCGCCGCGCGGAACGGGCGCGCAGTTCTACCTGTTCGGAATCGACCCGGACGCGGCGGCGGCACGGGCCGAGACGGTCGGCGGAACCGTGGTCGAGCCGCCGCGCGACAAGCCCCACGGACTGCGCGAGGCGACGATCCTCAGCCCCGAAGGCTATGCCTTCAGCCCCGCGATCGCGCTGCCCTAGGCCATGGAGGGCGACGCGATCCGCGTGACCGTGGACCGGCTGGGCCACAAGGGCGACGGGATCGCGCCCGGGCCGGTCTTCGTCCCCATGTGCCTGCCCGGAGAGGTGGTCGAAGGCGTGGTCGTCGGCGATCAACTGTCCGCCCCGCGCATCCTGACGCCGTCGCCCGACCGGGTGCGTGCGCCCTGCGCGCAGTATCGCCGGTGCGGGGGCTGCGTGATCCAGCACGCCAGCGACCGGTTCGTCGCCGACTGGAAGACCGGGATCGTGCGCGCCGCGATGGAGGCGCGCGGCCTGCCGGCGCCGATCCGCCGTCTGCAGACCTCGCCGCCCTCGACGCGGCGGCGGGCGACGCTGTCGGGCCTGCGCACCAAGCCCGGCCCGCTTGTGGGATTTCACAGCCGCGCCAGCGATACCGTGGTCGCGATTCCCGACTGCCGGGTGCTTGATCCCGCGATCCTTGCCGCATTGCCCGCCTTCGAGGCGCTGACCGCGCTGGGCGCGTCGCGCAAGGGGCAGGTCCGGTTGAAGGTCCTTGCGTCGGACGCGGGCATCGACGTGGCCGTCGAAGAGGCCAAGCCGATCGACCCCGCGCTTTGGTCCGAACTGCTTGCCGTCGCCGAGGCGTACGACCTTGCCCGCGTGACCTGGAACGGCGAGGTTCTGGCCGAACGGCGTCCGCCCGCGATCCGCATCGGGCCGGCCACGGTCGTGCCGCCGCCCGGAGCCTTTCTTCAGGCCACCGCCGACGGTGAGGCGGCGCTTCGCGATTCGGTCGTCGAGGCGGTGGGCGATGCCCGGCGGATCGCGGACCTGTTCGCCGGTCTCGGCACCTTCGCGCTGCCGCTGGCGGCGCGGGCCGAGGTTCATGCCGTCGAGGGCGACGGCACGATGCTTTCGGCCCTTGACCGCGGCTGGCGGCACGCGCCCGGGCTGCACCGTGTAACGACTGAAACGCGCGACCTTTTCCGCCGCCCGCTTGAGCCGGCCGAGCTTGCCCGCTTCGACGCCGCGGTCCTTGACCCGCCGCGCGCGGGGGCCGAGGCGCAGGTCCGGCGGCTTGCCGCCGACGGACCGCCCCGCCTTGCGATGGTGTCGTGCAATCCGGTCACCTTCGCCCGCGACGCGCAAATCCTTGCAAACGATGGATATGCACTTGAATGGATCGACGTGATCGACCAGTTCCGTTGGAGCGCCCATGTCGAACTGGCCGCCGCCTTCGCGCGGCCTGTCCGAAGCCCGAAAAGGACCTGACCCCGATGACTTTCCGGACCCGCCTTCAGGCGTTCCTCGACCAAGCGGCCGTGCGGAACACCATTCTTGGCGTGATCCTGTTCAACGCCGTGCTTCTTGGCCTGGAGACCTCGCCGACGCTGATGGCGGAATGGGGGCCGTTGATACGCGCGCTCGACATGGCTTGCCTTGCGGTCTTCGTGATCGAGATCGCGCTCAAGCTGGTGGCCCATCGTCTGGCCTTCTTCCGGTCGGGCTGGAATGTCTTCGATTTCGTGATCGTCGGCGTCGCGCTAGTTCCCGGGGCCCAGACCCTCAGCGTGCTGCGGGCACTGCGGATCCTGCGGCTGTTGCGCGTCATCTCGGTCGCGCCACGGCTGCGCCGAGTGGTCGAAGGCTTCATCACCGCGCTGCCCGGCATGGGTTCGGTCTTTCTGCTGATGGCGCTGATCTTCTACATCGGCGCGGTGATGGCGACGAAGCTGTTCGCTGCCAGTTTCCCCGACTGGTTCGGCACGCTGGGCCGGTCGGCCTATTCTCTGTTCCAGATCATGACGCTGGAAAGCTGGTCGATGGGCATCGTCCGCCCGGTCATGGAGGTCTATCCCTACGCATGGGCTTTCTTCGTGCCCTTCATCATGGTCACGACCTTTGCGGTGGTGAACCTTCTTGTCGGTCTCATCGTCAACTCGATGCAGGACGCCCATGCCGAAGAGGCCAACACGGCCACCGATGCCTACCGCGACGAGGTCCTGTCCCGCCTGACCGCGATCGAGACCCGTCTGGATGCACAGAGCCGGCGCGAAGGATCCTAGATTCGTTTACTCAAACCTGCTTTTCTGCTTCCGAGAACTCGGGTATGATTTGGCCATAACCGAAAGTAATTCGGAACGGGCAGGCAGATGAAATTCTCTCTCGGCGCGATCATCCTCGCCGGCGTGCTGATCCTAGCGGGATGCGCGCCGAAGACCTACACCTACAACGGCCCCGAAGTGACGCGGATCATCGTCGCCAAGGAAAGCCGCAAGATGTACCTGATGCATCACGACACGCCGCTGCGCGTGTTCGACATCGACCTTGGCTTCCAGCCGCGCGGCCACAAGGAACGCGAAGGCGACGGGCGCACACCGGTCGGCCACTACTACATCGACCGCCGCAACCCCGAAAGCGCGTACCACCTGTCGCTGGGGATTTCCTATCCCAGCCCTGAGGATATGGCCCGCGCACAGTCCATGGGCGTCAGCCCCGGCGGCGACATCTTCATCCACGGTGAACCGAACGGGAAACGGGTGCGGTCGCGCGACTGGACGGCCGGCTGCATCGCCGTCAGCAACAAGGAGATGCGGGACATCTACGCGATGGTCCGCACCGGCACGCCGATCACGATTCTGGACTGAACAAACGAAGTTCGCCGGACGTCGAGGCTGAGGATCAGAAGGCCAGCGGTCCGGCGCCGCTTTGACCCGTGATCAGCGTCCACCAGATCTTGCCGCCTTCTTCCTGATACCAGGCGAAGCCCATGTCGCTTGCGCGGGGATCCATGATGACCCCGCGCGTCTCGGGGGTCGACATCCAGGCACTGAGCGTCTGCAGCTCGGTCTCGTAGGTCTCCGAGATGTTCTCGCCCAGGAAGCGGCCGTTGTAGCCGACACGCGACACCCGGTCGATGGGCGACGATCCGTCGGACCCGAAATGCCACGGCCGGTTCTGCACCGACATGTCGCGCGAATGGGTCGCGGCGGCCGCGTTCAGCTCGGCGTTCAGGCGAAGCGGCTGCGCGCCCTGCACCTGCCGCAGCGCGTTGACCGAGTCGAGCATCCGGAACGGGATCCGATTCTCCTCCCGTGCCGTGATCCGGTAGACCTGCGGCAGCGGCTGTCCGTCGGGACCGATGCGCGGGCCCTCGGGCGCAGCACAGGCCGACAGGAAAAGGGCGGCGGAAAGAAGGGCGACAACAGTCTTCATGGGGCCTCGATGGCAGAATTTTGCGAAGCATTACAGCCTTGCAGATGGCGGTTCAAATGGAACCGTTGCCACGATGCAATGCTGACACAGGCGTGAATTGCGAAATCTCGCCGAAGTGAATAGCATCGAAGGCTGACTGTTCGAGGGAATCGAGGGAAGGAAAGAGATGAGCGACGCGAAGACGACGTTGAGCCGGCGGGGCTTCATCGGTGCAGGTCTTGCCGTGGCTGCGGCGCCTGCCTTTGGGCAGGAGCTGCCGAATACCGTCGAGATGGAGCGGCAACTGTCCGGAACCGTCATGCGCAACGCCTCGAGCTTTCGCTCGCAGGACTGGCAACCCTATTTCGACAGCCTCACCAACGGCGCGATCCTTGTCGATATCTCGTCGCGCGCGCTGCACTACTGGTCGCCGGACGGGATGACCTACCGGCTTTATCCGACCTCCGTCCCGCTGAGCGAGGATCTTACGCGCCGGGGACGCACGCAGGTCACGCTGAAGGACCCCGAGCCCGACTGGCGGCCGACGCCGGCGATGCGGCAGCGCAACCCGGAATGGCCCGATTACGTTCCGCCGGGGCCGAACAATCCGCTGGGCACCCGCGCACTTCACCTGAGCTGGACCTATTACCGGATTCACGGCACCCACGATACGCGCAAGATCGGCCGGCGATCGTCGAACGGCTGCATCGGCCTTTACAACGAGCACATCGAAGAGCTTTACGAAATGGCGAAGGTCGGCACGCAGGTCCTGCTGATCTGACGTCCGGCCGACAGGACGACAAGACCGAAGGGCTGGATCAATCGATCCAGCCCTTCAGGTTTTCGTCGATCGCTTCCGCCAGCGCCGCGATATGCGCGTCGTCGTCGTTCAGGCAGGGGATATAGGTGAAGTCCTCGCCGCCCGCATGTTCGAAGCTTTCGCGGATCTCCTCGTTGATCTCTTCGAGCGTCTCGATGCAGTCGGCCGAGAACGCGGGCGCGATCACCGCGATTCGCTTCTTTCCGGCTTTCGCCAGCGCGGCGACTTCCTCGACCGTATAGGGTTTGAGCCACTCTTCAGGGCCGAAGCGCGACTGGAAGGTGGTGATGATCTTGTCGTCGCCCCAGCCCAGCCGCTCCTTCAGAAGCCGCGTCGTCTTCTGGCACTGGCAATGATAGGGGTCGCCCTCCATCAAATAGCGCTTCGGCACGCCGTGGTACGAACAGACCAGGATGTCGGGCTTCTGGTCCATCTTGCCATAGGCGCGCTCGACCGACTGCGCGAGCGCGTCGATATAGGATGGACGGTCGAAATAGGCCGGAACGGTGCGCACCGGGGGCTGCCATTTCAGGTCCAGAAGCGACCGGAAGAACTGGTCGTTCGCAGTGGCGGTGGTCGCCCCGGCATATTGCGGATAAAGCGGGAAGAACAGGATGCGGCGGCAGCCGGCCTCGGTCATCTCGCGCACCTTGGCCGGCGTCGAGGGATTGCCGTAACGCATGCAGAAGTCGACCATGACGTCGTCGCCGTGACGCGCTTTCATCGCGGCGGCGATCTTGGACGTCTGCGCCTTGGTGATCGTCATCAGCGGGCTTTCGCCGGCCTCTTCGTTCCAGATCGACTTGTAGGCGGCGCCCGACGAAAACGGCCGCTTGGACAGGATGATGAGTTGCAGCAGCGGCTGCCAGATCCAGGGGCTGTAGTCGATGACGCGACGGTCCGAGAGGAACTCGTTCAGATAGCGTCGCATCGACCAGTAGTCATAGCCGTCCGGCGTTCCAAGATTGGCCAGAAGCACGCCGGTCTTCGCCCGCTTCAGCGGCGGATGGTCCACCGGCAGGTGGGAGGCACGCGTGACAGTCTCGGTCTTCAAGGCGGCATCGTTCCGCTGAGCGTTCGCATCGAGCATCTTGCGCGGTCCATATCGGAATTGGAAGGTTTGGCGGTGAAATAACGGCTTTTGCCGAAAGGTCAAACTTTTGGCGCGTTCCCCGCGGGGTCCGCCGGATCCCCCGCCGGGTGTTCATCCACGCCCAGCGCATCGGCCAGCCGCGTCGCCGCCGACCCGGGACGCAGGGGCCTGGGCTGGCTGTCGGCCGGTGCCCAGCCGGTGAGAAACACGAATTCGAAGGTCGCGGGGATGCGTCCGTTGGGCAAGGCGAAGCGGTCCGCATAGATCCGCGCGGCGTCGGCAAACAGCGCGCGGGGCGCGATACCCCGACGCCGCGCGGCCAGCGCGTTGCCTTCGCCCATGGCGCGCAGGTCACGCATCAGGTGAAGCGCGTCGCGGTATTCGACCGTCAGGGCCAGACTGTCGGCCACCGGCAGGGCCAATCCGGCCCGCTGGATCAGCGCGCCCAGATCCCGGATCTCGCCCATCGGGGCGATGCGGGGTGACAGGCCCCCGGTCAGTCGCACCTCGGCCTCGGTCAGGGCGGTGCGCAGCTCCGACAGGGTTCGGCCGCCAAGGCAGGCGCCAAGGAACAGCCCGTCGGGCGTCAGCGCCCGCCGCGCCTGCACGATCTGGCCGACAGGATCGTTGGCCCAGTGCAGCGCCATGGCGTGAACGACAAGGTCGTGCGCCTCGGGCTGCAGGTCGAGCAGCTCGTCGTCCGCGATCGCCGCCGCCCAAGGCATCAGCTTCGAAAAGGGCTGCAGGAAGGGCGCCACCAGCGCAGATCGTGTAAACGACCTGTTAACCTCGGCAAGCCTTTCCTCAAGGAGAAGGGCAAGGTGCACGTGCAGGAACAGGTCCGGCCCGGTCAGGGCGGCCCGGGTTCGCTGCCGCCGAAGCGCCGCCCGATCGAACAGAAGATGAGGCCCGGCCATGTCTCGCACGATGTCCCGCGGGTTGCTTTCGGCGCTACCTAGGCGCTCTGCGGTGCTGATGAAAGGCGCGATCCGCCTTCTTTACCCCGACCAATGCGTCGGCTGTGGCGCGCTAGTCGAGGGCGCGCACGGTCTGTGCCCGGCGTGCTGGGCCGACACGCCCTTCATCAGGGGCCTGTGCTGCGATGCCTGCGGTCAGCCGCTTCTGGGGGATCGCGCCGATGGTACGGCGATCTGCGACGATTGCCTCGGGCTGCCCCGACCCTGGGCAAAGGGCCGCGCCGCCCTTCTTTACGACGGCAATGCCCGGCGCATCGTGCTGCGCCTCAAGCATGGCGACCGAACCGATCTTGCGCGCCCGGCGGCGCGCTGGCTGGCCGAGGCAGGGCGCGACATCCTGACGTCCGGCGTCGTCCTTGTGCCGGTTCCCGTGCACTGGACGCGCCTTTTTTCGCGCCGCTACAACCAGGCGGCCGAACTTGCACGCGCGCTTTCCGCGCTGACCAGCCTTCAGGCGACGCCCGATGCCCTTCGGCGGGTCCGCAAGACGCCCGTGCAGGATGGTCTTGGGGTCGAGGCCCGGTTCGCCAACACCGAGCTTGCGATTCGCGCCGCCCGGCCCCTGACCGGGCAGGATATCGTTCTTGTGGACGACGTGATGACTTCGGGGGCGACCCTCTCGGCCTGCGCGACTGCCTGCCTTGCCGCCGGCGCAACGCAGGTCTCGGTGCTGGTGCTGGCGCGCGTGGCAAAGACCCCCTAGATATGCGTCAACACGCATTTCCGGGGCCATGCCCATGCAAACCGTCGAGATCTATACCTCTCCGTCCTGCGGCTTCTGCCATGCCGCCAAGCGCCTTCTGACCCAGAAGGGCGTCGTCTTCACCGAATTCGACGTCTCGCGCGACCCGGCGCTGCGTCAGGCGATGATGCAACGCGCGAATGGGCGTTACACCGTGCCTCAGATCTTCGTCGGGGGCACCCATGTCGGCGGCTGCGACGATCTTTACGCGATGGAGAGGGCAGGCAAGCTGGACCCTCTGCTCGCCGCGGGCTGACGGATGCGGGCGGGTCTGGTTCAGCTGACATCGGGCGACGATCCGGCGGCGAACCTGCCGATGACCCGGGCGCTTGTCGCCGAGGCGGCCGCGAAAGGGGCGACCTTCGTTCTGACGCCCGAGGTCACAAACTGCGTTTCCTCCAGCCGTGACCGCCAGGCCGATGTGCTTCGGACCGAGGACAAGGATATCACCCTTGCCGGCCTGCGCGAACAGGCCGCGGCGCTGGACATCTGGCTTCTGGTCGGCTCGCTCGCGCTCAAACAGGACGGGGGCGACGGCCGCTTCGTCAACCGGTCGTTCCTGATCGCGCCCGACGGCGCGATCGCGGCGCGCTACGACAAGATCCATATGTTCGACGTGGATGTGACGCCCGAGGAGACTTATCGCGAAAGCGCGGGGTTCCGTCCGGGCGATCGCGCCGTCACCGCCGCAGTCGGTCCGTTCACCCTTGGCCTGTCGGTCTGCTATGACCTGCGTTTTCCCTACCTCTACCGCGGCCTTGCCCAGGCGGGTGCGACGGTGCTGAGCGTTCCGGCGGCGTTTTCGCCGGTGACCGGCGCCGCGCACTGGGAGGTGCTATTGCGTGCCCGCGCGATCGAGACGGGGTGCTATGTCCTGGCGCCAGCCCAGACCGGAACCCATCCCGCGACTGCCGGAAAACCGCGCAGAACCCATGGTCACAGCCTTGCCGTTGCGCCCTGGGGCGAGGTTCTGGCCGATGCCGGCACCGAACCGGGCGTGACGCTTGTTGAACTTGACCCCGCCGAAGTGGAACATGCGCGCAGACGCGTGCCGTCGCTGCGCCACGACCGAAAGTTTCACGGACCCCGATGACTGACCCGAACGAGCCCCTTGCCGTCGCGCTGTTCAGCGAACTCGTGATGGCCGACCAGCTTGTCCGGAACCGGCTGTCGCGCGCGCTGCCCAAGGGAATGGAACTCAGCCACTTCTCGGTGCTCAATCATCTTGCCCGTAGCGGCGGCGAAAAGACCCCGGCGCAGCTTGCCCGATCGTTCCATGTCACGCGGGGGGCGATGACGAATACGCTGGGCAAGCTGGCCTGGGCCGGACATGTCCATATCCGCCCCGACTGGGACGACGCGCGGCGCAAGTTCGTGTCCATCAGCCCTTCGGGCCGGGCGGCGCGCGACGCGGCGCTGGCCGCGATCACGCCGATCATCGCCGAATCGGTCGATGCGATCGGGGCTGACAAGGTGCGCGTGGCGCTTCCCGTCCTGCGCGAGATCCGCGCGCGCTTCGACGAAGACCTCAGGCCGACTTCACCGAAGCCGTGACGTAATTGCACGACAGGTCCCGGGCCGAAATCGACCAGGACCATGTGACCGGGTTGAAGACAAAGCCCTTGCGGTCGACAGGATCGAGGCCGGCCTTGCCGATCAGGTCGTAAAGTTCGTCGGGGGTGATGAACTTCTTCCACTCGTGCGTGCCCTTCGGCAGCCAGCGCATCACGTATTCCGCCCCCACGATCGCCATGATGAAGCTTTTCGGATTGCGGTTGAGGGTCGAGCAGATCATCAACCCGCCGGGCTTCAGAAGCTCCTGGCAGGCGGTCAGATAGACCTGCGGGTCGGACACGTGTTCGACGACTTCCATGTTCAGCACGACATCGAAGCGCTCGCCGGCCTCGGCCAGCGCCTCGGCCGAGGTGTGCCGGTAGTCGATCGTCAGCCCCGAGCGTTCGGCGTGCAGCCGCGCCACCGGAATGTTGCGCGCCGCTGCATCCGCGCCCACGACGTCGGCCCCAAGACGCGCCATCGGTTCGCTCAGAAGGCCGCCGCCGCACCCGATGTCGAGAAGGCGCAGCCCTTCGAACGGCCGCGCCGCGGAAAGATCACGATCGAATTCGGCAGCGATCTGCGATGTGATATAGTCCAGCCGGCATGGGTTCAGCATGTGGAGCGGTTTGAACTTGCCTTCGGGATTCCACCATTCGTCGGCCATGGCCTGGAACTTGTCGATCTCGGCGGGGTCGATCGTTGTTGCGGTCATCACGGTCTCGCGCTTAGGAATCTACACGCCGCCCCGTGGAACAAGGCGGCCCCGCGTTATATAGAGCGATCATGGACAAGGCAGCAGGCAAAACCACTGCGTCACATTTTCTCTACCCGCCGATCGAGCCCTTCGATCAGCGGATGCTCAGCGTCGGCGACGGCCACCGCGTCTATGTCGAGCAATGCGGAAACCCCGACGGGGTGCCGGTGATCGTCCTGCACGGGGGGCCCGGCGGCGGCTGCAGCCCGGCCATGCGTCGCTACTTTGACCCGTCGCATTACCGCATCGTCCTGTTCGATCAGCGCGGCTGCGGTCGTTCGCGCCCCCATGCCAGCGTCGAGGCCAACACCACCTGGCACCTTGTCCGCGACATCGAGCGTATCCGCCAGGACCTTGACGTCGACCGCTGGCTTGTCTTCGGCGGCAGCTGGGGCGCCACGCTGGCACTGGTCTATGCGCAGACCCATCCGTCGCGCGTCGCGCACCTTGTGCTGCGCGGCGTTTTCCTGATGACGCAGGCCGAGCTTGACTGGTTCTACGGCGGCGGGGCTGGGCAGTTCTGGCCCGACATGTGGGCGCGTTTTCTCGGCCCCATCCCCGAGGACGAGCGCGGCGACCTGCTGGCCGCCTATGCGCGCCGCCTGTTCTCGGGCGATCACGCGATCGAGACGCGCTTCGCACGCGCCTGGGCCAGCTGGGAGAACACCCTTGCCTCGATCGCCAACGACGGACCGGGCGGCGACAGCCCGTCGGAATACGCCCGTGCCTTCGCCCGTCTCGAGAACCACTATTTCGTCAACGGCGGCTTTCTTGAGGAAGACGGCTGGATCCTTTCGAACATGGAGCGCATCCGCCACATCCCCGGCACCATCGTGCAGGGCCGCTACGACATGATCTGTCCGCCGTCGGGCGCCTACCGGCTGCACGAGGCGTGGCCCGGATCGCGCCTGGTCCTTGTGCCGCGCGCCGGGCACGCCTTGTCCGAGCCCGGCATCTCGGCCGAGCTTGTCCGCACCACCGATCGCCTGCGGAACGTGATCTGAGGGCGGGACGATGAACGCGCTCAACCGACGCAGGCTTCTGACCTCGGGCGCGGCTGCGGCGATCTTCGCCGCGTCGGGTCTGGGCGCCTCGGCTGCGCCGGTCCGGGGCGGGCATCTGCGTCTTGGCCTGTCGGGCGCCCATCCAAGCGACGGCTTCTCGGCAATGCGGCCCTTTGGTCCCTTCATGAAGGTGGCGGGCGCGGGTCTTCTGTTCGAGACGCTGACCGAGGTCACGGCAGACGGCACCCTGCGGGGCGAGCTTGCCAGCCAGTGGGAAAGCCGCGACGGCGCCCATGCCTGGGACATCCAGCTGCGTCGCGGCGTCAGCTTCCACGACGGCCAACCCTTCACCGCCGACGATGCCGTGGCAAGCCTGCGGCGTCACCTTCGCTCCGGGCCGGCCACCCCGGGTGGGCGCCTCCTGACGGAGGTCACTGCCATTCGCCGCCTGTCCGTGGACCGGATCCGCATCGAACTGGCCTCGGCCCGCGTCGATTTCCCCTTCCTGCTGTCGGACCCGCACCTGGTCATGCATCCCGCGCGCAACGCGCAGGCGGCCCTTCGGGCAGGACTCGGCACGGGCTTGTATCGACTTCAAAGCTTTGCACCCGGCCGTCGCCTTCTGGCGGAACGGGTCTCGGGCCACTGGAAGGATGGCGACGCCGGCTGGTTCGACAGTGTCGAGCTTCTGGCCCTGCCGTCCCGACAGGAGCGGATCGAGGCGCTGCTGCACGGCCGGGTCGACCTGATCGACGACCTCGATCCCGAGGCGGCAGAAGTCCTTCGCCGGATGCCGCGCTTCGAAGTCGCCACCGTGCGCGGCAACGGCCAGATCGTCGCGCGCGCGCCGCGCGGCCTGTCCGCGGGCGACGCCTTCGCGCTGAGACAGGCCCTTGTGCACGGCCTCCCGCGCGGTCTCATGGCCGACCGTCTGCTTGCCGGCCATGGCGCCCCTGGATGGGACACCCCGGTCGGGCCCGTCAACATCCACGCCGAGGCGCGACCCGACCTCTGGGACCCCGACCGCGCCCGCCGCCTTCTGGAAGATGCCGGGCTCTCGGGCCTGCCGCTGGCGCTCGGACGGCGCGCGGCCGGCGACGACGTCCTGGCCGAGGCCGTCTCACGCGCGGGGTTCGAAATCGCCACCGCGCCGGAAGCCGTGACCTTTCATCCCGCCTCTGGGCGGCCGACGGAAGACTGGGCCTTCTCCACGGGCCCCGCGCCCGATCTGCCCTGGGTGGCGGGGGAGAAGACCCGCACCCAGTTCGACGCGCTGCTTCGACGGGGCCGGGCCATCTCCTCTTCGGCGGCGCGGGCCGACGTCTTCGCCGACCTGCAACGCCTCGTTGCGGCACTGGGCACCGTTGCGGTCCCGTTGCACGCCGATTTCCTCTTCGCCGGAACGTCGCGTCTTGCCCATGGTCCGATCATCGGCCGCACCGCGACCCTTGACGACGGTCGTGTGGCGGAGCGCTGGTGGTTCGCCTGACACGCGGGATTCCGCCGACTCTCCAAGAAATGTCTTAACGTCGCCAGCCACCTGCCCAATTGTGGCCCAAAACCTGCGGATACTCCGACCCTCGGGGAATGTCTGCTTAGGATCTGGGGATGAGAGCATCAATCATAGTCGCCATGGCCGTCCTGGCCCTGTCGATCGCCACGACCGCCGCCGAAGCCTGCAGCCGGAAGATCCCGGCCAAGGCCGAAGGGACGGTGGTCCCTGCCGAACGGATCGACCAGAACCTGCTCGACGCCGCCGTCCGGGCCGAAGTCAACTTCCACCGCTGCCGTGCGGGCCTGCCGGCGCTGTCCGATGCCGGAAACGGCCTTGCCAGCGTCGCCAAGGGCCACAGCGTCTGGATGGCCTCGACCCAGACGCTCAGCCATCGCAGCACGGTTCCGGGCAAGGCGTCCTTGTCGCAGCGGGTCAAGGCCTCGGGCGTGAAGTTCCGCACCGGCGCCGAGAACATCGGGATGGTGCACCGCTACCAGATCGACAACATGCGCTTCCGCATCGTCAACTCGAGCGCCTGCCAGTTCGCCACCCATGATGGCCGCCCGCTTCCCGCGCACAGCTATGCCAGCCTCGCGCGCCACGTGGTCGACCTGTGGATGAACTCGCCCGGGCACCGCAAGAACATTCTCGACCGCAATGTCACGCGCATCAGCACCGCTGTCGCCTTCGACCCGAAGGCCCAGTACTGCGGCCGCTTCTGGTTGACGCAGAATTTCGTCGGCTGACGGTCGGGAAGGGGCGGCAAGTCCGTTTCTTCTTGGCCCAAATATCCCGGGGGTCCGGGGGCGGCGCCCCCGGCCCGTTCCTTTCCTCTTGCGATTCCCGGACCACCCGCCTATATGGCCTTCAACAGCGGCGTCTTGGCTTCCACCCCCAAGGCTCCACCGGAAACTTTCCACGGGCCGCGCGCCCGTTTTTTTGTGTCTGAATCCATGTCCGACCTGATCGCAAAAGCCAGCATCGACCGGCGCCTCGCCGAGATCGTGACCCCGGTCATCGAAGGCCTGGGGTTCGAGCTTGTGCGCATTCGTCTGATGGGCGGAAAGACCAAGACGCTGCAGATCATGGCCGAACGCCCCGACGGTGGGATCGAGGTCGACGACTGCGCAAGGATTTCTACTGCGGTCAGCGCGACGCTCGATGTCGAGGACCCGCTGGAAGACGCCTATACGCTCGAGGTGTCCTCGCCCGGAATCGACCGGCCGTTGACCCGGCTCAAGGATTTCGACACCTGGTCGGGGCACGAGGCGCGGATCGAGACGACCGAACTCATCGACGGCCGCCGCCGCTTCAAGGGGATCCTTCAGGGCGTCGAGGGCGACGAGGTTCTGATCGGCATCGAGGAGCAGGGCGAAGAGGTCACGATCGGCCTGAAGTTCGACTGGCTGAGCGACGCCAAGCTTGTCCTGACCGACGACCTCATCCGCGAGATGCTGCGCCAGAGAAAGGCTGCGGGCATCGTGGACGAAAGCCAATTCGACGAGATAGAGACCGACACGTCCCAAGAGGAGGACTGAGACATGGCGATTACCTCCGCCAACCAGCTTGAGCTTCTGCAGACGGCCGAGGCCGTCGCGCGCGAGAAGATGATCGATCCCGGCCTCGTCATCGAGGCGATGGAGGAAAGCCTCGCCCGTGCGGCCAAGTCCCGCTACGGCTCGGAAATGGACATCCGCGTCAAGATCGACCGCAAGACCGGGAAGGCCACTTTCACCCGGGTCCGCACGGTGATCGGCCCCGAGGACGAGCTTGAGAACTATCAGGCCCAGCTGACGGTTGAGCAGGCGAAGCAGTACCTCGAGGATCCCAAGCCCGGCGACACCATCGTGGACGAGGTTCCGCCCGTCGACATGGGCCGGATCGCGGCACAGTCGGCCAAGCAGGTCATCCTGCAGAAGGTCCGCGAGGCCGAGCGCGACCGCCAGTACGAAGAGTTCAAGGACCGCGTCGGCACCATCATCAACGGGCAGGTCAAGCGCGAGGAATATGGCAACGTCATCGTCGACGTGGGCACGGGCGAGGCCATCCTGCGCCGGAACGAAAAGATCGGGCGTGAAAGCTATCGCCCGAACGACCGCATCCGTTGCTACATCAAGGACGTCCGTCGCGAGGCGCGCGGCCCGCAGATCTTCCTGTCGCGCACCGCGCCCGAGTTCATGGCCGAACTCTTCAAGATGGAAGTTCCCGAGATCTACGACGGCATCATCGAGATCAAGGCCGTGGCCCGGGACCCGGGCAGCCGCGCCAAGATCGCGGTGATCAGCTACGACAGCTCGATCGATCCGGTCGGCGCCTGCGTCGGCATGCGCGGCAGCCGCGTTCAGGCCGTGGTGAACGAGCTTCAGGGCGAAAAGATCGACATCATCCCCTGGAACGAGGACCAGCCGACCTTCCTTGTGAACGCGCTCCAACCCGCCGAAGTGACCAAGGTCGTCCTTGACGAAGAAGCCGGCAAGATCGAGGTCGTCGTTCCCGAAGAGCAGCTGTCGCTTGCCATCGGCCGGCGCGGTCAGAACGTGCGTCTGGCCAGCCAGCTGACCGGGCTCGACATCGACATCATGACCGAGGAAGAGGAAAGCCGCCGCCGTCAGGCCGAGTTCGAAGAGCGCACCCGGCTTTTCATGGACACGCTCGACCTTGACGAGTTCTTCGCCCAGCTCCTTGTGTCGGAAGGCTTTACCAACCTCGAAGAGGTCGCCTATGTCGACATCGACGAGCTTCTGGTGATCGACGGCGTGGACGAAAGCACCGCGAACGAGCTTCAGGCCCGCGCCCGCGACCACATCGACGAGATGAACCGCAAGGCGCTTGAACGCGCGACCGAGCTTGGCGTCGAACAGAGCCTGATTGATTTCGAAGGGCTGACACCCCAGATGCTGGAAGTGCTGGCCGAGGATGGCGTGAAGACGCTGGAAGACTTCGCCACCTGCGCCGACTGGGAACTTGCCGGCGGCTGGACCACGGTGAACGGCGAGCGCGTGAAGGACGATGGCCTGCTCGAGAAGTTCGACGTCTCGCTGGAAGAAGCGCAGCATATGATCATGACGGCGCGCGTCCAGCTTGGCTGGGTCGACCCCGACGAGCTGGCCAGCGAAGAGGAAGTCGAGGAAGAGGAGGCCGGGGCCTGACTTTCGGCCCCGGGAGGCACCCGTGACGCGGGGCGGGCGCGAAAAGGACCGGACGACGACCGAACGGCGGTGCATCGTCACCGGCGAGGTCGGCGGAACCGCTGGATTGATCCGGTTCGTCGTCGGCCCGGAGGGCGTGGTCGTCCCGGATGTCGCGGGCAAGCTGCCCGGGCGCGGCATCTGGGTCACGGCCCGGCGCGAGGCGCTGGCCACGGCCGTGAAGAAGAACCTCTTCTCGCGCGCCGCGCGCCAGCAGGTCACGCTGCCGCCGACGCTGGTTGAGGATGTCGAACGCCGGCTTCTGGCGCAGCTCTCCGAGCGGCTGTCGCTGGCACGCAAGGCCGGGCTGGCGGTGGCGGGGCGCGAGAAGGTGCTGGACTGGCTGGTGAAGGGGGACGCGGTCCTTCTTCTTCAGGCGTCTGACGGGTCCGCGCGCGAGAAATCGCGGCTGCGCCCGCCGCCCGGAGAGGGCACCCATTTCGAGGTCCTGACCGCCTCAGAATTGGGTTTGTCCTTCGGGCGGGAACATGTGATACATGCGGCGCTTGCCGCGGGCGGACTCACCGATCTTGTTCGGGAGGACGCGTTGCGGCTTTCGGGCGTTCGCGAATTGGACGGCGGTATACCCGCCGGAAAGGTAAGACAGACCAAATGAGCGATAGTGACGGCAAGAAGACACTCGGCCTTCTCAGCGGCGGCCGTTCCGGACAGGTGAAGCAAAGCTTCAGCCACGGCCGGACGAAGAACGTCGTGGTGGAGACCAAGCGCAAGCGGGTGGTCGTGCCGAAACCCGGAGCCCAGAAATCCGCGACCGGAACCGCCGGCGCGGCGATGGGAGATCCGTCCAAGAGGCCCGCAGGCATTTCTGACGCCGAACTTGAACGGCGGATGAAGGCGCTTGCCGCCGCAAAGGCCCGCGAGTCCGAGGATGAGGAACGCCGCGCCGCCGAAGAGCAGGCGCGCGCCGAAGAACGCGAACGCCGCCGCAGCGAAGCCGAACAGAAGGAACGCGAAGAGCGCGAGCGCGAAGAGCGCGCCCGCCAGAAGGCCGAGGAAGAGGAACGAAAGCGGCAGGAGGAAGCCGACGAGGCAGCCCGTGCCGCCGCGCCCGCCCCGGTCGAGGCGGAGAAGGCCCCCGCTGCCGACCGTTCCGCCCCCCGCGGTGCGGCCCCCGCGCCCAGCCCGCGCAAGGTCGACCGCGAACGCGACGACCGGCGCGAGGTCAAGGGCAAGCCGACCCGCGGCGACGACGATGTTCGCCGGGCCGGGAAACTTACCCTGAACCAGGCGCTTGCCGGGGGCGAGGGCGGCCGCCAACGATCGCTTGCCGCGATGAAGCGCAAGCAGGAGCGCGCCCGCCAGAAGGCGATGGGCGGGCTTCAGGACCGCGAGAAGGTCGTGCGCGAGGTTCAACTTCCCGAGGCCATCATGGTGTCGGAGCTTGCCAACCGCATGGCCGAACGTGTTGCCGACGTGGTCAAGGCCCTGATGCAGAGCGGCATCATGGCCACCCAGAACCAGACCATCGACGCCGACACCGCCGAACTCATCATCGAGGAATTCGGCCACAAGGTCGTGCGCGTGTCGGACGCCGACGTGGAGCAGGTCATCGACTCGGTCGACGACAAGCCGGATGATCTTCGGCCGCGTCCTCCGGTCGTCACGATCATGGGGCACGTCGACCACGGCAAGACGTCGCTTCTTGATGCGATCCGGAAGACCAAGGTCGTCGCCGGCGAAGCAGGCGGGATCACCCAGCATATCGGCGCCTACCAGGTGACGACCGACAGCGGCGCCACGCTGACCTTCCTCGATACCCCTGGCCACGCCGCGTTCACGTCGATGCGCGCGCGGGGCGCGCAGGTGACCGACATCGTCGTGCTGGTCGTTGCCGCCGACGACGCGGTGATGCCGCAGACGGTCGAGGCGATCAACCACGCCAAGGCGGCGAAGGTCCCGATGATCGTGGCGATCAACAAGATCGACAAGCCGTCGGCCAACCCGCAGAAGGTGCGCACCGACCTTCTTCAGCACGAAGTCGTGGTCGAGGAGTTTTCGGGCGACGTCCAGGATGTCGAAGTGTCGGCCCTGTCGGGACTTGGCCTTGACGACCTCCTGGAGGCCATCGCGCTTCAGGCCGAAGTGCTTGAACTGAAAGCCAACCCCGATCGCGCCGCCATGGGCGCGGTGATCGAGGCCCAGCTTGACGTCGGCCGGGGCCCGGTCGCCACCGTGCTTGTCCAAAACGGCACGCTGCGCCAGGGCGATATCTTCGTCGTCGGCGAGAAGTGGGGCAAGGTTCGCGCACTGGTGAACGACAAGGGCGAGCGGGTGGAAGCCGCCGGCCCGTCCGAGCCGGTCGAGGTGCTTGGCCTGAACGGCACGCCAGAGGCCGGCGACGTTCTGAACGTGGTCGAAACCGAAGCCCAGGCGCGCGAGATCGCTGCCTATCGCGAGCAGCTTGCCAAGGACAAGCGCGCGGCGGCCGGTGCGGCGACGACGCTGGAACAGCTCATGGCCCGCGCCAAGGACGACAAGAACATCTCGGAGCTTCCGATCGTCGTGAAGGCCGACGTGCAGGGTTCGGCCGAGGCGATCGTCCAGGCGATGGAGAAGATCGGCAACGAGGAGGTGCGCGTGCGCGTGCTGCACTCGGGCGTCGGCGCCATCACCGAAACCGACGTGGGTCTTGCCGAAGCCTCGGGCGCCCCGGTCATCGGCTTCAACGTGCGCGCCAATGCGCCGGCGCGGAACGCCGCGAACCAGAAGGGTGTCGAGATCCGCTATTACAGCGTGATCTACGATCTTGTGGACGACGTGAAGGCGGCTGCCTCGGGGCTTCTCAAGGCCGAGGTGCGCGAGAACTTCATCGGCTATGCGAAGATCCTCGAAGTCTTCAAGGTCTCGAACGTCGGCAAGGTCGCGGGCTGTCTTGTGACCGAGGGCGTCGCCCGGCGGTCGGCCGGCGTCCGGCTTCTACGCGACAACGTGGTGATCCACGAAGGCACGCTGAAGACGCTCAAGCGCTTCAAGGACGAAGTGCCCGAGGTCCAGTCGGGCCAGGAATGCGGCATGGCCTTCGAGAACTACGACGACATCCGCCCGAACGACGTGATCGAGATCTTCGAACGCGAGGAAGTCGAACGGTCGCTCGGCTGATCCGAGAAGCGAGCATTTCCAGAGCGGGCGGTCCCAAGGGGCCGCCCGTTTCCGTTCAGGCCACCTGGCTTTGGTGACGAATCCTCTGGCACCACAGATGGGTCAGGGCGATCAGCAGCACCCAGACTGCCAGGCGCAGCGGGTTGCCGATCAGCGCGATCGGCGCAAGGGCGGCGCCGAAACCCACGGCGATCAGATCGCCCATGTCAAACCCGTCGCGCAGAAGGCTGGGCAGAAGGCCGACCGCGCTTCCCAGAAGCCCCGCGACGGTCGAGGCGACGATCCCGCCAACGGCCGCCAGAAGCCAGCCTCCCACGCCCCGCTTTCCGAACAGCCCCGACAGAAGCGCCCCGGCCACCGCTCCGCCAACCGCCATGGCTGCGGCATATTGTGTGATGAGTTTCCAGGGCAGGCTCGCGGTGGCCTCCTGCGGCACGAGGCCCACATCCTCGACCAGAAGGACGGTGAATATCAGCACCCCGACAAGCGCCATCATCAGGGCGCTGACCCGCCGCACGGACGCACGGGTGAAGGATTTTGGACTGTCAGCCATGATGAACCTGATCCCCCGGGCGCGCGCTCTGCGCGCCGTCAGAATGCCGGATTGCGCGCCCGCAGGAAACCCGGACTGTCGGCCCTTCAGGGCGTTGCCGAACCGTCGACGTGCATCCGCCAGCTGTGCTCGGGCCGGAAGCCGAGCATGCGCTTGGCCTTCGCGTTGGAATAGAAGCCCTCGGGCAGATCCGGGGTCGTGACCGGAACCCCGCGATAGAACCGCTCGACAAGGCCGGCCGAGGTAAGGTCGACCGAATGATCGTCGTTCGCCACGTTGAAGACCTGATACCCAAGCCCGTCGGTGGCAAGGCAGCGGTCGACCATCTGGCCAAGATCGCGCGCGTCGATATAGGCGAAGATGTTGCGCCGCCGAAGCGCCGGGTCGGCGATGTAGGCCGGGAAGTCCCGCGCATATTCGTGCGGCTCGATCACGTTGTTGATCCGAAGCCCGTAGATGTCCGCACCCGAGCGGCGCTGGAAGCTTCGCGCCGTCACCTCGTTCACGACCTTCGACATGGCATAGCTGTCCTCGGGGACGGTCGGATGCTCTTCGTCGATGGGCAGATACTCGGGCCTGCGTTCGCCGTCCGCGAAACAGACGCCATAGGTCGTCTCGGACGAGGCGAAGACGATCTTGCGCACCCCCGCCTTCAGGGCGGCGTCGATCACGTTATAGGTGCCCAGCACATTCACGCGGTAGCATTCGTTGTCGGTCTTCAGCAGGATGCGCGGCACCGCGGCGAAATGCACGACCGCGTCGAAGCGCGGAACCCCGGTGCCGGGGTCAAGCTCGTCGAAGCCGGCGTAACTTTGCATCACGTCGAACATCTGGCCCGCTTCGGTGATGTCGGCGATGCGGTTGTCGACGCCGGCGTGGTCAAGCGGATGCAGATCGACGTTCAGCACGCGATGTCCGCGATTGATCAGATAGGGCACCACATGCCGCCCGGCCTTGCCGGTGCCGCCGGTGAAAAGAACCCTCATGCCGTTTCTCCCTTCGCAAGCTTCATTCGGCGGGCGCGGTCTGCCGCAGCCAGCGAACCGACGACCAGAGCGACAGACCGATCACCGCAGCGCCGAATAGGCCGGTGATGACCTCGGGCACATGGACCAGCGCCTGCGTGTACATGATCACTGACAGGGCGAGGATCGCGTAGAAGGCGCCGTGTTCAAGGTAACGATACCGCGCCAGCGTGCCCTTTTCGACCAGCATGATGGTCATCGACCGCACGTACATCGCGCCGATGCCAAGGCCGATCGCGATGATGAACAGGTTCTGGCTGAGAGCGAAGGCGCCGATGACCCCGTCGAACGAGAAGGACGCGTCCAGCACCTCGAGATAGAGGAAGGCGCCGACGCCGCCCTTCGCGGCGCCGCTCAGCGCCTCTTCGCTGCGGTCGAGCAGGCCGCCCAGCACCTCGACCAGCAGAAAGGTCAGCAGCCCCCAGATCGCGGCGTTGACGAAAAGGATCGTTTCGGCCGGTTCGAGAAGGCGCGAGAAGACGAGGATCAGCACCAGAACGATCGCCACCTCGATCCCGCGGATCGTGGCATAGTCGGCCATGCGGTGTTCAAGCCAGCGCACCCAGTGCACGTCCTTCTCGTGATCGAAGAAGAACGACAGCCCCACCATCATCAGGAAGGTGCCGCCGAAGGCCGCGATGGGCAGGTGCGCATCGTGCATGATGCGCGCATATTCCCCGGGCTGCGCGGCGGCGAGGATCAGCGCCTGCCACGGCCCGATCTTCGCCGCGACGACGACGATGATCAGCGGAAAAAGGATGCGCATTCCGAACACCGCGATCAGGATGCCCCAGGTCAGGAACCGCCTTTGCCACTCGGGCTTCATCGTCTTCAACTTGTTGGCGTTGACGATCGCGTTGTCGAAAGACAGCGAGATCTCGAGCACGGCAAGAACCGCGACGACCAGAAAAATGCTGGCGGTCCCGGCAAGCGTGCCGGTCATCTGCCAGCCAAGGACGACGCCAAGTCCAAGGCCCGCCGCCGTCACGATGAAGGCCCAGCGGAAGTAGTCGAACATGCTGCGCGGGGTGGTCACGGCCGGGCCCGCCACGCCTTGAGGGACCCCGAAAGGCCGAAGATGATGAGGATCATTGAGACTGCAATCTCGGGCGGCTTGTGCCGTTCGCGGTGCCGACATCGCGGAAGCGCCGCCACTTCCGCCAGAGGGGCCCGGTCACCGAGCAACTGCGCAAGACATCGCATGCCGCAGGAGCGGGATCAATCCCCGTGCCGACCAGCGCCCTGCCGTGGTCTACAGCCAGTCTCGCAGGATCGGGATCAGCGGAAGGTCGGCGGGCGGCATGGGATAGTTGCGCAGGTCGGTCGCGCGCACCCACTTCAGGGCTTGCCCTTCGTTCGATTGCGGCTGGCCCTGCCATTTCCGGCAGGCGAAAAGCGGCATGAGGAGGTGAAAGTCGGGATAGCTGTGGCTTGCGAAGGTCAGCGGGGCCAGACACGAGGACCAGGTCTCGATCCCCAGTTCCTCGTGCAGTTCGCGGATCAGTGCGGCCTCGGGTGTTTCTCCGGGCTCGACCTTGCCGCCGGGGAATTCCCACAGACCGGCCATCGACTTGCCTTCGGGGCGCTGCGCCAGCAGCACGCGTCCGTCCCGGTCGATCAGCGCCACGGCTGCGACAAGGATCGTCTTCACGACCGGTAGTCCGCGTTGATCGCGATGTACCGGTCCGTCAGGTCGCACGTGAAAACCATCGCCTCGCCTTGACCAAGGCCAAGGTCGACGCCGATCGTGACCTCGTCGCCTTTCATGTGGGTGGCGGCCTCGGCCTCGACATAGGACGGATCGACCTGCCCGTTGCGGGCGACCAGCACGTTGCCGAACCGGATCGACAGGCGATCACGATCGGCCTCGGCCCCCGATTTGCCGACCGCCATGACGACGCGCCCCCAGTTCGGGTCCTCGCCCGCGATCGCGGTCTTTACCAGCGGCGAATTCGCGATGGCGAACGCCACCTTGCGCGCGTCGTCGGAATCCGCAGCGCCGCTCACGGCGACGGTGACGAACTTCGTCGCACCTTCGCCGTCGCGGACGACCTGCTTCGCGAGGTCGTCCATTACCTCGAACAAGGCGCGGTCGAAGTCCGTGTTCCCGGCCACGTCGACGCCCGAGGCCTGGGTTGCCGCCACCAGCACCGTGTCCGAGGTCGAGGTGTCGCTGTCGACCGTGATGCAGTTGAAGGTCGCGTCGCAGTGCCGTGACACGAGCGCCTGAAGATCATCGAAGCCGATCTTCGCATCGGTGAAGACATAGACAAGCATCGTCGCCATGTCCGGGGCGATCATGCCCGAGCCCTTGGCGATGCCCGCGATCTTCACGGTGCGGTCGCCGATCCTGACCTCGCGCGACGATCCCTTGGGAAAGGTATCGGTCGTCATGATCGCCCGCGCGGCCCGGGCGATGCCGCCGGGATCGAGCCCCGCCACCAGCCGGTCCAGCGCCGACGTGATGCGGTCGTGGGGCAGCGGTTCGCCGATGACGCCGGTCGACGAAGTGAAGACCCGCGCGGCCGGCACACCCAGGGCCCGGGCGACGCCGCCCGCGATCGCTTCGACCGCCGTGACACCGGCGATCCCGGTGAAGGCATTGGAATTGCCCGAGTTCACAAGGATCGCGGCGCCAGCGCCGTCGTCGCCGCCAAGCTTCGCCTGACAATCGAGGACCGGGGCCGAGCGGGTCTTCGACCGCGTGAACGTACCCGCCACGACCGTTCCCGGCACCAGATCGCACAGCATCACGTCAAGTCGGTCGCGGTAGCGCACGCCGGCTTCGGCCGCGGCGAACCGGGCGCCGTCAATGACCGGCAGGTCGGGAAAGCCGGCCTTAGGGGCCAGCGGCGATACGGGCAGGGGTCCGGCCATTCTGGGGATCACTCCGAGATCGGCGTGTAGTCGTTGATGATGTTCGGGTCGAAGGCGCCCGGCGCGGGGCGCGTGATGTCGGCCTCGGCTTCAAGACCGGCCACCTCGGCGGCGACGGCTGCGCGCTGGATCTCTTCGACGATCTGGTCGCGGACCTCTTCCAGCGCCGGGGCTTCGGTCTGCCGGGTTTCCCTGAGCTGGATCACGTGCCAGCCGAACTGCGTCTGGACAGGGGCGGAAATCTCGCCCGGCTGAAGCGCGAAGACGGCCGCCTCGAAGGGCTCGACCATCATGCCCGCGCCGAACCAGCCGAGGTCGCCGCCGTTCGGGCCGGACGGACCGACCGACCGTTCCTGCGCAAGCGTCGCGAAGTCGGCGCCGGCGGCAAGCTCCTCGACGATGGCCTTCGCCTCGTCCTCGGTTTCGACAAGGATGTGCGCGGCATTGTACTCGGTCTCGCCGCCCGCTTCGGCGAAGGTCGCGTCATAGGCGGCCTGGATCGCTTCCTCGGTGGTCGCGGCGCGCGCGGTTTCGGCGATCACCTGCGATGACAGAAGCGCCCGTTCTTCGTTGTCGAGCAGAAGACGGTTCACCGCCGAAAGCTCGCCCGCCTTCTGGCCCATCACGGTCTGCTGGATCAACTGGTCGAGGATTCCGTCGAACAGGACCTGCGGCTCGAGTTGCTGATATTCTTGCGGCAGGCGCGCGCGCAGCACAAGCATGTGTCCAAGCGTGATCTCGGTCCCGTTCACCGACGCGATCACGGTGTCGGCCGGAACGGGGGCGGGGGCTTCGGCGCTTTCCTGAGCCACGGCCGGAACGGACAGCGCTGCAAGCAGCGGAAGGGTCAGCCAAAGCGGCGTGCGGTAAGACATGGGTGATCCTCTCTTCTTGCCGCGCGGGAAGGCGACGTTGACACCAAGTGGGCGGCCCCTTACATCGCCAGTGACAGCGCGGGGCAACCCGCCTGCCCTTCTATGGCGGGCCAGAGGCACGGGCAAGCGCATCCCCTCACACGAACCTGTCAGAACGCATTCGCAAGGCTGAACACATGCTCGGATTCGGAACGATCGCCAAAAAGGTCTTTGGGACCGCCAACGACCGCAAGGTGAAATCGACCGCCCCGATCGTGAAGAAGATCAACGAGCTCGAGCCCGAGTTCGCGGCGCTCAGCGACGAGGGTCTGATCGCCAAGACAGAAGAGCTGAAGGCCCGCGTGGCCCAGGGCGAGGATCTGGACGACCTGCTTCCCGAGGCCTTCGCGAATTGCCGCGAAGGCGCGCGGCGGGCGCTGGGCCTTCGCGCCTTCGATGTTCAGTTGATGGGCGGGATCTTCCTGCATCAGGGCAATATCGCCGAGATGAAGACCGGCGAAGGCAAGACCCTGGTCGCGACCTTCCCGGCCTATCTGAACGCCCTTACGGGGCGCGGCGTGCACATCGTCACGGTCAACGATTACCTCGCCAAGCGCGATGCCGAATGGATGGGCAAGGTTTTTGCGGCACTCGGCATGACCACCGGAGTGGTCTATCCGCAGCAGCCCGAATCCGAGAAGCGGGCGGCCTATGGCGCCGACATCACCTATGCGACCAACAACGAGCTTGGCTTCGACTACCTGCGCGACAACATGAAATCCGAGCTGAGCCAGATGAGCCAGCGCGGGCACTACTTCGCCATCGTCGACGAGGTCGACTCGATCCTGATCGACGAGGCGCGCACGCCGCTGATCATTTCCGGTCCGGCGCAGGACCGCAGCGAGCTTTACCGCACCATCGACAAGATCATCCCCGAGCTTCAGGACGAGCATTTCACGCTGGACGAAAAGACCCGCAACGTGACCTTCACGGACGAGGGCAACGAATTCCTCGAGAACCGGCTGCACGAAGCCGGGATCCTGCCCGAGGAACAGTCGCTTTACGATCCCGAGTCGACGACGATCGTTCACCACATCAACCAGGGCCTCAGGGCGCACAAGCTGTTCGCGAAGGACAAGGAATACATCGTCCGCGACGGCGAAGTGGTCCTGATCGACGAATTCACGGGCCGCATGATGGCCGGCCGCCGCCTGTCGGACGGCCTGCACCAGGCGATCGAGGCGAAGGAGGGCGTGTCGATCCAGCCCGAGAACGTCACGCTGGCGAGCGTCACCTTCCAGAACTACTTCCGTCTTTACGACAAGCTTGCCGGCATGACCGGCACAGCCGCGACCGAGGCCGAGGAATTCGCCGAGATCTATGGTCTGGGCGTGGTCGAGGTTCCGACGAACCGGCCTGTCGCCCGCACGGACGAGCACGATCAGGTCTATCGCACGGCGAAAGAGAAATACGACGCCATCGTTCAGCAGATCAAGGAAGCGCACGAACGCGGCCAGCCGGTTCTGGTTGGCACCACCTCGATCGAGAAGTCCGAATTCCTGTCGCGCCTTCTCGAGAAAGAGAAGATCCCCCACAACGTCCTGAACGCGCGCCAGCACGAGAAGGAAGCGCAGATCGTGGCCGACGCCGGCAAGCTTGGCGCCGTGACCATCGCCACCAACATGGCCGGCCGTGGCACCGACATCAAGCTGGGCGGCAACGTCGAGATGAAGGTGCTGGAAGCCCTGGCCGCCGACCCGAACGCGCACCCCGACGAGGTGCGCGCCCGGATCGAAGCCGAGCACGCCGACGAGGAAGCCGCGGTCAAGGCCGCGGGCGGTCTTTACGTTCTGGCGACCGAGCGCCACGAAAGCCGCCGGATCGACAACCAGCTGCGCGGCCGCTCGGGCCGGCAGGGCGACCCGGGGCGTTCGTCCTTCTTCCTCAGCCTCGAGGACGACCTGATGCGGATCTTCGGGTCCGACCGTCTGGACAAGGTGCTGTCGACGCTGGGCATGAAGGAAGGCGAAGCGATCGTTCACCCCTGGGTGAACAAGTCGCTCGAGAAGGCGCAGTCGAAGGTCGAGGGACGGAACTTCGACATCCGCAAACAGCTTCTCAAGTTCGACGACGTCATGAACGACCAGCGCAAGGTGATCTTCGGCCAGCGCATGGAGATCATGGAGGCCGCCGATCTTTCCGAGATCGTCGAGGACATGCGTCACCAGGTGATCGACGATCTCGTCGACACCTACATGCCGCCCAAGACCTATGCCGACCAGTGGAACACCGAAGGCATGACCGAAGCCGCGCGCGAAAAGCTGGGCGTGGACATTGCCGCGGAGGCCTGGGCCGAGGAAGAAGGCGTCGACCAGGACGAGATCCGCGAACGGCTTTACCGTGCGTCCGACGCGTTCATGGCCGAAAAGACCGCAGCCTTCGGCCCCGACACCATGCGGTCGATCGAGAAGCAGGTGCTTTTGCAGATCATCGATACCAAGTGGCGCGAACACCTTCTGAAGCTTGAACACCTGCGGTCCGTCGTGGGTTTCCGCGGCTATGCCCAGCGTGATCCACTGAACGAATACAAGACCGAGTCCTTCCAGCTGTTCGAGGGGATGCTCGATTCCCTTCGCGAGGATGTAAGCCAACGGCTGTCCCAGATCCGTCCCATGACGGCCGAGGAACAGCAGGCGATGATGGCGCAGATCCTGCGGCAACAGCAGGCGGCGCAGCAGACCGCCCCGGCCCAGCCGGCCGCGGCGGTCGCCGCAGGCGCAGACGGGGGCGCCATCGACGGCTTCGTCGACTCCGATCCCAGCACCTGGGGCAACCCCGGGCGCAATGACGCCTGCCCCTGCGGATCGGGCAAGAAGTTCAAGCACTGCCACGGCCAACTGACCTGACCGCGACATGCGGCGCGCGCTTGCGGCCCTCGTGGTGTCGTTGGCCGGGGGTCCGGCCCTGGGGCAGGACGTCACGCTGACCGCCCGCGACGGATCGATCGAGATCGCGGGCACGCTTCTGAGCTTCGATGGCGAATTCTATCGCGTGGACACGGCCTTCGGGGCGCTGACCGTCGATGGGTCGGGCGTCAGCTGCGAAGGCCCGGGATGCCCAAGGCTGACGGACTATCTGGCCGAGATTGCGGTTGTCGCGCCTGCGGGCCTGTCCGATCGCCTTGCTCCCGGACTGATCAGGGCCTTCGCCGCGGCAGAGGGCTATGTTCTGTCGACCCCTGATGTGGATGCCGGCGCCATGGTCTTTGAACTGTTCGAACCGGGCGCCGACGCGCCGGCGGGACGATTCACCGTCAGCACCGTGGCCTCCGCGGCGCTGGACGAAGGTCGTCTTGGCGCGATTGCGGATCTTGCATTGACGCGATCGGGCGGACCGGGGGCCGAAGTGGTCGCGCTTGACGCGCTGGTGCCCCTTGTCGCGGTCGACAACCGACTGCCCGCACTGAGCTTCGCCGATGTCTCGGATGCGCTTCTGGGCCGGATCAGTGACTGGTCCGCCCTTGGCGGAGACGAGATTGCCATCGTGCTTTCCCTGCCGCTTCCGGGCAGCCCCGCCCGAGATCTTCTGGCGGAAAGCTTTCCGGGCGACTGGACCGGGGCGGTCGCCGTGCCCGATCCAGCCGGTGTAGCAGCGCGCGATCCGTTCGCACTTGCCTTCGCGCCGCTCAGCCAAAGCGCGGGCACCCGAGCCGTTCCGCTGGAAGGGCCCTGTGGCATTCCCAAGGCCGCCACCCCCGAGACGCTGAAGACCGAAGAGTATCCGCTGGTTCTTCCCATCTATCTGCACGCCCGTGCCGGACGTCTGCCGCGGATCGGGCGCGAGTTCTTCGCCTTCGCGCGCGCGCCCGGCGCGCAGGCGGCCGTGACCGAAGCCGGCTTCGTCGACCAGACGCTCGAGATCGTGCCCTTCCGCGCGCAGGGTGACCGTCTGGCCAACGCGGTTCTTTCGGGCGCCGAGGCGGCCGGGATTGCCGAGGTGCAGCGCATGGTGGCCGATCTGCGTGACTTCGGGCGCCTGACGGTCAGCTTCCGGTTCCGCGATGGTTCGACGGATCTTGACGACCATTCGCGGTCGAACGTGGCGCTGGTCGCGGATGCAATCGACCGCGGCGCGTTCGACGGGACGGATCTGATCGTGGCGGGCTTCAGCGACGGGCAGGGGGATGCCGCGTCCAACCTGCGCCTGTCGCGCCAGCGGGCGCGGGCTGTGCGCGAGGCGATCCTTGCCGCCCTGACCCCGCCCGAGCGCGACGCGGCCCGGGCGATGGAGGTGCGTGGCTACGGCGAGGCGGCGCCCATCGCCTGTGACGATGTCGACTGGGGCCGGCACCTGAACCGCCGGGTCGAGATCTGGGTGCGTCAGAGATAGCCGAGGCCGCGGAACGACACTTCGGCGTCCTTCCCGACGATGAGGTGGTCGTGCAGGGTAACGCCCATGACCTCGCAGGCGTCGCGCACCCGCGCCGTCATGTCGATGTCAGCCTGGCTAGGCGTGGGATCGCCGGACGGATGGTTGTGGACAAGGATCAGCGCCGAGGCATTGAGTTCCAGCGCCCGTTTGACCACTTCGCGGGGATAGACCGGCACGTGATCGACGGTGCCTTGGGCCTGCTCTTCGTCGGCGATCAGGATGTTCTTGCGGTCCAGAAACAGGATGCGGAACTGCTCGGTCTCGCGGTGGGCCATCGTCGTGTGGCAATAGTCAAGCACGGCGGCCCAGCTTGAGATGACGGGACGTTGCAGCATGCGGGACCGCGACAGGCGGCGTGCGGCGGCCTCGACCAGTTTCAGGTGCAGCACCACGGCCGGTCCGACGCCGGCGACCTTTTCCAGCCTCTCGCGCCGGGCCGAGATGACGCCGTTGAAATCACCGAAGGCGTCAAGCAACTGGCGGGCCAGCGGCTTCATGTCCTGCCGGGGGACGGCGCCGAACAGGATCAGCTCGAGAAGTTCGTAGTCGGGCATAGCGTCCGCGCCGCCGTCAAGGAACCTGTTGCGCAGGCGCTTGCGGTGATCCTTGATATAGGACGGCAAGCGGTCCGGCAGAGGCACTGGCGCGGCCTCGTCCCCGCCGAACAGCGGCAGGGAACCTTCGGAAAAGCGATCGGGCGAAACCGGCATGCCGCCAGGTTCCGCCCGAATGGTTCAGGAAAGGTTAAGTCAGGCGGGCCTGCCTAGCCCTTCATGCCATCCCAGAAGGTCTTGACCTTTCGGAAGAAGCCCGACGTTTCGGGGTTGTTGTCTTCGCTGAGCTTGTCGAACTCGCGCAGGAGCTCCCGCTGGCGTGACGTCAGGTTCACCGGCGTCTCGACCTGAAGTTCGATGTACATGTCGCCATGACCGCCGCCGCGCAGCGCCGGCATGCCCTTTGCACGAAGCCGCATCTGCTTGCCCGACTGGCTGCCGGCGGGGATCTTTACCCGGCTGCGGCCGCCGTCGATGGTGGGCACCTCGATCTCGCCGCCCAGCGCTGCCGAGGCCATGCTGACCGGCACGCGGCAGTGAAGATCGGTTCCCTCCCGTTCGAACAGGGGGTGGGGCGCGACTTCGATGAAGATGTAGAGGTCTCCTTGCGGTCCGCCGCGCAGACCGGCCTCGCCCTCGCCGGCAAGGCGGATCCGCGTGCCCGTCTCCACGCCGGCCGGAATGTTCACCGAAAGGGCGCGCTCCTTCTCGACGCGTCCCGCGCCGCCGCAGGCGCGGCAGGGATTCTTGATGATCTGACCCATCCCCGAACAGGTCGGGCAGGTGCGTTCGACGGTGAAGAAGCCCTGCTGCGCGCGCACCTTGCCCATCCCGGAACAGGTTGGACAGGTGGTGGGTTCCGCCCCGGCTTCCGACCCGGTGCCGCCGCAGGTCTCGCAGGCGATCGCCGTCGGCACGTTGATCGTCTTCTGAAGGCCGGAATAGGCCTCTTGCAGCGTCATGCGCAGATTGTAGCGCAGGTCCGAGCCGCGCGTGGCGCGCTGGCCGCCGCGCCGCCCACCCATGATGTCGCCAAAGAGGTCGTCGAAGACATCCGAGAAGGCCGAAGCGAAATCGCCGCCCGCATAGGGGCCCCCGCCCGGACGCGGACCACGGGGTCCGCCGCCCATCCCACCTTCGAAGGCGGCATGGCCGAACCGGTCGTAGGCGGCCTTTTTGTCGGCGTCCTTCAGGACGTCGTAGGCCTCGTTCACTTCCTTGAACTGCGATTCGGCGTCAGGTTTGTCGGCGTTGCGGTCGGGGTGAAGTTCTTTCGCCTTCTGGCGATAGGCCTTCTTGATCTCTTCGGCCGAGGCACCTTTCGGGACGCCGAGAACCTCGTAGTAATCGCGCTTTGCCATAAGCTGTCACCTTGTCCGGAACGGATGAACCGGCCCGACGGAGCAGGCCGGTTCACACGAGGTCACGGCATCCTCAGGACGCGCGCTTGTTGTCGTCGAGGTCTTCGAAGTCGGCATCCACGATGTCGTCGTCCACGCCGCGCGGGGCGTCGTCATCGTTATCGCCACCGCCCGCCTTCGACTGTTCGGCCTTGTAGATGGCCTCGCCCAGCCTCATCGCGGCCTCGGTCACGTTCTGGATGCCGGACTTGATCTTGCCGGCGTCTTCCCCTTCAAGCGTGTCCTTCAGCGCCGCGATCGCCAGCTCGATCGCCTCGACCGTGGTCGGGTCGACCTTTTCGCCATGCTCTTCGATCGACTTCTCGGTCGAATGAATCAGGCTTTCGGCCTGGTTGCGGGCCTCGACCAGTTCCTTGCGCTTCTTGTCCGCCTCGGCGTTCGCCTCGGCGTCCTTGACCATCTTCTCGATCTCGTCGTCCGACAGGCCGCCGGACGCCTGGATCGTGATCTTCTGTTCCTTGCCGGTGCCCTTGTCCCTGGCCGAGACCGACACGATGCCGTTGGCGTCGATGTCGAACGTCACCTCGATCTGCGGCACGCCGCGCGGCGCGGGCGGGATGTTTTCAAGGTTGAACTGACCCAGCATCTTGTTGTCGGCCGCCATTTCGCGCTCGCCCTGGAAGACCCGGATCGTCACCGCGTTCTGGTTGTCCTCGGCGGTCGAGAAGATCTGCGACTTCTTGGTCGGGATCGTGGTGTTGCGGTCGATGAGCCGGGTGAACACGCCGCCCAGCGTCTCGATCCCCAGCGACAGCGGGGTCACGTCCAGAAGAACGACATCCTTCACGTCGCCCTGCAGTACGCCGGCCTGGACCGCGGCGCCCATGGCCACGACTTCGTCCGGGTTGACGCCCTTGTGCGGCTCCTTGCCGAAGAACTTGGTCACTTCTTCGACGACCTTCGGCATGCGGGTCATGCCGCCGACAAGGACGACCTCGTCGATGTCGCTGGTCGAAAGTCCGGCGTCCTTCAGCGCGGCCTGGCACGGCTTGATCGATCGCTTGATCAGGTCGCCCACAAGGCTTTCCAGTTTCGCACGCGTCAGCTTCATCACCATGTGAAGCGGCGTGCCCGACTTCGGATCCATCGAGATGAACGGCTGGTTGATTTCGGTCTGCGACGACGAGGACAGCTCGATCTTGGCCTTTTCGGCCGCTTCCTTCAGGCGCTGCAGCGCCATCTTGTCCTTCGTCAGGTCGACGCCATGCTCCTTCTGGAACTCCTCGGCGAGGTAGTTCACGATGCGCATGTCGAAGTCTTCGCCACCAAGGAAGGTGTCGCCGTTCGTCGACTTCACCTCGAAGAGGCCGTCGTCGATCTCGAGGATGGTGATGTCGAAGGTGCCACCGCCAAGGTCATAGACGGCGATCGTCTTTGAGTCCTTCTTGTCGAGGCCATAGGCCAGCGCCGCGGCGGTCGGTTCGTTGATGATGCGCAGTACCTCGAGGCCGGCGATCTTGCCGGCGTCCTTCGTCGCCTGCCGCTGTGCGTCGTTGAAATAGGCCGGGACGGTGATCACCGCCTGGTCGACCTTCTCGCCCAGATAGCTTTCCGCGGTTTCCTTCATCTTCTGCAGGATGAAGGCCGAGATCTGGCTGGGGCTGTAGCGTTCGCCCCGGGCCTCGACCCAGGCGTCGCCGTTGCCGCCGTCGATGATGTTGTAGGGGACGATCTTCTTGTCCTTCGTCACTTCCGCGTCGTCGACGCGGCGGCCGATCAGGCGCTTGACGGCAAAGATCGTGTTTTCGGGGTTCGTGACCGCCTGGCGCTTGGCCGGCTGGCCGACGAGGCGTTCGCTGTCGGTGAAGGCGACGATCGACGGCGTGGTCCGCGCACCTTCGGAGTTCTCGATCACCCGGGGCTGCGAGCCGTCCATGATGGCGACGCAGCTGTTCGTCGTCCCAAGGTCGATACCGATAACTTTGGCCATGTGTTCAGTTCCTCTTCTTCGGCGATTTGATGGACCGGGGCCCGCTCAGGCACCCCCGTCCGATCCCAGAGTTCTGCCGCCGAACCTGTGCCGGCGACGCTTCTGGCCGTATATAGGGGGGGTCCAGAAGCCCTGCAAGCCAACCGGAGCGCCTGCACTTGGCAAAACTTGAACCATCTGACGCGCCTCTGCTGCCGCTGCCCGCCGGGCAACCCGACGCGTTTGCCGTGCAGGGGGTGCGGGTGGTTCGCGGCGCCCTCGACATGGCGCGGCAAACGCAGCTTCTGTCCGACCTGCGCGAGGTGGCCCGCGCGGCCCCCTTCCTGGCCCCGGTGACGCCCGGAGGGCGCAAGATGAGTGTGCGCATGACCTCGGCCGGCCGGGTGGGCTGGGTGACGGATGCGCGCGGCTATCGGTATGAGGCGCGCCACCCGTCCGGCGTCGACTGGCCGCCGATCCCGGGCATTGCCCTCGATGTCTGGCGGACGTGGTCGGGCGTGGACCGCGACCCCGACTGCTGCCTGGTGAACCTGTACGGCGAAGGCGCGCGCATGGGCCTGCATCAGGACCGGGACGAAGGCGATTTCCGGTGGCCGGTGGTGTCGATCTCGCTGGGGGACGAGGGGCTGTTCCGGGTCGGCGGCACGACGCGCGCCGCCCCGACGCGATCGGTCTGGCTGCGATCCGGAGATGTCGCCATCCTGTCCGGCGACGCGCGTCTGGCCTTTCACGGGATCGACCGCATCCGGTTCGGAAGTTCCGGCCTGCTTCGGGACGGCGGGCGGATCAACCTGACGATGCGTGTGGTCGACTGACGGCGGTGCCCGGCCCAGCGCGCGCCTGTCAGCGCCGCGCCTGCCAGCTGATCGAGGCGTGGCGCCGCGTGTAGAACTCGCCCATGAGGCCGATCATCGCCAGGGCGAGAGACACGTAAAGGGCATAGCTCCAGGACGAATAGTGCGGGTTGTAGTTGATGAAGGCGAACCCGCGCGACTGGTCGATGACATGAAACAGCGGGTTCCAGTCGAACAGCGCCAGCATGTAGGCGGGCATGGCGTTCGCCACGAACATCTTCCCCGAGGCGATCATGTTGGCCCGGGCGTAGATGCTGGTGCCGATCGAGACGAAGCCGGGAAACCATGGCTTCAGGCCAAGAAAGACCAGCCCCACGGCAAGGCCCGAAAACCAGGCAAGCAGGAGCATTCCGAACGCGCCTGCGGGTTCTTCGATCGCCAGCGGACCCCAGCCGGCGGCATATACGCCAAGGATCGCGACGACGGACAGCACCTGGATGTAAAGCGCCCCCACCGCGGCCGAGGCGATTGCGATGGCGGTGTTCATCGGCAGGTGGTTCATCATGGGCGAGGCCGGCCCCTCGGAGGATACGACCGCGCTCATCGTCTTGGTGTGGGTCATGAACAGGAAGATCCCGCTCATGATGAACAGCAGGAAGTCGCCCCGAATCGCGCTGCCGCGCATTCCGAGGATGTCGAACATGAAATAGAAGACGCCGACCAGGATCAGCGACTGCACGATGTTGTTCAGCAGGCTGATGAAGGCGTTCTCGTGGCCCTTCCGGACCGAGCGGACCGTGTTGTGGTAGATCAACTCGAGCGTGGTGAACGCCGATCCGACCATCGTCTCGCTGCGCTGCGGAGTGAACACCTGCCGTGCCTCGTCGACCTTCTGTCCCCCGGCCGGATGCGGCGGGGGCGTGTTTTGATTTCCTTGCCGGCAACGATATGGCAAAGACGCAGGAATTCATATACCGCAAAGGTTCCTAATCCCCGATGACCGACGATGCCCTTGTCCCGACCATGCGCCGCCTTGCCATCGAGGCGGGGGCCCGGATCATGGAGTTCTATCAGACCGACGCCCTTGCAGTGGATTCGAAGGCCGATGACAGCCCGGTGACGGCGGCCGATCACGCCGCCGATGCGGTCATCTGGCAGGGGCTGACGCGGGGCTTTCCCGACATCCCGGTGGTGACCGAGGAAAAGGCCGCCTCGCACGGCCTTCGGGCGTCCGAGTTCTTCATCGTCGATCCGCTGGATGGCACCAAGGAGTTCATCCAGAAGCGCGGCGATTTCACCGTAAACATCGCGCTGGTGCGGGACGGTGTCCCTGTTCTTGGCGTGGTCTACGCCCCTGCTAAGGGCCGCCTGTTCTACACCGATGGCCGTGGCGGCGCGGTCGAAGAGGACGGCCCCCACCTGCCCGATGCCGTGGGCGCCGCGACTCCGATCTCGGTCTCGGCGCCGGGGCGGGGCGGCCTTGCCGTCGTGGCGTCGAAATCCCACCGCGATGCCGCGACCGACGCCTATATCGCACGCTACGATGTGGCCGATTTCAAGAGTGCCGGTTCCTCGCTGAAGTTCTGCCTTGTCGCCACAGGCGAAGCCGCCCTGTACCCGAGGTTGGGCCGGACGATGGAGTGGGACACGGCTGCCGGCGACGCGGTCCTGCGCGCCGCGGGGGGGCAGGTCGTGCGCTTCGACGATCACAGTCCGCTGCGTTACGGCAAGCCCGGGTTCGAGAATCCCTTTTTCATTGCCCATGCGCCGGGCGTCACCCTGGTGGCCGCCGATTGATTGATGCGGCGCCGATCAGCGTGGTCATCGCAAGCCACGGTCGGCCCCACGATCTTCTCCGTTGCGTGACCGCGCTGGGATTTCAGAACCATCCGTCGTTCGAGGTGATCGTCGTGGCCGACGGGGCCGGGCTTTCGGCGCTTTCAGGGCATCCCGGGGCGGGCGCGATAAAGTCCCTTCGGTTCGACACCGAGAACCTGGCACGCGCCCGCAATCTTGGGGCCGCGACGGCTGCGGGAACGGTCCTTGCCTTCATCGATGACGACGCGGTGCCCGAGCCGACCTGGCTGTCGCACCTTGCCGCGTCTTTCGACGCTTCCGGGGCGGCGGCCGTCGTCGGAGCGGTGCGTGGGCGCAACGGGATCAGCTTCCAGTCGTTTGCGCCATGGATCGACCGCCACGGGTTCACCCGCGACCCGGGTCCTGGCGAAGACCCCCGGCAGGCGCCGGCCCCCGGCTTCGTTCCCAAGTTGGTCGGCACGAACATGGCGATCCGCACGGCGACCTTCCGGGATCTTGGGGGGTTCGACGAAGCCTATCGTTTCTACCTCGAGGATGCCGACCTCGCGCTGAGGATCGCCGCGGTCGGGTCGCAGGTCGTCCATGCGCCAGACGCGCAGGTGCATCACGGGTTCGCGGCCTCGCCACGCCGCACCTCCGAGCGCTGCCCTCGTTCGCTGCACGACAACGGGCGCAGCCTGGCGATCTATCTGCGCAAGCACGGCGATCCCGACGAGTTGATGCGCGTCGTCGACAGTGTCCGCCAGGACGAGCGTCGGCGCGCGCTGACTCATGTCGTGCGCGGTTCGTGCGAGCCGGACGCGGTTCCCCGGCTTCTGGCAGACTTCGATCGCGGTCTGGCCGAGGGCATGGCGTGCCCGATCTCCTGTCATCCGCCTGCTGGCACGGCCGGGGATTTCCGCCCGTTTCCGGGACTCTCGCCCGGTGCCGAGGTGCATCTTCTTGCCGGCTGGCCGTGGCAGCGGGCTGCCCTTTCGGCGCGGGCCGCCGAACTGGCGGGCGCGGGGCACATCGCAACACTTGTCACCCTTGGACCGACGGCCGTCTATCACCGCGTCGGGTTCGATTCCGACGGGTTCTGGTTTCAGACCGGGGGCATTTTCGGGCGCGCCGAGCGCCACGAACCCCTTTTCCAGATCGCGGCGTTCGCGTCCCGTGTCCAGCGCGAATGGCTGCGCGTAAAGCCGCTCAGATCGGTGCCAGCTGCCACATTCCAGACACAACTTCGTTGGATAAGACATCATCTTGAGGGGGAGACCCCGGGTGTGCCTTGACGTTTCAGTCAGGGCTCATCCTAGTATTAGTGCGTGCTGTCGTAGGGATTGCTCATGGGTAACAAGGTCACGAAGGCTGTTTTCCCCGTCGCGGGGCTTGGAACGCGGTTCCTGCCGGCGACGAAGTCGATCCCGAAAGAGATCATGACCTTGGTCGACCGACCGCTCATCCAGTATGCGATCGACGAAGCGCGCGCCGCCGGGATCACCGAATTCATCTTCGTGACCTCGCGCGGGAAGTCGGCGCTTGAGAACTATTTCGACAATGCCCCGGAACTTGAAAGTGCGCTGCGTGCATCGGGCAAAACCGAGCTCTTGAAGCTGCTTGAATCCACGAACATGGAATCGGGGGCCATCGCCTATGTCCGTCAGCATCTTGCGCTGGGCCTGGGCCACGCCGTCTGGTGCGCGCGCCGGCTGATCGGCGACGAACCCTTCGCGGTCATCCTGCCGGATGACGTGATTTCCGCCGAGACGCCCTGTCTCAAGCAGATGATCGACGTCTACCAGGACACCGGCGGCTGCATGGTCGCGGCGATGGAGGTTCCAAGGCCGCAGACCGCGTCCTATGGTGTGCTCGACATCGCCGAGGAGAAGGCGAACCTCGTGCGGGTGAAGGGCATGGTCGAGAAACCCGATCCGGCCGAAGCGCCGTCGACCCTTGCGGTGATCGGGCGCTATATCCTCACCCCAAGCGTGCTCGAGACGCTGAACCGTCGCAAGGCCGGGGCCGGCGGCGAGATCCAGCTGACCGATGCGATCGCCGAGGAAATCGTGGCCGGACGCGTCGTCAACGGTCTTCGCTTCCGGGGAACGCGTTTCGACTGCGGCTCGAAGGCGGGATTCCTGCAGGCCACCGTGGCCTTCGCCCTTGCCCGAAGCGATCTGCGCGACGACCTTCTGCGCTATCTTCAGGACGTCGTCGCCTATCGAAGCGTCGCCGAATAGACGGCCACGCTTGCGCAGCGGCCGGGCGCGGGGATAGCTCGGCGGGATGACCGACACCAAAGCGCTTTGTCTCGATGTGACGCGCCTTGTCCGGCGTGCGGAACTGACGCATCCGACCGGTATCGACCGGGTCGAGCAGGCTTATCTGCGCATGGTTCTTGGGTGGACGGGTGGCCCGGTCTTCGGTCTGGTCCGGATCGGGCGTCGCTTTGCGATCCTCGACGCGGCCGCGCTGCGCGAACTGTCCACTCACCTTGGCACAGGCCGCCCAGCGATAGGTCCGTGGCGCCTTGCGAAACGTCTCGCCGGTCTGCGCCGCCTCTCGCCCCTTGAGGCGACTGCAAGACGGATCGCGCTTGCGACGCCCTCGGCGTCCGGCCTTTCCGGGGCGCTGGGCGAATGGCTTCCTGCGGGCACGGTCTATCTGAACGTGGGGCACAGCAATCTGGAGACGAACGTCCTGACAGGCATCGCATCGGTGGACAACGGCCGCTCGGTCGTTCTGGTCCATGACACGATCCCGCTCGACCTGCCGCAGTATCAGCGCCCCGGAACGGTCGAGGCGTTCCGCAACAAGATGCAGGCCGTCTCGCTTCACGCCGACCGTGTCGTCGTCCCGTCGCGGGCCGTGGCTGCCGACGTCGCGCGGCACTTCGCGGTCTTCGGACGCCTCCCGCCGGTGGTCGTTGCCCCGCTTGGACTTGGGCTGGACCCGGATGCGGTGCGGCAGGAGTGCCCGCCCGAAGTGGCTGACCGCCCCTATTTCGTCTGCCTGGGGACGATCGAGCCGCGCAAGAACCATGCCTTGCTGCTGGATCTCTGGACCGATCTTCACCGGACCCTGCCCGAGGACGAGGTTCCCCGACTTGTCATCGTCGGTCGGCGTGGCTGGCGCAACGAAGAGGTGTTCCGGCGGCTCGACACCCTTCCCTTCATGGGCCGGACCGTGCTGGAACGCGGCGATCTTGCCGATGGTCCGCTTGTGGCACTTCTTGCCGGCGCCCGGGGGCTTCTGCACCCAAGCCTGGCCGAGGGCTTCGGCCTTCCCCCGCAAGAGGCCGCGGCGCTGGGCGTGACCCCCGTCTGTGCCCCCCTGCCGGTCTACCGCGAGACGCTGGGCGACGCGGCGGTTTACGCGGACCCCGGCGATCTGTACCAATGGCGCAACGCCGTGCTGAGACTGGCGAAGATCGACGGGGCCGGGCAGGGCACCCCGGGGACAGGGCGCGACAGATACGATCCGCCAACCTGGGAGAGCCACTTCAAGCTAGCCTTAACCACGATCTGCTAGCGGCACCGGCGCGGACCTTGGCCGTTCCGGAGGTGCCGATTGGGCATTGCGACGACATACCGGCTGCGCCTTCAACGGCAGCGCTGGAGGTATCGTGCCTGGCGGCGATCTGCAGACCTGACGGCGCTGCGGGACCGTACGGGGGCGATCGGCCGGCGCGATGTCCTTCTCTTCGCCACGCTTCGGAACGAGCGCCAGCGGCTGCCATACTTCCTTGACTACTACCGTCGCCTCGGGATCGGGCATTTCCTGATGGTCGACAATGGGTCCGACGACGGGTCGGGCGAATGGCTTGCCGACCAGCCCGACGTTTCGCTTTGGACCACGACGGCAAGCTACCGACGGTCCCGCTTCGGGATGGACTGGCTCAACTGGTTGAAGCGGAGGCATGCGCACGATCGCTGGGCGCTGACCGTCGATCTGGACGAGTTCTTCGTCTACCCGTTCTGCGACACCCGCCCGATCCTGGCGCTGACCGACTGGCTTGACGCCTCGGGGGTGAAATCCTTCGGCGCGCTGATGCTCGACATGTATCCCAAGGGCGACCCCGATGCCGCCCATTGCGCCGAGGGACAGAATCCCTTCGAGGTGGCCTGCTGGTTCGATCCGGGAAACTACGTCGTCTCACGCCATCCGCTTTTCCGGCACCTGTGGATCCAGGGCGGACCCCGGGCGCGGGTCTTCTTCGCCGACACGCCGGAAGAGGCGCCAGCGCTGAACAAGATCCCGCTGGTTCGGTGGAACCGCCGGTATACCTATGCCAGTTCGACCCACATGCTGCTGCCGCGCGGTCTGAACCTTGTCTATGACGCTGCCGGTGGCGAACGGGCAAGCGGCTGCCTGCTCCATGCCAAGTTTCTGGGCGGGTTCGCCGCCAGGGCCGAGGAGGAACTGCGCCGGAAGGAACATTTCGCCGGCAGCCGGGAATATGCCGCCTACAGCCGCCGCGCGGGCCCGGGGCTGGGCCTGTGGTGCGAGTGGTCGGAACGCTATGTCAACTGGCGCCAGCTTGAACTGCTTGGGCTGATGTCCAAGGGGAACTGGGCATGAGCGTCGGCTTCGTCATGCTTGTTCACGACGCGCTGGACCGCGCCGCGCAGGCCGCGCGTTACTGGGCCGAACGGGATTGCCCTGTGGTGATCCACGTCGATCGCTGCGTCTCGGATGCCGATCTGGCAGAGTTCCGGTCGCGGCTTGCCGGGCTTGAGAACCTGCGCTTCAGTCCGCGCTTCCGCTGCGAATGGGGGACATGGTCTTTGGTCGCCGCCGCGCAGACCGCGGCCGAGCTTGCCCTGCGGGACTTCCCGGCGATCGGGCATGTGTTCCTTGCATCCGGAAGCTGCCTGCCGCTTCGCCCCGTGGACGAGCTTCGCCAATACCTGGCCCGCTACCCGACGACCGATTTCATCGAAAGCGTGACCGTCGAGGAAGTGCCGTGGACCGTCGGCGGTCTTGACGTCGAGCGTTTCACGCTGACCTTCCCGTTCCCGTGGAAGCGCCGGCGCGCGCTGTTCGATGGCTGGGTCCGGCTTCAGCGGGCGGTGGGCTACCGGCGCGCCCTGCCCGACGGCGTGGTCCCGCATCTGGGATCGCAATGGTGGTGCCTGACGAGGTCCACGCTTGAGGCCATTCTGGCATCGCCGCGACGTGCCGAGCTTGAACGCTTTTTCCGGCATGTCTGGATTCCCGATGAAAGCTATTTCCAGACGGTCGTGCGCTGCCATTCCGCAAGGATCGAAAGCCGCTCGCTGACGCTGTCGAAGTTCGATTTCAGGGGACGGCCGCATATCTTCTTCGACGATCACCTGAGCCTGCTGCGCGGGTCCGAGTGCTTTGTCGCGCGCAAGATCTGGCCGGGCGCAGACAGGCTTTACGCCGCGTTCCTTTCCGACGCCGTGCCGCCCCGCCCCGCGATCGAGCCGACCCCAGCGAAGATCGACCGGGTCTTCACGCAGGCCATTCACCGTCGCATCCACGGGCGCCCCGGCCTTGTGATGCCAGGACGGTTTCCCGACCCTAGGAGATCGGCCGAACGGACAGCCGCGCCCTATTCGGTGTTTTCGGGGTTTGACGCGATCGTCGAAGGGTTCGCGGACTGGCTTGAGGACGCGACCGAAACGCGTGTGCACGGCCACCTCTTCGCGCCGGACAGGGCAGAATTCGCGGGCGGCCAGAGCACTTATGCCGGGGCACTGTCCGATCATGCGACGCTGCGCGACTACGACCCCGCCGCCTTCCTTCGGAACCTGATCTGGAACACCAGGGGGGAAGCGCAGGCCTTCCAGTTCGGTCCCGAGGACCGGCAGGAGATCGCGCCATTCCTGGCCGACGACCCGAATGCCAGGATCACCCTTGTCACCGGCACATGGGCGGTCGCGTTGTATCGGACCGGTCGCGGTGCGGCCTCGATCCGGACCGAGGCCGCGCGCCTTCAGCGCCGCGAGGCCGCGTTTGCCCATCTCCTGCGCAGCCCGAGGGCCCGGGCCCGCATCCGCATCCTTTCGCTGGCCGAAATGCTGGAACAGCCGATGGATGTCCTTCATGCCGCCGTCGACGACCACGGCAGCGGCCCCCCGCATCTGGCCGAAGCGCCCCGCATCGTCGATCTGACCGGGCTTGACGGCTTCCTTCAGGACCTGCGCAACCTGGGAATGAACCCGCATCTTGTCGGCGACATCCACGCGGCCATGAATGCCGAAGGGGCGTCCTCGCGCCATGCCGGGCGTCCCTATCTTGTCCAGTGACATGACGGCGCGTTTCGACCTCTTCGCTATCGTCGCCGGGATGCGGACCGGATCGAACCTTCTGGAAGAAATCCTGTCCGCGCATCCCGGCATTTCCTGCCATGGCGAGCTTTTCAATCCGGCCTTCGTCGGGGCGCCGGGGCAGGACGGGGCCCTTGGCATCGCCCGCCGCGCCCGGGACGAAGACCCGACGAAGCTTCTGGCGGCGGTGGCGGCAATTCCGGATGCCATCGGGGGCTTCCGCATCTTCGATGGCCACGACGAGCGCGCGATCGAGGCCGTGCTGTCCAACCCCCGCTGCGCGAAGATTGTCCTGACGCGGAACCCCGCCGAAAGCTATGTGTCGTTGAAGATCGCGCAATCGACCGGGCAATGGTGGCTGGGCGACCGGGCGTCGGCGCGCCGGGCAAAGGCGCGTTTCGACGCCGAGGAATTCGGCCGCTTTCTCGAGGCATCGGGGGCCTTCCGCCGCCGTGTCTTGCGTGCGCTTCAGGTCACTGGTCAGACGGCCTTTCACCTTGACTACGCAGACCTTGCGGATGCCGAGGTCATCGCCGGACTGCATGCCTTTCTGGGCGTCCCGCCGCTTCCGCGCCCCCATAAGACGCGAAGCAAGGCGCAGAATCCCGCTCCGCTTGCCGAGAAGGTGACGAACCCCAAGGTCATGCGCGCAGCACTTGCACGCATCGATCTTTTCGACATCGATCGCATCCCGGGGTTCGAGCCGCCGCGCGGCGCCGGCGTGCCGGGTTTCCGCGTGGCGGATGGCGTTCCGGTCATGTTCATGCCGGTCGGGCTTGTGGCACAGGCCGAGGTGGACGGCTGGCTTCGGGCCGTAGGTGGGGGTGCGGCGCCCCAGACCGGTCTGAGTCAACAGGACCTGCGGGCCTGGATGCGGCGAAACCCGGGCCACCGGCGGATCACCGTGGTCGAACATCCCGCCACGCGCATCCACGACGCCTTCTCGCGGGTGATCCTGCCCAAGGGCGTTCCGGGCTACGAGGATCTGCGCGACACGTTGGTTCACCACCAGGGCGTGCCCTTGCCGGACGATCCTTCGGATCCCGGCTATGACGGGGCGGCACATCGCGCGGCCTTCCTTGCGTTTCTCGATTTCGTGCGTGGCAATCTCGGCGGGCAGACCGGGCTTCGGCCGCACGCCAGCTGGGCCAGCCAGGCCTCGCTTCTTTCCGCGATCAGTGGCTTCGCCCCCCCCGACCTGGTCCTGCGGCGCGAGGATCTGGCCCGGTCGCTCGACCGGCTGGCCGATGATCTTGGTCTGTCGCCCGCGCCCCTTGGGGATGTGCCGCCCTCGGCGTCACCGGTGCCGGTTGAGGAGATCCTCGATGACGTCGTCAACAACGCTGTGGCCGCCGCCTACCGGCGCGACTTCGTGCACTTCGGCTACGCCAGGATAGCCTGACCTCAGGCCGCCTGGTGGGCCTGCTTGTCGGTCAGAATGGCGTGCAGCGTGATCGGGTCGTTGTTCGCGCGCAGTTTGGCCAGCAGGCTTGGCTCACGCATCGTGCGCGAGACGACGGCAAGTGCCTTGAGGTGATCGACGCCCGACCCGTCCGGTGCGAAGAGGGCGAAGATCAGGTCCACAGGCTTCTTGTCGACCGCGTCGAAGTCCACCGGCTTTTCGAGGCGCACGAAGACACCCTGCACCCGGTCAAGGCCCGGAAGGCGCGCGTGGGGCAGCGCCACCCCGTGGCCCACGCCCGTCGGGCCAAGGCTTTCCCGTTCCTGCAGGGCGGCGCAGGCGTCGGCCGCCCGGATGCCGCACAAGGGTGCGGCGATCTCGGCGAGTTCCTGAAAAAGCCGTTTCTTGCTCGAAACCGAACTTATCAGCCGGACAGCGTCCTGGCTGAGTAGGTTGGAAATCTCCATTGCCTGCTACGGCCTCCGGCGTTTCGGGACACTTCGGCCCGTTTCACAGTTTCGGGTCGATCCACCCGATATTCCCGTCGTCACGTCGGTACACGATGTTCACGCCCGACGGGTTTCCTTCTTTTCGAAAGACCAGCACCGGCGCCCCTGCCAGCTCCATCTGCATGACCGCTTCGCCGACGCTGAGAGACGGGATGTTCGTCTCCATCTCGGCAATGATCATCGGCTGGAGCGTTTCGGGCTCCGATTCCTCTGCGTCTTCCGATGACGCGAGGATATAGGAGGACGCCGCAAGGAGTTCAACCGGCTCGGACCTGTCGCGATGATGATCCTTCAGCCGGCGCTTGTATCGCCGCAACTGTTTTTCCATCTTCTCGGCGCATTTGTCGAAGGCGGCATAGATCTCGGTCGCGGTCGCGCGTGCCTGCGCGGTCAGGCCCGTGGACAGATGCACGGTGGCTTCGCAGACGAACTCGTGCGCGGCCTTTGAGAACACCACGGTCGCCTCTGTCGGGCGTTCGGCGTATTTGGCGACGACGGCGCCAAGCTCGTCCTTCACGTGGGTCTGAAGCGCGCTGCCGATGTCGATATGGCGTCCGCTGATCTGGTATCGCATGATCTCTCCCTCTGAGCGAAACGGCTTCGTCGTCTGAGCCGATCGCCTGCCCTGCGTTCCTGTGTCCGTTGAGGATGATGCCGGTCCAAGCCTGTCGGACCGCAGTCTTGCCGGGCGTTGTCTCGCCATGCGAACGGGGTGAATCGCGGCATGCATCCCCTTTATTTGGCGGCAGATCGCGGCCCCCTGTCAATGCCGCTGCTGGGTCCGGGCTCAGCTGATCCGGAAGTTCTGGCCAAGATAGACACGGCGCACGTTTTCGTCACGCACGACCTCGTCGCTCGTGCCGCTCATCAGCACCCGCCCATCGTGCAGGATATAGGCGCGGTCCACGATCTCGAGCGTCTCGCGCACGTTGTGATCGGTGATCAGCACGCCGATCCCGCGGGTCTTGAGGTCGCCCACGAGGTGCCGGATATCGCCCACCGCGATCGGATCGACACCGGCGAAGGGTTCGTCGAGAAGAAGATACTTCGGATTTGCGGCCAGGCAGCGCGCGATCTCGACGCGCCGCCGTTCGCCGCCCGACAGGGCCACCGCGGGCGCGCGCCGCAGATGGGTGATGGAGAAATCCGAGAGCAGTTCCTCAAGCCTTTCGCGCCGCCGTGTGTGGTCTTCCTCGGCAATCTCGAGGATCGCAAGGATGTTGTCCTCGACGCTGAGCCCCCGGAAGATCGAGACCTCTTGCGGAAGATAGCCGATGCCAAGCTTGGCGCGGCGGTACATGGGCATGCCGGTCACGTCGCGGCCGTCGATCGAGACGGTCCCGCCCTCGGCCGAGACGAGGCCAGCGATCGTGTAGAAGCAGGTCGTCTTTCCCGACCCGTTCGGCCCGAGAAGGGCGACAACCTCGCCCCGGTCCAGCGCCATGCTCACGTCGCGGATCACCGGCCGCTTGCGATAGCTCTTGCGCAGGTTGCTGACCCGAAGGCCCGCGCCCCCTTCGGCGACGGTCAGTTCGGGGCGGGCCATCAGTTGCCGCCCGCCTGGATCACCGTGCGGACCCGTCCGTCGAAAAGCCCGGTGCCCGCGACAAGGTCGATGGTCAGCCGTTCGCCCGAGATCGCATTCGGCCCCTGCGTCAGCAGGACGTTGCCGGTCAGGACCACGGTCGAATCCCCGATCGAATAGGTGGCTTCCTCCGCCTCGGCCGCCGCCGCCGGGGCAACGACCGTGACACCCCCGCTGGCCAGCAGCCGCGAGATGCGCGTGCGCTGTCCGTCGGCGCCTTCGGCATATTCGATCAGCATCTCTCCGGCCGAGATCCGCAGATCACCCTGGGCCACGACGACGTTGCCCTGGAACCGCGCCGTGCCGTCGGGTTGGCTGACACTCAGCTGGTCGGCGGACAGCTCGATCGGAGAGTCCGGGTCGATCGCCATGTCGCTGAAGGCGATGCTTGTGGACTGGGCGACCGCCGCGTGTGCGAGGGCCAGACTGACCAGCGCCGCCCAAACCCCAATCATTCGCCGCTGCCGCATTGCCCGTCCTCAATCCCGCGGATCGTATAGCAGGTCGACGCCGTCGCTGAAAACCAGAACATGGCCCTGCCCGTCACCGGGCAGACGCGTGAGCGTGAAAAGCCCCGCGGTGAGGTGGCCGAAGGGCGTCATGACGTCGACCGCCCCCGCGCTTTCCGAGCGGGTGGAGTCAAGCCGTGCCGTGAATTCTTCCGTCCGAACGGCATAGCCGGTCGAGGTCTCGACAAGCACATCTCCGGCAAGGGTGGCGGTGCCGGCCGTCGTGTCCACCCGGCCGGTGACCGCGGTCATCCGAATCCGGGTGCCGTCCGGCGTGTCGATCCGCGCCTCGAGGCCGTCGGCGTGAAACAGCCCCGGGTCGCCGGGATCGGGCCGGGCCGTGGTTGCCGTGACCTGAAGGCCGGTCCCATCTGCCGCCACTCCCGAAAAGTCGGGGGCCGAAATGCGCGGCTCGCGCGCAAGGGCGTCGATGTCCACATCGGCGTAGGGGATCGTTCGCTCGATGTCGGGAGTGCGCGCCAGAAGGAACAACGTCGACAGGATCGCCAGTGCCGTGAGCGGCAGCGCGACTTTCAGCAAGGCGACCAGCCTTGAATATGCGGTGTCGGAAATCGCCATTCTCACGCCAATGTCTGGCCGGAGGCCCGGCAATTCAAGCGGCGCCGCGGCCGCAGACGTCGCAACCGACATCAATGTGAAAAGATGTCCTCTTCCGGCCATCCCGCAAGGTCAAGGCGGGCGCGCATCGGCAGGAAGTCGAAACACGCCTGCGCCAGGTCCGTCCGGCCTTCGCGGGCAAGGCGCGCGTCAAGCGTGTCCTTCAGGCGGTGCAGGTAAAGCACGTCTGACGCCGCATATTCGACCTGCGCCTGAGTCAGCGTTTCGGCGCCCCAGTCGCTCATCTGCTGCTGCTTCGAGATATCGACGCCGATCAGTTCATCCAGAAGATACTTGAGGCCGTGCCTGTCGGTGTAGGTGCGCACAAGCCTGGACGCGATCTTCGTGCAATACACGGGGGCGGCCAGCACCCCGAAGGCATTGTAGAGCGCGGCAATGTCGAAGCGGCCGAAGTGAAACAGCTTCAGCACCGACGGATCGGCCAGCAGTCGCTCGATATTCGGGGCGCGGGTCTGACCCGGGGCGATGCGGACGACATGGGCATGGCCGTCGCCGCCCGACAGTTGCACCACGCACAGCCGGTCACGGTGCGGTCTGAGGCCCATCGTCTCGCAGTCGATGGCGACCGAAGGACCAAGGTCCAGCCCGTCGGGAAGGTCGGTGGCGTGAAGGTGGTTGGTCAAGGTCGCGTCCGCCGCAAGAAAAGGGGTTTCCCCGTCCCGATAGCGCAGGACGGGCCCCGGGTCCACCGACGCCGATGTCGGGCGTGGATTGGACGGCCCTATTCGGCCGCCCAGTCCGAGATCGACTTGGGCGTGAGGTACTCTTCAAGTCCCCAGACGCCGCCTTCGCGCGCCAGGCCCGAGGCCTTGACGCCACCGAAGGGTGCGCCCGCGCCGCGGCTTTTCCCGTTCATCTCGACCATGCCGGACCGCAGCCGCCGCGCCAGCCGGTTGCGCCGCGCGCCGTTCTGGCTTTGCACATAGTTGGTCAGGCCATAGGGCGTGTCGTTCGCGATGGCGATCGCCTCTTCTTCGGTGTCGAAGGGGATCATCGACAGGACCGGGCCGAAGATCTCTTCCCGTTCGACGGTCATGCCCGGCACGACGTCGGCAAAGACGGTGGGGCGCACGAAGAAGCCGCGGTTGAGACCCTCGGGACGACCGACGCCGCCGGCGACAAGGCGCGCACCTTCGTCGATGCCCTTCTGGATCAGCGCCTGCACCCTGTCGAATTGACGCTCGTTCACCAGCGGGCCGATATGCGGGCCTTCCTCATGCGCGGGACCCACCCGTGTGGCTTCGGCCACTTCGCGCGCGGTTTCGACCGCGCGATCGTAGATCGAGCGTTCCACGAGCATCCGGGTCGGCGCGTTGCAGGACTGCCCGGTGTTGTTGAAGCAGTGGCGCACGCCGCGCTGGACGGCCCGGTCATCGGCGTCCGCGAAAACGATGTTCGCGCCTTTTCCGCCAAGTTCGAGACTGACCCGCTTCAGCGAATCGGCCGCGGCCTTGGTGATGGCGATGCCGGCGCGGGTCGATCCGGTGAACGAGATCATGTCGATCCCCGGATGCCGCGACAGTTGCGTGCCGACGCCTTCGCCGTCGCCGTTCACAAGGTTGAACACGCCTTTCGGGACGCCGGCCTCGTGCAGGATGTCGGCCAGCAGCATGGCGTCGAGCGGGGCGTATTCCGACGGCTTCAGCACCATCGTGCAGCCCGCCAGCAACGCCGGGAAGACCTTCAGCGTGACCTGGCTGATCGGCCAGTTCCACGGGGTGATCATGCCAATCGTGCCGATCGCCTCCATCGCGATCATCGAACCGGGCGTCTTCGGGTCGGTCGGACGCAGCCAGTGGAAATCGCGCGCGGCGGCAAGGGCGTCGACGATGTTGCACTCGTCGGCCTGGCTGCGCCGGGCCATCGTGCGTGGCGCGCCCATTTCCAGCGAGATGAGGTCCCCCATCTCGTCCTTGCGGCGCAGGTAGATTTCCAGCGCCCTTTCCACGATCGCGATGCGCTCGTCCGGCGCGGTCGTCGACCAGTCGGCGAAAGCGCGGTTCGCCGCTGCGACCGCGGCGTTGGTGTCGGCTTCGCCGCCCAGCGAGATGACGGCGGCCGGCTCTTCGGTCGATGGGTTGATGACGGTGAAGTCGCGCGATGCAGTCGGGGCGACCCATGCGCCGTCGATGTAGAATTCGCGTCTTTCGATCATGTCTGTGCCTCCGGATTCGGCGCCGACACTGTCACCGAGCGCGCGGCACTTCAAGCCGGCCCGCGCGACGGATCACGACGGCGGCACAGGCTGCGCCGCGGCCGTGATGTCAGTCCGGCGCAAGCATGTACCCCGAGCCGCGCACGGTTTGCAGATAGCGTGGCTGGCGCGGATCGCGTTCGATCTTCCGGCGCAGCCGCGTGATCTGGACGTCGACAGCGCGTTCCTGCGCCTGCTCCCCGTCCTTGCCGTTACCACGGCCAAGATCGTCGACAAGGCGGTTGCGCGACAGCGCCTCGCCCGGATGGGCGGCGAAGATCCGCATCAGTTGCGCCTCGGTCGCGGTCAGGCGAACCGGATGGTCGCCCTGCCAAAGCTCGCCGCGTTCGACATCATAGCGCACGGCCCCGAGATGCAGCACCTTCGGCCTTGACGCCGCGGCATCGGCGGGCGGGGCGCGGCGCAGGATCGCGTTGATGCGCAGCAGAAGCTCCTTGGGTTCGAACGGCTTGGGAAGATAATCGTCCGCCCCCGCCTCAAGCCCGGCGATGCGGTTCTCTGTCTCGCCCTTGGCGGTCAGAAGAAGGATGGGAACGTCGCGCTCTTCCCGCAACGATCGGGTGAAGCTGATGCCATCCTCGCCGGGCATCATGACGTCAAGAACGATCAGGTCGAAGTCGAGGCCCTGAAGAAGCCGCCGCGCATGGGCCGCGTCGCGGGCGGCCGTCACCCAGAAGCCGCTGCGGATCAGGAACTTCTGCAGAAGCCCGCGAATGCGCTCGTCGTCGTCGACGATCAGAAGATGGATGTCGGTATCGGTCATGCCTCGCCGTCCGTCCGGGCGTTGAAGTGGCGCCGCATCTCGGGGTCCATCATCGCCTCGAGAACCTGCCGGAAGCCCGCCACGGCCACCGGTCCGGCCGTCCGGTAGGCCGACCGCATCCGGTCGCGCTGGGCATCCGACAGCTTCCGCTCAAGCTCCTCTCCGGCGGGCGTCAGGAATAGGTTCCGCTCGCGCTTGTCGCGCGCCCCGATGCGGCTTTCCACCAGACCGTCGTCGATCAGGGCCCTGAGCACCCGGTTAAGCGACTGTTTCGTCACCCCCAGGATGGCCAGCAGGTTGTTCACCGTCGTGCCGCGGTTGCGGTTGATGAAGTGCAGCGCGCGATGATGGGCGCGCCCGTATTCGTATTCGGACAGGATGCGGTCGGGATCGGCGGTGAAGCCCCTGTAGGCGAAGAACATCGCCTCGATGCCCTTGCGAAGCTGTTCGTCGGTCAGGAAAAGCAGGCTTTCCCCGCCGCTTCCTCCACCTTCGGCCATCGTTCCCTCGCCGCTCAATTCCTGAGCGAGTTTATGTCAGTGTTGTTGACATTCCAAGACTCAACTGCTAGCGATCGGCGAATTTTGCGCAACTTTATGTCCGAAGCGGACCTAACCAGCGCAATAATCGCAAAAAGGGCGCGATAGCCCGGGGAAAGGACGCAGGATGGCTGGATCTTACGATGACCGCGACGGCATGATCTGGATGGATGGCGCGCTTGTGCCCTGGCGCGACGCGAACATCCACATCCTGTCCCACGCCGTGCACTATGCCTCGTCGGTTTTCGAGGGCGAGCGTTGCTATGGCGGGCGCATCTTCAAGTCCCGCGAACACTCCGAGCGGCTAAAAAAGTCCGCCAACCTGATCGACTTCGAGATCCCCTACACGATCGACGAGATCGAGGCCGCGAAGGAGGCCGTGCTGAAGGCAAACGGCCTGACCGACGCCTATGTCCGCGCGGTGTCCTGGCGCGGCGCGGGCGAAGACATGGGTGTCGCCTCGCGTCGAAACCCGGTCCGCATGGCCGTCGCGGCCTGGGCCTGGGGCAACTACTATGGCGACGCCAAGATGAAAGGCGCGAAGCTGGACATCGCCAAGTGGCGCCGGCCCGATCCGGCCACGGCCCCCTTCCAGGCCAAGGCCGCCGGTCTTTACATGATCGCCACGATGTCCAAGCACGAGGCCGAGTCGAAAGGCTGCTCGGACGCAATGATGATGGACTACCGCGGCTATGTCGCCGAAGCGACCGGGGCGAATATCTTCTTCGTGAAGGACGGCGAGGTCCACACCCCGCTGCCGGACTGCTTCCTGAACGGGCTGACACGGCAGACGGTCATCGCCATGCTGCGCGAGCGGCAGATCAAGGTGCACGAGCGCCACATCCTGCCGGGAGAGCTTGAAACCTTCCAGCAATGCTGGCTGACGGGAACCGCTGCCGAAGTCACGCCCGTGGGCCAGATCGGCACCTACACCTTCGAGGTCGGCGCCCTGACGCGCGGGATATCGGACGCCTACGAGACGCTGGTCCGCAGCTGACCCCAGGCGGCGTTCCTACTGCATCCCCTTTGCCCGCAGCTTGGCCTCGGCGGCGCGTCTGAGGCCAAGCTGCCGTTCGCGCAGGAAGATCACCACGCCGGATGCGATGACCAGCGCCGCCCCGCCAAGGATCTGAGGGGTCGGCGCCTCGGCGAAGAAGAACCAGCCGAAAAGAAGCGACCAGATCATCGCGACATAGGTGAAGGGCGCAAGGACGCTGACTTCGGCATGACGGTAGCTTGCGGTCAGCAGGATCTGTCCGCCCAGACCCACGACACCGGCCCCGATCATCCAGACCCATTCGATGCCCTGCGGCAGGACCCAGCCGAAGGGCAGCGTCAGAAGCGACAGGCTGGTCGCGGTGACGGCGAAGTAGAACACGATGGCGGTCGGCGCCTCGGTCCCGGTCATGCGCTTGACGAAGATCTGCGCCAACGCCGCACAGCCGGCCGCGGCCAGCACCAGCGTCGCGCCGATCAACTCGGCCTGGTTGCCTTCGATGGTCAGCCGCGGCCAGAGGATGATCACTACGCCGACCAGACCCGCAAGGACCGCGGCCGCCCGGATCAGCCGGAACCGTTCGCCCAGCATGAAGGCCGCGAAGATCAGCGTGAAGATCGGCGTCGCGAACTGCAGGGCCGTGACCTCGGGCAGGGGCAGGAACTTCAGCCCCGCAAACCCCAGGCCCATGGCGACGGTTCCGATGATGCCGCGCCGGGCGTGACCCCACCCGTTGCGCGTGCCCAGCGCCTCGCGCAGTTGGCCACGCAGCCCGAACCAGATCAGCATGGCGGGGATCGTGACGACCGATCGGAAGAAGACCGCTTCGCCCGGCGGGATCCGCACGGCCGCCTTGATCATCGCGGACATGACCGTGAACAGGGTCACGGACGCAATCATCAGAAGGATTCCGCGCAGGGGCGACATGCCCTCCGACTAGCCGATCCGGACGGGTGGGAAAACCACTGACGTCGATGCGCGCCGAAGGCGCCCTGTGAAAGCCCGCACCAAGCGCGCAGCTTCCTCAAGTCCCGGCGCTCCAGGTCGGACAGGGTGCCGGCGACGGGACGGTCGCGGTCCGCAGGCATCTTTCTTGCTGCGCGGACTATTCCACGGGCGTCTGCGCCAGGTGCGCCACGAACGATCGCGAGTCGTTATTCGGCGTGGCGCTCGATCCAGAGGTAGCGCCGCAGGCGCGTGCCGCCGTCCAGCTTTTTCGGCATCCGGCGCAACACCTCTGCCTGCTTGCGGGGCGCGGCCCGCATCAAGGCGTCAAGCTGCGCGAACCGGCGCATGGCCTTGCCGTCGCGGCTGCGGGGATGGTCGATGATGTGCTTGCCCATGACTCTCTCCGTTCTTGCTGGCGTCCTGCCAGGGAGCACCAACATATCACATCGTTCGCATTTGTCCCACCGCCCACTGCGCCGCGTCGGCCACGGTCGGATCGGGGTCGTCCCGCAACCGCTCCGCCGTCGCCAGAAGGGCCCGATCGCCCGAGTTTCCGATGGCGTAAAGAACATTGCGAACGAAGCGGTCGCGACCGATCCGCTTGATCGGGCTGCCGGCAAAGCGCGCCCTGAACCCGGCATCGTCAAGCGACGCGAGTTCGTCCAGTCGCGGGGCGGCCAGATCTTCGCGCGCGGAATAGGCGATTTCCTGCGCCGCCACTGCGAACTTGTTCCAGGGGCAGACGGCAAGGCAGTCGTCGCAGCCGTAGATCCGGTTTCCAAGCCGCGGCCGCAGCGCCATGTCCACCGGTCCCCGGTGCTCGATCGTCAGGTACGAGATGCAGCGCCGCGCGTCGAGCTGGTAGGGCGCCGGAAAGGCATCGGTGGGACAGATGTCCAGACAGGCGCGGCAGGACCCGCAGTGATCGGTCTCGGGCGCGTCGACCGGAAGCTCGACCGTCGTGAAGATCGCCCCAAGGAAGAACCAGTTGCCCAACTCGCGACTGACAAGGTTGGTGTGCTTGCCCTGCCAGCCAAGGCCTGCTGCTTGGCCCAGCGCCTTCTCCGGCACCGGGGCCGTGTCGACGAAGACCTTCACCTCGCCCCCGGCCTCGGCGATCAGCCAGCGCGCAAGCCGTTTCAGCCGCTTCTTCAGAACGTCGTGATAGTCACGATTCCGGGCATAGACCGAGATCGTCGCACGATCGCGCCTCTCAAGCGTGGCCAGCGGATCTTCGGCGGGCGTATAGGGCTCCGCCAGCATGATCACCGATTTCGCCTCGGGCCAGAGAGCCGCCGGGTTCCCCCGCCAGTCCGCCCTCTCGGCCAGCCAGGTCATCTGGCCGTGTCGACCGGCTGCCAGAAACGCCGCAAGGCGCGCGGGCACTTCGGGGACGGCTCCGGGCGTCGTGATCCGCATCCGGGCAAAGCCTTCCGCCAGGGCCTGAGCCTCAAGGCGTGCCTTCAGCCCCTCGCTCACAGCGCGTCTTCTCTTTCGAAGTACTCCGGGGGAGTCGCGCAGCGACGGGGGCAGAGCCCCCTTCCGCACCTCGGGTCAGAAATCCAGATCCGCATAATGCTGCGGAGGCGGAAAGCCGGGAACGGCGTCGGCCAGAATGCTGCGGAAGGCAGGCCGCGACTTGATCTTGGCGTACCAGTCCTTGACATGCGGGCTCCGGTTCCAGTCGACGTCCGAGATATAGTCCAGCGACGACAGATGCGCAGCCGCGGCGAAGTCGGCAAGGCTCATGGCGTCCCCGGCAAGCCACCGCCGCTGTTCAAGCAGCCAGCCCATGTAGTCGAGGTGATACTTGATCGCCTTGGCGCCGGCCTTCACGTTGGTGCTGTCGGGGTATCCCTGCCCGGTGATCTTCTTGTTCACCCGCTCGTACAGCAGCTTCGACGTCACCTCGTGGTGGAACTTGTCGTCGAACCAGGCGACCAGCCGGCGCACCTCGTGACGCTCGGCCGCGCCCTTCGGCATCAGGGAGGGCTCGGGATGGGTCTCTTCGAGGTACTCGCAGATGGCCGCGCTTTCGCTCAGGGTGCGGCCGTCGATCTTCAGAACCGGCACTTTTCCGGCCGGGTTGCGCCGCATGAAGTCAAGGTCGCGCTCCCAATAGCGTTCCTCGACGAGATCGACCTCGATGCGCTTTTCGGCAAGGCTCAGGCGGACCTTTCGGCAGAAGGGCGAGAGGGGGACGTGGTAGAGACGGTTCATCGCGTGTCGCAGGCTCCGGTTGGCCCCTCAATGCCGTGAAAGGCTGCCGGGTTCAATCCTCGAAGCAGGCCGCGCGGCCGTCCCGGCGGATTGTCTCGGCCCCATCAAGGATCGCCGAGGCCCGCCGCTGCACGAAGGCCGACGGCTGCGAGGCCGACCGCCCCTTAGGGTCCGGCAGCACCGCCGCAAGCCGCGCGGCCTGCGTCGGGGAAAGATCGGCGGCCGAAACGCCAAAATAGTGACGTGCTGCCGCGTCCACGCCGAACACGCCCTGGTCGAACTCGGCGACGTTGAGATAGACCTCGAGGATGCGGCGCTTGGTCCAGATCAGCTCGACGACGGGCGTGATCAACGCCTCGAGCGCCTTTCTGGGCCAGCTTCGGCCGTGCCACAGAAATACGTTCTTCACGGTCTGCTGGCTCAGCGTCGACGCCCCACGCCCGGCCCCGGCCTCGAGCGCTGTCCGGATCGCCGCCATGTCGAAGCCCCAGTGCAGGCAGAAGTTCGCGTCCTCCGCGGCCACCGTGGTTCGCGCCATGATCGGGGCGATGTCCTCGAACGGCACCCAGGTCCGCTCGACCCCGCCGTGCCGCCAGCCCTCGGCCAGGATATAGGGGGTTGTCGGCGGACGCAGGACAGAGAAGAGGACGATCAGGCCCAGGAAAACCGCCGCAACCGCCAGGACCCCACGCACAAGCCACCGCAGGCCCTGCCGAAGCGACAGGGGGCGCATCGGCGCCGCGGCTTTCTTCCTGCGCGCCTTCGAGGGTTTCGCGGTCGTCTTCGCCACGGCGCGCTTATATCCCCGCAGCCGACCCAGGGGAACCGGCGCCTGCGGCGCCGGTGCCTCCGGCAGAGGTATTTTCGGCCAGAAGAACCCGGGCGCAGATCACTCTGCGGGGATCGCCTGCCGCGCGATGGCCAGCGGGTGCGAAAGCTTGCCGATCATCTCCTTCGGGCAGATCTGCAGGAAATGCCGACGCTCGCTGTCCCAGTCCTGGAGGATGCTGGCCGCCCGACGGCTGCCGGTTTCGGACAGGTGCCGTTCGATCAGGGACTTCAGCTGGGCCTCCCAATGGTCGACCGTCACCGGGCAGGTCACGATCGTCTCGAGGTTCATCATCGCCTCGGCGGTGCCCTCGGGGTCATAGAGGTAGGCCATGCCCCCGGTCATGCCGGCCCCGAAGTTCGCGCCGATCGAGCCGAGGATGACCGCGACGCCGCCGGTCATGTATTCGCACCCGTTCGATCCGCAGCCTTCGACCACGACCTTCGCGCCCGAGTTCCGCACCGCGAAGCGTTCGCCCGCGCGACCGGCGGCGAAGAGGTAGCCGTCCGTCGCGCCGTAAAGCACGGTGTTGCCGATGATCGTGTTCGCCGCCGCCTCGAGCGGCGAGTGCATCGGCGGGCGCACCACGATTGTCCCGCCCGACAGTCCCTTGCCGACATAGTCGTTGGCGTCGCCCGAAACCTCGAGCTTGAGGCCCGGCGCGGCGAAGGCGCCCAGCGACTGCCCGGCCGATCCCTGAAGCTTGACCGTCAGGTGATCGGGCTGAAGCGAATTGCGCATCCCGAATCGCTGGACGATGTGGCTCGATGTGCGCGTGCCGATGGTCCGGAGCGTATTCTGAACCGCGTATTGCAGCTGCATCTTCTCGCCATCGTTGAGGAAGCGCGCGGCGTCCGTCACGATCTGCGCGTCAAGCGTGTCGGGCACGACGTTGCGCGTCTTCGAGCGGTCATAGACGATGTCGCCCGATCCATCGACCGTGATCAGAAGCGGGTTCAGGTCGAGATCGTCAAGATTCGCCGACCCCCGGCTGACCTGGGTCAGCAGATCCGCACGTCCGATCACTTCGTCGAGCGAGCGCGCGCCGATCTGGCTGAGGATTTCGCGCACTTCCTGGGCGTAGAAGGTGATGAGGTTCACCACCTTGTCCGCGCTTCCCGTGAACTTCTCGCGCAGGCGGGGATCCTGGGTGCAGACGCCCACCGGGCAGGTGTTCGACTGGCACTGGCGCACCATGATGCAGCCCATCGCGATCAGCGCGGCGGTGCCGATGCCGTATTCCTCGGCCCCCATCATCGCCGCCATGACGATGTCGCGCCCGGTGCGCAGACCGCCGTCGGTGCGCAGTGTCACCCGGTCGCGCAGCTTGTTCATCGCAAGAACCTGGTGCGCCTCGGTCAGACCCATCTCCCAGGGAAGACCCGCGTATTTGATCGATGTCGCGGGGCTGGCGCCGGTGCCGCCGTTGTGGCCCGAGATCAGGATGATGTCGGCCTTGGCCTTGGCGACGCCCGCCGCGATCGTGCCGACGCCCGAGGCGGCCACCAGCTTGACCGTCACCTTGGCGCGCGGGTTGATCTGCTTGAGGTCGTAGATCAGCTGCGCCAGGTCCTCGATCGAGTAGATGTCGTGGTGCGGCGGCGGGCTGATGAGCGTCACACCCGGCGTCGAATGACGCAGGCGCGCGATCAGTTCGGTCACCTTCATGCCCGGAAGCTGGCCGCCTTCGCCGGGCTTGGCGCCCTGGGCCACCTTGATCTCGAGCTCTTCGCAGGCGTTGAGGTATTCGGCCGTCACGCCGAAGCGGCCCGAGGCCACCTGCTTGATCTTGGCGGACGGATTGTCGCCGTTGGGTTCGGGGTGGAAATGCGCGGGATCCTCGCCGCCTTCGCCCGAATCCGACTTGGCGCCGATCCGGTTCATGGCGACGTTCAGCGTCTTGTGCGCTTCGGGCGACAGGGCGCCCAGCGACATGCCCGGGGTCACGAAGCGCTTGCGGATCGAGGTGATCGATTCGACCTCTTCGATCGGCACGGGCTTGCCCAGCGGCTTGATGTCGAGAAGGTCGCGCAGGTGGATCGGCGGGTTCGCCCGCATCTTGGCCGAGTACTGCTTCCACATCTCGAAGGACCCGCGCGCGACCGCCGTCTGCAGCATGTGCATCGACGTCGCCTCCCACGCGTGGGTCTCGCCCGAGCGGCGCGCCTTGTAGAAGCCCCCGATCGGCAGGACGTCGGCGCCGCCAAGGAAGCCCTTGGCATGCACTTCCTCGGCCTTGGTCTGGATGCCCGTGACCCCGATGCCGGAAATCCGGCTGTGCATCCCGGGGAAATACTCGGCGACCATCGCACGGCTCAGGCCCACCGCCTCGAAGTTCAGGCCGCCGCGATAGGACGAGATGACCGAGATGCCCATCTTCGACATGATCTTGAGCAGGCCCTGGTCGATGGCGTTGCGGTACCGCGCGACGGCTTCGGTCAGGGTTCCGTCGATCAGCCCGCGCTCGATCCGGTCGGCGATCGAATCTTCGGCAAGATAGGCGTTCACGATGGTTGCGCCGCAGCCGATCAGGACCGCGAAGTAATGCGGGTCGATGCACTCGGCCGAGCGGACGTTGAGCGAACAGAAGGTGCGCAGGCCTTTCTTCGTCAGCCAGGAATGCACGGCGCTGGTTGCAAGGATCATCGGCATTCCGACCTTCTGGGGTCCCTGATCCTGGTCGGTCAGCACAAGATGGCCCGCGCCCGAGCGCACGGCATCCTCGGCTTCCGCGCGAATGCGGTGCAGCGCATCGCGCAGGCCGTTCGGACCGCTGCCTGCGGGGAAGGTGCAGTCGATCCGCGTCATCGGTGCGTTGAACTGCCGTTCAAGCTCGTCGAACTGGGCGTTGCCCACGAAGGGGCTGTCGAGAACGAGGATCTCGGTCTGGCTCGAGTCCTCGTCGAGCACGTTCTTGAGGTTGCCGAAGCGGGTCTTGAGGCTCATCACCCGGTATTCCCGCAGGCTGTCGATCGGCGGGTTCGTGACCTGGCTGAAGTTCTGCCGGAAATAATGCGACAGCGGGCGGTATTGCTTGGACAGGACCGCGCTGGGCGTATCGTCGCCCATCGAGGCCAGCGCCTCTTTCCCGTCCTCGGCCATGGGGGCAAGGATCTGCTCCAGCTCTTCCATGGTATAGCCGGCCGCGATCTGTCGCCGGCGCAGTTCCGCCCCGGTGAACAGCGGCTTCTCGCTGACCTTCCCCAGCGCTTCGTCAAGTTCGTTGATCTTGCCGACCCACTCGCCGAAGGGCTGCGAAGCCGCGAGCCGGTCCTTGATCTCGGTGTCGTGGTAAAGGCGGCCCTCGGCCATGTCGACGGCCAGAAGCTGGCCCGGGCCAAGCGCGCCCTTTTCCTTTATCGTCGCCTCGTCGATCGGCACCATCCCGGTTTCGGACCCGGCGATGACAAGGCCATCGCCGGTCACGACGTAGCGCATCGGGCGCAGGCCGTTGCGGTCAAGCCCGGCGCAGACCCAGCGCCCGTCGGTCATGGCCAGGGCGGCGGGGCCGTCCCAGGGCTCCATCACCGAGTTGCAGTAGGAATACATGTCGCGCCAGGCCTGCGGCAGTTCGACCGCCTGCTTCGACCAGCTTTCGGGCACGAGCATCGTCTTGGCCATCGGCGCGTTGCGGCCGGCGCGCACAAGCACTTCGAAGACCGCGTCAAGTGCGGCCGAGTCGCTGGCGCCCGGGGCGACGATCGGCTTGATATCCTCGGCCATCTCTCCGAACGTCGCCGAAGCCATGCGGATCTCGTGGCTTTTCATCCAGTTGAGATTGCCCTTGAGCGTGTTGATCTCGCCGTTGTGGGCCAGCATCCGGAAGGGCTGCGCCAGCCACCACTGGGGAAAGGTGTTGGTGGAGTAGCGCTGGTGATAGATCGCGAATGCGGATTCGAAGCGATCGTCCTTGAGGTCGGGATAGAACTCGGCGACCTGCTCGGCCAGCATCATGCCCTTGTAGATGATCGACCGGCACGAGAGCGAGCAGATGTAGAGCCCGCCGACATGGGCGGTGGCGGCGGCCTTTTCGATGCGGCGGCGGATCACGTAAAGCTCGCGTTCGAAGGTCTCTTCGTCCACGCCTTTCGCGTTCGAGATCAGGATCTGCTCGATCTCGGGCCGGGTGGCGTTGGCCTTTTCGCCCAGCACACTGACATCGACCGGAACATGGCGCCAGCCGTAGATGTAATGGCCCATGCGCAGGACTTCGGATTCGACGATGGTCCGGCAGGTTTCCTGCGCGCCGAAGTCGGTGCGGGGCAGGAAGACCTGGCCCACGGCGATCATCTCGTTCTTGCGCGGCTCGTGCCCGGTGCGCTTGATCTGATCGTAGAAGAAGGGAACCGGGATCTGGACATGGATGCCGGCGCCGTCGCCGGTCTTGCCGTCGGCGTCGACCGCGCCGCGGTGCCAGACCGCTTTCAGCGCGGTGATCCCGTGTTCGACCACCTTGCGGCTTTTCTTGCCGTCGATCGACACGACAAGCCCCACCCCGCACGAGGCATGTTCGTCCTCGTCGCGGTAAAGCGAGTGCTCGGCCATCCAGGCGCGGCGGGCCGTTTCGGCGGCAACCCATTCTGCGTCATACTTTGTCATGTCAGGCTCCACTGCTGTCGGCGCCATAGATGGCGAAGACCTCGGCCTCGGTCATGCGGGGGTGGGTCCCGGCAATGTCGAAAGCGTCAGATTTGCGGTCGATGAAGATTTCACGCTCGAGGATGAATCCGTCGGGGTTGTCGAACAACCCGATCGGCATCTCGTAGTCGCCCTGATGGGCGCCCTTCGAGGTTACACGGTACCACAGGTGCGATCCGCAGCGTGTGCACCACGCACGTTCCGCCCAGTCCGAGGATTGATAGGTCGCGATGTGGTCGGCCCCCGCGATCTCGACACGGTCGGGCGGGCAGTTGACCGCGGCAAACACCAAGCCGGACCAGCGCTGGCACATCCGGCAATGGCAGATGCCATAGGCCGCCGGTCGGTTCCGGACCGTGACTCGCACCGCGCCGCACAGGCAGCCGGCGCCCTCGGTCCGTTCGCCGTTCATTCGGCGGCCACCTTCGCGCTTGCGCTGAGGTAGTCTAGCATCGCGTCGGCCGCCTCGCGCCCGTCGCGGATCGCCCAGACCACAAGGCTTGCACCGCGCACGATGTCGCCGGCGGCGTAGACGCCCGGAAGGCTTGTCGCATGGGTGCGGAAATCGGCCTTGATCGTGCCCCAGCGGGTGACCTCCAGCCCCTCGACCCCCCAGAGCGCGGGCAGGTCTTCGGGTTCGAAGCCCAGAGCCATGATGACCATGTCGGCCTCTTCGACATAGTCGGCGTCCTCGATCTCTTCCGGCATCTGGCGGCCCGTTGCGTCGGGCGCGCCAAGGCGCATCCTCGACACGATCACGCCGTCGACCTCTTCCCCGCGGAAGCCCCTGGGCGCCGAAAGCCAGACAAATTCCACGCCTTCTTCCTCGGCGTTGGCGACCTCGCGCTGCGAACCCGGCATGTTGGCGCGGTCGCGGCGATACAGGCATTTCACGCTTTCGGCGCCCTGACGGATCGCGGTGCGCACGCAGTCCATGGCCGTGTCACCGCCGCCGATCACGACGACCCGCTTGCCGTCCGCGTCAAGTTCGCCCGAATCGAATTCGGGAACGTCGTCGCCGAATCCCTTGCGGTTCGAGGCGGTCAGATAGTCGATGGCCCGCACTATGCCGTCCGCGCCGCTGCCGGGCGCCTGCAACTCGCGCGACTTGTAGACGCCCGTGGCGATCAGCACCGAATCGTGCTTGCCGCGGATCGCGTCGAAGCTGATGTCTTCGCCCACGTTGCAGTTCAGCACGAACTCGACGCCGCCGTCCTGAAGCTGGTCCATCCGCTTCATCACGACATCCTTTTCAAGCTTGAAGCCCGGGATGCCATAGGTCATCAGGCCGCCGCCGCGATCGTAGCGGTCGTAAACCGTCACCTGCACGCCTGCCCGGCGAAGCCTATCGGCCGCGGCCAGTCCGCCGGGCCCCGCGCCGATGATTCCGACGCTTTCGGGACGCTCGGTGGCGGGGCGGATCGGCTGGACCCAGCCTTCCTCCCAAGCGGTGTCGGTGATGTATTTCTCGACCGATCCGATGGTGACGGTGCCATGACCCGACTGCTCGATCACGCAGTTGCCTTCGCACAGGCGGTCCTGCGGGCAGATGCGGCCGCAGATCTCGGGGAAGGTGTTCGTGGCCTGGCTGATCTCGTAGGCCTCGCGCAGCCGCCCCTCGGCGGTCAGCAGCAGCCAATCGGGGATGTTGTTGTGCAGCGGACAATGCGACTGGCAATAGGGCACGCCACATTGGCTGCAGCGAGACGCCTGCTCTTCCGCCTTCTCGCGCGCATACTCGCCGTAGATCTCGTCGAAGTCGGACCGGCGCGCGGCGGCATCGCGCTTTTCCGGCATGTCGCGCGGCACGGTCACGAACTTGAGCATCGGGTTCTCGGCCATGGTCCCATCCTCGCATCGTCGTCAGGGCGACTGTTTACGGCCTGCCAGAACAAAATAAAAGGCAAATCTACTGACCTAAAATATGATGCCCCACACCGACGGGGCATGGGTTTCGCCGCGGCGCCGAAGTAATAGGTCATAAATAGTGACCTAATCTTCCCCTTTCCATTCAGGATCAGAGGTTTAGGGTGGCGCCAGCAGCGCAGCGGCGGAATGCCCGATGTCCCTTCTTCATCTTCTTCTTGTCGCGGTCGTTCAGGGACTTACCGAGTTTCTGCCCATTTCATCGTCGGGTCACCTGATTCTCTTGCCCAGCCTCACCGGCCTTCAGGATCAGGGTCAGACCATCGACGTCGCGGTTCATGTCGGCACCCTTGCGGCGGTGGTGCTGTATTTCTGGGCGGACGTGAAGAAGGCCCTGCGGGGCATTCCCGGGCTGCTGCGCTGGCAGATCAATTCCCAGGAGACGTGGCTTGCGCTGTGTCTTGCCGTCGCGACGATCCCCGTGGTCGTCGTCGGTCTGATCTTCAATCTGACCGGGATCGACGATCTGCTGCGTTCGACCGCCGTGATCGGTTGGACGATGATCATCTTCGGCATCGTCCTTTACTGGACCGATCAGAAGGGCGCCGTGGAAAAGACGGCCGATCGCTGGTCGATCCGGGACGCCGTGGTGATGGGGCTTTGGCAGGTGGTGGCGTTGATTCCGGGAACGTCGCGATCGGGCATCACCATCTCGGCGGCGCGGTATCTGGGCTACGCCCGGCACGACGCGGCGAAGCTGTCGATGCTGATGTCGATTCCGACGATCATGGCCTCGGGCGTTCTTCTCGGCGCAGAGGTTGTCGCGGACGCCAATGCGGACGTGGCGCGGGACGGGGCAATCGCGGCGGTCTTTGCGTTCTTCGCGGCGCTTCTGGCGCTAAGCCTGATGATGCGCCTTCTCAGAACGGTCAGCTTCACACCCTATGTGATCTACCGGTTGGTCCTTGGGGCCGTCCTGCTCTGGATCGCCTATGCCTAGCCCCGCTTCAGGTGGCGGGCGGAATCCTTGATCTCGGCATATTGCCCCGAGGGGCGGAAGCGCCACAGGTAATCGGGCAGCACCACCTCCATCGCCGTCGGCGCAATGCCAAGATCGGCGAACCCGCGGGCGCCGTCCGCCACGACATTGTCGCGTCCGAGGTTGCGCGCCTGGTCGCGGGTGATCGGGCCCTTGATCAGGCCCAGAGTGATGGCTCCGAGGAAATCGAACGCCGCCCCCATCGCCCGCCCCAGCCAAAGCGGCAGGCCAAGCACAAGCTTGCGGCGACGCACGATGTCCAGCATGTCGGCCATAAGCTCGCGGAAGGTGGCGACTTCGGGCCCGCCAAGTTCGTAGGTGCCCGGTTTGGCCGTGCCCAGCACGCCCATGACGGCCGCCTGCGCGACATCGTCCACGTAGACCGGCTGAAACTTCGTTGCGGGCCCGACGATCGGCAGCACGGGCGATAGCACCGACATCCCGGCAAAGCGGTTGAAGAAGGCGTCCTCGGCCCCGAAGACGATGGACGGCCGCAGGATCACGGCGTCCGGCCTGTGGCGAAGGACCGCTGCCTCGCCTTCCGCCTTCGAGCGCGCGTAGGCGCTGTCGCTTCCCGCGTCGGCGCCGATGGCCGAGATCTGCACGAACCGCGAGATACCCGCCTCGGCGGCCAGGCGGGCAACACGCTCGGCCCCGCCGGCCTGAACGGCGTCGAACGTGTTCCGGCCATCCTCGGACAGGATGCCCACGCAGTTGACGACGGCATCGGCACCGGCGATCGCGGCGGCAACGCTGGTGTCGTCGCGGATGTTCGCCAGAACGGGTTCGACCTGCCCCACGACGCCATAGGTCTTGACGAACAAGGCTTCGTTCGGTCGACGCACGGCGACGCGGACACGCCAGCCCTCGCGCGCAAGGCGACGGGCGATGTAGCGCCCGACAAAGCCTGAACCGCCGAAAATGGTCACGAGCTGGGACATTGGGAAATCCTGTCTTTGGTCAGCTTCGTCCATAGCTTCCCCGCGCGCGCTGAACAAGGCAACACCGCGCCGCATCAAACCCGTTGACACTCTCTCGGGGCGGAGATATCTGCCGCTTCCACGACACCTGCCCAGGTGGCGGAATTGGTAGACGCGCTGGTTTCAGGTACCAGTGGCTTAACGGCCGTGGAGGTTCGAGTCCTCTCCTGGGCACCACTTAATCCAGAAAAAATATTCCACTAAACTAGTTTACGCGAGTACGGGCGCGGGTCGTCCACCCGTGAATCGACCTTGCGATGCCTGGGCCTGCTCGCGTTGCGTCCATCTTCGTCGTTGCGCCTGGGGTATGAACCGACCCCCGACCCCCGTCCGCAGTCCGCGGACCCGTGCTCAACCGCCATGTCGCTTGCGGTGCCGTCGACCCGGCTCGGGCTTCGCGCGGCAAGGTGCGCCCGCCCTCGTCTTCGCACCACAGATGACGAGCCTCTAGAACACCCCAAGGGCACGGCTCCGCGGCAGGAACGTCACGGCAACCTTATATAGCTGCCTACGCTCATCGGCGGATCAGACCCCATGAGGCGCGCGATGTTGGTCCGGAAATTCGCGGTTCACGACCTATTGTGCAACCCACCGGGTTGCGCCTTTCCTGGACGACCGTCGCGCCACCACGCCAAGACCGGCAGTCGCGCCCAAAAGGAGAAGGGCAGACGCAGGCAAAGGGACGGGCTCAACAGACGTTACCTCAAAGAGCAGCTGGTAGTCCCGGTGCTCGAGGTAGCGACCATTTTCACGAAAGCCGCCATAGAAGCAGGTGCCGTCTTGACAGCCGTAATCAAAGAATCCGCCAACCGAGACAGTTCCGAACATGTTTATGGTGCAGTCTACACCTAGGCAGAGCGAGATCCTGCCATCCCTTGAGAAACGGGCGGCCGGCACATTGCCAAAGACCTCCTCAAACCCATAGAAGCCGCTGCACTCAATTGGCGAGTTCCTGCATTCGACGATTGCAGAGCCATCGTTAGCAACAGCAGCCTTGATCCGAACATCCCATTCCTGACCCGGCGTGTATGCAAACGGGTCCAAAAACCCCCAGATATCATCCGACTTTGCAAGCGTAGAGAATGGAGGTAGTTCGTAACCATCAGGGCCATCGCCGGAAACTGCCGCACGGACGTAGAAGGCGTCAACATACCTGAGAGTGAAACGGAAGTCGTAGTAAGTCGTCGCTTGCGACGCAGACGGGGCTACCGCCAAGATCGCTAGCAGGATACCCGCACCAAGACGCGCCGCTCCCATACGGAAGCGCTTGAAAATTCCAGTCATCGTATCCCCCACCCAACAAGTCGTTAACAAGGGTTAACGCTAGCTGATTCGACCAAAGGCGTCACCTGAAACAGACAAGTGGACCTGCCCACGACGCTTGATGTCAAGGGCTGATCGCTACCGCTGTTTCGCGCCCTTCGACCGAATGTCCCCTGGCTAGATGTATACGTTTCCCGGTTTCCGGGACAGGACCTCCCAAAATCCGGGCGGGGTTCTGTCTTTCGGTTCACCGCATGAAAGCCTTGTCAGAGACCATCCGCCCGGTGTCGTTTCGTCTTCAAGCGCATTCCGGCATCTGGATGATTGGCTATGCCGTCACCCTGCCCCGGTCGGCATTGCGAAGGGTATTTCCGCCCCCAATCCGGGGTGCCGAGGGCGCCCGTGTTCTGAGCACGGCCAATCGCAACACTGGCGGTCGCCCGTCCATGTGATGTAATCGAGACGTCAAACGTCCGATCGGAATCCCATGCCAGACACTGCGAAGACTGCTGATAGGCCCGCCGAGAGCCGCGAGTACGTGCTGATTTCGCCCTGTCGGAACGAGGCGGCCTTCATGGTCCACACCCTTGACAGCGTGATCTCGCAAACCCTGCGGCCGGCGCTTTGGGTGATCGTCGACGACGGATCGACCGACGAGACACCGACGATCCTTGCCGACTATGCCACGCGTCACGACTGGATCCGCGTCGTGCCCAAGCGCGACCGGGGACACCGCGCCGTCGGCCCGGGTGTGATCGAGGCCTTCTATGCCGGCTACGACACCATACCCAAGAACCGTTTTCCGTACCTGTGCAAGCTTGACCTCGATCTGGATCTGCCGCCGCGGTACTTCGAGATCCTGATCGAGCGGATGGAAGCCGATCGGCGCATCGGGACCTGTTCCGGCAAGCCTTATGTCCGCCAGAACGGCAAACTGGTTTCCGAACGCCGCGGTGACGAGATGTCGGTTGGCATGACGAAACTCTACCGACGCGCCTGCTTCGAGGATATCGGCGGCTTCATCCCCGAGGTGATGTGGGATGCCATCGACTGCCACAAGGCGCGGCAGAGGGGATGGCGTGCGGTGTCGTGGGACGAACCCGATCTGCGCTTCGAGCATCTTCGCCCGATGGGGTCGTCGCAGACCTCGATCTATACCGGTCGCCGCCGTCACGGATTCGGGCAGTATTTCATGGGCTCCGACCCGCTGTATTTCATCGCCACCGCAGTCTTTCGCAGCTTCGAACCGCCCTATGTTCTTGGCGGGGTCGCCATGCTGCAGGGCTACTTCGGCGCCTGGCTCCGAGGCGAAAGGCAACTTGACGATCCCGAGTTGCGAGCCTTCATACGCGCCTATCAGCGCCGCGCCTTGGTCATGGGCAGGGCGCGCGCCGTGGCCGAGATCGAAGCCCGCCAGGTCCCCCATTTCTCAGCCGGCTTGTGACTCCTAGAATCGCGGGACGGCGAGGATCGCGTCCGCGTTGATCGACCAGGCAAGAAAAGCGATCGCGATCGCGATCACGGCGAAGACAGCGTCGTGAACCGGGTCCCAGGCGCGATATCGCCAGGTCAGCGCCACAAGGATCGGATAATGGAGCAACGTTGCAAACGCGGCGGCGGCAGCCGCGCCAAGTACCCCGTACTGTGTGACGCCGACATAAAGCACCGTCAGTCGAAGTGCCGAATTCAGCACGGTAAGCAGGGCAAAACGGTCCGATCGCCCGTTCGCCAGCAGGATGTTTCCATAGGTCGAGACGATGATCATGGGAAGAAGACTGACCGCCGCGACCACAGTGATGCCGCCTGCGGCGTAATACCTTGGATCATACATCAGGCGGATCAGCATGTCCCCGAAGAGCGCAAGCAGAAGACAGCCCAGAAACCCAAGACCGGTTAACATGAAGCGCGCCCGAAAGATCTTGCGCCTGGCCTCGGGGTGTTCGTGCGGCGGACGGCGGCTGTAGAGGGGAAAGACCACGGCGCCGCGAAGCCGGTCCATGTATGTCATCGGAAGTCCGGCGAGAGACATGGCGATCGAATAGACCCCCAACATCTCGAGCGACACGAACTTGCCCAGGACGGCGCGGTCACCGTTGACCACAACGAAGCTGGCCAGCGTGCTGACGAAGATATACTTGCCGAAGCCGACAAGCTCCCTCGCCGCGCTCCATTCCCAGCCAAACCGATCGGATCTGCCCGGCATGTAGATCCGCAGACCCAAGTTCCGAAGCACTCCGCCGACGAGATTTCCCAAGACGATCGCCCAGACCGACTGGAGCCAGAGCGCCAGACCTACGGAAACCAGGATCGTGACGGCCTGATTGCTGAGTCCCAGGGCGGTCTGCCAGCCGAGTTGCAGGTGGCGGCTTGCGACCATGATCTTCGACGGAGTGAAGCCCGCGATGACTAGCCCAAGACCGGCGACAGGAAGGATTTCCCCAAGAAGCGGCTCATCATAGAAAGCCGCCACGTAAGGCGAAATCAGGACGACGCCGAAGTACAGCAGAAAACCCCGAAGCACCTGAAGCGTCCAGGCTGTGTCAATGAACGCCGGTTCGTCCCCACGGGCGTGCTGCACAATGGACGTGTGAAGTCCGATGTCCGAGAACATTTTCGCACCGGACAGAAACACCTGCACCAGCGCCATAAGGCCGAACGCTTCGGGAAACAGCAGCCGGGTCAGGACCAGGTTCGAGGTGAGGCGAAGCAGGTTTGCACCCAATATCCCCAGCATAGTGATGAGCGTCCCACGACTTGCGCGCGCGCCCAATCCTTCGCCGGAAAAAAGGTTCTTCAGTCGACCAAGCATTCTCTAGCCGGCGGCCTTCGCTTCGGACGGAAGGTCCCCGCTCTTGAAACCCGCGATCAGAGCAGGCGCTTCTGTCCGTGCCTGTCGATACAGGGCAAGGTCGTCGGCATAGGTTCGGGAAACGAAGCTTCGCACTTCCGGAAGATCGAGTATGCCGCTGGTTTCGGCGGCGCTCTTGCGCGACGCAAGAAGTCTGACAGCCGTGCTCTTGATCCGGTCGTGCCACTGCGGCGGCAGACGGCGGCGCAGCGCGTCGTTCACGTCATAGGCCAACGGGCCAAGCCATTTCGCCCTCAGATCGACGTTCTGGTTGCTGCGGCGGTCAGGATCCATGGGCGTGCCCGTCTTTCGCGACAGGTAGCCGACAAGGTCTGCAACGTGTTCGATCGGGACCAGATGATCGACCATCCGGCGCGCGCCGTCGAAGACGAAATCCCGCTGCCGGGCGAAGAAGATCATCGGGGCGGATGGCGCGTCGACTTCGTCCGCCACTTGGTCGATCACTTCAAGCACACGTGTACGCAGGACCTCGGGAGGGATCATGGTCATCGGGGTCCGCTCGTACTGCCACAGCAGTTGCCGGACCGAAGACCCGAACCGGGACAGCGGATCGCGGATCACTGCGAAGGCAGGGAACCGCTCGAGATAGTCGTAGTGCGTCGGGAAATGCTCGCGTAGCTGCGTCAAGGGGATGTGACCATAGTCGATGCGCCCAAGGACCGGGTGCGTGCCAGGATTCGCCAAGGCGATATGATCGGGATCGCAGGTGGCGATTTGCGTCCTGACCGAGGTGCCAGCGCATTTCGGGACATGGACGAACACGAAGCCATGCCGCGGACTGATGATCATGACTGTCCTTTCTGCAAACAGCCGTTCGCCGATGGTCTAACGAACCTTCGGAAGATGGGCCAGAGATGTCCGTTCGGCACCTCAGCCCCTCTCGCGCATCTCGATGTCCGCCGTCAACATATGCACACGACCGCGACGTGCATCTGCGACAATGCCGTGGGTGTCGATCGGAATGTGCACATGCGGGCCAGAAGCTCGGCAAGTTGGCACCCTTGTGGCCCGGCAAGTGATCGCCGCCCAGCCGCTTGCGTCGCCCAAAGGTCGACAAAGTCTGAATACCGCACCTCTGTTGCCCCTTTCGGGCCCTACGGAAGGCCTTTGGGACCCAATCGGGGTTGATCGCTTGCCCTGATTCTGTTCAACGCGTACATGGCACCACAGCGCGTTCGAGGCAGTGCCGGTTTCCATGATTCACTACATGTCCATTCAAGGCACGACGGATCCGTGGGTTGGCAACGAGCTGCGCATCCTTGCCCGCAATGGCATACCCTTCGTCCTGCACGCGCTTCGCCGATCCGAGACGAATTACTTTCGTTCGATCGAAATCAAGTCAATCGGGGCAAACACGCGCTATATCTATCCATTGCCGCTTGCCCGAACGACGATCGACCTTCTTGCGGCCCCTTTCCGGTTCCGCGGGCGGTTCTTCGGTGCCCTCTGGAACGCGCTGACCGGCCCGCGGGAATCGGTCCGCAACCGCGTCGTTGGCATCTGGCATCTGGTCGTCGCCTGCCATTGGGCGGCTGGTCTTCGGGGGCAGGACGTCAGCCACATCCATTCCCAGTGGATTCATTCGGCCGGCACGGTGGCGATGTATGGCGCATGGCTGACCGGCACATCGTTCAGTTTCACCGGCCATGCCGCAGATCTTTTCCGGGACCGTTGCGCGCTTGTCGACAAGATCCGGCGGGCCGAGTTCATCATCTGCATTTCCGAGTTCCACCGCCAATTCTACCTCGATAACGGCGCCCGGCCCGAGCAGATGCACATCGCCTACTGCGGCATCGACACGTCGCATTTCAAGCCGAACCGCCGCACCCGGCCCGAGGGGGCGCCTTTCAACATCCTGTCGTCGGGGCGCCTTGTCGAAAAGAAGGGGTTCGCCGTCCTGATCGATGCCTGCGCGATCCTGCGGGATCGGGGCGTCGATTTCCACTGCACCATCGGGGGCTCGGGGCCGGACGAAGCTGCCTTGCGGGAACGGATCGCGGCGGCCGGACTTGCCGAGCTTGTGACCCTGACCGGCAAGGCCCAGATGCAAGAGGACATCCCGACATTCCTTGGCAGCGGAGATGTCTACTGCCTTGCCTGCGTCTGGGCCTCGGACAATGACGTCGACGGGCTTCCCCAGGTGCTGATGGAAGCCATGGCCTGCGGCTTGCCGGCGGTGTCGACGCGGCTTGTGGGGATTCCAGACTTGGTCCGCGACGGCGAAACCGGGCTTCTGGTCGAACCTCACGACGCGACCGGACTGGCCGATGCGCTGGAAAAGCTCATGCGGGACCCCGATCTTGCTGAACGACTGGCCGAAGCGGGCCGGAAGCATGTGGTGCAGAAGTTCGACTTTCAAACCTGTATTGACGGCTTGCTCGACCTCTATCGGGAAAAGTTGGAGGCGCGCAGGTGAGGTTTGTCCCGATCCTGGACTGCTTCGACTTCACCCACAACGGTGCGGATCGTCCCGCGCCCCGTGCGAACGATGAGGGCGGCCCTGTCTTGACCTGCGGCGACCGCTACGCCCACGGCGGTGCCGATGTCGACGGCAGATAAGCCTCCGTCCGCCGTTTGCCGAAGTCCGGAAGGCCAGTCGCGAAAGGATGTGCCATGAAGATCCTCATCACCGGAGGCGCCGGCTATGTCGGCAGCGCCTGCCTTCGTCACCTTGCGGCGCACGGGCATGAGGTACTGGCTTATGACAATCTCGTCCAGGGGCACGCCCGCGCGGTGGGAGATCATCCGCTGATCGAAGGCGACATTGCCGATACCGAAAGGCTTGCCTCGGTGCTTGCCGATTTCGGTGCCGAGGCGGTGATGCACTTCGCGGCCGCGACCTATGTCGGCGAATCCGTCGAGAACCCCGACTACTACTATGGCAACAATATTTGCGGCACACGCAGCCTGCTCAACGCCATGCGCGCCGCTGGCGTCGGGCGGATGCTGTTTTCCTCGACCTGCGCGACCTATGGCATGACAGGCTCCGACACCATGAGCGAGACGACGCCCCAGGACCCGTTCTCGCCCTATGCCCGCACCAAGCTTGCGGTCGAATGGATGATCCGCGACTTCGCCGGCGCCTATGGACTGGGGTTCACAATTCTGCGCTACTTCAACGCTTCGGGTGCCGATCCCGATGGCCGCTTCGGCGAGGACCACCAGCCCGAGAGCCATCTGATCCCGCTTGTGCTGCAAGCCGCCCTTGGTCAACGCGCCGCGATCACGATCTTCGGCACGGACTATCCGACACCGGATGGCACCTGCATTCGCGATTATGTGCATACCGACGATCTTGCCTCGGCCCATCGGCTGGCCATCGAGTCCACAGACACCAAGACGGCCGAGGTCTTCAACATCGGCACCGGTCAGGGGCAGTCGGTTCGGGAGATCATCGCAGCCTGCGAACGCGTGGTTGGCCGTCCCATTCCGCAGAAGGTGGGCCCCCGCCGCCCGGGCGATCCACCCCGACTTGTTGCCGACTCCACGAAGCTGAAAACCCAGCTGGGGTGGGAGCCGCGCTATACCTATATCGAGGACACCATTGCCACGGCCTGGGCCTGGCACAAGGCAAACCCGCGCGGATACGGAAACTGAGGTTTTCGCCATCCGGCAGGCGGTGCCCGTCGCGGTGTGATGCCGGGCGACTGGAAGCTTTCGCCATCGGGGGCCATGCCTCGCGCGGGAGCGGGAGGTCGCCCTTTCCTGGCAAAGCCTACGTTTTGCCGATTCGCAGGACCTGACAGGATTTTCGCTCCCTGCGGATGGTCCGCCACGCTGTCGTAAGGGCACGGGCCCCGAACCCCCGGGCCAGGATCGGGCGCGGGCCGCGTTCGGCACCAGCGGTCTTTTCCCGAGTCAAGGCATCTCTCCGCGAGACCACGTTTGACGGCCGGGCGCCGGCGGATTCATGGCCGATTTCCGCCGGAGTGCGGCGGCTTCCTGCGCAAATTTCAAGGGCGAGCTGCCGGCCATTGTTTCCCCAATGCAGATGACGTCAAAGCACCGCTGCGATTGCGGCGACGGCGACGTACAATCGTCCGCCCGCCGCCGCAGGTCCGCCGAAGATTGGCCACAAACTCGCAGTTTAACGCCGCATTAAGGTTGTTCCGGTTCCGAGTAGTTCAGTCATCCACGCAGAACGCTGGAAGAGAACCCATGACCCAAATGCTCGCGCAGGTGGCCACCCTTGGATCGGGGAGCGCCACATCATGAATCCCCTCATCATGCTTTTGGCCCTTTTCGGATCGGCGCTTGGGATGGCGGGTGCCGGGGGCAAGGGCGGCGACGTCGCTTCGGGAAAGATGCCGACCTCGTCCAAACCTGACAAGGTCACGCCTGGCGATACCGGGACGAAGGGGGACCCGACGGGCGGCGGGACGCAGGGAAACCCCACGCCCACACCGCCTGTCACGACATCGCCCGATCCGACCCCGCCGCCGCCCGAGGGCAATCCTGACAACGTCGTCGCGCCCACCCAGCCCGGTGGTGCCGGGAGCGGATCGTCCGGAGGTCAGGGGAACGAGGTTGTCGTGTCGGAAGTCGCGTCCGACGTGCTTTCGGGTCGCGTTACCACGCTGCGCCCTTCGGGTGACGACATCGCCTCGGTGCGTGTCCTCGAAGGTCCTGCCGCAGGCAACGTGACCGTCAACCCCGACCAGTCGCTGGCTTTGGTGCTGACCGGTACCGACTATACCGGCGACCTAGCGTTTCAGTATGAGATCACCAGGACAGACGGAACCGTCGAGACCGTCCGCGCCGACCTGAACGTGCTGCAGGGACCGGTGCAGGGTGGCTGGGGCCTGGGCGACTTCTACATGCTCGAGACGGATGAGAATGGAGAACTGATCGTCGAATGGGGCGACAATCACCGCGACGTCTATGTCTCGGGCAGCGATGATGCGCTGACGCTTTCGGACATCGCGGCGCTTGAGGGGCTTTCGGTCGACAAGATCACCGGTGCCTGGCTCGCCGCGAATCCCGAATACGGCGCGTCGGAAGGCATGGCGTTGGCGGAAGATGCAGCCAACAGCCTTTGGAGAACACTTGCCGAGGCGTCGGCAAAGGAACCCGCGTCGCACTGGCTGCGACTTGAGGCCGGCTACGAGTACAAAATCAGCGGCATCCTGCGCGCCGGAATCACCGGCGAATCCGAGCTGCATCCGATTCACATCACGTCCTATGGCGAAGGCGAAAAGCCGATCCTGACGGAGACGGTGACCGCCATCAAGGAAGGCGCGACGAACGTCGTATTCAGCAATATCGAGCTTGGTGCCGGCGCCTCCTTCAATCCCAGCAGCAACATCCTCATGGAAAACATCACATCCAGAGGAGAAGAGATAGCCGTCATGAGGTCCGAGGGGTTCACGATCCGCAACTCCGAGATCTTCGACGTTGTCCGCGAGGAGTCCGTCAGGGACGGGTCCTGGGAAGCATCCCCGAACCGCATCAGCGGGATCTTTTCGAGTGAAACCAAAGGCATTCTGATCGAGAACACCTTGTGGGACCATAACTCATGGGTCGAGGGGTATGACCCGGGCATGTCGCTGGATGGGCCGCAGCCCCCCAGCATCTACAGCCACAACATCTACATGCAGTCGAACACGTTGGATGTGACGTTCCGGGACAGCATCACCATGCGCGCGGCATCCTTCGGGGCCCAGTTCCGTGGCGGCGCATACATCGAGGACAACGTCTTCCTCGACAACAACGCGGCCGTTTACGTGAGTGGCGGCAAGGAAATCGACGGCGTCAAGATTGGCAACTATTCGCTTTACGCCGACAACGTCGTCACTTCGGCTGGGTTCAACGTCTATGGCGGGCCGAATGGCCAGCTTACCGGCGGCATGGGCGACTATGCCCCGCTGACGACCTGGGTCGACAACATCGTTGCGCACCTTGCGAACCCCGATGATCCGAATGAGCTTGCCGAGAAGACCCGTAGCGAAGACGCGGTCAAAGGCGGCACCGAAGCCTATTACAACGACACGATCGTCTACAATTGGCGGGGCTCAAACCGCGATCCCGGCTTCCAGGACGCCAATACCGATGGCCTCAACGCGAACGTCCTGGACCTCACCACGATCCAGCGCTTTACCGCCCAGCTCCTCGACAAGCCCAACGCTTCGATTTCCGATCTTGCCGACTACCTGCGCGCGTCGGCACAGGGCGCCTTCGACGGAGTCTCCGACGCCGAGATGATCATCGAGTTCTTCCAGGCAGGCTTCGGGCTGACGCCCGACGTTCGTCTCGAGGAGGACACCCTGCGTTTCGTGCCAAATGACCTCGCCGATGGCGTACGCTGGGACAACCGCCTGAACTGGTCCACCCAGGACCTTCCGGGCACCTTCGCCGGCGACAGTGTCGACCTTGCCGGAAACTGGGTCATGTACGGCGGCACCACGAAGATCCAGGACTTCGATTTCGGCGACGGCGGGCGACTGACGGCGAACCACGGACGTCTCGATGTCCGCGGCGACATCCTCGCCGAAGGCAAGGGCGGCCAGTTCGTGATCGCCGAATCGGGTCAGATCTGGATCAACGGCTACGATGGCGACGCGCTTCTGGACGTTGATCTGAATGGCGGCCGGTTCGCCAACAAAGGCGCGATTGACGGTCGCATGGACCTTCGGATCACGAACGGACAGGCGCTTCTGGCAACGGACGGAGCCCGCTTCGATCTTGAGAACGGCAGCATGATCGAGATCGTCGGGGGAACGGCGAAGGTCGGCTTCGAAGGGGTCGCCGGAGACACGGCTGTATTGAGACTCGAACAAGGCGGAATTCTGAGCTTCGATGCTGAAGGTGGCAAGCTGGGAACCATCAGCGAGTTCCGCAGCGGCGCGAATTTCGATCAGGCGGTCAACGTCTCGTCCGGCATCAACCTTGGCGAAGGCACGCTGCGGCTCGATCTCAGCGGTCTTGCGGCCGAAGCGGGTGACCATACGCTGATTTCGGTCGATGAACTGATCGGCGCATTCTCGGGTATCGACGTGACCGGGCTTTCGGCCGCGCGCGATGCACGGCTGGTCTTCGACTATGGTCGCGACCAGGTTATTCTGCGCGTCGGTCAGGAGGGCGCGGGCACCGGGCAGTTCAACCTGTCGGTCCTTGGCGACCAGATGGACGCGCAGGCGAACGCCGAGCTTTGGGCCGCCCTGACCGAAGGGCAGCCGGTGCTGGGCGACCAGATGCCCGATGAAGTGACGCTGGACGACGAAGTTCTGGCCGACATTCCCTGATCTGCCCTGGGTCTGAACCCCCGACACTCGACGCGGCCGTGCCAACCCGGCCGCGTCGGCCGTTCTAGACCTGCCCCTCGATCATCTGGCGCACCTCGTCCAGCTTGCGCGTCAGAAGTTCTGCATCCCCGCGCGTCTCGATGTTGAGGCGCAGGAGGGGCTCGGTGTTCGAGGCCCGCAGGTTCATCCGCCAGTCTCCGAAATCGAGGCTTGCGCCATCAAGTCGGTCAACCGAGATCGCCCCATCTCGAAGGCGCACCACCATCGCCTCTACGGCGGCTATCGGGTCGGGAACCGTGAAGTTGATTTCGCCCGAGGACGGGAACCGTCGCCTGAGATCGGCGACCAGCGACGACAGTGGCCGACCTTCTGCAGCGATCAGCGCTATGATCCGCACCGCAGGCACCATGCCGCTGTCGCAGAAGAAGAAGTCGCGGAAATAGTGATGGGCCGACATCTCGCCACCATAGACGGCGCCGGTCTCGCGCATCCGGGACTTCAGATAGGCATGCCCTGTCTTCGAGACGACCGCCTCTCCCCCCGCCGCTGCGACGGTTTCGGTCGTCGCCCAGATCACGCGGGGATCATGGACGATCGTTGCGCCGGGTTCGTCGGCCAGGGCCGCTTGTGCCAGCAAGGCGACAACGTATTCACCGTCGATGAAGGCGCCGGTCTCGTCGAAGAAGAAGCAGCGGTCGAAATCGCCGTCCCACGCCAGACCAAGGTCCGCCCCGAAGTCGCGCACCGCCTTGGCCGTGACGCCCCGATTTTCCGGCAGTAGCGGGTTGGGGATACCATTGGGAAATGACGGATCGGGGTCATGGAACACCCGCTGGACCACGATGTCCGCGCCTTGGGCGGTCAGGTTGGCCAGGATCGCGTCAAAGGCCGCGCCGGCGGTACCGTTTCCGGCGTTGGCCAGCACACGCAGCCCCCGGATCCGTCCGGCATCGGCCATTCCCGCCACATGGGCGGCATAGGCCTCGCGGGTCTTCCCATGGCTGAACTTCCCCGGAACGCGGGCGTCGGCATAGGCATCGGCCTCGGCCAGGGCGCGGATCTCGGCCAGTTCGGTCGCCGGGTCGATCGGGCGGCTTCCTGGTCCGACAAGCTTCATGCCGTTGTAATCGATCGGGTTGTGCGACGCTGTGACCATGATACCGCCGCCCGCACCCAGATGGGCCGTCGCGAAATAGACCTCTTCGGTGCCGCACAGGCCGATATCCACCACGTCGGCGCCGCGTTCGCGCAGTCCGTCGATCAGCGAGGCTTTCAGCGAGGGCGAACTTGCGCGGGCGTCGTGCCCCACGACCACCGTTCCAGGCTGAAGGCGAGCGGCGAAGGCGCGCCCGATCCGGCGCGCGATGGACGGATCAAGGGTTTCGCCCAGCCGCCCGCGCACGTCGTAGGCCTTGAAGCAATCAAGCTTCATCCCGTTCCAAGCCTTTTCCTGACGCCCTCGCGGTCAAGAAGCGGGCGCCACCAGTCCTCGTTCGCAAGGTACCAATCGACGGTGCGCGCAAGGCCCTCTTCGACTGTGACTGACGGTCGCCAACCAAGCTCGTCACGCATCCGTGCGGGATTGATGGCATAGCGCAGGTCATGACCGGGGCGGTCGGTCACGAAAGAGATCAGCCGCTCGTGCGGCGCGGCATCGGGCCGCCGCGCGTCGAGCATCCGGCACAAGGCGCGAACCAGGTCGATGTTGCGCGCCTCGTTCTCGCCGCCGATGTTATAGGTGCGCCCGACCTGTCCCCTGTCCAGAACGGTAAGCAGGGCGTCGGCGTGGTCCTCGACATACAGCCAGTCGCGCACGTTTTCGCCGGCCCCGTAAACCTCGATCGGCCGGCCTTCGAGGGCGGCGATGATCGACTTCGGGATCAGCTTCTCGGGGAAGTGGTAGGGTCCGTAGTTGTTCGAGCAGTTGGTGACAAGGATCGGCAGGCCATAGGTCTCGCCCCAGGCGCGCACCAGATGGTCCGACGCGGCCTTCGAGGCCGAATAGGGCGAGCGTGGATCGTAGGGCGTGTCCTCGGTGAACTGCGGATCCTCGGGGCCAAGTGATCCATAGACCTCGTCGGTCGAGATGTGATGGAACCGGAACCCCTCGGGCCTTCCCACCGAGTCCCAGTGCCTGCGTGCCGCCTGGAGCATGTTGAAGGTGCCGGTCACGTTCGTCTCGATGAAGATGCCCGGGCCGTCGATCGAGCGGTCGACATGGCTTTCCGCGGCGAGGTGCATGACCGCGTCGGGTGCATGGCGGGCAAAAACAGTCTCGATTCCAGCGGAATCGCGGATATCGGCCTTCTCGAAGACATAGTCCGGGCTGTTTGTCACGGGCGCCACATTCGCGGCGCAGGCGGCATAGGTCATGGCGTCGACGTTGACGATCTGGTGCCCGCGCGCGATGGCAAGACGCACCACGGCCGAGCCGATGAAGCCAAGTCCGCCGGTGACGAGGATCTTCATCGCGCGCCCTCCCAGACGAACGGGCTGTTCCACTCGGCGAAATCGGGCGCGGCGGCGTCCTTGGCCGACAGTTCGGGCTGGCGGTCGAGTTTCCAGTCGATCTGAAGGGCCGCGCTGTTCCACGCAACGGTCCCATCCGCCGCGGGCGCGTAGTAGTCGGTGCACTTGTAAAGCACCTCGGCGCCCTCTGAGAGGGTCGAGAAGCCATGCAGGAAGCCTTCGGGGACGAAAAGCTGGCGGCCATTGGCAGCGCTGAGTTCCACGCCGACCCACTGCCCGTAGGTCGGGCTGCCGTGCCGGGCGTCGACGGCTACGTCCCAGATCGCGCCCACGCCGCAGCGGACAAGCTTTGCCTGCGGATTGGGTGGCGCCTGATAGTGCAGCCCGCGCAGCGTTCCCTTCGCCCGGCTCATCGAGTGATTGTCCTGCACGAAATCGGCGGTGATCCCGGCCTTGGTCAGGGCGCGCCGGTTCCAGACCTCGGAAAACCAGCCCCGGTCGTCTCCGAAACGGCGCGGGGTCAGGATGAGCACCCCGTCAAGCGCGGTCTGTTCGACTTGCATCATACCGTCCGTAGCTGGCCATCGTTCCGTTGCCGGGGCTATCACGATCCGGGAACATCGGCCATAGCCGGACCGGGTGCCAGATCCCTAGGCTGCCGGCGCGGAAAAGCCACCGCGTCCGACACCTTCGTAGGCCTCGAAGCCTGCGGCCGCGACGTCCCGCGGGTCGTAGATGTTGCGCAGATCCGCCATGCGCGGCACGGCCATCGCCCCCGCAAGGCGTTCAAGGTCGAGGCCGCGAAACTCGTTCCACTCGGTCAGGATGGTGACGCAGTCGGCGCCCGTTGCCGCCTCGTAGGGGTCGGTCAGCCAGGTCACGCCGGGCAAGAGCTTCTCGCCCTCGCGGCGGCCCTGCGGATCGACCACGCGGACCTGCGCGCCCGCCCCGATCAGCGCGGGAACGATCGTCAGGCTGGGCGCCTCGCGCATGTCGTCGGTGTTGGGCTTGAAGGTGACGCCCAGCACGGCGATGGCCTTGCCGTTCACGGATCCCCCGCAGAGGTCCAGGATCTTGTCGATCATCCGCCGCCGGACATGGTCGTTCACGGCGATGACGGTTTCGGTGATGCGCATCGGCACCCCGTTGTCCTGGCCGATCCGCGCCAGCGCGCTGGTATCCTTGGGAAAGCACGATCCGCCGTAGCCTGGGCCCGCATGCAGGAACTTCGACCCGATCCGGCCATCGAGTCCGATCGCCCGGGCGACCTGCTTGACGTCGGCGCCGGTGCGTTCGCACAGCATCGCGATCTCGTTGATGAAGGTGATCTTGGTCGCGAGAAAGGCGTTCGCCGCGTACTTGATCATCTCGGCGGACTCGAGGTCGGTCGTCACGATCGGCGCATCGCGCAGCGAAAGCGGGCGGTAGATGTCGCGCATTACGTCAGCCGCGCGCGTGGTCTCGACGCCCACGACGACGCGGTCCGGCCGCATGAAGTCGTCGATGGCGGCGCCTTCCCGCAGGAACTCGGGGTTCGAGGCGACGTCGAACTCGGCTTGCGGGTTCGTCGCGGCGATGATTTCGCCCACCTTGCGGTTGGTGCCGACCGGGACGGTCGACTTGGTCACGACGACGGCATACCCGTCAAGCGCATCGGCCACCTGCCGCGCGGCCTCGAAGACGTAGGTCAGGTCGGCGTGTCCGTCGCCGCGCCGGGTGGGTGTACCCACGGCGATGAAGACGGCGTCGGCCCCGTGAACGGCTGCCGCCAGATCGCCCGTGAACGACAGACGGCCAGCCTGCACGTTGCGCGCCATCAGGGTGTCGAGGCCCGGTTCGTAGATCGGAACCTCGCCCCGCGTGAGCATCTCGACCTTGCGGGGGTCGCTGTCGACGCACACCACTTCATGGCCGAAGTCCGACAGGCAGACCCCCGACACGAGGCCGACATACCCCGTTCCGATCATTGCAATCTTCATCGACCGATCCTAGCGCCTGAAAACCGCGCCCTTGCTGACCGATCAGACCCACCCTGTCAACGAAAGGCGGCGCGTTGCGACCATGGACACTCGCGGCGTCCGGCCCCCCGGCCTATTCGGCCGCAAGACGCAGCCCGGACACCGCGTCACCTGACCCTTCGCCCTCGGTGGCCGCCGGCGGCGGCACACGGCGATGAACCAGCGCAAAGACCGGCGGCGTGAAGTAGAAAGATACGACCGTCGAAAGAAGGACGCCGCCCGCGATGGCCACGGCGAAGGGCGGCCAGAAGGCGCCTCCGCCAAGGATCAGCGGAAGGAAGCCGCCGAAGGTCGTGACCGTGGTCGACACGATGTGGCGCGACGACCCGCTGACCACCCTGACCATGGCGGCCCGGTCACCCGCCGCGGCCTGCGGATCGGACTGAAGGCCGGTCAGGATGATGATCGCGGCGTTGATCGAGACGCCGATCGACCCGATCACCCCGATGATCGCGACGATACCGAAGGGATACTGCATCACGGCTAGCGACAGGATGGACAGACCCGCCGACAGGACGGCCACCGCCATGGTGACGGCGGTCAGTCGGAAGCTGTTGAAGGTGAGGACGACTGTCGCGATGGTCAGGGTGACGATGATCCCCAATGACGCCAGGAGGTTTCCGACCGTGCTTGACCGCGCGTCGGCATCCCCGCCGATTTCAAGGCGGTAGCCCTGCGGCAGCTCGAAGCCCCTGGCGTCAAGGATCGCGCGCGCGTCGGACAAAGCCTCTTCTGGCAGGACGCCCGGGACAAGAAAGGCCTGCACGGTGTTGACCCGTTCGCCGTTGCGCCGCGTGATGACGCTTTCGGCCGGTTCGACCGCAGCCGCGGCAAGCCGGGACAGCGGTACCGCCGGGAATGCACCGGCCGCCGAGACCGCTGGCGCGTCGGGAAGCAGGATCGGCAGATCCGCGATCGCCTGGATGTCGCCGCGCAGCCCGTCGCCCAGGCGAACCCGGACGGGAAGTTGCTCGGTCCCCTCGACCAACGTGCCGCCCGTCACACCCACGAGGGCGGCATCGAGTTGCGCCGCGATGTCGGCGATGTCGAAGCCAAGCAGCCGCGCTTCGACCTCGTCGATCTGGAAACGGAACTGCGGCGCGCCGCCGTTGACGCCCGTGCGGACCTGCGACACGGTCTCTACCCCCGACAGCGTCGCGCGCAGATCGTCGCCAAGGTCGCGCAGGGTTTCGATGTCCTGCCCGACGACGCGCAGTTCGACCGGGGCGTCGACCGGCGGCCCCTGCACGAGGCCGCGCACGATGATCTGCGCTTCGGGATAAGCGGCGTCCAGTTCGGCCTGCAGTCCGGCCACCAGCATCGCCGCGCCTTCGTCGGACGCGGTCGTCACCATGGCCTGCGCGAAGCCGGGTTCGCGGCTGCGGTTGCCGACGATGTTGTAGTAGAAGGCGGGGCCGGATCGGCCCACCGACCAGTAGATGCTTTCGACCTCGGGCCTTGCGCGCAAGTCGGCGTCGATGCCGGCCGCGACGTCCGCCGTGCCGTCGATCGCGGTTCCTGCCGGCATGTCGAGCTCGATGTAGAACTGGTTGCGCTCGACCCCCGGAAAGAACTGCGCCGTCAGCGTCGGCAGCGCCAGAAAGCCCATCACCGGCAGGATCAGCGACAGTGCGATCGACTTCACGGGGTGGGCAAGCGACCAGCGCAGCGACGCGTCGAACGCGCGCACGATGGCGGGCAGGCGCATCCCCTGCCCACCTGATCCTGCCGCCGGAAGAAGCCAGCCGGCAAGGGCCGGGGTCACGGTCAGCGCGATGGCAAGCGACCAGAACAGCATCAGGACTACGGCGATGGCGATCGCGCCGACGAAATCGCCCGCAGGGCCGGGCAGAAGGATCATCGGCGCGAAGGACAACGCCGTCGTCACGGTCGAGGCGATCAGCGGTGCCGAAAGCCGTCGCACCGCGTCAGCCACGGCTTCCTGTCGGGCCATGCCATCGCCCAGCCGGCGGCGCACCTCGTCGGTCATCACGATCGCTGCGTCGACCAGAAGTCCCAGTGCGACGATCAGCCCCGTCACGCTCATCTGTTGCAGGGGCAGGCCAATCATGTTCATCGTGCCAAGCGTGGCGAGCGACACGACCGGCAGGACCATGGCCACGATCATGGCGGCACGCAAGCCCAACGTGACCAAAAGCACGGCCACGACCAGAGCGACGCCGATCGCCATGTTCAGGCCGACGTCGGCAAGGCGGTCCAGCGTGTAGCCGCTTTGATCGAACAGAAGCGTTTCGGACATGCCGAGGGGGACTTCGTCCGCGCCGTCGGCAAGGTCTGCGCGAAGCGTCGCCATCCAGCGGTCGATCTGCACGCCGTCGCGGGCAAGCGTGGCGATCAGCACAGCCGGCCGGCCGTTGGCAATGGCCAGTTCCGAGGCGGGCGCGCGCGCGCCGCGGGTGATCGTCGCGACGTCGGCGAGGGTTACCACGGTGCCCTCGTCATTTTCGCGCAGGACGACGCCGCGCAGACGTTCCAGCGTCTTGATCTCGCCGCTGACGGCAAGGGTCAGGTCGCTGTCGCCTTGCAGGCGGCCGGCCTGGACCTTGCCGTCGGCCGAGGCGATCCGACCGGCGATCTCGCCCGCAGTCAACCCAAGCGCCGCCGCAAGATCGGCGTCGACCTCGACGAGGATTTCCTCTTCGGGCAGGCCGAAAGTTTCGACCGCTCGGGTGTCGGCAAGGCTGCGCAGCCGGTCGGCCAGCCGTTCGGCATGACGCGCAAGCAGCGTGACGGGGACGCCATCGTGTTCGGCAGAAACCGCGATCACCGCGGAATAGGCCGCGATGCCTTCGGCGTCGAAATCCGGCGCCAGCACACCCGGCGGGAAGCGCCGCCGCGCATCGTCGACCGCGTCGCGGGCTTCCACCCAGGCCTGCTGGATCGTCGTCTCGTCCAGCGTCTCGAGAAGTTCGATCGATACGACCGAGACCCCGGTCCGCGACACGGACGAAATCGTGTCGACTTCGGCGATCTTGCGCAGTTCCTCTTCGATTTCCGAGGTCACGAGGGCCTCGACCCGGGCCGGGTCGGCACCGGGGAACTGCGTGGTGACGGTGGCGAAGATGTTGGTGATCGTCGGGTCTTCCTGCCGGCCCAGCGACAGGAACGACGACACCCCGGCCGAAACGAGGACAAGGATGATCAGCGCGACAAGGCGGGGCTGGCGGAAGGTCAGGGTTTCCATGGCGCGATCCCTCCGGTCACGAATCGCCGATCGGCCTGACGGCCTGTCCGGGCGCGACACGCTGCGGGCCTTCGTCGATGGCCAGCGTCCCTTCGGGGAAACTGCCGCGAACGAAGACGCGGTCGCCGTCGGCGTGAAGGACCTCCACCGCCGCCAGACGGACCCGCCCGTCCGCCCCAAGCGTCAGGATGGTCCAGATCCCGCCCGCGTTTTCCTTCAGGCTGCGCAACGGGACCCAGCTTCCCGCCGCTTCGACCCTCTGGCTCAGCATCAGGCGCGCCGTCTGTCCGAAGACCGCCTCGTCCGCATCGACAAGGGTGAAAAGCGCAGTGCGCGTTCGCGTGACCGGGTCGATATCCGGACGAACCGTTTGCAGCCGCGCGGCGTGATCGCGCCCGCCGATCGTGATCGTTGCGTCGGCCGCCAGCTGGTCGATCAGGTCAAGGGGCAGGCCCACGCGAACGACCGGCGCGCCCGTGCTGACCACGGTCAGGACCGGCTGTCCGGTGGACAGGGATTCGCCACCGTCGACCCGGCGTACCGTCACACGCCCGTCCATCGGGGCGGTCAGCGTCGCCTTTGCACGACGGATCTCAGCCTCAAGCAGGGCGGCGTCGACCTCGGCGATGCGGGCGGCAAGCTCGTCGCGCGAGGCGATCGCGGAATCCAGACGTTCGCTGCTGGCGAACCCGCGCGTGTTGAGTTCGCTGTTGCGATCGAGCGTGCGTGACGCGAATTCCATCCGCGCCTGAAGGGCGCTTCGGCTTGCCGTCAGGCGGGCGATGTCCGCCTCGATCAGGCGGGTGTCCTGCCGCGCGACGACGTCGCCCTGCCGCACGGTTTCCCCTTCCTCGACCTCGACGACATCGACCTTGCCCGGCAGCTCGAAGGACAAGGCGACGCTGCGGGCGGGTTCGACCTGGCCCACGAAGCTTCTGCTGACCGTATAGCCGTCTTCCACGACGAGGGCGCGGGTCGCCACCGGGATCGGCGGCGCGCCCACCGGGGTCGGAGCGGCGGCCGCCCTTTGGGACAGGGCTTGTGCACCGAACACCGTCACGGCGACCGAGACGCCGACCACGGCAAGGGTGAAGGCGTTGCGCGCGGTGCCACCCAGCAGGCGCGTGGCCAATCGGCGTTCGTCGGACTGCGAAGACATCGGCGGCCTCTTATAAAGTTAGATGCGCTAACATATGTTAGAGGTGCTTACTTTGACAAGCCCCAATTCCTCTGCGACAAGACGAAAGATGACGACTTCCGAAACCACGCTTTCCAAACGCGGCTATCACCACGGCGACCTGCGCGCCGTTCTGGTCGAGGCTACGCGCCGTCTTGTCGAGGAGAACGGCCCCGACCATGTGTCGATCGCGGCCGCGTGCCGGCTTGCCGGCGTATCGACCGCGGCGCCCTACAAGCATTTTCGCGACAAGACCGAGATGCTGAACGCCGTCGCCCTTGACGGCATGGAGCGGCAGCGCCTTCAGATGTTTGCCGCGCTAGAGGGGATTCCCGAAGGCAGCCCGGACCGGGTCGCAGCCCTGGGCCGGGTCTATGTGACCTTCGCGGTGGCCGAGCCCGGGGTGTTCCGTCTGATGTTCGCCCTGTCGGGCGAGCACGCGGACGAACCCGCGCTGATGGAGAAGGGCGAAGAGGTCTTTGGCCTTGTGAAGCGCGAAGTCGCCCGGTGCACGGGTGAGGACGAGGAAAGCGACGCGGTCGAGCGCCGCGCCTTCGCGCTGTGGAGCTTCGTGCATGGCCTGTCGTTCCTGACCATCGACGGCAAGATTGCAAAGATGTGCGGCGACCTCGAGGTCGAGCCGCTTCTTGCCGATATCGCCCGGCGGGTCCTCGCCGCCTGAGGCGTCCGGATCAGTGCCCCTTGCCGACGGCCGGGGCAGTGAAGAAGAACGGCTCGGCCGGATCGCGCTTGGCGATCTCCTCCGGCACGCACTGCGGACCCGTCCAGAAGACGCCAGCCCCGAAATGCGGCAGCAGGCGCGACAGACGACGCATCCTGTCGCCAACGAGGTCGTCGTAGAAGGCGGCGTTTTCCGGGTCGACCAGCAATTCGGCGATCCGCTGGCGATGGTGTCCGACCGAAGCGTCATGCGCGCGCGCGATCTCGGGGTCTGCCTTCAGGCGCGCAAGCTCGGTCTCCATGGCCGGCAGCACCCGCTGGATCGACAGGTCGGTCTCGGCGTTGTTGTTCATGCGGAACCAGTAGAGCAGCCCCTGGTCGCGGTCGACGTGATTGACCCGCCCCCGATCGCGCTTGACCAGAAAGCTTTCGGCCGAGCGGACCGCATAGTGATTGAGCGTCACAAGGTCATAGCCCACCGTCCGTGACGTGGACCGCCACGCGTTGCGATAGGCGGCCTCGGGCATCGGCGCCCCCGATCCGTTGACCCAGCGGATCCGGTCCTTCAGCTGCGGAATCAGGCCCTTTGGACGGTGCACGCCGATCTTTCGAAAGAGGCCTTCGTGGCGGTAAAGCGTCTTGAAGCCCCAGGACTGGTGCGGCTTGTTCGCGTTCAGGGGCGCGCATCGGATGAACTGCCGCGTCACAGGCGTGTCGGCGTAACCCGCGATGTCGGCGTTGCCGAAAAGCCGCCAGGTCATCGAGATCATGTTGGCGTCGCCCGTCGCCGCGAAAAGGTCGCCAAGCCGACCCTCGCCCACGTGAATGTTGATGAATTCGTCCACGTCCATCGCCACCAGCCAGTCGGCTGACGTGACGAGAGGCTCGGATTCGGCCGACAGGAACGCGGCGTGCTGCGGCCGCTGGCCGGTCGTGCGATAGGGATTGTCGCGATGCTCGACCAGACCGCGCGCCTCAAGGATGTCCAGCAGACGGTCGGTGCCATCGGTGCAGTCATTGGAATAGATCAGGAAGCGGTCGACCCCGATGGCCCGGTGATAGGCCAGCCATTCAAGAACGAAGGGCCCTTCGTTCTTCATGCAGGTTACCACCGTCACATGGCCCGGGCCGCCGCCGGGGCGGCGCGGCGCGGCCTTCGGCGCGCGGGCGGGGTCGCCGCCGAAGGCGTCGCGCGCCAAGACCAGAAGCCGCGCATCTTCGACAAGGCTCGATTTCGGGACAAGGGCCGATACCTGGATGCCCGGGTGCCGCAGCGCGATGCACCGCACGAACTCCGACCCGCCCTCGTGCAGGGGAACGCCGGACAGCCGGGTCATCCGCCAGACCGCGCCTGCCGCCCGTTCCGGCGCCACCGCCCAGCGGCGGCGCTGGGCGCTATCGTCGAACTGGGTGCAGATGTGGTCGGCGAACCCCGCGTGTCTTCCCTGCCGCAGGCGCCAGGGATAGACCTCGCGACCGGATAGTCCCAGATAGCCATCTTCCAGGCCCAGGGCGCGATCGAAGGCAGTGCCCTCCGGCGACGGCAGCGCAAGGTCGCAGACGTCGAGGCACAGCACCGCAAGCGCCCGATCAAGGAAGATCCGCCGCAGTGCCTCGAAGACCACGGTCTCGCCCAGCGGCGCCCGGAACGGGTCGGGCGGCGGGGGCGACATCCGGGCCCGTCCGGGGGCCGCGGGCGCGTTGAACGGGTGCCAGGCTGGTGGAAGGTCTGCACGCCCAAGCGGCGCATCGGCCGTGACCAGAAGAACGGTCGAAGGATCGGAATCTGCCTCAAGTGCGTCCGCCACCGACGCGGCGAAGTCCCTGCGGCCTTCGGGGTCGCCGCAGTCGAGAACCAGCGCCGCCTCCGCGCCCTGCGTGACCCGGTGGTATCGCAGCCAATCGGCAACGACCTTCGCGCTTTCCGCGTGCCGCACCCCCAGAAGAACGCGGCGCCCTGAAAGAAGATCAGTCTCTATTCCGGCGGGGACCAGTGTTGCGGCCTCGCCGTCGACCGCGACACGGCAGGGACCCGACCCCTGCGCAGGGACGCACAGGCGAAAGCCCCCGGCGATGCTTTCGATCCGGGAAGACTGATCGACGCCATCGAGCAACACGGTTCTGGGCGGCGTCGTCCCGAAGTGCAGCACGATCTGCGCGGCCCCGTCGCGATGCGCCGAGACCAGCCGCGCCGCGCCCATCTCCCGCCCCGGGAGCGTCCGTTCAAGCAGCCTTGGCGTGCGGTCCTGCGTCACGGTCGGGTCCTTGCTGTCGCCATCCCTTCCGGATTACTGGGCAAGGCTTTCGGGGATGTCAAAGCCGCTGACCGAAACGCCCGTTAACCCCGGCTACATCTGCCGGTGATAGCCCGGGCGAGGGTGAGAAAGATCGAGGGGATGCAATGCCTGCGCAAACCAATGCGCCGGTCATCATCCGGCGCAAGAAGATTGTCGCCGGTGGTGGCCACCATGGCGGAGCATGGAAGGTGGCCTATGCGGATTTCGTGACCGCGATGATGGCGTTCTTCCTGCTCATGTGGCTTCTGGGTGCGACGAACGAGAACCAGCGAAAGGGGATCGCGGATTTCTTCAGCCCGACGATCCCGATGATCCGTGCCTCCGGCGGGGGCGACGGGGCCTTCGGCGGGGACAGCGTGTTCTCGGAGATGACGCTGGCGCGCAACGGCACCGGCGCGGGGCAGCTTCAGCCGACCGAGGCGCGGCAGGCGCGCGGCGACACCGGCGTGGACGCCGGGGAAGAGGCGCAGACCGAAGGCGAAGAAGCCGCCACCCTTGCCGCGGTAGAGGCGGCGCTGATGGGCGGCGGCGGCGAAAGCATGGTGACCGAGCTTCTGCGCCGCCACGTGATTTCGCGCATCACCGACGAAGGCCTGATCGTCGAGGTCTTCGACACCCCCGAGGCATCGCTGTTCGAGCCCCCCTCCGACGAGCCGACCGAGGTCATGGACATCCTCGTCGGCGCCGTGGTCGAGGTCTTCGCGCCTTTGCCGAACGGCATCGCGGTCGAGGGCCACGTCGCGGCCGTGCCGATCGTGCTGCGGAACGGACAGGTGTGGGAACGATCGCAGGATCGCCCCGACCGGGTCCGCCAGATGATGCTCGCGCGCGGACTCGCGCCGGACCGAATCGAGCGGGTCACCGGGTTCGCCGATCGCAAACCCGTTGCCAGGAACCCGATGTCCGAGCGCAACAACCGGATCGAGATCATTCTGCTTCGCAGCCGCATCTGACCCGAAACATGCCGGATCTTGCCGATTAGGTCGCTGTTAAGCCCAGCGCTCTATGGCTGTTGTCGACAGACGGTCGACGCAGCAGAAAGGCGCACACATGACCATTTCCTCTTCGCTCAACGCGGGGGTTGCCGGGCTTGCCGCCAATGCAAGCCGCCTTGCCACCATCGCCGACAACATCGCCAATTCGGCGACCTACGGCTACAAGCGGGCCGAGGCGGATTTCTCGTCTCTCGTCATCGAAAGCGGATCGGGAACCTACTCGGCAGGTGGCGTCCGTGTGACGACACAGCGCCTGATCGATCAGGCCGGGGCGCTGGCCACGACCAACAACCCGACCGACCTTGCGGTGCGCGGCCGCGGCTTTCTGCCGGTCACGACGGAAGGCGCGCTTGACGGGCGCACCTCGGATTTCCCGTTTTTCCTGGCGACGACGGGGTCGTTCCGGACCGACGCCGAAGGCTACCTCAAGACAAGCTCGGGCGTGGTACTCATGGGCTGGCCGGCCGATCCGGACGGCACCATTCCGACCTTCCCGCGCGACACCAGCGCGGGCCTTGAGCCGATACGCGTGAACGTCAACCAGTTCGCCGGCGAACCGACTACCCGCATCTCGCTTGGCGTCAACCTGCCGGCGACCGAAACCACCCCCGGCAGCGCCGGGGACGACCTTCCCCTGTCGGTGGAATACTTCGACAACCTTGGCACATCTCAGGCGATCGGGATCACCTTTGAGCCGACGGTGCCGGCGGGTCCGGGGGCGTCGAACACCTGGACGATGAGCCTGACCGACAGCGCCCAGGGCGGCGCCGTTGTGGGCGAATACACCATCGTCTTCGACGACACGCGCGCCTCGGGGGGGACGATCGCCTCGGTCTCGACGGTATCCGGCGGGGCCTACGATCCCGCGTCGGGGGCTTTCACGGTGAACGTCGCGGGCGGACCGATCGAGATCAACATCGGCGCCGTCGGCACTGGGTCCGGGCTGACACAGCTGTCCGACAGCTTTGCCCCCACGTCGATCTCGAAAGACGGATCGCCGGTGGGCAACCTCGTCTCGGTCGAGGTCGACACCAACGGGTTCGTCCGGGCCAACTTCGACATCGGCATCACGCGGGTGGTGTACCAGATCCCGCTGATCGACCTGCCGAACCCCAACGGCCTGATCGCCGAGGACAACCAGATTTACCGGACCTCGAACGAAAGCGGGACCTTCTTCCTGTGGGATGCGGCCGACGGACCGACCGGCGACATCGTGGGCTTCGCGCTTGAGGAATCCGCCACCGACGTCGCCGGCGAACTGACCCAGCTGATCCAGACGCAACGGGCCTATTCGTCGAACGCCAAGGTGATCCAGACCGTCGACGAGATGTTGCAGGAAACCACCAACATCAAGCGCTGATCGGACGCGGTGGTCTAGGGCATGAGCATCTCGGGCTCTTTGTCGAACGCACTGTCGGGCCTGACCGCATCGGCCCGCGCGACACAGCTTGTCTCGTCGAACGTGGCAAACGCGATGACCGAAGGGTACGGCCGGCGCGAGCTGTCGCTGTCGGCAAGACTGACCGGCGGCGCGGGATCCGGGGTGTCCGTCGACGGCGTGACGCGGATCATCGACGAAACCGTCCTGCGTGACCGCAGGCTTGCGGATGCCGGCATGGCCTCGGCCGATACCGAAAGTGCCTTCTTCGCCGACCTGCAGGCGCTTGTCGGCATCCCGGGGGACGAGGGCGCATTGTCGTCGCGCCTCGCCGCCTTCGAGGCCGCGCTGATCGAGGCGTCGAGCCGCCCCGATCTTCAGGCGCGGCTCGAGGCGGTCGCGCGAACGGCGGTCGATCTGGCGAGTGGTCTCAACGGCACTTCGGACGGTATCCAAGCCCTGCGGATGGATGCCGACGCCGAGATCGCGCGCACCATATCCGACACGAACACGACCCTTGCCCGGATCGCCGAGGTGAATGCGCTGATCCTCAGGAACGGCGGTGCGGGCCGCGATGTGTCCTCGCTTCTCGATCAGCGTCAGCAACTGGTCGACCGGCTGGCAGACGTCGTGCCGCTGCGCGTCCTGCCGCGCGACAACGGCACCATCGCGATCTATACCCAGGGCGGCGCCGCGCTTCTGGACATAAGGCCTGCCAAGCTTGGGTTCGCGCCCACCGCGACGATTGTCGCCGACATGACGCAGACCTCGGGCGCCCTGTCCGGCCTGACCGTGAACGGGCAGCTCATTCAGACCTCGGGCAATTTCGCGCCCTTCGCCGGCGGTCGTCTGGATGCCCTCTTTCGCATCAGGGACGACGCGGCGGTTACTGCGCAGGCGCGCGTCGATGCCGTAGCCCGCGATCTGGTCGAGCGGGTCACCGACCCGGCCGTCGATGCAACGCTTGCCCCGGGCGCGGCCGGCCTTTTCACCGATGCCGGGGCCGCTTTCGATCCTGCCAACGAGGTCGGTCTGGCCGCGCGCCTTGCGGTGAACGCCGCGGTCCTGCCGGCCTCGGGTGGGGCGCTCTGGCGCATTCGTGACGGGATCGCCGCGGCCGCACCGGGCGAGGCGGGCAGTAACGCCGTCCTTTCGGCGCTGTCGGCCGCGCTTCAGGCCGACCGCACCCCGTCGTCTGGCGCATTCACTGTGGCGGCGCGGACCGCCAGCGGCCTTGCCGGGGACCTTGCTTCGCTGATCGGATCCGACCTGCGGGCCGCCGACACGACGTCGGCCTACCGGCGTGCGCAGCTTGAAAGCCTGCGCCTGACCGAGCTTTCGGGCGGCGTCGACACCGATCAGGAGATGCAGAAGCTGCTTCTGATCGAGCAGGCCTATGCCGCCAATGCCCAGGTCATCCGGACGGTCGACGACCTCATCCAGCTGCTTCTTGGGATCTAGGCCATGAGCTATCTGTCCATCGGCGATCTGGCCCAGGCCCTGCAGCAGCGGCAGGACAATCTGCGCCTGCGCAGCGACCTCGCGCGGCTCTCTGCCGAACTTTCGACGGGGCGGACGGCCGATCCCACGGCCGCCGTCTCGGGCGACTTCGGGGCGCTGGGCTCAATCGAGGCGTCGATGGCGCGCCTGTCCGCGTATTCGCTTGCCGGGCGCGAGGCGGCCATGACGGCCGAGGGCACCCAGGCGGCACTGGAAGTCGTCCAGACCAACATGACCGAATTGGCGGGCCCCCTTCTTCTGACGCTGGGGGGTGAGGCGCCGTCCCTGGTCGACGCCACTGCGGCCGACGCGCGGGTCCGCTTTTCGGCGGTGGTCGCCGCGCTCAACGCCCGGGTCGCGGACAGGTCTCTCTTCGCGGGCGCCGCGACCGATCGCCTTGCCCTGGCCGATGCCGAAGCGATGCTTGATGCGCTCATGCCGGCAGTCGCGGCCGAGACGACGGCAGCCGGGGTCGAGGCTGTGGTTCGGGCCTGGTTCGATCCGGGTGGCGACTTTGACAGCGCCGGCTATCTTGGTTCGGCCCAGCCGGCCGCGGCCGTGCCCCTTGCCGATGGCAATGCCGTCGACCAGCCCGTCACCGCGGCGGATCCTGTCCTGCGGCGAACCCTGGCCGCCTTTGCGATGGCCGCGGTTCTTGACCGCGGGGCCCTGGCCGGACGGCCTGCGGACCGGGCGGACCTTGCGACCCGGGCCGGCGAGGCGCTTCTGAACGCGGAAACCGGCCTCGTCGAGCTGCGCGCCCGAACCGGCACCCGGGAAGAGCAGATCGATCAGGCCATGGCGCGGGCGCAGTCCGGGCTGGCCGCGCTCGAGCTTGCGCGCACCGAAATGCTCGCGGCCGACCCTTTCGAGACGGCCACTCGCCTCAAGGCCGCCGAAGCGCAGCTCGAAGCGCTGTACACGCTGACCGCGCGCCTGTCGCGGCTGTCCCTCACGGAGTATCTGAGATGATCCGCCTGCTGTCCGTCATCGCCCTTTCCCTTGTCATTTCCGGCATGGCGCAGGCCAACCCGGTAAGGATCAAGGATCTGGTCGAGTTCGACGGCGTGCGTGGCAACGACCTTGTCGGATACGGCCTTGTCGTCGGGCTGAACGGAACCGGCGACGGCCTGCGCAATTCGCCCTTCACCGAAGAGATCATGTCGAACATCCTTGAACGGCTTGGCGTCAACGTCGCAGGCGAGGATTTTCGCCCGCGCAATGTCGCCGCTGTTCTGGTCACGGCGACCTTGCCCCCCTTTTCGCGCGCGGGCAGCCGCGTCGACGTGACCGTCTCGGCCATCGGTGACGCGGGAAGCCTGCTGGGCGGTACCCTGATCATGACGCCGCTCAACGCGGCCGACGGGGAAATCTACGCCGTGGCGCAGGGGACCGTCGTTGCAGGCGGCGCCACCGCCGAAGGCGATGCGGCGCGCGTGACGACCGGTGTTCCGACGGCCGGTGTCATCCCGTCCGGTGCCCGCGTCGAGCGCGAGATCGACTTCGAGTTGTCCGACCTGTCGACCGTGCGTCTTGCGTTGCGCACGGCAGACTTCACCACGGCGCAGCGGATCGAGGCCGCGATCAATCGTGAATTCGGGCGTATTGTCTCCGAGATGACGGATTCGGGCACCGTCGTCGTCAGCATCGACGCGACCCGGTCAGGGACGCCGGCCCGGGCGCTGGCCCGAATCGAGAACCTGCTTGTCGAGCCCGAGCTTCCTGCCCGCGTGGTCGTCGACCAGCGGTCGGGCACCATTGTCATGGGACGCGACGTGCGCATTTCGCAAGTCGCCGTCAGTCAGGGGAATCTCACGCTGACCGTCGAGGAATCTCCCCTAGTGGTGCAGCCCAACCCGTTTTCGGCCGGCGAGACCATCGTCGTTCCGCGCAGCACGGCGACCATCGACGAAGAGCCGGGGATCGCGCTTGCCGAGGTGCCGTCGGGAACGTCCTTGTCGGAAGTCATCGCCGGGCTCAACGCCCTGGGGGTCAGCCCGCGGGACATGATCGACATCCTGACCACCATCAAGGCCGCTGGCGCGCTTCATGCCGAGTTCCTCGTGCGCTGAGCACGCCGCAGGCCGTTGTGCAGGCGTTTAACGGCCGCAAGGTTGACTGACGCATCCGCGCGCGAAGATGCGGGCAAGGCTGGAGCCGTCTTCGCCCGGCATGCCGACAGCGGGTGTCGTCCTGGTGCGGCGGACCTGCGAACTCGCCGACCGAACCGCGTCTGTCCGCGCGGTGGCCTCCAACGGTGCCGCCCCAAGGGCTCTGCGGCGCCCCGCGGCCTGACCGCCGAAGGACGGTTTCTGGCATGAACAAGCCGCCGTGCCTGCCCCCGGCGCGGGCTCTGCGACGCCTGCGCTACCTTGGTGCCGACAGATCAAAGGTAACTGCGGACCAACGCGCCGGCCACCAGTGTCCACCCATCCGCGACGACGAAGAACGCCAGTTTGAAGGGCAGCGACACGATTGCCGGCGGCACCATCATCATCCCCATCGACATCAGGACCGCGGCGACGACGAGGTCGATGATCAGGAACGGCAGAAAGATCAGGAAACCGATCTGAAAGGCGCGCTCGATCTCGGACAGCATGAAGGCGGGCACAAGCAACGACAGATCGGCCTCGGGGCCGGGGGTGGTTGCCTCGTCTCCTCGGATCTGGGCAAGCGACATGAAGGTCTCGGGGTCAAGTCGCGCCGCCATGAACCCGCGGAACGGGGCGAGTGTCAGGCGAAACGCCTCTTCGACCCCGATACGTTCGTCGACCAGGGGCCCGAGACCCATGCGCCAGGCCTCGTCGAACACAGGCGCCATCACGTAGTAGGTCAGGAAAAGCGCCAGGCTGACGATCAGCATGTTCGGCGGTGACTGCTGAAGGCCGATGCCCTGGCGCAGGATGGCCAGGACCGTCACGATGAACGGAAAACACGTGATCATGATGGCAAGGCCCGGCGCCAGGCTCAGCACGGTCAGAAGCAGAAGAAGCTGGACCACGCGCCCCGACAGGCCACCTGCGAGCCCGCCGTCGCCACCAAGTGAGATCGTCACCTCCTGCGCTTGCGCCGACGCAGAGAGGCCCGCCAGAACGATGGCGGAAAGCACCAGCAACGTCGGCATCACGCGATGCCGGTGCGAACGCCTGATCCGGCCCGCCTTCACCGCGCGCCCGGATCGATGACTTCGATCAGCCGGACGGCAAGGGCGCCGTCCTCGTCGCCTTCGATCTCCTCGAGCTCGCCCCGGGCGATGAGGAGGTCGCCCACGTAAAGCTCGACCGGATCGTTCACCCCGCGATCAAGCGTCAGAACGGAGTCATGCGTGAGCGCCAGCAGTTCCCGGATCCTCGGGCGGGCGTGCCCGACCGAGATCCGGATCTCGATCGGCACCTCGCTGAAGGGAATGGTGCCTTCGGACGTGCCAGTTGCCGGGGGCTCCGCTTCATCCATGGTGAATCATCCTTGAATTGATGTCGCTGAGAGCGTCGAGGGCCTTCTGTGTCGCGTCGACGACGCTGCGGAGATCGACCTCGAAATTGCGCTCGCCCAGCGCGCAGTAGACCTGTCCCGATGCGAGCGATGGTTCTTCCTCGATCACACAGGGGAAGGTCGACACCGACACCAGAAGCCGGCGAAGCGCCCCGGCGTTCTCGGGGGACACCCGAAGGCGGATCGGCTGACCGGCGGCAAGGTCGATCTCGGCCGCGATCGCGTCCTGCACATGCGAGGCGAGGGCCTCACCCACGAACGCGGGAAAGAAGACGCGAAGGAAACTTCGCAGAACTTCGTCGACGCCCGTGATCACATGGGCGCGGGCCTCGTGGTAGGTAAAGCCAAGGTCGCGCAGGTTGCGAGCGAATTCCTCGCCTATTCGATCCTGCTCGAGGCTGGTGGCGCTGGTCGCGTCGTCCCAACCGGCGCGATATCCAGCCTCGTAGCCGTCAAGGCGCGCCGCCTCGATGTCGGCCGCGGAAAAGACCGCCTCGGGAAAGGCGTCAGCCGGGGCGCGGGCGAAGGATTCGAGGGCCAGCAATCTGCCCATCACGCACGCCTCTCGGGGTCGTCCATCCAGCTGCGCAGCAGCTCGACCGCCTCGTCCTGACGGTCATCGATCATTCGGCGCAGGCGCGCCACGGCATCCTCGGGCCCCTTGGCCGCCAGCCTGTCCCCTGGTCCTGCATAGCCGGCGACGACCGGCAGATTGCCGGGAAGGTCGAACCCGTCGTCGATTTCCCCGTCAAGCGCCGCGGGTGGCGAAATCGGCGGAAGCGGGAAGGGGGGCAGACGCCCGCCCGGCGCGTCGGCGGCGGGCGCCCCGGCCGGCCGGCCGGCAAGGATCGGTCGCAGGACGAAGAGGCCCAGAACCAGGGCGACCACGGCCAGGACCCCGGTCTGGATCAGGGTCATGGGATTGACGGCGGCGCGATCCAGAAAGCCGCCGGTCGCGACCGAGCCCACTTCGACCACCGGTTCGAACTCCAGCGATTTGATCGTCAGCGTATCGCCACGCTCAGTGCTGAATCCCACGGCCGACGCCACCAGATCCCGCAGATTTTGAAGCTCCTCCTCCGAGCGCGGTTCCCAGGTCTCGCCGCCCGAGTCGTCGATCCCCCGCACCCCGTCGACCAGGACGGCGACCGTCAGCCGACGGATGTCGCCGGGGGCGCGACTGACCTCGCGCTGGGTTTCGGACACCTCGAAATTCACCCGTTCGCGGGTTTCGGTCGACGTGCTGTTCGACTGCCGGTCGTTCCCACCGGCATCGCCGTCAGGCAGGTTGCTGGCCACCGTCACCGCGCCCTGGGCCGTGTCGGTTGCCGAGTCCGACCGTTCTTCGGTCTCGGTCGAGATGGCGAACCGGCTGTCTGGATCGAAGCGGCGTTCCGATATGACCTCGCTTTCGGTCACGGTTTCGACGCTGACCTCGACGACGGCGTTGCCATAGCCGACGCGCGCTTCGAGCAGGCGTTCGGCGTTGCGCCGCAGGGTCGCGGCACGATCAAGGGGCAGACCGTCGGACGTGCCGGGAATCTCGGATCCGCTTGCCACAAGGCCGCCCGCGCTGTCGATGATCGAGACATTTTCCGGAACGAGTCCCGGAACGGCGGAAGCGACGAGGTATCGCAAGGCCTTCGCGTGGGGGGCGGACAAAGCCCCCGAGGCGGTCGTGACCGTGACCGAGGCCGTGACCCGTTCATCGCGCGCGAACGGTCGTGTGCCGGGGGTGGCGATGTGTACGCGCGCCGCGGTGATGTGCCGCGCGGCCACGATGGTGCGGGCAAGCTCGCCCTCCTTCGCGCGCCAGTAGGCGGCGTCGAACATCTGCGACGTGGTGCCGAATCCCGAAAGCGAATCGAGAAGCTCGTAACCGGCCGTTCCGTTCGCAGGCAGCCCCTCGCCCGCAAGGGTCAGGCGAAGCGAGTCGCGCTGCGAGGCGTCGACGAAGATCCCCGCGCCCCGGACCTCGTGGACCACGCCCTGCGCCTCGAGCGCGGCGACGACCTCGCCGGCGGCGGTAGGTTCGAGTCCCGAATAGAGCAGCGCCATGTTCGGCGACGAAGCCGCCCGCCCAAGCAACAGCACCGCCGCGAACATCGCGATCGTCGCGCCGATGACGATCACGCGCCGCCGCATGTCGAGCATGTTCCAGACCGAAAGGGCCCTGTCCAAGCCACGCCTCCTTGTCCGCTGGCAAGACGTTCTGTCCCGCCGCCGGGCCGTTCCTAGCAGCGGGCCGCTTAACATTCGGTTAGTCACAAACGGGCTATCACCGCCGTGGACCGCAACACGGAGCGCGACATGAGCGACAGTTCGACCCCGACTGACAAACCGGCGAAACGCCCGGGGCGGCGGGCTGTCTTGATCGGTCTCGGCCTTGCTCCGATCGCGGCCGGGGGCGGCTATGTCGCCGCGACATCGGGGGTTCTGCCTCTCGGCGCGTCCTCCGCGACGCACGATGCGCCCGTGGAACCGCTTCAGGTGGCCTTCGTGCCCGTGGATCCGCTGATCATCTCGATCGGGCGCGGGAGCGATGCCCGTCACCTCCGCTTTCAGGCCCAGCTCGAGGTCGTTCCCGCACGGGCCGCAGAAGTCGCGGGTCTGATGCCCCGGGTGGTGGATGTTCTGAACGGCTATCTGCGCGCGGTCGCGATGCGCGATCTCGAGGATCCGTCCTCGCTTGTCCGGCTGCGGGCACAGATGCTGCGCCGGGTGCAGATCGTCACCGGTGACGGGGCTGTGCGGGACCTTCTGATCATGGAATTCGTCGTCAGCTGAGAGGACGGTCATGGACGCTATCGCCGACATACTGCTCATCGCCGGCGCGGTCGGCGCCGGGGTCTATTGCTTCGTGCTTGCTCGCCGCCTGAGGCGCTTCACCGATCTGGAACGGGGCGTCGGCGGCGCGATTGCTGTTCTGTCCGTGCAGGTCGACGACATGACAAAGGCCCTGGGGGCGGCGCAGACGTCGGCCGCCACGACATCAGGGACGCTCGACGCACTGACCGCGCGCGCGGAAGAAGCCGCCCGGCGCCTGGAGCTTCTGGTCGCGGCCCTGCACGACCTGCCGGTCGAGGGACCCCAGACCGGGTCCGCCCCCCGGGCGCGACCAGCGACGCCCCCCGAGCCCGGCCCCGGCACCGCCGCCGAGGCCGCCGCCCCCACGACGGACGGCCGGTCGACGTTCTTCCTGAGTCAGCGCGCCCGAATCAAGGAGGGGGCAAGATGAGGGCGCCCCCTCGCGCCGGTCGCGGCAACCGAAGGGCGGGGCGCGGGGCGCTCCTGGCCATTGCATGCCTCTTTCTTGGGTCCGCGGCCGTGCGTGTGGTCTCGGGCCCCGCGATCGCACTGGCTGAAGAGATCGCGGTGTCGCGTCGCGAGGACGCCCCACCCCCCGGTGGCGCGCCCATCGAGGACGAGCTTGCCGCCCTTCTTGCCGATCTGCGTGGACGTGAAGCCGATGTCGCGGAGCGCGAGCGGGTAGCCGCGACGCGCCTTGCGGCTGCCCAACTCGCCGAGGAGCGGGCGCGCGCGACGCTTTCCGAACTTCTGGCGGCCGAAGAGGCACTTCGCGCGACGATGGCACTGGCCGACAGCGCGGCCGAGAACGACCTAGTGCAACTGACGACCGTCTACGAGAACATGAAGCCGCAGCAGGCGGCCCCGCTGTTCCAGCAGATGGCGCCCGATTTCGCGGCCGGATTTCTTGGGCGCATGCGGCCGGATGCGGCGGCGGCCATCCTTTCGGGTCTGACGCCGGACAGTGCCTACGCGATCAGCGTCATCCTGGCTGGCCGCAATGCCGATGTCCCTCGCTCGGCGCCCGACGGAGCCGCCTCCGACGCCCCTTCCAGAACCCCCTGAGCCCGGAAATCTTTCTTAACCCGCGTCTGAAAGAACAGGGCCTGAACCATGGAAAGGACGTTGGCCGCACATGTTCGGGATCATCGGCATTGTCGTCGTCTTCAGCATGGTCTTCGGCGGGTATCTTGCCGCAGGCGGCAAGATGACGATCATCGTGAAGGCCTTGCCCTTCGAACTGATGATGATCGGCGGTGCGGCGGTCGGGGCGTTCCTCATCGCGAACGACAAGGGCGCGATCAAGCATACGCTCAAGGACCTGGGCAAGGTCTTCAAGGGGCCGATGTGGAAGCCGCAGGACTACCGTGACCTGCTTTGCCTTCTGTTCGAGCTGATCCGGCTTGCCCGGCAAAATCCGGTCGCCCTCGAGGAACATATCGAATCCCCTGACGCGTCGTCGATCTTCGGCAGATACCCAAGAATCCTGGCCGACAAGGAGGCGATCGCCCTGATCTGCGACACGCTTCGGTCGGCCTCGATGAATTACAACGATCCCCACCAGGTGGAAGAGGTGCTTGAAAAGCGCATGGAGGCGAACCAGCACCATGCGCTTCATTCCAGCCACGCCCTTCAGGTCGTGGCCGATGGCCTACCGGCGCTGGGAATCGTCGCCGCCGTTCTTGGCGTGATCAAGACCATGGGATCGATCGACCAGCCGCCCGAGATCCTTGGCAAACTGATCGGTGGCGCCCTTGTCGGGACCTTTCTTGGCGTCTTTCTTGCCTATGGCATCGTGGGTCCCTTCGCGAACCGGCTGCGTGCCATCGCCGAAGAGGATGGCCACTTCTATCAGCTCATCCGCGAGGTCCTTGTCGCCAATCTTCACAACCACGCGGTTGGTATCTGCATCGAAGTCGGCCGGCAGAACGCCCCGAGCCATGTTCGACCCAGCTTTTCGGACCTCGAAGAGGCGCTCAAGACGGTGAAGTCGGAGGCGGCATGAGGTGGGCGCTTCCGCTGCTTGTCGTCCTTGCGCTTTCCGGAGTCAGCGCCGCCTCGGCTCAGACCATTGCGGTCAGGTCCGGAGATCACGCCGGCTATGCCCGCCTGGTGATCGAGTTTCCAGGTGCGCGCCCGGCCTGGCGGATGGGCCGCAACGGACAAGGGTATGTGCTTGGCATCGACGCAGACCTGACCCTCGACACGGGCGATGTCTTTCGCCTGATCGGGCGCGACCGGGTCGGTGCGCTGCGGCAGAAGGGACCGGGCGCACCGCTTGAGATCGATCTTGCCTGCGCCTGCCACGCGACCGCTTTCGAATATCGCCAGAGCGCCCTCGTCATCGACATCCGTGATGGTCCGCCTCCTGACGATTCGCCCTTTGAGGTCCCGATCGCGGCCGACCCGGCCATGTCTGGCCCGCCCGCCGGGGTGCCGGCGCCTCTTGCGCAGATCACCCCTGAACCCGCCGTGGCGGGCGCCGTGCTGCCGTTGGCCTGGCTTTCGGAACTGGACCTCGCGCTTCGCCTCGGCCCTGGGGTGCTTCCTGATATCGCGGGGGCGACGACCGCGTCCCCCGGGTCAGGGCTTGAAACCGGTGTCGACGAGATGACCGCCACGCCCCAGCCAGGTCCGGCGGACCGGCAAATCGGTTCAGGCGGGCCGCATCCAGCGGCGCAGGACGCCCAGCGGCAGGAGACGCGGGGTCGCGACGCGCTGGCGGTTGAGGCGATCGCGCGCCAGCTTGGCCGCGCTTCCGCGCAGGGTCTGGTCGAAGTCGACATGCTGGCGGGCGCGGCCCCGGCACGTCCCACGCCAGGGACCTCGGTCACGGGACCCACGGCCGTCGCGGGCGAAGGACCTGGCGAAGCCCCGGACGACACCGCGCAAGAAACCCTGGACGAAGCGCGCGCGCCCCGGGACCGGACGGGAACCGGCAATATCCGCATCATCACCGGCATCGATCGCGACTTCGGGGCCCTCGGTCTTGATCGCCTGATCCCCCAGGCCGAACCGGCCTGCCTGCCCGACAGTGCAGTCGCGGTTGGGCTTTGGGGGGACGAGGCCCATGTCGGGCGAGAGATCGGGTCATACCGCGCCCGGATTCTTGATGCCGGCGACCAGCCTGATCTCCGGGCCGTGCGGGCGCTTGCCCGTCACTACGTCTTCCTGACCTTTGGTGCCGAGGCACACGACCTGCTTGACGCCTTCTCAGGCGACGTGCCTGACGCCGCCATTCTGCGGGATCTGGCGGACTTGATGGACAGCCGCCCCCCCGCGCCGGGAGGCGCGCTTGCGGGACAGGCGGGGTGCGCCTCGCAGGTGGCGCTGTGGTCGTTTCTTGCCGCCCCTGACACCCCGCCCGAAACCCCGCCCGAAACCCCGCCCGAAATCCTGGCCACCGGCGCGATCGTCACGACCTTTGCAGGGCTTCCGCTGCACCTGCGCCGGCACCTTGCCCCCCAACTGGCCGCGGCCCTCGAGTCGGCCGGCGAGATCGAGGCGGCTGGCGCGGTCCTTCGCGCGGTCACACGCGTCGCGGGGCAACATGGCGCTGCCATGAGCCTTGCCGAGGTGGCCCTCGATCACGACACCGCCGGCGGACGCGACGCCCTGCAGTCCTTGTTGACGGAGGATCCCATGGATGCGGCCCGTGCCGCGCTTGCGCTGCTGGAACAAGAGTTGGCGAGCGGCGGCTCGGTCGAAGACCGCGCCATCGCCGATGCCGCCGCCTTCGCATTCGAGCTTCGCGACCTGCCGATCGGGTGGCAACTCAGGTCCGCCGAGATCCGGGGATTGGCCGCGAACGGTCGGTTTCGTGACGGCCTGACCGAGTTGCGCAGGGCCATCGTCGATGCCGAAGGTCCCGCCGCCGACATCCGGGAGCTATCGTCCACGGTGCTTCTGCAAGCGTCGCTGCGGGGGCGCGATATCGACTTCATCGCCGTTGCTCTGTTGCTGGCCGATCTCGGTCAGGCCGGCGACCTTGACGAGGCCGCGCGGCGGGCGGCCGGGGCGCGACTTATCGACCTTGGCTTCACGTCGCTGGCCGAGCTTCACATGACGACGCCGGACGAGGCCGCACCGGAAGTCAGGTTGGCCCGTGCGCGCCATTCCCTGACGACCGCGGACCCGGCGACAGCACTTGAGTTCGTTGCGGGTGTGGATGCCCCGGGCGCAGCCCTTCTCGAGGCCGAGGCTCTGTCCGCCCTGGGCGATCATCGCGCCGCGGCCGACGCCTTTGCCCGGATCGGCGACATCGAGCGGAGCGAGGCCGAAGCCCTGCGGGCGCGCGACTGGGCGGCCTTGCCCGACACCCTTGGCGAACGTGACGGGGCAGTGGGCCCCGTGCGATCCGCCCCACAGGACCTGCTTCTCGAGGCGCAGAGGCTTCGCCAAGGCATCGACTCGCTTCTCGATCGAGCCCAGCGGTAAGCGCCGCCTGCCGAGACGCCGCCCCTCCCTTGCCCGATTACCCTTTCTTAGGTCTTGCCCGCTAAGCCGAAACGGCCACGCCAGGATGAGGCGCGAAAAGGCACCATGCAGAACGCTTCGACTTTCGGGATCATGGGAATGGGCATGACCTTGGCGCGATCCGGCGCCTCGGTCTCTGGTCAGGCATGGTCTGGTGGCCCCCGGTGACGGCCATGCTGTTCAAGCCGACGATCCTTCTGGCGATGGCCCTGATGGCCGTGATCGTCATGATGATCCTGCCGGTTCCGGCCTGGATGCTCGACATCGGACTGGCGGCCTCGTTCGCGCTTGCGATCCTGATCTTCACGGTCACGCTGTTCGTCGAGCGACCGCTTGATTTCTCGGCCTTCCCGACGGTGCTTCTGGCCTCTCTCGTCCTGCGGCTTGCGCTTAACGTCTCGTCCACAAAGCTCATCATCGGCCAAGGCCACACCGGGACGTCGGCCGCCGGCGACGTGATCGAAGGCTTCGCGATGTTCGTGATGGGCGGCAGCGTGGTCCTTGGCCTTGTCGTCTTCTGCGTCCTGCTGATCGTCAACTTCATCGTCATCACCAAGGGCGCGGCACGCATGGCCGAGGTCGGCGCGCGGTTCGCCCTGGACGGCATGCCTGGCAAGCAGCTCGCCATCGACAGCGACATGGCAGCGGGCGCCATCGATCACGCCGAGGCCAAGGCCCGCCGCGAGCGTGACCAGGCCGAGACGACCTTCTTCGGCTCGCTCGACGGCGCATCGAAATTCGTGAAGGGCGATGCGATTGCGGGGCTGCTCATCACGCTTCTCAATCTCGTCGTGGGCCTCGCGATCGGAGTGCTCATGCACGGCATGGCACTGGGCACCGCGTTCGAAACCTATGCGATCCTGACCGTCGGGGACGGGCTTGTCACCCAGATCCCGGCTGTGGTCATCTCGATCGCCGCGGCACTTCTGCTTGCGCGCGGGGGCGCGACGGGATCGACGGATCTTGCCATCGTCTCGCAACTCGGGCGCCATCCTTCGGCGCTTGCCGCGGTGGCTGGCCTTATGGCCCTGTTCGCCTTTGTCCCGGGGCTGCCCTTCCTGCCGTTCATCGCGGGCGCGGTCGGGCTTGGCGCCTGGGCCGTCGTCGCGGCCCGGCGCGACGCGGCAACCCGCGCCAGGGAAACGGCCGGTCCGCCGATCGAGTCGACGGCGCCCCGCGCCCCGTCGATCGGAGATCTTCTCGATCTGGACGATATCCACGTCGAGTTCGCGCCCGACATGGTTCCGATGGTGCTTGACCCCGCGACGGGACTGGACGCCCGGATCGACAACATGCGCCGCCACGTGGCGTCGAGTTTCGGGGTCATCCTGCCCGAAATGCGGTTGACCGACGATCCCGGTCTGCCCGCGGGCACCTACGTCATCCGCATCCAGGGCGTCGAGCAGGCGCGGGATCGCCTCAGGCCGCAGCGGATGCTTGCGCTGGCCGCCCCGGGATCGCTTCGCGAGATCCCCGGCGAGGATGTGAAAGAGCCTGTCTATGGCGCGGCTGCGCGCTGGATCGACCGTGGCGCCTCGGAAGCGGCGGCCTTGTCGGGGACCACCGTCGTCACCCCGGTCGAGGTTCTCGCGACGCACCTTCTCGAGGTCGTGAAGCGAAATTTTCCCCGCCTGATGGGGCTCAAGGCCTTGCGCCGCCTCCTGGATGAACTCACGTCACTGTCGGACGCGCGGCGCGCCGAGGCCAATCGCCGGCTTATCGACGAACTTGTGCCCGACAAGGTGCCGGTCGACCTGCTTCTGGCCGTCCTGCGGCTTCTGTTGGAAGAACGCATTTCGATCCGGAACCTGCCCATGATCCTTGAGGCGATTGCCGAAGTGCGCGCACCCGGTCTTCCCGCCGAAGCCGTGGCCGAGCATGTGCGCCAGCGCCTGAGCTTTCAGATCGTCGCGGGACTCCGGCGCGAGGATGGCACGGTGCCGCTTGTCCAGTTGTCGCCCGAGTGGGAGGCGACCTTCGCCACCTACGAAGTCGAAGGCCCGGCCGGCCGCAGCGAGGTCGCCCTGCCGCCAGAGGAATTCAACCGCCTCGCGGGGTCCGTCGCAGAACGGCTGTCTGCCGCTGGCGAGACGGGCGCCTTTCCTGCGGTCGTCACCACCCTGAGGCGGCGTCGTTTCGTGAGAACCGTGCTGGCTGCGAAGGGCATCACAAATCCCGTCCTCTCGTACGAGGAACTGAGCGGCGAACCGCGCCCGGCGCTTCTGGGTCTCGTTCCGGCATGATCGCCACGCTGGCAGATGCGCTGGGTCTCGTGCAGTCGGCGCTTGTCGCCGGATTTCTCGTGTTCCTGCGCATCGGTGCGGCCATGGCGCTCTTGCCGGCGTTCGGCGAGCGTATCGTGCCGGCGCGCGTCCGGCTTGTCCTGACCCTGGCCTTCACGGCCGTGGTCGCGCCGGCGGTGACGCCCGACGTGACCTCGATCGAGGCTGGCGCAGCCCTGTCGCCCAAGGTGTTTCTGGCCGAAGTCGTGGCCGGCCTTGCCCTTGGCATCGCGCTGCGGCTTTTCATTCTGGCCCTTCAGACGGCCGGCACGATCGCGGCCCAGGCGACCTCTCTTGCGCAGTTGTTCGCCGGTGCCTCGGTCGAGCCGCAACCGGCGATTTCGCACCTTCTCGTCGTCGCGGCCCTTGCGTTGGCGACGATGGCAGGACTGCACGTGCGCCTGGCCGAGTTCCTTGTGCTGTCCTACGACCTCTTTCCCGCCGGACGTCTTCCATCGCCCGAAGCGCTGGGCGCCTGGGGGGTCGAACGGACGGCGCAGGCCTTCGCCCTCGCCTTTGTTCTGTCGGCGCCCTTCGTGATCGCTTCGCTGATCTACAACCTTGCACTTGGGGTCATCAACCGTGCCATGCCGCAACTCATGGTGGCCTTTGTCGGGGCTCCGGCAATCACCCTTGGGGCGTTGGGGCTTCTTCTGGTCGGTGCGCCCCTGATCCTTGCCGAATGGCACCGGCGCCTGCTTCTTTTCGTGCTGAACCCGTCAGGTGGCGGCTGATGGCCCAGGACAACGCCGAGGCCGACGACGACAAGCCGTACGAGGCCACGCAGAAGCGGCTGGACGACGCCCGGCGCGAAGGCGAAGTCCCCTCGTCCGCGGATCTGACGGCGACGGCTGCCTATGGTGGCTTCATCGTCGTCGCGTTGGCGGCCGGTCCGCAGGCGCTGTCGTCCGCGGCCGCCTTCCTGGCGACGATGCTCGATCAGGCGGGCCCGCTTTCACGGGCTCTCTTTGTCGGTGGAGGTACCGCCTTCGCCGGTGGCGTCCTTGCTCATACCCTGAAAACGTCGATGGTCTGGTTTCTTGGGCCGGCGGGCCTTGCGCTGGTGGCGATTCTTGCCCAGCGCGCCTTCGTCGTCGCCCCCACGAAGGTCATGCCGAAGCTTTCGCGGATTTCCCTGATCGACACGGCAAAGCAGAAGTTCGGGCGCAGTGGGCTGTTCGAATTCGCCAAGAGCTTCGTCAAACTGGCGATCTACAGCGTCGTTCTGGGGCTTTTCCTATGGAGCCGTCTGCCGGCGATTCTTGCCACGGCGACGTCCGAACCGGCCGCGATCGTGGTCGGCCTGTTAAAGCTGTCGGTGGCGTTTCTGGGCATCGTGGTCGCGATCTCGCTTGTTCTTGGGGGCGTCGACTACGTCTGGCAGGTGGCCGACCATGCCCGCCGCCACCGCATGTCGCGCAAGGAATTGACCGACGAACTGAAGGAATCCGAGGGCGACCCCTACCTCAAGCAGGCGCGGCGCCAGCGTGGTTACGATATCGCGACGAACCGGATGCTGGGCGAGGTGCCCACGGCGGATGTGGTGATCGTGAACCCCGAACACTACGCCGTCGCCTTGCGCTGGGACCGCGGCAGCGGCCGCGCGCCGATCTGCGTGGCGAAAGGGGTCGACGATGTGGCAAGGCGCATCCGCGAGGCCGCGGCGCAGGCCGCCGTGCCGATCCACCGCGACCCGCCGACGGCCCGCGCCCTTCACGCGACCATCGGTCTTGGAGAAGAAGTCCTGCCCGAGCACTATCGTCCGGTCGCGGCCGCGATCCGTTTCGCCGAGGCCATGCGCCGCCGCGCCGGGGGCGGGCGGAGATGAGGCCGCCGGTCCCCCGCGAGCTGGGTCAGATCGCCCAGGCAGCGCTCGATGGAGAGCTTCTGGAGCTTCGGAAAATCACCATGGAAGAGGGTCGCATCATTGCCGAGATCGCCCGTCTGCGCCGCGAACGCGTACGTCAGGAAGCGCTGGGCCAGGGCATCGATCCCGCGGCGGCCGCGCGGCTTCCGCCTTGGATCGCCTGGTGCGACGCACGCATCGCAGCCCATCAACGCGAACTTGCGTCCTTTCGGGCCGCGCGCGAGATGCGCCTCGCGTCCGTGCGCCGCGCCTTTGGCCGCAAGGTCGCGCTCGACAGACTGATCGGGGCGCAAGGCAGGCGGAGGACCCCCATGGGGCATCCGGGCTGAGTCCGACGGTCGCCCCTGGTTCAGACTTCCTGGCGGACGATGTCGACGATCAGGACGTCGCGAACATCCGGGCCGACGACGGTCTGCCCGGCCTCGCGCAGGCCGCGGCGAAGGGCGGCAAGGTTGCTGCTTTGGGTGAAGGGCCCGTCGAAGCCCCCGGCATAGGCGAAATCGAACAGCACCTGCAGGAAGGCGTCGCGCAGACGCGGTTCGCGGTCGAACACGGCTGCATTCGTGCCGCTCGTCACTTCAAGCGTCAACGAAATCACGACAAGGGCTGCGACGCTGTCACCGCTGATGACGGGGATCACGAACTGGTTGTTGAGCCGGACATAGTCGAAGGCCTCGCCCGGCGCCGGCGACGGCAGGGCGCCGGGTTCGGGAGGCGGCCCGGATGGCACTGCGCCATCTTCGGGCGTGCAGTCTTCTTCTGGCACCGCATCGCAGGCGCGGGCTTCTTCCTTTGGTGGGGCAAGCAGCATGCCGGCGCCGATCCCGGCCCCAAGCCCCAGCAGCACGATCACGACGGCAAGAACGTGGCCCATCCGCGTGTCAGAACGGCAGAACGATGTCGGCGATCTGCTGCCCGTAGCGGGGCTGCTGGACGTCCGAGATCTGACCGCGCCCGCCGTAAGAGATCCGCGCCGAGGCGATCTTGTCATAGGTGATCTCGTTCTGCCGCGAGATATCCTCGGGGCGGACAAATCCGGTCACGATGAGTTCGCGGATTTCGAAGTTTACCCGGACTTCCTGGCTTCCCTGTATCTTGAGCACGCCGTTGTTCAGCACGTCGACCACCGTCGCGGCGACCCGCAGTTCAAGCTGCTCGTTGCGGCTGACCGACCCGTCGCCGCGCGACCGGGACGTGGAATCGAGCCGGACCGCATCCCCCATCGAGGCGCCCTCGGGCAAGCGGTCGTTCAGGCGCTGGGGAATGCCGAACAGCGCGTCGATCCCCATCCCTTCGGACCCCGCGCGCGACCGGGACGTGCTGTTCGAGATTTCCGCACTGTCGTCGATCTCGACCACGACCGTCAGGATGTCGCCGCGCAGGTTGGCGCGGCGATCGCCGAGCAGCGAGCTTCGCGTGCCGCTCCAGAGCGATGCGCGGTCGGCGCGTTGCGAGCTATCGAGGGCCACGGGAAATCCCGGCGTCGCCATTGCCCGAACCTCGAGCGAATCGTCGACCGGCGTCAGGCCCGGCGCGCGTCCGACGTCGCCAAGCCGGCTGCAGCCCGAGGCGAGTGTCGATGCGATCAGAAGGGCGGACAGGCTGCGGAACTTCATGTGAACTCCTACGGATTTTCGGCCACGGCGCCGCCGACAAGAACGGTGCCGTCCTCGCGCACTTCGCCCGTGACGGTCGTGCGGGAAGAAAGGTTCATGACCCGAAGTCGATCGCCGACGCCGCCGCGGCCCAGCGCCCGGCCTTCGGTCTCGATGGACAGGCCACCCTGCCTGTAGACGAGCACGACGATTCCGTTGCGATCGACAATCGCGGGCGGGCCGATGTCGGCCGGACGGATCGGACGTCCGGCGTAAAGGACGACGCGGGCTTCCATGCCGATGATCGGATCGCCGGCCTGAAGCATGCCGGGAACGACCGCATCGACGATCGTGATGTCCTCGGGTCCGATCAGCGCCTGCGCCCGGATGGTGCGCGCGGCCAACACCGTCTCGGCTGCCGCCGCCGGCGCGACAGCAAGTAGGGCCAGCATGGGAAGAAGCACGCGGTCGATCATCGAATCTGTGTCGTCGCCGACAGCATCTGGTCCGCTGCCGTGATGACCTTGGCGTTCAATTCGTACCCGCGCTGCGCCTCGATCAGTTCGGTGATCTCGCGCACCGGATCGACCGAGCTTTGCTCGAGATAGCCCTGCCGAAGGGTCCCGAGCCCGTCGGTTCCGGGGTCGGCAACCAGCGCAGGGCCGGATGCGCCGGTTTCCAGGAACAGGTTCGATCCGATGGCCTCGAGGCCCTTGGGATTCGAAAAGCCTGCAAGGGTGAACTGCCCCAGCAATTCGGCTTCGACCTGGTCGTTGAAATAGGCATAGACCTCGCCATCGGCATTGATCGAGATCGATCGCGCATCCTCCGGGATCGTGATGTCGGGCACCACCGGATAACCTTCGGAGGTAACGACAAGGCCGTCGGCGGACCGCTTGAGCGCCCCGTCCCGGGTAAAGGCCGAGATCCCCGAGGGAAGCGTGACCTCGATGAATCCCTGACCCTCGATCGCAAGGTCGAGGTCGCCGCCGGTCGCGGCGACCGAGCCTTGCTGCAACGTGACCGAGACCGAGGCCGGACGCACCCCGAGACCCACCTGAACCCCGGTCGGCAAGGTCGTGCCGTCCGAGGCGTTGACCGCCCCCGCCCGGGTGACCTGCTGGTAATGCAGGTCTGCGAATTCCGCCCGGCGCGCGTTGTAGCCGGTGGTATTCATGTTCGCGAGATTGTTCGAGATCACCTCGACCCGCATCTGCTGGGCACTCATGCCCGTGGCGGCGATGGAAAGGGCGCGCATCGCGGTCCTCCTTTACTGCTGTCCGGGTATGGTGCGCAGGACGTTGCGAATGCGCTCGTCCTCCGTGTCGAGGAAGCTTTGCGCCATTTCATAGCTGCGCTGCACCTCGATCATTCTGGCAACTTCCGCGATCGGATTGACGTTCGATCCCTCGAGGAATCCTTGCAGGATGCGCCCTTCCTCGACCTGTGCGATCCCCGAGGCGGCCGCGAAAAGCACCCCGTCCTGACGGCCGAGATCGATCGGATCGACCGGCTCCCAAAGACCGATCCGCGCAATCGGCGCCCCGTCCGCGGAAAGGGTGCCATCGGCGCCAAGGGCGATTACCGAGGCGTCGGGCGGGACGAAGACCGGCGCGCTGCCCTCGGCAAGAAGGCGATGGCCGTCGGGTGTGACCAGTTCCCCCGCGGCCGACGGCGAGAAGTTGCCCGCGCGCGTGAGCCGTTCGCCGGCCGGTGTCTCGATCAGGAAAAAGCCGGGCCCTTCGATCGCCATGTCGAACGGAGAGGCGGTCTGGCGCAGGGCGCCCTGAAGCAGGTCCGTGTCGCGGACCCGCGCGGCCGCCATCGACAGCGACGGTTCGCCCGGCCCGGTTCCCTGCACGAATTCCGAGAAGATCAGCCCTTCGCGCCGGAAGCCGGTGGTGGACATGTTGGCAATGTTGTTGGCGACCTGATCCATCTCGCGCAGAAGGCCCGATTGCCGGGTCAAGGCGGTGTAAAGCGCGTTTTCCATGACCTAGAGCCTTGCCATCAAGGGGATGAGTTCGCCGGTGAAGAAGGCGGTCAGTGTCGTCGTCATGAAGGACATCGACGCCCAGAAGACGACCACCATCGCCGCAAGCTTCGGCACAAACGTCAGCGTCATTTCCTGGATGGAGGTGAGGGCCTGGAACAGGCCGATCACCAGGCCAACCACCAGCGCCGCCACGAGGATAGGGGTCGACATGACGACCGAGACCCAAAGTCCCTGGCGGAGCGTGTCGAAGAAGACCATCTCGTCCATCGATCAGACCGGCATCCGCAGGATTTCCTGGTAGGCCTCGACCACCCTGTCGCGCACCGTGACGGCGGTATCCACTGCCAGCTGCGTTTCGGCCAGCGCCTGCACCAGTGCCAGGGAATCCGCCCCGCCTGTCAGCGCGGCCTTCGCCGTGGCTTCGCCTTCAGCGACCGTCGCGGCGAAACTCCGCGCGGCGTCTGCGAAGGTCGCGACGGTCCCGCCTGGCTCCGGCTTCGGCGCGGTGGCCGGGCGGGTTGCCGCATAGCCTTGTGCGGCAAGCGTCGATCTGATGTCCATTCTGGGTCCTCCTACCGGCGGAGCAGTTCAAGCAGGCCGCGCGTCATCTGGCGGGCCTGATCGAACATTCTGAGGTTCGCCTCATAGCTGCGCTGCGCTTCGCGCGCGTCCGCGATTTCGACCACGATGTCGACATTCGAGCCCAGATAATGACCGGTTTCATCGGCCATCGGGTGCGACGGATCGAAGACCCGGGGCAACTCTCGCCGGTCCAGGGTGACGGGCCCCGCCTGAACCTGCCCTGTTCCACGACCGCCGGCCACGGCTTCCTCGAAGCTCGCCAACTTCCGGCGATAGCCGGGCGTATCGGCATTGGCGATGTTTTCTGACAGTAGACGCAAGCGGTCGGACTGCGCCCGCATGCCGCTTGCCGAAAGTCCCAAAGTCTCGCTCAATTCCGGCATTCTGCCCTCTCCGATCCCGAACCCGGTCAGCGACCGCGCCCAAGCGGCGCGCGCAGCAGGTCGAGCGTGCTGCGATAGACGGCAAGCGCCACGTCGTGCCCGCGCTTGACCTCGACGGCGCGGATCATCTCGTCCTCGAGCGAGACCGAGTTTCCATTGGGTGACGACTGGCCGCCGGAAGCGATTTCTCGCCCTTCTGGTCCGCGCCTGTCAGCGACATCGAGGTGGCCCTCGCGGGTGCGCCGCAGACTGCCCCCCGATCCGGTGCTGTAGATCTCGGAAAAGCTTTCAAGGTCCCGGGCGCGATAGCCGGGCGTGTCGGCATTGGCGACATTCTGCGCGACAAGCGACTGTCGGGCTGCAGAATGGGCCGCAAGCCCCCCCGCCATCCTCAAGATCTCAAGCCGTTCAAACACCGGGGTTTCTCCCACGATCCGTTAAACCCCGGCTTAACGATGATTCCTTTAGAAACCGTTTGCGAGACAACGGGGGACGACCGATGAAAGCTGCGGGACTTCACAATGTCAGCGCCCGCATTGCCGACTGCGCCCCGGTTCGGCCCGTCGGGCGAGTCGTTGCCGCCGCTCGCGGCACATTCGAGGTCGACGGGCTGGCAGGATCCGCGCGCCTGGGCGATCTGGTCGAAGTTCGGCTTCGCGGCGGACGGTGCCTTGGGGGCGAAGTCGTCGGCTTTTCCGGCGATCATCTTACCGTGCTTGGCGATGGCGATCCGCAGGGGCTGGCGAACGGGGACCGCGTGGTGCTTCTGGGCCCTTGCAGGCTTTCGCCCGACGACAGCTGGATCGGCCGGATGATCGATCCGACGGGTCTGGCGCTCGAGGGGCCGGCGCTTCTGCCCGGCGATGCGCCGCGCTGGCTGCAGGCCGGCCCACCCTCGCCGTCGAAACGGCGCGGGTTCGGCACGCGGCTTGAGACGGGTCTTGCGGTCTTCAACACGATGCTGCCGCTTGTCCGTGGACAGCGGGTGGGACTTTTCGCCGGATCGGGTGTCGGCAAGTCAAGCTTGCTTGCCATGCTTGCGCAAGATGTCGCGGCGGACGTCGTCGTCATCGCGCTTGTCGGCGAACGTGGGCGCGAGGTGCGCGACTTCGTCCATAACGTGCTTGGCCCCGCTGGTATGGCGCGCAGCGTCGTCGTCGCCGCGACCTCTGACCGCTCGCCGGTCATCCGCCGACGCTGCCTGCCCGCGGCAATGACCATCGCCGAGCATTTCAGAGATGCGGGTGCGCATGTTCTGCTTCTGGTCGACTCGGTCACGCGATTTGCCGAAGCGCATCGCGAAGTGGCCTTTGCCGCCGGAGAGAGCGGGGCCTTGCGGGGCTATCCGCCATCGGTCGCACAGGCAATTGCAGGGCTTTGCGAACGGGCCGGGCCCGGGGCGCCCGGGATGGGCGATATCACCGCGGTTCTCTCGGTCCTCGTGGCGGGGGCGGACATGGACGAACCGGTGGCGGACATGCTTCGCGGCGTGCTTGAAGGGCATGTCGTGCTCGACCGTGCGATTGCCGAGCGCGGGCGGTTTCCGCCCATCGATGTCCTGAAGTCGGTTTCCCGCGCGCTGCCGAAGGCCGCCACCCCGGAAGAGAACGCCCTGATCACGCGGGCGCGCGGCCAGCTTGGCGCATATGCGCGGGCCGAACTGATGATACAGGCCGGACTTTACGAGACAGGGACAGACCGAGTGATCGACGACGCCATCGACGCCTTTCCCAGACTCGACGCTTTCGTGGGCGAAAGGGCACATGACGGCATTGCAGCCAGCTTCAAGATGCTGCGCGAGGCCTGTAATGGCAATTCCGAAGCGCCCGGAGTTGCGGCGGCGCCATAGACAACGGGGACCGGACCGAGTGCCCGCGGTCGCTTTGCGCCCGTTGAAAATGTGGCTGCCCGCGGCCGTCACCCTCGCCTGGCCGGCCCCTTTTCAATTCAGGGATCGCCGCCAATCGATCTGCATGATTGCCGCTCCCAGATGCCTATATAGATGCAGCCGGCCCACCCGCCTCGGAAATGCGCGGGTGGATTGACCGAATCCACGGTTGGCACGCGTCAGGTCGCATTGCCACTCTGCCGTCCCTGTCAGGCGAGCAGGCCCGCAAACCGGGAACCGATCGCAAGGGGCTGGGTCGCCTGCAGAAGTGCAAGCGCAGTCGCGCCCGGAGCGGCGGCCGTGGGCGCGGCGGTCGACTCGGAGGCAAGCAGGAAGCGCCGAAGAAGCGTGGCCTGCTTGTCGGGATCCGAGAACTGGCGCAAGCTTTCCTCTCCGAAGAAGGCGCGGGTGCGGTCCTTGAAGACGCCAAGCTGTCGGTCGATGTCCAGCGTGCCAAGCGTCGCCGGAAGATTGAGCGCGGCCTCGAACACCTTTCGAAGTGGCGGCGTGGCCATGACCGTGAACCACAGGCCATCCTCCGACAGCGACCGCCCGGTGAGGTTCGACAACTCGCGCTCGAGCCCAAGGGCAAGACGCATGTCCGACGATTGCGCGCCGACCGCGATCTCGAACTGCCGGTCGCGATAGGCCGCCACGATGCGCGGGCCGAAGTCGCTCAGAACGGTGTTCGGCGGCGCAAGATCAAAGCGAAAGGCGTCTGCCAAAGCGGCATAGCGCTTGTCCGCCAAACGGTTGGCCAGGGCATCGGGCGCCGTTGGGCCATCCTCGAGAACCTTTCGGATGAAGAAGCGGTTGTCGATGTCGTCGTCAAGCCCGAAGGCCCCAAGCGTGACCGCAAGCAGTCTTCGGTCCGAAACCAGTTCCGCGGCGCTGGTGACGCTGCCAATCCGCTCGATGAACCGGTCGGTATCGCGCTGCCGCGCGGGACTGCGATCGAAGGCGGCCTGTTGGGTGTCCTGGGTGCGCTGTAGAAAGGCCCAGCCGGCAAGTCCGCCGAAAGGCACCACTGGTTGAAAGCTCATTCCGCCACTCCCGTCAGGATGCCGTCACTGTCCGCCCGCAGGCAAAACGTCGGCCGTCAGGACGCACAGGCGGACAGCAGACGCTCTTCGCGCGGCAGGAGGCTTCGCAACGCCTTCAGCGCCAGATAGTGCTGCCCGTCCATCACCGCCTGGGTGGCCGCGGCAAGATGGTCTCTGCTGTCGAAGTCGGTCAACACCTGACTCAACTGCTCGATCCCGCGCAGAAGCTGGGGTCGCGCTTCGACTGGCTCGGCGTCACCCGACAGGACAAGCTGGGCAATGTAGCAGACGCGCCGCACCGGCGTCGTCACCTCCTCGGGATGGATCGCATCCCGAAGACGCAGGATATGGGCGTTGGGCGTGACGATCGCCAGACGACTGCGGCGGTCGCCGTTCTCGATCACCGCGCCGTTGATCAGAACCCGTTCCTTGGGCGCGAGCTTCAGGACAAGGCCGGTCATCTGGCGTCGTCTCCCGCGCGAAGGCCGCGCATCACGGCCAGGTTGATCTCGACGAGGGCCTCGGGGGTGGCCGCGTTTCTCAGGACCTTGCGCGTATGGGTCCGGGTGAAGTCGGCGAGATAGAAGATTCGGGCCCGAAGGCTGTCGGGAAGGCTGTTCTCTCTGTTCGCCACATCGGCCGCAAGAAGCGTCCAGAGGCGAAGATTGTCGGTCAGTGCGACCGCAAGCGCGGGGAAGTGTGTCCCGCTGGTCGCGGCCCGGCTCAGCCGCTCGGTGATGCGGGCGAAGGCGTCGTATTCGACGGTGCGGGGCGGTCGTGTCGGGGCGGATGTGGCATAGGCGGAGCGTGCCATCTGAAGAGCGTTCACGTGAGATGTCCTTCCTGGACTCGATGGTCGAGGGGGCTGCGGCCGGACCGGTACGCGGGGTGATCCGGGGCGCCGGCGGGCGCCCCGGCAAGTCCCTTACCGGAAGAGCGCGAGGATCGACTGCGGCGCCTGGTTCGCGATCGAGAGCGACTGGATGCCAAGCTGCTGCTGCACCTGAAGCGCCTGCAGGCGCGCGGACGCCTCTTCGAGATCGGCATCCACCAGCGATCCGATGCCCGCGCGAAGCGAGTCGGTGAGCTTGTCGATGAAGCCCGACTGCAGATCGATTCGCGCCTGGTCGGACCCGAAGGATGCCGCGGCGTCGATCGCGGTGTTCAGGAAGGTGTCGATGTTCTCGAGCGCGGCCGAAGCGCCTTCGTTCGTCGTCACGTCGATGCTTTTCAGCCCGAAAAGGCCACCGGACGCCACGCCATTCTCGGTTGCGGTTCGCGCCAGGTTCAGCGACGCCTGCCCCGAGCCGTCGTTGTCGATCATCAGGCTGAAGCTGCCATCGTCATTTTCGATGACGCGGGTCGAGACGCCGGCAACTCCGCCGCCGTCGATCGCCGCCTTCAGGCCGCGCGCGATATCGCCGAAGTCCTCGTTTGGCCCGGCGATGTAATTGTAGGTGTTCGTGCCAACAGTGACGCCGTAGCCGTCGCCCTCACTGACGATGGCCGTATCGCTGAACCGGACCTCTTCGGCGCGCTGCGAGCCTGTCGAGTCGGTCGCGGTGTTCCCAGTCGCCAGTCCGCCCGAACCGTCGTCGGTGATCGCAACGGACCCGCCGGTGAGGCTGAGGTTGGAAATGGTGACGTTGAAACCCTCGAACGATCGGGTCGACGTGATCTCAAGCACACCGGCCGTGTTCGAGGCTTCGATCCCTTCGAGGCCAAGCGCATTGATGAAGCCGGCAAGCTCTTCGGCCATCACCGTTTCGTCCGCGCCCGATGCGGTGTAGTCGATTTCGAACCCGTCGACGGCTATGGTGAAGCTGTCGCTGGCGACGATTCCGTCCCCAAGAGTGACCTCCATGGTGACGCCGGCGGATTCGACAGCCGTTGCACCGTTCTGGATGACGGAATTGGCAAGGTTGTCGGTCGACGACGCGCCGATCGATCCGGCATCCATCGTCAGATCCCGCCGCGCGATGGTGATGTCCGACGACGTCACCGTCCCTGTACTGTCGCGCACCAGCGACGACAGGATGTTCACGTCCGCCGTCCCCTCGACCAGGCTGAGGCCGTTGAACGACGCGGCGTCGACGATCGACTGGATCTGCTGGACCTTCGCGTCGATGTCGGACTGGATCTTGGACCGGTCGACATTCTCTTCCTGGGCGGCGACGATGTTGCCCTTGAGTTCGGTCAGAAGGTCGGTGATCGTTTCAGCCGCCGACCGGGCGACGGCGATGGTGGAATCGCCAAGGTTGAGGCTGTCCGAGATCGCCTTGAACGCGCTTACGTCGGATTCGATGACCTTCGAAACGGCCCAGATTGCCGAGTTGTCTGTTGCGGTGGCGATTTTCTTGCCGGTTGCGATCTGGCTTTGGGTGTCGACAAGGTTCTGGTTGATCGAGCGAAGGTTCTGCAGCGCGACCATTGCGCTGGTGTTCGTGAGAATGCTGGCCATTTTCGGCTCCTGGTCTGTCGGTGCTTTTGCACCGCGTTGCTGGGTGTGCCCCTAGGGGCGTGCAGGACGTCATTCTGACGCGTGCGGGTCCGGCCTGTGCCGTCGCGCCACTCCGCTTTCGGGTGCAGCGAGACCATGGGTCGGAGTTCCTAACGTTCGCTGAACCTTGACCCGGTCGATTCCCGCAATTCGAACGATCCCGTCAGGCGCGCCGTTCGAGCTGGCCGGGCGTGGTCGAGACGACATGCCGTTCGCCGTCGCTCGAATAGGTCGCGAGGCTTCCCACCGACCGCCGCATGTCGGTCAGGCGATCCCGTACCTCGCGGATTCCCTCGGCAGCCGCATCGAGAAGGCCCTGGTTCCGGGAGGCGGCCGCGCGCAGCCGGTCGAGGTGGCGCGGGTCCCGCACCTCGCGTGACAGAGCATCCACGATCCGGGCTTTCGCCTCGGCATGTCGCCCCAGATCGGCAAGTCGCCCGGACAGGATAAGCCGTCTTTCCCGCTCGAGCAGGTCTTCGAGTGCGCCAATCGGATCAGGCCTTGCCATCGCGCTGCTCCTTCATGGCCTCGAACAGCGTTTCTGCAAGGCCGATGCCGCCACGCTCGGCCAGTGCGCGGGCGTGTTCCGTGGTCAGCATCGAGGTGAACTGATCTTCCCCGGCGCCGCCCCCAAAGGCCTCGCGCGGCTCGCCCAAGCCAGCCGACTTGAGCATCACGGCAAGAAAGGACGCCTCAAGCTCGCGCGCGAGGGCACGCAGGCGCTGGTCGTCCGGTGGCACAGGGGCCGGCGGGTGGGACCGGCCTGACGGTGGGGCCGGCGAAGACAGCGTGGAAAGGAGAGTGGACGCCATGACCGTTGCCTCGAATTGCAGGGACTTCCGGGGGCATACCCGCCTGGCGGTAAAGATGTCGTAACCAGTATCGGTCAAGAAACGGCCGACGCCCGTTCAGAAGGACAGGACCGCCTGACATGATGACAACCGCCATCCTCGCACCCGGCGACCGTCAGGCCGGTGGTCCTTCTGGCCTTGCGATGCCTGGTGCCGATATGGCGAAGGCTGCTTCGCGCGCGGACTCGGCGCAGGGCGATGCCGCAGAGGGGTTCGATCAGTGGATGATGCCGACCCCAGGCGAAGCCGCCGCGCCGGACGCCCCGGTTCGGCTTCCCGCCGAAGCTGTGGCCGCAGCCTTCAGTGCCGCAATGGGTGCGCTCCCCGGCCAGGTACCGGCCACGGATTTCGGTCAGGCAGGGGAACAGGCCGTCGCCCCGGCGCTAGCCGCGGAGGGGCCAAAAACCACGGCAGGTCCCGACCTACCTTCAGTTGCCTCAGCTGTCGCGAGGACCTCATCATCCGGCGTGTCCGCCCTTGGCGGCGGAGTCTGCGCGCGAGGCGAGGATCCGGCCGGCCTTCCATCGGGCGACAAGGTGCGGGCGTCGCTTTCGGGTCCTGACCCGGAGGGCCATGTGCCGACGTCGAACACGCCTACTCGAAACTCCGAACCTGCCCCCAGGCCGGACGATGGTGCTGGTCGGCATGATGGGGCCAGGGCGGATTTCCTTGGTCGGGCAACGACAATGGCGGATCCTTCGGCGCGCGATGGGCGTGATGCAGGGTCGTGGGATTCTTTGCGGGCCGCGGCAGGCACCGTTCTCCAGCCCGCCGGTGTGGGCGAGGCAGCGTCGCGCCTGTCCGCCGCGCCGTCGGGACGATCCGATGCCCCGGGGGCGCCATCGCCCGGTTCGGGTGCGGAGCGTCCAGATGACGAGACCCTGTTGCCCGCCAAGGGGCTGACGCCCGCCTCCGAACTTCGTGCGGCGATGTCAGCCTGGATCGGGCCAATGTCGGCGCAAGAGGTTCCGAATGTCGCAGTGTGGTCACGGCAGCCGCTGCCGCCGGTGCCACTGACGGCAAAGGCGACGGCGTTCCCGGTGGTGCGGGACAAGGCCACCGCAGTTCCGGAGCGGCCCCCTCCGCAAAGTGAAGCGCCGGATCAAGCCTGGACCGCGGCCGGGATCGCCCGTCCGACTGCGCCCTTTGAGCGGGGTGCCGAGACCGGCGTGCCGACCGCGGGCCAGACCGGCGGGACAGGCCCGTCGATTGCCGCTGTCGGGCGCGTGATGACCGAGGATACTGCAAGGTCCGGGCGCCCCGATTCCCCGACATCGGATGCGGTGCAGCCTGTCGTGACACTGCCGCCTCGCGGAACGGGTGGCGCGGCGGGCGCAGATGCGGCGGTCGCGGCGGCTGTGAGCGCGCCGAACCCTGCGACGGAAGCCGTGCAAGGCCCGCCCTCTTTGTCGACCCTCGACGTGGCAGAGAGCGGCGATGTTGATAACGCGCGCAGGGGCGCGTCGGATGGTCCCGCGGCACGTTCCGACCCCGCAGCGCCGGAGCCGCGCGCGACGCAGCCAACCGTGCCGGACCCTACCGACATCCAGAGCGATCGTCCGATGGCGGCCGAGATGCCGGGATCTGACGGTTCCGCATCGCTGCGCGAGATCCCCACTCCCGAGCCGCGCGCAGGTGATGGTCGCCCCCTCGCCGATCCGCCAATGCCCCGCCCCGAGGTTGCGCGCGCGGCGGTCAACCAGATTACCGATATCGCGGGCCGACTTGCAGACGGCCCGGTCGAGATCTCGCTATCCCCGGAAGAACTGGGCAAGGTCCGCCTTTCGCTTCATGGCGGCGAAGGCCAGATGACCGTTCAGATTATGGCCGAGCGCCCCGAGACGCTGGACCTTCTTCGCCGCCACATCGACATGCTGGCCGCCGACCTTCGCCAGCAGGGATACGCCAACCTTTCCTTCACCTTCGGCGGCGGCGACGCGGGTGGCGCGAAACAGCGCTTCGGGTCCGCCCCGCGCACGGATCCCTCGGACGAGGCCGGTGGCGTCGCGCCCTCTGCCCGCGCCGCCGCGCCGGGGCCGACACCGAGTGCCGCGACCGGCGCCCTTGATCTCAGGCTTTAGGAAACTTCATGGACATCGCCCCCACTTCGACGCCATCCGCTGCCACATCCCCGACGCAGGCGCAGGGCGCGCGCTCGGCGCTCAGCTCGGATTTCGAGACATTCCTGAAGATGCTGACCGTCCAGATGCAGAATCAGGACCCACTCAATCCGATCGAGTCGAGCGACTTCGCCGTCCAGCTTGCCACCTTCTCGGGGGTCGAGCAGCAGGTGCGCACCAACGATCTTCTCGAGGGGCTGACGCGGAGTCTTGGCAGTTCGGCCATTGCGCGGTTCGCGGACTGGGTCGGAAAGGACGTCCGCGGGGGAGGGGCAGCGTATTTCGACGGCGCACCGATCACCGTCGCCACGCCCCGGATCCCCGCAGCAGATCAAGCCGAGCTTGTGGTGCGCGACCAGAGCGGACGCGCGGTCGACCGGCGTCCGATCGACCCGGACGGGGGCGACGTTGTGTGGGACGGCCTCTCGGTAACCGGGCAGCCCTTCCTTGCGGGCTTCTACACCTTTGCTGTCGAAGGCCGGGCCGGCGACACTTTCCTAGGCGAAAGGTCGGGCGAAATTCGCGGCACGGTGCGCGAGGCCCGGATCGGTGAAGACGGCCGAGCCGAGCTTGTTCTGAAAGACGGATCGACGGTCGTGCCGGACCGCGTGACGTCGCTGCGCCTGGCAGGAAGCTGACGGTCTAGAGGCGCCCGATCAGACCGATGGCCACCAGCGCAAGCCCGGCTCCCGCTGCCATGTAGGCGGCCGGCCGCCAGCGCGCGGCGGGTTCGGGCGGGGGCGGTGCCATGTTCTGCCGCACCAGCAGGGCTTCGGTCAGTTCGGGCAGCTTCGGCCCGAATCGTGCCAGCACCCGCACGGTCCGAGCCATGTCGCGCAGGAAGGCGCGCGGTCCGACATTCTCGCGGATGTATTCCTCGACGATCGGATGGGCGACTTTCCAGATGTTAATGTGCGGGTTGAGCGTGCGCGCGACGCCTTCGACGACCACCATCGTCCGTTGCAGCAGGATCAACTCGGTCCGCGTTTCCATGCCGAAGCGTTCGGTCACCTCGAAGAGATAGTTGAGAAGCCGTCCCATTGAGATGCGCGTGGCGTCCATCCCGAAGATCGGTTCCCCCACGGACCGGAGCGCGCGCGCGAATTCGTCGATATCGCGGTCGGCGGGAACGTAGCCGGCTTCGAAATGCACTTCGGCCACGCGGCGATAATCCTTGCGGATGAAGCCGAACAGGATCTCGGCATAGACGCGGCGCGTGTACTCGTCGATCCGGCCCATGATTCCGAAGTCGAGTGCGACGATATCGCCGTTCGGCGCGACCTTCAGGTTTCCCTGATGCATGTCCGCGTGGAAATAGCCGTCGCGTAGCGCATGACGGAGAAAGAGGGTCAGCACACGCTCGCCCAAGACGGCGCGATCATGCCCGGCCGCATCGATTTCGGCGACCTCGCCTAGCGCGATCCCCTCGACCCAGTCCAGCGTCATGACCCGGCGCGAACAAAGGAACCATTCGACCTGCGGGACCGAGAACCCGTCATCCCGCGCCGTCAGCGCCGCGAACTCGGCCGCGGCAGACGTTTCGAGCCGAAGGTCCAGTTCGCCCATCACGACGCCCTCGAAATGTGCGATCACGTCGGTCGGCCGCAGGCGCCGCGTCGCGGGGGCCAGGATCTCGATCATGCGGGCGGCGAGGTAGAAGGCATCGACGTCCTTGCGGAAGGCCTTTTCGATCTTCGGTCGCAGGACCTTGACCGCGACGAGCTTTCCGTCCGAGGCCAGCCGCGCCTTGTGGACCTGCGCAATGGAGGCCGCAGCCACGGGTTCGCTGAACTCGGAGAACAGGCGGTCGACCGGCACTTCAAGCTCGGCCTCGATCATCGCCTTGGCCTTTTCCGTGGGAAACGGCGGAAGCTTGTCCTGAAGCACGCGCAGCTGCATCGCAAGCTCGTCGCCCACCACGTCGGGACGGGTCGACAGGACCTGTCCGAACTTGATGTAGGCGGGCCCAAGGGCCGTCAGCGCCCGTGTCGCCGGGGGCAGCGACGGGTCGCCACGATAGCCCAGCCACTTGAACGGCCAGCCAAGAATCCGCGCCACGATCCGAAGACTGCGGGGTGCGCGGAAGGCGTCGAGGACGATCTTCATCGCCCCGGTCCGCTCGAGCGTGGCACCGGTGCGGACCAGCCGCCAGATGTTGTGGGGGCCCTTCACGTCAGAGCTTCCACCCCGAGTGCAGCGCAGCGATCCCCATCGAGAGGTTGCGATACTTCACCTGCTCGAACCCGGCCGTGCGGATCATCTCTGCGAAACTTTCCTGATCGGGAAACTTGCGGATCGATTCGACCAGATACTGGTAGCTGTCGCGATCGCCTGCGATCACCTGGCCCATCACGGGGATGACGTTGAACGAATAGCGGTCATAAGCCCACTGCATCCCCTTGTTCGGCAACTGGCTGAACTCAAGCACGATGATCCGGCCGCCCGGTTTCAACACGCGGAAAGCCTCGGACAGCGCGTCGGCAATCCGCGTCACATTCCGGATGCCGAAGGAAATAGTGTAGCGGTCGAAACTCGCGTCTTCGAAGGGCAGGGCCATCGCGTCGCCCACCACCCAGTCGAGCTGCTCTGACAGCTGTTCGGCTTCGGCCCGCCTCCGACCGGCCTCGAGCATGTCCTCGGTCAGGTCAAGCACGACCGCCTCTGCCCCCCGGGCACGCTTGAGGAAGCGGAAGGCGATATCGCCGGTGCCCCCGGCGACATCCAGCAACCGCTGCCCGTCGCGCGGGGCAAGCCAGTCCATCATCGCATCCTTCCAGAGGCGATGGATTCCCCCGGACATCACATCATTCATGACGTCGTATTTCGACGCCACGCTTGAAAAGACGCCATGCACAAGGCCGGCTTTTTCGTCCTCGGGCACCGTGCGGTTGCCGAAATGCGTGGTCTTTTCGCTCATCTGGGCTTGCTGTCCTTGAACCTCATCCTTCTTATAGGCCGGTCGCGGGGGGTTACAATCCGCCCACGGGAAAGGGATCGCCGCACGTGCCCGAACTGCCAGAGGTCGAAACGGTCCGCCGCGGGCTGTTGCCGGTGATGGAAGGACAGGACATCGCATCCGCACAGGTGCGCCGTCCCGACCTGCGCTGGCCCTTTCCGCCCCGCATGGCCGAGCGGCTGAGTGGCCAGCACGTCGTCCGGCTGCGGCGCCGGTCGAAGTACATCCTGGCCGATCTTGGCTCGGGCGAGACGCTGATCCTTCACCTTGGCATGTCGGGACGCATCCTGATTTCCGGTCAGATGCAGGGTCGCTTCCACCATCACCATCCGGCCCCCGAGAAGCACGACCACGTCGTCCTCGACATGGTCAATGGCGCCCGCGTCACGTTCAACGACGCCCGCCGCTTCGGCGCCATGGACCTTGCGCCGACCGAGACGGTCGAAGACCATCCCCTTCTGGCAGGACTTGGGCCGGAACCCTTCGGCAACGCCTTTCACGAGGATTACCTCGTGGCGCGCCTGCGGGGCCGCAACACGCCCATCAAGGCCGCCCTTCTTGACCAGCGGGTCGTCGCGGGCCTGGGCAACATCTACGTCTCCGAGGCGCTGTTCCGGGCCGGGATATCGCCACGCCGGAAGGCCGGCCGCATCGCGGCGCCACGGGTGCGCGCCCTTGTTCCGATCATCCGCGACGTTCTGTCCGAAGCGATCGAGGCGGGCGGGTCGTCCCTGCGCGACCATCGCCAGACCAATGGCGAACTTGGCTATTTCCAGCATGCCTTCCGGGTCTACGACCGCGAGGGGCACGCCTGCCCGACGCCGGGGTGCACAGGCACGATCGCCCGGATCGTGCAGTCCGGACGCTCGAGCTTCTACTGCCCCTCCTGCCAAAGATAGCTTGATCGCGCGCCCCCGGGTGCTATGCCTTGGCGCCGACCGGAACAGGGGAACCCGTTTGTCATGGCTTACCGGACGATCAACGTCGAGATCGAAGACTACGTCGCGCTGATCACGCTGAATCGACCCGATGCACTCAATGCGCTGAATGCCGAGCTTCTGGGGGAACTCATCGATGCGCTGCAGGAGGCCGAGCGGAACGACAAGGTCCGCTGCATCATCATCACCGGGTCGGAAAAGGCTTTCGCGGCCGGCGCCGATATCAATGAAATGGCGGAAAGGACCTTTGCCGAGGTCTTCATGTCCGACATGTTCGGAACCGTCGGTGACGACTTCGCCCGCATCCGCAAGCCGATCATCGCCGCCGTCGCCGGCTATGCCCTGGGGGGCGGCTGCGAACTGGCCATGATGTGCGACTTCATCATCGCCGCCGACACGGCGAAGTTCGGTCAGCCCGAAATCAACCTGGGTGTCGTAGCGGGGCTGGGGGGAACCCAGCGGCTGACGAAGTTCGTCGGCAAGTCGAAATCGATGGAGATGCACCTTACAGGCCGCTTCATGGACGCCCAGGAGGCCGAGCGCTCGGGTCTTGTCAGCCGCGTCGTGCCTGCGAAGAAGCTCATGGAAGAGGCCATGGCCGCGGCCCAGAAGATCTCCGAGAAGTCGGCGCTGACGACCATGGCGGTCAAGGAAGCGGTGAACCGGGCCTACGAAACTACCCTGTCGGAAGGGCTGCGGTTCGAACGGCGCCTGTTTCACGCGATGTTCGCGACGGAAGACCAGACCGAAGGCATGGCCGCCTTCCTCGAGAAACGCGAAGCCCAGTTTCGCGACCGCTAGACGTCTTGTGCTCCTGGGGGCTTTCCTTTCCCGTCGATTTCCCCTAGAAGCCGCGCCACACATGCGCGTGAGGCCCGCTTTGGCCGGATCAGACCGGTTCCGAAACCCGGTTCCGGGCACTTGGCGCGTATCATTGAGTCAACTGCCCGAAGGGGATCCGAACCATGGCGAACACGCCTCAGTCCAAGAAACGCGCCCGCCAGAACGAGCGGCGCTATGCCGTGAACAAGGCGCGCCGCTCGCGCATCCGCACTTACCTGCGCAAGGTTGAAGAAGCGATCGCTTCTGGCGACAAGGACGCGGCCACCGCCGCCCTTCGTGCCGCCGAGCCCGAACTGATGCGGGGCGTCACGAAAGGCGTCTATCACAAGAACACCGCTGCCCGGAAAGTCTCGCGCCTGACGTCGCGCGTGAAGGCCATCGGCTGACGCCTTTTCGCGGCGATCGCCGAACGAACGCGGACGCGCCTCTTTCGGGGCGCGTTTTGCATTTGTGCCACCGGAAACCGGGCCATTCTGCAACGGCGCGGGATTCGCTTCGGCAATCGTTGAGTCAAGCGTGAAGTTCTGTTGCAGCGGCGCGAAACCCGTTGCTAGCTTGGCGCTGCGATTCACATCGTCTTGGGGGGACATGGGATGAGCGCGGGGTCGGACGGACGGCGTGCCAAGTGTCGGCAGTGCTGAAATCTCCGATGTCGGCGCAATGCTGACGCCGCGATCGTCCACGTCGGTGTGCGTTCGAATGGGGATTCGAGCTGCATCGGCCTGACGGCGTTCGGTTGACCTGGTAGTCTGCCCGGGTCTGGCCGCATGACGAACATGTCCATTGGCCCGCGCTTCGGCGCGTGGCGCACCGCCAGCGTCCGAGGGTCCGGCCCTGGGACGGCGGTCGTCACGTTTCCGCAGGACGCGCGGACAACGCGGATGGCACGACCGGCGTCTTCACCACGTGGAGGCCGCCCTGTCCGTGTCCTGTGCCCCGATCGATCGGTCGCGCGGGACGCGGGGTCTGTCTTTCCAAGACAGCCCTGGGGCTGGCATCTCGCCGGTCCGAGAAAAAGAAGAGACGGACAGGTCTGTGGAAAAATGACAAATGAAACATGGGGCGCAATTCGTGAGTCACTTCAGGGCACGGTCGGCAGGAACAACTACACCAACTGGATAGAGCCGCTCGAACTGTCGGCGCTTCGTGACGGAGTGGCGGTCTTCCACGTCCCGACCCAGTTCATCGGCAACTGGGTTTCGCGCAATTTCGGCGACCAGATTCTCGAACTTCTCCGCTCGGCCGGCGCGGCCGTCTCGCGCCTCGAGTTCGCGGTGCCGTCCGAGAAACCCCGCGCCGCGCCGTCCACCACGCCCGCCGCCGAACGTCCCGGGCGGTCGGGATCGGCAACCCGGGCCGCCCGTCCAAGCCGGGACGAGGCCGAACTGCCCGGCGCCCCCCTCGACGCGCGGTTCACCTTCGAGACCTTCGTGGTGGGAAAGCCGAACGAACTGGCGCATGCCGCCGCGCGGCGCGTGGCCGAGGGCGGGACGGTGACGTTCAATCCGCTTTTCCTCTACGGCGGCGTCGGCCTCGGCAAGACCCACCTGATGCACGCCATCGCCTGGGAGCTTCAGCGCCGCTCGCCCGACCTCAAGGTCGTCTATCTATCGGCCGAGCAGTTCATGTACCGCTTCGTCCAGGCACTTCGCGACAAGGACATGATGAGCTTCAAGCAGCTCTTCCGCTCGGTCGACGTGCTCATGGTCGACGATGTCCAGTTCATCGCCGGCAAGGATGCCACGCAGGAAGAGTTCTTCCACACCTTCAACGCCCTCGTCGATCAGAACAAGCAGATCATCATCTCGGCCGATCGCGCGCCGACCGAGATTCCAGGCATCGAGGACCGCATCGTCAGCCGTCTTCAGTCGGGCCTCGTGGCCGACCTGCATCCGACCAACTACGAACTGCGGCTTGGCATCCTGCAGCAGAAAGTCGACCAGTATTCGGACCAGTTCAGGGGGCTCGAGATCGCCGACGGCGTGCTCGAATTCCTGGCTCACCGCATCTCGACCAACGTACGCGTGCTCGAGGGCGCGCTCATGCGGCTCTTCGCGTTCGGCGAACTTGTCGGCCGCGAGATCACGCTCGAGCTTGCGCAGGACTGCCTGGCGGACATCCTTCGGGCGTCGGATCGCAAGATCACCGTCGAGGAAATCCAGCGCAAGGTCTCGGACCACTTCAACATCCGGCTCAGCGACCTGATCGGCCCGAAACGGGTGCGCACCTTCGCGCGCCCCCGGCAGATCGCGATGTACCTGTCCAAGCAGTTGACCTCGCGCAGCCTTCCGGAAATCGGCCGACGCTTCGGTGGGCGCGACCACACCACGGTCATGCATGGTGTCCGCCGCATCGAAGAGCTCAAGACCACCGACAGCCAGATCGCCGAGGATCTCGAACTTCTCCGGCGCGCGCTCGAGGCCTGAGGCCGCCTCCGTCAGGTCATGGGGGCGCCCGCCTGGGTTCTTCTGGCGAAAAATACCTCGGGGTCCGGGGCAGAGCCCCGGCAGGGCCGGCACGTGGCGCACCCGCCGGCGCCCTGTCCGGGGCCTTGACCGCGAATCGCGAATTTCGGACAGTCCGGAAAAGACTTGCACCCCGGCGCCGGGCCGATAGGGTCTGCCTCCCGGGATCTTTCAGGGAATAGGGACATGAAGTTCAGCATCGAACGCGGCGCGCTTCTGAAGGCGGTCGGTCAGGCGCAGTCCGTGGTGGAACGGCGCAACACGATCCCGATCCTTGCCAACGTACTCATCGAGGCTGACGGCGACCAGGTGTCCTTCCGCGCCACCGACCTCGACATCGAGGTGGTCGACATGGCCCCCGCCAAGGTCGAACGGGCCGGCGCCACCACCGTCGCCGCGGTGACCTTGCACGAAATCGTCCGGAAACTGCCCGATGGCGCGCTGGTCTCGCTCAGCGATGACGGGGCCTCGGGGCGGCTCACCGTGCAGGCGGGACGATCGAACTTCTCGCTCGCGACGCTTCCGCGCGAGGACTTCCCGGTCATGGCCTCGGCCGAGTATGCCTCGAACTTCTCGACCCCGGCGCCAGTCCTGCGTCGGCTGTTCGACAAGTCGAAATTCGCCATCTCGACCGAAGAAACGCGCTACTACCTCAACGGCGTCTACATGCACGTGGCCGACGCGGGCGGCGACCGGGTCCTGCGCTGCGTCGCGACCGACGGGCACAGGCTTGCCCGCATCGACGCCGATCTTCCCGCCGGGGCCGAGGGCATGCCCGGCGTGATCGTTCCGCGCAAGACCGTGACGGAACTGCGCAAGCTTCTCGACGACGATGACGCAATCATCGCCGTGTCGGTTAGCGAGACCAAGGTGCGCTTCGCGACGCCGGGGATCACGCTGACCTCGAAGGTGATCGATGGCACCTTCCCCGATTACTCGCGCGTGATCCCGGTTGGGAACGCGCGGCGGCTCGAGGTCGACGCCAGCGAATTCGCGCAGGCGGTGGACCGTGTCGCGACCGTGTCGTCCGAGCGGTCGCGCGCCGTGAAGCTGTCGCTTGACGAGGACCGGCTGGTCCTTTCGGTCAACGCCCCCGATGCGGGCGCGGCCGAAGAGGAACTGGCCGTCGCCTATGGCGACGACCATCTGGAGATCGGCTTCAACGCCAAGTACCTCCTCGAGATCGCAAGTCAGGTCGACCGCGAGAACGCCGTGTTCCTGTTCAATTCGGCCGGCGATCCCACGCTCATGCGCGAAGGAAACGACGAATCCGCCATCTACGTCGTGATGCCGATGCGGGTCTGACCGGCCCAGGCGCGCGGTCCGGCGCGGGAAAGGGACCATGGCCGGACTGACCCTCGATCGCCTGCGGCTGTCGCATTTCCGCTCGCACCTGCAGACCAGGCTCGAGCTTGACGGGCGGCCCGTCGCAGTCTTCGGGCCAAACGGTGCGGGCAAGACCAACATCCTCGAGGCCGTGTCGCTTCTGTCGCCCGGGCGGGGTCTTCGCCGCGCTGCGACCGACGAACTTGCCCGGCATCCCGGGGCGCTGGGCTGGAAGATCGGCGCCGAACTGACCTCGCTTGGTCATGTTCACGAGGTCGAGACCTTCGCCGAGGCCGGCGGGGCGCGGCAGGTGCGGATCGACGGGAAGGCCGCGCCCCAGGTCGCGCTGGGGCGGATCGCGCGGATCGTCTGGCTTGTGCCGTCGATGGACAGGCTTTGGATCGAAGGGGCGGACGGGCGTCGGCGCTTTCTCGACCGGATCGTGCTGTCGTTCGAGCCCTCGCATGCCGAGGCCGTGCTCGACTATGAAAAGGCGATGCGCGAACGCAACCGCCTGCTCAAGGACATGGTGCGCGACGCGCCGTGGTATACGGCGCTCGAGGCGCAGATGGGCGTGGCGGGCGAGGCGATCCGCCTTGCGCGCCTGGCGGCGATCGACCGGCTTCGCGCGGCGCAAGAGGCGGCTGAAACCGCCTTCCCCGCAGCGGAACTTGTGATGCGGGCGCCGGAGGACGCCGACGCCCCGGAAGGCGGAGAGGCGCTGGCCGAGGCACTGGCCGCCAACCGGGCGGCCGACATGCGCGCCGGTCGCACCTTGATCGGGCCGCATCGTGCAGACCTCGCGGCTGTCTTTGCGGCGAAGGGGGTCGCGGCTGCCCAGTGTTCGACCGGCGAGCAGAAGGCGTTGCTGATCTCGCTTATCCTGTCGAACGCCCGCGCCCTTGCCGAGGATTTCGGCGCGCCGCCAATCGTCCTTCTGGACGAGGTCGCGGCCCATCTCGACGCGGAACGCCGCGCCGCGCTTTACGACGAGATCTGCGCGCTTGGCGCGCAGGCCCTGATGACCGGCACGGGACCAGAGCTTTTCGACGACCTTCGCGATCGCGCGCAGCGCTTCGAGGTCGTCGAGGAGAATGCGACTTCCGCCGTCCGATCCTGCTAGGCTGAAGTCCGGGAAACAGGGGAGACAAGGCGATGGCCACGTTCAAGCAGAAACTCGCCGGCGAGGCGCGCCTGACGGCGCATATCTGCACGATCCCATCGCCGGCAGTCACGCAGGCCATGGCCGCCGGTGGCGCGGATGCGGTCATCATCGACATGGAGCATGGCGCGATCGACCACGCGCAGGCGCATGCGATGATCGCCGCGGTGTTGGGAGCGTCCTGCGCCCCCCTTGTACGGGTGCCGTCCATCGACGAGACCGCGGTCAAGCGCGTTCTCGACCTGGGTGCCGAAGGAATCTGCTTTCCGATGGTGCGCACCGCCGATGACGCCCGCCGCGCGGTGGCAAGCCTGCGCTATCCGCCGGAAGGCACGCGCGGGTTCGGGCCGTTCCTCGCCCATCTTGGCTTTGGGACGACCTTGCTTGGCTACCCTGCCGAAGCCGCGCGACGGATGGTCTGCATGCTTCTGATCGAAACCGCCGAGGCCGTCGATAACATCGACGCAATCCTCGCGGTCGAGGGGATCGACATCATCATCCCGGCGCAGTTCGACTTGTCGACCAGCCTGGGCCTTCAGGGACAGTTCGATCATCCGGATTTCATCGCCGCTCTCGAAAAAGTCGAACGGGCGGCGGACCGCGCGGGCATTCCAAGGGGTGCCGTCGCCCTGTCCGAGGCCCAGGCCCGTGCCGCCTTCGGGCGGGGCAACCGGCTGATCGCGGGCTTCGACATCCTGTGGCTTCGGGGGATCGCCGCAGATGCGCAGGGCTGGTGCGGCTAGGCCCTTCCACCTTTTCCCATTTCATGCTCAACCGCCGCGATGACGATCACCCTGACCGATCTTGTGCTTTATGCTGGCGCCGTCTTCGTGCTGTTCCTGACGCCCGGGCCGGTCTGGGTGGCGCTGACCGCGCGCGCGATGTCGGGCGGCTTTCAAGCCGCCTGGCCCCTCGCGCTTGGCGTCGTGATCGGTGACACGATCTGGCCGCTTCTCGCCATTCTGGGTGTGTCCTGGCTTGTTGCCAGCGTCGCGGGCTTCATGTCGGTGTTGAAGTGGGTGGCGTCGGCGGTCTTTCTTGTGATGGGCGTTCTTCTCATCCGCCATGCCGACCGAAGGATCGCCTCGGACAGCCGTCTGACACGGCCAGGGATGTGGGCCGGTTTTCTGGCCGGGCTTGCCGTGATCCTTGGCAACCCGAAGGCGATCCTGTTCTACATGGGCGTTCTGCCGGGCTTCTTCGATCTGACGCGGGTCACGGGTCCCGACATCGCCGCCATCGTGGCCGTTTCCTTTACCGTCCCGCTGCTGGGCAACCTCATGCTGGCGGGTTTCGTCCATCGGGTGCGGTCGCTTCTGACGTCTCCATCGGCGCTGCGCAGGATCAATGTGACGTCAGGCGTGCTGTTGATCCTTGTCGGGATTGTCATCCCCTTGACCTGACACCAAATGTAGTGGCGCGGGCGTGACATTCCCGGCGCCAAATACTATAAGTTCCGCGACAGGACGAAGGACACACCGCATGGCGGATGCAGCCCGCGACGCAAGCGCCTATGGCGCCGATTCCATCAAGGTTCTCAAGGGCCTGGAGGCTGTTCGCAAGCGGCCCGGCATGTACATCGGCGACACCGACGACGGTTCGGGCCTGCACCACATGGTCTACGAGGTCGTCGACAACGGCATCGACGAGGCGCTTGCCGGCTATGCCGACGAGGTCAGCGTGACAATTCACGCCGATCACAGCGTCTCGGTGCGCGACAACGGGCGCGGCATCCCGGTCGACTTGCACCAGGAAGAAGGGGTGTCGGCGGCGGAGGTCATCATGACCCAGCTGCACGCCGGCGGGAAGTTCGACCAGAACAGCTACAAGGTGTCCGGCGGGCTTCACGGCGTGGGCGTATCGGTCGTGAACGCGTTGTCGGACTGGCTCGAGCTGCGCATCTGGCGCGACGGCAAGGAGCATTTCGCCCGCTTCGAACGGGGCGACACCGTCGAACATCTGAAGGTGTTGGGCGATGCCGGGGGCCGACGCGGGACCGAGGTGCGGTTTCTTGCGTCGCTCACCACGTTCTCGAACCTCGAGTATTCGTTCAAGACGCTGGAAAACCGTCTGCGCGAGCTGGCGTTCCTGAATTCGGGCGTGAAGATCGTCCTGACCGATGAGCGCGCCGCCGAACCCCAGACGGTCGAGATGCATTACGACGGCGGTGTCCGCGAGTTCGTCCGCTACCTCGACCGGCACAAGCACCCGCTGATCGATGAGCCGATCTTCATCACCGGCGAACGCGACGGGATCACCGTCGAGGTCGCGATGTGGTGGAACGACGGCTACAACGAGATGATGTTGCCCTTTACCAACAACATCCCGCAGCGCGACGGAGGCACGCATGTCGCCGGCTTCCGCGGCGCGCTTACGCGGACGCTGAACCACTACGCGGGGCAATCGGGCCTTGCCCGGAAAGAGAAGATCAACTTCTCGGGCGACGATGCGCGCGAGGGGCTGACCGGGGTGCTTTCGGTCAAGGTTCCCGATCCCAAGTTCAGTTCGCAGACCAAGGACAAATTGGTCTCGTCCGAGGTCCGTCCGGCTGTCGAAGGGTTGATGAACGAGAAGCTGACCGAATGGTTCGAAGAGAACCCCGGTCCCGCAAAGATGATCGTGGGCAAGATCGTCGAGGCCGCGCTGGCCCGTGAGGCCGCACGGAAAGCGCGCGAGATGACGCGGAAGAAATCCGCGCTCGACGTGGCGTCGCTTCCCGGCAAGCTGGCCGATTGCCAGGAGAAGAACCCCGAGCTGCGCGAGTTGTTCCTGGTCGAGGGCGACAGCGCCGGTGGCTCGGCCAAGCAGGGCCGGTCGCGCCATGACCAAGCGGTGTTGCCGCTGCGTGGAAAGATCCTGAACGTCGAGCGCGCGCGCTTCGACCGGATGCTGTCAAGCCAGGAGATCGGTACGCTGATCACCGCGCTGGGCACGGGGATTGGGCGCGACGAGTTCGACGTCGCGAAGCTGCGCTATCACAAGATCATCATCATGACGGACGCCGACGTCGATGGTGCCCATATCCGCACGCTGCTTCTGACCTTCTTCTTCCGGCAGATGCCCGAGATCATCGAACATGGCCATCTCTTCATCGCCCAGCCGCCGCTTTACAAGGTCAGCCGCGGCAAGTCCGAGGTCTATCTGAAGGACCAGGCGGCGCTTGACGACTATCTGATCCAACAGGGCGTCGAGGGGGCGGTCCTGCACCTTGGCAACGGGGAAGAAATCCTGGGCCAGGACCTTGCCCGCGTTGTCGAAGAGGCCCGGCAGGTCCGCCGGGTGCTGCAGGCCTTCCCGACGCATTACCCCCAGTCGATCCTTGAACAGGCTGCGATTGCCAGCGCCTTCCTGCCCGGGCGCATCGACGCCGATATCCAGGGTGTCGCGGATGCCGTCGCGGCGCGGCTTGATCTAGTCGCGGTCGAGTATGAGCGCGGCTGGCAAGGCCGACCGACGCAGGACAAGGGGATCCGGCTTTCACGCTCGGTTCGCGGCGTCGAGGAAGTGCGTACGCTTGACGGCCCGCTTTTCCGTTCCGCCGAGGGCCGCCGGCTTGCCGAGTTCACCACTGCATTGCAGGAAGTCTATGCCCGGCCCGCGCAACTTGTCCGCCGGGATCGCTCGACCGCCGTCCTTGGGCCACTTGGCCTTCTCGACGCCATCCTCGAGGAGGGAGAGAAAGGCCTCAGCCTGCAGCGCTACAAGGGGCTGGGCGAAATGAACCCCGACCAGCTTTGGGAGACCACGCTTGACCCCGAGGCGCGAACGCTTCTTCAGGTCAGGGTCGACGATGTGGCGGAAGCCGACGACATCTTCACCAAGCTCATGGGCGACGTGGTCGAGCCCCGGCGCGAGTTCATTCAACAGAACGCACTCAGCGTGGCCAACCTCGATTTCTGAGGGTGTTGTAGGATCGCCCAAAGCGTTTCGCGACGGTCAAAGTCTTCCCGGTCGGTTTTCGCGTCAGGCCACGTTTCTAAAGGCAGGACAGCACTTCCGCCTTCGCTCCATCGGCGGAAGCCCGATCAGCCGCCACTTCGCGACGGTTGACGTCACCATCCGCGAGAGTGATCGCCAAGTCCGAAGGCGGGACGAGTTCGCGCCCTGACGAAAACCGGAAGCCTGGAAGCCGATCCTCGATGTCCGCCTTGAGCGCGGCGGCTGCGCGCTTGCGGAAATCGAGAGCCGACTGCGAGGGTTTCCGGGCCTTGATTTCATTGGGAGCGGTAAGCGATCCCCGCAAGCTGGAACGCAGCCGCAAAGCCCGGCGGGAAGATCAGCGCCGCAATGAAGACTTTTCAGTCGGCTGAGCCTTCCCGCCTGAAGCCCAACTCTGGCAAGCTGGCTCTTCCCGGGGGCTTTCACATCTCGTGCTGGATCGCGGCCAGTTTGGCGGTCACATGCCGCGCGTGGTTTTCCACGTAGGCCTTGTGTTTCTCGCCCCCGACGTATCGGCGAAAGGTATCGAGATCCTCGAAGTCGGCGACAAGGGCCGCGTCATGGTGGTTCGGTCCGCTGCCGATATTCTCGCCAAGGGAAAACGAAAGGACTTCGTCGCTCGTCTCGCACATGTCGGTCACGGCGGTGCGCCACGCGCGGATCTGGTCGGCCGAGGCTTCCGGTTTGAAAGTGACCAGTACGATATGTCGGAGCATCATTGGGTCCTTTAATCAGGCACTCACCGTCAGCGTTTTTCGTGGGACGATCAAGGGTCAATTGCCGCCCCGCCCTTTGCCGGGCGGAATAAATCCGGCGTCTCAGGAACATCACGGCCAGCGGGACAGGCGAGACGGTGAGCGCGACGGTCAGAAACGTGGCGAGCGGAGAGAAGATGCCGTTCAGGCCCGCCATCATCATGATGCCGCCGCCCCCACCGATGATGGAATTGCCGGGCGAGTTCACCGCCAGCGCGAGGGCGATGTAGCGATAGCGCAGCCCGAGGGTCAACGCGCGTTTGGGTTGCCCATCGAGAAGCATCGTCAGCCGATCTTCCCGAGACAGGGGTGCTGCGCGGGCAACGAGGTCGGCCGCACGCCGCATCCGAAGCAGGGACAGAAGACGCTCCAATGCGCCGACCGGCAGAAAGCGACCCGCGGTGTAGGCCAGCGTCATCGACGCGACCGTTGCCACATAGATGAGGGGCGCAAAGCCGGGGCCGAACGCCGCCAGCATGGCCAGTCCGATCTCGGCCCCCGGCACGAACGGCAGCGCCAAGAGCCCGATGTTGGCGACAGTCCCGAGCATGATGGCGTGATGAACCTGCTGCTCGTTGCCGGGCCTGATCTCAAGGTGCAGCGCCTCTCGCACCATATGTGCGCCCCAGGTTGCCAACAGCAGGACCGCGATGAGAAGCATCAAGCGCAGCATCACGGCACGCCCGCTCGATCGGGACAGGTTCACGGACGCGGCCTTACCCCGACGCGCTGACGTCGACCGACGGCGCGGGGGCTCCTTCCGCTGTGAACCTGATCTGGTGGGTCCAGTAACAGCGCCGTGTGCTCCAGGTTCCTTCGACCTGCACGTCGTCACCGGTCACGGTGCCGTGTCAGACGACCGTACGGGGGGCGTCTGGGCAGATCGTTCGCGCCGTGAATTGGATCACGTCTTCCCGAACCTTCGTCTCGTAGTCGGACCAGCAGAAATCGCAGTAGACCGGACAGTTCACAGATTGGAACGTTCCGTCCCTGAAGATCAATTCATCCCGCAGGACCTCGACGCTGTCCAAATCCACGGCAACGATGTGAAATGACCTTCCATCGAGGAGGTGGGTCGCGGTCCATTCCCCTTCCGGAACGGCGAAGTCCGGGATGTTCTGGTTCATGACCGTCATCGTCGCGGCACCTGTGCCGATCGTGGCCGGGACGATTGCTGCAGCCTGAAATATCTGCGCCATGGCTCGCTCCCTTGACGATGTCAGCTCTTGGCGGACGGAAAATTCTTGCGACCTGGAGGCCGTAAACCGCCCGGGCCATCATCACAAATGAAAGTTACGCCGGACGTCCGCCGACGGCCCGCGCTCGGTTGCGCCGACCGGGGTGCCGCCACCGGGTGCGCCGATCGAGGCAAGCCCCCGCCTGCGCCGCATCGAGCGCGTCCGGACCGGTGATTTCGGCCCCGCACCGCACTGACGCGATCCATCGCAGTCGATCGATTTTCGCAAGACTCTGGAAATGTTTTCTTTTCCTTAACCAGTTTCTGGCTCGCTCGACCTGCACACAAACGAGGTCGGGCGCATGTCACTCAATCTGGTCTATTACAAATCTGAGCCAAACGTCGGCGACGCCTTGAACCCCTGGCTGTGGCCGAAGCTTCTTGACGGCTTCGTCGACGATGATCCCGAGCACGCGTTCATGGGGATCGGGACGATCCTCGTCGACGGCTATCCGCCACGGGCAAAGCGGATCACCGTTTTCGGTTCCGGCGCACGGTCGTGGATCAGACTGCCGGACCTTTCAGGGCCGGAATGGGACTTTCGTTTCGTGCGCGGGCCGCGCACCGCACGACTGACCGGGGCGAAGTTCATCTCGGACCCGGCAGTGCTTCTACCCAGCTTGCTGCCTGCAAGCCGCGACCGGAAAGGCATTGGCTTCGTGCCGCATTTCAAGACCCATCCCGACACGGTTGCCGAGGCGGCCAGACGCCTGAATGCCCGGATTATCTCGCCGCGGCTGGATGTGGAGCCCTTCGTCGAGGCACTTACCGGATGCGAGGCGGTCGTCTGCGAGGCGATGCACGGCGCGATCATCGCCGATGCCTATCGCATTCCCTGGGCCGGTGTCCGCCTCGAGGTGTCCTATCGCGATGGACAAGGAAATGTCTTCAAGTGGCGCGACTGGAGCGAGAGCCTTGGCATCACCGACCGCTTCGCGCGCTTGCCCGTGATCTGCCAGGCCCCGTTCGCGCTGCGCCGGCGGTTCATGAAGTCTGACTGGCGCCTTCTGGACAATCTGATTTTCGATCTTTCGCCCGAAGGGGCCGTGGAACGGGCACAGGACAGGATCATGGATGAGGTGCACGCCCTCAGTCGGGGTGCGGTTCGGCGCGCCCAGCCGCGAGGATTTCGTCGTAGATCCCTGCAACTTGCCGAGCTTTCGCGGGCCAGGTGAACGAGGTCGCGACGCGATCCTGAGCGGCGCCCGCCATCCGGGGAAGCGCGGATGGATCGGCTACGATTGCTTCGAGCGTCCTTCGCAGTCCGGCAATCACGCCGGACCTGTCACCGATCGGAATCCGGTAGCCCGTCTCGTCGGTGACAAGCTCTCCAGGGCCTCCGTAATCCACCACGACCGGCACGACGCCAAGGGCCATCGCCTCGAGCACCACCCCACCGCCGAACTCGCGAATGGAAGGAAAGGTCAGCAGGTTGGAACCTACGGCGATGTCCTGAACCCTGTCGTGCGGCACCATGCCGTGGAAGGTCACGGCAGACCCAAGCGACAAGCGCCCGGCGAGCGCTTCGAGGTCGCTTCGCATCGGTCCGTCGCCCACGATGTCAAGGATCAGCTTGCCGTCTCGGATCAGCCCGGCCGCTGCTTCGAGAAGCATGTCGGGTCCCTTGTAGGGGACAAGTCGTCCGATGAAGACCGCGCGGAGAGGCCCCGAGATATCCTGTGCCGCCAGCCGATTGAAGCGCCCCGGATCGATCGCATTCTCGGGCAGATAGAAGACCTTGTCCGCATAGCGCGCCGGGATCTCGCTTTCGGTATGGCGAGAACCCACGATGATCGCCGACGTGGCCTCGAGCATTCTGGAGCGTCCCGGCAGCAACTTGTATGCGCCCCGCACGTAGGACAGCCACTCGCGTTCGCGACGTCGTTCGGCGTCGAAGTCCCGGGGCCAGGGAACCCCGCCGTTGAGCGGCCCGACCACGAACGGGATACCCGCAGCCGCGCATTTCCACGAAAGGGACGACACGGTCGTCGGCGTGAGGGGCGTGACCCTGTGAACGATGTCAAATCGTCCGGCTCTGATGTCCGGACCGAACCTCTTCCACACAAGGTGCTCGAAGTAAGGGTAGGCAAGGGCGCTTGCGGCCGTCATCATCGTCCAGCCCTTGCCCTGCCCCATGCGAAGAGCGTTCGCCAGACGCCACATCGGCCGGGTGACGGCCTCGGAATCGATCACGGTGAACTCACGGCCTTCCTCGAGCCCGGCGCGAAGAATGGCGTCACGATTGCGGATCTGGGTCACAAGATGGACATCGGCCACCTCGCGCAGCGCCGTGCCGAGCGACCAACCGATCAGCGGCACGCTGACCCATTCCGGATTGGCCGCTTCCGCGATCACGAGGACGGAGGGTTTTCGGGGGGTCATTCTCTCTCATCCGGGTTTGGGCGGAATGCCTGGACCCACATCGCGAACCGGGGAACCGACAAATCCGACGCGAGACAGGGCACCATGGGAAACCGATGGGCACAAGACACACAGTGCTACGCAGGAAACACTGTTTCGGCAATAAGTGCTTGATCGCTTTGGTAAGATGCAAGAGTCAGTCGATGGAAGAACGTGAAGTCGCCTTTTGCCCTTTGTGTTCGGATGCACCCGACCGGCGCGCCGCCGGCGTTGCGTTCAGCACCTGCGTTGGTCTTCAATGCGGCATCTCGCCACCGGGCCTTGATGGGTGATGCATTGGTCAACGACACCGCGAGCGCGCGCAGCAAGAAAGCCTGCCCCTTGAACCTCATGATGCCATCTTGCTTTTGCGTGCGGACATCCGGCACGGCCTTCCCGTTCGGGCAGCTTTGGGGGCTTCTTGGCCTGAGCGGCCATCCGCCCACAGGTCCTTCGATAGACCCTGGCACAGATGGGATGGCCGCGGCCAATGCGAGGGGACGGGCATGAGCGAAACCGGAGGATCTGACATCGTCTTCGTCTACGGTGCCCTGCGGTCCGGAACCACCTTGTTCCGCCTCATGCTGGACAGTCACCCGGACATCGACAATCCCGGGGAGGTGGACTTCCTGTTCGATTATCTTGACCCCGATACGACCCACCCTAGTGGTTGGAGCTACGATCGGGAACGGCTGGTTGCGGACAGGACCTTCCGCCAGACAGGACTTGCCCTTCCCGACTCAACGGACGGCCTCGACCTCTTGTCGGCGATGATTGCCGCGCTCGTCAGGTCCGGCAAGAACGTGGCCACGCTGAACGTCCATCGGCACGCCACGAAGATCGCGAAGGTTCTTCCGGAAAGCCGTTTCATCCACATTCTGCGCGACCCGCGCGATGTCGCGCGCTCTGCCGTAGCTATGGGATGGGCGGGGAACAGCTATTTTTCGTGCAGGGGCTGGCGCGATACCGAAGAGGCCTGGGATAGGGCTGCGGTTCCGGAGGAACGGGTGATCACCGTCCGTTTCGAGGATCTGATGTCCGATCTCGAGACACAACTCACCCGTGTGTGCGATTTCCTGGGCGTGCCGTTCGATGCATCGATGCTCGGATATCACCTCAATTCGACCTACGATCCTCCTGATCCGAAGGTGGCTCAGCAATGGAGGCGCAAGTCAACGCAGCGTGAGGTCGGTCTGATCGAGGTCGAGATCGGGCCGCTGATGGCGACGCGCGGCTACATCCCGGAACATCCCCGTCCGGCTCCGGGACGGATCGAACATGGTGTTTTGTGGACCGAGCATCGCCTGAAGCGGTGGCTTTTCAACATGCGCCGATTCGGATTCGCCCTGTTCTTTGGCCATCACATGGCGCGCCTGCTTGGTCTGAACTCGCTTGAGAAGCGTCTTCGGGCTCAGCAAGATGAAATCATCATCCGGAACCGGAAGTGACTTTCCTGATTGCCGGTCCTTGGATGTGCGAAGCCTTGGCGTCTGTCGATGGCCCCTGCCCTGGGTCCTAGGTACGTCCTTGCATGCAACACGAAACCGCGAACTCAGGGGCTGCGGGACTCGCCCCGTTCATGAAATCCGGTATAGTTTTGCCATTATTGTCTTGTACTGCGACGGCCTAAGTCGCTCTTGGGGAATCAGGTGGATGTCGGTAACAGGTGAAACGCGTGCTCCCGGGTGGTCTTTCGGCACCGTCTCTTCGGCGGGGCTATTCTGGTTCTTGGTCGCCGTTCTGGGCGCTTGCGTCTTTTTCGCCGACGGCCTCGATGCGCTGCTTCGCGCCTGGCAACTGCCTGAGTACAGCCACGGGCCCTTGATTCCGATCCTTTCGGGCCTTCTGTTCCTGCGCCAACTCAAGACCGTGCCCGTCGAGCCGGGTCCAAAGCGCGACCGTTGGCTTGGCGTGACGGTCATGCTGGGCGCAATCGCGGTCGGCGCGCTAGGGAAGCTTGCGAACATCTCGGACATCGTTGCCTATGCGACGATCATCTGGGTCTATGGGATCCTGCTGATCAGTTTCGGCACGAAGACCGGGTGGCATTTCTGGCCGCCCGTTCTGCATCTGGTCTACATGCTGCCTCTGCCCGACACGCTTTACTACAAGATGTCCACGTGGCTGCAGTTCATCTCGTCCGAACTCGGGGTCTGGTTTCTTCGCCTGATGTCGGTGCCGGTGTTCCTGGACGGCAACATCATCGACATGGGCGTCTACAAGCTGCATGTCGCCGAAGCCTGTTCGGGGCTGAGGTATCTCTTTCCGATCCTGAGCTTCAGCTACATCTTCGCCGTCCTCTACAAGGGGCCGATGTGGCACAAGGCGGTGCTTCTGATCTCGGCCGCGCCGATAACGGTGCTCATGAACTCGGTCCGTATCGCGATCGCCGGCTACATCGTGAACAACTACGGTATCGAATGGGTCGATGGCTTCAGCCATTTCTTCGAGGGCTGGGTGATCTTCCTAGCCTGCATCGTGATTCTTTTCGGACTGGCGCGCGTGATGCTGCTGATGAACCCGCAAAAGATGTCGCTTGCCGATGCCCTAGACCTCGACACCGAGGGCCTTCTGACACAGGCGATGCGCATCCGCTTCGTCTATCCTTCGGCGGCGATAATCACAGCGGCCGTCCTGATGGTGTCCGCATCCCTTGCGTGGCAGGCCGTGCCCGACCGGAGCGCGATGGCGGTCTCGCGAGAGCCTTTCGCGATCTTTCCCAAGACCATGGGCGAGTGGTCGCAGGCCCGTCCGGCACAGACCCTGTCGGCCGAGGTCGAGGCGGCGCTGCAGGCGGACGATTATCACTCGGTCTATTTCTCGACCGGTGACGGAAGTCCCGAGGTGGAACTGTTCATGGCCTGGTACGCCGATCAGACGCGTGGGGGGGTCCATTCGCCAGAGGTGTGCCTGCCGGGAGGCGGGTGGGAGATCGCCTGGCTTGAGCGTAGCGACGTTTCCGAGACCTTTGGCTCCGGAAAGCCCTTCGAACTGAACCGTGCGATCATTCAGAAGGGCCAGACCCGGATGATGGTCTACTACTGGTTTCAGCAGCGCGAGCGCCGCATTGCCTGGGATATTGAAGCGAAATTCTGGTTGATGGTCGACAGCATCACGACCGGAAGGAAAGACGGTGCGATGATCCGGTTGACCACGCTGATCGGCCCGGGCGAAAGCGACGCGACCGCGGAAGCAAGGCTGACGAGCCTTCTGCATGAGATCATGGCGCCGCTGCCCCGCTTCATCCCGGAAAGCTGATCGAAGTTCGCAAAGGTGACGCAGACATCCCACATCTCGTCGGGCAGCGCGGGCAGGCTGACCTGGGCAACCTGCATAGCGACGCTCAATCGGCACGACGTGCTGATGGTCGCTCTGTCGCTGGTACTGCAACAGACCCGTCCGCCGACGGAAATCGTCATCGTGGACGCCAGCGACAACTGGGAAGAGGGCCGCGCGCGCGCCGAGGCCCTGTTGGAGGGGCGTCCCGAGATCCGGCTTGATTATGTGACGAGTCCGGTGCGGTCCTCGGCAACTCAGCGCAATCTTGCGATTTCACGGGCTACGTCGGACATCGTGTTCCTCATCGATGACGATTCCTTCCTGTACGATACCTGTGCAGAGGAACTGATGGCGGTCTACGAGGCGGATCCTGGACGCGGAATCGCCGGTGTCAGCGCGCAGCACGTGGCGGTCAATCCGGTCGCCGAAACCACATCGCGCGATGCAGGCCTTGCCCGCAAGGAGTCTGGTCGAAGGACGCAGGGCCGGTTGGCGCAGGTCGTGCTCAGGTCTCGTGTCGGCCGATGGATCAATCGCGAAATCCTGTTTCAGGGCTCGGACGTCCTGTTCCTTCACTACGACGAGCCCCGCGAGCTGCGTGTGCCGTCTTCTGTCGCGCATCTGAATGTGACCGCAACGAAGCTGATGCCAGGCTCGGGAATGAGCATCTGGCGAGACATTGCGCTTCGCGAGCAATTTGACACCACGCTTCGATACTACGCCGCCTTCGAGGATTTCGATGTTTCCTATCGGATTGCGCGCCATGGGGCACTCCTGCGTGCGAACCTCGCGAAACTGCACCACTACGAGGCGGCCTCCGGGCGGATCAAGCGCAAGAAGGTGATCGCCTTCCAATTGATGAACATGGCGGTTTTCCTGAAACGGAATGCGTCACGACCGGATGATTTCCTGTCCCGATATCGGGTCATGCTGTGGCGGCGGCTGCTGTCCGAGTTCCTGAAGGACGGGCTATCCCGCAGGTGGCAGTTCCCCCAGGTGGCGGGTGTTCTGACGGCCATGCGGCACTGGCGCGAGATCTGGAGCCGGGACGCGGAAGAGATCGACCTCTGGTATCCGGATTTTCAAAAGCGCATTCTGGAAGATATCGGGTGAGATCGCAGGAATGGCAGGGTCCTCATTTTCCTCTCCTTGCGCCGCGCGCCTTTCCAGGTGTCGGGGCTGATCGGTGTACGACACCGGGCAGATGACAGTCGATTGGCGCACCCTGTCCTGGTGTGCGCCGTCGAAGGATTGCGCGGTGCGCCTCAACTCGCCGTCGGCGTCCGTGCTTCTGGCGGACCTCGAACAGCGACTACTCGATGGGCGCGGGTTCTCGGTAGCAACGCTCAATCTTGACCATCTGGTGAAGTTCAGACGATTGCCCGGTTTTGCGGAGTCCTACGCCGGAATGAGCCACGTGACGGCCGACGGCAACCCGGTGGTCTGGCTTGCGCGGCTGGCTGGACAACGCGTGAAACTCACCCCGGGTTCGGAACTGGTTGAGCCTGTCGTCGAAATGGCTTCGCGGCTTGGCGTACCGGTTGGTCTGTTCGGGACAACCGACGCGTCGCTCGACGCCGCGGCCAAGGCTTTGACGCGCCGCTACCCCGACCTCAGGATCGTCGCCCGGCTTTCTCCTCCTATGGGGTTCGACCCAGCGGGGACAGAGGCCGAAGCGATGATCGAAACCCTTTTCCGGTCAGGCGCCCGTGTCGTGTTTCTGGCGCTTGGCGCACCGAAGCAGGAAATCCTGGCAAGTCGTATCGCCCGAGCCCATCCCGAGATCGGCACCCTGTCGATCGGGGCCGGCCTCGACTTTCTGTCGGGTGCGCAGAATCGCGCGCCCCTATGGGTGCGCAAGCTTGCGCTAGAATGGTTCTGGCGGCTGATGCAGAGCCCGGGCCGTCTGTGGCGGCGATACCGTGACTGTTTTCTCATTCTGCCCGGCCTCACCATCGCGACGATGCGGCTTCGGCTGTCGCGCAAGTCGGGCGAGCGGGGAGGCGAGGCATGATCCCGCCGCTTTTTGCGATCTTTACCTGGCCCGTTGTCGTCATCTTCCTGTTCGTCAAGCTCAGGCCGGCGGAAGCCCTCATCTGGTCGCTCTTGGGCGGCTACCTACTTTTGCCAGAGAAGGCCAACTTCGATCTGCCAATGCTGCCCGCGCTCAACAAGGCCGTAGTGCCGGCCCTTGCTACGATGGTTGCGGTGACGATTGCGATGCGGAGACAACAGGATCGGACGCCCGATCTGTTCCTGCCGGGATGGCTGCCGCGCCTGTGGCCGGTCAATCTTTGCCTGGCGGGGATCTTTGTCGGCGTTGTCGGCACCGTCTTGACGAATGCCGACGCCATTCAAGTCGGCTCCCTGACATTGCCGGGTTTAAGGCCCTATGACGCACTTTCCGGTCTTCTGGGCACGGCCCTTGCCTTGGTCCCGCTGCTGCTTGGGCGGCGCTTTCTCGGCCATCCGGACGTGCACAGGATTTTGCTTGCCGCACTTGTCATCGCGGGTGTCGGCTACTCTTTGCTTGCGCTCTACGAGATCAGGATGTCGCCGCAGCTTCACCTGAAAGTCTATGGGTATTTTCAGCACTCATGGGTCCAGCATGTGCGGGGAGACGGGTTCAGACCTGTCGTCTTCCTCAATCACGCGCTCTGGCTTGCCCTGTTCCTGTCAGGTGCAATCCTGGCGTCGCTCGTTCTTTTTCGCGACAGCGCGGGAACGACGCGGGTCAAGTATCTGCTGGCGGCATGCTGGGTACTCCTCGTTCTCATCATGGCGAAGTCGCTTGGGTCACTGGCCGTCACCATCATCCTTGCGCCAGTCATCCTCTTTCTCGGACCGCGATTGCAACTTACAGTCGCGGCGGCAATTGCGGCAATCATTCTGACATATCCCATGTTGCGTGGGGCCGATCTGGTTCCCGTCGATCGGGTCATGGGACTCGCCCAATCCATTGACGCTTCACGCGCGGCCTCGCTGCTAACGCGCCTTGTGAATGAGGATCAGCTGCTCGAGAAGGCGTCAAACCGACCATTGTTCGGCTGGGGTAGCTGGGGGCGAAACCGCATATTTGACGACGAGACGGGGCGCAACCTTTCGCTCACGGATGGCCTCTGGGTCATCAAGGTCGGTTCGAACGGCTGGGTGGGCTATCTCGGCGAGTTCGGATTGCTGACGCTGGGTACATTGCTGCTGTGGTGGCGATCGAGGCAATACGAGATCACTATCGCGACAGCGGGTTTGGCGGTGGTTCTTGCTGGCAATCTGATCGATCTTATTCCGAACGCGGGTTTGACGCCCTTGACCTGGATGATTGCGGGCGCCCTGATCGGACGCGTCGAGCACGGACGCATCGTGGAAAAGGCCAAGGCCAGTTGGACCGCCGACGACATGCAGGTGGTCCGCTACAGCAGGTTCGGGCCGGAATCCGCGTCCGGCCCCATATCGAATGGGCGCCCAACGCATGATTACGCGCGGAATCTGCAGACGCTTCCGAATGGCCGCGAAGACCCGGTGTCATGACCGGTCATCCGTTGCCAAGGACCAGCGAAGAAATCGCCGTCATCGTGGTGAACTACCGAACGGCCGATCTTGCGATTGCCGCTGTGGAAAGCGTGCGTGCGCGGGACCACGGAGGTCGCCGGGCGACGGTGCACCTTGTCGACAACGCGTCGCCAGGTGACGACGCCGCCGTGTTCGTTCGGACGCACAGCGCACGTGGCTGGGGCGACAGCGTCCAGCTTTACCTGGAGACCGAGAACCATGGCTTCGGAGGTGGCAACAACGTCGTGCTGGAAGCCTTGGCGCGCGCCGAGACGCCGCCTGGCAAGGTCTTCCTGTTGAACCCCGATGCGCGACTTGAGAACGACGCTGCTGCCATCCTTGCTTGCGCCCTGGACGACATGCCCGGCGCGGCCGCGGCCGGCGCGGCCCTGGTGGATGAGACTGGCCAGCCAAGATCGGGTGCGTTTCGGTTCCCGTCCATGGTCGGCGAGATCGTGCGCGTGATCAACTTCGGCCCTCTCGACCGCCTGCTGGGGAGCCGGCGGCCTTCGCTGCCACCGGATCATCCCGGCGGACCGGTCGACTGGGTCAGTGGAGCGGCCGTGATGTTCCGTTTCGACGCGCTGAGGAAAGTCGGTTTCTTCGACCCGACGTTCTTCCTTTACTATGAAGAGGTAGAACTGATGCTGCGGCTGGCACGCGGTGGCTGGAAAACGCTCTACGTGCCCGAAGCCGTAGTCACCCACTTCGAAGGTGTGGCTACAGGCCGGGGAAAACGGGGTCGATCGCGCCAGCCCGACTATCTGTACAGGTCTTGGAGACACTACTTCACGCTCGCAAAGGGACGTGCCGGCGCCCTGGTCCTTGCGCTGCTGGTTCTTCCAGCGGGATTTGTGAACATGATCGTCAGGCGTCTGGGCGGGGAGGAGCCCAACGTCCCCTCGCATTTCCTCACCGACCACTGCCGGAAGGTGATCTGGCCGCTTCTGGTTGACCGGAGGGGTGCGTGACCGTCGCCGCGGTCGTCATCGGCCGTAACGAGGGTGCACGGCTGATTGCCTGCCTTACGTCTTTGGCCGGCACGGTCGCCCGACTTGTCTATGTCGATTCAGGATCAACCGATGAAAGCGTGGCAGAGGCGCACAAGCTGGGGGCCGAGGTTGTCGAGCTCGACACCAGGCTGCCGTTTACGGCGGCACGGGCCAGGAATGCGGGTCTGACCGTTCTTGACGGAGACACCCGGCTTCGGTTCGTCCAGTTCGTCGATGGCGACTGCGAGATGCGGCCCGGTTGGATCGCGACAGCGGAAGGCTTTCTGAGCGATCACCCGAAGGTAGCCGTGGTGTCCGGAAGGCTTAGGGAAAGATACCCACAGGCGACGATATGGAACCGCCTCGCGGATGAGGAGTGGGCCGTCGCTCCGGGCGAAGTCAAGTCCTGTGGCGGAATCGCGATGATGCGCCTGGACGCCTTGAACGAGGTGGGTGGCTTCAATCCGGACATGATCGCCGGGGAAGAACCCGAGTTGTGCGTCCGATTGCGAGGTGCCGGCTGGGGTGTCTGGCGGCTTGAGGCCGAAATGTCCTGGCATGACGCTGCCATGACCCGCTTCAGTCAGTGGTGGCAGCGGTGCAGACGGGCCGGCTTCACCTATGCCGAGGGGGTCGCGATGCATGGCGGCCGACCCGAACGACACAACGTCGAAAAGCTGCGACGGACCCTTTTCTGGGGGCTCGGGCTGCCGGCAACCGTGACGCTCGGGGCCTTGATCACGCCCTGGGCCGCGATGCTGGGTCTTCTCTGGCCTGCGCAGATCCTCCGGCTTCGAGGCCGGGGTTTGCGATGGTCGAGCGCGGCGTTCCTCATGTTGGCGAAATTTGCCGAAACCCAGGGTGTGCTGACCTGGGTCTGGCGCCAGATTCGACGACGGCCGGCGCAACTCATTGAATACAAATAGGCTGAACCGCTGCGCTTCGGCATGCCGCGCGCTGGAGTAACCCAGGCGTAACGTTTTCCCCAACGTCTTGATTTCCCGCGCGTTCGCTCGGGTTTCCGGTGATTAACGTCTATCCCGGAGACTTGGGAACCGCGTCGTCCCGAATGGCCGCCTTCCTGTGCCTTCGATTGGCGAAGCGAACCCCTGAACGAAAAACGGGATGCCAGCATGCCTGACCTATTCGCTTCCTCGACCCCCGGCCTAGAAAGCCCTGCGGCCCATCTCAAGGTCGTCACCCCGAGTGACAGCGAGGATATGCCCTTCGCAAGCCGTGCCCTGAATGTTTCCGGTGGCGGCGCGGTTCGTGTCACCACCGTTGCAGGCGACGTCGCGACGATCGCTGTCGTTGCCGGTGTGCCCTTCCCGATCCGCTGCAGGCGGGTCTGGGCCACGGGAACGACCGCGACGGGCATCGTGGCCATGTACTGACCACCGTCCGTCGTTCCTTCACCCCGTCGCGTCAGATTGAGCCGGAGATTTCATGAAACATGGACATTCCCACAGCATCGGCCAGATCCTGACCGTGGACGGAGGCGGCCTTGCACCGCCTTCGGGCCCAGTGGCGCCGACGCCTTCCATCACCATCGTCGGCACCTACGCGGCGGGTCAGCAGTTGAGCGAGGTCGTCTATGCCCTGGACGGCGAGGGAAGCGGGGTTCCGCCGCTCGAGGGCGGCGAAGTCTCGGTTCTGGTCGATGGCGCGCAGCAGGGCATGACCTATGTGCTTGCCGCCGGCGAGGTGCTGACGGCGCGGTTCTCGTGGAGCCATGTGACCGGCACCGGCAGCACGACAGGTTCTCCAGTGATTGTCGGCGCGGGTGTCCCCGAGGTATTTGCGGTGTCGGCATGGTTGCTTGCGACCGGGGCGCCGGGCGAAGCCAGCGTGACTGTTCTTGGATTGCCCGATGACGGGGGATCGCCGGTCATCGACATTCAATACAGTATCGACGGCGCCCAGGCGATTTCCTCGAGCGGGACGACGGGGTTCTCTGCTTCCGGCCTTGCGGCAGGAGAACGCGTCGTCGCGCTGCGTGCGGTCAACGCCGTTGGTGCGGGGCCCTGGTCGGCTGGCAAGCCCGTCTCTGTTTCAGGCGCATCGCCGGTGAACCCGTCACTTTCGCTTGGCGCCCAGGTTGCAGGGTCGGGCGGCAATCCGGACATCATTCCCGTGAGCTACAGCTACTCAGGGGCGGATGTCGTCGATCTTTTCGCCGCAACCGGTCCTGCGGGATTTGCCATCACCGAGGCGCAGTTGATCCAGCAAACGGGCGGTGAAGGCGTGGAGTTCAAGGCGAGACTTTCGTACGAAGGCGGAGAAGTCGATCTTTCCGACGTCACCGACGACAGTGTTACCGAGCTGGCCCTGGTGGCGGTCGAGCGCACCAACGGCGGAACATCCGGCATCAGGCGTGTCCCGCTGACCGACATCGACTTCTCTCCACCAGCTCTCCTGAGTGCTCAGACGAACGAAACGGGCGATGCCGTGCTCCTAGCTTTCGACGAGATGCTCGTCGGGGCCCCGGACCTTTCCCAGTGGACCATGCCCGGTCATTCAATCACGGGCATTTCAGTGGACACGAACACCGTCACGCTGTCGATCGCGCCCACGATCGCGGGCAATCAGGCAGACACGATCAGCTATTTTGGTGCCAACCTGACCGATGAGCGCGGCAACCCGCTTGCGGCGTTCTCGGGTCGCGCGGTGACGAACAACGTACCCGGTGGCCTCGAACTCGCCTACCTTGCGAACCACAATCAGGCGATCGACCTTTCCGGAGTGGCGACCCAAACGACGCCGAACGTCTTTCCGGATGCGGGCACGTTCGTGGTGGCGATCACGGACATTGCGAGTCAGGCGACTGGACCGGCCACGCTTGTCCTTTCAGGGGCCAACATCGGCGCCTCAGCCACGCTGGTCGAAGGTGGCAGGACCGGCGTGTCGGACGCCGCCGTTGCGGGCATTTGGCTGGTTACAACGACAGCGGCCAGTGACCTGACGATCGGCGTGACCGGCGCGGGACTGTCGCTCGACCGGCAGGTTCATGTCCTGCGTCTTACGGGGGCGACGGCAACCGGACATCTCGAAGGGGTAGCCGGCGGCACGCAGGTGAACTCGCCCTTCGGTGCGGCGCTGGGTTCGGCCTGTGCCGTTGGCGACGCGGTAATCGCCGTCACGCTGTGCCGCAGTGGAACGGCGACCGGCATCACCTGGGGTGGGGCGATGGCGGGGAACGAACTGGCGGATGTGCGGCAGGCTAACGCCTCGCACCGTTCGGGGGTCGCCGGTTTCATCGCGGATACAGCTACGACCCACACCGCCACGGCAGATTACGACAACAATGACGGCTCGTTTCAATGGGCCGTTTCAATCGTCGCATTGAAGGCAGCATAGATGGGTAGACTTCGGCTTCTCGCCACTTCTACGGCACTGACGCACCCCGGCTTTCAGGGTGCCGCCACGCCAGACATTCCCCTTGGCTGGGGCAAGGGCGAGTTCTACACCCTTGAAGTGGACCCAACGAACGGCGCGCGGATGATCGTCGAGCCCGGGGAAACCACGCAGGTCTGGTATTTCGCAGCCGATAGCGTGGACGGCTACACGCGGGCCGAGATAGCGGCGGTGGAAGGTGTTTCGGCCGCGACTATCACGGCGTCTTGGCTTAACGGGGCTTCGAACGCTGCAGGATGGGGCAAGCGGTCAGACCTGCCCCTGGCTTGGGCCGTGGCTGGGTCAAGCGATATCGGGGCGACCCTGTTCAGCAACAGGTTTAGCAGAAGCAACACGGCGGTACGGTCATTGTGGGCGCTGTTCAAGCGCGGCGGGTCGTTTCCGACTGGCTTGATCGGCAATATGGCCGAGTCCGAAAGCCCGCTACACCCAACTCTCCTTGGGGATTTCGACTCAGGGTCGCGACCGCAAATGACCGCAACCGGAGTGCGAACTGGCAACAGCGCAATTGATCCGCGAAACGTTGTCTTGCAAGGTCTTGATTTTTGCGCGCAGCAAACTTGGACCACTGATGCGCAATTCATCACATATGCGGATTGCAACTTTACGGTTCCCGGCTACGGCCTTTCTACGGATATTGGTCCGGTCAAACACCTCACCCTGTTTGGCTGCTCCTTCATAGACTGTGTGAAAACATTCCCCGACAATGGGGTAATTTGGGCACCGCCCACAGGGAATTCTCCCGACTATCAAGCGGGCGCGGATCGCCATTCGGCGCACTTTCTCTCAGATACGGATCATGTGCTACGGTGGCGGAATTTTTATGACCGCAACTCTTGGTCGCCCACCTACAATACCGACGGCACAACATGGAATAGTGGTGAGTTCGGGCCCGCCCCAAGTTATCTGAACCACGACGAATATGATGGATCATCGGGCCTGCAAGATGTGGCGAACCTTGAGTGCATCAACACGCGCGCCTGTTTCGACCCCGGCCAATGGAGATGCGGCACGTTCGCAAACCTCCTGATCCGCGCCGACAACAACATGGCCGATTTGATCGGCAACGGCGGTCAGCCAGAGCCGGATCATGGCAATATCTCGTATTTCAACCGAGTTGCGGTGATGGGCCGTGCGCGAAAAGTGACCAGTATAGCTGGTGCGGCAGGAAGCATTGACGGCAAGAACTTCATTTCGGGACCGTCTAATGGTGGAAGTCTCGCGACTTGCAAGAACGTGGTCGCGGCGAATCTGATCGACCCAAACAACCTCGCACATGAGACGAACCTCGCCGATCCGCGCTGGACGAAAACGCCGTGGGCGGGTGGCGTCACGCTGGACCCCAAATATGCCAATCCGACCGTCGAAATGCCGAATATCTGGAAGCTGGAAAGCACGGTCATCAATTGGGGCGGCAACGACCTGAACGCAGCAGGGATAAGCGCGGCGAACAAGAACGCGCTGACCCTTGGGCGGTGGGCCGACGCCAAGCAGGGCGTCGCCGCTGGCACGAACACCACGGACGATGCCTGCGACTATCTCCGCACGCTGTCCGACCGCTGCCTTCAGGCCATTCCGATCTGGAACTACGTCGCAGGTCTGACAGGCAAGGGCACCATCGGCCACACAGCGGGGGTTTCGGCCACGTTCTCGCCCGACCCGGACGGGGACGGCTGGCGCACCGACACGCCGGATAGCTGGCTCATCAACGGGACGCGGGGCGATTATCCCGTGGACGGCGATGACTGCGACCTGAACGGCAATCTCGCCTACAGCTTTATGACCTGGCGCTTTGCCGACTTGGACTTCGGGAACGGCGGCGGGTTCCGTCTCTATGGTGGGTATATCTCCTGCACGTCCATGCAGGAAACCTCGGAAGGTTCGGTCGAGTTGCTTGGCGCGGCGCAATTCTGGATCAAGGGCGCGTCCACGGCGGATGTGGTCGTGACGGCCACGGGCGGGCGGCTTGGCATCGGCGCGGCGGTCAGCAATGTCAGGGGCGCGTTCTCGGGCAAGTCGGAATTGCTGATCGACTCCGGGGGAAGTCTCACGATTTCCACAGGCGACACGCTGACCCTGACCGGGGGCGATCTGAAAGCGGGCTTCGACGGGCAGAGTGGCACGGCCACGCTGACGGTCAACGGGACGCTGGCCTTCGCCCCTGTCTCCGGGGTTCTGCCGCAGGTGCGCGAGTTCCGGTCGGGCAAGTATGGCCTTGAGGATCTGGGCGCGGGCGTCACGGGCCAGCCCAAGGCCACTTCGGTAACTTCAACGGTGGTCCTTGCCTCGGGCAGCACGATCACGGTGGACACGACGGGGCTTTCGGCGGGGACGTATGACCTGATCGACGTGGACAGCCTGACCGACAACGGGGCGACGCTGCCCTCGGGCGTGGCGGTGGTGGGCAACCGTCTCAGGGTTACCGTTCCGTGAGGTCGGGCGATCTGCCCATTCCCGCGGCCGCCGAAGCTTCACCCCCGGTTGTACACGTCCTCGTAGCGGACGATGTCATCCTCGCCCAGGTAGGCGCCGGTCTGCACTTCGATCAGGTACATCGGCAGCTGGCCACGGTTCGCCATTCTGTGTTTCTTGCCCAGGGGGATGTAGACGCTTTCGTTTTCAGTCACGAGCCTGATCTCATCACCAATCGTTATCTCTGCGGTTCCTTCGACGACCACCCAATGCTCGGATCGATGCATGTGGCTTTGCAGTGAAAGCACGCCTCCCGGTTTGACCATGATGCGCTTGACCTGAAACCGACCGCCAAGGCACAGCGTCTCATACCAGCCCCAGGGGCGATGGAAGCGGGGATAATCGTCGGCCTGCGAGGCGCCGGCCGCACGTAGGGCGCCGACCACCGCTTTCACGTCTTGTGCGCGATCCTTCGCAATCACCAGAACCGCGTCATTCATGGCGACCGCGACGATCCCGTCCAGGCCCAGACCGACCAGTTGCATCGCGGGATCTTCTGATCGCAGATAGCTGTCGCGGCAGTCGATCGCGATCGCTGCGCCTTCTGTGGCGACGCCACTTTCGTCCGGGGGGGCGATCTTCCAAAGCGCATCCCAGGCGCCGAGGTCGGACCAGCCGCTGTCGAGCGGCACCGCAGCCACCTTGGCGGCCTTCTCCATCACGGCATAGTCGAACGAGATCGCCGTCGACCGGGCGTAGGACGCCGCATCGAGACGAAAGAACCCCAGGTCCTCGGCCCCTTTCGCGATGGCATCGCCGCAGGGACCAAGAAGCTCGGGCGCGTGCGCCTCGAACTCGCGGATCACGTCGGTGGGACGAAACAGGAAGATGCCGGCGTTCCAAAGGAAGTTCCCGGCCGCCAGCATCGCCTCGGCGGTTGCAAGGTCGGGCTTCTCGCGGAAGCTTTCAAGCGGGATTGCACCGTCGCCGGTGGGAGCCTCGGACAACTCGAGGTAGCCATATCCGGTCTCGGGCCGATCCGGCGTCACGCCGAAGGTGACGAGGGCGCCCGAGGCGGCGGCACCGGCGCCCCTGGTGACTGCCCGGCGGAACGCGCCGGTGTCCGCGATGACATGATCGGACGGGGCCACCAGCATCAGCGCGTCTGGGACATCCCTCAGCAGAAGTGCCGCCGTCAGGATCGCCGGCCCGGTATCCCGGCCGACGGGTTCGACGATCACCCGCGCATCCGCCAGACCGATGGCGCGTGCCTGTTCGGTCGCCATGAAGCGGAAGTCGTCGCCCGTCAGGATCAGCGGAGAGGCATAGTCCGGTCCCGAGAAACGGCGCAACGTCGCCTGGTACAGGCTTTCCTTGCCGATCAGCGGCGCAAACTGCTTTGGAAAGGCCTTGCGCGAGGCTGGCCAGAGTCGGGTTCCCGACCCGCCGCACAGTATGACCGGATGTATCATTCATCTGCCTTCGTCGGGTTTGGGTCCGTCTTCACCACGTCATTTCCCTTGTTGCCGCCAGCGCTTCAGCGTGCATTTGCGTCCTGCCGTCGTCACGAAAGAAGCCGATGCCGAAGGCCGGAGTGTGATCCGGTTCGAGTGTTAGTGCATGACCGACCGCTGCGCCAATGTCTTCATGGCACCCGCTCCCTGCAATGACCAGATTTCGGCCCGGTTTGCGCCCACCACATGGCTTTCCCGTTGAATGTCTGGCCCTTTCGGCGTCTCTTTCCTGGCATGATACAGTCCGCCCGAACCGCCCTCGTCACCGGCTCTGCCGGCTTCATCGGCCACGCCGTCGCCTCGCGCCTTCTGAGCGAGGGCTGGAAGGTGACCGGCATCGACGCGATGACGGATTACTACGATCCTGCCTTGAAGCGCGCGCGGCTGTCGACGATCGCCGGAAACCCCCGCTTCACCCACGTCGAGGCCCGGATCGAAGAGCCGGGGCGGCTGCATCACCTCTTGTCCCATCGGCCCAACGTGGTGCTGCACCTGGCCGCACAGGCCGGCGTGCGCCATTCGATCGACGCGCCTGAAACCTATGTCGAGGCGAACATCGTCGGCACCTTCCGGCTGCTCGAAGCGGCGCGGGCCTATCCGCCAGGTCACCTTCTGCTGGCCTCGACCTCGTCGGTCTACGGCGCCAACACGCAGATGCCCTATGCCGAAACGGACAAGGCCGATACGCAGATGTCCTTCTATGCCGCCACCAAGAAGGCGACCGAGGCGATGGCCCACAGCTATTCGCATCTTTACGACCTGCCTGTGACGATGTTCCGCTTCTTCACGGTCTACGGCCCTTGGGGGCGGCCCGACATGGCGCCGATGCTTTTCGCCGACGCGGCCTTCCAGGGGCGTCCGATCCGGGTGTTCAATCACGGCGACATGGCGCGGGATTTCACGTTCATCGACGATCTGGTCGAGGCGATCGTTCGACTCGCCGAGGCAGTTCCCTCGCGCCCGAAACAGGTCGGCGAAATCGCGAGCGCAGACAGCCTGTCGCCCGTGGCGCCCTATAGGATCGTCAACATCGGCAACGCGGCGCCCGTTCGGTTGATGGAGTTCATCCAGGCGATCGAGGCCGCGACCGGCCGCAGCCTTGCAAAGGACATGCAGCCGATGCAGCCCGGAGACGTGCCGGCGACCTGGGCCGACACGCGGCTACTCGAGCAGTTGACGGGGTTCCGACCGTCCACCTCGATTTCCGACGGCGTCGCCCGGTTCATCGACTGGTACAGGGACTATTTCGGCCGCTGAAGGTCCTTGCGCGCCGGGGCCTCGCCCGCGTCCGGGGCCAGCCCGTAGGGCGCGACCAGATCCCAGACGTGCTTCGGGATCATCCACCGCATCCGGCGCGGTTCCGATCGTCGCAGGTGCAGAACGGTTTCGGCCGCCTTCATCTCGAGCCGCGTGCGCGCGAATTCCAGGCCGCGCGGCCCGGTGCGGGGCTGAAGCCAACCCACAAGTCCGCGCAGGAAATCTGGCATGCGGCGCAGCGGCAGACCACCGGCGGCCCGGCGGGTATTCTCGATGAAGCCCTTCACCGCCCCGGCGCGCTTGCCCTTGTCACCGGGGGCCGACAGGTGCACCTCGTCGCCAAGGCTGTCCAGCAGCGCGCGTCCGCGTTCATTGCGCACGATCAGCCATTGCTCGCCCTCGCCGGCCATGTAGCCCACGGTAATGTCGGCCAGACTGTTGGTGTAATCCACGCAGGTCCGGCAGGTGAGCGGGAAGAAATCCGGTGGAAGATCGGCAATCGGAAGGCGCAGGAACGGGATCTCGCGCCGCGTGCCGTCGTCGAAGCGCATCTCGACATGGTAGTCGGCGCGAAACTCCAGATAGGTCACCGCGTCGGGGCGATCGGTCAGACGGCTCAGAAACAGGTGAAAGTTCTCGGTCGTGGTGTTGTCGGAACAGGGCGTTCCGATCACGGTGATCGCGTCGAACCCCAGCTGTGTCTCGATCGCGCGCAGGGCATAGACTTGGCAGGGAATCCCGACGACGGCGATCCGCCGGTGCCCGGCCGCCCGCGCGGGTTCCAGAAGCGACAGAAGCGGCGCATAGCCCATCCTCATGCCGCGCGCCTGGGCCATGGCTGCGGGATCGGTGATGATCGCGGGCACGGGTTTCCATCGGTCGGATGGATCGGGGATCACCGTCAGCACCGCGTCGACGGCGCCGGTTTCAAGCAGGCGTTCGGCAAGGCGCGTGGTCAGGCCAGTCCATTGCGCCCCGGCGCGGGGCGATTTCAGCGCCGCGCGGTACATCGCACTATAGGGGCCGAAGAACCGCTCGTCGCCCTTGGCGGGATCACGGGGGCGACCATGCACCTGCGCTTCCATCGCCGGATAATCCGGGCGGATGAACTGGCACGCCCGCCCGCAATCGCCCGCGCGGTCGGTGCGCGACAGACCGCAATCGGTGCAAAGCCGCCGGGGCGCCGGCTCGCCCGGTTGAGGAACCCAAAGGCCGTCGTCGGTCGGTCGGGAATCGAGCATGGAGGTCAGGGTCCGCAGCGTTTGAGGGAAGTCTAGGTGAAGTGACGGCCCTCGTCCAGAAAGCTGTCAATTCATGTTGACACCTCCTGTGCTGCCGCCACCGAAGCGGCCCGCCACTTTGGGCAAGGTGTCGTCCCCCTTTCGCGCGGCACGGGTCACTGGTAAGAGACCCCGACTTTCAGAGGAGATCCTGATGGGCTATCGCGTCGTCGTCGCAGGCGCCACGGGCAATGTGGGCCGCGAAATGCTGAACATCCTGGCCGAACGCCAGTTTCCCGCGGACGAGGTCGCTGCGCTTGCCTCGCGCCGGTCGCTGGGCACCGAGGTCAGCTATGGCGACAAGACACTCAAGACCCGCGACATCGAGCACTTCGATTTCGAAGGCTGGGACATCGCGCTGTTCGCGATCGGGTCCGAGGCGACCAAGACCTACGCGCCCCGCGCGGCCGGGGCGGGTTGCCTTGTGATCGACAACTCGTCGCTTTACCGCTACGACCCCGCCATCCCGCTGATCGTGCCCGAAGTGAACCCGCAGGCGGTTTCGGGGTATCGCAACAAGATGATCATCGCGAACCCCAACTGCTCGACCGCGCAGATGGTGGTGGCGCTGAAGCCCCTGCACGATCGCGCGCGCATCAAGCGGGTCGTAGTATCGACGTACCAGTCGGTCTCGGGCGCCGGCAAGGCCGGGATCGACGAACTGTGGGACCAGACCAAGGGCATGTACGTGCCCGGTCAGGAAGTGGCACCGCAGAAGTTCCAGAAGCAGATCGCCTTCAACGTCATTCCCCAGATCGACGTCTTCATGGAAGACGGGTCGACCAAGGAGGAATGGAAGATGGTCGCCGAGACCAAGAAGATCCTCGACCCCTCCGTCAGGGTCACCGCGACCTGCGTGCGGGTGCCGGTCTTCGTCGGACACTCCGAGGCGATCAACATCGAGTTCGAGGACTTCCTGGACGAGGACGAGGCCCGCGACATCCTGCGCGAAGCGCCTGGCGTGCTGGTCGTCGACAAGCGTGAACCCGGCGGCTATGTCACGCCGATCGAATGCGTCGGCGATTACGCCACCTTCATCAGTCGCATCCGGCAGGATTCGACCGTCGAGAACGGGCTGAGCCTGTGGTGCGTCAGTGACAATCTGCGCAAGGGCGCCGCGCTCAATGCCGTGCAGATCGCCGAGCTTTACGGCCGCGAGGTTCTGAAGCGCGGCTGACAGACCGGTCTTTTCCCGAAAAGCGTAGGCGCGCCGCGATTCGTTCGCAGCGCGCCTTTTCTTTTTGTTCGGAAGTCGGACGGCGATTGTTCGTGATTTGTGGCTACTTCATGAAGCCCGGGCGACATGAATGGGCCCCAAAGGGGACTTTTTGATGAAATTTCAAAATTCAGACACATTTCGTGAATGTTTTAGCCAGAATCATGGTCAATGAATTGAATTATGGCGCCAGAGAGACGACGGCGCGGAAAAAACGGGTCAAGCCGAATTTCCAGACCGCCATCCGGGCAAGGGCCTTCGGCATGTCGCCGACCCCGCGTTCCGCCTCTCTGGCCAGGTGTGGTCCTTTCGCAAGTTCGCCCAGTCCGGGTTGCCTGAAGCGCCGCACGATCGATCTGCCCGATTGGCGTTGAAGGCAATATGTCCGCGGAGGCTGTTCTCCGCGGGTATGCCCCCATAACCCGAAGGGAAAACCGATGAAAAACAACGTGCTGCCGTTCCCCGCCCGCCCTGCCGTCTCTGCCGCCTCCGTGCAGGGATCCCGCCAGGCCGAGATCGTTCGCCTTGACGACTTCCGCAAGCGCTCGCGCTGTCTGCGCCTTGCGACCGGCGTCTACTACGTCGCCCGCTTGCACCCGAATCCCGAGGATCTGAGCGCCGCGTGACCCGCGGACACCTTCGGACCGAACTTCAGACACCCCCCACACGACTACCAGGAGACCCGAAATGACCGAACGCAATCTGCTTGAAGTTGCCCGCCAGCGCCGCCTCGAGGCCCTCGCCTCGCTTCCCAAGCGCGCCGACAATCTCTTTTCCCTGGCCGAATACCGCACCCAGAAGCGCCGGGAAGTTCCGGTGACGGTTTTCAAATCGAGCCGGTCGGCGGACATCAATGTCTTCGCCATCGCCCAGGAATCCCGAATGGCAGCCTGATCGCCATCCCTTCAGCGATCAGTGGGGCGCGGCCTTTACCCGGGGTCGCGCCCTGCCATTTCCGGCCCCTTCAATTCCGACGCCGCCCTTCATCCGTGGGCTTTTTCGAAAGACTTTTCCGATTTCGATCTGACGCCTCAATCCTTTCTTGAATGCTTCTTTCTAGACCTCGCCTCGGGATTGAGGTTCTGGGGTTCGAAACATGATCAAGGTCACTCGCCTTTATCACGTCGAGGTCGTGCGCTTCGACAATTCGCGTCTTCAGGCGCTTGTCGCGGATCTTGGCGATGCGGGTGCCGATAGGGTGATCTCGCGCGCCATGGAAGAGATCGCCGTGCGACTTTCAAGGATCGAGGCGGCCTATGATGCCGGCGCTCTCGACCGCGTGGGCAAGGGCGCGCGCAGCCTTGTCGCCATCGCGGATCAGACCGGGCTTGCCTCGGTCCGTGACGCTGCCGGGGCCGTTGCCTCGCTTTCGACCTCGCACGATAGCACGGCGCTTGCGGCCTGTGTCGCGCGCCTGATCCGGGTCGGCGAGACATCGCTTGTCACGGTCTGGGACGCCCACGGCATCTCGCTCTGACTGCGCTTGCAGGCTCCGTGCGATCGGCTAGGCTCGGGGACATGACCCAGACCGCTTTCGCCCCGCCCGAAACGCCCGCAAAGCCGCTTTCCCTGGTGGACAAGGACGGTCTTGCCGCCTGGCGAACAGGTCTGTCGCCCGAGGCTGCCGCCTGGGTCGAGACACAGGGGTTCACAGGCGGTCATGGCGCGTCGATTGTGTTTCCGGGCCGCGACGGCCGGCCGGCCTCTGCCGCCGTGGGCCTTGGGACGGCGCGCGACCGGGTGCGGAATCGCTATGCGCTGGCGAAAGCGCGTTCAGCGCTGCCGGAAGGGGCCTGGACGCTTGAGCATGCCTTGGGGGCCGACGACCTTGCCGCCGAGTGTCTCGGCTGGCTGCTCGAAGGCTATCGTTTCGTTCGCTACCGTGACCTTTCGATTCCGAAAGCGATGCTGGTCGCGCCCGCGGGCATCGACGCCGCGAGGATCGAGGCGCTTGCCGCTGCCGAAGTCCTGACGCGCGACCTCATCAACACCCCGGCAAACGACATGGGCCCGGCGGATCTGGCGCAAGCGGCGCAGACCCTTGCCCAGCGCCATGGCGGATCGTTCGTTCAGACCGTGGGCGACGCCCTGATCGACCTGGACTTTCCGCTGATCCACGCCGTCGGCGCGGCAAGTCCGCGCGCACCGCGGCTGATCGACCTGCGCTGGGGTGACTCGGGGCCAAGCGTCACGCTGGTGGGCAAGGGCGTGTGCTTTGACACCGGTGGGCTGAACCTCAAGCCTGGCGAGTCGATGGGTCTGATGAAGAAGGACATGGGGGGGGCGGCGACCGTTCTTGGTCTGGCCGACCTGATCCTGTCGCTGAAGGTGCCGCTTCGCCTGCGGGTCCTGATCCCGGCGGTCGAGAACGCGGTTTCGGGCGCGTCCTTCCGGCCCGGCGACATCCTGCGCTCGCGCAAGGGGCTGACCGTCGAGATCAACAACACCGACGCCGAGGGGCGGCTGGTGCTGGCCGACGCACTGACCTTTGCCGACGAAGAGACGCCCGATCTGGTCGTGTCGATGGCGACGCTGACCGGCGCCGCGCGGGTTGCCGTCGGACCCGACATCGCACCTTTCTTCACCGACTCCGACCAGATCGCCGCCGCCCTGTCCGAGGCCGGTCAGGCGGCCCGCGATCCGGTCTGGCGCCTGCCCTTCTGGGATCCCTACGAGACCATGATCGAGCCCGGAATCGCCGACCTCGACAATGCGCCGAAAGGCGGGTTCGCGGGGTCGATCACCGCGGCCCTGTTCCTGCGACGCTTCGTGACCGCCGCCCCGCGCTATGTCCATTTCGACATCTACGGCTGGCAGCCCACCAGTGCGCCCGGGCGTCCGAAGGGTGGCGTCGGGCAGGGCGCGCGTGCGATTCTGGGGGCGCTGCCCCGAATTCTTCCCGAGGTCGGCGCGAGGTGAGCGACCGTCGTCTGACGCCCTCGAACGGCCGTGTCGCGGAAACCGGGTGGGAGGGGCGGGTCGAGGCCGATCGGTTCGTGTCCGGAAGCTGGCACACAGTCACGGCGCCCCTCACCGATCTGTGTCGTGCGCCCGAAGGCGCGCGCGAACGGCAGCTCTTGCTGGGCGACCGGTTCCTGGTGCTCGAGTCCCGCGACGGGTGGTCCTTCGGCCGGGCGGCGAAGGACGGCTATGTCGGATATGTCGCCGATGCCGACCTGGGGGCGGATCTGGCCGCGACGCATGTCGTGGCGGTGCGGGCCTCGCATCTTTATGCGGCGCCAGACATCAAGGCGCGCGATCTGGCGGCCCTGAGCTTTGGCGCAAGGTTTCGGATCGCGCATGAGGATCGCGTCTTCTTCGAGACGACCGACGGCGCCTTCATCCCGAAGCCGCATCTTCGGCCCATCGACCGTCCGTTTCGCGATCCCGTGACCATCGCGCAGCTTCTGTTCGGCACCCCCTATCTCTGGGGCGGCAACAGCAGCTTCGGGATCGACTGTTCGGGCCTGGTGCAGGTGGCGCATCTGGCCTGCGGGAGTCCCTGTCCGGGGGACAGCGACATGCAGATGTCGCTGGGCGCGCCGGTCGGCGCGGGCGTTCCTGCGCGGCGCGGCGACCTGCTTTTCTGGGAAGGCCATGTCGCGATGGCCGTGGACGCCGAAACCCTGATTCATGCCAATGCCCATCACATGGCGGTGTCCTACGAACCCCTGGAGGCGGCGATTGCCCGGATCGCGGCACAGGGCGGCGGCCCGGTGACGGCGCATCGGCGGCTATAGTCGGTGCGTTTGGGCGGCGGGCCCGGCTGGCAGGCTCAGTCCACGGGGCGGATCAGCTTGCGATCGAGGACGCGCAGCACCGTCTTCAGGTCGTGGCCGCGTTTCAGGACTTGTCCGTCCATGCCGATGACCGCGTACATGCCTTGCCTGTTGCGAAGCCTCGGACGTTTCTCGATGCGATAGATCGGGTGCTCGGCTGTTCGGCGGAACACCGAGAAGATGGCAGCCTCGCGCAGGAAGGACATGCCGTAGTCGCGCCACTCGCCCGAGGCGACCATCCTGCCATAAAGGGCCAGGATCACCCCAAGTTCGGCCCGATCGAAGGCGACCTGATCGGAGATCGCGCGTGTGGAGGGAAAGGGTGTGGGCGACTGGATCGTCATGACAAGATGTTGTGCCCACCCGGTCTTGAAATCAAGCGTGGTCACGGAAATGCCGCAAAATTACCTTTGGCCTGCGCGGACCCCTCCTTTTTTGTGCCGGGTTCGGAAGGGAGATTGGGACCTAGCGAAAGACGCTAAACCCCCGGTGCCGCGGATCAACAGCCCCCACCCAGCCTGCGGCATCGGGGTCTTTCGCCCTCCTTCCCCCAGGAACTCGCTTCGAAGGACCGGCAGGCAGCGCCGCCGCTGTCAGGCGAACTGTCCCTGACAGAACCAGCCCGACGACAGCGCGCCACCATGGGCGTAGTAAAGCCAAAGCTCGGCCCCGTCGTCGGTGACGACCCGCCAGTAATCGCGCACCCCCGTCCGCCAGTCCGGATCGTCCAGCCACCATTCCGGTGCGATCCGTTCGGGTCCGGCCGCCGCGACCGTCCGGAATGCCTGTCGCCGCCAGCGGAATTCCAGCGGGACCTCGGGCGCGTCGTCGGCCGCCACCAGCTCGGGCCGCCACAGCAGAAGCGGCCGCCGCGCAGGGGGGGGGGGCCAGTCGGTGGCCGGTTCCGACCAGGCGGCGGCCAGCACCTTCGACGTCTTCTCGGGGATATGGCTTTCCGCCGGATGCAGACGGGTGATCGCCTCGAGTCCCACCCGCGCCCCCAGCTTGCCGATCAGGTCGTCGACCGCCGTGTTCGCCGACAGCCGTGCCCGCACCGCTTCGGCGGCATCCAGATGCCCCTTGTGCTGGCGCGCGTGCACCGGCTCGGTCTGGACCGCCTCGACCCGTACGCAGTCGATCCCGAAGCCCGCGTCGATCTCGCCCAGCTTCAGCATCAGAAGCGGCCGGATGCGGTCGGGCTGGGCCGAGGGGCGGGCCAGCCCGACCTCGACCGATTGCGTCGTGTGGTCGCTGCGAAAGCAGTCCATCCGAATCCGCCGCGCGCCCCGTCCCTTCGCCGCCAGCCTTTCGCCCAGCGCGGGCAGCAGACGGTCAAGGGCCGCGGCAATGTCCTCGGCCCGCCCAATGGGATCGGGCAGGGTCAGCCGGACCGCGAAATGATCGGGGGGCCGCGCGGGCGAGACGGGTTCCGGCTCGACCCCCAGTGCCTGGTCGAGGCGCTGCACCAGCGCCCGGCCGAAGCGCCGCGCCAGCGCCGCCCGGGGTTGCCCCGCCAGATCGCCGATCCGCCGGAGGCCAAGCCGGGACAACTCAGCCACCGTCTGGGCGTCGATCCGCAGTCCTGCCACCGGCATCCCGGCCAGCACCTGCCGCGTCTGTCCCGGCGGCGCGATGACCGTCTGCCGGCCGATGGGCGTGACGGCCTCAGAGGCCGGCCCACCGCGATCCCACTGCCGGCGCCGCGCAGCGCGCGACCGGGTCGCCCAGGCTTCCTGGTCGATGGCGTCGCCGCTGCGCGTGGCCTGCACGGGCTGACCGGCGTACCGCGCCAGCGCCCAGGCCGCCCCCACCGTGTCGGCGACCCCGGCATGCATCGTCAGCCCCAGCCCCGCGCAATCCGCGCCGATCTCGGCCAGCAGCGCCTGTTCGCCGCCGAACAGATGCGCGCAGCCTGTCAGGTCGACGACCAGAGCATCCGGCGGCTCTTCCGCCACCCAGGGCGAGATCTTGCCCGCCCAGCGCCGGATCACGGTCAGGAAGGCCGCTTCCATCTGCGGGTTGGAGCGCCGCGTGATCAGGTCCGGACACATCGCCTGCGCGTCGCGAAGCGGCTGACCCGACTGAAGCCCGGCCGCCGAGGCCGCCGCCGACAGCGATATCAGCACCTGCAAGTTCTGCTGGTCCGCGACCACGGCGAAGGGCGCCCCCGCCAGTGCGGGTTCGATCCGCAGATGGCGCTCGGCCGCCAGGCGCGGGAACCACAGGGAAAGGATGCGACGGTTCGGCATGAGGGGAACAGGCAGCTTTGTTCTTGTTTCGTTCTATTGTAGATTTCGACCCCTGCCGAGTCGAGTCGCCCCCTGCATGTTCGCCGAACTCAACATCACCTCGAACTTCACCTTCCTCACCGGGGGCTCGCACCCCGAGGAATACATGCGCCGTGCTGCCCTTCTGGGCCTGCCCGCCATCGCCATCGCCGACGAGAACTCGGTCGCCGGGATCGTGCGCGCCCATACCGAGGCGCGCGAGATCGCGCGGCAGGTGCGCCTGCGCGCCGAGGCCGGGCTCATCGGCCCGCCGCGCCCCGCCCATATCCCGAAGCCCCCCAGCGCCGAGGTGGACGTCGCCCCGCGCCTTGTCCCCGCCGCCCGGATCGTGCTGACCGACGGTTTCACCGTCACCGCCCTGCCGCGCGACCGCGCTGCCTGGGGGCGACTCTGCCGGCTGATCTCGACCGGGCGGCTGCGGGCCGAAAAGGGGGCCTGCGCGCTGCGCCTCGACGATCTGATCGAGTGGGGCGAAGGGATCGAGCTTCTGATCCACCCCGGCCACCGCGACCGCTGGGCCGACAGCGCCCGCCGCCTGATCCGCCGGTTCGGCCCCGCCTGCCACCTTCTTCTGGCCCCCCGCTACGACGGGCAGGATCCCGCGCGCTTCGCCCGGCTGGGCGCGCTGGCCGAAGGCCTGGGTGTCGCCACCGTCGCCAGCGCCGCGCCGATGATGCACCACGGGTCCCGCCGGCGCCTGACCGACGTGCTGACCGCGATCCGGCAGGGCGTGCGGGTCGACGATCTTGGTCGCGCGGCCCTGACCAACGCCGAACGCCGCCTGCGCTCGGAGGCCGAGATGCGCCGTCTTCTTGCCGGGCACGAGGACGCCGTCGACCGCGCGGGTGAGGTCGCCGCGCGCTGTACCTTCTCGCTCGACGAGTTGCGCTATGAATACCCCTCCGAGGTTGCCCCCGGCGAAAGCGCCGCCCAGCGCCTGCGCCGCCTGTCCCTGGAAGGTCTCAGATGGCGGTACCCCTCGGGCGCGCCCGAACGGGTGCTGGCGCTGCTCGAACACGAACTCGCCCTGATCGGCAAGCTGGGGTACGAGCCCTACTTCCTGACCGTCCATGACGTCGTACAGTTCGCCCGCGCGCGCGGCATCCTCTGTCAGGGTCGCGGCTCGGCGGCGAACTCGGTCACCTGCTACTGCCTTGGCGTCACCTCGGTCTCGCCCGAGATCGGCACGATGGTCTTCGAACGCTTCGTCTCCGAGGCCCGGAACGAGCCCCCCGACATCGACGTCGACTTCGAGCACGAGCGGCGCGAAGAGGTGATCCAGCACATCTACAAACGATATGGCCGCCACCGCGCGGGGCTTTGCGCCACCGTCATCCACTATCGCGGCAAGCGGGCGGTGCGCGAGGTGGGCCGCGCCATGGGCCTGACCGAGGACACGATCAGCGCGATCTCGTCGCAGCTCTGGGGCTTCTTCTCGACCGCCGGTCTCGAGGATCACCGCCTGCGCGAGATCGGCCTCGACCCCGAGGACCGTCGCCTGAAACAGACGATGGAGCTGATCTTCGAGGTCCAGGGATTCCCCCGGCACCTGTCCCAGCATGTCGGCGGGTTCATCATGACCGAAGGCCGCCTGGACGAGCTTGTCCCCATCGAGAACGCCACGATGGAGGACCGCACCGTCATCCCCTGGGACAAGGACGACATCGACAGCCTCGGCATCCTCAAGGTCGACGTGCTGGCGCTGGGCATGCTGACCTGCATCCGCAAGGCCTTCGACCTGATCGCCAGGCACCACCGGGTCGACTATACGCTGGCGACGCTGCCGCCCGAGGACCCGGCCGTCTACGACATGCTCTGCAAGGCCGACAGCCTGGGGGTCTTCCAGGTCGAAAGCCGGGCGCAGATGAACTTCCTGCCCCGCATGCGGCCGCGCAGCTTCTACGACCTCGTGATCGAGGTGGCGATCATCCGCCCCGGCCCGATCCAGGGCGACATGGTCCACCCCTATCTCCGCCGCCGCAACGGCGAAGAGGCGGTGAGCTTCCCCTCGGACGCGCTGGGGCAGGTGCTGGGCAAGACCCTGGGCGTGCCGCTGTTCCAGGAACAGGCGATGCAGATCGCCATCGTCGGCGCGGGCTTCACCCCGGAAGAGGCCGACCGCCTGCGCCGGTCGCTTGCCACCTTCAAGAAGCACGGGTCGGTCAGCGAATTCCACGACCGCTTCATGGCCGGCATGCGGCGGAACGGATACGACGAAGACTTCGCCGCCCGCTGCTTTGCCCAGATCGAGGGCTTCGGAAGCTACGGCTTCCCCGAAAGCCACGCCGCCTCCTTCGCGCTTCTCGTCTATGCCTCGGCCTGGCTCAAGCGGCACCATCCCGGCATCTTCGCCTGCGCGCTTCTGAACTCGCAGCCCATGGGCTTTTATGCCCCGGCACAGATCGTTCGCGATGCCCGCGAGCACGGGGTCGAGGTGCGGCCCGTCGACATCAACGCAAGCTACTGGGACAACGTGATGGAACGCGATGATCGCGGCGGCCTGGCCCTGCGGCTGGGCTTCCGCCAGATCAGGGCGATGCGCGAGGAAGAGGCGGGCTGGATCGCCGCGGCGCGCGGCAACGGCTATCGCGGCGTGGCCGATGTCTGGCGCCGGGCCGGCGTCGAGCCGCGGCTGATCCGGGTTCTGGCCGAGGCCGATGCCTTCGCCGCGCTGGGGCTTTCCCGCCGCGACGCCTTGTGGGAGGCGAAGGCGCTGGGCGGGGCAGAGCCGCTCCCCCTTTTCGGAGGCGATCTCGACGGCGAGGGGATCGTCGAACCCGCCGCTTGTCTGCCTGCGATGACGGAAGGTGAAGAAGTGGTCGAGGATTACGTGGCCCTGCGCCTGACCCTTCGCAAGCATCCCATGGCCTTCCTGCGACCGAAGCTCACGCCCGGCGGCGCGGGGCAGAATCTTCTTGCCTCCGGCGGAGGTATTTTTCCGCCAGAAGAAGCGGCAAGGGTTTCTTAACCACAATCCGCTCTCCTGTGTGCGCGGTACAGGCGGAGGCGCCGATGACCGCGCCAGGAGAAGCACCCCGCCGGTGAACGGTCCCGGCGGGGTGTGACGCCGAAGGGATCTTCTTCTGGCCGCAAATACCTCTGCCGGAGGCTGCCCGCGACGCGGGCACGCGGCGGCCCGTTAGGGCAGCCGCTTGAGCACCTCGTACGAGGCGTAGCCGTCGGGGGTCAGGCCCACCGACTTCTGGAATTCGCGGATCGCGGCGATGGTGCGGGGGCCGATGATCCCGTCGACCCCCTCGGTGTCGAAGCCCGCGCGGGTCAGGCGCTCCTGCATGTCCTTGCGCTCGGCAAGGCGCAGGGCGCGGTCCTCGCGCGGCCAGCGGGCCCGGATCGGCGGGCCGCCGGCGATGCGGTCGCTCAGGTGTCCCACGGCGATCACATAGGCGTCGGCGGTGTTGTAGCGTTCGATCACGTGGAAATTGTCGAAGATCATGAAGGCCGCGCCGCGCGCCCCTGCCGGCAGCAGGATCGAGGCCCGGCCATGATCCGGCACCACCGCACCCGAGGTGTCGCGCACGCCAAGCGCGGCCCAGTCCGCAGGCGCCTTCTTGATCCGCTCGCCGGCAAGCGCGAAGTCGAAGCTCGGCGGCAGAACCACCTCGACGCCCCAGGGCTGCCCCGTGGTCCAGCCAAAGTGCCGAAGATAGCCCGCGGTCGAGGCAAGCGCGTCCGAGGGGTCGTCCGACCAGATGTCGCGCCGGCCGTCGCCATGGAAATCCTGCGCATAGGCCAGATACGAGGTGGGCATGAACTGCGTGTGACCCATGGCGCCGGCCCAGCTTCCGGTCATGGCGCGGGGCGCCACGTCGCCCGCCTGCACGATGCGCAACGCCGCGATCAACTGTTCCTCGAAGAACGCGCCGCGCCGCCCGTCATAGGACAGGGTCGCCAGCGCCTCGATAATCGGGGTGGTGCCCCGGAAGGTGCCATACGCGCTTTCAAGCCCCCAGATCGCGACCACGACCTCGCGCTCGACGCCGTAGCGGGCTTCGATCTCGGCCAGAAGTGGGGCGTTGGCGTCGCGTGCCGTGCGGCCGTTGGCCACCCGGGTGTCCGACACCGCGCTGTCGAGATACTCCCAGATCTGCTTGGTGAATTCGGACTGGTTTCGGTCGCGCTGGATGACGTCTGCGTTGTAGCGGATGCCCGACAGGGACGCGTCAAGCACGTCCGGGCCAATCCCCTGGGCCACGGCGCGGGCGTGAAACCCGTCGATCCAGCGCTGGAAGCCAAGGTTCGATGTCGCGGCCTGCGTTTCCACGGCTGTTCCTTCCCCGCCCGCGCGGGGCGTCGGCCGCGGCGACGTCTGGGGTGCGACAGCCATGGCGGCCTCGGCCGCGCACAGGCAAGCCGCTGCCAGAATCCCGGTCCATTTCCGCATGGGGCACCTGTTGACGTGTTCTTGTTCTGCTCGTCGGCAGGATAGCCCGATTCCATCGCACCGCAAAGCGCAAGACCGGGCGCTCGGCGAAAGCGCGCTAGCGGCGGCGGCGCGTGACCTTGCGCGACGCCGCCGCGAGGGGTCTCCGCGCCGGACGCCCGCGCCGGGTGCGGGCGGCCTGGCCCGAGGGCAGGCCGCGCCCTTCAAGCTCGACCAGATCGAGGACAAGGCCGCCGGTCACCGGCACGGCCTCGGCCAGGCGCACTGTCACGCGTTGACCCAGGCCGATCACGGTGCCTGTGTCGGCCCCCATCAGCGTCTGGCTGTCGCGGTCGAAATGGAAGAATTCGCGCCCCAGCGCACGGATCGGGACAAGGCCGTCAGCCCCGGTCTCGTCCAGTTTCACGAAGGCGCCGAAGCGCTGGATGCCCGAGATGCGGCCCGTCATTTCGGTGCCTATGCGTTCGGACAGGAACGCCGCAAGGTAGCGATCGGTCGTGTCGCGTTCCGCCAGCATCGACCGCCGCTCGGTTTCGGAGATATGGGTGGCGGTGTCCTCGAGCCGCTCGATGTCCTCGGGCGACAGCCCGTCGTCGCCCCAGCCGTGCGCCGTGATCAGCGCGCGGTGAACGATCAGGTCGGAATAGCGACGGATGGGCGAGGTGAAGTGCGCATAGGACCGCAGCGCAAGGCCGAAATGTCCCAGGTTCAACGGGCTGTAATAGGCCTGCGTCATGGCGCGCAGCGTCGAGATGTTGATGAGTTCGTCGAAATCGGTGCCCTCGGCCTGCGCCAGAAGCCGGTTGAGGTGCGCCGTCTTCAGCACCTGCCCCTTGGCCAGCGTCAGACCCGAGGCCTGGGCCACTTCGCGCAGGGCGTCGAGTTTTTCGGGCGCGGGTTCCTCGTGCACCCGATACAGGAGCGGGCGGCGCGTCTTCTCGAGCGTCCGGGCCGCCGCGACGTTGGCGAGGATCATGAATTCCTCGATCAGGCGGTGCGCATCCAGCCGCTCGCGGAAGGCCACCGACGTGACGCGGCCCTCGTCATCGAGTTCGATCTTTCGCTCGGGCAGGTCGAGGTCAAGCGGCTGTCGCAGTGCCCGGGCCCGTGTCAGGGCCTCGTATGCGGCGTAAAGCGGCGCGATCACGTCGTCCATCAAGGGTGCGCAGCGGTCGTTCGGGGCGCCGTCGCGGGCGGCCTGGACTTCCTGATAGTTGAGCGAGGCGACCGATCGCATCAGGGCGCGTTCGAAGCGGTGGTCGATCAGCGTGCCGCCTGCGTCGATCCGCATGCGCACTGCGATGCAGGCGCGCGGCACGCCTTCGTGAAGCGAGCAGAGATCGCCTGACAGCCGGTCGGGCAGCATCGGCACCACGCGGTCGGGGAAATAGGTCGAGTTGCCGCGCTTCCACGCCTCGCGGTCAAGGGCCGACTGCGGGCGGACGTAGTGGGCGACGTCGGCGATGGCGACCCAGATCACATGGCCGCCGGCGTTCTTGGGGTCGTCGTCAGGCTGGGCCCAGCAGGCATCGTCGTGGTCGCGGGCGTCCGAAGGGTCGATGGTTACAAGCGGCATCTCGCGCAGGTCGGTCCGGCCGGAAAGGCCTGCGGGTGTCTGGCGGTCGGCTTCGGCGATGGCGGCGTCGGGGAAATCGTCGGGAATGCCATGCTGGTGGATCGCGATCAGCGACACCGCCTTGGGCGCGGACGGGTCGCCCAGACGCGTGACGACGCGGGCCTTCGGCAGGCCAAGACGGTTCTTCGGGCCGATGCTTTCGGCCTCGACCAGTTCGCCGTCCTTCGCACCATGGGTTTCGCCGCCGGGGACCATCCATTCGCGGTCTGCGCCCTTGTCGATGGGCACGATGCGCCCGCCCTCGGCGGTCTTTCGGAAGATGCCAAGCACCTTCAGCGGGTTCGTCCCGACGCGGCGGATCATCCGCGCCTCGTAGGCGTGGCTTTCGGCCTTGACCTCGGCCAGACGCGCAAGGATGCGGTCGCCCTCGCCCAGGGCAGGGTCGCCGGCGCGTGGAAGGATCAGGACGCGGGGCTCGGGCCCGTCGCCCTGCCATTCCAGCGGGCGCGCGAAGAGGTCGCCATCGGCGTCGGGCGTGACCAGCAGAACCGAGACCGGCGGCAGGCGGTCGGGGTCGCGATAGGTCTTGCGCCGTTTCTCCAGATGCCCGTCCGCTTCTAGCTCCTTCAGGACGCGCTTGAGGTCGATGCGCGCCGCCCCCTTGATGCCGAAAGCCTTTGCGATATCGCGCTTTGAGGTCTGGCCCGGATGGTCCGAGATCCAGTCGAGAATTTCGTCCTTGGTGGGCAGCCGGCTCATGCATCTTGGCTAGCACGCCCGCGGGGAGGGGTCATGACGGATTTCGCACTGCCTGCGAAAAAAGCCCCGCCGCGGGTGGCGGCGGGGCGAAGTTGTGCCGTGGTCAGGCCACAGGCACCGGCGGTAACTGGTTCAGGAAATCTCGGACCGGATCTGCTGGCGCAGCACGTCGATCGGGATGCGCTGGCCTTCCTTGGTGAAGTGCCAGTAGGTCCAGCCGTTGCACGACGGCGCGCCTTCCAGAGCGGCGCCGACCTGATGGATCGAGCCTGCGGAATCCGCGGACACCAGCGTGCCGTCGGCGCGCACTTTCGCGGTCTTGCCGCGCGGGCTGACCAGAACCTCGCCCGGCCGCAGAAGGCCGCGTTCGACAAGCTGTCCGAAGGGGATCCGCGGCTCGGCGCGCTTCGAGGACGTGACCACCAGCGCGTCGCGGTCCAGCTTCCTGACCCTTGCGATACGGGCCTCGGCGACCTTGCGATAGGTCTCTTCGCGCTCGATGCCGATGAAATCGCGGCCCAGCATCTTGGCGACCGCGCCCGTGGTCCCGGTGCCGAAGAAGGGATCGAGCACGACATCGCCCGGGTTTGTGCTGGCCACAAGGATGCGGTGCAGCAGGGCCTCGGGCTTTTGCGTCGGGTGGGCCTTGTCGCCGTTTTCGTCCTTCAGCCGCTCGTGGCCGGTGCAGATCGGTAGTACCCAGTCCGAGCGCATCTGCACCCCGTCGTTGAGCGACTTCAGCGCATCGTAATTGAACGTGTACTTCGCACCCTCCGAACGGGACGCCCAGATCATCGTCTCGTGCGCGTTGGTCAGGCGCTTGCCGCGGAAGTTCGGCATCGGGTTCGACTTGCGCCAGACCACGTCGTTTAGCACCCAGAACCCCGCATCCTGAAGCGCCGCGCCGACGCGGAAGATGTTGTGGTAGGACCCGATCACCCAGATCGCCCCATCGGGCTTGAGCACCCGCCGCGCGGCCGTCAGCCAGGCGCGGGTGAACGTGTCATAGGCCTCGAACGACCCGAACTGGTCCCAGGCATCGTCGACGGCGTCGACGCGCGAGTTGTCGGGGCGATGAAGCTCGCCCCGCAGTTGCAGGTTGTAGGGCGGGTCGGCGAAGATCAGATCGACCGATGCCTCGGGCAAGCCATTCATCGCCGCGACGCAATCGCCGGCAAGAATCTGGTTCAGCGGGAGCGTGTCGCCCCCCCGTGCGGTCTTCGACGTCATCTCTGCCTCTGTCCCCGCGCCTTTATATGGCGCGTCTTGTTGGGACCAAAGATGAGTCATGCCCGAATCGGCGTCAAATTCTTTTTTGAATCAGTCACTTATTGATTTCTCTTGATACAAGATGTTGTGGACCGGCGCGAAGGAGCGACGATGATATGGGGTTACCCCCAGGGTCTTCAGCGCGGCGCGGTGGTGGGCGCTGGGATAGCCCATGTTGCGTTCCCAGCCGTAGCCGGGGAACTGTTGCGCCAAATCCACCATGATCCGGTCGCGCGTCACCTTGGCCACGATCGAGGCCGCGGCGATCGAGAGGCAGCGTGCGTCTCCCTTCACCACCGCGGTGGCGGCGCAGGTCAGGCCGCGCGGGATCATATTGCCGTCGACCAGCACGTGAGCCGGGGTCTCTGGCAGGCCGGCCACCGCCCGTTCCATGGCAAGATGCGCAGCGCGCAGGATATTGAGGCGGTCGATCTCGTCGATGCTGGCGTGGGCGACCGAGACATCGGCGCAGTCCAGAAGCGCCGTGAACAGGGCCTCGCGCCGCGCGGCGGTCAGGCGCTTTGAGTCCTGCAAGCCCCCCGGGATGCGGGCAGGATCCAGCCGAACCGCGGCGGCCGTTACGGGGCCGGCCAGTGGACCCCGTCCAACCTCGTCCACGCCCGCGACCGACAGGCAACCGCCGGCGAGGAGATCGGCTTCAAGCTGGAAGTCAGGCACCTGCGACATCAGGGGATGGATACCCAAGGCCCCGAGCATCGCAAGACAAATCGGGCCGGGGATAAGCCCCGGGCCCCGTCACCCTGATCTTGTCGGGCCGGGGGTTGATCCCCCGGCCCCACCGGCGCGGTGGAGATGCGTTGCGCCCGCGCCGGCTGCTCGATGGTCTGCGCGCTTAGCGCCGCGCCCACCTGTCTTCGGCCCGGTATCCCTCGCGGGCGAGGCAGCGTTCGCCATAGACGCTGCGCCAGCCGCGGTCGGTCCGGGTCTTCCATTCGCAGTGCGCGGGCAGCGCGTTCCTGTGCGCGTAGGTGCGCGTCAGGCACTGGCGCTCGTAGGCGAACTGGTCCGGCCCGCCGCCGTTCACGCGGACCAGGCAGGCCTCGGGAAGAAGCCGCGCCTGCGACCGCCCCGTCTCGTTGCGTGCCTCGGTGGTCCAGGGACGCCAGGCGTCCCTCGTCAGCGTATTGTCCCGAGCGACCTCGGGCGCGGCGGCCCTGGCGGCTTCGTTGCGCTGGTTGATGGCGCGGGCGATAAGACCAAGGGCCACAACGCCCGCGACGACGCCGGCCAGATCTTGCGCCTCGGCGCGTGCGGGGGCGGCCGGTGTCGTGGCGAACAGGCCGGCGGCGAGGATCGAGATGAGAAAGGCTTTCATGGTGCGGGCTCCTTCCGGGATCGGATTGTCGCGGACGGTGCCCGCGGCGATGAGATGACGGTGTGCGGAAGGGGGCGGGCTAAACAATATCGGCGCGCGGTTATCCGATAACGCCCGGCGCGCGTCAGGAGTTATTGAATATCGCGGGCGCCGCAGCCATCCTGCGGGGCATGACACACCGCCCCCTCTTCGCCGTCTCGCTTGCGCTTGCCCTCATCGGGACGGGCGCGGCCCAGGCCGCCTGCTTCGCCGATTACAAGGCGAAGCGTGACGATCCCCTCCAGTTGCAGTACGGCGTGATCGAGTTGCCCGATGCCGCCTGCAGCGGCACCGGTGCCGCCAGCGAGGAAATCCGCCGCCGGATCGCCGCGGGTGGCTGGCAGCTTCTGAACGTGGTCTCCATCTTCGGGGCCGAAGGACTGGAACAAAGGAAAGAGAGTGCCGGCGAGTACTACCTCCGCTTCTGAAAGCCGCACGGCAAGCACGCGCGTCCTGACCTTCGGCATCCTCGCCGTGGTCGCGATTCTCGCGATTGCCGCCTTGTTCCTGTTCCTGACGCTTCCCGACGCCGACGCGTTCAACGCGCGGGTCGAACGGATCTTCGTGGAAAACGACGATCTGACCTCGCGGGCCGAGATCAAGCTTCTTGAGATACTCGCGCAGTCGGGCACTTCGTTCTCCGAGGTGCTTGCCGGCTATCGTGCCGTGTTCTTCGTTCTGCTTCTCTTCGCGACCGGCCTTCTGGTCGCCTGCCTTGTCTTCGTAGTGACGATCGTGACCTTGAACCGTCGCATGAGTGAAATCGAACGACGCGGCATCGAGGTCGCATCGCTTGTCATCAACCGGGCCGAGAATACGATCCTGATGAACGGCATGACGTTTCAGCTGACCGGGGCTGCGATCGAAACGCTGGCCGTGCTGGCCGAAGCGCGGATGGACGACGACATCCTGACCGGGGCCGAGATCGAGGCGGTGATTTCGGGCCGCGACGCCTCGGATTGCGACGAAGCGGCAGGCGCAACCCGAATCAAGCGTCTGCGCGATGCGCTTGGAAATCAGCTTGTGGCCGAGTTGCTGGTCAAGACGGTGGCGAAGCGCGGCTATGTGCTGGCGATCGACAAGACCGTCATCGAGATGACCTGACGGCGCTCAGCCGTCCCACTTGGTCACCTTGCCGGTCACCCCGTCCCAGGCGCCGGGCGTCAGCGCCCGGCCAAGCACGCGGGCGGGGTTGGTCGGTGGCGGCATCTCGACCTGATCGAGCCGGTGAAAGCCGAAGCGCCCGTAATAGGGCTCGTCGCCGACAAGCATGACCCGGTCCCAGCCGGTCGCAGCGGCAAGGCTTTCCTCGATCAGCAGCGCGCCCAGGCCTTCGCCCTGCCGGGTCGGGTGAACGGCAACGGGCCCAAGCAGCAGCGCGGGCGCGCCGCCCACGCGCACCGGCCAATAGCGGATCGCCCCGGCGAGCGTGCCGTTGTCGCGCGCGGTCAGGCACAGCGCGGCCACAGGCGGGACACCATCGCGCAGGCGATAGGACGACAGCGCCTCGCGCCCCGGCGCGAAGCAGAGATCGTAAAGCGCCTCGACCTCCCACCAGTCGTCCGGCGTCTCCTGACGCAAGCTGTAGCTCACCCGCCCCCTCACGGTTTTTTCTGGAAACGCCCCTAGCACGGGGCTAGGTCACGGACAAACGGAACGGGGGCGCGATGTTCTATCTACCGGGTGACGGCCACGGCCTGCCGCACGATCCCTTCAAGGCCATCGTGTCGCCGCGGCCGATCGGCTGGGTTTCGACCCGAGGCGCCGACGGAAGCGAAAACCTTGCGCCCTATTCCTATTTCAATGCGGTGGCCCACGTTCCGCCGCAGGTCATGTTCGCCTCGGGATCGGCCAAGGCGGACCGGGGCGACACCAAGGACAGCGTGGCCAACGTGCGGGAGACGGGCGTCTTCTGCGTCAACATCGTCCCGTACGCCATGCGCGAGGTGATGAACGTCACTTCGGGGCCCTGGCCGCGCGAGGTCGACGAGTTCGAGAAAGCCGGGATCGAGCGTGCCGAATGCCGGGTCATCGCCTGCTCACGCGTGGCCGCCGCACCCGCCAGCCTTGAATGCCGGATGACGCAGATCGTCCGCCTTGAGGGCAAGAACAACCTTCTGGTCCTGGGCGAGGTCGTGGGCGTGCACATCCGGGAGGACTGCCTGGTCGACGGGCACTTCGACGTGCTGCGCTATCAGCCCTTGGCGCGGCTGGGATATCGTGACTATGCGCGCGTGACCGCGGTGTTCAGCCTGACCCGCCCGGGCGAAGACTGAAGTGGCGGCCCCGACAGGATTCGAACCTGTGACCTATCGCTTAGGAGGCGATCGCTCTATCCTCTGAGCTACGGGGCCCTCGGCCCCTTTTCTCGGGGGAAAGGCGCAGCGGATCAAGGGCAAAGGTCCGCGCGCGCGGGCCTGACGCGGCGCTTGTCTTCCGGCCCGTTAGCGATAGCATGGCGTCGACTGCTGCGAAGGATGCGCGGATGACCCAGAAGGCTCCCGAGAAGGCCCCCAAGAAGGCTCATGAAAAGCCCAGGCGCCCGCTGACGCTGCGCGATGTGTCCGAAGCTTCGGGCGTGTCCGAAATGACGGTAAGCCGGGTCCTGCGCAATCGCGGCGACGTGTCGGACGCGACGCGGGTCAAGGTGCTTGAGGCCGCGAAGTCGCTGGGCTACGTCCCGAACCAGATCGCGGGGGCGCTTGCGTCGAACCGGGTGAACCTTGTCGCCGTGATCATTCCCAGCCTGTCGAACATGGTCTTTCCCGAGGTCCTGACGGGCATTTCGGAAGTTCTGGACGAAACGCCCCTTCAGCCGGTGGTGGGTGTCACGAACTACGACCCCGAACGCGAGGAGAAGGTGCTGTTCGAGATGCTGTCCTGGCGGCCCTCGGGAATCATCATCGCGGGGCTCGAACACTCTGAAGCAAGCCAGACGATGCTCGAGGCCGCCGGGATTCCGGTGGTCGAGATCATGGACACCGACGGGCGACCGATCGATTCCATGGTGGGCATCAGCCACCGGCGCGCAGGCCGCGAGATGGCCAACGCGATCTGGAAGGCGGGCTATCGCAATATCGGCTTTCTCGGCACCAAGATGCCGCTTGACCATCGTGCGCGAAAGCGGTTCGAGGGCTTTACCGAAGCTCTGGCCAAGCACGGGCTCGAGATCCGCGACAAGGAATTCTATTCCGGTGGATCGTCGCTTCTGAAGGGGCGCGAGATGACCGAGGCGATCCTGAAGCGGACCCCCGACCTCGACTTCCTTTACTATTCGAACGACATGATCGGGGCGGGCGGGCTGCTTTACTGCCTGGACAACGGGATCGATGTGCCGGGACAACTCGGACTGGCCGGGTTCAATGGCGTCGAACTTCTGGATGGATTGCCCCGGCGGCTTGCCACGATGGATGCCGGTCGGGTCGAGATCGGCCGCGCGGCGGCGCAAATCATCGCCGACCGCGTGTCGGGCGAGGGGGCCGAACCCGGCGTGACCATCGAACTGACGCCCAGGATCCAGATTGGCGACACCCTGGGGCGCCGGCACGTCTGGCCGATTCCGCAGGAATGATCGGCTAGAACACCTGCAGGTCGGGGCCGTTCGGCCCGAAATCGTCGGGCCAGTGACTTTCCCAAAGGACGCGGTACCGGGCGAGAATCTCGGGGCTCATCGGCTGGTCGCCCAACAAGATGTCGTTGCCGCCGCGACCCTCGATCAGGTCGTCACCCGGGCCGCCCGACAGGATGTCGTCGGCGTCGCCGCCGATCAGCGTATCGGGGCCGGGTGTCGGCAGCGGGGTGGCGGGAAGGATTTGCGGCCGGTTCACCGAGACGACGAGGGCCGCGCGCGCATCCTCGACCAGGATCGGCGTGCCGGTTGAGGACTGCGCGATTAGAAGTTCGCCCCTGATCCGGAATTCGGCACCCGTCGCGGTCGAGATGATCGAAAACTCGCCCGGGTCATAAAGCATCGGGATCCGCGACAGGTCGATCCGGTCCTGCGCGGCGTTGAAATCCGCGATCCGGTCGGTCGCGCCGTCGAGGGCGAACACGAAGACGTCGGCGCCGGTCCCCCCGGAAAGCAGGTCCGCGCCGGCCCCGTCGAACAGAAGGTCGTCGCCCGCGCCGCCCGAGAGGGTATCTGCGGCGAAGCCTCCGACCAGGATATCGTCAAGCGCGGTTCCGCCAAGGCTGCCCCCCGATGGGCCGGCCAGGCGCATGGGCCCGTCATCGGACAGGTCGAGCAGCAATTCGGTGATGCCGCTTTCGCCTTCCCCGGAGGCCAGGACTACAAGTTCGCTTTCGCGAACGAAGGCCGAAAGCGCGGTGACGTTCTGAAGCGAAGTGGCGGTTGTATCGGCAAAGACGCCAAGGTGCTGGAGCGTCCCGCCCGGCAACAGAAGGAAGGTGCTGATGCCATCATCGGCCCCGCCCGCGAAGACATAGACCCTGTCGCCCGCAGCAATTACCGACAGCGCCGAGAGCGCCTGAAAGCGGTTGTTCAGGGCGTCGATCACGTGGTCGGTCAGCGTCAGCGCCCCGGTCGGGTCAAGGCGCAGGACGGACAAGGATGATGAGCCTGCCGCGCCGACAAGAACGAAGGCTTCGGCCCCAAGGCGAACAGGGGCAAGCTGGGTCACCGCCGAAATGGTCAGCCCGTCCGCCGGGCCGATCCGGTCGGTGATTACGAATCCCGCGTCCACGGAAACGCGCAGCGCCGCGATCGTGCCTCTGGAGTCGGCCACCAGGGCGAAATCAGCCGATCCCACCGCAAGACCTGCCAGCGCCCGAACGCCCGTCAGGACACCCGGCGCCGTGGCGGCGAACACGGACATGTCGGACAGCGCATCGAGTGTGTGAAGTCTGAGGACGCGGGTGAAGGCATCGTAGCTCAGGATCGACGCGGTGGTGCCCGACCCGATGGACGAGACCAGCGATGCGCTGACCGGCCAGTCGGATGGCGCGGCCCGCACCGTGGGGGTCCCGTCCGGGGCGATCTCGACGAACGACACGCCGCCTGGCATCTGCCCGCCCAGGGCAAGGATCCCTTCGGCTGACGGACTCGGCGACAGCGTCGGGGTCAGGCCTGGAAGGAAGGCGGTCTCGAAGACAAGCTGTCCCGCGGGCACGGCCGTCCCGTCCGTCCCGATCCGCAGCACCGAAAGGCCGTTGCGCCCTGCTGCGACAAGGTAAGTCACTCCGCCGATCTCGACGCGATGAAGCGCCGTCAGCCCGCGGAGCAAGGGGTCTTCGACCGTGCCGAAGAGGCCCCCGAACTCAAGGACAGACATCGCGAACGCCACTCGTGACCAGGTGCCACGGCGAGCCTAGACACAAAGCGTTAACGAATGGCTTAGAGCCGAGGGGTTCGGTCGGTGTCAGATTGGCCGCTGTCAGGTCTGGCGCGGGTCCTGGTCGGCGTGGCTGCGAGGATCGATCAGAAGGGCCGCGATCCATCCCATGACGAATCCGCCAAGGTGGGTTTCCCAGGCCATTTGCCCCCCCATCGCCCACCAGAGCACGATGTTCAGCCCGATCAGAAGCAGGATCGCCCGTGCCACCGGCCAAAGCGCCTCCTGCACTGTGAAGCGGTCGACGTAATCCCAGGCCACAAGGCCACCGGCGAGCCCGAAAAGCGCTCCCGAGGCCCCGACCATGGGCCGGACCGTCTCGGCCAGAAAGCCGAACCCCGCCGCCCCGCCGATCATCGCGGCGAGGTAGAGCAGCAGAAATCCCCGCTGGCCCACGCGTATCACCACGGCCGAGCCCAGCGACACCAGTGTGATCATGTTGACCACCAGGTGGATCGGGCCCCCATGAAGAAACGCATAGGTGACGAACATCAGATACGGCTGCGCCGTGAAGTTCGGGCGCCAGTCACGCAACAGCCCCGGCCAGAACCCGCCGTATTCATAGGCTTGTTGGCGAAGGCGGGCACTGCCGATGGCCCCGAGGTCCGACGCGAACAGCACCGCCTCGACCAGCACGCAGACTGCCGCGACCGCAAGGATTGCCGGACTGATCCCGAACCCCGGGCGCCTGCGTGGGCTGTCTGTCTGCTGATCCTGCGCGTCGGTCGCCATGCGGTCACCCTGACGCCGCGCCAAGGAAAATCAAGTTATCCCCGTACTTGATCGTGTGTCCGGGCCGAAGTGTCAGGGACGGCCCTGGAAATCGCGCTGAAGCGTCAGGAACACGGTATTCGACGTCCTGTCGTTCTCGTCCGTCGATCTCTGTTCGCGATAGCGGTAGCCGGTGACGATGTCCCAGTCTTGGGTCAGATCGCGGCGATAGCTGATCTCGAAGCGCGCCTGGCTGTCGACCGACCCGTTGCTGAGGTCCTCGGATTCGTTGTAGCCGATCGAGGTCTGCCAACCACTCACCGAATTGACCTCTTTCGCGTAGTCGATGCTGATCAGGCGGTTGAGGAATTCGTTGTCCTCGGTCGACGACTGGGTGACGTCCTGCCGAACCCGGGCGGTCAGTTGCCCATCCGAAAGATCGCGCGTGTAGTCGACGCCGATAAGGGCGTTGACGTCGCTGGTGTCGTTGTTGGTCAGGCCGACAAGAAGGAACAGCCCGCCATCTGGCAAGTCGAGACTGCGCGAGAAGCTGACCGAGTTCCGCGTTCCGATGTTTTCCAGGATGCTGGATGCCTCGACCGAGAACCCGCCGTTCATGAGGTCCTGGTCATAGGCAAGGATGAAGGAATAGCCTTCTTCCGTGGTCGTGGCGCCGGATTCCGTCGTGTCGATCGTGTCCGCCGTCACGTCGAACCCAAAGCGCTGGGTGCCGCTGATCTCGTGGTCTATCCCGGCGCCAAGGCGGACGGTGCTGCGCTCGTATCCGTCCACGGTGTCGAACTCGCGGTCGTCGATATACGCGCCGATCAGGTTTGCGTCGGTCGTGGGCGTGATCCGGAAGCGCGCGACGCCCCTGAGGTCGAACGTCTCGTTGTCGACCAGATCGGGGTCGGTCGTGTCGAAGTAGGTCCGGCGTGAGTATCCGGCGTCGACGGAAAGGCCGAAGGGTTCGCCGATCCCGGTGTCGAGTCCGAAGTTCAGCGTGGTTCGTGCCACCGTGCCGTCGTCGTCGACGATGATGTCCTGTGAATCCGGATCGGTGACGAAGTTCAGATCGCCGGTGTCGCTTTCCGAATAGCTTGCGTCGAAGCCCAGAAGAGACGTGGCCGAATTGCGTTCGTAGTCAAGCCGAACGAAGGGATCGGTCAGGCCTTCGCGGGTTGGCTGATTGTCGCTGGTCGAAAGCGTGTAGCGCCAGGCCGCACCGAGGTCGAGGGCCAAGGACTGCGCGGCGGTCACGCTTGCCAGGCCAAAACCCAGCGTTGTGCGGGACGTCAGCGCCGTCCCCGAGAAATCCTCGGTGAAATCCGGATTGTCGCTGAACTCAAGCGACTCGGCGAAGCGTCCCGAGAAGGTAAGGCCGCCTTCCTGCGAAACGGCGCTGCCCGCCACCACCGTCAGACCGGCAGCGACCACAAGACCCGTTTTCTTTGTTATTCTGCTCGTGCCCCCCATTCACCCTACTCGAATAGTCGTCGCTCCGGGACGAGGATAATGTCCCCGTCGGCCAGCGGGAAATCCTTGAATGCCCCGCCTTGCGAAAGGGCGCGGAAGTTGAACATCGCAGCGCTGCTTTCGCCGGTGGCCGGATTGTAGCGGCGCAATTGGATGCGTTTGGTCGCGGCAAAGCGCGTGAAGCCGCCACTCTGTGCCAATGCCTGAAGGAACGTCGTGCCCCGCTCGATCGAGACGGTGCCAGGATTGTTGACCTCGCCCAGAATGAAGACGTCGATGGTTGCGGCCGTTGCCGGCCCGGCGACACTGGGCGCGACGGACTGAACCGAGACGAAAACATTCGGCGACGTGGCGAAATTCGACGCGATCGAGTCCGCAATGCTGGCGGCGATCTGGTCCGTGGTCCGTCCGGCGGCAGTCAGAGTGCCGGCGAAGGGAAAGCTGATGGTGCCGCTGGGCGTCACCAGAAGCGCGCGGTTCAGTTGCGGATCCTCGAGCACTTCGACCGACAACGTGTCGCCGGCCTTCACCCTGTAGCCATCCTGAGCCGCTGCGATTGATGCCACGAAGATCGTGATCAGGGTCAGTACGAACGTTCTCATCTTCACCGTCCTTGGGGCAAACAGGGACATTCCCCCGTGCACTATAGCCGCCAACAAGGGATTTGGGAAAGGGACAGGCGGCGATCCATCTCCCGAAACAACGACTTGATTCCCTTCCGTTACGAAGAGGTCACACTTTTCAAGACCGTTTCAGGCCGCGCCTAGTCGTTCGCGGGGGCCTCAAGCTCGGCGATCCGTGTCCGGGCGATTGCGAATTGCGGACGCGTGTCCGCCTCGCCTGCCAGTTCGACGGCGCTCCGGAACCGCGCAAGCGCGTCCTCTGGCCGGCCCAGCGCGTCATAGGTCATTGCAAGATGGAACTGCACAAGCGGATCTTCGGTCAGCGCGTTCGCTGCCGGTTCGAGATGCGCGAGCGCCTCTTGGTATTCCCCACGACGATAGGCGATCCATCCATAGGTGTCCTGGAACGCCGGCACCTCGGTTCCGCGCAGGCGGCGCGCCACGGCGTAGGCCCGGTCGAGGCTTTCCTGGTCGTCGCGATAGGTCGTGATCAGGCTGGCAAGGTTGTTGGCCACCACGGGCGAACTTGAATCCTGCTCGTAAAGCGTTTCGTAGACCGCGATCGCGCCCTCGAAGTCGCCGTCCTGTTCAAGAACCGAGGCCCGTGCCCACAGAAGGTTCGGCGCGCCCGGAAGCGCGGTCAGACCCTGCTCGAGTGTGGCAAGGGCATCCTCACGATTGCCCTGCGCGCTTTGAACCCGAACCAGTTCAAGCCAGACCCGCTCGGCGTTGGGGTTGGTTTCAAGAAGCGTCCGGTATTCCCGCTCTGCCGACGACAGATCGCCGGTCGCGCCATAGATCGCGCCGGCGGCGAAGCGCAGCGACGGGTTGTCGGGGTTTTCGCCAAGCGCCGCCTCGACCGCGCGCACGGCGGCGGTCGCGTCTCCGGCGGCGAGATGCGCCCGGGCAATCGCGATCTGCGCACCCACGGCCTGGCTGCTGTCGGTTTGCGCCAGTTGTTCGAGAAAGGCGATCGTTTCCTCGCCGCGATCCTGCGCCGCGAGGATCGCCACCTGAAGACTGTCGGCGGCCGCTGTCGCATCTTCCGTGTCGAAGCGGCGCAGACTGGCGGCGACCTGTTCGGCTCTGGCCCAGTCCTCGGTCGCGACGTAGATCTCGCCAAGCGCCGAGAACAGATCGATATCGTTCGGTGCCAGCCGCAGCGAGTTGATCAGGACGTCCTCCGCCGCGCGCATGTTGTCTTCGCTGGCCAGAAGACGTGCGTACCGGATGGATTCCTCGGGCGCGTTGTTCGAGGCTTCGACCGCAAGGGAAAGCAGATCCCGCGCCAGTTCGCGGCTGCCGTTGCGCTGATGCGCCTCGGCCATGAGCGTCATCGCCTCGTAATCCTGCGGCGACCGGTCAAGCGCCGTGCGCAGCGATGCGATGGCGGCGTCCGGGTTGTCCCCGTCGATGCTCCAGCGCGCCGACATCTTGAGCGCCTCGACATGGCTGGGATCGGCCACAAGGACTTCCTCGACAAGGCGGCGCGCGCCCACGTCGTTGCCGATCACGGCCAACATGCGGGAAAGCGCAATCTTCAGATTGTTGGTTTCTTCCGAAGGCTCGGCGCCCGCAAGCGCGGCTTCCATCGCCGCGATCCCTTCATCGGTCTGACCCAGTTCGAAGATCAGTCCGGCCCGAAGCGCCTGCACGACGCGGTTTCCGGGACGCAGGGCAAGTTCGGCATCCAGTTCGGCCAGCGCCGCTTCGCGGGTCTTGACCGTTGCGATGAACTGGACGAGTTCGACGAAGGGTTCGATGTTCTCGCCCGCAGGGTCCACCTGATCGCGCAGGAACTGCTCGGCCTTGTCGGCCTGTTGCTGCGACATGTAGAAACGCAGCAGTGTCGGCTTGAGGCTTTCATCCTCGGGGAAGCGGGCGAGCATGTCCAGAATCTGGGCTTCGATCGCCTCGGCGTTGCCAAGTTCGGCGAGAAGGCCAAGACGGACCGTATAGAGCTGGCGATTATCAGGCTCCAGCGCGATCGCCTTGTCGACCATCTCGAGCGCGGCGTCGCGGCGTCCGGCGCGCAGGTAGCCATCCACAAGGATGCGGTGGAGGATGATGCTGTCGGGCTGTTCGGCAAGAAAGGCTTCGGTCTCTGCGACGGTGGCATCGCGTGCAGCGACGTCTTCGTTCATCAGGGCCTGACGATAGGCAAGGGCAAGGCCGACCGACCGGACCACCGGATCGTCTGGCGCCAGTTCGGCGGCCGGGCCGTAGTGGCGTTCGGCCTCTTGCCAGTCCATGCGGATGACGGCCAGCTCGGCCAGCTTGCGACGCGAGTCGATGTCGTCGGGCTGTTGCTCCACCAGCCAGAGGTACTGGCGGTAGGCTTCGCCGATGCGGCCCTGGCCCAGCACCACGCCGGCATAGGCGACGCGGGCCTCGCGATGATTCGCATTCAGCTGAAGGACGTTGCGGAACTCGACCAGAGCGCGCTCGACGTCGCCCGACTGAAGAAGCTCGACGCCGCTCTGGAAGTGCTTCTCGGCCCGTTCTTCCGAGCTTTCGCAGGCCGAAAGAAGCACCACCAGCGACATGGCGATGGCAGCGGTCATCACGCGCGATCGAGGCAACGTCATTCCTCCCGAGATTGCCGGCGCAGATTAGCGCCGGTTATGTCACGCGGCCACCCCGGTGGTCACGCGATCCGGAAACTTTCCGTGAGCATTGTTGGGACTCGCGGGCTGACCAACCGGCTTGCGAAAGACGCTCCGACCGATCTGGATCAGTAGCCGGTGCCGCGAAGCACAACGCCTACCGTCGCAGCCAGAACCCGCAGGTCGGTCCCCAGCGAAAGGCTGCGATCGTAGGCCTCGTCGAACCTGGCGCGGTCGGAGAAGTCGCATTCGTTGCGATCCGAGATCTGCCAGAACCCGGTCAGACCGGGACGCAGGCGGTAGTAAGCGCTGCCCGGATAAAGCGAGACCTGGGATTCGAGCATCGGGCGAGGTCCCACAAGCGACATGTCCCCCCGAAGCACGTTCATCAGTTGCGGCAGTTCGTCCAGCGAGGATTTGCGCAGCAGGCGCCCGAAGGTCGTGATCCGGGGATCTTCCTTGAGCTTCTGCGTGCTGTTCCATTCCTCGCGCAGGGCCGGGGATTCGCTCAGCCGCTCGGCCAGAATGGCCTCGGCGTTCGGGACCATGGTCCGAAGCTTGTAGATGCGGAAGGTGCGCCCGCCACGACCGACGCGCGTCTGGGTGTAGAAGGGCGAGCCGCCCCCCATCCAGACCGCCACGGCAAGTACGGCGACAAGCGGAACAACCACCACGGATGCAGCCAGCACGAACGTCACGTCGAGCAGGCGCTTCACATAGGTTCTGTATGGTGCAGGTTTCCTGGCGAGCGCCTTGGACGCAACGCTCTGGTCGAAACCAGTGACCTTGATGCTGTTGGAAACGTCAGTAACAGGAACTGTCATATTACCCTACCGGACAAAACCGGCACCTTTTATTACTGCAGGCAGCTGTTCACTCGTCAACATGCCCGGCGACGACTCAGAATCACGCATCTGCCCGGACAGACCGTGGGTATCATCATGGCGCAGTTTTTTGAAGTTTTTTATGTGATTGCATCTTAAGCAGCCGCGATAACGATCTGAAACTTGTGGCGGATTGCCCGAGATAGGGTTTTTTCGATACGTTGTCGAACCGGACGGGGCGGATGCCAGCGAAACAAACCGAAGCGAAGGCCTCCACTGTCGGCCCAGATGCAACATCGGTGCTCCTGGCCGCCCCTGGTGTGGATGCGGTCAAGCTTTCGTGTAGATTTGCCACAAGATGGACAAGAAGAACGTGTTAGAATGGCAATCTTGTGGGGCAGGCCCCAAGTTCAGGCAATGTATCGGCACGATTTGTGCCGCGGACGGGCGTAACGGATAGGCGTGATGGCGGGCCACGGCCTTTATACTGAGTTCTTCGGGTTCAACGAGCGGCCGTTCACCCTGCTGCCCGATCCTGATTTCCTGTTCTGGTCGCGGGCGCACCGGCGCGCCTTCTCGGTGCTCGAATATGGCGTGCTGACCTGTGCGCCGATCACCGTCGTCACGGGCGAAGTGGGGGCCGGCAAGACCACCCTGATCCAGAAGCTCCTACGCCTTCTCGACCGGGACGTCACCGTCGGCCTCATCTCGAACGCGCAGGGGAACCGGGGTGAACTTCTGCAGTGGGTGCTGAACGCGCTTGGGATCGCGGCGGACCTTTCGGGGTCCTATGTGGCGCTGTTCCAGCAGCTTCAGGACTTCGTGATCGGGGAATACGCCGAGGGGCGGCGTGTCGTGCTGATCATCGACGAGGCGCAGAACCTGTCGGTCGAAGGCCTTGAAGAGCTGCGGATGCTGACGAACATCAACTCGAACAAGGACGAGTTGCTGCAGTTGATCCTTGTCGGCCAGCCCGAGCTTCGCCATCTGATCCTGCAGCCGAAACTGCGCCAGTTCGCTCAGCGCGTGACCGCCACCTATCACATCCCGGCTATGGATCTTGCCACCGTGCAGGGCTACATCCAGCACCGGTTGCAGCACGCCGGGGGCACCGGAACCGAGTTTTCGCCCGACGCCGTCGACGTGATCTACGAAAAGACCGGCGGGGTGCCGCGGCTTGTCAACAAGCTGTGTGACTTCTGCCTTGTCTATGCCGCCACGGAAGAGCGGAAGACCATCGGACGCGAGATCGTGAACGAGGTCATCCGTGACGGCATCTTTGTGAGTACGCCCGATGTCATGGGGGATGCGGCGGAATGAAATCCCAGATCAAGTTCTACCTCGCTCTTCTTTGGCGCCGTCTGCCCTTCATGGCGCTCACTGTCCTTGTCGTTGCCGGGCTGGGCGTTGCGGTCGCGGTCCAGGCGCCGACGGTCTACAGCACCAGCGCCCGCCTGCTGGTCGAAGCGGCCGCGATTCCCGACAACCTTGCGCCGTCGACGGTCCAGACCGACGCGGCCGAGCAGCTGGATCTGGTTCAACAGCGCTTGCTGACGCGCGCGAACCTGATCGACGTCGCCAACAAGTATAGCGTCTTCCCGAACATCGCGAACATGACGCCGGATACCGTCGTGGAAGAGATGCGCCGCAAGACCCAGGTGCGCAGCACCAGCGGGCGCAACCGGGCGACGTTGATGACCATCAGCTTCGAGGCTTCCGACCCCCGGACTGCCGCCGGCGTGGTCAACGAATTCGTGACGCTGATCCTCGACGAGAACGTCCGTTACCGGACCAACCGGGCCGAGGACACCGAAGTGTTCTTCCGGCAGGAGGTCGACCGCCTTGGTGCCGACCTCGACATCCAGAAGGACCGCATCCTTCGCTTCAAGCAAAGCAATGCGGATGCCCTTCCCGACAACCTCGAGTTCCGCCTGAGCCGCCAGACCTTCCTGCAGGAGCGTGTGGCGGAAGGCGAGCGCCGGATCAACGAACTGACGGAACAGAAAGAGCGCATCATCGCGATCTACAAGGCCAGCGGTTCGCTCGGGCTTGTCAACCAGGCGGATCTCACGCCCGAGCAGCGCCAGCTTCAGGAACTGCAGCGTCAGCTGAACGATCTTCTCACGATCTATTCGGAACAGAATCCGCGGGTGGTCCTGCTGCGCACCCGGATCGCCCAGCTTGAGACGGCTGTCGCAGCCCAGTCCCCCGGCGTCGCGACGGAAGGCGAGGAACCGGCTTCGATCCTCGACGTCGAGATCGGACAGATCGAGGCGCAGATCGACTACATTGCGCGGCAGGTCGACGAGGCCGGAGCGGAACTCGGACGCGTCTCGGACTCGATCGCCCGCACGCCGGCCAACGCGATCGCGCTCGAGGCGCTCGAGCGCGACTACACTAACATCCAGTCCCAGTACAACGCCGCCGTCGCGCGCCTTGCCCAGGCCCAGACCGGCGAGCGCATCGAACTTCTGTCGAAGGGCGAACGCATCACTGTTCTTGAACAGGCATCGATTCCCACCAATCCGACGGGCCCGAACCGGCCGCGCATCGCCCAGGCCGGGGTTCTTGCCGGGTTCCTCGCGGCGGGCGGTCTTTTCGTCCTGCTCGAGCTTCTGAATACGGCGATCCGACGCCCCCGGGAACTGACGACGGCGCTGGGCATCACGCCCTTCGCCGTGCTCTCGTATATCGAGACCGATACCGAACGCCGACGCCGCCGTCTGCTTTGGTCGATCGTGATCGGCGGCGGTGTGGCTGCCGTGGCGGTCACACTTTGGGCGGCCCACACCTATTACCTGCCGCTCGATCTTCTGTTTTCGCGCGTGGCCGACAAACTGGGCCTCAGCGATATGATGCCGTTCTGATCCGCGGGGTCCTGTGATGCCGGGTCTCAAGTTGCCAGTAAGGAACAGGTGATGGAAAAGCTCCAACTTGCCCTCGAAAAGGCCCGCAAGAAGCGGGACGGGTCGACGGTTCCGGCGCCGACGGTGAAGGATCAGGTCGCCCCGCGACCGCGCGAAGAGCGTCAGGGCTTCCGCGAAACCGCGCCGCTCTGGCATGGCCTCGGTCCAATCGACCTTGACCCGACGTTGCTTGTCCGCAACCGGGTCTTTTCCTACGGCGGGGGCGATTCCGCGGCCGAATTCGATCTTCTGCGCACGAAGACGATCCTACAGATGCGCAAGAACGGCTGGAAACGGCTTGCGATCACGTCGCCCACGATGGGGTGCGGCAAGACGACGACCGCGGCGAACCTTGCGCTGGGCTTCACCCGACAGCTCGACAAAAGCGTGATTCTTTTCGACCTCGATCTCCGTCGTCCCTCCCTTGCCCGGATACTGGGGGCCAGGCCCGACCACGGCGTTCGTGAACTTCTCAGCGGCACCGTCGACTTCGAGCATCAGGCCCTTCGGGTTGGCGACAACGTCGCTCTGTCGCTCAGCAATGGCGCCAGCAAGGACAGCGCGCAGCTGCTTCAGCGCGATGCCACCGGGCGCCAGCTCGACGCGATCGAGGCCGAATATCAGCCCGATCTCATGCTTTTCGATCTTCCGCCGATCCTTGCCAGCGACGACACGACCGGGTTCCTGAAGAATGTCGATTGTGTGCTTCTGATCGCCGGGGCCGAAATCACATCGGTTTCGCAGGTCGACACCTGCGAGCGTCAGATCGCCGAACATACCAACGTGCTTGGCGTCGTGCTCAACAAGTGCCGCTTCCACGAGGAAGAAACGGGCTATCCCTACGGCGGATACTGACCACAGGGACGATCCTGCACGTCCTCTCGCTCTTGGGCGGAGGTCTGTGTAGCCTTCCCGGGCAGGAGGGCACGCAGTGAAGACGAAGATCATTCCCGCTGCCGACGCCGTGGCCCTTATCCATCCGGGCGATACCATCACGACCTCGGGATTCGTCGGCATCGGCGTGCCGGACGAATTGCTTCTGGCCCTTGAAGAGCGCTTTCTCGAAACCGGAGATCCGCGCGGCTTGACGCTGATCTTTGCTGCGGGGCAGGGCGACGGAAAGGCGCGCGGCCTGAACCGGCTGGGCCACGACGGGCTGCTTCGCCGTGTGGTGGGCGGCCATTGGGGGCTGATCCCGAAGGTGGCCGAACTCGCGACGTCGGGCCGGATCGAAGCCTACAACCTTCCGCAGGGTGTGATCAGCCACCTCTACCGCGACATCGCCGCGGGAAAGCCCGGCACCATCACCCATGTCGGGCTGCACACCTTCGTCGACCCGCGCCTTGACGGCGGCAAGCTCAACGCCGCGACGACCGAAAACCTTGTCGAGCTCGTCTCGCTGGGTGGGCGCAACTGCCTGTTCTACCGCGCCTTCCCGATCGACGTTGCGCTTCTGCGGGGCACGACGGCGGACACGCAGGGCAACATCTCGATGGAGCGCGAGGCGCTGATCATCGACAACCTCGCGCAGGCGATGGCGGTCAGGAACTCGGGCGGCATGGTGATCGTCCAGGTCGAACGCATCGCCGCGCGCGGGGCGCTGAACCCGCGCGACGTGGTCATTCCCGCCGCGCTGGTCGATGCAGTCGTCGTGGCGCGGCCCGAAAACCACATGCAAACCTATGCCACAGCCTATTCGCACCTCTTTGCCGGACAGTTCCGCGCGCCCGACGGTGCAACCGAACCGCTGCCACTAGATGCCCGCAAGATCATCGCGCGCCGAGCCGCCTTCGAGTTGCCGGTGAACGGGATCGTCAACCTTGGCATCGGCATGCCTGAGGGTGTCGCGGCCGTTGCCGATGAAGAGGGCCTTCTCGATCAGGTCACGCTGACCGCCGAACCCGGCGTCATCGGCGGCCGTCCGGCGTCGGGGCTGGACTTCGGGGCCGCGATCAACACCGACGCCATCGTCGCGCAGAACCAGCAGTTCGATCTTTACGATGGCGGCGGCCTCGACCTCGCCGTTCTGGGCATGGCCGAGGCGGACGCCGCTGGCAATGTGAACGTCTCGCGCTTCGGGCCGAAGCTTGCCGGCGCGGGCGGGTTCATCAACATCAGTCAGAATGCCCGTCGGGTGGTCTTCGCCGGGACCTTCACGGCGGGCGGGCTTCTTCTGGACATCTCCGGGGGCAAGCTGGCCATCGCGCAAGAAGGACGGGCGCGCAAGTTCCTTGCCGCGGTCGGTCACGTCACCTTCGCGGGCGCGCACGCCGCGGCCCAGGGCCGACCGGCGCTTTACGTGACCGAGCGCTGCGTGTTCGAACTGACGCCCGACGGTCTGCGCCTCACTGAGGTTGCGCCCGGGATCGACATCGACCGCGACATCCTTGCGCTTATGGATTTTGCCCCGATCCTCGGCGAGGTCGCCGAAATGGACGCCCGGCTGTTCCGCCCCGAACCGATGAACCTGCGGCGCGAGCTTCTTCATCTCGACCTCGAGGAGCGGATCGCTTTCGACCCGAGGTCGGGGCGCCTCTTCATCAATTTCGAGAAGCTGCGCCTTCGGACGCCATCCGATGTCGAGCGCGTGCGCGCGCGCGTCGAGCAGCTTTGCGCGCCGCTCGGCCGGCGGGTAGACGTGATCGTCAATTACGACGGCGCGCGGATCGACGAGGCGGTCGAAGCGACCTATGCAGAGATGGTGAGGGACCTCGAGTCACGCTTCTATGGCCGCGTGACCCGATATGCGGGATCGGCGTTCATGCGGATGAAGCTGGGTGCGGCGCTGGGGCGACAGAGGCCCGCCCACATCTTCGAAACCGCAGAGGAGGCCCGCGCTTTTCTCGAGACGCGGAAGTAACTCGAGGGACGGACGAGGCCGGCCCGGCGTCCGTCAGATGCGCGAGGGCCGTGCCCGCATGCGGCCGCTCGACCGGACCGGGGCGCGCCAGTCGAGATGCGAGGTGACTTTCTTGTGGCGCGCTTTTGCCTGATCGCGCTTGGTCACGCGCACCCAAAGGATCGCCAGCAAGATAAGTGCGGCCGCGCCGGACAGAAGAAGGGTCATCATGGCCTCAACCCTTCCGTGTCACGTGCCGCGATGCGTCCGGCCGCGTGGGGCCGGACGCATCGGGGCAGGGGAAACTCAAGGAACCGATTACATACATCAACATCGTCTTCACACCTTACCCCAGGTACTCTTCACGTCCGTCCCGCCGGGGGCAACACACGCCGTCACCTGCGGATCGGGGAAACATTTCACTCACTACCTACGCATACCAATTAGCAATACTAATGAGGCATTACTTCGACTAAATCCACTGAAATCGTGGCATCTCCGTAGCAAGGCTCCAGCCGGCCTTGCCAATGCGGCAGGAGGCGGATGGCCGGATTGCAACTTAACAAATTGATATTGCTTCATTTTGTTCGGAGCGCTACAAGATGGCCGTGGATGTTTCCGATTACAGGACGCTTTGTTGCGGCTTCAGGATCAGGGGCGCGGGCGCCGACCGGGGCGCGACGGCCGTCTGACTGAACCCGACGAATGACTTTGCGGGGCACACGCCAGGCGGCCCCCTGGAAAGGACCGAAATGCCCCTTCTCGCGACACATGTCGGAAGCCTTCCCCGCAGCCAGGCCGTGGTCGATCAGCTTTTCGCGCGCGAACGGGGCGAAGATCACGACCCGGCCGCCTTCGACCTGGTGATGGCTGAAGCGGTCCACGAGGTCGTCCGCCGCCAGACCGCTGCGGGTATCGACATCGTCTCGGACGGCGAGACCTCGAAGATCAGCTATGCCACATACGTCAAGGACCGCTACACGGGCTTCGGCGGCGATGGACCGCGCACCGTGCCGGCGGACCTGAAACTTTACCCGACCTTTCTGGACCGCCTCGCCATGTCCGGCACAGGCCCGAAGTTCGCGCGCCCAATGTGCGTGGGCGAGGTGCGGCCGAAGGATCAGGACGCGCTTCGGAAGGACATCGCCAATCTTCAGGCGGCGATGGCGGCCCATGGCGCCGAACGCGGCTTCATGAATGCCGCCTCCCCCGGCGTGATTTCGCTTTTCCTCCAGAATGCCCACTACCCGAGCCGCGAGGCCTATCTGGCGGCGCTGGCCGACGCGATGAAGTCGGAATACCAGACCATCGTTGCCGCGGGCCTCGATCTTCAGCTTGACTGTCCCGACCTTGCCCTGTCGCGGCACATGCTGTTCACCAACCTCTCGGACGACGACTTCGTGAGGGTCGCCCAGTCCCACGTCGAGGCGCTGAACCACGCGCTGTCCGACGTGCCGGCCGAGAAGATCCGGGTGCATATCTGCTGGGGCAACTACGAGGGCCCCCATGTCTGCGACATCCCCATGGCGCGGATGTTCGACACGCTGATGTCGGTCAAGGCGCGCTATGTCCTGTTCGAGACGTCGAACCCCCGGCACGGCCATGAATGGGCGGTGTTCCGCGATCGCGCCGCCGACATTCCCGACGACAAGGTGCTGGTGCCCGGCGTCGTCGATACCACGACCAATTTCGTCGAGCACCCCGAACTCGTGCGCCAGCGTCTTGACCGCTTCGTCGACATCGTCGGGGCCGAGCGGGTGATCGCCGGGTCGGATTGCGGTTTCGGCACCTTCGCGGGCTTCGGCGCGGTCGATCCCGAGATTGCCTGGTCAAAGCTTGCGGTCCTCGGCGAAGGGGCGCGCGCCGCGGGATGACCCCATTCGCGGGTCAGTCTCGGGCACGGTGGGCAGGGGATGTCGGCGTTGTGCAGTGGCAAGCCGGATTGCCGTTGCGCGAAGACCTGCCCCGGCCGGAGGTAGGCTTCCGGACGGCCGCATCTGACGCGGGACGATACGGCGTCAGGCCCGAGAATCCCGCCGCCGGACCGACGCGCGCACCAAGGGTCACTCCAAAAGTGACGGTCGTTCGCGGAGGACGCCCGTGCCGAACCGTTCGACTTCCTGCACAAGAAGGTCGATGTCCGATGTGCGGGTGCGATGGTTGCAGAAGGCCGCGCGCAGGCAGTGCCTGCCGCGAACCGTGGTGTCGGACAGGACGGCGATCCCGGATTCCTGCAGGCGCAACAGGATTTCGGTGTTTGCCTCTCGAAGCCCGTCTTCGGACAACCCGCCGGGATTGAAGCGGAAGCACACGATGCTGGTGGCGACCGGCGCCGTCCGCTCCAGCAACGCGCTGCTTTCGATCTTCTCGGCAAGATATCGCGCCTGAGCGATATTGCGGTCGATGAGACGTCCGAAGGTGTCGACCCCGTGGTGCTGCAACATCATCCAGACCTTCAGCGCGCGGAACCCCCGGGTGGTCTCGAGCGTGTAGTCGTGGAGGAACTCGGCCGCCGCGATCCCGCGCGTGGCGCGCTGGAGGTACTCTGCGTTCTCGGCGAAGGTCGCGCGGTGAAGCGCGCGGTCACGCAAAAGGATGCAGCCCACGTCGAAGGGGGCATGGAGCCACTTGTGCAGGTCAAGCGCAAGGGAATCGGCGCGCTCCATCCCGGCCACGAGGTGCGCGTTCTTCGGCGCAACCGCAATGAGCGCGCCGATGCATCCGTCGACGTGCATCCAGATCCCCTCGCGTCGGCAGAGGTCGGCGATGGCGCCAAGATCGTCCACCGAGCCGGTGTTGGTTGAACCGGCCGTCGCGATGACGCAGGCCGGCCGCATCCCGGAGAGCCTGTCGGCGTCGATGGCGCCCTGAAGCGCGCGAAGATCCATGCGGAGCGCTGCGTCGGTCTGCACATGACGAAGCGCCTTCGCGCCAAGGCCAAGCAGGTTCATCGCCTTGTGGTGGCAGCTGTGAACCTGGTCCGAGGCGTAGAACGCCAGGGGTCGCTCCAGCTGCGCGACGCCGTCCTGCCGGAGGTCGATGCCCGCCATGGCGTTGCGCGCCGCGGTCAGGCCGACGATGTTCGCCATCGAGCCCCCCGAGACAAGGGCGCCGCTTGCCCCGTCGGGAAACCCCATCATGTCGCGCACCCAGCGGGTGACCTGGTGGTCGACAAGGCTCGCGGCCGTGTCGCCCCCGCCAAGGTTCGAGCCATCGACCGCCGCAAGGAAGTCAGCCAGTGCGCCGCTGAGGTCGCTTGCCCCCATGTACCAGGCGAAGAACCTTGGATGGACGTTGCCCATGGCGTAGGGAAAAACCCGCGTGGCGACCTGTCGGTAGACCTCGGCAAGCGCTGTCGGGCCCGTGGGAATGGGGCCTGTGAACGAGGCGCGAACATCGTCCGTCATGGGCCGCCAGACCGGCCCATCCCGCAGGTCGCGGATCCTGTCCGTCGCATCGTCGACGGCAGATCGGGCCACGGCCCGAAACTCGTCCCAGTCACCGGGATCCAGGGCCAACTTGTCTTCAAGGGCGCGATCTTCCGTCATCGCCTGTCCTTCACGATTGCCCCAGGGGCCTCCCCCGGGGTCCCGCGGGACAGCGAATGTCCGGGCTTCCCTGGCAGCGGCTTCAGTTCGGGTCCGGACGCACGACAACGGTTTTGGCGATCGGCAGAAAATCATCCCCGGGCATTCCGACACGGCGTGCGTGCTCGCGGATCGCGTCCCCGTCCACGGCCTCGTAGATGCAACAGGTTCCAAGCCGTCCGTCGGTCTCCCTGATCACGTAGGATCGGATCCAGCGGACGCTGTCCTGCATCTCCTCGTTGCCGACGCGCGCAGATTCCGCTGCCGTCTTCTCAAGCTCTGCGGGGTCTTTCCAGGCGCTCGTGCGCCGGATCATGTAAAGTTCCATTCTTCACGTCCTCCATCGTGCTGGTCCATCGGTTTCAGGTCATCTGGCAGCCGGGCGTCGACCCGGAAATCGCGCGCTCCTCGTCGTCCATGTCCTCGGGGATCGCCTCGAACAGCGGGGTGGAGAGGTAGCGTTCCCCGGTGTCGGGAAGCATGGCGAGGATCACCGTCCCCGGCTCTGCCCGTTCGGCGATTCCCATGGCAACCGCGACGGTCGAGCCCCCCGAGACACCGGTGAGGATGCCCTCTTTCTGCGCCAGCTTCCGCGCCCAGGCGATGCCGTCGGCGCCGGACACGGGAACCAGATCGTCATAGCCCAGGCCGTCGATCGCCTCTTGCAGGACCTTGGGGATGAAGTCCGGCGTCCAGCCCTGGATCGGGTGCGGCTCGAAAGCCGGATGGCTTTCCGCGGGCGACCCGTCCGCGCCGCGCTTCTGGGGCGCCCCGCTGCCGATCAGTTGGGCGTTTGCGGGTTCGCTCAGAATGATCTTCGTTTCCGGGCGCTCGCGTCGCAGGACGCGGGCAAGGCCTGTGACGGTCCCGCCAGTCCCGTAACCCGTGACGACATAGTCGAGCCGGTCGCCCGCAAAGTCGCCCACGATCTCTCTCGCCGTCGTCGCCTCGTGGATGTCGGCGTTGGCCTCGGTTTCGAACTGGCGGGCAAGGAACCAGCCGTGGGCCCTGGCAAGCTCGGCGGCCTTTCTGTACATGCCGATGCCCTTCTGGGCGCGCGGCGTAAGCACAACCTTCGCACCGAACATCCGCATCAGCCGCCGGCGTTCGATGGAAAAGCTGTCGGCCATCGTCACGACCAGCGGATAGCCCTTCTGTGCGCAGACCATGGCAAGCCCGATGCCGGTGTTGCCGCTGGTCGCTTCGATGACGGTCTGTCCGGGCTTCAGGGCGCCGCTTCGTTCCGCGGCCTCGATGATGTTGAGCGCGAGTCGGTCCTTCACGGACGCCGCCGGGTTGAAGAACTCGGCCTTCACGTAAAGCCGCACGCCCTTCGGCCCAAGGTTGTTGATCCGGATGACCGGTGTGTCGCCGACCGTCTCGAGGATCGACTCGTAGAGGCGCCCACGGCCGAGGGTTCTGCGGAGTGTCTTCGCGTCCATGCCGGTTTCCTTCAATGCGGGTGTTCGGGCGCCGCGAAGAGAATGAGCTCCACGCGTTCCGTGCCTTCGACGTAGCCATCGTGCCCCGGGGGGATCTCGAAGAAGTCGCCCTTGCGGATGTGCGTCTCGGTGCCCGTGTCGATCATGCGAACCACGAGCCGGCCCGAGATGCAGTAGCCGGTGTGACGCATGGGGCAGGATTCGGGCGAGCCGAGAAGGGGCTTCTCGTCGGCCTCCCAGGTCCAGCCGGGCTCGAAGATCGCGTGCATGCCCGTGCTGCCGTCGGTCATCGTCAGGATCGAGATGCCGCCGCGCTCCTTCATGTCGAGGATCTGGTCCGCATCTTCGAACCGTCTGGTTTCGATCGCTTTCATCGCGTCCTCCCGGGCTGTGCCCATGTCCCGCCAGAGAACGGAACGTGGCCATGGTACGGACTGGCGTTTCGGATGCTTGATCGGTTCATGAAGAATTCGTGCAGAGCCGCGACAATTCTGGCGTATGCTGTCCGGATGACCTGGGAATTCGGCGCCTTCCGGCTCGACCCCGAACGGTTCGAACTCACGTTCAGCAGCGAGCGGGTGCGGGTCGAGCCGCAGGTGCTCGCCATGCTCATCCACCTCGTGCGGAACCGGAACCGGTTGGTGTCGCGGGACGAGCTTGCAGAGGCCGTCTGGGACGGCGCGGCGGTTTCGGACGCCAGCATCTCAAGCCGGATCCGCTCGGTCCGGGCCGCGGTTGGCGACAACGGCGTGCGGCAGCAGGTCATCCGCACGATTCACGGCAGGGGCTTCAGGTTCCTGCCCGATGTGTCCGGGGACCCTCCGGCCCGACCGAAGGTGCGCGAACCGGACGTGGGCGCGCAGCCGCCGCGCACCGGCAGGCCCTCGATCGCCGTTCTGCCGCTCACGCCGCTGGCCGTGGACGCGGAATACGCCATCCTCGCCGATGCCATCCCGCACGAGATCATCCAGGCGCTCTCGCGGCTCCGCTGGCTGTCCGTGACGGCCCGCGGCTCGTCGTTCCGGTTCAGGCAGGCGGCACCTGACGTCGACCTTGCCGCGACGGCGCTTGGCGTGCGCTATGTTCTTTCCGGTGTCATCGAGGCAAGCGGAGGCAACCTATCCGTAACCCTCGAACTTACCGACGGCGCAAGCGCCGAGGTCATCTGGGGCGAGCGCCTTACCGCAGCCGTCGAGGAAATCGACGACTTGCGACACAGGATCGTGGTCCACATCATCGCCGCACTCGAAATCGTCGTGCCGGCGGCAGAAGCGCAGCTTGCCCTTCGGACGGGTGCGGAACGCTTCGACGCCTGGGCGAACTATCACATCGGCCTGCGCCACCTCTACCGGTTCACCGCCAGCGACAACGCTGCCGCGCGGCACCATTTCGAATGCGCGGCCCGGCTCGACCCGTCGCTGGCGCGGGCGCAGGCCGGCCTGTCGTTCACCAGCTTTCTCGACGCCTTCCTGCGCATCGCACCGGATGTGCCCGCCGCCGTCGCGGCATCGCGCGCGCACGCCGAACGCGGGCTCGAACTGGACCCGCTCGATCCCTTCGTGACCTTCACGATGGGCCGCTCGCATTGGCTGACGCACGACCTCGAAGGGGCGCGGCAATGGCTGTCGCGCGCCACGGTCCTCAATCCGAACTTTGCGCAGGGCTTCTATGCCTCGGCCTTCACGTCCATGCTCCTTGGTGACCCGAAGGCCACGACCACCGAACTTGAAACGGCGCTTGCGTTGAGCCCTCTCGACCCGCTTCTGTACGGAATGCACGGGGTTCGGGCACAGATGCTCGTCCAGCAGGGCGACTATCCAGAGGCGGCCCGCTGGGCCGAGCGGGCGGCGTCGACGTCTGGCGCGCACTATCTCATCGCGATGATCGCAGTCGTGGCTTGTGGTCTTGCCGGCGAACACGACCATGCGTCGCGCTGGCGAAGGGAAGTCCGGCGTCGGAAACCCGACGCGTCCTCAAGGGACTACTTCAACGCGTTTCCCTCGCGCGACATCGCGTCCCGGTCGGTCATCGCGGCCGAACTGCGCCGGCACGGGTTCTGAGCGACGTTCCGTCGCCCGCAGCAAGGCTTGCGAATGGCCCGGACCCCGGCCGGAATTCGAAGCTGCCTGGTCTGCAAGCCGCTCCTCGGCAAGGGCGGCGATCGCACAAGGTGACTGGACATCTCAGGTCTGCGACTTAGACCTTGACCTTGAGGCAGGGACCAAGACGCCAATTGAGCATGCCTGCGGGATACTACTTGTTTCACCTGACGCGGCCGACCGACCGCCGTAGGGTCCGGGCGTTTCTCGCGGCGCTTCTGCTTGCGGCGCTTGTGCCCTTCATCGCCGGGGCCCAGTCGGCGGATCGGCCGCCGCGCATCCTGGTCGTGTATTCGGACACGAGCACCCTGACCGCGAACCTGCGAATAGCGACAGGGCTGTCTGAGGTGCTGGAAAAGGCGCTATCGCCGCGCCACGAACTTTACACCGAGTTTCGCGCCATCCAGCAGTTTCCCGAAGAGGCGCAGGACCAGGCATTTGTCGAAATGCTGGTGCGCAAGTACGCGGCTACGCCGGTCGATGTGATTGTCGCCGTCGGTCCGGCGGCGTACACGCTCGTGATGGCACACCGGGACCAATTTGCGCCGGGTGCGCCTGTCGTTGCGGGAGCGATCACGCAGAGAAGCATCGGAGACGCGCTGCCGCCCGATACCCACGTCGCGATCACGTCGTTCGATGTTGGCGAGACTGTCGCGCTGGCGAAAGGGATGCAGCCCGATGCCCGAAGACTGGTCGTGTTCACCGGGTCGTCCGAGTTCGACAGGAATTGGCAAAGAACCGCCCAGGAGGCGCTTGCCGAAGAGCAAGGGCTCGAGGTCGAATATGTTTCAGGCCTGACCCTGTCCGAATTCGAGACCGCTGCCGCGGCCCTCGGCGCAGACACGATTCTCCTGATCCTCACGATCTTCGAGGACGCCGCCGGCGCGCGCTTCATACCTGCCGAAGCTGCCGGCCTCATCGCCGCGCGCTCGGGTGCGCCGTCGTGGGGCGTCTACAGCACCTTCATCGAAAACGGCGTGGTGGGTGGCGTGGTCGAAAGCTTCGAGGATGTGGGCCGCACCGTCGGCGGGCTGGCGGTCGACGCGATCGCCGGCAGTCTTGGCGAGGGCACGGTCATTTCCGTTCCGCATGCCAGCGTCTTGGATTGGGCGCAGCTGCGACGCTTTGGTCTTGATCCCGCGCTTCGGCCGCTCGACGCGGTCCTGCTCAATTACACGCCAAGCGTCTGGGAGCGCTACCGCACGACGATCGTGGCGGTGGCCGCCGTGGTCCTGGCGCAATCCGCGACGATCGCGGCGCTGATCGTGCAGGGGCGTCGGCGGCAGGTCGCCCAGCGCGAAGCCGCCGAGCATCGGCTTGAGGTGGCAAGGCTTTCGCGTGTTTCGCAGCTTGGCGCCCTTTCGGGGGCCATCACGCACGAACTGAATCAGCCTCTTTCCGCAATCCTTGCGAACGCCGAAGCCGGGACGCGGCTTCTGCGCAAGTCGCCACCCGATCTCGAGGAGGTCGGCGAGATCCTCGCGGACATCGCCGAAGATGACCGGCGCGCGGCGAAGATCATCTCGGACCTGAGAACCCTGATGTACCGGAAGTCCATCGACCTCAGGCCGGTGGACCTGAACGACGTGGCAAAGGCCGTCACCGCGCTGATACAGAGCGAGGCGTTGCTCCGCGACGTCCAGATCCTGTTCCGGCCCGCGCCGCAGCCCCTGCTGGTCCTTGGCGACACCGAACAGCTGAAGCAGATTCTGCTCAACCTGATCCTGAACGGGATGGACGCCATGACCGAAGCATCAAGCGACAAGCGGGTTCTGACGATCGAAACGGCCGAGCGCCCGGACGGCTGGCGGATGATCGCGGTGGAAGACACGGGTCCCGGACTTGCCGGCGCAGCGGCGAAAGACCCGTTCCGACCCTTCGTCACGACCAAGGCGAACGGTCTTGGCATGGGTCTTGCCATCTGCCGGACGATTGCAGAGGCGCACAATGGAACGATCGCCTTCGCGCCCTGCGATCATGGCGCCCGCGTCGTGCTCGCCTTGCCGCCCCGGTGAACCCTATGGCGGGCAATGCGATCGTTCACATCGTCGATGACGACCTCTCGGTACTCAAGTCGCTCGCGCGGCTGCTCGGCTCGGCGGGGTTCGACGCGCGCACCTATACGGATGCGAGGCTTTTCCTCCGCGACCTCGATCCTGAGACGCCGGGATGCCTCATCCTCGACCGCCAGATGCCCGAAATCGACGGCCATGTCGTGCAGCGCTGGCTGTCCGGCAAACGGGCGCCCTTGCCTGTCATCTTCCTGACAGGAGAAGGAGACATCGGGTCGAGTGTCCGCGCCATGAAGGACGGGGCCGTTGATTACCTTACCAAACCCGTCGAACCGGAGGTTCTTCTGACCACCGTCGAACGGGCGATCGGCATCGACCGCGCACGTCGCGAGGCAAGGGCCGCGTCGGACGACTTCGAGGCGCGCCTCGACAGCCTTACGGCACGCGAACGGGAAGTTCTTGACGCCGCGGTTGCCGGTCGGCTGAACAAGCAGATCGCATATGACCTCGACATCGTCGAAAAGACCGTCAAGGTGCATCGGGCTCGGGTCATGCGAAAGATGGGCGCCCAGACGCTTGCGGATCTCGTGACGATGGTCGTGCGGCATCGCGATCGCACGTGAAGGCCGGTATTGGACTACGGTCCAACTACCGCGCCCGGGCGCATCAGGATAGTTTCGTCAGATGGGCGAACACACCTTCTGCATCGCCATCGTCGATGACGATCCGGGCGTGGGGCGAGCACTTCGGCGGCTAGCCATATCGCTCGGTCACGAGGCGTTCGCCTTCACCTCGGGGAATGCGCTGCTTTACGGGATGGGCGCTGCACCGCCCACGCATGTCCTTCTTGACCTTCATATGCCCGCGCCGTCGGGCCCCGCGCTTGTCGCGCGCGTCCTGGCCCGGTGGCCGGAGGCAAGAATCCTTGTGATGTCGGGCCTTGAAACCGAAGGCGCGGCCGACGCCTGCCGCGCGGCTGGGGCCAGCCTCCTTCTCAGAAAGCCGCTTCGCGCCGACGACCTCGAAAAGTTCCTCGCGTCCTAAAGCGACCAAACCGGCCGAGCGAGCGCATTGGCCTTTGGTCCAACTATCGGGCTTACCCGGCGTCAGTCAGGCTAGGGGCAGTTTTGGGGATGGCTGACCAGGCCACGCCTTTCCGGTCGCAACCGCTGTCTCCCGAACGACGCCCGCTTTCGGGCAGTTCAAAACCAGGGAGACGACGCCCCATGATCAACCTCAGGTTCGCAACCACGCTGGCCCTCGCTCTCGGAGCGGCGGCGGCCCATGCCCAGGATGCCGATCCGCCCAACATCCTTGTCATTTGGGGCGACGACATCGGGCAATCGAACATCTCGGCCTATACCTTCGGCCTGATGGGCTACGAGACACCCAACATCGACCGGATCGCGGCCGAGGGCATGATGTTCACCGACTACTACGGCGAACAATCGTGCACCGCCGGACGCGCGTCGTTCATCATGGGCCAGTCGGTGTTCCGTACGGGCCTTTCCAAGGTCGGACTTCCCGGCGCCGAAGAAGGCATGCAGGTCGAGGATCCCACGATCGCCGGCCTCCTGAAGGACGAGGGCTACGCCACCGGCCAATTCGGGAAGAACCATCTCGGCGACCGCGACGAGCACCTGCCGACGAACCACGGTTTCGACGAATTCTTCGGCAACCTCTATCACCTGAACGCCGAGGAAGAGCCCGAGAACGAGGACTATCCGGGCGATCTGGTGCTGCCCGACGGCGAGACCTTCCGCGAGCGTTTCGGCCCGCGCGGCGTTATCCGCTCGTCGGCCGATGGCGAGATCGAGGATACCGGTCCGCTGACACGCCAGCGGATGGAGACCGTCGACGACGAGACGGTGGCCGCCGCGCTCGACTTCATCGAGCGGAAAGAGGCCGAGGGCGTTCCATGGTTCGTCTGGTGGTCGGGCACGCGGATGCACTTCCGGACCCACGTCGCCGACGACTTCCGCGCCGAGGCCAACGACATCGCAGGGCGCAGGTTGAGCGAATACCAGGCCGGCATGGTTCAGCACGATATGCACATCGGTCAGTTCCTCGCGAAGCTCGAGGAACTTGGAATCGAAGACAACACGATCGTGCTCTATTCGACCGACAACGGCCCGCACATGAACACGTGGCCTGACGCCGGGATGACGCCGTTCTGGGGCGAGAAGAACACGAACTGGGAAGGCGCCTGGCGTGTGCCGGCAATGGTCCGCTGGCCGGGTCAGATCGAAGCCGGATCGGTCTCGAACCAAATCGTCCACCACATGGACTGGTTGCCCACCTTCCTTGCCGCAGCGGGCAACGAGACGATCAAGGAAGATCTTCTCGATGGCGTCACCAACCAGTCGCTTGGTCGCGATTACCGGGTCCATCTCGACGGCTACAACATCCTGCCGATGCTGACCGGCGAGACCGACGAGAGCGAGCGCAAGGAGATCTTCTACTTCTCCGACGACGGAGACCTGATGGCCCTTCGCTATATGGACTGGAAGATCATGTTCCTCGAGCAGGAAGCCTGGTCGACCTTCCGGGCCTGGGTCCAGCCGCTGACGCCGCTGCGGACGCCGCTTATCTTCAACCTGCGCCAGGATCCGTACGAACGCGCCTACCGCACGTCGAACACCTACTACGACTGGATGCTCGACCGTGCGTTCATGCTCGTGCCGGCGCAGCAGTACGTGGCGAATTTCCTGGCGACCTTCCAGGAATATCCGCCGCGGCAGGAAGCGGCTTCCTTCAGCCTCGACAAGGTGCTGGAAACGCTGTCGCAGCCCGGCGGCGCCCAGTAGCCCATGCAACCTGACGCCCCGGACACGAATCCGGGGCGTCGCTCGACGGTCGGCGGCGGCCCAGCGCTCCCTCGGGCGGCCCGCCGCCGGCCAGCTCCCCGCGGTGCGTTGAGTCAGGAAGAACCTACGACATGAGCCCTCGTTTCTTGATTCTCATCCCCCCTCACGCTTGCGGCCTCGGCGGGCAACGACCCGACGGATCGACGTTTGTCGAACCACGCGAGGTCACCGTCCTCACACCCAACGGTGCGCAGGTGCCAGGACAGGTGCGGGCCTGCCGGCAGTAGATGATCGGCCGCGGCACCACCTGACGCCGCGCAGCCGATCCCCAAGGGAGCGATCAGATGCACCAGCCCATCGCCATCTTGTTCAATTTCGGCGACGCTGCCCCTGTTCTTGCCGATCCCTTGCCCTCGTGGAACGACACCGTGGCGAAAGCGAGGATCATCGCCTTTGTCGAAAGCGTGACCGACCCGTCCTCTCCCGATTACGTCACTCCGGCAAACCGGATCGCCGTCTTTGACGACGACGGGTGCCTCTGGGCCGAGCAGGCGGTGCATCTTCAGCTCATCCACGCGATGGACCGGCTGCGCGAAAAAGCCGTGGCCGATCCATCCATCCTGACGTCCGATGTCCTGCGGGCCGCCTGCGCGGGGGACGTGGAAGCCATGCGCGCCGGCGGCGCCAAAGGCGCGATCGAGGTTCTGAATGTCCTGCATTCGGGGATGTTCGTGCCTGACTTCCAGGCCGACGTGCGGGACTGGCTGCGGACCGCGACGCACCCCGATACGGGACTACCCTACCGCGACATGATCTATCAGCCGATGCTCGAGCTTCTCGCCTACCTGCGGGACGAGGGGTTCGAGACCTGGGTCGTCTCGGACGGCAGCGTGCACTTCCTGCGTATCCTCGCGGAAGAAACCTATGGCATCCCGCCCGAACATGTCCTGGGATCGGCCAACCCGACGGAACCAGACGATGGGACCGCGCAGGTGTTGAAGCTGCCCGGCATCGCCTTCGGGGGCGACAAGGCCGGAAAGACCGTCGGACTCGAAAGCCGTATCGGACGGCGACCGATCTTCGCGGTAGGCAATTGGGACGGAGACTTCCAGATGCCCGCATACACCGTGGCGGGGGGCGGCGCCCGCTTCGCGATGATCGTCCACCACACAGACGGCGGACACGAGGCCGCCTGCGACCCGGACAGCCGCGCCGGGCAACGCGTCGGCGGCCTCGATGCGGGCCCTGGCCGGGGCTGGCTGTTCGTCGACGTGGCCGAGGACTGGGAGCAGGTATGGTCCAGATGAGGTCCGTCTGGCCAGTCGCGGCGGTCGCCACCTCGGCGCATGCTCGGTTCCCCGCGCCGGCCCGCCCGACACCCGAGAAGTCGGAGTTCGCTCTGAACCGAAAACAGTTTGCGAAGCGGCATCGCGCCGAGGGCGACAAGAGGTTCCATCTGAAGGGCTTCGACGCGTCCGAACCCGCCGGGGTCTCTGTCGCCTACCCCGACGCGCGAAAGCTCTGGGTCGGCTACCGGGAGGTTTGCGAAGAGGCCATCGGGGCCACCGCCCGCGAGGATCCGCCCCGGTGCGTCGTCGCCTCCGGCAACACGTGGTGCATGCCGCTCGTTGTCTCGGCCGTGCCGTCGGAGGCGCTGCAAGAGCTTGCTCCGCACGTCCCGGAGGTCATCGGCGCGGCCTGGAAGACCACGACGGCAGCCCGGGCGAGGCTTGCCGGCGAAACGGGGGATCAGATGGCATGAACGAGTCAGGCAGACCGGCAGACGAAACCGCGGCCCGCGAGCGGATCGAGGAATTGCGGACGCGGATGGGCGAGGCGATCATCGGCCAGCGCGACGTGATCGAGCGGCTGCTGATCGGGCTGCTGGCGAACGGCAACCTGCTGGTCGAGGGGTTGCCCGGCCTTGCCAAGACGCGCGCGATCAAGGCGCTCGCCCGGAATCTCGACTGCAACTTCTCGCGCATCCAGTTCACACCGGACCTCCTGCCCTCGGACGTCACGGGGACCGAGGTCTACTACCAGTCCGACAAGGGCGGCGAGTTCCGGTTCGAGCCGGGACCGATTTTTGCCAATATCGTGCTGGCAGACGAGATCAACCGCGCCCCCGCCAAGGTGCAGGCCGCGCTGCTCGAGGCGATGGAGGAGCGACAGGTGACGGTGGCCGGCACGACGCACAGGATGGAGCCGCTCTTCATGGTCATGGCCACGCAGAACCCGATCGAGCAGGAGGGAACCTATCCGCTGCCCGAAGCGCAGATGGATCGCTTCCTAATGCACGTCATGATCACCTTCCCGCCGGTCGAGGACGAGGTCCAGGTGATCCGGCTGGTACGCGGAGAAGAACAGGCGGCACAGACCACCGACGACGCGAAAGACAAGACGATGCCCGAGCCGATCCCGCAGGACGCCGTTTTCGCGTCGCGCCGCGCCATCGCCGCCCTTCATGTCGCGCCCGAGATGGAACGCTACATGGCCGATCTGGTGAACGCGACGCGCATTCCGGCGGACTTCGGTGACGACCTCAGGCGCTGGATCGAGATCGGCGCCTCGCCCCGCGCCTCTCTCGCGCTCGACAAGTGCGGCCGGACACATGCCTGGCTCGCCGGGCGCGATTACGTCGATCCCGAGGACGTGCGCGCCATCGTCGCCGACGTCATGCGGCACCGGCTGCGCCTTACCTACGAGGCGCAGGGCGAAGGCGTCACGCCGGACGCCGTGGTGGCCGAGATCGTGCGTCAGGTGGCGCTGCCCTGAGGAAGAGGCCATGCAGGACCGCGCCGCCCGAATCCGCACCGCAACGCTGCCTGCCGCGCCGCGAGTGGCCCGTGACCCGCGCATCCATGCCGATCTCGAGCACCTGCGCACCCTCGATCGGCGTGCGACGGGTCTGAGCTTCCTGCCGCGCCAGCCGGCGCGCTCGATCCTGAACGGCCGCCATGCCTCGCGCCTGCGCGGACGGGGTCTGAACTTCGAGGACCTGCGCGACTACCTGCCGGGTGACGACATCCGCGCGATCGACTGGAAGGTGACGGCCCGCACCGGCCGCCCCCATGTCCGGGTCATGACCGAGGAACGCGACCGCCCCGCGCTGATCGTCGTGGACCAGCGCATGAGCATGTTCTTCGGTTCGGTGCTGAACATGAAGTCCGTGACCGCCGCCGAGGCCGCCGCGCTGTCGGCCTTCCGCATCCTCGATCAGGGCGACCGCGTCGGCGGAATCGTCTTCGGCGACGCGGTGGTCGCCGAAGTCCGGCCGCAGCGCAGCCGGGCCGCGCTGAACCGGTTCCTTTCAGCCCTTGCCGAGGCGAACGATCTGCTGCGCCCGGATGCACCGGCGGTCGAACCCGTCGGGCTGACGCAGGTGATGCGCGCCGTGGCCCGGATCGCGCCGCGCAACCACCTTGTCATCGTCCTGAGCGACTTCGACGGAATCGACGACCAGACGGCGCGCATCGTCTCGGGGCTTGCGCGGAGGAACGATCTGGTCCTCGTCACGGTCACCGATCCCCTGGGCGAAGGCCTTGAGACGAACGTTCGGCTCGTCGTGTCCGACGGCACGCTCCAGGCCGAGATCGACACGCGCGGCGCGGACTCGCGCAGACGGTTGCGCGATTTCGCGACGGGCCGGCTTGCGGAAGTGCTCGACTGGCAGCGCCGCTTCGGCGTGCCCGTTCTTCCGCTCAGCGCCGCCGAGGAGACGTTGCCGCAGATGCGTCGGCTCATGGGGCTTGGTCCGCGATGAACGGGGGCGAGACCGATCACGCGGGTCCGGTGAACCTCGTCGATCTGATCGACGCGCTGATCGAGCCGTCCGAGCCTGCGCCCGTCCCGCTTGTTCCGGAGACATGGGGCTGGGCCTTGCTCGCCGTGATCGCGGCGGGGCTCTTCGTGTGGCTTGTCCGGCGACGGGTGGCGCACCGTCGCGCCAATGCCTATCGGCAGGCCGCGCTGGCCGAACTGGCGCAAGCGACGACGCCGGCAGAGATCGCGGTGGTCCTGCGCCGCGCCGCTCTTGCGGCGTGGCCCCGCGAGGACGTCGCGGGGCTTGCGGGCGCGGACTGGATTGCCTTTCTCGACCGCACCGGGCCGGACGGCTTTTCCGAGACGACCGGGCGCGAGCTTGTCACGGCGCCCTGGCGCGGCGGCGCGACGACGGCTTCGCCGGCGCTGCGGCGCGCGGCGGAGAGCTGGCTTCGCACCCATCGGCGCGAGCCGCCGAACGAGAGCCGCGCGCGGCGGCAGAGGGATGCCGCATGATTGGCCTGGCCGCGCCCTGGGCGCTATGGCTCCTGCCCCTGCCGATCCTTGTGTGGCGCCTTGTTCCGCCGCACCGGGAGCGCGAGGAAGCGGTGCGGTTCCCCTTTTTCCGCCGCGTGACCGAGGCCGCGGGCGTCGAACCGCGCGCCGGTGCGGCGGTGCTGTCGCGGCCGTGGTTCGCCACGGCAGCCGGCGCGCTTTGCTGGGGGCTGGTCGTGCTGGCGCTTGCCCGGCCCGAGCGCGTGGGCCCGCCGGTCACGACCGAACGCGCCGCGCGCGACGTCGTCCTTGCCATCGACATCTCGGGCTCGATGGACGCGCGCGACTTCGCGACCCCGGACGGCGGGCGCAAGCAGCGCCTTGCCGGCGTGCGCGACGTCGTGACCTCCTTCGTCGCGGGCCGCGACGGCGACCGGATGGCGTTGATCGTGTTCGGCTCCGCCGCCTACCTTCAGGCCCCGTTGACGGACGACCTCGACACGATTCTCGCTCTTCTCGACCGGACGGAGGTGGGGATGGCGGGGCCGCACACGGCGCTTGGTGACGCGATCGGGCTTGCCATCCGGACCTTCGAGGCATCGGATATCGACCAGCGGCTTCTGATCCTTCTGTCCGACGGATCGGACACGGCGAGCCGGATGAGCCCTGTCAACGCCGCCGAGATCGCCGCCGACAGGGGCGTCGAGATCTACTCGATCGGCGTTGGCGATCCCGAGGCCACGGGCGAAAACCGGGTGGACCTTGCCACGCTCCAGGCCGTCGCGGACCGGTCCGGTGGAGAATATTTCTTCGCCGAGGACGAACGCGCGCTGCAGGAGGTCTATGATCGGATCGACGCGCTCGCCCCGCGCGAGGTCGAGACGCTGTCCTACCGACCGCGCCAGTCCCTGTCGTGGGTGGCGCTCGCCTCGGCGGCGGTGATCGGGACTGGCACGCTGGCGATTCTCCATCTCGGGGCGACGAGGCGGCGCGCGGCGGGGCGCCGGGCGTTGGCGACGGGGACGCCGTGATGGATGCCGCACTCTTCCTCGAGGCGTTCCACTTCCTGCGCCCGCTCTGGCTTGCGCTTCTGCCGGTCATCCTGGTCCTGTGGTGGTCGGTGCGGCGGTCCGCGCGCGCGCGCGGACTTCGTGCGGAGGGCATTGCCCCGCATCTGCGACAGGCCCTGACGGTCGGTCGGGGCGGGGCGGGGCGGCTCAGACCCGTGGACGGGGTGGCGCTCACGCTCGCGCTTGCGGCGCTTGGTGCTGCCGGCCCGACCTGGTCGCGCGTGCCCGACCCCTTCGCCGCGCAGTCGGCTCCGGCCGTGGTGGTGCTGGCGGTCACGCCGTCCATGGAAGCCGGCGACATCGCGCCGTCGCGCCTGGAGCGCGGCAAGCAGAAGATCCGCGATTTCCTCGACCTGCGGGCGGGCGCGCGGACGGCGCTCGTCGCCTATGCCGGCACCGCCCATGTCGTTGTTCCGATGACCGAGGACCCCGGCGTGATGGTGCCCTATCTCGCCGGCCTGTCGCCCGACATCATGCCGGCCGTGGGCGCGGCCGCGGCCGATGCGCTCGCCCTGGCCGAGGCGCTTCTCGCCGAAGAGGCGGACGGCGGGGTGGGCGGCATTCTTTTCGTGACGGACGGCATCGATCCCGCGGACGTCCCCGCGCTCGGCGAAAGCGGACAGGCGGTCTCGGTCCTCGCGATGCTTCCTGACGGGGCGCGCGACCGGGGCATCGATGCGCTGGGTCTGCCCGTCGTGCCGGTCACGCCCGACGACGCCGACATCCGCCGCATCGACGCGCTTTTGAACGCCGCCTACACCCGCGCGCAGCTTGAAGACGGCGACCAGCCGTGGGAGGACCGCGCGCACTGGCTTGCCTGGCCGGCGGCCGCACTTCTGCTGCTGTGGTTCCGACGCGGCTGGACGATGCGCTGGACGGCGCTGGCCGCGCTTGCGGTCGCGTGCGGGCTGCCGGGTGCCGCCCGCGCCGACGGCCTCGTTGACTGGTTCCTCACGCCGGACCAGCAGGGCCGGCTCGCTTACGAGAACCGGGACTTCGGCCGCGCGGCAGAACTTTTCGTCGACCCCCTCTGGCGCGGCTATGCGCTCTACCGGCACGGACAGTACGAGGATGCTGTGACCGTTCTCGACCGCGTCGAGACCGCCGAGGCGGCGTTCATCCAGGGCATGGCGCACATCAAGTCGCGGGGATACCGCGACGGGGTGCGCAGCTTCGAGACGGCGGTGGCGCGCGACCCCGACTTCCCCGGCGCCGCCGAGAACCTCGAACAGGCGCGGCGGATCGTCGAGTATGTGGAGGACCTGCGTGAAGCGGAGGACACCGGAGAAGATGCCGGTATCGGCGCAGACGAGGTCGTGCTCGACAACGAGGCGGGACGCGGCACGGAGACCCAGATGGAGGTGCCCGAGGAGGGTGACGGGCCCGGCCTTATGTCGACGGAGCAGTGGATGAACACGGTCGACACGCGCACCGGGGATTTCCTGCGCATCCGCTTCGCGATCGAGGACGCGGCGCGCGTGTCCAATCCCGTGGCGGCCGACGGCGGCGGCGAGGAGGGCACCGAATGAGGCCCGGCCCGACCGCGTTCATCCTTGCCGCCCTTCTGGCCGGCCAGCCGCTTCAGGCGCAGTCGGCCGACCCGGCGCCGCCGCCCGAGGAGGCATCTTCCGGGCAGCCGGTCCTGCGCGTCGATTTCCCCGAGACAGAGGCGGTTCCGGGGCAGTTCCTGACCCTCCGTCTCACCGTGCTCGTTCCGAGCTTCATGACGGCCCCGCCGGTGTGGCCAGGATTCGAGGCGCCGAACCTGCTGGTCCGGGTGCCCGAAGGCGGCACCAGCCCGGTGTCCGAGCGGATCGACGGCGACACGTGGTCAGGCATCTCGCGGCGCTACCGGATATCCCCGATGCTCCCCGGCGCCTTCGCGCTTCCCGCGCAGGAGGTCGTCGTGACCTGGGCGGACGCCACCGCGGACGGGCCCGTGCGCACGACACTTTCGACCGGGGCGCTGGCACTTTCCGGCGTGCTGCCCGAGGCTGCCGAGGGGCTCGATCCCTTCGTCGCCGCGTCAGACCTGTCGCTGACCCAGCAGATCGCGGGCGACCCATCCGCCATGGTCCCGGGCGACAGCATCACGCGCACGATCACCGTCGAGGTGGCGGGCGTCTCGCCCATGTTCCTGCCGGCCCTTCTGCCGCCCGGTGAGGTCGCGGGCCTTGCCGCCTATCCCGACACCCCCGTCGTCGAAGAGACGGAAAACCGTGGTCAGCTTGCGGGGAGCCGCGTGGAAAGCGTCACCTATGTCGCCGAAGGCGGCGGGTCGGGGACGCTTCCGGAAGTCGTGCTGCAATGGTTCGACATCGACACCGGCACGGTCGAGACGGCGCGCGCAGACGCCGTGGCGATCGCGGTCGACGGCCCTCCCGCCGTCCTCGCGGATCCCGACGGGCGCCTGCGGCTTGCCATGCTTGCCGCAGCCGGGGTGGCGTTCGCGGCGCTCCTCGCGCTTTGCCTGCGCCTGGTCCTGCCGTCCCTGCGCCGGCGGGTCGCCGCGCGGCGTGCCGCCCGGCTGGCGTCGGAGAGCCATGCGTGGCGCGCGCTTGCGCATGTCGTTGCCCGGCGCGACCACGCCACGCTTCACCCCGCGCTCGATCTCTGGGCGGCCCGCACCGAGGGACGTGATCCGCGCCGCGATCCGGACGTGCAGAAGGCACTCGCCACGCTCGGGCGCGCGCGCTACGGCTCGGGCAACGAACCGACGACCAGCCCGGATGACGCCTGGCGCGCGCTCGACGGCGCCTTGCGCGCTGTTCGGCGACCTGCGAACGCCGGCGCGCACATCAGCGCGCTTCCGCCTCTGAACCCTGGAGCCACCACATGATCCATCGCCTTCTCCTCCCGTTGACCACGCTGGTGGTTCTTCTTCCGGGGCTCGCACCGGCCGGCGAGGGGTATGTCGGGTCCGCGTCCTGCGTCTCCTGCCACGAAGAGACCGCAGAGGCCTGGGAGGGTTCGCACCATGCGCTTGCCTGGACCTGGCCCTCGCCCGAAACGATCGTGGCCGATTTCGACGGCACCGTTTTCGAGCACGACGGGATGACGGCGCGCTTCCGCATCGAGGGCGGGGACTACCATGTGGAGGTAACCGAGAAGGATGGCGCCACGACCGACTACCGGGTCCATTCGGTTGCCGGAATCGAGCCGCTCCAGCAATATCTCCTCGAGACCGAGCCGGGTCGGCTGCAAAGCTTCGACGTGGTCTGGGACACCGAGACGGGTGGTTGGTTTCACCTTTACCCCGGTCAGGACCTGCCGCCCGACGACGGCCTTCACTGGACCGGTCACTACAAGAACTGGAACGCGCGCTGCGCGGAATGCCACGCCACAGGCTATGAGAAGAATTACGACGCCCAGACGCGCAGCTACGCCTCGGTACAGGCCGAGATTGGCGTCGGGTGCGAAGCCTGCCACGGCCCGGGCGAGGCGCATCTCGCCTGGGCGGAGGCCCTGGGCACAACCCGCGAGGCGCCCACCCCACCCGGCTATGGCTTCCCCCAGACCTTCGGCACGACCGAAGCGACGATCCAGCAATGCGCGACCTGCCATTCCCGGCGCGAAGCGCATGACGACGCCTCACCCCTGCCGGGCACGCCCTATCACGATTCCTACGGCCTGGCCCTCCTCCGCCCCGGTCAGTATCACGCCGACGGGCAAATCCTCGACGAGGTCTATGTCTACGGATCGTTCCTGCAGTCGAAGATGTACGCCAAGGGCGTCGGCTGTCTTGATTGCCACGACCCGCATCGGGCAGACCTCGTGGCCGATGGCAATGCCGTCTGCACGCAGTGCCATTCGCCCGCCGGGAACCCGGACTTCCCGACGTTGACGCCGGCCGAGTACGACACGCGCGCCCACCATTTCCACGAGGAAGGCTCGGAGGCCGCGCAGTGCAAGTCCTGCCACGCGCCCGAACAGGTCTACATGGGCAACGACTGGCGGGCGGACCATTCGTTCCGCGTGCCGCGCCCCGATCTGGCGGCGGTGACAGGCGCGCCGGACGCCTGCACCACATGCCATGCCGACAAGGGCGCGGACTGGGCCGCGGCTGAAATCGCACGCCGCTTTCCGCAAAGCGACAACCGGGGCGACCACTACGGCCTGACCCTTGCGCGCGGGCGCGACAATCCCGTAGCGGGCGCGGGCGGCCTTGCCACGCTTGCCATGGACGCAGACGCACCCGGTATCGTGCGGGCAACGGCTGCGTGGCTTCTGGAGCAGTCCGAGAGCGAGGAGGTGGCCGAGCGGCTTGTCCCGCTTCTGTCCGATCCCGATCCGCTGGTCCGCGCCGCCGCCGTCGGGGTGCAACGCCTTGCTCCGCCGCAGGACCGGGTGGTGCGGGTGGTGGACCTGCTCGACGATCCGATCCGGTCTGTCCGGATCGCGGCGGCGCGCGCGCTGCTCGACGCGCCCGTGGCCCGTTACCCGGGCCGGATCGAAGCGGCCTTCCGGGCCGCCATGGGGGAATGGCAGTCCGCCATGGCGAGCCGCCTCGACTTTCCCGAAACCCACCTGCAGCTCGCGGGCATTTCGCTGACCATGCGGAACCTAGAGGCGGCGGATCGCGCCTTCGCCGAGGTCGTGCGGATGGATCCGCAACGCCAGGAAGCCTGGGTCATGAGGGTTCGGATTGCTGCAGCGATCGAGGGCCCCGAGCGCGCGCTCGCGATCGTGGACGAGGCGCTGGCGGTGCTTCCCGACGACCTGACCCTTCTGGGCTTCCGGGCGGAACTTGGCGGCGCACCGATGCCGCCGGACGCGCTGCTGCCGCCTCGGTCGTCCACGGTCGAACAGCCATGACTTCGGGGCGTCTCTCCAGAAGGCGGGCGATACCTAAGACGACCGCCCGGGACACATCCCGGAGTCCAAAGTGTATGGTGGCGCACCTTTGAGCGACGAGCCGGAAGGGATCGTCGTGCCGTGCACGTTCGCGATGCCCTGTCCGGCAAGAACCTGCCCGGATTTCGTGGACGGCGTCTCTCTTTTGTGGGTGCGGACGGGCGGGACCGCCCTCGCGCCGCAATGGCCGTTGCGGCGCACCTTGGGCTGGCCGCGGCCTCATCGTGGCGCGGCACCGAGTCTGGAGGCAACCTGCCATTCCCGTAGCTGTCTGATGGCTGTGCCGAAAAACAAAGGGCTCAGCCGTTTCCGGCCGAGCCCTTGTTTCAAGTGGTGAGCCGTACTGGATTCGAACCAGTGACCCACTGATTAAAAGTCAGTTGCTCTACCAACTGAGCTAACGGCCCATACCACAAGGTCGCACGGCGACAGTCGTCCCCGCACGGAGGGGGTCACTAAACCCCACTCTGCGAAGCGTCAAGGCACAATCGCCCCTCGCGCGCCCCTCGCGCTTCCCAAGATGCCGGACAGCCGCTATATGCCGCGCGATGCGCAGGACCGCTCCCTCCCGTTCCGTGCCGTTCATGAAGATGCACGGGCTTGGCAATGACTTCGTCGTGATCGACCGGCGAAGCCATCCGGTCGATCTGCGCGCCGACGAGGTGCGCCTGATCGGGGACCGTCATCGCGGTGTGGGGTGCGACCAGCTTGCGCTGATCGACGCCGACGCAGAGGCGGACGCGCGGCTGACCTTCTTCAACGCGGATGGAACGACCTCGGCGGCCTGCGGAAACGCGACGCGCTGCATCGCGCGGCACCTTATGGCGACCGAGGGCAAGGCCTCAGTCACCCTGCGCACCGAGCGTGGACTTCTGGCCTGCGAGGATGCGGGCGGCGGTCTGACCCGGGTGAACATGGGCGCGCCGCTTCTGGCCTGGGACGAAATCCCCCTCGCACAAGCGATGGACACGCTTCACCTGCCGATCGCGGGCGATCCGGTGGCCACAGGGATGGGCAATCCCCACTGCACCTTCTTCGTCGACGACGCCGAGGCGGCGGATATCGCCGCCATCGGCCCCGGTTTCGAAACGCACCCCTTGTTTCCGCAACGCACCAATGTCGAACTGGTCGAGGTCCGTGACCCCGCCACCCTCCGCGTGCGGATCTGGGAACGCGGCACGGGCGTCACGCTCGCCTCCGGGTCGTGTTCCTGCGCGGCGGCGGTGGCGGCGGCGCGGCGGGGGCTTGTCGGACGCCGGGTCGCGGTCATCGTCGACGGCGGCACGCTCGAGATCGACTGGCGCGACGATGGCGTCTGGATGACCGGACCCATGGCGCATGTCTTCGACGGGGTGCTGCACTTAGACCAGGGGGCGACATGAACGCCAACCCGCCCGTCTTCGCGACCTTCGGTTGCCGTCTGAACGCCTACGAGACCGAAGCCATGCGCGAGATGTCGGCCGCGGCCGGCCTTGGCGACGCGGTGGTCGTCAATACCTGCGCGGTGACGGCCGAGGCGGTGCGAAAGGCCCGGCAGGAGATCCGGCGCCTCAGGCGCAAGCACCCGACCGCCCGCCTCATTGTCACGGGCTGCGCTGCCCAGACCGAGCCCGCGACCTTCGCGGCGATGCCCGAGGTCGACCTTGTGCTGGGCAATTCCGAAAAGGGCCGGCCCGAGACCTGGGCAGGTCTTGCGGGCGGGCTGATCGGCGAGACCGAGAAAGTCGTGGTCGACGATATCATGGCCGTGACCGAGACCGCGGGCCATCTGATCGACGGATTCGGCACCCGAAGCCGGGCCTATGTCCAGGTCCAGAACGGCTGTGATCACCGTTGCACCTTCTGCATCATCCCCTACGGGCGGGGCAATTCACGCTCGGTCCCGGCCGGCGTGGTGGTGGACCAGATCGGCCGGCTGGTGGCCAGGGGCTTCAACGAGGTCGTGCTGACCGGGGTCGACCTGACAAGCTGGGGGGCGGACCTGCCGGGTCAGCCGAAGCTCGGCAATCTTGTCCGGCGCATCCTGACGCTGGTGCCCGAGCTTCCGCGCCTTCGGATCAGCTCGATCGATTCGATCGAGGTCGACGAGGATCTCATGGAGGCGATCGCGACCGAGGCGCGGTTGATGCCGCATCTTCACCTCAGCCTGCAGGCCGGCGACGACCTGATCCTCAAGCGGATGAAGCGGCGGCACCTGCGCGACGACGCGATTCGCTTCTGCGAAGAGGCCCGGCGCCTGCGGCCCGGAATGACCTTCGGCGCCGACATCATCGCGGGGTTTCCCACCGAAACGGATGCGATGTTCGAGAACTCGCTGAAGCTGGTCGAAGAGTGCGGGCTGACCTGGCTGCATGTCTTTCCCTATTCCCCGCGCGAAGGGACCCCGGCGGCCCGGATGCCCCAGGTTCGGGGCGAGGCGATCCGCGACCGGGCCGCGCGCCTGCGCGCGGCTGGCGACCGGGCTGCCGCGCGGCACCTTGCGTCCCTGGTCGGGACCGAGGCGGCGGTGCTCATGGAAAGCCCCCGGATGGGACGGACCGAGACCTTCGCCGAGGTCGACTTTGCGTCCGATCAGCCCGTGGGCGACATCGTCCGGACACGGATGGCCGGGGTGGCCGAGGCCCGCCTTCAGGCGGCGGCGTTCTAGACCGGCGCCCCGACTGCCGTCGACGCCGGCGCCTCCGATGTCCGTGCACTGATACCCACGCATGGGATGCCAGTGGACAGGGACGAACGGCTTCCCATATCCTGTGGCAGACGACCAGGAGACGGATCGAAGGAAACCGACCCATGGCCCTGCCCCTTGCCCCCATCGCCGGTGTCGCGCTGCGCTATGGCGCGATTGCGCTTGCGACCTACGCGATCACCCGCAGCGCGGCCGTTGCCCGCCGCGATCAGCGCGCCGAGGACGCCATGGACGAGACCGGGGAAGGTCTGTTCTGGCGAAAGGACGCCGAGCAGATGAACGCCAGCGGCCGCATGAAGCGGACCTTCCGCTTCGGTACGGGTGGTCCCGGGATCGAGATCGACGCGACGGCGCTGACGCGAATCCGTGTGCGCCGCGTCTGATGCAGCTGTTTGACAGCGCCGCGTCGCCCTTCTGCCGCAAGGTGCGCGTGCTTCTGCACGAAACCGGGCTTCTGGGCGATGTCGAGATCGTCGCCGTCGCGAACAGCCCGTTGGCGCCCGATGACCAGAACAAGGCGAAGAACCCGCTGGGCAAGATCCCCACGCTGGTGCGCGCCGACGGCCCCGCGATCTATGACAGCCGGGTGATCTGCCGCTATCTCGACGCCCTGGCCGGGTCCGGCCTTTATCCCGACCGCAGCCTGTGGGAGACGCTGACGCTCGAGGCGACGGCGGACGGCATCATGGATGCGGCTGTCCTGATGGTCTACGAAGGCCGGGTGCGCGACGAGGCGATGCGCAGCGAGGCCTGGGTCGAGGCACAGTGGACGAAGGCGGCGCGCGCCCTTGATGCGATCGAAGCGCGCTGGATGAGCCACCTTCACGGCAAGCTCGACATGGGCCAGATCGCCGTCGGCTGCGCGCTGGGCTACCTTGATTTCCGCCACGGTCCGCGCAACTGGCGCGCCGGGCGCCCATCGCTGGCGGCGTGGTACGGGACGTTCTCGGCCAGGCCCAGCATGGAGGCGACGGTTCCGCCCGCGTGACGCTGCCCGCCAGTGCCTTTCTCACCGTGTGGACGATCCTTGCGCTGAACATCCTGTCGCCGGGTCCGAACGTGTTGAACACGATCACCGCGGCCATGGGATCGGGGCGCGTGGCCGGGCTGGCGTCGGCGGCGGCGGTGGGACTTGGCATCGGCCTTTGGTGCCTTGGGATGGCGCTTGGGATGACGGCCGTCTTCGCCGTCGTGCCCTATGCGCACGAGACGCTGACCGTGATGGCCGCCGTCCTTCTGATCTGGTTTGCCTCCAGGTATATCCGCGCAGGCTGGCAGGGCGTTTCGGGGCGTGAGGCGACGCTGAGGGGCGTCGCCGGGCTTGGGCCGCGCCAGTCCTTCCTGCGCTCGTTGTCGATCAACGCGACCAATCCCAAGGCGCTGACCACCTGGATCGCGATCCTGGGCATTTTCCCGACGGCCGAGGCCTCGGCCGGCGACATCGCGCTTCTGACGCTTGGGGCCTGTCTTCTGTCGCTGGGGATCCATACTTTCTATGCCGCGATCTTCTCGACCCGCGGGGCGGCCGCGCTTTACCTGCGCGCGGCTCCGCTCATCAACCTTGGCGTTGGCGTCTTCTTCCTGGGATTCGCCGTCAGGCTGACCGCGCCCCTGCTTGCCCGGGCGCTGTAGGCGCCCCCATGCGACCAAAGGCGCAGGGAATTCGCGGCATTGTGCGCTGGACGCCACCAAGACACGCCGCTACATAGCCGCGGGAATGGCCGCCCTGTGGATGCGGCCGCTATGCCTGTTGGCCCGCGTCGCGGGCTTCGGAGATGGAGAATACCGTGTCCCACGCAGAAAACGACGAAGGCACACGCCGCGACTTTCTTTTCTATGCCACGGCCGGCACCGGACTGGTTGTCGGCGGGGCGGCGGTCTGGCCGCTGGTGAACCAGATGAACCCGTCCGCCGATGTTCAGGCGCTGAGCTCGATCCAGGTCGACGTTTCCGAAGTGGCCGTCGGCACCCAGCTGACGGTGAAATGGCTGGGCAAGCCCGTCTTCATCCGGCGGCGGACCGAGGAAGAAATCCTTGCCGGTCGCGAGGTCGAGATTTCCGACCTGATCGACCCTCTGGCCGAGAACGCGAACATCGCGGCCGGTGATCCGGCCACCGACGAGAACCGGACCCTCGACGAAGCCGGCGAGTGGCTGGTCATGATGGGCGTCTGCACCCACCTTGGCTGCGTGCCTCTGGGGGATGGCGCCGGGGATTACGGCGGGTGGTTCTGCCCCTGCCATGGATCGCACTACGACACCGCTGGCCGCATCCGTCGCGGACCCGCCCCGCGGAACCTTCCGGTTCCGGTGGCGGCGTTCGTTGACGAAACGACGATCCAGCTCGGGTAAGGGAGAACAGGAAATGTCCGGAATTCCCCACGATCATTACGAGCCGAAGAGCAACGCCGAGAAGTGGCTGCATCGCCGGCTGCCGATCGTCGATCTGATCTACAACACGCTGATGATCCCGACGCCCAAGAACCTCAACTGGATGTGGATCTGGGGCATCGTGCTGACCTTCTGCCTCGTGCTGCAGATCGTCACCGGCATCGTTCTGGTGATGCACTACACGCCCGACACGTCGCTGGCCTTCGCCAGCGTCGAACACATCATGCGCAACGTGAACGGCGGCTTCATGCTGCGTTACCTGCACCAGAATGGGGCGTCACTGTTCTTCCTGGCGGTCTACTTCCACATCTTCCGGGGGCTCTACTACGGGTCCTACAAGGAGCCGCGCGAAGTCACCTGGATCATCGGCATCCTGATCTACGTGCTGATGATGGGCACCGCCTTCATGGGCTACGTGCTGCCCTGGGGCCAGATGTCCTTCTGGGGCGCCACGGTGATCACCGGCCTCTTCGGCGCGATTCCCTTCGTGGGCGAAAGCCTTCAGACCTGGCTGCTGGGCGGGCCGGCCGTGGACAACGCCACGCTGACCCGGTTCTTCTCGCTGCACTACCTGCTGCCCTTCGTGATCCTCGGGCTGGTGGTGCTTCACATCTGGGCCTTCCACACCACGGGCAACAACAACCCGACGGGCGTCGAGGTGCGGCGCACCTCGAAGGACGTGGCCGAGCGTGACACGCTGCCCTTCTGGCCCTACTTCGTGATCAAGGACCTGTTCGCGCTGGTCGTGATCCTGGCGGTGTTCTTCGCGGTCGTGGGCTTCATGCCCAATTACCTGGGCCACCCCGACAACTACATCGAGGCGAACCCCCTCGCGACGCCCGCGCACATCGTGCCGGAATGGTACTTCCTGCCGTTCTACGCGATCCTGCGGGCCTTCGACGACAGCGTCTGGGTCGTGCAGTTCGCGTCCTTCATCACCGGCGGCATCATCGACGCCAAGTTCTTCGGCGTGCTGGCGATGTTCGGCGCGATCGTGGTGATGGCGCTGGCGCCCTGGCTTGACACCTCGTCGGTGCGGTCGGGTCGTTACCGCCCGATGTTCAAGTGGTGGTTCTGGCTGCTGGTCGTGGACTTCATGGTCCTGATGTGGGTCGGCGCCATGCCGGCCGAGGGGATCTATCCCTACATCGCCCTGATCGGATCGGCCTACTGGTTCGCGTACTTCCTCGTCATCCTGCCGCTTCTGGGCGTGATCGAGAAGCCGCTGCCGCAGCCCGCGACGATCGAAGACGACTTCAAGGCCACCTACGGCAAGTCGAAATCGACCGGTGGCGGTCTTGCCGACCCGACCCCGGCCGAGTGAGAAAGGAAAGCTGAGAAAATGCTGAAACGCGTGACACTTTCCGCCATCGCCGCACTTGGGCTGGCCCTTGGGCTGTCCTCGGGGGCCGCTCAGGCCGCCGGCACCACGGGCCATGTGCATGACTTCTCGTTCTCGTTCGAAGGGCCGTTCGGAACCTACGACACGATGCAGCTTCAGCGCGGTCTTCAGGTCTACACCGAAGTCTGTTCGGCCTGCCACGGCCTCAAGCAGGTGCCGATCCGGACGCTGGGCGATCCGGGCGGGCCAAGCCTGCCCGAGGATCAGGTCCGGGCCTATGCCGAGTTCTACGAGGTCTGGGATCCGACCCTCCTGGATGGCGAAGGCGATTTCCGTCCGGCGCGCCCGACCGACCACTTTCCAGGGTCGAATCTGGCGAACGCCCCGGACCTCAGCCTGATGGCCAAGGCGCGGGCTGGCTTCCACGGCCCCTACGGTACCGGCCTGAACCAGCTGTTCCGCGGCATGGGCGGCGCCGAATACATCGCCTCGCTCCTGGCCGGCTATACCGGCGAAGAGAAGGAAGAGGCGGGCACGATCCTTTACGAGAACACCGCCTTCCCGGGGGGCTGGATCTCGATGGCGCCGCCGCTCTGGGGTGACGACGTCGTGTTCGAGGATGGTGCGCCCACGGATCTCGAGTCGATCGCGCAGGACGTTTCCGCCTTCCTGATGTGGACAGCCGAACCGAAGATGATGGCGCGCAAGCAGGCTGGCTTCACCGGCGTGCTGATGCTGTCGATCCTTGCGGTGATGCTTTACCTGACCAACAAGCGCATCTGGGCGCCGGTCAAGCGCGCGGCCAAGGGCACGCAGCCGGCCGAATGAGCACCCGCCTCAGGTGACAAACGTCGGGGCGCGCCTGTGTGGCGCGCCCCTTTTCATGTGCCGATATAGGCGCGCAGCGCCTCGGGCGGATTGTCGAAGAGGGCCTGTGTGGGTCGCGGCGGATGGGCAAGGCCGTTCTCGAAGAAGATGGTTTCGTCCGCGATTCGGCGCGCATCGCCCGGGCTGTGGCTGACCATGAGGACGGTCATGCCCGCCTCTTCCGACAACTCCGCAACAAGGTCCAGCATCTGCGCCTTGAGCGCGGGACCAAGGCCCGAGAAGGCTTCGTCCAGAAGCATGAGCGGACGGTCGCGGATCAATGTGCGCGCCAGCGCCACGCGGGCCTGCTGGCCCCCCGACAGATCGCCGGGCTTGCGCGCCTCCAACCCCGTAAGGCCGACGCGGGCAAGCGCGTCCGTGACCCTGCGGCGATCCCCTTGGGTCAGGCGCAGCGCCGGCGAAACGCCAAGCCCGACGTTCGCGGCCACGTCGAGATGGGGAAAGAGGTTCTGGTCCTGAAAGATCGTCGAGACCGGGCGCGCGCCCGGCGCCAGCGGTGTGAGATCCCGCCCCTGCCAGAGGATGCGGCCCTCGTCGGGGCTGTCGAACCCGGCGATCAGCGACAGCAGGGTGGATTTCCCCGCCCCCGAGGGGCCGACGATGGCCACGCGCTGGCCGGCGTCGACCGTCCAGTCGGCGGTCAGGGTGAAGTCGCCCCGGGTGAACCGCAGGCGCTGAAGCTCAAGCATTCCGCCGGCCCCCGCGGTCGAAGACCCAGAACAGGGCAAGGCTGATCGTCACCAGAAGAAGGGCGGCGGCGGCGGCGTCTGCCATGCGGTAGGCGCCCATGAGGTTGTAGACCTGCAGCGGCAATGTCGGTGCCTGAGGGTCGGCGAAGAGCACGATGACGCCAAGGTCGCCCATCGACAGCGCCGCGGCAAGGCCTGCGCCGAACCCGATCGGGCGCGAGAGGCGCGGCAGGTAGACCAGGCGCAGCCGTGCGAGGAGCGGCATGGCAAGGCTGTCGGCAAGGCGGCCATAGTCGCGCAACGTCTCCGACACCGCCGGCATCAGGACCCGCAGCGTGAAGGGCAGTGCCATCAGCGCATTGACAAGCGCGGTCACTGGAAGGGCCAGCGCGCGCGGATCTGCAAGCGGGTAGAGAAGGATGAACAGCCCCGTGCCCATGACAAGGGACGAGGCCGCGACCGTCAGATAGCCTGCGCCCTCGATCAGACCCGCGCGTCCCGGCGCGCGGGGGGCAAGGCTGGCGGCGCCCGCGGCGATGGCGCTGGCAAGGCCCAAAGTCAGTGCGGCTGAAGCCAGCGCCACGAGGATCGACCGCAGCGTCGCCGGCCAGATCCCGGCAGGCAGCTCGGCAAGGCGCGGCAGCCCCGCCGCGGCCACGGCGCCCAGGGGGAGCAACAGGAACAACGTGACAAGACTGATCGCGGCGATGTCGATGGCGCGAAGGGCCGGGGTCTGCGCGTCCCAGCGTGCGACCGGGCGGTCCAGCCCGGTGCCGAAGCCCGATGGCGTCGTAAGCCGCCAGGCCAGGGCCGTGGCCGCCAGGGTAAGGACGATCTGAACCAGCGCCAGGAGCGCCGCCTTGCCCAGATCGAAGTCGAAGCGGAACGCCTGATAGATCGCCAGTTCGACCGTCGTGGCCCGGGGGCCGCCGCCAAGGACAAGGGCGACGGCGAAGCTGGTCAGGCAGACGAGAAAGATCACCATCGCCGCGCCGGGGGCCACCGCGCGCAGCATCGGCCGTTCGATGGTGCGTGCGATGTCGGACGCGCTCATCCCGAGCGAGGCGGCAAGCCGGAAGCGTTCGGCGGGAACGGATTGCCAGCCCTGCAGAAGGAATCGCGTGGCAAGCGGCAGGTTGAAGAAAACATGGGCCAGGATGACCCCATGTGCGCCGTAGATCGACAACGGCGCGAACCCCGCAGCCCCGAGCGCCCGGCTGACCAGCCCGTTCTGTCCGAAGACGGCCACAAGCCCAAGGACCGCGACAATCACGGGAAGGATGAAGGGCGCCCCAAGAAGGGTGACGAGAAGCCGCCGCCCGGGAAAGTCGCGCCGCGCAAGCGCCCGCGCCACGGGAATGGCAAGCGCCACGCTGAGGGCCGCGGACACCAAGGCCTGCACCACCGTGAAGCGCACCGCCGCCCAGTCGGCGGGGCCGAGGACGGCAGGCGTTTCGGCCCGCAGGAAGACCGCGATCAGGGGGCCGGCGACGAAGGCCGCGACAAGCGCGGCAGCCCCGGCCCCCGCCGCGACCGCTAGCGGCTCAGCGCGGCGCGCCATTCGTCCAGCGCGCCATCGCGCATCTTCTCGGCCTCGTCGGGCGACATCAGAAGCGCTGTTTCAGGGGTGATCAGCGTCTCGAAGCCGTCAGGCAGGCCCGCGTTCGGCGTTACCGCGGGATACATCCAGTTCGTCGTCGGGATGACCGACTGGAACGCGTCCGTCAGCATGAAGTCGAGAAATCGCTGCGCGAGCGCCGGCTGGTCGGACGAGGCCAGGAGGCCCGCGACCTCGACCTGCATGTAATGGCCTTCCTCGAAGGGCGCCGCGGCCTTGGTCGCGTCGCCCTCGGCAATAAGGTGGTAGGCGGGCGAGGTCGTGTAGGACAACACCATGTCGGCCTCGCCTTCAAGGAACAGGCCATAGGCCTCGGACCAGCCGGGCGTGACCGTGACGATGTTGTCGGACAACGCCTCCCAAAGCGCGGGGGCCTCGTCCCCGAAGGCCGCCTTCACCCACATCAGAAGTCCCAGGCCGGGGGTCGAGGATCGCGGGTCCTGGATCAGGATCGAGACATCGCTGTCGGCAAGGGCGCGAAGGCTGGTGGGCGGTTCCGGCAGGCGCGTCGTGTCATGGACGAAGGCGAAGTAGCCCCAGTCGAAGGGCAGGAACAGCGGGTCGTCCCAGGCCACCGGCAGATCGAATGCAAGGCCGGTGCGGCCATGGGGGGCGAAAAGCCCGGTTTCTGCCGCGCGGCGGGTGAGGTTGGTGTCAAGGCCAAGCACCACGTCGGCGTCGCTCCTGGCGCCTTCCAGTTGAAGCCGCGCCAGAAGCGCCGCGCCATCGCCCGCGCCGACGAACTGCACGTCGCAGTCGCAGGTTTCCTCGAAGGCCGCCTCTACTGCGGGGCCGGGGCCCCAGTCCGAGATGAAACTGTCATAGGTATAGACGGTAAGGACGGGTCTGTCCTGTGCCTGCGCCGCAAGGGCCGTTGCACACAGAAGCGCCGTCATGGTCAGGGTGGTCTTCATGTCATCCTCTACGCATGCCGGGCGGGGTTCGGGTAGAGGAACGCTCTGACCTTCCCTCCGCCGGTATTAGCCGGTTCAGGTTCGACGGGTTCGCGCATGCCGCGCATCTCAGCCCTGTTGCAGGGCACCCCGAGGTAGGGCCGAACATAGTCCTCCGGCGGCCGGGCGCAAGGCCCTCATGATCGGGGAAGGGCGCCCTTGCGTCGCGCAAGGAAGGCGCGGACCGTGGCATCGTCGGACAGCGCGATCGCCCGGTCATAGGCGCCGGCCGCGTCGGAAAGCTCGCCCGCGGCGGCAAGAAGATGGGCGCGGACCGCCCACCACGGCTGGTAGGTGGCCCGTCTGGCCAGGTCGGCCTAGTCAAGGACCGCCAACCCCGCCCGCGCGCCTTCGGTTTCACCCAGCGCGGCGGCAAGGCCTGTCAGCGCGCCGATCGTGGGATGAAGCGCCTGAAGGCCACGATAGAGGCCGGCGATCGCCGGCCAGTCGGTGCAGCCGGTGCGGCGGCGGTCGGAATGGACGGCCTCGATCGCCGCCTCGATCTGATAGCGGCCCAATGTGGGGTTCGCCGTGGCGCGCCGCATGACGGCGTCGGCCTCGGCGATCATCGCGGCGTCCCACAGGGCCGGGTTCTGGTCCTCGAGCGCGACGTAGGCCCCTTCGGCGCCCCGGCGCGCCGGTCTGCGGGCTTCGGAATAAAGCATGAGCGCGAAAAGCGCCTGCGCCTCGGGCTGATCCGGCATCCGGGCCGCAAGGAGACTGGCGAGCCACAGCGCCTCCTGCGCAAGCGAGGTCGACTTCACGTCGCCGGTTGCAAGGCCGTCGGCGCCGACGGTGTAGGCGGCATAGACCGCGTCGAGGACATGCCCGAGGCGCGGCGCCATGTCCTGAGGTTCGGGCAGGGCAAAGCCGATGCGCGCCCCCTCGATCTTGGCCCGGGCCCGGGTCAGCCGCTGGCCCAGCGTCCCGGGCGGGACAAGAAAGGCCTGGGCCATGCGGCCCGCGTCAAGCCCGAGCACCAGTTGCAGCATCAGCGGCGTGCGCATCCGGGCGTCGATCGCGGGATGGGCGCAGACGAACATCAGGTTCAGCGTCTGGTCGGGGGTGACGGCCTCGGCCATCTCGGTGCGTTCCTCTTCCAGAAGGACAAGATGGGCCTCGGCAGCCCGCGCCACCCTTGCGTGCCGGACCGCGTCGGTGGCGCGGTTGCGCGCCGTGGCGATCAGCCAGGCCTCGGGCCGGTCGGGGATGCCGCGTTCGGGCCAGGTTTCAAGCGCGCGCAGAAGCGAGTCGGACAGAAGGTCGGCCGCCGCATCGACGCTGCCGGTGCGGGCGGCCAGGGTGGCGACGAGCCTGCCGTAGGACAGGCGCGCCACCTTTTCGATCTCGGCAGAGGCCGGTCCGGTCATTCGCCAAGGGTCAGGACGGGTCGCACCTCGACGGCGCCGAAGACGGCCGCCGGGTTTCGCGCCGCCCAGTCAAGCGCGGTGTCGAGGTCTGGCACGTCGACGATGTAGTAGCCGCCAAGATGCTCCTTGCTGGCGGCATAGGGGCCATCCTGGATATCCCGCACGCCGTCGCTGATCCGCAGGGTCGAGGCGGTATGCGGTGGCAGAAGCGCGTCGCCCGAGACGAAGATACCCGACGCGATCAGCGCCTGCGTGTAGGCGGCCCAGACGGAAACATCCATGGATTCGGGCGCCGGGGCCGAGCCGTCGCCCGGCAGGGTGTAATGCAGCATCATGTATTTCATCGGTCTGTCCTCTGATCGTCAGCGCGCCACGACGGCGGGAAGAAGGGCGGTGGGCCGCTTGTCGGCTGTGCACATGTCGTTGTCGGCGGGACGCTGGCCGAAGTGAAGCCCTTCGTCGGACAGAGCGATCAGATCGTGATCCTCGCCACAGACCGCGACCGGGGCCCATGCGGCGCAGCCGCTGGCGGAGATGTCGGTTTCGAGGTTCACGGTCAGTCCGCAGTCCGCCATGCCCATCCCGGCGATGATCTCGGGCACGTCGGTGAGCAGGGTGACATGTTTCCAATCCTCGTCGAAAACCGTGTCGTAGGCCCCTTCGACGATCTGCGAGGCCGCGCCGACGCGATAGGCGCCGCCGGTGCGGAACTGGAACGTGCGCATCGTCATCGCGGGATCGAGAGCATGGGTGAAGATGAGGCTCCATTGCCCGTCGGCGAAGACGAACTCTCGCGTGCCGTAGCCACCGTACCACTCTTCGACGGCGGGGCTGACATAGGTTCCGTGAAGCGTCCGAAGCGTCGCGGCGCCAGAGGCGTCGGACAGCGCCGGCAGGGCGGCGCACGCGGCGGTCGAAACCGCGAGGGCGCAAAGAAGGATTTTCATTGGTCTGTCTCCATCTGGCCGACGCCCCGATTGACGCCGATACCCAGAAGACGTCCTGCGGGGGGCGGATTCCTACATCGGGCCAGAAAAAAGAGGTGCGGGGGCTCTGCCCCCGTCGCCTTTCGGCGACGCCCCCGGGATATTTCCGGGTCGATGGAGGCGCCTTGCGTTCCGCTTCTTGAGGCGGGGACGGTTTGGGGGTAGGCGTCGCCGCATGAGCCTGAACACATTCGGACATCTCTTCCGCGTGACGACCTGGGGCGAAAGCCACGGGCCGGCGCTGGGCGCGACCGTCGACGGTTGCCCCCCGGGCGTGCCGCTGGCCGAGGCCGACATCCAGGTCTGGCTTGACCGGCGCAAGCCCGGGCAATCGCGCTATACGACCCAGCGCCGCGAGGCTGACGAAGTCGAGATCCTGTCGGGTGTCTTCGAGGGGCGGACCACCGGAACGCCGATCCAGCTGATGATCCGCAACACCGATCAGCGGTCGAAAGACTACGGCGAGATCGCCGAGGCGTTCCGTCCGGGCCACGCCGACATCACCTACTGGCAGAAGTACGGCATCCGCGACTATCGCGGCGGTGGCCGGTCGAGCGCGCGTGAAACGGCGGCGCGGGTGGCCGCGGGCGGCGTGGCGCGGGCGGCGCTGGCACGATTGCTGCCGGCGGCGTCGATCACCGGCTACATGGTGCAGATGGGTCCACGGGCGATCGACCGCGCGCGCTTTGATCGTGACGAGATCGACCGCAATCCCTTCTGGACGCCCGACCCCGTCGCGGCGGCTGACTGGGCCGAGTATCTGGACGATCTGCGCAAATCGGGCAACTCGGTCGGCGCGGTGATCGAGGTGGCCTGCACAGGCTTCCCGCCAGGTCTTGGCGCGCCGGTCTATGGCAAGCTCGACACCGATCTGGCCGCGGCGATGATGTCGATCAACGCGGTCAAGGGGGTCGAGATCGGCGACGGGATGGCGTCGGCCGCGCTGACCGGCGTCGAGAACGCGGACGAGATCTCGATGGGTCCGGAGGGTCCGGTCTATGCCTCGAACCATGCTGGCGGCATCCTTGGCGGCATCTCGACCGGTCAGGACATCGTGGTGCGCTTTGCGGTGAAGCCAACGTCGTCGATCCTGACGCCGCGCCGGACCATCAACCGGGCCGGGCAGGCAGTCGACCTTGTGACCAAGGGCCGGCACGATCCCTGTGTCGGAATCCGCGCGGTCCCGGTGGCCGAGGCGATGGCGGCCTGCGTCCTGCTGGACCATATCCTGCTGGATCGGGGCCAGACCGGCGGGCTGCGGGGCACTTTCGGCTGAAAATTTCGGGGTTTCGCTCCCAATCATGGACCCGCGACTTGCGTCGTGGCGCCTTTCGTGGCGTCCTTGCGGATGTGTGGTGACAGGGGAGAGTAAAGTGACGAGGTTCGTCCTTGAGGGATTCCTGCCCTATCAGCTTGCCGTGGCGGCTGAGAGGGTCAGCAGGGAATTTGCGCGAACGCATCAGAAGCGGTTCGGGATCTCGATACCCGAATGGAGGGTTCTGGCGTACCTGAGCCGCGTCGACGCGGTCAGCGTGCGCGAGATCCACGCCAGGGTCGAGATGGACAAATCGAAGATCAGCCGGGCGGCCAGCCGTCTCGAGGCGGCGGGGTATGTCTCGAAACAGGTGAACAACGGCGACCGCCGTCTGGTCGAGCTGTCATTGACCGAAGCCGGGCGTGCGCTGGTCGACAAGGTTCTGCCCGAGGCCATGACCTATGAAGCCCGGGTGATGGACGAGCTTGGCGACCATGGCGAGGCGTTTCGCGCGGCGCTTGCCGTTCTGACCACGCTTCGCTGACCGGGCGCTGGCGCGACGACGCAGCGTTTGGGATGCGCACGCGGTCGCCGACCGCTAGGATGGATGGCGGGATTACAGGAGGGAGGCCCCCATGACCGGCATCGTCATTCTTTCCGGTGCGCGCACCGCGATCGGCAGCTTCGGCGGAGCGCTTGCGGCAACGCCGCCGATCGCGCTGGGCGCCACGGTCTCGCGCGCGGCGATCGCGCGCGCGGGGATCGAGCCAGGCGCGGTGGGTCAGGTCGTCTTCGGACATGTCATCAATACCGAGCCTCGCGACATGTATCTGAGTCGGGCCGCTGCGATGGAGGCCGGCGTGCCCGAGACCGTTCCGGCGATGAACGTCAACCGCTTGTGCGGTTCGGGTGTGCAGGCGATCGTGTCGGTGGTTCAGGCGCTTGAGCTGGGCGATGCCGATTTCGGACTGGCGGGCGGAGCCGAAAGCATGAGCCGATCCCCCTTCATCCTTCCCACCGCGCGCTGGGGCCAGAAGATGGGCGACACGCCGGCGCAGGACATGATGCTGGGGGCGCTCAACTGTCCGTTCGGCACCGGTCATATGGGGGTGACGGCCGAGAACGTGGCCGACGAGCACGGTGTGACGCGCGCGGCGCAGGACGCCTTCGCGCTTGAAAGCCAGGCGCGTGCGGCGCGGGCCATCGCCGAAGGGCGGTTCGCCGCGCAGATCGTGCCGGTCGAGGTGAAGGGCCGGCGCGAGACGATTGCCTTCGACACCGACGAGCATCCTAAAGCGACCACCGCCGAAGCTCTGGCCGGTCTGCGGCCGGCCTTCCGGAAGGACGGGACGGTCACGGCCGGCAACGCGAGCGGGCTGAACGACGGGGCGGGGGCACTGGTTCTGGCGCGCGCCGATGCGGCGCAGGCCCATGGTCTGAAGCCCGGCTTCCGCGTGAGGGGCTATGCCCATGCCGGGGTGCGCCCCGAGGTCATGGGGATCGGGCCCGTGCCCGCCGTCCGCCGCCTGCTGGAGCGGACGGGCCTTGCCGTGGGCGATTTCGACGTGATCGAATCGAACGAGGCTTTCGCCGCGCAGGCCATCGCGGTGAGCCGCGAACTGGGCCTGCCCGACGACAAGGTCAATCCCAATGGCGGGGCCATCGCGCTCGGACATCCCGTGGGGGCCACTGGCGCGATCATCACCATCAAGGCGATGTACGAGCTTGACCGCATCGGCGGCAGCCTTGCGCTGGTGACGATGTGCATCGGCGGAGGGCAGGGCATCGCCCTTGCGATCGAGCGGATCTGACCGAGGGCGGCCGGCCGGACTTAAGGGCTTCTTTACACCCCGCGCGCGATGATCGGCCCGTTCGGACACGGGGCAAAACGGAGGCGCGCGATGGATCTGACCGACCGGCTGGCGGAAGAGCGGCGAGCGCGTCTTGCCGCTGAACGGATGCTCGACCTCAAGCGGGCCGAACTCTATTCGGCCAACGGCGCTATCGCGGCGCATGCGCGGGGTCTTTCCGAAGAAGTCATCGGTCAGCGGCAGGAAGTGGAGGCGGCGCGGCGGCAGGCCGAGACCCTGCGCGACGATTTCGTGGTCGCCCAGCAGCATCTTGCCCGGGCCGAAAGCGCGGTTCAGATCGCCGAACGGCGGCTTTGGGATTCGCTCGAGACCATCCGCGACGGGTTCGCGGTTTTCGATTCGGCGAACATCATGGTGGCGGCGAACCGCGCCTATCTGGCGGCGTTCGACGGGCTCGACATGGTGCGCCCGGGCATCCACACCGACATGCTGCTGGACCTGATGACCGACGAAGGCATCGTCGACACCGAAGGTCTGACGCGGTCGGACTGGCGCGAGATGATGCGCGCGCGCTGGCGACAGGAGGTCATCGAACCGATCGTCCTGCGCCTTTGGAATGGCGAGTTCGTCAAGCTGATCGACCGGCGCACGCGGGACGGCGACATGGTCACGCTTGCGCTCAACATCACTGAGACGATCCGGCGCGAGGCCCAGCTTGAGGATGCGCGCGACAAGGCCGAGGCCGCGAACCGCGCCAAGTCCGCCTTTCTCGCCAACATGAGCCACGAGATCCGCACACCGATGAACGGGGTCGTCGGCATGGCCCAGCTTCTTGAAGAAACCGGGCTGAGCGACGAGCAGCGACTGTATGTCGAGACGATCAAGAACTCGGGCGAGGCGCTTCTGGTCATCATCAACGATATCCTCGACTACTCCAAGATCGAGGCCGAGAAGCTGGACCTGCACCCCGAGCCCTTCGACCTTGAGCGCTGCATCCAGGAGATTGTGACCCTGCTGCTGCCGGCCGCTCAGGACAAGGGCCTGCAGGTCGCCGTCGACTATGACATGTTCCTGCCCACCAACTTCGTGGGCGATCCGGGCCGCGTCCGGCAGATCCTGACGAACCTTGTCGGCAACGCGATCAAGTTCACTGACGCCGGACACGTCTCGATCGCGGTGGTCGGGCTGCCGGCGGACGACGACGGGACGTGGCGCGTGCACGTCACTGTCGAAGACACCGGCATCGGCATCCCGGTGGACCGGCTTGAACACATTTTCGGCGAGTTCAATCGCGTCGACGAGGGAAGTGCCCGGCTGCACGACGGCACCGGCCTTGGTCTGGCCATCACGCGGCGTCTCGTCGGGTTGATGGGCGGCGAGATCTGGGTCGAGTCCGAGCTTGGGCGCGGATCGGGCTTTGGCTTCCACGTGACGATGGCGGCGGCGAAGGGCGCGCTTGACCAGCCCTATCGCGCCCCCGACTGGATGCGGCGGGCGCTTCTGATCGACGCCCCCGGGATCGCGCGCTCGATCACCGAGAAGCAACTGGTCGCCCTGGGGCTTTCGGTCGACGTGGTGGAGCGTTGGGAAGACGCCGTCGATCCTGCCGCGCAGGACGCGGTTTTCGTCGCCGCGGCCCTTGCCCAGGCGCCGGGACTTCCCGAAGCGCTGGTGCAGGGCCGGTGGGCAGTGCCCGGGCAGGGACCGGCGGTCTTCCTTCTGACCGCCTCCCCCAGCGCCAAACCTGCGCCCCCCTTCGAGGTGACGGCCGCGATGGCCCGGCCCTTGATGCGCCGCGAACTCGCGGCGGTGCTTGCGCAGGCCGTCAAGCCCGCCGGCGCGGTCGCGCCGGGCGCGTCACGCGAGGTGCCGCTTTGCGGTGCCGAGGCGGACCCTGCGGCCCGGCAGCCGATCGATGCGGATCGCGCCGAACCTTATCCCGATGGGCCCGAGACCTTGGGGGGCGACGGGCCACGGCAGATGCGGGTGCTGCTGGCCGAGGACAACAAGACCAATCAGTTCGTCTTCTCGAGCATGGTGAAGGCCATGGCGATCGAGCTTGAAATCGTGGGCAATGGTGCCGAAGCGGTGCAAAGCTTCCGCCGCGCCCGCCCCGACCTGATCTTCACCGATATCTCGATGCCGCTCATGGACGGCAAGGAAGCCGCCCGCCGCATTCGCGCGATCGAGGCGGAAGAGGGCCTGCCGCGAACGCCGATCGTGGCGATCACGGCCCATGCGATGGAACATCATGCACGCGAAATTCTTGCGACCGGGGTTGACTACTACCTCACCAAGCCGCTGAAGAAGACCGCGCTTGAGGAATACATCCTTGTGGCCTGCCCGGAAGACGCGCTGCCACCGATCCCCGCGCCCGATCGGCCCACGCCGGGCGTCCTGGATGCGCAGGACGGCGAGGCGGACCTCGGCATCGACGATCGCAGGGCAGGGTCGGGTCCCCGGACAGGCGTCGCGCGGGACCCGGATGGAACGGACTCCGCTCTCATCGATCCTGCCGCTTTAGACGCCTCCGGCCCATGCGCCGAGGCTGCGGAATCTGCGGACGGAACCGCCGCCACCTCGCCCGAGCCAACGCAGGCCTCGAAGCCGTCGGGCGGTTCCGGTGCAAGGGCGCCGCAACGCCCGGCCTTCATGGCACCCGAGCATGCCGAAGTTTCGGCTGACGCCGACACGGCGACCGACCTGGCGACCGAGCGGCCGGACGCCAACCCTTCCGGGCACCCCGTCCCGTCTGTCGAATGGGTAGTAGCCGGGATCGCGACCGGTGCGGAAAGCGAGACAGCCAGGGTGTCAGAGGCGCCGTCTGGCAGGGTGGCCGACGCCCCCGCGACGGGTGACCTGTCCGGCCCCGTCACCCCCGATGCCGGCGCCAAGGCAGGCGGTCTGAGCGACGATATCGCCGAAGGCCCACCTGCGCCTTTGTTGTTCCGCCGCCGAAGCTATGACGCCTCTTTCAGCGCCTCCTCGGCGCCATAGGGCCGCCGGAAGACCGGCGTGTCGGGCGTGCTTGCCACGGGGTCGAAGCGGTAGCCCATCGTGTCGAATTCCTTCAGACCCTCGGGGCTGGTGATCCGACGGTCGATGACGAAGCGCGCCATTGCGCCCCGGGCGCGCTTCGCGAAAAGTCCGATGGTCCGACCCTCGCCGTCGCGGTCCTCGAGGAAGGCGGGGGTCAGGACCCGCACCGTCAGGCGCTTGCGATCGACCGCGCCGAAGTATTCCTGGCTCGCGCAGTTCAGGATCACGTCCGTGCCGATTGCGCCGGCCGCCTCGTTCAAGGCCGTTGCGATCCGGTCCCCCCAGAAGTCGTAAAGCGATGTGCCGCGCCGCGTCTTCAGACGGCTGCCCATCTCGAGCCGGTAGGGCTGGATCGCGTCGCGGGGGCGCAGCAGACCGTAAAGGCCCGAGAGGATGCGCAGATGGTCCTGCGCCCAGTCGAGCGCTTCGCTGTCAAGTGACCGCGCATCGAGGCCGACATATGTGTCGCCGGCGAAGGCGAGGATTGCGGGGCGCGTCGTTTCCGGGTCGGGGTCGGGTGTGAAGGCCCGGAAGCGGTCACGGTTGAGGCGCGCAAGGTCATCTGACAGGCCCATCAACGCCTTCAGATCGCCAAGCGTCAGCTGGCGGGCGTGTCCGGCAAGTCGCGCCGCATCGCGCGGAAAGACGGGTTCGGTGGTCTGAAGCCCCGTTTCGGACCAATCGAGCCGCTTGGCCGGTGACAGAACGATCAGCATCGCGAAGCTCCTTTCCTGTTCCTGCCGCTACCTAATCCGCAAGCCGCGTCGCTCAAGCGTCGCGCAGGACCGCAAGGAAGGCGTCGCCGAACCGTTCGGCACGCCGGTCGCCCAGAAGCGCGCGCAGGCGCGCGGCATCGGCCCGGCCCAGTTCGGCCACACGCGCAAGAAGCGACGCCGAGCACGACAGAGGCTTGTCGCGGCCATCCTCACCCCGCGAAAGCTGCGCCTGGGCATCGACAAGGCGGTCATAGACCGTGCCCGACGCCTGGCCGGCAAGCTTCCGCCGCGCGGGGTGAACCTCGTCCGGGGCCTCGCCCCGGATCACTTCGAGAAAGGCCGCCCCATACCGCTCGAGCTTCGTGGCGCCGACGCCGCCGATCCGGGCCATCTCGTCCAGTGTGCCGGGCCGCCGTTCGGCCATCTCGATCAGAGTGCGGTCGGTGAAGACGACATAGGCGGGCACACGCGCGGCCTCGGCAAAGGCCCGGCGGCGCGCCTTGAGCGCCGCCAGAAGCGGGGCGTCGTCGTCCGAGACGAGGGCCCGCGCGGGGGCAGGGGCCGTGCGCGTGATGGTGTCGCGGCGCAGCGTGACCTGTTCCTCGCCGCGCAGGACCGGACGCGCGGCCTCGGTCATGCGCAGCGCGCCAAGGCGTTCCGGGTCGGGACGCAGAAGGTCGCGCCCCATCATCTGGCGGAAGATCGCCTGCCATTCTGCCCGTGTCGTGGCGCGGCCGACGCCGAAGGTCGGAAGCGCGTCGTGCTGGCGGGCGCGGACCTTGTCGGTCGCCGTGCCTGTCAGGACATCGATGAGGTGCCCGGTCCCGAAGCTTTCGCCGGTTCGCAAGGCCGCCGACAGCGCCATGCGCACGGACTCGGTGGCGTCGAAGGTCTCGGGCGGGCGGTCGCACAGGTCGCAGGCGCCGCAGGGCGGGGGGTCTTCCCCGAAATAGCGCAGAAGGACCGACCTGCGGCAGCCCTGCGCCTCGGCCAGACCCAGAAGCGCGTTGAGACGTCCGTGGTCCGCTGCCTTGCGTTCGGACGGCGCCAGCCCTTCGTCGATTTGCGACCGCCGCAGGCGAATGTCGTCGGGACCATAAAGCGTCAGCGTGTCGGCCGGCGCCCCGTCGCGGCCGGCGCGGCCGATTTCCTGGTAGTAGGCCTCGATCGACTTCGGCAGATCGGCGTGGGCCACCCAGCGCACGTCCGGCTTGTCGACCCCCATGCCGAAAGCAACCGTGGCGACGACGATCAGACCGTCCTCGGACGAAAACCGTTCCTCGACCTCGCGGCGCCTGTCGGGGTCGAGACCGGCATGATAGGCGCAGGCAGGGTGCCCGGCTTCGGCCAGCGCCTGGGCAAGCGTTTCGGTCTTGGCGCGGGTCGCACAATAGACGATGCCCGATTGGCCCCGGCGGGCGGCAGCGAAGGACAGGATCTGCGCGCGCGGGTGATCTTTGACGGCGAAGGCAAGGTGCAGGTTCGGCCGGTCGAAGCCGCGAAGGAAGGTGCGGGGCACCTGCCCGTCGAACAGGCGCGCGACGATCTCGTCCCGCGTCTCGGCGTCCGCGGTGGCGGTGAAGGCGGCCAGCGGCACGCCAAGGGCGCGGCGGACCTTCCCGATCTCGAGGTAATCGGGGCGGAAGTCATGACCCCACTGGCTGACGCAATGCGCCTCGTCGACGGCGATCAGGCTGACGCGCGCGCGTCGCAGAAGCGGCAGGGTGGCGGCGGCCGACAACCGTTCGGGCGCCATGTAGAGCAGCTTGAGTTCGCCCGCGTCGATGGATTCGAACACGGCCTCGATCTCGTGTGGGGTATTGGCCGAGGTCAGCGCCCCCGCCGCGACCCCCACGGCCTGAAGCGCGCGAACCTGGTCGCGCATGAGCGCGATGAGCGGCGACACGACCAGCGTCACCCCGTCGCGCAGAAGCGCGGGCAACTGGTAGCACAGCGACTTGCCGCCGCCGGTGGGCATGATGGCCAGCGTGTTCTCGCCCTGTGTGACGGCATCGACGATCTCGGCCTGTCCGGGCCGGAAATCGTCGAATCCGAAGACGGAGGACAGAAGGTCCCTGCCTGTGGTCATGCGCCTTGTTGGCCTTTGTTCGTTACCGCTCGTTCCCCATGGAGTGTTCCATATGAGGAATCGGTGAACAAGCGCCGAGTTGCGGCTTCGAGCGGCCTATATGCCCACAAGAAGCAGGCGCGGAAGGATGATGTCGCGCAGGGCGATCACGATGAGGAAGGCGACAAGCGGCGCAAGGTCGATCGCGCCGGTGTTGGGCAGCATCCGCCGGATCGGGGCATAGGCGGGTTCGAGAAGCCGGTTCAGTCCGTCCCAGAGCTGCGCGACCAGGGGCTGGCGCAGGTTGAGGACATTGAACGTGATGAGCCAGCTCATCACGATGTGCAGGATCATGATGAAGAACACGACATCGAGGACGAGCTTCAGCAGTTCGTAGATCATCACCATGCGGGGCGGCTCCTTGCTTTGGGGCGATACCTATGACGGGGGCGGCGGGGTGGCAAGGCGCGGGTCTGCCGCAACGTCGCATTTGACGCGGGCGCGCGGCGGCGACAGGTCTTCGCGCAAAAAGGACATCCCGCCGTGTATCCCGTCGTCCGTCTTGCCAAGGAACTGGTCAAGCACCGCAACGCGCCCCCGCTGAAGCTGGGAGAGACGCATGTCTCGCATCATGTCTGCTGGCCGTGGGATATCGACGTCTTCCTCGAGATGAACAACGGCCGAACCCTGACGCTGTTCGACATCGGTCGGATGGTGCTGTTTCAGCGCATGGGCCTGACCGGCACGATGCGCCGTCATGGCCTTGCCGGCACCATCGCCGGGTCGAGCGTGCGCTACCGCCGCCGCGTGCGCGCGTTCGACCGGATCGAGATGCGCAGCCGTGTCGCCGGCTGGGACGAGCGCTTCACCTATGCCGAGCAGTCGATGTGGCGAGACGGCGAATGCACCAGCCACGCCCTTCTTCGCATGGCCGTGACCGACCGGTCAGGGATGGTGCCGACCGCGCGGCTGGCCGGGATCCTGGGAGAGGTGCCCGACCTGCCCCTGCCCGACTGGGTGCGGGCCTGGAGTGACGCGGAATCTCTGCGGCCCTGGCCGCCGATGCCCTTCTGATCTTTCCGTTGCGCGGCCCGTCGACCCGGTGTCTAGTCCCCTCAAGGGGCAGACGAGGGCAGGCATGGCGGCGATCTCGACGCGAAGGCGGATCTGGGGGTGGTTCTTCTTCGACTGGGCAAGCCAGCCCTACAACACGCTGCTTCTGACCTTCATCTTCGGACCCTACGTCAAGGAAGTGCTGGGCGACGGCACCGCGGCGCAATCCGCCTGGGGGTTCGGCATCGGTGCCGCCGGCGTGGTCATCGCCCTTCTTGCCCCGGTCCTTGGCGCGCTGGCCGACACCTCGGGCAGTCGCATGCGCTGGATCTGGATCTTCTCGGCGATGTACGTCGCGGGCAGCGCGGGCGTCTGGCTGGCGGCGCCGGACGACTTCAACCTCTACCTCATCCTGTTCCTGTTCGCGGTGGGCCTCATCGGGATGGAGTTCGCGACGATCTTCACCAACTCGATGCTTCCCGACCTTGGGTCGCGGGACGAGATCGGTCGAATCTCGGGCAATGGCTGGGCCTTCGGCTATGTCGGCGGCCTGATTGCGCTGATCCTGATGCTGGCGTTCTTCGCCGAGGGTCCGAACGGCACCACCATGCTTGGTCAGCCGCCGGCGCTGGGCCTTGACCCCGCCGCGCGCGAAGGAACGCGCTTCGTCGGACCGCTGACGGCGCTGTGGTTCATCGTCTTCATGATCCCCTTTTTCCTTTGGGTGCGCGAGCCCCGGTCGATCCGCCCGCCCAAGGGCGCCGTCATGCTTGCGCTGAAGGGGCTTGCCGGAACGATCCGCAGCCTTCCCGGGACGCCAAGTCTTCTGGCCTATCTCGCTTCGTCGATGTTCTACCGCGACGCCCTGAACGGCATCTATGTCTTCGGCGGCATCTATGCCGCGGGCGTCCTGAACTGGAGCGTCGTCGACACCGGCATCTTCGGCCTGCTCGCCATCGTTCTGGGAGCGGTCTTCGCATGGATCGGCGGCAAGGCCGATGTCGCCTTCGGGCCGAGGCCGGTGATCTCGGCCTCGATCCTTGCGCTTACCGTGGCGGCCCTCGCGACGGTCTTCGTGTCGCGGACAAGCGTCTTCGGCGTGCCGGTCGACGCGGCCTCGCGGCTGCCCGACATCACCTTCTATGCGATCGGAGCCGTCATCGGCGCAGCGGGCGGGGCGCTTCAGTCGGCCAGCCGAACGATGATGGTGCGGCAGGCCAATCCCCACAGGATGACCGAGGCGTTCGGGCTTTACGCGCTGGCGGGCAAGGCGACCTCGTTCCTGGCGCCCCTGTCGATCGGGACGGTGACCTACCTGACGGGAAGCCAGCAACTTGGCGTGACCCCGCTGATCGTCCTGTTCCTTGTGGGGCTGTTTCTGCTACGGTGGGTGAAACCCTACGGAGATCGAGCAGCCGCATGGGACGCACAGCCTTCGCCCTGATCGGGCTTCTTCTGACCCTCGCGCTTCCCGTACAGGCGGCGCCCACGGCCAAGGAACTTTTCGGACGCGAGAAGTCGCCCTCGGCCCACCGATCCGAACCCTTCGGCAGCTATTCGAAAGGCTGCCTTGCCGGCGCGGTGCCGCTGCCGGAAACCGGCCCGACCTGGCAGGCGATGCGCCTGTCGCGCAACCGCAACTGGGGCCATCCGGACACCATCGACTTCCTGCAGCGCCTGTCGGCCTATGCCGCGACGCAGCCGGGATGGAACGGGCTTTACGTGGGCGACATCTCGCAGCCGCGCGGGGGGCCGATGCTGACCGGCCATGCCTCGCACCAGATGGGGCTCGACGCCGACATCTGGATGCTGCCGCCGCAGCGGCTGAACCTCAGCAGGTCCGAGCGCGAGAATCTTTCGTCGATCTCGATGCAGCGGGCGAACGGCGCTTACGTCAATTCAAGCTGGACGGCCGAGCATCACAAGATCGTCCGCGCGGCGGCGAAGGACCCGGCGGTTGCGCGGATCTTCATCTTCCCGGGCGCGAAGGTGCAGATGTGCAACGACGAGAAGGGCGATCGGTCGTGGCTGCGCAAGGTCCGGCCGTGGTGGGGCCATCATTATCACTTCCATGTCCGCCTCAACTGCCCCAGGGGCGCGCGCGCCTGTGTCGAACAGGATACGATTCCGGCCGGTGACGGCTGCGACGAGGCCCGCCAGTGGGTGAACAACATCCTCAACCCGCCGCCGCCCGATCCGAATGCGCCCAAGCCGCAGCCGCGGCGCGAGCTTGTCCTCGCAGATCTGCCCCAGGCATGCGCGCAAGTCCTGTCGCGCTGATCGCCCTTCTTGCCCTGCCCGCCGCGGCCGACGAACTGAGCTTCGTCGGCGCGACCGAATGGGGCTTCGAGGCGGTGAACGGGGTCTCGGGTCTCGAGTTTTCGGACGACGGCAGCCGGTTCTGGGCGGTCACCGACCGGGGATGGTATCTGACCGGGGCGGTCACGCGCACTGGCGACGGGACGCTCGACAAGGTCACCGTCACGCGGATCGCGCCCCTTCTGGGGCAGGACGGTTTTCCAGTCACGGCGCGGCGCGTGGGCGACTGGTCGGATGCCGAAGGGCTGGCCATGCTTCCCGACGGCACCGCCTTTGTCGCGTTCGAGCGCTGGGCCCATGTCTCGCGCTACGACGACCTGCGCGGGCGGGCAAATCCGACGCGGGATCATCCCACGTTCCACGACTATTTCGACAATCGCCAACTCGAGGCGATCGCGGTTGCCCCCGACGGGACGGTCTATGCCTTTCCCGAATCCGTGGGACCGGGCCGAGACGGGTTCCTAGTCTATCGCCTGAACGGCAACGAATGGGACATCGCCGGCAAGATCACCCCGCTTGACGCCTTCGCCCTTGTCGGGGCCGATTACGACGATCAGGGGCGGCTATACCTGCTGGAACGGAAGCTGACCCTCGGGCTGTGGTGGCAGAACCGGATCCGGCGCTTCGAGACCCCTGACGGCATGGGCGAAATCCTTTGGACCAGCCGCCCGGGTGAATTCACCAATCTCGAGGGGATCGCTCTCTGGCGCGACGATCAGGGCCTTCGGATCACGATGGTCTCGGACAACAACCAGCGCCCGAGCGAGCCCACGACCTTCGTCGAATTCCGCTTGACCGCCGAGCCCGCGCAGGAGTAATCGGCGCCGTTCCCGGACGACCCGGGGGCCAAGTCTCCGCGACCTTGTCAAAACGGAACCCGATCCATGTCCCGCCTTCTTCCCGGCATTCTTGCCATGGCTGCCATCGTCGTGGCCTCGAACATCCTTGTGCAGTTCCTTTTCGGCCAATGGCTGACCTGGGGCGCCTTCACCTATCCGCTGGCCTTTCTTGTCACCGACGTGATGAACCGGGTCTATGGGCCGGCGCTGGCGCGCAAGGTCGTCTTCGCGGGTTTCGTGACAGGCGTGATCTGCTCGGTCATCGGCACGCAGATCCAGGGTGAGTTCGGGCCGCTCGTGACCTGGCGCATCGCGGTGGGCTCGGGTCTGGCGTTCCTGACCGCCCAGCTTCTCGACATCGCGATCTTCGACCGGCTGCGGGCGGGTGTCTGGTGGCGCGCGCCCGTCGTCTCGAGCCTGATCGGATCGTCGGTGGACACCGCGCTTTTCTTCACCATCGCCTTCAGCGCGCAATTCGCCTTCCTTGAACCCGGCAACGACGTGTCCTGGGCGAACGAGGCGCTGCCGCTGCTGGGTGCGGGGCCTGTCGTGCCGCTCTGGGTTTCGCTGGCACTGGCGGACTGGGGTGTCAAACTTGCCCTCGCCGTGATCGCCCTTGTGCCGTTTCGCCTCATTGTGCGGCGTCTTGCGGCAGGGGTTGCGTGAAAACCTTTGACAAACACAAGATCTGTGGCACCCTTCCTTCATCGGTCAACTTTTTGAAAGGAGGTGGTCCAGTGTCTAGAGTGATATTGGAGAGAGGTGTCGGAACAGTCAGGAGGACCGAGGCCTGAGGGCAACCCCAAGGGTCGAACTCTCCAGATTGGGCTCCAGTCCCTAACTGGCCCATCTCCCAAGAAACTCGAAGGGCCACCGAACTCCGGTGGCCCTTTTCGATTGGCAGGACCCGAACAGCCATGCGCATCACCGACCAGATCGAGATCGCCGAATGGGAGCTGACCGAGCAGTTCGTGCGCGCCTCGGGCCCCGGCGGGCAGAACGTCAACAAGGTCTCGACCGCGGTCGAGCTGCGCTTCGAGGCTGAGCGCTCGCCCAGCCTGCCCGAGCCGGTCAAGCGGCGGCTGAAGCGGTTGGCCGGGCGGCGCTGGACCAAGGAGGGCGCCGTGGTGATCCAGGTCGATGACACCCGAAGCCAGGCCCGCAACCGCGAGATCGCCCGCGACCGGCTGGCCGAGCTTGTCCGCGCGGCGACCGTCGTGCCCAAGCCGCGGCGTCCGACCAAGCCCACGAAGGGGTCGGTCGAGCGGCGGATCAAGTCGAAGAAGGCGCGGGCCGAGGTGAAGGCGATGCGCGGCCGGATCGACGACTAGCGCCCGCGTAGCCCGATCCAGGTGACCGCGATGACCGCGCCAAGCGCGTTGAACACAAGGTCAAGCGCGGTGTTGATGTAGCCCCCCACGTTGGTGTCGGGCACCAGAAGCACGGCGGTGAACTCGATCATCTCGTTCACTGCGCCAAGGCCCATCGCGGCCAGTGCGGGAAAGGCCAGTGCCGTCGTCGTGCCGCGCGTGTCGGGGAAATGGCGGGTCAGCAGATGGTGCAAGAGCCAGGCCGTCACGCCAAAGCCGAAGGCATGGACGAACTGGTCGTATTTCAGGATCACGCTGTCATCGACCGTGGCGACGGGGACCAGCACCAGGTTGTAAAGGACCGAGCCGTCGACCGGCACACCGCCGCCGGCCATGTGCATCAGCCCCCAAAGCGACAGGCCCCAAAGGATTGCCGGCGGGTATTCGGCCTTGCCGAGCGAAAGGCCGATCAACGCCATCAGTGCGAGCATCGTCAGGACATAGACGATGAATTCGTAGTTACCCTTCGAGAAGAACCAGGCCGTGAAGATCGACACATAGGCGCTGGTGAAAAGCGCGACGGCGATTTCGCTGCGGTTCGGGGCGCGGGTCATGGGTTGACGCTAGGCCCCGCCGGGGGCAGGCGCGTTGACCGCGGTCAAGCGGCGGGCGCCGGTCAGGGGCGGCGGCCACCCTCAAAAAGACGTGTCTTCGCGCCGCGAAACTTCGCGGCCAGGAAGAACATCGTCGCGGCGATCGCGAACGCGGCCAGCGCGATGCCCCAACCGGTCAGGACCAGCCCCGTGCCGGGCCAGATCACAAGAACAAGACCCACCAGCGCCGCCAGCAAACCGGCATTCCGCGCGGCATCGCGGTCCGGATAGGCCTTCGGCATCTGCCACCAGCTGGCAAGGTAGCTTCCCGCCGTCACCAGCGCCCAGACGCCGATCAGGAAGAAGGCAAGCTTCAGCGATGTCGCGGGCAGGATCAGAAGGACAAGGCCCACGATCAGCCCGACGATGCCCGATCCCGTGTCGGCCCGCGCGCCGGCCCGGCCCCGCGCCCCGAAAAGCGTCGCCGCTCCGTCAAGGATCAGGAACACCCCGGCGATCCGAAGAAGAAGCGACAGGCTTTGTTCGGGCCAGAACAGGGCGACAATCCCAAGCGCCAGCGCAAGCGCCCCGCGCAGGGCGTAGGTGCGCGACAGCCCGCGCATCGTCGTCGTGGCCGCGGCGCGCAGTGCCTCGGCCTGCGGGTCGGTGTGGGTCATGCCGGCTTCCCTCTTGGTTGCGGCGCTGTGGCCTGCGACGCCAGTCCGGGCCAAGACTATCAGAGCCCGACCGATCCGGCGAGGGGCGGGTCGCCTGCGTCGTCGAGCGGTTGACCGTGTCCGCCTCAATCCGCGATGTGGTCGATCTCGCGCTCGAGAAGTGCTGCGAACTTGGCGGCCGCCACCGGAAGGGTGCGGCTGCGCAGCTGGCACAGGTAAAGGCGCCCCGCCGGCACGTCGCGGGTGTCGAGTGGACGCGAGACAAGCGCCCGATGCCCGTCGCCGGGCGGCAACCCGATCGGGATCTGGAAACTGATGATCTGCTCCTGTCGCGGGTAGTGGCGCAGGAAGTCGAAGCTGTCGGCCTCGACCATCGTCTGAAGCTCGATCGAGGTGCGGACAAGGGCAAGGTCGATCAGGTGGCGCACCCCGTAGACCGTGGTGGGAAGCGCCACCGGAAAGCGGGCGCAGTCCCTCAGGCGGATCGTCGACTGGCCCGCCAGCGGGTGGTCGGGCGCCATGACCGCGTGGATGCTTTGCCGCGCGCTGGCCAGAAGCTGCACCTCGGACAGGCGGACGGGCTCGAAGATCAGGGCAAGGTCGGCGCTGTGATCGGCCAGGGCCGACTCGGCCGCCGCGCGGTCGCGAACCCGCACGCCGAAGCTTACGCCGCGGTGTTCGCGCCGGTACCGGCCGATCTGCTCGGGCAGGAAGTAGGGCAGGAAGGCCTGCGAACAGGCGATGGCCACATGTCCGCGCCGTTCGCCGCGCAGATCGGCGATCTGGCCCTTGAGCTTCTCGAAATCGGCCGCCTGGCTGCGCAGGTGGTGGATCAGCAATTCGCCCGCCGTGGACAGGCGGACCCCCCTTGGCAGGCGTTCGAAGATCGGCACACCAAGCTCTTCTTCCAGCGCAAGAAGCCGCCGGTTGAGGGCCGTCGACGTGATGGCCAGACCTTCGGCGGCCTTGCGGATCGACCCGGCGCGGGCGATGGCGTCGACGAACTGGAGCGGCAGAAGGCTGCGCATCGGTGTCTCCGTTTAACTGCTGCAAGAAATGCAGCGGTTCAGTGCAATCTTAGCAGGAGACAGCAGCGGTTCAATCTGGTGAGCGTGGGGTCAGACGAATCCGCCGCACCGGCGCCGCACCGACGGCGCCCCATTCCTCGGAGCTTTCCGCAATGATCCTGACGACGCCCGCCCTCAATCGCCGCCGCTTCCTGTCGGGCACCGCCGCCCTTGGCGCCGCAGCCGCCCTTGGCCTGCCCGGCATGGCCCGCGCGCAGGCACCGCTGACCATCGGTTTCATCTACGTCGGCCCCCGCGACGATTTCGGCTACAACCAGGCCCATGCGGAAGGCGCCGCCGCCGTGAAGGCGATGGAGGGCGTCACGGTCGTCGAGGAAGAGAATGTCGCCGAAACGATCGACGTCCAGAAGTCCATGGAATCCATGATCAACCTGGACGGGGCCTCGCTGATCTTCCCGACCTCGTTCGGCTACTTCAACCCGCATATTCTGGAACTGGCGCCGAAGTACCCCGATGTCCGCTTCCAGCATGCGGCCGGCCTGTGGACCGACGGCATGCCCACGAACGTGGGCAGCTACTTCGGCTACATCGGCATGGGCCAGTACCTGAACGGCATCGTCGCCGGGCACATGAGCCAGACCAAGAAGATCGGCTTCGTGGCGGCGAAACCCATCCCGCAGGTGCTGCTGAACATCAACTCGTTCCTGCTTGGCGCGCGCGCCGTGGACCCCACGATCACCTGCCAGGTGATCTTCACCGGCGAATGGTCGCTGGCCGTGAAAGAGGCCGAGGCGACCAATGCGCTGGCGGACGCGGGCTGCGACGTCATCACCTGCCATGTCGACGGGCCGAAGGTTGTGATGGAAACCGCCGCCGGGCGCGGGTGCTACATCTGCGGCTACCATGCCGATCAGTCGGCGCTTGCCCCCGAGAAGTACCTGACCGGGGCCGAATGGAACTGGGCCGGCGTCTACACCGGGATGGTCCAGACCGTGCTGGACGGCGGCACCATTCCGAACTTCGTGCGGGGCGGCCTGGCGGACGGCTTCATCAAGATGTCGCCGCTTGGCCCCGCCGTGACCGACGCCGCGCGCGCCCAGTTCGAGGCCACGAAAGCCGAGATCATGGCGGGTGGCTTCTCGGTCATCAGGGGTCCGCTCAACGACAACGCCGGCAACGCGCTTCTGGCCGCAGGCGAGGCGCTGGTCGAAACCGACATCGCGCTTGAAAGCATGGACTACCTTGTCGAGGGCGTGATCGGCTCGACGTCCTGAGTTCGGGCAGGGACCCAGGGGGCCAGAGGCGGACATGGCAGAACAGGCGATCATCGGCCGGCCGGAGGGCGTGTTTCTCCCCGCGCTTGCCCGGCGGGCCGAGCCTGTCGTCATCCCGCTTCTGGCCCTTCTGGCGGGCCTTGCCGCCTTCGGGCTGTTCCTTCTGACCCAGGGCAAGTCACCCGCGCAGTTCTTTTCGCTGGTCTGGCAGGGCGGTTTCGGATCGGCGTTCTCCTGGCAGAACACGTTGTCGCGCACCGCGCCCCTTCTCTTCGCCGCGCTTTGCGTCGCGCTGCCCGCGCGTCTAGGTCTTGTGGTGATCGGCGGCGAAGGGGCGATCGTTCTTGGGGGCGTCGCCGCGGGCGCACTGGGCGTGGTCCTGTCGGGCGCACCCGCCGCTGTCGCGTTGCCGCTGATGGGACTTGGCGCGATGCTGGTCGGTGCGGTCTGGATCGGCGCCGCCGGGGCGCTGCGTCACTATCGCGGCGTGAACGAAACGATCTCGTCCCTGCTTCTGGCGTACATCGCCATCGCGCTGATGAACCACCTCATCGAAGGACCGCTGCGCGATCCCTCGAGCCTCAACAAGCCCTCGACCGCGCTCCTGCCCGAGACGCTGCGGATCGGGGGCATACCCGGTCTCGATGTTCACTGGGGCCTTGCCTTCGGCGTTCTGGCCTGCGTGATCTCGTGGGTGCTGATCGACCGGACCACCTGGGGGTTCGCGGCGCGCATCGCCGGCGGCAACGTGCGGGCGGCGCAGGTGCAGGGTCTGCCGGTGGGCCGGCTGATCCTTGGCTTCACCGGACTTGCCGGCGCCTTCGCCGGACTGGCCGGGTTGTTCGAGGTCGGCGCGGTGCATGGATCGGCCAACGGGTCGCTCGCCTCGGGCTATGGCTACACGGGCATCCTTGTGGCCTTTCTTGCCCGGCACAATCCGCTGGTCATCATCCCGGTCGCGATCCTGCTTGCGGGGTTCGAGGCCTCGTCAGGCCTGATCCAGCGGCGTATGGACCTGCCTGACGCCACCGTGCTTGTCCTTCAGGGCTTCGTCTTCATCGCGATCCTGATGTCCGACGCGCTGTACGGACGGCTCAAGCCGTTCGTCCCCGAAAAGTGGAGGCGCTGATGGAGGGGGATCTCGGGCTCTGGTCGATCCTTGTCGCCATCGTCGGCGGGGCGATCCGCGTTTCCACGCCGTTCCTGTTCGTCAGCCTGGGCGAGTTGCTGACCGAACGGTCGGGCCGCATCAACCTTGGCCTCGAGGGCACGCTCGTCTTCGGCGCCATGTCGGGCTACGCGTTCGCCTACCTCACCGGGTCGGCCTGGGTGGGGGTCGGCGCGGCGGCGGTGGCGGGTGCTGCCTTCGGACTGCTGCACGGGGTCATCTGTTCGATCCCGTGCGTCAACGACATCGCGATCGGGATCGCGATGATGCTGTTCGGGTTGGGCATGGCCTTCTACTTCGGCAAGCCCTTCATCCAGCCTGTCGCGCCCGACCTTCCGTCGATCTCTTTCGGCTGGTGGTCCGACATCCCGCAGGTTCAGGCGGCGCTGAACGTCAACGTGCTGTTCCTGATCGGCCTTGTCCTTGCGGTGGCGATCGCCTGGATGTTGCGCACGACGCGGGTCGGCCTGATCCTGCGCGTCGTGGGCGATTCCACCGATGCCGCCCGCGCCATGGGTCTGCGGCCGGTGCCGATCCGCATCGCCGCGACGGCGGCGGGCGGCGCGCTGGCGGGGATCGGCGGGGCCTACCTTTCGCTTTACTATCCCGGCAGCTGGAACGAAGGGATCTCGTCCGGGCAGGGCCTGATGGCCGTGGCCCTCGTGATCTTCGCGCGCTGGAACCCGATCGCCTGCATCTGGGCGGCGCTTCTGTTCGGCGGCGCGGGCGCGCTGGGCCCGGCGCTGCAATCGGTGGGCGTTACCTCGGGCTACTACCTCTTCTACGCCGCGCCCTACGTCCTGACGCTTGGGCTGCTCATCGCCACGTCATCGCCCAACCGCGCCATGGCCGGCGCGCCGGGCGAGCTTTCGATCACCAAATAGGAAGGCATCCATGAACGGACTCGGAGGGCTGAACAAGTCGCAGAACGGCGTCGTCATCGGTCTGGTGCAACTGCAACTGCCGGTGGTCGCGACGCCCGAAGATCTTGCACGCCAGACGGCGCGGATTGTCGAACTTGTCGGCAAGGCCCGGCGCAACATGGCCACGATGGACCTTGTGGTATTCCCCGAATACGCGCTGCACGGCCTGTCGATGGACACGAACCCCGCCATCATGTGCCGTATCGACGGACCCGAGGTCGCGGCCTTCCGGGCGGCCTGCCGCGAGAACCGCATCTGGGGCTGCTTTTCGATCATGGAACTGAACCCTGGCGGCAACCCCTGGAACACGGGGATCGTGATCGACGACACGGGCGAGTTGCGGCTTTATTACCGCAAGCTCCACCCCTGGGTCCCGGTCGAACCGTGGGAGCCCGGCGATCTGGGCATCCCGGTGATCGAGGGGCCGAAGGGCTGCAAGCTGTCGCTGATCATCTGCCACGACGGCATGTTCCCCGAGATGGCGCGCGAGGCCGCCTACAAAGGGGCCGAGATCATGCTGCGCACCGCCGGCTACACCGCGCCCATCCGCGAGGCCTGGCGCTTTACCAACCAGTCGAACAGCTTCTGCAACCTGATGGTCACGGCGAACGTCTGCATGTGCGGATCGGACGGCACGTTCGACAGCATGGGCGAAGCGATGATCGTGAACTTCGACGGCGCGGTCCTGGCCCATGGCACCACCGGGCGCGCCGACGAGATCATCACCGCCGAGGTGCGGCCCGATCTGGTGCGCGAGGCGCGCGCGGGTTGGGGCGTCGAGAACAACATCTACCAGCTGGGACATCGCGGCTTCACCGCCGTGAAGGGCGGCGCGCAGGACTGCCCCTATACCTTCATGCAGGATCTCGTGGCCGGGCAATACCGCCTGCCCTGGGAGGACGAGGTGCGCGTGACCGACGGCACCACCTGCGGCTTTCCCGCGCCGACCCGGGTTTACGGCCGCAAGGAGGCCGCCGAATGACCACGCTTGCCGCCAATCCCTATGCCTGGCCCTGGAACGGAGATCTGCGCCCCGAGAACACCGCGCTGATCATCATCGACATGCAGACGGATTTCTGTGGCACCGGCGGATACGTCGACATGATGGGCTATGACCTGTCGATGACGCAGGCACCGATCGGGCCGATCAAGGCGGTGCTGACGGCGATGCGGGCGAAGGGCTACCCCATCATCCACACCCGCGAAGGCCACCGGCCCGACCTTGCCGACCTGCCCGCGAACAAGCGCTGGAGAAGTCAGCAGATCGGTGCGGGCATCGGCGACCCCGGGCCCTGCGGCAAGATCCTGGTCCGTGGCGAACCGGGCTGGGACATCATCCCCGACCTTTATCCCGAACCCGGCGAGGTCATCATCGACAAGCCGGGCAAGGGCAGCTTTTGCGCCACCGACCTCGAGCTGATCCTGCGCACGCGCGGCATCGACAATCTGATCCTGACGGGCATCACCACCGATGTCTGCGTCTCGACCACGATGCGCGAGGCAAACGACCGCGGTTTCGAATGCCTCGTGCTGTCCGATTGCTGCGGCGCGACCGACCGCGGCAATCACGAGGCTGCGCTGAAGATGGTGACGATGCAGGGCGGGGTCTTCGGTGCCTTGTCGGACAGCGCGACGTTGATCGCGGCGCTGCCATGAGTTCGCCGGGCGAACACCCGAACGGCGCGCTTGGCGTCGAGACGCTTGGCATGACCATGCGCTTCGGCGGCTTCACCGCGCTCGACGACGTGTCGATCCGCGTCCATCCGGGAAGCTTCCATGCGCTTCTGGGCGAGAACGGGGCAGGCAAGTCGACGCTCGTCAAATGCATGATGGGGTTCTACCACGCGACTTCCGGGCAAATGCTCGTGGGCGGGCATGAGGCCCTGGTGCGCGACCCGCGCGACGCCCATGCCCTGGGCCTTGGGATGGTCTATCAGCATTTCACGCTGGTCCCGTCGCTGACGGCCGCCGAGAACCTTGTGATCAGCCGCCGCGACACGCCCGCCGTCATCGACTGGGCGGCCGAGCGCGCGGCGCTTGCGGCCTTCATGGACCGGATGCCGTTCCGTGTGCCGCTTGACCTTCCGGTCGAACGGCTGTCGGCGGGCGAAAGACAGAAGCTCGAGATCCTCAAGCAGCTTTACCTCGGGCGGCGCTTCCTGATCCTCGACGAGCCGACCAGCGTGCTGACGCCCGACGAGGCCGACGAGGTGCTTGGCCATGTCCGCGCCATGTGCCGGGCGGGCGAGATCAGCGTGCTGATGATCACCCACAAGTTCCGCGAAGTGACCGCCTTCGCCGACGAGGTGTCGGTTCTGCGCCGCGGCCGCCATGTGGGTTCGGGCCAGGTGTCCGATCTCGATCACGCAGACATGGCCGCGATGATGATCGGCGCGGAGGCCGCCCGGGCGCCTGCCGCGCGGACCGGCAAGGCAGGCGCGCCGGTGCTTGAGCTTTCGGGTCTGCGCGCGCGTGACCGCTCGGGGCTGAAGGAGATCGCGATCGACGGCCTGACCGTCCGCGCCGGCGAGGTCGTGGGCATCGCCGGCATCTCGGGCAACGGTCAGGTCGAGCTGATGGAGATTTTGACGGGACAGCGCCCCGCCGAAGCCGGGACGATCCGGGTGAAGGGTGCGCCCTACCGCGCAACCCGGGACGAGGCGCACGCGCTTGCCGTGCGCTTCCTGCCCGAGGAGCCCCTGCGCAACGCCTGCGCCGGCCGGATGAGCGTGACCGAGAACATCGCCTTCCGCACGTTCGACCTGAACGGGTCGGGCCGCCGCTTCTGGCTTTCGGGACGCGAGATGCGCGAGCGGGCCGAACGACTGGTCGCGTCGTTCAAGGTCAAGGCGGCCTCGCTTGACGCGCCCATCGCCGCGCTTTCGGGCGGGAACGTCCAGCGCGCGGTGCTGGCCCGCGAGCTGACCGGCAACGTGAGCCTTCTGGTGATTTCAAACCCCTGCTTCGGCCTTGATTTCTCGGCCGTGGCCGAGATCCGCGCACGGATCATGGCGGCGCGCAACGCGGGCGCCGCGATCCTTCTGATGAGCGAGGATCTGGACGAAGTGATGGAGCTTTCCGACCGAATCCTCGTGATGTCAGAAGGGCGCATCGCTTTCGAGGCGCCGGCCGGTGCCGCCAGTCTGGCCGAGATCGGCCACCACATGGGGGGACACGCCTGATGGCGCGGATCGATGGGGCACTGCCCTTCGCCTTCACCTTCGATCCGGCCCGCACGGCGCTGATCGTGATCGACATGCAGCGGGACTTCATCGAGGACGGGGGCTTTGGCGCCTCGTTGGGCAACGATGTGCGGCCCCTTCAGGCGATCGTGCCCACGGTCGCGCGTCTGCTCGACGGTGCGCGCTCGGCGGGGATGCCGGTGATCCACACCCGCGAATGCCATCTGCCGGACTTGTCGGACTGCCCGCCGGCCAAGCGCCTGCGCGGCAAGCCATCGGCGCGGATCGGTGATGCCGGGCCGATGGGCCGGATCCTGATCGCGGGCGAGCCCGGCGCCGAGATCGTGCCCGACCTTCTGCCCTTGGGCGGCGAGACGGTGATCGACAAGCCCGGCAAAGGCGCCTTCCATGCCACCCCGCTGATGGAGGTGCTGTCGGGTCTTGGGGTGACCACGCTTCTCTTCGCGGGCGTCACCACCGAAGTCTGCGTGCAGACCACCATGCGCGAAGCCAACGACCGCGGCTTCGACTGCCTGCTGGTCGAAGATGCGACCGAAAGCTACTTTCCCGAATTCAAGGCCGCGACGCTGGCCATGGTGCGGGCGCAGGGCGCCATCGTTGGCTGGACCGCGACCACCGACGAGGTTCGGAGGGCGCTGGGTGCCTGAGCCGCTTCACCTGCCCGACCTTCTGAGCGGCGGCTGGCGCGACGCCCCCTTCGCCCCCTTCCGCGAGGGCGTCGATATCGCGCGCCTGCACGATGGTCCGCCGGCGGTGGCGCTTTTGCGCTATGCGCCAGGGGCGGGGGTGCCCGCGCATTACCACCGCGGGCTCGAGACGATCCTGGTGCTGGAAGGCACGCAGTCGGACGATCGGGGAACCTACGCTGAGGGGGCCCTGATCCTGAACCCCGAAGGCACGTCGCACCGGGTCTGGTCCGACGATGGCTGTGTCGTCCTGATCCAGTGGACCCTTCCCGTGGAATTCCTCAGCGACAGGCCTCAGGACACATGACGCTTCCCGATCCCGCGCACCTGTCCTTCGACATCGCCGCCCTGCACGCTGCCTATGCCGCAGGCTTGTCGCCCGAAGCCGTGATCGCCGAGGCCTATCGGCGCCTCGACGCGGCGGCCGACCCGGCGATCTTCATCACCCAGCGCCCCGAGGCCGAGGCAATGGCCGAGGCGGCAGCGCTTCCGCCGTTCGAACCCGACGCCTTCCCGCTTTGGGGCGTGCCCTTCGCAGTGAAGGACAACATCGACGTGGGCGGCCTGCCGACGACGGCGGCCTGCCCGGCCTTCGCCCATGTCCCAGCCGCCGATGCCTTCGTCGTGGCCCGGCTTCGGGCCGCGGGCGCGATTCCCATCGGCAAGACCAACCTCGACCAGTTCGCGACCGGCCTTGTCGGGGTGCGCTCGCCCTACGGGGTGCCGCGCAACGCGATCGATCCGAAGATCGTGCCGGGCGGGTCGTCCTCGGGGTCGGGGGTGGCGGTGGCCCGGGGAATCGTGTCCTTCGCGCTTGGTACCGATACGGCCGGGTCGGGGCGTGTCCCTGCAGCGCTGAACAACATCGTGGGTCTGAAGCCGTCGCTTGGGGCGCTGTCCGCGACCGGAGTCGTCCCGGCCTGCCGGACGCTCGACACGATTTCGGTTTTCGCGCTGACCGTGCCCGATGCCTGGACGGCGTTCCGCGCCGCCTGTGCCTTCGACGCGGGCGATGCCTATTCCCGGGCGCTTCCGGCGCCGCCCCTTGTCGCGCCGCCCCCGATTCTGACGGTGGCCGTGCCCGATGGACAGAGCCGCGAATTCTTCGGCGACACCGCGCAGGCCGTGAGTTTCGATGCCGCGCTTGCGCGCCTTGCCGCGCTTGGCGCGCGGATCGTCGAGATCGATTTCACGCCCTTCTTCGACGTGGCGCGGATGCTTTACGAAGGCGCCTGGGTGGCCGAGCGGATGACCGTGGTCGAGGATCTGATGCGCCGCGACCCCTCGGCAGTGCATCCCGTGACGGCCCGCATCATCGGCGCGGCCGACGGACTGTCGGCGGCGGATGCTTTCCGGGGCATCTACCGCCTTGCCGATCTGCGGCGTCGGGCCGAAGGCCTGATGGCGGGGGCCGATCTTCTGTGCGTGCCTTCGATCCCCACCTTCTACGGCCTTGCAGATCTTGACGCCGATCCGGTCGGGCCGAACAGCCGGCTTGGAACCTACACGAATTTCGTTAACCTGATGGACCTGTGCGGGATCGCCGTCCCGACCGGGCCAAGGGTCGACGGGCGGCCTGGTAGCGTCACCCTTCTGGCGCGGGCCGGGCACGATGCCCTTGCGGCCGGGCTGGCGCAGCGCTTGCACGCGGCGGCCGCGCCCGCCCTTGGGGCAACCGGTCATCCCTTGCGGGCCGCGCCGGATCTCCCTGCGGACGCCTTGGCTGATGAAGCCACGATCGCCCTTGTGGGGGCGCACATGTCCGGTCTGCCCCTGAATGGTCAGATCACCGCGCTGGGCGGGCGGTTCCTTCAGGCAGCGTCGACATCGGCCGACTACCGGCTTTTCGCCCTGGCGGGTGGGCCGCCGGAACGCCCGGGCCTGTTGCGAGTCCCGCAGGGCGGGGCATCGATCGCATTGGAACTCTGGGCACTGCCCAAAGGTGGCTTCGGGGCGCTCCTGCGCCAGATCCCCATGCCGCTTGGCCTTGGCCGGGTGCGCCTGACGGACGGGCGCGAGGTGACGGGTTTTCTGGTCGAGTCCGCGGGCATCGACGGTGCGCGGGACATCACGGACCACGGCGGCTGGCGCGTCTATCTGGCCTCACGCGCGGGCTGACCGGGCGGCCTTACGCCTCGGCCATGTGGGCCGGCGCCGAAAGGCCCGCGCCCAGACCTGTGCCAAAACCTGCGCCGGTGTTCACAAGGAAACGGTAGGACAGCGGCAGGCTGGCGGCCCCCAGGGCGCGGGCGTCCGGTCCGACGCTGCCCTCGCGCACCGAGGGTGCGGTGATCCCGGCAAGGTCGATCCGGCCAAGATGCCGGGCCACCGCGTCGACCAGATCGCGGCGCAACCCCTGCGACAGCCAGCCGTCGATCAGCACCGCTTCGAAATCGATCACCGATGAGGCGGCGGCAATGGCATGTGCCAGACCGTATGAGGCATGCTCGATCCACTGCACGAGGACCTCGGGGCCGGCCTGCCAGCCCTCGGGCGAGATCCAGAGACTTTCGGACGGCTGCCCCGCCGCGCGCATCCGCGCCTCGAGCTGCGCCAGCGACGCCAGTTCGATCAGCTGCACGACCTCCCCATCCGGCGACGGCACCGGCATCGACCCAAGTGCGCCCGCGTTTCCGCTGTGGCCGGTGAAGAGATTGTCGCGCAGCACCACCCCGCCGCCCACGAAATAGCCGACGTAGAAGTACAGGAAGTCGCCGGGCCTTTCGCCGGTTCCGAAGACAAGCTCGGCTCCGCAGGCGGCCGACGCGTCGTTCTGGAGATAGACGGGATAGCCGCAGATCATCTCGATCTCGGCGCGCACGTCGGTGTCGCGCCAGGCATCCATCGCATGCGGCGGCAGGCCGATGGCGCGCGCCCAATCCCAGATCTGAAACGGCATCGCGATTCCAAGCCCGGCGATGCGCTGGCGCGTTTCGGCGTCGATCTGATCGGTGATCTGCCCAAGCGCGTCGCGGGCGAAGCGGATCACGCCCTCCGGCGTCGGATAGCGGTAGGTCAGGTACGATCGCGAGACGACGCGTCCAAGAAAGTCGACAAGCACCAGTTCGGCGCTGCGGCGGCCGATCTTGAGTCCGAAGAAATGTGCCCCATCGGGCGACAGCGCGATCGGAACCGAGGGCTGGCCGACCTTGCCGCGCACCGGGTCGCCCTTCACCAGGAACCCGTCGGCCTCAAGCGCGCGCATGATGACCGACACGGTCTGCGCGGAAAGCCCCGACATCCGGGCGATCTGGGCCTTCGACAGCGGACCGTGCTGACGTACGAGCGTGAGCACCAGCCGTTCGTTGTGGGCGCGCAGGCCACTTTGGTTCGTCCCCCGCACGGCGGGTTCGAACCCAGTGGCCTCGCCGGTCAGAACGCCGTTCCGCTGCACCGTTTCCTCCCCGAAATGGCCCGGGCAGAATGGCTAGGCGGGCGCGGCCTGTCAATAATAAGTCAGAGTGATTTATTTATTGACAGCTGCCGGTGACTCGCGGTTACTCTGTGCCGCGAGGGCGGTGACGAAAACTGCTCCGTCCGTAACCGGCAAATGTGCCGGGACCTAACTGTTCTGGGAGGACACCATTGTGAAGACGAACCTCAAGGCGCTTGCCGCTTCGACTGCCGTTCTGTCCACGCTCGCCTTTGCGGGCTCGGCCATGGCGGCGGGTCATTCGGTCAGCGCCTGCCTGATCACCAAGACCGATACCAACCCCTTCTTCGTGAAGATGAAGGAAGGCGCCGAAGCCAAGGCCGCCGAACTGGGCATCGAACTCAAGTCCTTCGCCGGCAAGGTGGATGGCGACCACGAGACCCAGGTTCAGGCCATCGAGACCTGCATTCTCGACGGCGCGAAGGGCATCCTGATCACCGCCTCGGACACGTCGTCGATCGTGCCGGCCGTGCAGCAGGCCCGGGACGCCGGCATCCTTGTCATCGCGCTTGATACCCCGCTCGAGCCTGTCGACGCCGCCGACGCGACCTTCGCCACCGACAACTTCCTGGCCGGGCTTCTGATCGGCCAGTGGGCGAAGGCCAAGATGGGCGCCGATGCCGATAGCGCGGTGATCGCCACGCTCGACCTCAACATCAGCCAGCCCACCGTCGACGTGCTTCGCAACCAGGGCTTCCTGCAGGGCTTCGGCATCGATCTTGCCGACCCCAACGTGATCGGCGACGAAACCGATCCGCGGCTCGTCGGCAGCGACGTGACGGACGGCAACGAGGAAGGCGGGCGCCGCGCGATGGAGAACCTCCTCGCCAAGAACCCGATGATCAACCTCGTCCACACGATCAACGAGCCCGCCGCCGCCGGTGCGTACGAGGCGCTGAAGGCCATCGGCCGCGAGAACGACGTGCTGATCGTGTCCGTCGACGGCGGCTGCCCCGGCGTTCAGAACGTGGCCGACGGCGTGATCGGCGCGACGTCGCAGCAGTATCCGCTGCTGATGGCGTCCCTCGGGATCGAGGCGATCGCGAAGTGGGCCGCGGAAGGCGTGAAGCCCGAGCCGACTCCGGGCAAGGACTTCTTCGACACCGGTGTGGCGCTGGTGACCGGCCAGCCGGTCGACGGGGTCGAATCGATCTCGGTCGAAGAGGGCATGAACCTCTGCTGGGGCTGATTCCGCTCTGAGACAAGAGTCGGCGGGGCGCTCTGTGCCCCGCCGAACTGGACGGAGGCACCCTTGCGCCCCTAGAGTGCGGCGAGGCGCAGCAAGACGCATCCAAGACCGGGAGGACTTCATGTCGGACGCCCCGTCCAAGGCGCAGGACTTCGAATCCGCGCTTTCGAATGCCAGCAAGACCGTTGCCGAGTTCGACGATCACCGCAAAGGCTTCGTCCACAAGTTGCAGCACACGCTGCACATGAACCCCTCGCTCGTGCCGCTGATCGTGCTGCTTCTGTCGATCCTGGTCTTCGGCACGCTTCTCGGGACGAAGTTCTTCTCGCCCTTCGCGCTGACGCTGATCCTTCAGCAGGTTCAGATCGTGGGCATCCTTGCCGCCGCGCAGACGCTTGTCATTCTGACCAAGGGCATCGACCTGTCGGTCGGCGCGATCATGGTGTTGTCGTCGGTCGTGATGGGCCAGTTCACCTTCCGCTACGGGATGCCGGTCGAGCTGGCCATCGTCTGCGGCCTTCTCTGCGGCGCGCTCTGCGGGCTTATCAACGGCTGGCTTGTCGCCGTGATGAAGCTGCCGCCCTTCATCGTCACGTTGGGGATGTGGCAGATCGTTCTGGCCACCAACTTCCTTTACTCGAAGAACGAGACGATCCGGGCCCAGGACATCGAGGCGACCGCGCCGCTGCTTCAGTTCTTCGGAACCAAGTTCAACGTCGGCGGCGCGGTCTTCACCGTCGGCGTCGTCTTCATGGTCGCGCTGATCCTTGTGCTGGCCTATGCCCTGCGCCACACCGCCTGGGGCCGGCATGTCTATGCCGTGGGCGACGATCCGGACGCGGCCGAGCTTTCGGGCGTTCAGGTCAAGAAGGTGCTGGTGTCGGTCTATGTCCTTTCGGGCCTGATCTGCGCCTTCGCGGGCTGGGCGCTGATCGGACGGATAGGCTCGGTCTCGCCGACCTCGGGCCAGCTTGGGAACATCGAATCGATCACGGCCGTGGTGATCGGGGGCATCTCGCTGTTCGGCGGGCGGGGGTCGATCCTGGGGGCGCTGTTCGGAGCGCTGATCGTCGGGGTCTTCACGCTGGGCCTGCGCCTTCTGGGTGCGGACGCGCAGTGGACCTTCCTTCTCATCGGTCTTCTTATCATCGCGGCGGTTGCCGTGGACCAGTGGATCAGAAAGGTGTCGGTCTGATGCAACCCATTCTTCAGGGAAGGAACCTGGTCAAGCGGTATGGCCGCGTCATCGCGCTTGACCACTGCGACTTCGAACTTTTCCCGGGCGAGATCCTTGCCGTGATCGGCGACAACGGGGCGGGCAAGTCCACGCTGATCAAGGCGGTGTCGGGCGCGGTGATCCCTGACGAAGGCGAGATCTTCCTTGACGGCCAGCGCGTCAACTTCACCTCGCCGATCCACGCGCGCGACCATGGGATCGAAACGGTCTATCAGCAGCTTGCCATGTCGCCGGCGCTGTCGATCGCGGACAACATGTTCATGGGGCGCGAGTTGCGCAAACCCGGAATCATGGGGCAGGTCTTCCGCCAGCTTGACCGCGCGGCGATGGAGAAGTTCGCCCGCGAGAAGCTGAACGAGCTTGGCCTGATGACGATCCAGAACATCCGGCAGGCGGTCGAGACGCTGTCGGGCGGACAGCGGCAGGGCGTCGCGGTGGCGCGGGCGGCGGCCTTCGGGTCGAAGGTGATCATCCTTGACGAGCCGACGGCTGCTCTGGGCGTCAAGGAAAGCCGGAGGGTGCTTGAACTGATCCTCGACGTGCGTTCGCGCGGGATTCCGATCATCCTGATCAGCCACAACATGCCCCATGTCTTCGAGGTGGCGGACCGCATCCACATTCACCGTCTGGGCAAACGCCTTTGCGTGATCAAGCCGGCCGACTACACGATGAGCGATGCGGTGGCCTTCATGACCGGCGCGAAGGAACCGCCGGCCGAGCCGATCGCCGCCTGACCATGGCCGAACCGGACGAAGGGACTGTCGAGGCGTTGGCCGCGCGCATCCTCGGGCTGCCGCCTGCGCCGCTGCGGCTTCGGATCGCGGTTGCGGGGCCGCCGGGGGCAGGGAAGTCGACGCTGGCCCGCGCCCTTGTCGACCGCCTGAACCGCGATGCGGCCCGTGCCGCGCTGGTGCCGATGGACGGCTTTCATCTGGACAATGCGGTGCTCGACGCACGGGGCCTGAGGGCGCGGAAGGGCGCGCCCGAAACCTTCGACGGGCTGGGTGTCCTGCGCATGATCGAACGCCTGGGGCAGGACCCCGAAGTGGTGATCCCCGGCTTCGACCGGGCCCGTGACATCGCCATCGCCGGGGCGGCGGTGGTCGAACCCGGGCACCGGATCGCGGTGGTCGAGGGCAATTACCTGCTGCTCGACGACGACCCCTGGCGCCGGCTTCACCCGCTCTGGGACCTGTCCGTGATGTTGTCGCCGCCGGTCGATGTGCTGCGGCAGCGCCTGATCGACCGCTGGCTGGCCTATGGGCACGATCCGGCCGCCGCCGAGGCGCGGGCCCTTGGCAACGACATTCCGAACGCGCTGCGGGTGGTCGAGGGAAGCCTGCCGGCCGATCTTGTCCTTCGGGACTGACGGCAGGCAGCTAAGGGCGCCGAAAGCGGCGAAGGGCGCCCGGGCCGGGTATCCCGCCCGGGCGCATAGGTCACATCAGGCGATGTCGAAGCGGTCGGCGTTCATCACCTTGGTCCAGGCCGCGACGAAGTCGTCGACGAACTTCCCGGCGCCGTCGTCCTGGGCATAGACCTCGGCATAGGCGCGCAGGATGGCGTTCGACCCGAAGACAAGGTCGGCGCGCGTGGCCGTCCACTTCACCGCGCCAGTCTTGCGGTTCTGGATCTCGTAAAGGTTCGTGCCTTTCGGAACCCATTTCCACGCCATGTCGGTCAGGTTGACGAAGAAGTCGGTCGTCAGCGCCCCCTCGCGGTCGGTGAAGACGCCGTGCTTGGTGCCGCCGTGGTTGGCGCCCATCGCCCGCAGGCCGCCGACAAGGCAGGTCATCTCGGGGCCGGTCAGGCCCATGAGCTGCGCCCGGTCGAGCATCAGTTCCTCGGCGGCGACGACGTAGTCCTTCTTCATCCAGTTGCGGAAGCCATCAGCCAGCGGTTCGAGAACCTTGAAGCTGTCGGCGTCGGTCATCGCGTCGGTCGCATCGCCGCGTCCGGGCGTGAAGGGAACCGTCACGTCGAAGCTCGCCGCCTTCGCGGCCGCTTCGACCCCGACGTTGCCGGCCAGCACGATCACGTCGGCGACGCTGGCGCCGTGCTTCGCCGCGATCGGTTCCAGCACCGAAAGGACACGGGCAAGACGCGCCGGTTCGTTGCCCTCCCAGTCCTTCTGCGGGGCAAGGCGGATACGGGCGCCGTTCGCGCCGCCGCGCAGGTCGGACTGGCGGAAGGTGCGGGCGCTGTCCCAGGCGGTCGCGACCATGTCGGCGACGCTGAGACCGCTTGCGGCGATGGCGGCCTTCACCGCGGCTACGTCATAGCCGGTGGTGCCGGCCGGAACCGGGTCCTGCCAGATCAGGTCTTCGGCCGGTGCGTCCGGCCCGATGTAGCGGCTGCGCGGGCCGAGGTCGCGGTGCGTCAGCTTGAACCAGGCGCGCGCGAAGGTGTCCGAGAAGTAGTCCGGATCGGCCATGAACCTCTCACAGATGGCGCGATAGCTCGGGTCCATCTTCATCGCCATGTCGGCGTCGGTCATCATCGGCATGACGCGCTTTTTCGCGTCGGTCGGATCGACCGGCATGTCCTCTTCGCGGATGTCGATCGGGCGCCACTGGTTCGCGCCGGCGGGCGATTTCGTCAGCTCCCATTCATAGCCGAAGAGCAGCTTGAAATAGCCCATGTCCCACTTCGTGGGGTGCGTGGTCCAGGCCCCCTCGATGCCCGAGGTGATGGCGTTCGTGGCCTTGCCGCCCAGGTTGGGGTTGATCCAGCCAAGACCCTGGTTCTCGATCCCGGCAGCTTCGGGTTCGGCGCCAAGCGTGCCCGCGTCGCCGTTGCCGTGCGCCTTGCCCACGGTGTGGCCGCCGCAGGTCAGCGCCGCGGTCTCTTCGTCGTCCATCGCCATGCGGGCGAAGGTCTCGCGCACCTGCGCGGCGGTCTTGATCGGGTCGGGCTGGCCGTTCACGCCTTCGGGGTTCACGTAGATCAGGCCCATCTGGACGGCGGCCAGCGGGTTCTCCATCGTGTCGGGCTTCAGCACGTCCTCATAGCGGCTGTCGGACGGGGCCAGCCATTCGCGCTCGGCGCCCCAATAGACGTCCTTCTCGGGGTGCCAGATGTCCTCGCGGCCGAAGGAGAAGCCGTAGGTCTTCAGCCCCATCGATTCATAGGCGATGTTGCCGGCCAGAAGGATGAGGTCGGCCCAGCTGATCTTGTTGCCGTATTTCTTCTTGATCGGCCACAGCAGCCGGCGGGCCTTGTCGAGGTTGCCGTTGTCGGGCCACGAGTTCAGCGGCGCGAAGCGGATGTTGCCCGCCCCCCCGCCGCCGCGGCCGTCGGCCAGCCGGTACGAGCCCGCGGAGTGCCATGCCAGGCGGATCATCAGGCCGCCGTAGTGGCCCCAGTCGGCCGGCCACCAGTCCTGGCTGTCTGTCATCAGCGCGGTGAGGTCGCGCTTGAGCGCCTCGAAGTCGAGCGTCTTGACGGCTTCACGATAGTCGAACCCGGTCAGCGGGTTCGCCTTGCTGTCGTGCTGGTGCAGGATGTCGAGGTTCAGCGCGTTCGGCCACCACTCCATCACGTCCTTGCCGACTTCGGTATTGCCGCCATGCATTACCGGGCACTTGCCCGTGCTCGGGCTGTCGTTTCCGTCCATCTCTCTCTCCGATCGTGGCTGCGTCGTTATCAACGGCTGCGGAAAAGGGCGCCCGATTCGCCAAGGCGGGGGCACCCACAAGCATCGCCGCCCCGGCTATACCAAAGATGCGATATCAGTTTAAGTTGTATTTTCTGATCGCGGTGATAAGAAAAAATTATGAACAGCCTCACCCTTCGCCAGTTGCGTTACGTCGAGGCGCTGGCACGGCACGGCCACTTTGGCCGCGCGGCCGAGACATGCGCGATTTCGCAGCCCGCCTTGTCGATGCAGATCAAGGAGTTGGAAGATACGCTCGGCACCCCGCTTTTCGAGCGCGGCGCGCGGCAGGTGCGCCTGACCGGTCTGGGCGAAGAGTTCGCCGCCCGCGCCCGCGATATCCTGCGTTCGGTCGACGAGCTCGAGGATCTGGCGCGGGCGGCCCGCGACCGTTTGGCGGGACGGCTGCGGATCGGGGTGATTCCAACCATCGCGCCCTACCTTCTGCCGACCCTGATCGGCCGCCTGACTGAACGCCATGGCGAGCTTGACCTTCATGTGCGCGAGACGGTGACGCCGAAGCTTCTTCTGGAACTGGCCGAAGGGCGGCTTGATACCGCGATCGTGGCGCTTCCTGTTTCAGAGCCCTCGCTGACCGAAGTCGAGCTGTTCAGCGAAGCCTTCGTCCTGGTCCGCCCGGGCGAGGACGCGGGCAAGCCCGTCCCGGGGCCGGAGTCGCTGCGCGAGATGCGGCTTCTGCTTCTGGAAGAGGGCCATTGCTTCCGCGATCAGGCGCTGTCGTTTTGCAACATGCAGCCCGCCCCCCCGCGCGAGATCCTCGACGGAAGTTCGTTGTCCACGCTTGTGCAGATGGTGGGCGCCGGCATCGGGGTGACGCTTCTTCCCGAGATGGCGGTGCCTGTCGAAACCCGGTCGGCGTCGGTCGCGGTCGCCCAGTTCGGCGCACCCCGGCCCTCGCGGACGATCGGCATGGTCTGGCGCCGGTCCAGCCCGCTGACCAAGCAGCTTCTCGAAATCGCCGAGATCGTGCGCGAGACGGCCGACGGGCTGCGAACCGGCCGCGAAACGGAGGGCGGACCGTGAACCGCATCGTGCTTCTGGGCGTGAAAGGGGGGCCGGCGATCCGCCAGGGCGGCGCCATGCCGACCGCGACGCTGGTCGAACTGGACGGGCGGCGGATCCTCGTCGATTGCGGCATCGGCGCGACCCGGTCGCTGGTCGAGGCCGGCGTGGACCTGCGGACACTGGATCTGGTGCTGATCACGCATCTGCATTCCGACCATGTCCTTGAGCTTGGGCCACTTCTGCACACGGCCTGGACCACCGGCCTTGCACGCCCGATCCGCGTTCTCGGGCCGGCGGGGATTGACGGCTACTGGCAGGGGTTTCTCGCGTCGATGGCCGTCGACACTGCGATCCGGGTCGAGGACGAGGGGCGCAGACCCCTGACCGATCTGGTCGACCTTTCGATCCTTGCCGAGGGCGAGGTTCTGAACGAACCGGGACTGACCCTGCGCGCCCTCGAGGTGCCGCACCCGCCCATCGCGCCCTGTTACGCGTTGCGGATCGACGGCAGCCGGTCGGTCGTCCTGTCGGGTGATACCGCGCATCACCCGCCGCTTGCCGCGTTCGCGCAGGGGGCGGATGTGCTGGTGCACGAGGCGATGTTGCCCGAGGGCGTGGAAGAGATCGTGCGCAAGACCGGGCTGGGCGACCGCCTGCGTGCGCACCTACATGCCGCCCACACCACCGCCGACCACGCCGCACGGATCGCGCGGGGGGCGGGCGTCGGGCGACTTGTCCTCAACCACCTTATCCCGGTGGATGATCCCCGCTTCACCGAGGCCGACTGGTTGGCACGCTGCGCCGGGGTCTGGAACGGGCCGGTGACCGTCGGCCGCGACGGGCTCGAAATCGCGCTGTGATCGCTATCTGATCCGCAGCCCGCTTTCGGCATCGAAAAGGAACGCCCTGGCCGGATCGAAGGCAACGCCCACCCGCGCGCCCTCGCGCGAGCGTTCGTCGCCGCGTTCCTCGACGATCAGGCGCTCTCCCGTCGCGCAAGAAAGATAGGCATAGGACACGCCGCCCAGCGCCTCGGTCAGCTCGACCACATGGGTATCGCCCGAGGGATCGACGGTCAGATGCTCGGGCCTGAGGCCAAGCGTGATCGCGCGTCCCGAAGCCGGAAGGGTCGCCGAAGTCGGGACCTCGCGCTTAAGTCCCGGCACCTCGACCGCGCCCTTTCGGGCCGTCGCGGCAAGGAAGTTCATCGAGGGCGAGCCGATGAAGCCCGCCACGAAGCGGTTGTCGGGGTCGCGGTAAAGGTCAAGCGGCGCGCCCACCTGTTCGATGCGGCCCGCGCGCAGCACCACGATCTTGTCGGCCAGCGTCATCGCCTCGACCTGGTCGTGGGTGACATAGATCATCGTCGCGCCGATTTCCTTGTGCAGGCGCGCGATCTCGACCCGCATCTCGACCCGTAGTTCCGCGTCGAGGTTCGACAGCGGCTCGTCGAACAGGAACACCTCGGGCCCGCGCACGATGGCCCGGCCGATGGCCACACGCTGGCGCTGCCCGCCCGACAGCGCCTTGGGCTTGCGCTTGAGATAGTCGTCCAACTTGAGGATCTTCGACGCCTCGCCGACCTTGCGCGCGATGTCCGCCTTGGGATGGCCGGTCATGCGCAGGCCGAAGCCCATGTTTTCCTCGACCGTCATGTGCGGGTAAAGCGCGTAGGTCTGGAACACCATCGCTACCCCGCGTTCGGAGGGGTCTTCCCGTGTCACGTCCCGTTCGCCGATCGAGATGCGGCCCTCGGTCGTCTCCTCGAGGCCCGCGACCATGCGAAGAAGCGTCGACTTCCCGCAGCCCGAGGGACCCACGAAGACAACGAACTCGCCGTGCTCGATCGACAGATTCACACCATGGATCACCTGTACGTCGCCGTAGCGCTTGATCACGCGTTCAAGGGTCACTCCGGACATGTCATGCGGTCCTTGTTCTTGGTTCGGTTTCTTCGGGAAAATGCCAGGTATCGGCCTCGGCCGAGATCGCCTGCGCCGTCCGGCGGATGCGCGGCACCAGCGCCTCGATGTCGGACAGCGAGCGCCGCGCGGTCGAGGTGGTCACCGACAGGCCACCCAGCACGCGGCCGGTGTGCGACAGGATCGGCAACGCCACGCAGATGATGCCGGGTTCGTGCTCCTCACGGTCGTAAGCGAAGCCGCGCGCGCGGATCGCCAGCAGTTCGGCCCGCAGTTGGGCCTCGGTCGTCATGGTCGATGGCGTGAATCGGTGAAACGACTGCTGCGGGATCACCCGGGCAAGCGCATCCTCGTCCAGCCACGCCATCATCGCCTTGCCGACCCCGGTGCAATAGGCCGGTCCGACCTTGCCGGCCTGGCTGAACATGGCGACCGGACGTTCGGGATCGCGCTTGTCGACGTACAGCACCTGCGCGTGGTCCAGTTGCGCCAGGTGCACCGTCTCGCCCACCTCTGCCGCCAGCCTGTCGATATGCGGACGAGCCAGCGGGGCAAGCGACGACTGCTGCCAGGCGGCATGGGCCAGGCGCACCAGCCGCACGCCAAGCGCATAGGTGTGCCGGTCGGGATCGAAGGTCAGCATCCCCTGGTTCGTCAGCGTCTGTACAAAACGATAGAGCGTGGCCTTGGGGAAGCGAGAGCCCGCCTGCAATTCGGCGAAGCGGACCGGGCGGCCGAAAGCGGCGATCTGGTCGAGGACGTCAAGCGCCTTGCCGACGGTGCCGTCGCCCGATGCGGGCGCAGAGCCGGTTCCCGAACCTGCTGCGGCCATGTCCCCTTCCCTCCCCCGTCCGGGCCCGTCCGGGCGACCTTTTTGGCGGCGCCTCACCGGACTGTTGACAAGCATAGGCGAGTCGCGGTTATGATTTCAATATACAAAACCGAGTTTCGAATAATGAAACTCAACATAGTGGAACTGACCTAGGGAGGACCAGCATGTTCCAGATCACCCGGCGCGCCGCCTTGGCGCTTTCCGTCGCCGTGCTTGCCACGGGGGCGGCGCATGCGCAGCAGCGCGTCCTGAAATACAACGCCGACTACGATCCGATCCCGCTTGCCGCGATGGAAGCGCTAATCGCCGATTTCGAGGCCGCAAACCCCGATATCGACGTGCAGCTCAACAACTTCGATCACGAAGGCTACAAGACGGCGATCCGCAACTTCCTGACTGCCGACGCGCCGGACCTTGCCAACTGGTACGCCGGCAACCGTATGGCGCCCTTCGTCAGTGCGGGGCAGTTCATGGATGTCTCGGATGTCTGGGCCGAAAACGGCCTGGCCGACAGCCTGTCGGCCTCGCTGCCCTCGATGACCATCGACGGCAAGCAGTGGGGGATCCCCTACACCTACTACCAGTGGGGCATCTACTATAACCGTGACGCCTATGCCGCCGCGGGCGTGGACGTTCCCGGCCCCGAAGGCGTGACCTGGGCGCAATTCCTCGAGAACTGCGAAAAGTTCAAGGCTGCCGGCATCGACTGCATCACCACTGGCACCAAGGCGCTCTGGCCGGGGGCCGGCATCTTCGACTACCTGTCGCTGCGCACGAACGGCTACGACTGGCACATGCAACTGACCGCGGGCGAGATCCCCTGGACCGACGACAGCGTGCGCGCGGTCTTCGCCGAGTTCGCCAAGATCCAGCCCTACATCACCGAAAACCACGCCGCGATCGACTGGCAGGACGCGGCGGCGATCCTCGTGCAGGGCAAGGCCGCCCATTACGTGATGGGCAACTTCGCCGTGGGCGTCTTCAAGGAAGGCGGCATGACGAACGACAACCTCGGCTTCATGGTCTTCCCGGAAATCACGCCGGGCATCGCGCGGGCCGAAGAGGCGCCGACCGACACGATCCACATCCCGGCGGGCGCACAGAACGTCGAGGACGCCAAGTTGTTCCTCGCCTTCATGGCTTCGCCCGAGGCGCAGACCAAGTGGAACGCGGCCGTGGGCCAGTTGCCGACGAACAAGAACGCAAGCGTCAACGCCGACGATCCGTTCCTTGTCGCCGGGTTCGAGATGTTGTCGACCGCCGATGGTGGCATCGCGCAGTTCTTCGACCGCGACGCGCCGGCCGAAATGGCGAAGGTCGGCATGGAGGGCTTCCAGCAGTTCATGGTTCAGCCCGAGCAGCTTGACGCCATCCTCGAGCGGCTCGAGCAGGCCCGTCAGCGCATCTACAACTGACGCACAATGCGGCGGCCGGGGTCAAACCGGCCGCCGTTTCCGCAAGGACACGACCACGGGCAGAGGCCGGACGCGCCCGCCCGCCGCACCGGGAGGCCCGCGCATGGCGATCGTCGAACCCGCCGTTCCCGCCCGCCGTCAAGGATCGGGCTGGTGGCGCAGAAACCAGCAGCGTCTGACGCCCTGGCTTTTCCTGGCGCCCGGTCTTCTGATGTTCACCATCTACGTGCTCTGGCCGATCTTCCAAAGCTTCGTGATCTCGTTCTACGACTGGGACGGGCTGGGTCAGAGGGAATGGATCGGCTGGGCCAACTACCAGGAACTCCGGACCGATCCGGCCTTCACCGTTTCGCTGAACAACAACGTCATCTGGCTGGTGCTGTACCTGCTGGCGGTGCCCATGGGGCTTTTCATCGCCATCTTCCTGAACCAGACGGTCTGGGGGATCCGGCTTTACAAATCGCTCTTCTTCTTCCCCTTCGTCATCAGTCAGGTCGTCGTGGGCCTGATGTTCTCGTGGTTCTACGCGCCGAACTTCGGGCTGTTCTACAAGCTCATCGAATGGATGACGGGCGACGGGGTCGCCGTGCTGGCCGATCCTGACCTTGTGACCTACGGAATCATCGCCGCCGGCCTCTGGCCGCAGACGGCCTATTGCATGATCCTGTATCTGACCGGCCTGAATAACGTCTCCGCCGACCAGGTCGAGGCCGCCCGCCTTGACGGCGCGAAGGGCTGGCGGATGCTTTGGCACGTGATCCTGCCGCAACTGCGCCCGGCCACCTTCATCGCCTTCGTGGTGACGATCATCGGTGCTCTGCGCAGCTTCGACCTTGTCTCGATCATGACCGACGGTGGTCCGTTCGGATCGTCCCGGGTGCTGAGCTTCTACATGTACGAACAGGCGCTGTCGGAATACGGCTATCGCATGGGCTACGGCGCGGCGATCGCGGTGGTCCTGTTCCTGATCATGATGGTCTTCATCACCGGCTTCATCTGGAAGATGGTCCGCGACGAGAGGGAGGGATACTGAGATGTTTCCCCGTCCGATCCAGCAGGTCTCGGCCTCCTCCCGCATTGCCTACCAGGTGGCGCTGCCCATCGTCCTGATCCTGTGGCTTCTGCCTCTGATCGGGGTGGCGATCACATCGGTCCGCCCCGGTGCGGACCTGGCCCAGGGCAACTATTTCGGGATGCCGTCGGCGATCGCCTTTCACAACTACGCCGACGTCTTCCGCAACTCGCCGATCGGGCGCTACATGTTGAACTCGTTCATCGTGACGATCCCCACGGTGATCGGCGCGGTCGCGCTGTCGTGCATGACGGGCTTCGCGCTGGGGATCTATCGGTTCCGGTCGAACCTGCTGGTGTTCTTCATGTTCGTGGCGGGCAATTTCGTGCCTTTCCAGATCCTGATGGTGCCCGTGCGCGAGCTTTCGGTGAGCCTCGGGATCTACAACACCTATTCGGCGCTGATCCTCTTTCATGTCGCCTTCCAGACCGGGTTCTGCACCCTTTTCATGCGCAACTTCATCCGCGCGCTGCCCTATGAACTGATCGAGGCCGCCCGCGTCGAAGGCGTCGCGGAATGGCGGATCTTCTGGTTCATCGTGCTGCCGCTCATGCGGCCGGCGATCGCGGCGCTGTCGGTGCTGGTCTTCACCTTCATCTGGAACGATTTCTTCTGGGCGACGGTGCTGACGTCGACACCGCAGACCCAGCCGATCACGGCGGGCCTGTCGTCGCTGAACGGCCAGTGGATCGCGCAGTGGCACCTCGTGTCGGCAGGCTCGATCCTGGCCGCGCTTCCCCCTGTCGCGATGTTCTTCCTGATGCAGAAGCACTTCATCGCCGGCCTCACGCTTGGAGCCGTGAAATGACCGTCAAGCTCACCTTCGTCGGCGCGGGATCGACGATCTTCATGCGCAATATCGTGGGCGACATGCTGCATTTCGACTCCCTGCGCGACGCGACCGTGGCGCTGATGGACATCGACGAAGGGCGACTGGCCGAATCCGAGCTTGTGGCCAGGAAGATGATCGCCGCGATGGGCACGGGCGCCCGGGTCGAGACCTACACCGACCGGCGCCGCGCGCTTGAGGGCGCCGACTTCGTCGTGACCGCCTTCCAGATCGGCGGCTATCGCCCCTGCACGGTCACCGACTTCGAGATCCCCAAGGCCTATGGTCTGCGCCAGACCATTGCCGACACGCTGGGCGTCGGCGGCATCATGCGCGGCCTGCGCACCGTGCCGCACCTGTGGAAGGTGGCCGAGGACATGGCGGCCGTCTGCCCCGGCGCGCTGATGCTTCAATACGTCAACCCCATGGCGATCAACACTTGGGCGCTGGCCGAGCGCTTTCCGCATGTGCGGCAGGTGGGGCTATGCCATTCGGTGCAGAACACGGTCGAGGAACTGGCCCACGACCTTGACCTCGCGCCCGCCGATATCCGGTTCAAGGTGGCCGGCGTGAACCACGTGGCCTTCTTCCTGCGGCTCGAGGACCAGACCGGCAAAAGCCTCTATCCCCGCCTGCACGAGGGCTACCGCGCCGGCCGCTTGCCGAAGCCGCCGCTGCACATGACGCGCTGCCCCAACCGGGTCCGCTACGAGGTCATGGAGCATCTGGGCTATTTCTGCACCGAAAGTTCCGAGCATCTGGCCGAATACGTCCCCTGGTTCATCAAGGAGGGGCGCGACGACCTGATCCGGTCCTTCGGCATCCCGCTCGACGAATACCCCAAGCGCTGCGAGGAACAGATCGCCGGCTGGAAAGCCCAGGCCGAGGCGCTCAAGTCCGCCGCGACGCTCGAGGTGCGCAAGTCCCACGAGTTCGCCGCCGACATGATGAACGCGATCGTGACCGATACGCCGTATGTGGCCTATGGAAACCTGCCCAACACCGGGCAGATCCCGCAGCTGCCCGCAGGCGCCGCGGTCGAGGTGCCTTGCCTTGTCGACAAGAACGGCGTGCAGCCCTCGGTCGTCGCTGACATCCCGCCGCAGCTCGTCGCGCTGATGCGCAGCCAGATCAACGTGCAGGAACTCACCGTGCGCGCGCTGCTCGACGAGAACATCGAACATGTCTACCACGCCGCCATGATGGATCCCCACACCGCCGCCGAGCTCGACCTGCGGCAGATCCGCGGCCTTGTCGACGACCTGCTCGCCGCCCACGTCGACTGGCTGCCGGACTGGGCGCGCCCGCGCCGCGCGGCGTGATGTTCTTCTCTTTCCAAATACTCCCGCCGGAGGCGGACATTCCCCGATGACGAAACGCAGATCCTCGAACTGGTACGGCAAGCTCGACAAGGACGGCTTCATCCACCGCTCGTGGATGAAGAACCAGGGTTTTCCCGATCACGTCTTCGACGGCCGCCCGATCATCGGGATCTGCAACACCTGGTCGGAACTCAACCCCTGCAACCATGGGCTGCGCGACCTCGCCGAGGCGGTCAAGCGCGGGGTCTGGGAAATGGGGGGCTTCCCGGTGGAATTCCCCGTCTCGTCCACCGGCGAGACCCAGATGAAGCCGACCGCCATGCTGTTCCGCAACCTTCTGGCGATGGATGTCGAAGAGGCGATCCGCGCCTACGGGATCGACGGCGTCGTGCTTCTGGGCGGTTGCGACAAGACCACGCCGGGGCAGCTCATGGGCGCGGCCTCGGTCGATCTGCCGACCATCGTCGTCTCGTCCGGGCCGATGCTGAATGGCAAGTACCGGGGTCGCGACATCGGCTCGGGCACCGACGTCTGGAAGTTCTCGGAAGCGGTTCGCGCGGGCGAGATGACGCTGAAGGACTTCATGGCGGCCGAAAGCGGCATGTCGCGCTCGGCCGGGGTCTGCATGACGATGGGCACGGCCTCGACGATGTCGAGCCTTGTCGAGGCGATGGGCATGTGCCTGCCCACCAACGGCACGCTTCCCGCCGTCGACGCCCGCCGCAAGGCGCTGGCGCACATGACCGGGCGGCGGATCGTCGAGATGGTCGAAGAGGACCTGCGCCTGTCGAAGGTCGTGACGCGCGGCGCGCTGGAAAACGCGATCCTCGCCAATGCGGCCGTGGGCGGATCGACCAACGCGGTCGTCCATATCCTTGCGCTGGCGGGCCGGGTCGGCGTCGACCTGACGCTTCAGGACTTCGAGATCGGGTCCAGGATCCCGCTGCTGGTGAACTGCATGCCCTCGGGCAAGTACCTGATGGAGGACTTCTGCTATGCCGGCGGCATTCCCGCCGTGCTGAAGGAGCTTTCGGGCCACTTGCGCAAGGCCACCACGGTCATGGGCGGCGACATCTCGGCCTATGCGGACGGGGCCGAGGTCTTCGACCGCGACGTGATCTATCCCTTCGACGCGCCGCTGAAGCCGGCCGCGGGCCTTCGGGTTCTGACCGGCAACCTTGCTCCCGACGGGGCCATCGTGAAGCCCTCGGCCGCGACCGACGCGCTGCTCGAGCACGAGGCCGAGGCCTTCGTCTTCGAGACCATCGAGGACTTGAAGGCCAATATCGACCGCGACGACCTGCCGGTGACGGCCGACACGATCCTTGTCCTGAAGGGGTGCGGGCCCAAGGGCTATCCCGGCATGGCCGAAGTGGGCAACATGCCGATCCCCGCGAAGCTGGTGCGCGAGGGCGTGCGCGACATGGTGCGGGTGTCGGACGCGCGCATGTCCGGCACGGCCTTCGGCACCGTGATCCTTCACGTCGCCCCCGAGTCGCAGGCCGGCGGCCCGCTCGCGCTGGTGAAGACCGGCGACCGCATCCGGGTTTCGGCCTCGAAGGGCGAGCTGACGCTTCTGGTGGACGAGGCCGAGCTCGCCGCGCGCCGCGCGGCCTGGCAGCCCGATCCGCCGGCGTTCACGCGCGGCTACGGCAAGCTTTACGTCGACCACGTGACCCAGGCCAACACGGGGGCCGACCTCGACTTCCTGGTCGGAAAGGACACGCGCATTCCCTGGAGAGAAAGCCACTAGCCCGATGACACTTCCGATCTTTCCAGACCTTCAGGGTGTTTCCGTCTTCATCACCGGGGGCGGATCCGGCATCGGCGCGGCGCTGACCGACGGGTTCATGGGCCAGGGTGCGAGGGTGGCCTTCGTCCAGCGCTCGGACGCCACGGCCTTCTGTGACGCCATGGAGCAGAAGCACGGCGTCCGGCCGCATTACCAAAGCTGCGACATCACCGACATCGCCCGTCTGAAGGCCTGCATAGCCACCGCCGCCGAAGCGCAGGGAACGATCCGCGTGCTGGTCAACAACGCGGCCAACGACAAGCGCCACGATCCGCTGGAGGTCGACGAGGCCTTCTGGGACTGGTCCATCGCCATCAACCTCAAGGCCTACTTCTTCGCCGCGCAGGCGGTGATCCCGGGGATGCAGGCCGTGGGCGGTGGGTCGATCGTGAACTTCACCTCGATCAGCTACATGATGGGGAACGCGGGCTACCCGGTCTATACGACGGCGAATTCGGGCATCAACGGCCTGACCCGCAGCCTTGCGCGCGAGTACGGGCCCGACCGCATTCGCGTCAACGCACTGGCGCCCGGCTGGGTGCTGACCCAGAAGCAGAAGGATCTCTGGGTCACCGAGGAAGGGCTGGCCGGGCATCTGGATCGCCAATGCCTGAAGGATGCGCTTGAACCCGAGGATATCGTGGGCGGCTGCCTGTTCCTTGCCTCGAACGCCTCGAAGGCGATGACGGGTCAGGCCTTGGTGATCGACGGCGGCGTGGTGGTGACGGGGTGAGCGGCGAGACCGAATACGCCGACTGGATCGCAGTCGACTGGGGCACATCGCACCTGCGCGCCTGGGCCATGTCGCCGGACGGGACCATGCGCGCCGAAGCTGCGTCGGACGACGGCATGGGACGGCTGTCGCGCACCGGATTCGAACCCGCGCTGCTGCGCCTGATCGGGCCCTGGCTGGGGTCCGCACGCATGCCTGTCGTGGCCTGCGGCATGGTCGGCTCTCGTCAGGGCTGGGTCGAGGCGCCCTATGCCACGGTGCCGTGTCGCCCGCTTCCCGGCGCGCTGGTCGCGGCACCGGTCACCGATCCCCGGATTGACGTGCGCGTCGTGCCCGGGGTGCGCCAGCTTGACCCCGCCGACGTGATGCGGGGCGAAGAGACGCAGATCGCCGGATTTCTGGCCACGACCCCGGGGTTCGACGGCGTGATCTGCCTGCCGGGCACCCATTCGAAATGGGTCCAGGTCTCGGCCGGTGAAATCGTGAGCTTCCGCAGCTTCATGACGGGCGAGCTGTTCGAACTTCTCTCGACGGCCTCGGTCCTTCGGCACACCGTGGGCGAGGGCTGGGATGCCGAGGCCTTCGTGCAGGCTGTCTCGGATGCGATGTCGCGCCCCGAGGCGATCGCCGCACGCCTGTTCTCGATCCGGGCCGAGGCGCTTCTGAAGGGGCTCGATCCCTCGGTGGCGCGGGCGCGGCTGTCGGGCGCGCTGATCGGCCTGGAACTGGCAGGTGCGCGGCCCTACTGGTTGGGACAGGACGTGGCGCTGGTCGGCGCGCCAAGGCTGTCGGCGATCTATGCTGCGGCGCTGGGGGCGCAGGGCGTGCCGACGCGGGCCGCGGACGGGGCCGCGATGACCCGGGCGGGCCTGGCTGCGGCCCGCCTCGCGACGATGGAGACGACCCGATGAGCCGCCCCCTGATCGCGATCCTTCGCGGGCTTCGCCCCGACGAGGCGACCCCGGTCGCCGCCGCCCTGATCGAGGCCGGAATCGACCGGATCGAGGTCCCGCTGAATTCACCCGATCCCTACGACAGCATCGCCGCCATGGCGCGGGCCTTCGGCGATGTCGCCCTGATCGGTGCGGGAACCGTGCTGACCACGGGCGAGGTCGCCCGGGTCCGCGATGCCGGCGGCCGGCTGATCGTGTCGCCCAACGCCGACCTCGAGGTGGTCCGCGCGACCCGCGAGATGGGGCTGGAAAGCTTCCCCGGCGTCTTCACGGCGACCGAATGCTTCGCCGCGCTCAAGGCCGGGGCGCATGGGCTGAAGATCTTTCCGGCCTCGCAGATGGGCACCGGCGGCCTTCGTGCGCTGCGCGCGGTGCTGCCGGTGGGCACGCAGGTCTTCGCGGTGGGCGGTGTCGGCGCCGCCGATTTCGCCGCCTGGCGCGGGGCGGGGGCCGACGGGTTCGGACTTGGCACCTCGCTTTATGCGCCTGGCGACACTGCCGGGGACGTCGCCACGAAAGCCCGCGTCATGGTCGCCGCCTGGGACGAGACGGCATGAGCGCGCAGGTCTTCGACCCGACCCGCTGCGCGCTGGGCGAAGGCCCGCTTTGGCACCCCGAGCGCGGGCAGCTGTTCTGGTTCGACATCCTCGGCCATCGCCTGTTGACGCGGACGGGGGGCGAGACGCAGGTCTGGCAGTTCCCCGAACATGTGTCGGCCACGGGCTGGGTGGATCGCGACCGCCTGCTGATCGCAAGCGAGACGAAGCTTTTTCTCTTCGATCTTGAAAGCGGTGCGGCCGAGACCGTCGCGCCGCTCGAGGACGACGATCCGACGACCCGGTCGAACGACGGCCGGGCCGACCCCTGGGGTGGGTTCTGGATCGGCACGATGGGCAAGCTGAAGGAAGAGGGCGTCGGCGCGATCTGGCGCTTCTACCGGGGCGAGGTGCGCCGGCTTCATGCCGGCCTCACCATCCCCAACGCGATCTGCTTCGCGCCCGACGGCGGGCACGCGCATTTCACCGACACGACGACCGGCGTGGTGATGCGCCAGCGGCTTGATCCCCGCGATGGCTGGCCCGCGGGCGATCCGGAACCCTGGCTTGACCTGCGCCCCGAGGGTCTGAACCCGGACGGCGCGGTCTGCGACGCACAGGGCAATTTCTGGAACGCCCAGTGGGGCGCGCGTCGGGTGGCCTGCTACGACGCCGCCGGTCACTTCCAGCACGCCGTGGCGTTCCCGGCCGACCATACCTCGTGCCCGGCCTTCGGCGGGCCGGGTCTGACCACGCTTTACTGCACCTCGGCGCTCGAGCTTCTGAGCGACGCGCAACTGGCCGTTCCCGAGCAGGGCATGACCTTCGCCGTGGCCGATGCCGGAACGGGACAGGCCGAACACAGGGTGATCCTTTGAAACGCACGCTTGGCGTCTGCTACTATCCCGAACACTGGCCGGAAGAGATCTGGGCCGAGGACGCCCGGCGCATGGCCGAGGCCGGGCTGACCTGGGTGCGGATCGGCGAATTCGCCTGGTCGCGCCTCGAGCCCGCGCCGGGGCGGTTCGATTTCGACTGGCTCGACCGCGCGATCGGGATCCTGGCCGATGCGGGTCTGAAGATCGTGCTTGGCACTCCCACCGCCACACCGCCGCGCTGGGTGGTCGAGAAGTATCCCGACATGCTGGCGCTCGACGCGCAGGGACGCCCGCGCGGCTTCGGCTCGCGCCGGCATTATTGCTTCAGCCACGACGGCTATCTGGCCGAATGCCGCCGGATCGTGACGGTCCTCGGCGACCGCTACGGGCGCGATCCGCGCATCGGCGCCTGGCAGATCGACAACGAATACGGCTGCCACGACACGACGCTCAGCTATTCCGACGCCGCCCGCCGCGCGTTTCGCGACTGGCTGGCGCAGCGCTACCAAAGCCCTGACGCGCTGAACCGCGCCTGGGGCAATGTCTTCTGGTCGATGGAGGTCGACAGCTTCGATCAGATCGACCTGCCGAACCTGACCGTGACCGAGCCGAACCCGGCGCATTCTCTGGCATTCCGGCGCTTCTCGTCGGACCAGGTGGTGCGGTTCAACCGCAACCAGGCCGAGATCCTGCGCGCGCGTTCGGACGCGCCCCTGATCCACAACTACATGGGGCGTGAGGTGTCGTTCGACCATTTCGCGGTGGGCGCCGACCTTGATATCGCCAGTTGGGACAGCTATCCGCTTGGCTTCCTGTCCGACCGTCTCGACGCCGACGAGGCGCATCGCGCCCGCTTCCTGCGGCAGGGCGATCCCGACAACCAGGCCTTTCACCACGACCTTTACCGCGCCGTCGGGCGGGGCCGCTGGTGGATCATGGAACAGCAGCCCGGCCCGGTGAACTGGGCGCCCTGGAACGCGGCCCCCTTGCCGGGCATGGCGCGGCTCTGGGCCTGGGAGGCCTTCGCCCACGGCGCCGAGGCGGTGTGCTATTTCCGCTGGCGCCAGGCGCCGTTCGCGCAGGAACAGATGCACGCGGGCCTTCTGCGCCCCGACAGCGCGCCCGCGCCGGCGCTGGCGCAGGCCGCACAGGTGGCGCGCGAGATCGGGGACCTGCCCGAGGTCGGCACCGCGCAGGCGCAGGTCGCGATGATCTTCGACTATGCCTCGTCGTGGATGTGGGAGGTTCAGCCGCAAGGGCGCGACTTCAGCTATTTCCGCCTGATGTTCGAGACCTACAGGGCGCTGCGCCGCAAGGGCCTGTCGATCGACATCCTGCCGCCCGAGGCGGCCGACCTGTCGCAGTACAGGTTGATCCTTGCGCCGGGTCTTGGCCATGTGCCACCCGCGCTTTTGCAGGCCCTGCGCAAGAGCGGCGCGGTGCTGCTTCTTGGTCCCCGGACGAACGCCAAGACGCCCCATATGGCGATTCCCGTGCCGCTGCCACCGGCGATCGAGGGGCTCGACTGGACCGTCGACCTTGTTGAAAGCCTGCCGCCGGCGGCCACGGTGCCGCTTGCGGACGGCGGGGCCTTCCGCCACTGGTTCGAGCATCTGGAAGGGTCCGGCACGCCGCTTGCCATGACCGCCGACGGGCGGCCGGCCGTGGCGGGCGACGCGCGGCTGCGCTACGTCGCCGGATGGCCGGATGCCGACGGCTGGGCGCCCATCGTCGCCGACGCCTGCCGCGAGGCGGGGATCGCCACGGTCGATCTGCCCGACGGCCTGCGCCTGCGCGACACGGGGACCCACCGGTTTGTCTTCAACTACGCGCCCGAGCCGGTGACGTGGGAGGGGCAGACACTGCCGCCCGCCGGCGTGGCCTGGTGGCCGCTTTAGCGCGACGACCCGCCCACGTTTTCGGGGGCTACGGCAACGGACTTGATGACCGCATGGCAGGCGGTGCCGGGCGCAAGACCCAGCGCCGCCGCCGAGCGTCGGGTGATCCGCGCGAGGATCCGCCCCGCCGAGGTGTCGAGCGACACGATCGCTCCCGGCCCGTCGCCCGAGCGGACGTCGGCCACGGTCGCCGGCAGGATGTTCAGCGCGGACATCCCCGCGGGGCGGGGCACCGACAGCATGACGTCCTGTGCGGCGATCCGAACCCGGACCGGCGTTCCGACAGCACTGGGCAGGCGCGGCAGGAACAGCCGATCGTCGCCGGCCGCAAGCTCGGTCAATCCGTCGTCGTGGTGGGACAGAACACGCGTCTCGAGGATCGCGCCGGCCTCGCGCGGGCCAAGGGGGGTCACGGCCGGGTCGCCCAGCACGTCGGCCGCGGGGCCGGCCCGTGTGACCCGACCGTTCTCGATCGCGACGACGGTGGTGGCAAGGCGCGCCACCTCGGCGGCAGAGTGACTGACGTAGAGGATGGGCACCGCCACTTCGTCGCGGAGCCGCTCGAAATAGGGAAGGATCTCGGCCTTGCGCGCCTCGTCGAGGGCGGCGAGCGGTTCGTCGGCAAGGATGATCTCGGGCGCGGACAGTAGCGCGCGCCCGATGGCCACGCGCTGTTTCTCGCCCCCCGACAGGCCGCCCGGGCGGCGGTCGAGAAGGGGCCCTATCCCCAGCATCTCGACGACGTGGGCAAAGTCCTCGCGCCGTGCCTCCTTGGGGGCGAACCAGCGCCCATAGCCAAGGTTCTGGCGGACGGTCAGGTGCGGGAAGAGGCGGCCCTCTTGAAAGACATAACCGATGCGCCGGCGGTGCGGAGGCAGGAAGATCCTCTGGGCGGTGTCCAGCAGGACGTGACCGTCGACCGCGATCCGGCCGGACTGGGGCTTCAGAAGCCCCGCGACGGCGTTCACGACCGTCGTCTTGCCCGACCCCGAGCGTCCGAACAGCACGGTGATGCCGCGCGGGGCCTCGAACGCGGCGTCAAGGGTGAAGGCCCCGAAGGCCTGACGGACAGTGACCGACAGCGTCATCGCCCGCCGACCCGCGCGGCGACCTTCCGTGCCACGACTTCGGAAAGGAACAGCGCCGTCATGGCGACCGCGATCGAGATCAGCACAAGCTTCATCGCCGTGCCTTCGCCGCCCGGCACCTGAAGGAACGAATAGATCGCGCTGGGCAGGGTCTGGGTCTGGCCCGGGATGTTCGAGACAAAGGTGATGGTTGCGCCGAACTCGCCCATCGCCTTCGCGAAGGCGAGGATGGCGCCCGCGATGATGCCGGGCAGGATCAGCGGCAGGGTGACGGTGAGGAAGACCCAGGGGCGCGAGGCGCCCAGGGTGCCGGCCGCCTGTTCAAGCTTTGGGTCCACCGCCTCGATCGACAGGCGGATCGCCCGCACCATCAGCGGGAAGGCCATGATGCCCGCCGCAAGCGCCGCCCCCGTCCAGCGGAAGGCGAAGACGATGCCGAACCATTCGTCCAATGGTTCGCCAAGGACGCCCCGTCGCCCGAAGGTCAGCAGGAGAAGATAGCCCGTGACGACCGGCGGCAGGATCAGCGGCAGGTGGACCAGCCCGTTCAGCAGTTGCCGCCCCGGGAAGGTCCAGCGGGCCAGCGCATAAGCCACCAGAAGACCGAGGGGCAGGCTCACCGCCGTGGCCCAGAGTGACACGCGCAGGCTCAGCGCCACTGCCTGCCATTCCTCGGGGGTCAGCCAGTCCGCCATGTCGTCAATCGAGCACCGCGAAGCCCTGCGCCTCGAAGGCGGCGCTGGCCGCCTCCGAGGTGGTCAGCGCGGCGTAGAATTCGCGGTCGGCCGGGTCGGCGGCTTCCGTCAGAAGCGCCGAGGGATAGACGATCGTCGGATGGCTGTCCGCCGGAAAGGTCCCCACGACGGTCACGTTGTCTTCCGCCGCCGCATCCGTGGCATAGACGATGCCGAAGGGTGCCTCGCCGGTCGCGACCAGCGCAAGGGCGGCACGCACGTTGTCGGACTGCGCGACCGAAGGCGCGACCGCGTCCCAGACCCCAAGCGACCTCAGTGCCGCCTTGCCGTACTGGCCGGCCGGCACCGCGTCGACAAGCGCCATGGCCAGCTTGCCGTCTCCGAGGATGCCGGCAAGGTCGAAGCCGGGGCCGATGTCGATTTCAGCGGCCTCCTTGCCGTGGCCGATCAGGACAAGGGTGTTCCCAAGCAAATCCTTGCGCGTGCCGGGGACGACGAGGCCCGCCTTCTCGACCTCGTCCATCCAGGTGACGGCCGCCGAGATGAAGACATCGGCCGGCGCGCCCTGGAGGATCTGCTGCGCAAGCTGGTTCGAGCCGGCGTAGGAGATCGTGACCGCGTGTCCGGTTTCGGCCGACCAGGACCGGGCAAAGGCATCGAGGGCCGTCTTCATGGACGCGGCCGCGAAGACGACGACCTCGTCGGCCTGGGCCGGGACGGGGGCCGCAAGGGTGGTGACAAGGGCAAGGGCTGCGGCAAGTCTGCGGGTCATGGTCGATGCTCGCTGAACGGGATATGTTCCGCTGGACATATCGCCGGCAAGCCATCGTGAAGGCAAGCGTTATCTTTCGGCGGACATATCGCGAAGCATCGACCTAAGTGCGGTGATGTGGTCTGCGCCGGCATCGGCGAGGATCGCTTCGAGCTGGCGGTAGTGGCCCAGGACCGCGTCGCCGGCTTCGGTCAGGCGCGCGCCGCCGCCCTTCGCGCCGCCGCGCGTGCTTTCGACCAAGGGCGCGCGATAGGCCGCGTTCATCTCTTCGATCAGCGACCAGGCGCGCTTGTAGCTCATCGACATGGCGCGGCCCGCCGCGGCGATGGACCCGGTTTCCCGGATCAGCGACAGAAGTTCGGCCTTTCCCGGGCCCAGCATGGCCGCGTCGCCAAAGACGATGCGGATGCGCAGCGTCGGATCGGGCAGGCGGTCGGGCGGGGGCGTGGTCATCGGCAAAGCTTATCGCAGTCGCTCCCGCGGCACCACATGGCGGGCGCAATGCCGCGCCCCAGGGCAGCGCCGCGCCCTTGCGCGCGGCCGCCTGGCTGCCCATAACCCGACAAGAGAGATCGGAAGGCGAGAAGGCGATGATCGGACGGCTCAATCACGTGGCGATCGCGGTGCCGGACCTGGCGGCCGCCGCCGCGCAATACCGCGATACGCTGGGCGCCCGGGTGGGCGATCCCCAGAACGAACCCGATCACGGCGTCACCGTCGTGTTCATCGACCTGCCGAACACCAAGATCGAGCTGCTTTACCCGCTTGGCGATGCCTCGCCCATCGCGGGCTTTCTCGCGAAGAACCCCTCGGGCGGCATCCACCACCTGTGCTACGAGGTCGACGACATCCTTGCCGCGCGCGACAAGCTGAAAGCCGAAGGCGCGCGCGTGCTCGGGTCGGGCGAACCCAAGATCGGCGCCCACGGCAAGCCCGTCCTGTTCCTGCATCCCAAGGACTTCAACGGCACGCTCATCGAACTCGAGCAGGTCTGATGAGCATCGTTTCCGCCATCGTCCTGTTCGCCGTCGTCTGGTTCATGGTTCTCTTCATCGTCCTGCCGATCCGGCTTGAGACACAGGGAGACCAGGGCCAGATCGTCCCTGGCACCCAGGCCGGCGCGCCGGCGAACCTGCAGATGCGACGCAAGATCGTGGTGACGACAGGGATCGCCGTCGTCATCTGGGCCGTGCTGTCCGCGGTGATCCTGTCGGGCGCCGTTGGCCTGGACGACCTGGATTTCCTGCGCCCCTACGGCGCGCCATCGCTGCGCGACGGCTAGACCGCGCCGGACCACCGTCAGAGTTTCTCGACCCGGTGGAAGAAGTGCGTGAAGGTCGCCGCGCCCAGAACCGGCACCAGCAGGTTGAGAAGGGGGATGGTCAGCGGCACGGCCATCAGCGTTCCCGCGATCCAGATCCGCCCCGCATGACGTGACCGCGCGGCCCGCGCACCGTCGCGTCCCAGCCGGCGCATCGCGACCAGCGTGAAGTATTCCCGGCCCAGCAGATAGCCGTTCAGCAGCAGGAAGATCACCGGCGCCGCGGGTGGGACAGCCAGATAAAGCAGCAGCGCGGCAAGGTTCGCCGCGACGATCACCCCAAGAAAGCGCAGGCCGTCGATCAGGCTGTCCGCGAAGCTGCTGCGCGGCGCCTGGGCCAGGTGTGGATAGTGCCGGCCTTCGACCGCATCCGCCACCTCGTCCAGGAAGATCGACGTGAAGGCCGAGGCGACGGGCACCATCAGAAAGACCGACAGGACAAGCATGAGCGGGACGATCGCCCAGCTCAGCGCGTTATCGATCCAGGTGATCTGCCAGCCGACCCAGGGGAGCGTCACCACCTCGGGCGCGAACCAGCCGACAACGGTCACGAGAAGCGCGGTCACGAGGAAGAGTAGACCGACGGTCAGCGCAAGCCCGATGCCAAGCACCCGGGCAAAACGCGGGTCGCCGATCTGGCCAAGCGCCTTCAGGAAATCGCCGACCATCAGTCCACGACCCAGGTCGTGATCGCGTCGACGTCGGGGCGCGGCCTGTCAGGCGGCGCGGATTGCGCGGTGCCTATGTGGATCAGGCCGGCGATGCTTTCGCGTTCGGCAAGGCCAAGGTGATGGCGGACGAACTCGGGGTCATGCGCGGCCCAACCGGTCAGCCAGTTCGCGCCCCAGCCCGCCGCAAGGGCCGCATTCAGAAGTCCAAGGCAGACCGCGCCCGCCGACAGAAGCTGTTCGACCTTGGGGATCTTGTCGCTTTCCTTCGGCGAAAACACGACGGCCACGGCAAGGTCGGCCTCGGCAAACTGCGCCTGCATCTTGGCGGCGCGTTCGGGCTCGATCCCAAGGCGCAGCCCGGCCGCCGGCACGGCGGCGGCGAGGCGCTCAAGCGCCGCGCGCTCGAGCACGATGAAGCGCCAGGGCTCGAGCTTGCCGTGATCCGGCGTGCGCGCGGCGGCGGTCAGAAGCGTGCGAAGGGCGGCCCGGTCCGGCACTGGGCGGGTCAGCATCTTGGCCGGGCGTGACCGGCGGGTCAGAAGGAAGTCGAGCGCGGCTTGGTTCGGATCGGGCATGGGGCCTCGGCTGATGGGATCATGGCGTCATGTCGGACGTCGCCGCCCGGGGGTCAAGGACCGCGACGGAATTCCCCCTAACCGCCCGAGGGTTTGCGCCGATAGACGCCCTCGGGCAGGTTCAGCGCCGCGGTAAGATCACCGACCTGCGCAAGCGACAGGGTGATCTTCTGCACGCTGTCGGTGCGCGGGTCGTATTGCTCGACCGTGACGCAGTCCTCGAAGGCGGTGACGGTCACGTCCTCCTGCCGGTGCGGGGCGGCTTCGTCCACCAGGGTGACGACGGTTGCGTCGAATTCGTGCTCGATCGTGAACATGGGCGAAGAGTGGCGTTCCCTTTGCGCCGGCGCAACCGATTATCGCCGGGCTTCGCGCCGGCGGTGCATCGCGTAAAGCAGCGGGGCTGCGACGCGGTCATAGGCCACCCCAGCAAGGGGGCGCACCAGGGGCAGCGACACGACGCGCGCCAACCATCGCCAGCGCGGCAATTCGCGCCAAAGCGCGACGAAGGCATCGACGCCGGACAGGAGTTCTCCGTCGCGCCAGACATGAAACCGGCGCGCCGCCGCATCGCGGTCAAGGCCGCAGGCGGCAACGGCCGCATCGTCCAGACCGTGAAATCCGATCGGCGCGCCCGCGTCTTCGGCCGCGCGCCGGTAGTGTCCGACCTCGCGCGCGCAGATCGGGCAGGTGTTATTGAATATCACGTCGATCTCGGCCATGGCGATCAATGTAGGCGGATCTGCGCGCTGTCGAGGGGGCGACCTCTGGCGGCGGCGCGTCGGGCCGCCTAGCTAACGCCTGTCATCTGCAAGGGACACGCCCAGAATGCTGTTTCGCAAGGCCACCGCCTCGATCCTTCTTGTTGCCGCAACTGCGGCCTGCACGGTGACGGTGGCCCCGCCCGCCCCGGTGTCGACCGGCCCGACGCCGACCTCGCCCAGCCAGACCACATCCCAGGCAGCCGCGCCGCGCCCGACGCCGGTGCCCGTCGCAAGCAGCCGAAGCCCCGCCGCCGCGCGGCTTGCGGCCGTCGCCGCGCGGGTCGAGCCGGTGGCCGAACAGGAATGCTTTCGCCGCACCAATGGCGCGAAATGCAACCTAACGATCCTGATCGACGAGGACCCGCGCAAGCAGGCCAACGCCTTCCAGACGCTTGACCGGGCCGGCAACCCGATCATCGTGTTCAACGTCGCGCTGGTGCAGGCGGCGCGCAACGGCGACGAGCTTGCCTTCGTCCTTGGTCACGAGGCGGCACACCACATCCTCGGCCATATCCCGCAGACCCAGCAGACCGCGGTTCTGGGCGCGGTCGTGGCCGGGGCGCTGGCTCAGGCGGGGGGCTTCAACGGAGACGGCGTCGCGCTGGCACAGGACCTTGGCGCGACCGTGGGCTCGCGCGCGTTTTCTAAGGATTACGAACTGCAGGCCGACCAGCTTGGCACCGTCATCACGGCCCGCTCGGGTTTCGATCCGTTGCGGGGGGCCGAATTCTTTGCGCGCATCCCCGATCCGGGCGACCGGTTCCTCGGCTCGCACCCGCCGAACGCCCAGCGGATCGAGGTGGTGCGCCAGACCGCCGCCGGTCTTTGACCCCCGCTTGATCCAGATCAGGGTGGTTGCCCGCTGCCGGTGACAGCCTGCGCCCCATAGGGTAGCAGGAGGCTTGCGATGACCGACGAGACTTTCCCCAAGGGTGATCGCGCCGCACATGCGCGGCTGGCCCGCGGGATGGTGCGGCGTCTTGGCGTCGATCTGGGCGACCGCGTGGTCGACGGCCGGGTGACGGACGACGCCCTGGGATCAATCCTCGACCGGTGCTGCCAGTGCCCCTACCCGGGATCCTGCGCAGCCTGGGAAGCCGATCATCCGGACCGCGCAGAGGCGGCGCCGGGCTATTGCCAGAACAAGGATTTCTTCGCCGAGCTTCCACGCCTTCGGTGACGGGCGGGGTCAGTTCAGGTCCCTGAGTAGCCGGCCGTGGCGCCGCGCCGCGGCGATCACGTCTGCCAGCGTGACCAGTCCCATCTCTTCGAGAAGCGGAATCAGCCGCTCCAGCGCCTGTGCCGTGACCTGCGCGTCGCCCATCGCGGTATGGCGCAGGGCTGGGTCGATGGTGATGCCGAGGCGCGCGATCAACGCGTCGAGGCTGTGATCCTCGGATTGCCCGTAGACGATGGCCGACAGCAGAACGGTGTCGAGCACGGGGTTGTCGAAACGCCGGCCGATGCGGCCTTCATGGCGGGTGAAGAAGGCCATGTCGAAGGGCGCGTTGTGCGCCACCAGGACGGCGTCCTCGGCGAAGCGGTGGAAAAGGCGCCCGGCGGTGTCGATGCGCGGCGCGTCGCAGACCATCGCGTCCGAGATGCCATGCACCTTGGTCGACGCGGCCGGGATGCCGCGTTCGGGATCGACGAGCGTTTCGAACGCCTCGTCGGCGACGATGCGCGCGTTCACCATGCGCAGCGCGGCAAGCTGCACGATTTCGTCGCGCTGCGGGTCGAGGCCCGTCGTTTCAGTGTCGAAGACGACGAAGACCCGGTCGCGCAGGCGGTCGGTGCTGTCGGGCAGGGGATGGGCAAGGGCGAAATCGAAGACCGCGCGTAGCGACGGTGCGCCCGGGTCGCCCTTGGCCCGCGGTACGGTCAGCCGCAGCGCCGACCGGCCGGCCTTTGGCTCGGCCAACGTGATGGCAGTGCCGTGCAGGTCAAGGACCGACCGCCCAGAGACATAGGACACGCCGGGATCGAGGTCGTCCTCGAGCCAGCCGTCAAGCTCGCGCGCTGTCGGTGGGGCGCCGGCCCAGCCAAGGGTGACGTCGACGGGATCGCCCGCCTCGGCGATAAGTAACGAGAAGGACCGCGCCCCGGTCGTCGACAGACGCGCCACGAGGTGGCCCAGCAGCGCGGCAAGCTGAAGCGGGTCGCCCGACAGCCGCGCGGTTCCCGCCGCGGCTTCCACCGAAAGGCCTCGGGCGCCAAGCAGCCGATCCAGCGTGCGCGCCAGCGCCGAAGCCCGGAAATCGGTGACCGGCCAGCTTTCGCGCGAGGTAGAGATCCGGCCAAGCGGGCGCAGCACAAGGGTATAGCCGGTTCCTTCGGCCGCGCGGCGCATCCGCAGATGGATCGTGCGGTCGCTGCCGGTGGCACCGCAGACGAACTCGGTATCGCCACCGTCCTCGATCCTGTCGTGGGCTGCCTCGACCGGTTCGCGCCTCAGCGCGTCGAAGATCGGGCGACCCAGCCGGGGTGGCGCACCGTCAAGCAGCGCGGCGGCCTCGCCGTTGTAGAACACCACGCGATGGTCGGCGCTGCACATCAGGATCGCCGCCGGCACCGTTGCGAGAAGCGCCTGAAGCTGCGCCTTTTCCTGGGCGATCCCCTCGGTCGTTTCGGTCAGAAGGCTCGACATCTCGCCCGTGGCGCGCGCCAGCCGCCGCGCCGCCGCCTGCGCAGCGGGGCCAAGATCGCCAAGATAGCGTGCCGCGTCTTCGTCGATCGCCGCCGCGCCCGCTGCATGGGCATGGGTGCGCAGCCCGCCCGCCAGTTTCAGGATGGGCTTGGCCACGTTCTCGTCGAACAGAAGCCAGACCCAGGCCGCCAGCCCAAGAATGCCAAGCCCGCCGACGATGCCGGAGACCCAGAAGGCGGTGGCGGGATTGGCCGCGTCGAACCGGCGGAAGCCGACCCACAGGCCCGCGCCCAGCACCGCCGCGCCGCCAAGTCCGATCAGCGCGAAGAACAGGAAGATGCGCAGTCTCAGGCTCAGCTTTTCGCCCATCGGGTCATCCTTCCGCGCAGGCAGCAGCAAGGGTCGGGTCGTCGGGGGGCACGGCCAGCCAGGTCGCGCCAAGGATCGCGCCGTCATCGGCCAGGGTAATCCCCTCGACCATTGGCGCGCGTCGGTGTCCGGCGCAGTCGAAGGCCACCGTCACCATGTTCACCGGCGCCCAACGGCCCCAGAAATAGGTGTCGGCAAGACGCAGGTCGGGAACGGACGCGTTCTTGCGGATGCTTGCGGTGTCGATCGCGGCGAAGCGGTCGGTCATCGGCCGCAGATAGGTCCAGGGGCGCCACGGGGCGCTCGAACTGTTCTGCGACACCACGACAAAGCTGTCGGGCAGCGCATTGCTCGTCCGGGCGAACCAGCTGTATTCCGACCAGATCGCGAAGGCGATCATCGCCGTCCCCGCCGCGGCAGGGGTCAGCCATTTCGGAAGCCGTCCCCCACTCAGTCGACGAAGCGCCATCGCGATGCCGCCGGCGGCGAACCCCGATACGACGGTTGCGATGAATTCGAAGATCAAGGCTGCGGTCTCCTTTGCCTGCGGTCCGCGTCAGCTCATGACGGCGTGGGAATGGCTCAGGGCCGATTGCATGGTGCGCACGACGACGAAGGCGTCGCGCAGGTGGCTGCGTTCCAGCGCCGAGAGGCTTGAGGGCGCCATGAAGTTGTCGGGCTTGTGACCGTTGCGCACCTCGTCGGCCTGGTGGGTCAGGCGCAGGTCGGCGATCAGGTCATAGGCCGCCAGAAGGTCGGACCCGCCCGAGGGACTGACCACGCCGGCCTGCGTGGCGGCGACGATCCGGGCGCGGGTGTTGATCTCGGTCAGCTTGCCACGCAGCGCGTAGATGCGGCCAAGATCGGCGATCGGCACGACGCCGTTCATCTTCAGGTCCAGTTCGGACTTGTGCTCGCCCGACCGGATCGTGGCGAAGCCGCCCAGAAGCCCCAGCGGCGGGGTGTGCTTCAGTGCGTTCGAGGCCATGTGGCCGATGAAGATCGAGTTCGCCGCCGAGGCTTCGAGCGTCTCCCTCTGCAAGCCGGCATAGAGGCCCTCGTTGCCACCGATCGGCCGCAGGTCGTACATCACCGAGGCCAGCATCTGAGCCATTGGATCCGGCTTGGCGATCCAGCCCCGGAAATAATCGCGCCAGACCCGTACGGGCTGGCGCCAGCGCGGGGTCGTCGCCATCATCTCGCCTGGGCAATAGATGTAGCCGGCGGTGTTCAGCCCGTCCGAGACGAAGGCCGCAAGTTCGGCGAAATAGGCGTCATGCTCGGGCCGGGCGTCGTCAGAAAGGAACAGGCAGTTGTCCTGGTCCGACACGCCCGTCTGCTCCTGCCGGCCCTGGCTTCCGCAGGCCAGCCAGAGATAGGGGACCGGCGGCGACCCAAGCCGGTCCTCAGCCAACCGCAGAAGGCGCCGTGTCGCGGCATCGGCGATGTCGGTGACAAGGCGCGTGACCACCTCGTGCCGGTTTCCGGCGGCGACGAGCTGCGCCAGAAGGGACGGGATGTTGGCGGTGATCTGCGCGATGGCCGCTGCGTCCGGCGCGCGGGCGATCTCGCCGATCAGCCGGGCCGACGACACCGCCTGGAACCGTGTCAGGTCGGTCTGTGTCACGATGCCGACAAGCCGCCCGCCCTCGGTGATCGGCAGATGGCCGATCCGCCGTTCGAGCATGGCATGCAGCACATCCGATCCAAGCGCCGCCGGCGACAGGGCGAAGGGGCCCGGCGTCATGATGCCGGACACGGGCGTGTCGCCCGACAGACCCTCGGCCACGGCGCGCTCGGTCACGTCGCCGGTGGTGAGGATGCCGGTCAGCCGCTCGCCCTCGACCACGCACAGGCAGGAGACATTGTGGTCGCGCATCAGGCCGGCGGCCTCGCGCAGGGTCGCGTCGGGCGCGACCGAGATCGGGCCGCGGGCCATCAATGCCTCGACCTTCTGAGTGGAGAGGTCCGAGCGCCGGGCGGGCGCCGCCGCGGCCCCGCGTTCGAAGAAGCGGCGAACGGCGGTGTGGTCTTCGGTCAGCGCGCGGAACGTCTCGGGCGCCAGAACCAGAAGCAGCGCCTCGGTCGCTGCCCGCGCGGTGGTGGCGGCGCGCCCGTCGCGCATGAGGCCGCGCTCTCCGAATGAGTTGCGCGGGCCAAGGGCGGAAATCTGGTGCCCGGTCGTATCGAAGACGTCCACCTGCCCGGACTGGACGATGTAAAGGCCCTCAAGCGGCTGGCCGGCTTCATAGATCGTCTCGCCCGCGGCGACCCTGCGCTGGGCAATCTGCCCGGCAAGCGTGGCAAGTTCGGCCTGGGGCAGGCTGTCGTAGGGATGCACCGAGGAAAGAAAGCTCAGCGTGGCGTCGGACGAGGGCGTCATGCGGGTGTCCTGGAAAGCAAAGGCCGCGCGGGCAGTCGTGCGCGCGCGGCCGGTTGGTGCGGTGTCGGGCCGGGTTGCCCCGGCCCGCACATCGGGCTCAGTGGCCGGTCGCGCCGCTCGCGCCACGCGGCACGCGGATCGATTCGACCAGTTCCTGAATCTCCTCCGGCGGCTCCTGCGTCATGCCGGACACGATGTAGGCCGAAGCGAAGTTCAGGACCGCGCCGATCGGGCCGAAGGCCAGCGGCGAGATGCCGAAAAGCCAGTTGTCGGCCGTGTTCGGCAGCATGTTGGTGTCCGGGATGAAGAACCAGCCAAGGTAGGTGAAGAGATAGACGGCCGTCACGATAAGGCCGACCAGCATCCCCACGATCGCCCCGGCGGAGTTCACCCGCTTCGAGAAGATCCCCATCATCAGCGCCGGGAAGATCGTCGCCGCCGCCAGACCGAAGGCCAGTGCCACCACCTGGGCGGCGAAGCCCGGCGGGTTCAGGCCAAGATAGGTCGCCAGCACGATCGCCCCCGCCATCGAGATACGGGCGGCAAGCAGTTCCGACCGTTCGGAGATGTTGGGATTGATCGTCGACTTGATGAGGTCGTGACTGATCGCCGACGAGATGGCCAGAAGCAGGCCTGCCGCCGTCGAAAGTGCCGCGGCCAGACCACCCGCCGCGATGAGCGCGATGACCCATCCCGGAAGGTTGGCGATCTCGGGGTTGGCCAGAACGAGGATGTCGTTGTTGTAGGTGAACTCGTTTCCGGCCCAGCCACGCTCGGTTGCGGCTGCCGCGAACCCTTCGTTCTTGTCGTTGTAGAACTGGATCCGACCGTCACCGTTCTTGTCTTCGAAGGTGATCAGGCCGGTGACTTCCCAGTTCCGCATCCAGTCCGGACGCTCTTCGTAAAGCACCGCCTCGTTCTCGGGGCCGTTGGGATAGATGGTGTCGATGATGTTCAGGCGCGCCATCGCCCCCACCGCCGGAGCGGTCAGGTAGAGCAGCGCGATGAAGACCAGCGCCCAGCCCGCCGACCACCGCGCGTCCGAAACCTTCGGCACGGTGAAGAAGCGGATGATCACGTGCGGCAGACCCGCGGTCCCGATCATCAGCGACAGCGTGAAGAGCGCCATCGACCAGGGCGACGTCGCGGCGGTGTACTGCGCGAAGCCAAGATCGGTGACGACCTGGTCAAGCTTGGTCAGCAGCGGCTGGCCCGAAGCCGTGTGGTCGGAGAACAGACCAAGGCCCGGGATCGGGTTGCCGGTCAGCTGCATCGAGATGAAGATCGCCGGGATCGTGTAGGCCACGATCAGCACGCAGTACTGCGCCACCTGGGTATAGGTGATGCCCTTCATCCCGCCGAGAACGGCGTAGACGAACACGACCGCCGAGGCGATGTAGAGGCCCGTCGAGATCTCGACTTCGAGGAAGCGCGAGAAGGCGACGCCTGCGCCGGTCATCTGCCCGATCACGTAGGTGACCGAGATCACGATCAGGCAGATCACGGCGACGATGCGCGCGCCCTGGCTGTAGAAGCGGTCGCCGATGAACTCGGGAACGGTGTACTTGCCGAACTTGCGCAGATAGGGGGCAAGCAGCAGCGCCAGAAGCACGTAGCCGCCGGTCCAGCCCATCAGGAAGGACGAGTTGTTGTAGCCGACGGCGGCGATCAGGCCCGCCATCGAGATGAACGAGGCCGCCGACATCCAGTCGGCCGCCGTTGCCATGCCGTTGATGACCGGGTTGACCCCGCGTCCAGCGGCATAGAATTCCGAGGTGGACGCGGCGCGCGCCCAGATCGCGATCCCGACGTAAAGCGCGAAGGACGCGCCCACGACGAGAAGGTTCAGGGTATACTGATCCATCATGTCCTCCGCTGGGTTATTCTTCTTCGACGCCGAATTCGCGGTCGATCTTGTTCATGCGCCAGGCATAGAAGAAGATCAGCACCAGGAAGACGAGGATCGACCCCTGCTGCGCGAACCAGAAGCCGAGATCGGTGCCGCCGACGGCGATGCCCGAAAGCATCGGCCGAAGCAGGATGCCGAAGCCGTACGAGGCGATCGCCCAGATCGCGAGTGAGATGAGGATCAACCGAACGTTGGCTGACCAGTAGGCATTCCTGTCGGCCGAGCCGGCCGTGCGTTTCGAACTTTCCGCCATGTTTCTCCGTCCCTAATGCCGCCGCGGCGGCGTCTCAGTTTGGTTCCCCTGTCAGACCCGCCTTGGCGGCGGGCCATTCCTTCCCGCCTCGGGCGATCGCGTCCTGCGCAATCTGTCCCAAAGCCCCTGCAATCGCGGCGATCTCGGCCATCGCGTCGACCGCATGCAGCACCTCCCGCTCTCTGTAGTAGCCGATAAGCGGTTCGGTTTCAGAGTGATACGCGGTGAGGCGTGATGTGACAAGCGCCGCGCGGTCATCTGCGCGCCGCATGAAGGCCGTTCCGCCACAGCTGTCGCAAACGCCGGGCTTGCGGGGCGGCTTGAAACTGTCGTGGTAGCCTTCTCCGCATGCCGCGCAGGCAGACCGCCCGGAAATGCGCTCGACCATCGCGGAATCGTCCACCTCCAGCGAAATCGCCGCGGCGATCCGCCGGCCGCGCGTCTCGAGAAGCGCGTCGAGCGCGCGCGCCTGCGCGGCGGTGCGCGGAAACCCGTCGAGGATAATGCCCTGGCCCAGATCGGGCCCGACCAGCCGGTCGGCCAGGATCGCCAGCACGATCTCGTCCGAAACAAGGGCGCCCGCCTCCATCGCCACCTTCGCTTTCTGTCCGGCCTCGGTGCCGGCCGCGACCGCGGCGCGCAGCAGCTCGCCGGTCGAAAGCTGCACAAGTCCATAGCGCTCGTGCAGCAGCCGCGCCTGCGTGCCCTTGCCCGCCCCCGGCGGGCCAAGCAGGATCAGGACCGGTCCGGTAACCATGCCGCTCGGCAAAGGGGCGCCGTCCGGGCTCATC